>NZ_SCMK01000004.1 GCF_005503355.1 Sphingomonas sp. 1F27F7B
CCTTCAAGATCGCGATGATCTGCTCTTCGCTGAACCTGCTGCGCTTCATTCTCGTCCGACTCCTTTGCGTCGGACTCTACTCAAAATCGGTCACATTCCAGGGGCGCACGTCAATCGCAGTGCGATTACCCCAGCAATCCGCTTGCGCGAGCACCGAACCCTGAGGATCGGCGTGCAGCACCTTCGTGCCCGAGCAGTTCAGCGCATTGCCCTCGTCGAGCAGGATCGGCTCGTCGATATCGGGACCGAACGCATTGCGGCGCAGCAATGTGCGGCTGCCATCATATTCGGCGACCAGATTGTCCCCATCATAGAGGAAACGCGTGATGCCGGTGCCCGGGCTGTAGCTCTCGTATAGCCGTCCCAGCGGTTCATAGGTCAGTTGCGCGCCCGTCGAGGCCACCACCAGCCGGTTCTCGGCGTCATAGGTATAGGCAGTGTTCGCCAGATTGCGGTTGGCACCCTCCAATTCCTACGCCACACATGGCTATCTTCAGAATTGGACCAGCTTTTCCAGGGCAGGCCAGTACATTCAACCACCCCCTGAACGCCTCCTAAAATACCTGTAAGAAAAATACCCCAACACCATCAACATCAAGCAAGATACAAACGACAAATCTACTCGACGACAGCTCGCTACAAAAAAATCGATGCGCCACCGACGCCCATCACGGCTACGGAAAAGTTCTCCAGGAACTTAATTATCTTCGGGTTCATACGGACTCTTCGCCGTCATTGGGCCTCCGCCATTTGCCCTGCTATATGCTCCGGCCATCACGCCAGCCACCGTCATAGCTGTCGATCTGACTGAGCGCGCCGTTCACATCGGGCCAACTTCCGCCTATTGATCCGAGTTATTCGCGAACGGGCGCGACGCGCGCTCCAGGGCCCTCCATAGAGATAAATATCTCATTGCACGACCCGAGATTAACTTCGTCACGCGCTGGCGTGTGGCGGTAGATATATCCAGATATTATAACCTCTTTTCCGTCGTATTTCTTCAGCGATCTTCTGAAATTTCCGTAGAAGCTTAAAGAAATGCATTCCTTCCAAGCGCGGTCGCCAAGTGGAGGCATCTTTTCTTTTATATATTCATATGCCCTCGAACTCTCCCATAAATTATGCTTGTCGTCTCCAAACGTCAGATATCCTGAAACGGATACAAAACCACGATCCTTTATCTTGCCAGAATCGAAATCATATAAGGCTGACGACACAGCTTGCCGAGAGCTCGGCAACCCATCGACTCCGGATGCGCCAGTTGACGCGCATGACGCGCATATAGCGGACAATATCGTCATCATTGATCTCATTCTTGATTCCCAATTCTGCTTAATCTCTTCTGCACTTCATTAAGCCAAGCCCCCAGGAAGCCTCCGACTGGATACACCGATGGAGCGTGTAAACACGCCCGACCGCATCATAAGGGGATAGAAGAGCCCGATAGTTCCATCGAGATCGGTATAATATAGTCGATCCAGACCATCCCGATTTAAATTAGAATGTATCTTCATGGGTCTCTTTTTGAGACATCGTCATCTGCGAAAGCCCGATTCTGAGGCGCCGTAAAACGGGTGGGCCACGTCAGGCAGAAAACCGCCTCTCGCAGTTTTCCGCCATTTTCTTGAGGCGCCCTTATCCGGTCCCAACAACTGAGCTGGTAATCGACGTCTTCATATCAATGTACATCGATGCCGTAATTCTCTGTCCATTCCGTGCAAATATTTACAGATTCGTTACATACCATATGAACGATCTTTCCTTAAACGCACCAGCCCTATTTTTCGCCCCTGGCCAAGTTGATTAACCGCAAGCGCTTGACAACACTGCCGTCAATATTAATGGCATTTTCTAGTTTTATTACGCCTCTACCGATAATACCGTGGGCCATTATAGCAGAAATATCACCTAAATATTGAGAAGTTGATGCAGAAGCACTTTTGCAGCCGGCAAGAATGCACATAAAAAGTAAGGAAGTTACCTTCATTGCGTCGTTTCCTTTTCTGGTAGTTTTCGACACCCCCTCTCAACCCTACGGTATTACGGTGATTTATCGGCCTGATTCGAACCTTCCCGCCATCCTGCTCGACGGCGTTTACGTTCTTCCCATCCGCTTGATAGTTTGGAATGCCCAACTTATCCGGGATAAGACAGTCGCCTTTCCCGGGAACTCCCGTATTTGCGTCAACCGGCTCAGTATGCAGAGCCGCCTCGGCGCCAGCCATGGCCGAGGGTTTAAAGATAGCACCGTTCGGATCAGAATAAATTGTGGCTATTTGGGCCGCAATCTGGTTCATCGTGCCGTTGGTCTGGCGACCGAACTGGCGCGGCTATGATAAGCTGCGCGCCGTTAGATCCTTTTCAGCTTCGACGGCCAACTGAACGAAGGCTGCATTCCACATCCGCTCATCTGGCAGCCGCCGCTCCGCTAACCGCCCATCACTTGCCATTCCTATGGGCGCTCGTCGGAGCTCCTGGATGACAATGCCAGCTTGTGCCAGTGAAACCTGTCAGGACACGATAATCCTGAGCTTTTCCAACCGATCCGAGGCTTCTGCCGCCACATATAGTACATGTAGATGGTGCCAGGGCGCTGGCGGCATATTCTGAGCTTGAATAGCTTGGCTCGACCTCAGTCGTGACGCACCGTACGGCATCGAGCCTGGCGGTAAAAAGGGGGATGTCGGGCGCCTGATCGGCCGCACCAAAGGCGGCATGAATGCCAAGCTTCATGCTGTTACCGATGCGAATGGCCGCCCCTTGAGCTTCTTCATGACCGGCGGCCAGGTCAGTGATTATATCGGCGCCGCCGAGCGTGGTCACCTCCCCCACCGCAGATTCGCCATAGGCGATGAACATACTTTCACCGCAACGTCGCCGGGCCCGCCCTACGGCAAGATCAACGATTGCCGCGATGGGGATGATGCAGAACAGAACCCTGCATGCTACTGCATACCCGGCTTATTCTTTTGATTCTCCGATGCCATCTTCATGGCGATGTCCCGCTCTACTTCTGTTATATTGGCAAGCATGCCATGCGTGGATTGCACGACCATCACCGTGGGATGGCCGCGGAATTGGGCGGGAAGGTCGTCCGGGCGCGATGCTCCGTCCATGCTGCCGAAATAGAAGGACAGGCGCGACGATGGTTGCAGTCGGCCCACCTCGGCGCGCAGGTCGGCGATGAAGCGTGCCCGGCCGGCGTCGCCGCCATATATCGACGCTTCGAATTCGCGCTGGCTTTCGGGGGGCACCTTGTTCCTGGCAAAGCCCTCGCGGTTCTGCAGCATTTCTTCGGCCGAATGCAGCGTCAGCGCTGGCACGCGGAAGAACATATGATCGAACAGCGCGGCATGATAGCGGGCGGCAAGCACGCCGGGAACGCCGCCGAAACTGTCCACCAGCAGATAACGCCGTCGGAACGGACTGCGCGCCACCCAGCGCATCACCTGGTCCACATCCTGCCGATAGGCAGCGATGCCAAGCCGCGGCAATCGCTCCGAAAGCGCTCTGCCACCGCCCTGCATGCCTGAATATTCAACGATCAGGATCGATTTCCCTTTCGCCGCCGCCTCGCGAACGTCCCGGGGCACGGCATCGAGCGAATAGGGAATCGTCGGGCCACCATGGAAATAGACGATCAGCCCCCCATCGGCATGCACCGGACGATAGAGCGTGGCAAAGGCACGCCCCCTGCCCGGCCCGAACTGCACCTCGCTGCGAACGACGGGCATATCGACGGGAAGCGTGTTCTCGACCGGTAACGGGATCGGGAGCGGCAGTTGCTTCTTCTCGCAAAGCCGCCAACTGCGGATTTCGCCGTGGCGGACACGCACGATGCGACGCTCCCGCTCGAGATCGACGAGCGCGAACAGCGTCGCGCCGTTGGCGGCAACATCGGTGATTGCAGCAAGCTGCCCGAAATGCCTTCCAAGGTCGATTGCACTCCCGCGCAGCGGCTCGACCCGGGAAATCCCGAACCGGCCGGCGATCGTCCCCAGCCGCCGATCGAGAAAGGGCAGGGCATAAGGCAAGAAGGGGCGACCGGCTTCCTGCTCGCCAAGCTGCCGTACGCGCGTCGTGCCCGGCATCAGCAGCGGCGCCGAGGTGAAGGCGATGTTCTTGCCCGTATTCCACCGCTTCGCACCGGCATAGGCCCTCAGTCGGAATGCATTGCCCCATTGGAAGGTAAGCAGGGTTGCAGACCCTGCCCCTTGGGTAAGCAACGCCCGCCTGGGCGCGCCATCGGCGCGGGCGCGTCGAAGCAGCTCCAGCGCTTCGGGCCGCTGGTGAAAAGCGAGATCGCCATTGGCAATGGCCTCGATTCGCACTTCCTCCCATAAAGGGTCCATGCGCGGCCCGGCTTCGACACGCTGCTGGTCGGCAAGATAGAAGCCAGTCCCGCGCGCCTCGACCCGGAACAGCAGCCGATCCCCGCTTTCGCTCCAGCGCAGGGGCTCGACCCGCGCATTGGCGCCGATCGCGACCGACAACGCGGCCGCTCCGCTTTCCGGCAGGCTCGTGACCTCGAAATGATGCGGCTCCGTGGAATCGAAGTCGCGCAGGTCGCGCGAGGAGGTCCAGGTAACTACGCGGCGAGATGCCGGGTCCACCATCAGCCGGTTCGCGTAGCATTGCGCGTCCGGGTTCGCGACAACATGGACTTGGAACCCCTCTATGCCGACGCGGTCTTCTTGTCCGGAAGGCGCTGGAGCCAGAGCAGTCAATATTGCTGAAAGAAACAGGCGCATTCACGGTTCCTTGTACAGAGGCGAGCCTCCGGCCCGCCTCTGCTTGTGGGGAGCGATTACTGTGGAGGGTTTAGGATGACGGTGAGCGGCCCGTTCTGATCGCTGTCGGGGGTCCAGCGCTGGCCATCAGCCGTCACTTCCCAGCCCCCATTGGGAGAGGGGCGCCATGCGATGTCAAAGACGCGGTCGCCGTTGAAATCGACCAGCACATAGCCGTTTGATTGAATGACCGAGCCGGTTGGAGACAGCTTCTCGATCTTGGGGCCTATCAGGGAGTTAACACCCTGGCCGCCACCCTGGTTGCCGGCGATGACACCGTCGCCTGACGGATAGGCGCCGCCGGGGCCGCCTGACGGATAGGCCCCGTCGGGATTGCCGTCGTTGCCGCCGTCATAGGGCGGGTTTTCATCCCAGTATTCGTCCCAGTCGGGCGGAGGATCGCCGTGATCCCTTGGATCGTTCACGACGATCTCCGAGCTCTTGGTGCCCCCTGCAACGAGCGCCATTTCAAATTCGGTCAGAATCCTCACGAAAAACTCCATTTCCGTTGAAATGCGAACCACGATTCGCACAACAACTTAATCACTTTCATTATTGATTTGCAAATTCATATCCAAATCTACAGAATATATATTGTAAACTTTTCGAGAAATATTTGTGACCCATCAGAGAATCATCGAGACACTTCCCCGTTTGAAATTCCCTTCACTTGGAGAAATCTCAAATTTTACTATCTTGAGCGCCGCCCACGAAGCGGCCGCGGCACGATTACGGCCCACTGACGCTGCCGCCATGCAACGGCTTGCCGCGTCCTATCCATACACCCCGGACGAACGCATTGCCGCCCTTGCCGGGCTGCATGACGAGCTCGAAGCACATGTCCTCGGCGCGGCGCCCGACGGAAGCGCCGAGGAAGCGCTGAGACGCGCCCGCCTGGAATTCGACATCTATACTGCCTTCACCCGCGGGCATCCCGATGTCAGCTACCGCGATCCGGCACGGTTGGCGCGAGACACGATCGAGGTGCATCGCCGCTGCCGTGCCGGCGCGAACGCGTTCCGCCGCTCGGGCGTGCGCATCGCCGCGTTCGACAATAGTGCCGCGACCCATTTCCCAGACTGGCGGCTGTGCGATGGCCTGATGGCGGAACTGGCGCAGTTCGTCAGCACACATATCGACAAATGGCCCGCAATCTGCGCGATGGCGACCTATGGCGGCATCATTCACGCCCACCCGTTCCTCGACGGCAATGGGCGCACCGCCCGAATCATGCACAACCTCGTGCTCTATTCGGCCGGTTGCCGACACTTCCTGCCCATCAACTTGATCGCATCGCGCACCGGGAACAGCCTGGTGGTGAAACTTCGGCGACTGGTGCTTGGCAATGACTGGAGCGGCCTGCAACGCTTCTTCCTCGATTCGTGCACACTTTCTCAGGAATGGCAGGAATGATTCACAATATATATTTATTACCATAGAGTTTTCTTGAAGAGAAATTTCCATCTATTCATCAATTTCTGGAACTTATCATTAAAATCTTACGAATATACATTGAAAGGCAGCATCTTTATTGTCCAGCACCAGCCATATTGGAAACATTATTGAACCGCATGGGCTGGATCTGACCATCCGCCACGACCAGCACGCGCCCCGCGGCGGCAACAGATTGCGCGCGGTGGGCAATCATGATGCGCGTGATGTTGAGGCTCGAAAGCGAGGCAAGCACCTTGGCCTCGGTCTCCGGATCGAGGTGCGCGGTGCCTTCGTCGATGAACAGCATGCGCGGGCGGCCATAGAGCGCACGCGCGAGCAGCACGCGCTGCTTCTGCCCGCCCGAGAGCACCGAGCCCATGTCACCCACCAGCGTATCGTAGCGCAGCGGCATCCGGTCGATATCGTCGTGGATGCAGGCAAGGCGGGCCGCTTCCTCCACGCGCGCCATGTCGATCTCGGGATCGAAAAAGGCGATATTCTCGGCCAGCGAACCAGCATAGAGCGAGTCGTCCTGCGCGATCGAGCCGATGCTCCGCCGATAGGCTTGGCGCGAGAAGGTGGAGGCGGGCCGCCCGCCGATCAGCACCTCGCCATGGACCGGCTCGAACAATCCCATCATGATCTTCATCAGCGTGGTCTTGCCGCCACCTGAGGGGCCCACCAGCGCAACCATCTCGCCAGGCTCGATCCGCAACGAGGCCCCCTTGAGCACATCCGCTTCGCCCACGCCGTAGCGATAGAAGACGTTCCGCACCTCGATCGGCTGATCGAAGTTCGGCACCTCGCCCGACGGGACCTCGCCGGCATCCTCGCGCCTGGTCATCACGATATCGGCGATCCGACCGAGATGGACCTGGATGATCCGGAAGTTCATTGCCTGATCGACCAGGCGCATCGCCGCGCCGAGGAATTGCTGCTTATAGGCCTGGAACCCGAAAAGCATGCCGAGCGTCAGCTTGGCATCGAGCGCCAGGCTGATCGCTATGTAGACAAAGGCAACGCCCTCCAGATCGAGGACCAGCCTGTTCGCTGCATCGAAGCCCGCGGAAAGCCGGCCCAGGCGGATCTGGGCATTGACCGCATCGGCCTTCTTCTTCTGCCACAGCCGCTGTCGATCGCCTTCGCGGCCGAATGCCTTGATCGCGGCAATCCCCCGCACCGACTCGATGAGCGCACTATTCTCGCGTGCCGCGGTGGCGATCGTATCGAAGTTGCGCAGCTTCATCGCCTGGAGAAACATCAGGCGGACCACGGCATAGACGCTCAGCGCCGCCAGCGCGATGCCGCAGAGCAGCGGCGAATAGGCGAACATCAGCGCCAGGGTGAGCAGCGCCATCACGCCATCGACGAAGCCCGAGATCATGCCTTGGCTCAGCAGCTGGGCGATGGTCTGCGTCGAGCCGAAACGCTGGATGATGTCGCCGACGTGCCGCTTCTCGAACCAGGGCAGGGGCAGCCGCATCAAGTGGCGGAACAGGTTGATCACCACCTGATAGGAAAGCGCGTTGGTTAGCGTCAGCAGCACCAGCTCGCGCAGCCATCCGGCCATGAAGTTGATCAGCGCCAGCCCGCCAAAGCCCAGCGCGAGCATCGCCAGCAGGTCATGGTCGAAGCTCGGGAATACCGAATCGACCGAGATCTGCATGAAGAAGGGCGTCGCCAGCACGACGATCTGCAGGATCAGCGAGAGCGCCAGCACTTGGCCGATCGATTGCCAGAAGCCGCGCATGGACGACCAGAGCTGGCCGATCCGCAGCTGCGGCGCCTGGGGTTTGGGAAGGAAGGCTTCCGATTTGAGCAGGTCGACCGCGACGCCGGTGAAGCTCTGCGAGACTTCGGCCTCGGACAGGATCAGCGGCCCGCGCGCGGGATCGTGGATATGGAAGCGGCGGCCGCGCAGCCCCTCGCCGATCCGGGTCAGCACCACGAAATGATTGAGGTTCCAGTGGAGGATCGCCGGCAGCGTGAGATGCGGCAGATCCGCGATCTCGCCGCGCAGCGGCCGCGCGTTGAAGCCGATCGCCTCGGCGACCTGGATCACTTGCTTGAGCGTGGCCCCCTTCAGCGACAGGCCGAAGCGCTGACGCAGCTCGATCAGGTCGGTGCGGAAGCCGTAATGGCCGGCGACCATGCCGAGGCAGGCCAGAGCACATTCGCTGGCCTCGTTCTGAGGAATATAGGGCGTACGGCGGCGACCGCCGGCCTCGAGCATCGGGGCCATGCTCCTACGCAGTCTTTCGCATCACGGCGTGGAGCGGCTTGAGCAACCAGTCGAGAAACCCCTCGCGCTCGAGGATGATGTTCGCCTGCAGCGCCATGCCGGGCTGCAGCGGCACTTTCTCGCCATAGGCATCGACCGCCTGGCGTTCGAGCGTCACCACCACCCGGTAGACCGGCCCCTCGAGCTTGATCGGCACATCGGTCTCGCGCGGATCGATCACGATGCGCGAGATCGATTCAACACGCGCGCCGAACGAACCGAAGCGCTGATAGGGAAAGGCTTCGTAGAGCAGGCGCGCTTCCTGGCCGACATGGACGAAGCCGATCGCGCGGCTGGGCGCATATATCTCCGCCTTGAGCGGCGAGCCCTCGGGCACGATGATCATCATCGGCCTGTCCGGCGACGCCATCCGTCCCGCGACCGTCTGCAGCGCAGTTACCCGGCCCGAGACCGGCGCGGTGATCACATAGGCTTCCTCGCCCTCCAGCCGGGCATGCTCCTGCGCGATCGCCTGGAGCGAGGCGCGGATGTCATAGACCGCGCGCGCGGATTCGGCGGAGAGACTGGCGATCTGGCCCTCGAGCGACTCAGCCTGGCCGCTGCGTTCGAGCAATTGCTGCCCCAGGCTGGCCAGCGATTGCTCGGAAGCGATCAGCGCCTGGCGCCGCCGCTCCATCTCGACCTTGCTGACGAAGCCGCGGTCAACGACCTTGGCTATCTGGTCGAACATCGTCCGATTGGATGTGACGACCTGCCGCTGGAGCTCGATCTGGCCCCGCAGGCTCTCGGCCTGGGCATTCGCAGCGGCGATCATCGCGAGCAGCCGGGCGCGCTCGCTCGCCTCGCGCCGGGCGCTCAGCACGATCTGCCCCTCGCCAAGTTCGCGGCGCGCCGCCAGCGCGGTCAGGCTGCCGGCGGCCACGCCGCGGCCCGAAGAGCGCTGGCGATCGAGACCCACCACGGCGATGCGGTCGCCCTTGCGAACCACCGAGCCTTCATGAACGAGAAGCTCGCGCAGCACGCCGGGCACGGGCGCCACGATCTTCGACGACGGGTTCTGCGTGACCAGGATGCCGGGTGCGGTCTCGATACGGGCATAGCTGCCGAGCGACACCCAGGTAACGATGATCGCCATGGACATGATCAGCGCGGCGGCCATAACGCGCGAAGACAAGGACTGACTGAGCACCACCTCTCCGTGCAGGCGTATCTTGCGATATTCGGAGACCTCTTCACGGAAAAGCGACATTGCGCAGCACACCCGCGTCAAAAATACCGAAGCGACAACAACAGATGACCCTTCGCCACTTTGGCAAAGTAATATTTTGTTCAATTTCTCACGAAACTTGCCTGCACAACAAACACGCCCCAACTCTTGCGCGATTAACGCGCAACGCATCGCGTGTTAACGCAAACATATTTCTAGAAAACAGTAATTATGTGACAAATGTACGAATGATATACCATTTTGGATCATTTCAATTGTGTTTCAATTTGCCGGCATCTCCGAAATAGAAAGATTTTGCACGCATTGACCGATGGCCGCCGTCCGGTGGTGAGGGGAGCGATAGCGGCCAGCCCAAGACACCATCCGCGCAGCATTCCGGCCACGCCCCGGCGGCCACCGCCGAACGCCCCAACCAGGGTCTCCACAATATTCGAACCGGAATGGCGGTTTTGCCTTTCCCGCGCATCGGGCGACCGAGGCGGCACGACGCCGTCAGGGAGGGCCTTGCCAGATGCTTCGTCGTTCGACCATTTTCGCGCTGCTTTCGAGCGCGTCCGCACTCGCCGCGCCGGCGCTCGCCAGCGTTCCGGCGCATGCCGAGGCGGTTCGCGAAGTCGGCTTCGATATCCCGGCGAGCGATCTCGCCTCCGCGCTGAACGAAGCGGGGCGCCAGTCCGGCGTGCGCATCGCATTTCCCTATGACCGCGCCGCCGGCTTTCGTGCCGCCGCTCTCCGGGGAAGGATGACCGCGGCCGAAGCGGTACGGCGCCTGATCGGCAATAGCGGGCTGAAGATCGTCGCAGCGGGCGCCGATCACATCCTGCTCGCCGCCGACATGCCCCAGCAGCAGAGCCGCGCGCCGGCGGACTCCGCGGCGACCGCGGCCGAGGACGGCGACGAGATCCTCGTCACCGGCTATCGCCTGTCGAACCGCCGCGCGCTGGCCAGCAAGCGCAACAGTGGGCAGATCATCGACGCCGTCAGCCAGGACGAAGTGAGCCAGCTGCCCGACGTCAACATCGTCGAGGCGGCGCGGCGCATCCCGGGCCTTTCGGTGATCTCCGACCGCGATTCCTCGCGCGGGCACGACAATTATCAATATGTCACGATCCGCGGGCTCGACAGCCGCTACAATCTCGTCACCGTCGACGGGGCGCAGGTCGCGAGCGCGGATTCCAGCTATCGCGGCGCGCAGCTCGCCATGCTCCCCGCAACGCTGGTGAGCGAGATCCAGGCGATCAAGACTGTTACCGCACAATATGATCCCCATGCGCTGGGCGGCCAGATCAACCTCGTCTCGAAAAGCGCCTTCGACACGGGCGATTTCTTCACTGCCCAGGCGCTGGGCGGCTGGACCTCGCAGGACGGCAAGGTGGTGCCCGACAAGCACGCCAACCTCAGGGCAAGCGCGACCGGGGCGATGACCTTCGGCCATGACGACCAGTTCGGCCTCGTCCTGTCCGGCGAATATCAGCGGCTCCACGCCTCGGCGCTCGCCAGCCTGCCGGGTGACACGGGCGGCGCCGGCTGGACCTATTACACCGCGGCTGGCGCACAGACTTCGAACATCGCGGCATCCACCGGCCGCGCGGCGCCGGTGCGCGTGCAGGACTATGCGTTCGACGAGAAGCGCGAACGCTACAGCATCAACGGCAAGCTGGAATTCCGCCCGAGCCGCCGGTTCGGCGCCTCGATCTTCGGCGGCTATTATCATGAACTCTCGGACGAGGACCGCTACGAGGCGCTGGCGCTGCCCGCCGCCGGCTATACGCCCGGCACCACGCCGGACACGGGCAGGCTGAACACGGGCAATTACCAGCTCGGCCTCGTCGCTCAGCCGGAAAAGCGCCGCACCTGGTTCGTCAACGGTACCGCGCATTACGATTTCGACGACAAGCTCAAGCTGAAGCTCGGCGCGTCGGACTCGAACGCGCACTATAACGAAGACCGGTGGATGTATAAGTGGAACACCGGCATGGTGATCACCGCCACCTCGGCGGCGACGTCCAACCAGGCGGCCTATGGCTATGGCTACCAGAATATCGGCGGCGTCCCCTCTATCGCCATGAACGACGCGGCAGCGGCGGCCAACCCGGCCAATTACGGCCCACGCTACTGGCGCAACATCATCTACGACATCGACAATGACGTCCGCACGCTGCGCGGCGACCTGGGCTGGAACTTCGAGGAGGGCGATCGCGGGCTGGGCTTCAACCTGGGCGTGAACCAGACGCTCACGCGCGTCGACAACCGCCTCACCTATCGCGAATGGTTCGCCAAGGACGCCGCCTCGGCCGCGCTGATCGGCAATCTGGACCGATATGCCCAGCCGACGGTGCTGACCCCGATCATGGCGCCGGGGATCAACTTCTACCTGATCGACGAGAAGAAGGCGGCGGCGGTGCTGGCCGAGCATCCCGAATGGTTCCGCGAGAATGCCGGCCGGGCGGCGGACGGCAACAACGGCTATTACGCACTGCGGGAATCGATCACCGCCGGCTATGGCCAGGTGCGGGTGCAGGCCGAGGCGTTCAACCTGCAGGCGGGGCTGCGCTACGACCGTACCGCGGTCGACGTCGCCACGCACCTCAACGGCACGAGCGCGCGCATCAGCCGCTCGCGCGACTATGCCTATGCCCTGCCCTCTGCGATCGCGACCTGGAACGTGACGCCGGCGGTCAAGCTGCGGGCAGGCGTCAGCGAGACGCTCGGCCGCCCGGATTATGGCCAATATGGCGCGACGACCACCTATTCGAACGACGGCACCGCGACGCTCAGCATCAGCCAGGGCAATCCCGACCTGAAGCCCCGCCGCGCGTGGAATTACGACGTCTCGGGCGAATGGTATCTCGGCAATGGCGGGCTGATCTCGGCGGCGCTGTTCTACAAGGACATCCGCGACGAGATCTTCACCAAGAGCAACACCTACAACAATTATGCGTTCAACGGCGTCACCTATACCAGTGCCACCGTCTCGCAGCCGGTCAACGCGTCACGGGCGGCCGTGAAGGGCGTCGAGCTGCAGCTGATCAAGGACAAGCTCGATTTCCTGCCCGGGCCGCTCAAGGATCTGGGCGTGTCGCTGAACGCGACCTGGCTGGACGGGCATTTCGATTTCGTCATGGGCAATGGCGGCACCCGCCGGATCGGCGCGCTGTTCAACCAGCCGGACCATATCTACAACGCCTCGATCTTCTACAGCAGCGGCCCCGCGAACCTCCGCTTCGCCTGGAACCGGATCGGGGCATCCCCGGTCTCGGTGGATTCCTCGGTCGCCTGGCGCGACATCTGGGCGGACTCGCGCGACCAGATCGACTTGCAGGGAAGCTATTACGTCCTGCCCTGGATCCAGCTGACCGCCCAGGTCCAGAACCTCACCAAGACAGCGTTCGAGGCGCATCTCGGCGCGAACCGCGAGCTGCTGCAGACGCGCTATCCGGTGGGGCGGACGATATGGTTCGGCGTGGTCGTCAAGCCGAAGTTCCTCCGATGAGACCGTGCGGCTTTCCCCCCGACGAGGCGGGGGAAAGCCGCGATTTTCCGAAGGAGCGGCGGCCATTGTCACAGCCCCGTATCAATCGCCGCCTAGTCGGAACCAACTCCTTCCTGCTCAGGCTCCCGCATGTCCTGGTTTCGCCCGATCGACGCATGGTTCGCGTCCTCCGTCCTGCCGCACGAAATGGAGCTGCTGCGCCAGGCGCGCCGCTGGGCGGCCGACGAGGACGAGGCGCGCGACCTGCTCCACGAAGCCTATGCCCAGCTGCTGCAGCTGAGCGCGTGGGAAGGGATCGGCAATCCCGCGGCCTATGCGGTGCGGATCATCCGGAACTGCGCGCTGCAGCGCATGCGCCGCGCCCGGATCGTGCCGATGCGCCAGTTCGCGGCGCTCGAGGAGCTGGACTTTCCCGATCCCGCACCGGACAGCTTCGCCGTCGCCGCCGGGCGCGAGGAACTGCGGCGGATGATGGCAGCGCTCGGCACGCTGCCGCCCGCCTGCCGCCGCGTTCTCCTGCTCCGCAAGTTCGAGGAGATGCCGCCGCGCGCGATCGCCGAGAAGCTGGGGCTCAGCCTCTCGACGGTGGAGAAGCATCTCGCCCGCGGCATCCTGCTGCTGTCGCGCGCGATGCGCGACGGGGCGAATTGCGCGTCGGAAGCGGCGGCCCCGGATCGCGCCCTGCGCAAGGCCTGATCCATGCTATGGCGGTTTTTCGCTTCCTGAGCATCGGGAAGAAACCACTATCGCATGGCGGAACGGGCAGAGTTTCTTGAACGAGCAGCAACAGCGCCGGGAACGGATCGAGGAAGAAGCGGCGGACTGGCTGGCGGCGCTCGATTGCGGCCGCGCCGATCCCGCCGCGTTCGAGGCCTGGCGCGCTGCCGATCCCGCGCATGCGATCGCGTTCATCCGGATCAGCCAGGCCTGGCGGCAGCTCGACCGGCTGCCCCGCAACCCGGCGCCTCCGCAGGAGGAAGCGATCGAAGCGCCGGACGAAGACGCGCCCGCCATGCCCACGCGGCGGCGCGCGCTCGCCGCCGCCGGCCTTGCCGGCCTTGCAGTCACCGGCGGCACGATCTTCGCGGTGCAGAGCGCCGCGGCGCAAGTCGTCGAGACGGCAGTGGGCGAACGCCGGCGCTTCTATGTCGACGAGAAGGCGTGCTTCGACCTCAACACCGCCAGCCGCCTGCGCTGGTGGCGCGGCGATGACGGGATCGAGGTCGAGCTGGAGCGCGGCCAGCTCTCGCTCGATCTCGCGCCGGGCAGCCCGTCCTGCACCGTCCGCGCCGGACCGGGCGCCGTGCGCTTCGGCACCGGCATGTTCGACCTGCGGCTCGTCTCGCGCGACGTGGCGGACGTCGTCGCGATCCGGGGCGAGGCGCGCCTGCTGCCCCGGCACGGCGAGCGCGGCGAGATCCGGCTCGCCCGCCGGCAGGGGCTCACCATCTCCGCCGCGGCGGCACCCCGGCCGCGGCCGATCGCCGACGACACCATCCGCGCGCTCTCTGCCTGGCGCGAAGGCGAGCTGATCTTCGCCGGCCAGACCCTGGCCGAGGCCGTGGCCGAGTATAACCGCTACCTGCGCACCCCGATCGTCCTCGCCGATCCGGCCGCCGGCCGGCTGCGCCTCGGCGGCCGCTTCCTGACCAGCGACCCGACCGAGTTTCTCGAGGCCGTCCACGCCAATTTCGGCCTGCGCGCCGAGCCCCGTCCCGACCAGATCCTGCTCCATCGCTGAGGTTCATCATGGCTTCCGAATATGATCGCCGTTCCCTGCTCCGCGCCGGCGCGACGGCCGGATCCGCCGGCCTGCTCCTGCTGGGCGCGCGCGCGGCGGGCTTTTCAGGCGAGCCGCTGTTCACCCTCGGCGTCGCTTCGGGCGATCCCCTGCCCGACGGCATGGTGCTCTGGACGCGCCTGGCGCCGAAGCCCCTGGAAGGCGATGGCGGCATGCCCGCGCGCCCGGTTCCGGTGCGCTGGGAAGTCGCGGACGATCCGGCGTTTCGCCGCGTCGTCGCGCATGGCAGCGAGAGCGCCGAGCCGCGCTGGGCGCATTCGGTGCATGCGGAAGTGCGCGGCCTGCGGCCGGACCGGGACTATTGGTATCGCTTCATCGCCAATGGCCAGACCAGCCCGGCAGCCCGCACCCGCACCGCGCCCGCGTTCGACCAGCAGGTGGACAAGCTGCGCATCTGCTTCGGTTCATGCCAGAAATACGAAGCGGGCAACTATGCCGCGCACCGGCTGATCGCCGCGGAGACGCCCGACCTGATATTGTTCCTGGGCGACTATATCTACGAGAACGCGCCCGGCCGGGACGTGCGCACCCATCTCAATCCCGAGCCGTTCGACGTGCCGGGCTATCGGGTGCGCTACGCGACCTACAAGCTCGATCCCCTGCTCCAGGCCGCGCACCATGCCGCGCCCTGGGCAATGATCTGGGACGATCACGAAGTCGCCAACGACTATGCCGACGCGCTCGACGAGCGGAACAGCGATCCCGCCACTTTCCTGCGCCGCCGCGCCGCCGCGTATCAGGCCTATTGGGAGCATATGCCGCTGCGCCGCGCCAATCGCCCGGACGGCGCGGCGATGCGGCTGTACCGCACGCTCAAATGGGGAAGGCTGGCCGAGTTCCAGCTCGTCGACGACCGCCAGTATCGCAGCGGGCGCCCCTGCCAGCCGCCCGAACTGCTCGCCGAGCATCGCGACTATCTGCCCAAGCTTCCCGATTGTCCGGAGCGCCGCGATCCGGCCCGCTCGATCCTGGGCATGCCGCAGGAGCGCTGGCTGCGCGGCGCATTCGAGGCCTCCCGCGCGACCTGGAACCTGCTTGCCCAGCAGACGCTGATGGCGGATTGCCCGCGGCTCGACCCGGCGCGGCCCGACGCCACTCCATCGCTCTACACGCTCGACAATTGGGGCGGCTATCCGGCGACGCGCGAGCGCATCCTGCGCCATTGGCGCGATGCGAAGATCGCCAACCCGCTGGTGCTCAGCGGCGACATCCATGCCTTTGCCGCCGCCGACCTGCTCGATCCCGACAAGCCCGGCGCGCCGCCGGTCGCTTCCGAATTCGTCGGCGGCGCGATCACCAGCAAGAACCACGACCCGCTGTTCAAGCGCACCGTCGCCCGCACGCCCGGCTTCCATTATGGCGAGCACCAGGTGCGCGGCTATGCCTCCGCCACGCTCACGCCCAAGGCATGCGCCGTCCGCTTCGTCGGGCTCGACGATCCCGCCGATCCGCAGAGCGGCGCCCGCCCGCTCGCGGATTTCGCCCTGGCCGCCGGCCGGCCGGGCATGACTCCGGCATGACGATGTGCGTTCCAGGCCGCGGCTCGCCTTTCCTTGCACGCGCGATCTTGGCGCGGCGGAACATTTGCCCTATGCGCCGCGCCGTGGGAGCGGTTCCGCCCTCCACGACATGATCGCGCCGGTGCCCCGAAAGGGGCTTAAAGGGGAATGCGGTGCGGACGGGCCTTCCGTCCAATTCCGCGGCTGTCCCTGCAACTGTAAGCGGCGAGCGCGATGCACTGGCTCCCCGATCCGAGGGAGCGGCCACTGGATCGCCGATCCGGGAAGGCCGTGCATCGTGCCCTGACCCGCGAGCCAGGAGACCTGCCGGCGAGGCGGTCGCTCTTGCCCTGGTCCAGGGGATGGCCAAGGCACGGTATCTCTCCGTCTGAGCGACGACCAAGCGGCCGGGGCCGCTTCGGTGCTGCGCGAATGGCGACCAAGCGCCCGTCTTCGCGCCGCACCGGCCGTTCGCGGCAGGCCCCCGCCCTCGTTGCACGGGCGCAGGGGGGATTACCCATGTTGAAGACCAGTTTCGTCTCGCTGCTCGCGATCGCCGCCGCCCTGCCGGCCCATGCGCAGGACGCCGGCCAGGCGAGCGACCCGCAGGACGCGATCATCGTCACTGCCTCGCGCTCGGGCGACGGCATCGAGCTCAAGGACCTGCCCGCCTCCGCCACGGTGATCGACGCGGCCGCGCTCGACCAGCGCCAGACACGCATCGTCTCCGACGCGCTGCGCGACGTGCCCGGCGTCGCGGTCAGCCGCATCGGCGCGATCGGCGGCCAGACCCAGATCCGCATCCGCGGCAGCGAAGCCAATCACGTCCTGGTCCTGATCGACGGGATCGAAGCGGCCGACCCCTATTATGGCGAATATGATTTCGGCACGCTGATCGCCGATCCGGCGGCGCGCATCGAAGTGCTGCGCGGCCAGCAATCCTCGCTCTACGGATCGGACGCGATCGGCGGTGTGGTCAACTACATCACGCTCTCGGGCCGCGAGGCGCCGGGCTACAGCGCGCGCGCCGAAGGCGGCTCGTTCGGTACCTTCAGCGGCGCGGCCCGCGCGGCCGGCGCTTCGGACACGCTCGACTATGCGGTTTCGGGCAGCTGGTATCATACCAAGGGCTATCCGACGGCGCGCGGCGGCACGCGCGACATCGGCTCGGACAGCGTCGGCGCCAGCGCCAAGCTGGGCTGGACGCCCGCCGAGAACTTCAAGCTGACAGGCGTGCTGCGCTACAGCCACACCGATGCCGAGACCAACAACAGCGAGAGCAATCCAGCGAGCCCGCGCTTCGGCTATACGGTCGACAGCCCGGGCGTGCGCTTCACCAACGAAGCGTTCTACGGCCTGCTCAGCGCCGAGCTGACCGCGCTCGACGGCCGCTGGACCAACACGCTTTCCGGCCAGTTCGCCGACACCACCCGCACCGGCTACAAGCCGAGCGGGATCGACTATGGCGACAAGGGCCAGCGCTACAAGGGCTCGTTCGTCTCGAGCTTCCGCTTCGGCACCGACGCGATCACGCACCGCCTGACCGCCGCGGTCGACTGGGAGCGCGAACAGTTCCGCAACACCACGCCGGGCACGGGCTCGCCCTATGACGCCTTTCGCGGCCGCCGCAGCACCGACAATCTCGGCCTGGTCGGCCAATATGAGCTGACCGCGGGCGATTTCACCGGCGGCGCCTCGGTTCGCCACGACGACAACAACCGCTTCGCCGACGTGACCACCTGGCGCGTCCAGGCCGGCTATCGCCTGCCGACCGACACGCGCGTCCACGCCGCCTATGGCACCGGCGTGAAGAACCCGGGCTATTACGAGTTGTTCGGCTATTCGAGCGGCACCTATATCGGCAATCCCAACCTCAGGCCGGAAAAGTCCGCGGGCTGGGAAGCCGGGATCGAGCAGAGCTTCTGGGACGGCAAGGCGACGCTGGGCGCTACTTATTTCGATTCGAAGCTGACCGACGAAATCTACATCACCTATCCCGCGCCGACCTACACGGCGACACCGGGCAACCGCACCACCGATTCCAAGCAGCACGGCGTCGAAGTGACCGCCAGCCTGCGTCCGATCCGCCAGATCCGGATCGATGCCGTCTATACCCATCTGAAGGCGACCGAAGACGGCGTCACCGAAGTTCGTCGCCCGGGCGACATTGCCAGCGTCAACGCCACGCTGTTCAGCAAGGACGAGCGTTTCTCGACCACGCTGACGGTGCGCTACAACGGCCGGATGGACGACCTGGCCTATATCGACCCAAGCTATGTGCCGGTGCGCGTCTCGCTCAAGCCCTTCACGCTGGTGAACCTCAACGCGCAGTACAAGCTGAGCGACCGTTTCTCAGTGTTCGGCCGGGTCGAGAACCTGTTCGACGTGAAATATGAGGAAGTGTTCAGCTTCGCGACGCCGGGCGCCGCCGCCTATGCCGGCGCGCGCGTCGCCTTCTGAAGCCAAAAGGGGGAAGCGGCCGTGAAGCAGCGCACCGACGCCGAACACAATGCCAGGATGAAGAAAGTCCAGGCCGCCCAGGCGAAGAAACTCGCCACCAAGACGGTCGAGAAGGGCCTGATCATCGTCCATACCGGGCCGGGCAAGGGCAAGACGTCCGCAGCACTCGGCATGGCGGTGCGCGCGATCGGGCACGGCATGAAGGTGGGCATGGTCCAGTTCGTGAAGGGCGCCATGGCCACCGGCGAGAAGGCGGTGTTCGACCGCTTCCCCGAGCTGATCGAGTTCAAGCCGATGGGCGAAGGCTTCACCTGGGACACCCAGGACCGCGCGCGCGACATCGCCGTGGCGCGCGAAGCCTGGGAAGAAGTGAAGCGGATGATCGCCGATCCGGACTATGCGATGGTGATCGCCGACGAGCTCAACATCGTGCTGCGCTACGATTACCTGCCGACGGAGGAAGTGCTCGCGGCGCTCGCCGCCAAGCCGGCGATGAAGCACGTCATCGTCACTGGCCGAAACGCGCCCCAGGCGCTGATCGACGCGGCCGACCTCGTCACCGAGATGAGCCAGGTGAAGCACCCCTTTCGCGAGCAGAACGTCAAGGCACAGGCGGGAATCGAGTTCTGATGATCCGCGCACCCTCCACCCCGCCTGTTCCCCGGCGAAGGCCGGGGCCCAGTTGCCACGGCGTTCGAGAGGTTCTCTCAGTTCACCAACTGCACCGAAGCTGGGCCCCGGCCTTCGCCGGGGAACGGGAAAGCTCGTTCTGATGGTTTCCCGCATCAAAATCGCGGCGCTCGGCCTGCCACTGCTTGCTTTGGGTGGCGCAATCTCGTGGGCGAGCACCGACGCGCCCACACCGCCATCGGCGGGCAAGCCGAAGCGGATCGTGTCGATCAACCTGTGCGCCGATCAGCTCGTCCTCGCCCTCGCCGATCGCGGCCAGATCGCCGGGCTGACTCGCAACGCCACCGATGCGGAGATGTCGGGCGAGGCGGCGAAGGCGCATGGGCTGCCGATCCTCAAGAATTCCGCCGAGCAGATATTGGCGATCGATCCCGACCTGATCGTCGGCATGCCGGCCAGCCGCAGCGCGCCGATGCGCGCGCTTCGGGGGCACCGCTACAACCTGCTCGATCTCGCCACTGCTAACACGGTCGACGAGATCTATGCCACGATCCGCCAGACCGCAGTGGCGGTGGGCCATCCCGAGCGCGGCGATGCGCTGGTCGCGCGCATGCAGGCGCAACTCGCCGCGATCGGCAGGCCGGGGCGCGGCAAGGTGGCGGCCTATTATCAGCGCCGCGGCTTCATGACCGGCACCGGCACGCTGATCGACGACCTGATGCAGCGCATGGGGCTGGTGAACCTGGCGGCGAAGCTCGGCAGGCCGCCGCTGTCGCAGCTCAGCCTCGAGGAGATGGTGGCGGCGCGGCCCGACTATCTCATCGTCGAGAGCGCCACCGACACGGTTGCCGACCAGGGTACCGAGATGCTCCACCACCCCGCGCTGGCCGGCATTCCCCGGATCAGCATTCCCCAGGCCTGGACCGTGTGCGGCAGCCCCGCCTATGTCGACGCTGCGCGGGGAATGGCGCAGCAGCTGGCCCGTTTTCAGGATCGGACCCACGCCCGATGACGATTTCCCGCCCCCTGTTGATCGCCGGGCTGATCGCCCTCACGCTGATCGCCGCGATCGGCTCGATCCTCTTCGGCCCGGTGCATCTGTCGCTCGCCCGGATGGTTGCCGCCTTCACCGGCCATGGCGACAGGATCGCCACCACCATCCTGCTCGAGCTGCGCCTGCCGCGCATGCTGCTCGGCCTGGGCGTGGGCGCGATGCTCGGCCTGGCCGGGGCGGCGCTGCAGGGCTATCTGCGCAATCCACTGGCCGAGCCCTCGGTGCTGGGCACATCCAACGCCGCGTCGCTCGGTGCGGTCGCCGCGCTCTATTTCGGGCTGGCCGCGCTGCATCCGGTGGTGCTGCCGGTGCTGGCGGTGCTGGGCGCGCTGCTCTCGCTGGTCGGCCTGTCGGCGCTGGCCGGCCGCTCGGAGAGCCCGCTCACCCTGATCCTCGCCGGCATCGCGATCGCCACCCTGGCCACGGCCGGCGTCAGCCTGGCGCTCAATCTTTCGCCCAATCCCTTCGCGGCGATGGAGATCATGACCTGGCTGCTCGGCAGCCTGGAAAACCGCTCGTTCGAGCATGTCTGGATCGCCTATCCCTGTATCGCGATCGGCGGGCTGCTGCTGCTCTGGGACGGTCGCGCGCTCGATGCGCTGACCTTGGGCGAGGACGGCGCGCAGGCGCTCGGCGTCGATCTGCGGCGCACGCGCATCCGGCTGCTGCTCGGCACCGCGATCGGCGTGGGCGGCGCGGTCGCAGTGTCGGGTGCCATCGGGTTCATCGGGCTGATCGTGCCGCACCTGGTCCGCCCGCTCACCGATCGCAGCCCCTCGGCGATCCTCATTCCCTCGGCGATCGGCGGCGCGGCGCTACTCACATTCGCCGATGTCGCGGTGCGGCTGATCGACACCCGGAACGAACTGAAGCTCGGCGTCGTCACGGCCTTTCTCGGCGTGCCGGTCTTCCTGATCCATCTGATGCGGGAGCGCCGGCTGTGGTGACGATTAGCCTCCAAGGCGTCGCAGTCGCGCTCGGAAACCGCATGGTGGTCAAGAATGCCGGCGCGGTTTTCACCCCCGGCACCCTCACCGGCATCGTCGGCCCCAACGGCGCCGGCAAGTCGACGCTCGCCCGCGCAATGCTGGCGCTGGTGCCGCACAAGGGCCGCATCCTGGTCGACGACGCGGAAGTCGCGACGATGCCGCGCGCCGATCTCGCCCGGCGCGTCGCCTATCTGCCGCAGGGCCAGACGCTGCACTGGCCGCTCACCGTCGAGCGGCTGGTCGAGCTCGGCCGCCTGCCGCATCTCGCGCCGATGTCGCGGATCGGCGATGCAGACACCGTATCGATCGAGCGGGCAATGACGCGCGCGGATGTCGCCTCGCTGCGCGACCGCGTCGCCACCGAGCTTTCGGGCGGCGAGCGCGCCCGCGTGCTGCTCGCCCGCGCGCTGGCGGTGGAAGCGCCCGCGCTGATCGCCGACGAGCCGCTCGCCAGCCTCGATCCCGGTCACCAGATCGACGTGATGGAACTGCTCCACGGCGAGGCACGCGCCGGCGCGCTGGTGATCGCGGTGCTGCACGACCTCACCATGGCGGCGCGCTATTGCGACCGGCTGGTGCTGATCGACCGGGGCACCATCGTCGCCGACGGAACGCCCGCCGAAGTGCTGACTCCGGCCAATCTCAAGTCGGTCTACGGCATCGACGCGCGTGTCGAACTGGGCGGCGACTGGCCGACAGTCACTGCCCTGGGCCGCAGCCGGTGAGCGACGACGCCGCCTTCTACCGCGACCAGGGTCACGCCGCGCTGCCGCTGTTCGATCGCGCCCTGGTGGAGGCCGCCCAGGCCGATATCGCCGAGCATATCGACCGGCTGTCGCACGCGCTCTACCTCCCCTTCGAGCAGAGCTGCCCCGACGCCCCGCTTGCCGAACGGCTCGACCGAATCTACCAGAATGACCGCAGCCAGGCGAACCTGCTCCGCGTCGCGATCTGCACCGACGCGCATCGCGGACCCCGCCTCCAGGCGATTGCCAACGATCCCGGCCTGCGCGCGGAGGCCGAGCGGATCGGCGGACAGGCGCTCGCCGGCAAGGTCGTCCGCGTCCGCGCCAGCATCGCCAGCTTCCCCGAGCATCGCCATGCCTGGCACTCGGACGTCGCCCGGGACGACGGCGTCGCCTGCGGCCAGGTCTGGACCACCGCCTGGATCCCGCTCAGCGATGCCGGCCCCGGCAATGGCGGGCTGGAGATCATCCCGGGCCGCCTGCCTGCCCCGCTCGCCAGCCAGACCGACAACGGCCTCAGGATCACCGAGGAAGCGATTGCCGGCCTGCCGCGCCTCCAGCCCGAATGCCCGGCCGGCACCGTGCTGTTCCTCGATCGCTTCACGCCGCACCGCACCCTGCCCGCCGACAAGGCGCGCTTCGCCCTTGTCGTCTGGTTCAAGGCCGCCTAAGGCCACCCGCGCGACAGGTTCCCCGGAAACGGGGATGAAAATGGGAACGGGACAATCCCGGCTGCCCCTGCAACTGTAAGCGGCGAGCCATCGGCCTCATGCCATTGGGTGTTGCACCCGAGAAGGCGGCCGGACCGGCAACGACCCGCGAGCCAGGAGACCTGCCCGTCGCGGTCGTCTTTCGTGCGGACAGGGTGTGCCGGGCGGACGGGGGTGAACCCGAGCGACGACAAGGTTGGCCGCGTGCGCGCGCGGACGATGTCGCTCGCCCCAGGGGCGCCGGCATCGGCCTTGCGCGCGTGCGGCGTCGTTATGGGTTGCACGCAATGAAGTCCGTTCTCCGTTTCTCCGCCTCGTTCCTCGCCCTGGTCGCCGCGCCCGCGGCCTTCGCCCAGCAGGCGCCCGCGCCCGATGCGGCGGCGGCCGAGGACAGCGACCAGATCACCGTCACCGCCACCCGCGCGCCGGTGAACATCGACCAGGTCCCCGCCTCGATCACCGTGCTCGACAAGACCGCGATCGACCGCAGCCAGGATATCGGCGCGACCGAGCTGCTGCTGCGCACGCCGGGCATCAGCGTCTCGCGCAACGGCGGCTATGGCACCTCCACGTCGCTGCGCATCCGCGGCGCCGAGGCCGATCAGACCGTCGTGGTGATCGACGGGGTGAAGCTCAACGATCCGGCGGCCACCGGCGGCGGCTACAACTTCGCCAACCTGCTGGTCGGCGACGCGTCGCGCATCGAAGTGCTGCGCGGGCCGCAATCGATCCTGTGGGGCAGCCAGGCGATCGGCGGCGTGGTCAACATCGTCACCGCCGCGCCGGAGAAGCCGCTGGAGGGCAGCTTCGATATCGAGGCCGGATCGCGCGAAACCGTGAGCGCCCGCGCCGCGATCGGCGGCCGCACCGGGCCGGTCAGCTGGCGCGTCGGCGGCCAGAGCTTCACCACCGCCGGCATCTCGGCGATCGCCCCGGCGTTCGGTGGCAAGGAAACCGACGGCTATACCAACCGCAGCGCCACCGGCCGCGCCGAACTCGCGCTCGCCAGCAACCTCAGCGTCGAGGTGCGCGGCTATTATTCGAAGGGCCACACCGAAATCGACGCGACCACCGGCGACAGCAGCGACTATTCGCTGAACGAGGAGTTCGTCGGCTATGCGGGCGTGAACCTCGCCCTGCTCGACGGCCGGTTCCGCAATCGCTTCGCCTATGCCTATACCGACACCGATCGCGACAGCTACGGCCCCACCCGCGCCCGCCCGCTGAGCTTCGAATCCAACGGCCGCAACCAGCGGCTGGAATATCAGGGCAGCTTCGCCTTCACCCAGCGCATCTCGGCGGTGTTCGGGCTGGAGAACGAGAATTCGAAGTTCCGCAGCCGCTCGCCCGCGGCTTCGCTCGCTACGCCGCTGCCGGCCTTCGCGCGCGGCAATGCAGAGATCACCAGCGCCTATGCCCAGCTGAGCGTCGAGCCGATCGACGGCCTTACCCTCAATGGCGGCATCCGCTACGACGATCACAACCGCTTCGGCGGCCAGACCCTGTTCGCGGCGGGCGGCGTGTGGCGCCTGTCGACCGGCACGATCCTGCGCGCCAGCTATGGCGAGGGCTTCAAGGCGCCGACGCTCTACCAGCAGTTCAGCGAATATGGGAACACGGCGCTGGATCCCGAGCGGGCCAAGGGCTGGGAAGCGGGGGTCGAGCAGCAGCTGTTCGGCCGCAAGCTGACCTTCGGCGCGACCTATTTCGAGCGCACCACCACCAGCCAGATCATCTTTAACAGCTGCACCGCGACCTCGACCATGCTGCTCTGCTTCGTGCCGGGCACCACCACGCGCCGTTCGGGCTATTATTCGAACGTCTCGCGCGCCGAGGCGCACGGCATCGAGGCCGCGGCCGCCGTCAAGCTGGGTGGCTTCACGCTCGACGGCAACTATAGCTGGATCGTCGCCGAGGACCGCTCGCCGGGCACCG
The DNA here is from genome assembly GCF_005503355.1 of Sphingomonas sp. 1F27F7B. Lineage (GTDB taxonomy): Bacteria > Pseudomonadota > Alphaproteobacteria > Sphingomonadales > Sphingomonadaceae > Sphingomonas. Next base: position 25,012 of record NZ_SCMK01000004.1, read on the forward strand.
CGAACTTCGGCAAGTGGCTGCCGCGCCGCCCCCAGAACAGCGCCAACGGCTCGATCAGCTACGCCTTCCCCTTCGGCCTCACCACCGGCGCCGCGATCCGCTGGTCGGGTCACAGCTTCGACAATGCGGCCAACACCACCCGGCTCGACGGCTATACGTTGGTCGACCTGCGCGCAGAGCTGAAGGCCGGCGACAATCTCAGCGTGTTCGCCCGCGCCGAGAACCTGTTCGACGAGACCTACATGACCGCCTATCGCTACGGCACGCTGGGCCGCAGCATCTATGCCGGCATTCGCGGGCGCTTCTGACGATGGGAGAAGGCAAGATGACGCAAGCTCGGGCTTCCACGCTCTGGATCATGCTGCTCACACTGGCGAGCATGGCGACCAGCTTCGCCCTCGCCTGCACGGCCCCGGTCGCGGCGCTCGCCGCGCTGGCGGCAGTGCACATGCGCCGGCGCGACGGGATCGCGCTGGCGCTCGCCGCCTGGGGGGCCAATCAGGCCGTGGGCTTCCTGTTCCTCCACTATCCGCACGATCCCAAGACGCTCCTCTGGGGCGTCGGGCTCGGCACTGCGGCGGCGGGATCGGCGATCGGTGCCTATGCGGCGCTCGCCCGTCTCGACGTGAAGTCGACGGTCGCGCGGCTCGCCATCGCCTATGTCGGGGCGTTCGTGGCAGGGAAGCTGGTGACCTTGTGCTGGGCGGCAGTGCTCGGCGGCGTCGCGATCACGCTCCATCCCGGCTATTCGCTCGACCAGTTCCTGCGCAACGGCGCCATCCTGATCGGACTCTACCTCTTCTACCGGCTGCTGCTGGCGTTCGGCGTGCCTGAACCGCGGACGAGGCTCGCCGCCGCCTGATGCTGAAACGCGTCGAGGACGGCCCGGCGGTCGTCGCCTGCAACACCTGCCGCCATTCCGCAGATGCCCGCGAGGATGGCGAGGGCATGCGCGGCGGCGCCCGGCTGGTCGCGGCGCTGCGCAAGGTGCAGGCGAGCGACCCGCGCTATGCCGGCGTCGCGGTGCAGGAGATGCCCTGCCTGTTCGCCTGTACCGATTTCTGCACCGTCCATCTGCGCGCGCCCGAAAAGATGGGGTACGTCCTCGGCCGGTTCACGCCGGACGAGGAGAGCGCGCGCGCCATTCTCGACTATGCCGTACATCATGCGGCGAGCGAGCATGGCCGGGTACCCTTCCAGCAATGGCCGGAAGGCGTCAAAGGCCATTTCATCACCCGCACTCCACCCCCAGGATTCGTCGCCGAATGACCTTTGCCTCGCCCGCCGGCTTCCGCGCCGCGCTCGCCGATCTCCGCGGCCCCGACCAACGCGCCATCGCCGCCGCCCGCGCCCGCCAGGGTGAACTGACCAAGCCGGCCGGCTCGCTCGGCCGGCTCGAGGACATCGCCGTCTTCCTCGCCGGCTGGCGGGGCGTCGACCGGCCGAAGATCGCGCGCGCCCGCACCGCGATCTTCGCCGGCAATCACGGCGTGACCGCGCACGGCGTGAGCGCCTTTCCGGCGAGCGTGACGGCGCAGATGGTCGCCAATTTCGAAGCCGGCGGCGCGGCGATCAACGCGCTGTCGAGCGCGGCCGGGATGGAGCTCCGAGTGACCGCGCTCGATCTCGACGCGCCTACCACCGATTTCACGACCGCTCCCGCGATGACCGAAGCCGAATGCCTTGCCGCGCTCGATGCGGGCGCCGCGGCGGTGGCCGGCGATCTCGACCTGCTCGCCGTCGGCGAAATGGGCATCGGCAACTCGACTGCCGCGGCCGCGCTCTGCCTGCGCAGCTTCGGCGGCGTCGCGGCGGACTGGATCGGCCCGGGCACGGGCGTCGACTCCGACGGGATCGCGCGCAAGGCCGCGGTCGTCGAGCGCGCGCTCGCCGTTCACGCGGATGCGCCAACGGACGCGTTCGAGACGTTGCGCCGCGTCGGCGGACGCGAGATCGCGGCAATCGCCGGCGCCGTGCTGCGCGCGCGCCAGCTGGGCATTCCCGTGGTGCTCGACGGCTTCATCAGCGGAGCCGCGATCGCCCCGCTCGCCGCCGACAATGCAGCGATCACCGCGCATTGCATCGCCGGCCATGTCTCGGCCGAGCCCGGCCATCCCCGGCTGCTGGCCCGGCTGGGGCTGGAGCCGCTGCTGGCGCTCGGCATGCGGCTGGGCGAGGGCAGCGGCGCGGCCGTGGCAGTCGGGGTGATCCGCGCCGCGCTGGCCGCGCACGACCAGATGGCGACGTTCGCCGAGGCGCAGGTATCCGGATCGCTGTGACCTGCTTCGCGCTCCATCTGCTGCGTCACGGCGCGCCCGTCCTGCCCGGGCGGCTGATGGGGCATACCGATTGCGAACCCACACGGGCGGGCATCGCGGCCTGTGTGGCACAGGCCGATGCGCTCGGCGTCGCGCGCATCGTCACTTCCGACCTGCGGCGTGCCCGCGCCGCCGCCGATGCCGTCGCCGGAGGGACCGGGCTGGTACCGACGGTCGATCCGCGCTGGCGCGAGCTCGACTTCGGCGCCTGGGACGGGATGGCGCCCGACGCTGTCGATCCGGCGGCGCTCGGCCAATTCTGGAACGACCCCGAGGCGAATCCGCCGCCCGGCGGCGAGCGCTGGTCGGCACTGGTCGCCCGCGTCTCCGCAGCGATCGGCGCACTCGCACCCGCGCCCACGCTCGTCATCACGCATGGCGGAGCAATCCGCGCCGCCCTCCATCTGCTGTGCGGCTTCGAACAGCGCCAGCTCTGGGCCTTCGACTTGCCCTATGGCGTGCTGGTCTCGTTGCGGATGTGGCCGGGCGAACGGCCGAGCGCGCAGATCGCCGGGCTCTACCCATGAAGGGATTGATCGTCGCGATCCAGTTCCTGACCCGGCTGCCGGCGCCGCGGATCGCCGTGAGCGGCGCGGAGTTCGCCGCGTCGATCCGCTGGTTTCCGGCAGTGGGACTGATCGTGGGAGCGATCGTCGCGGCCGGATGCCGGCTTGGAGCCGAGATCGAGCCCTGGACGGCGGCGCTCGCGGGGCTGGTGCTCTGGGTGACGGTCACCGGTGCGCTGCATCTCGACGGGCTCGGCGATGTCGCCGATGCCGCCGGCGCCGCGCACAAGGATCGCGAACGAGTCCTGACGGTGCTCGCCGACCCGCATCTCGGCAGCTTCGGCGCCGTGGCGATCGGGCTGCAGCTGCTCGCCAAGCTGGTGCTCCTGCATGCCCTGGTCGCCGCCAATGCCTATCCGGCGATCGCGCTCATTCCCTTCGCCGCGCGCATCGGCCCGCTGCTGTGGACGCGTTGGCTGCCGGATCTCCATGCCGGCCTCGCCTCGCGTTTCCGCGACGCGGTGCGCCCGCTCGATCTCGCGATCTGGACGATCGCGCTGGCCGCCGCCGCCTGGCTCTCGCCCAGCCTGCTCGCCGCGCCGCCATTGCTGTTCGGCTGGGCCGCATGGCTATGGCGCAGGTTCGGCGGGATATCGGGCGACGGCCATGGCGGCGGAATCGAAGTGACGGAGACGGGGCTGCTGCTCGCCGCCTTGCTCCTGGCCAGGCTCGCATGAGCGGCTGGACCTGGCATGGCGGCGGGATCGAAGCCGCGCGGCGGCATTTCGGCGGGAACGACTGGCTCGACTTGTCGACCGGCATCAATCCCCATCCCTGGCCCGGCGCCGATGCCCTCACCATCGACTGGCGCCGGCTGCCCGGACAGGAAGATCTGGCCGGGCTCGAAGCCGAAGCCGCCGGGCATTTCGGCATCGACCCGCGCCATGTCTGCGCGGTGCCCGGCACCGAGCTGGGCCTGCGCCTGGCCGGCAGGCTGCTTGGCGGCCCCGCCCGTTATCTGGCGCCCACCTATCGCACCCATGGCGAGATGATCGCCGGAGCCGCGCCGATCGAGCCGGACGCCCTCGACGCGGACAACGGCACGCTGATCCTCGCCAACCCCAACAATCCCGACGGGCGCATCCTGCCTCCCGCCCGCCTGCTGGACCTGCTCGATCGGCGCGCGGACGATGCGTGGCTGCTGCTCGACGAGGCATTTGCCGATGTCGATCCGGCACAGAGCCTGGCCGACTGGATCGACGATGCGCGCCGTCTCGTCATCTTCCGTTCCTTCGGCAAGTTCTTCGGGCTGGCCGGGGTGCGGCTCGGCTTCGTGCTCGGCCCGGCGCCGATCCTCGCCGCCATCCGCACGGCGATCGGCGCCTGGCCGGTATCCGCGGGCGCCATCGCCATCGGGACCGCCGCCTATCGCGACCGCTCCTGGATCGAGGCGATGCGCACGCAGCTTCATGCCGAGGCCGCGGCGCTCGACGCGATGCTCGTCCGGACCGGCCATCGCCCGGCCGGAGCCTGCCCTCTCTTCCGCCTGCTCGAAGTGCCGGACGGCATGGCCTTGTTCGAGCGGCTGGCGCGCTGCGCCATCCTCACGCGGCCCTTTGCCGATCGGCCGCGCCGGCTGCGCATCGGCCTGCCCCGGGACCAGGCTGGCCGCGCTCGGCTCGAGGCGGCATTGGCCGATGGCTGAGCCCTGCGCGCTCGTCGCGCTCGCGCTCGATGCGGCCCTGGGCTGGCCCGACGGACTCTATCGCCGGATCGGCCATCCGGTCGGCCTGTTCGCGCGGATCATCGGCGCGTGCGAAGGGCGGTGGAACCGCCCCGAGCGCAGCTTCGGTGCGCGGCGTGCGCTGGGCGTTCTCACCCTGTTGCTGCTGCTCGCGCTGGTCGGCAGCACCGGCTGGATCGCCCAGCAGCTGCTCCTGCAGCATCTTGGCGGCTGGGGCTGGCTCGCGATCGCATTGCTGGCCTGGCCCGCGCTCGCCCAGCGCAGCCTGTACGACCATGTCCGCCCGGTCGCCCGGGCACTGGCCGAGGGCGATCTGCCCGCCGCGCGCGAAGCCGTGGGCAGGATCGTCGGCCGCGACACCGCCGCGCTCGACGAAGCCGGCGTGGCGCGCGCCGCGATCGAAAGCCTGGCCGAGAGCTTTTGCGACGGCGTCGTCGCGCCTGCCTTCTGGCTGCTCCTGCTCGGCCTGCCGGGCGCCTGGACCTACAAGGCGATCAACACCGCGGACTCGATGATCGGCCATCGCGAGGCGCGCTGGCGCGCGTTCGGCTGGGCGTCGGCGCGCGCCGACGATCTGCTCAACCTGGTGCCCGCCCGGCTTTCCGCCCTGCTGCTCTGCCTTGCCGGCCGCGGGGGCTGGCGGACGCTGTGGCGCGACGCCGGCAACCATGCCTCCCCCAATGCCGGCTGGCCGGAAGCGGCAATGGCCGGCACTCTGGGGCTCCGCCTCGCCGGCCCGATCGCCTATGACGGTACGATGCACGACAAGCCCTGGATCGGCGACGGCCGCAGCGACGCAGGCAGCGAGGACATTCGCCGCGCGCTGCACATCTATGCCGGCGCCTGCCTGCTGCTCTGGCTGATCGCGGGGAGTGTCGCATGGGCGCTCTGATGCTCCAGGGCACCGGATCGGACGTTGGCAAGTCGGTGCTGGTCGCCGGGCTCTGCCGGGCCTTCGCCAATCGCGGGCTGGCGGTGCGTCCGTTCAAGCCGCAGAACATGTCGAACAATGCCGCGGTGACCGCGGACGGCGGCGAGATCGGCCGCGCCCAGGCGCTGCAGGCGATCGCCTGCCGCGTGGAACCGCATACCGACATGAACCCGGTACTGCTCAAGCCCCAGGCCGATCGCACGTCGCAGCTGATCGTGCACGGCCGGGTGCGCGGCGCGCTCGGCTCGGGCAATTTCCGCGAGGCGCGCGGCGCCCTGCTTGCCGAGGTGCTGGCGAGCTATCGCCGGCTCCAGGCCGCATGCGACCTGGTGGTGGTCGAAGGCGCCGGCTCGCCGGCCGAGATCAACCTGCGCGCCGGCGACATCGCGAACATGGGCTTCGCGCGCGCCGCCGGAGTGCCGGTCGTGCTGGTCGGCGATATCGACCGGGGCGGCGTGATCGCCGCGATCATCGGCACCCGCGCCGTGATCGACCCCGGGGACGCGGCGATGATCCGCGGCTTCCTCATCAACAAGTTCCGCGGCGATCCGGCGCTGTTCGAGGACGGCTATCGCGCAATCGAGGAACGGTCCGGCTGGCGAGGCTTCGGCGTGGTGCCCTGGCTGCCCGCCGCGGTCCGCCTGCCGAGCGAGGATGCAGTGGTGCTGGATCGCACCGCGCCGCGCGGCGGGGGGCGCAGGCTGATCGCCTGCCCGATCCTGCCGCGAATCGCCAATTTCGACGATCTCGATCCTTTGAAGCTGGAGGCGGGCGCGGAACTGGCGATGGTGCCGCCCGGCACCCCGATTCCGGGCGACGCCGCGCTGATCGTGCTGCCCGGCTCCAAGGCGACGATCGCCGACCTGGCCTTCCTGCGCGCCCAGGGCTGGGACATCGACATTCGCGCGCACCACCGTCGCGGCGGCGCCGTCCTCGGATTGTGCGGGGGCTATCAGATGCTCGGGCGCATCGTCGCCGACCCGCTGGGAATCGAAGGTCCTGCAGGCCAGGTAGAAGGGCTGGGTCTGCTCGACGTCGCGACCTGCCTCGCGCCCGCCAAGGTGCTGCGCCAGGTGGCGGGCACTGCGCTCGGCGCGCCGGTTCAGGGCTATGAGATGCACATGGGCGAGACCATCGGCCCCGACACGGCACGCCCCTTCGCGCGGCTGGACGGCTTCGGCCCCGAAGGGGCGATCAGCCGCGACGGGTCGGTGATGGGCAGCTATCTCCACGGCCTGCTTGCGTCGTCCGAGGCGCGCACCGCGCTGCTCGCCCGGATCGGCGTGGCCGGGGCCGGGCGCGACTATCGGGCGGATGTCGACGCCGCGCTCGACGAGATCGCCGCCGATCTCGAGCGCCATGTCGATATCGACGCGCTGCTGCTGCACGCCGGGGAGACCGCATGACCACGCTCTTCGTCCTCGGCGGCGCCCGCTCGGGCAAGAGCCGCTACGCCCAGCAGCGCGCCGAAGCACTGTCCGGCCGCCACGTCTTCGTCGCCACCGCCGAAGCCTGGGACGCCGAAATGGCGGAGCGCATCGCCCGGCATCGTGCCGATCGCGACGCGCGCTGGGAGACCGTGGACGCACCGCGCGCGCTTGCCGCGGCGCTCGATACCGCGAGCGGCACCGGCGCAGTGGTGCTGGTCGATTGCCTCACGCTATGGGCCAGCAACCTGCTGCTCGCCAATGCCGACATGGAACAGGCGACGGCGGGGCTCGGCGCGGCGATCGCACGCTTCGAGGGCCGGCTGATCCTCGTCGCCAACGAAGTCGGCTTCGGCATCGTGCCCGACAATGCGCTGGCGCGGCGCTTCCGCGATGCCGCCGGCCGGACCAACCAGGCAGTCGCGGCGGCCGCCGACGAAGTGATGCTCGTCGTCGCCGGCCTGCCGATGCGTCTGAAATAGCCGTTTCGGAATGCGGGAGCGCTAGCGGGCGCTCCACGCCGCCAGCGCCGCACGATAGGTGCGGCCAACCGGGATCGAAGTGCCGTCGACCAGCTCGATCGGGCCGCCCCGGTGCACCACCGCGAGCTTGGCGCCGTTTATGGCGTGGCTGCGATGCACGCGTATCATGTGCGGCGCCGCCATCCGTACGAGCGAACCCAGATTGGCGGTGACCAGCAGGCTGCGTCCGTCGGCGAGGTGGACGCGGCAATAATCGTCCTCGGCCTGGGCATGAAGGAGATCGCCGCTCGCGACACGATGTTGCGCGTTGCCGTGCGGCAGCGTCACATAGGCGGGTGCGGCCGGCGGCGGCGCTTCGACCGGAACCGCTCGCTTCGGGATTGCGGCGATGGCGAGGAAGGCGGCAGCCAGCAGATAATAGCCGGAATCGAGGAACCCTGGCACCAGCGACGCCCAGAGCAGCGCCAGGCCGTAGCCGCCCAGCGCCGCGCGCATCCGCCCTCGCCCCAGCGCTGCCGCCGCCAGCGCCGCACTGGCCCCGGCGCGCAATGCCCAGAGCGTTTTCGCGTCCCAGGCGGGCAGCAGCCACGCGCACCCGACGGCGAGTGCCGTGGCCAGCAGCAGCATCCGCGCCCGCCGCTCCACCAGCGCGCCGGCCATCCAGGCCAGCAGCAGCGCGCCGACCCCTGCGAGCAGCGCCACTGCGAAGAGCCGCGTCACTTGCCAGGGATAGGCATAGGTCAGCATCAGCTTCGACGCCTCCGCCACTGCCTGCGCCAGCACGATGCCGTTGAGCAGGGCGATCACGCGCCCGGTGCGGGCGAGCAGCTGGAGCAACAGAGTCGCCAGCAGCAGCCCCAGCGCGATCAGCGTCGGCAGATAGGCACGCAGCACGCCGCGCAACGGCTCCTGCGGCGGGCCGACCGCGAGCCGGTGCACCGGCCGGCCGACCGGCACCCAGCGATGATGGGCGGAGAGCCGTACCTCGACCAGATTGCCTCCGGCACGCAGCCGCTCCCAGGGCACCGGGAAGCTCGCTGTGAACCTGCCCGGCACTTCATGCGCACGATCCGGCCCGACGCGCCCGTTCGCGCCGATCGGCACGCCGTTCCACCGGACCTCGGCGCTCGCCATCGCCGTCACGTCGACCGCCAGTGCCTCCGCCTGCCGCGGATCCGCGATCCGCACCACCCGCCGCATCACCGTGACCGGCGCGTCGAGCGACGTCCGCGTCGGGTCGCCCCAGTTGCAAACGCCATTCGAGGGACAGATCCACCATGGCGGCGCGGCCGGCCGCACCACCGCCGCCGGCCATGGCCAGGCCGCGATTCCCAGCGCGACCAGCCCGAACAGGAGCAGGAGCGGCGCGATCAGGCGTTCGGAAAGGCGTTCACCGAGCGGCATGGGCGTTCACCGAATGGCGGTGGCGACCCGGCAGAGTCGATCGCAGGAGTGGATGGAACGCCCCATGGCGCGTTCCTGGCGCGGGTGCCGGGATCACGCAAGGGTCGCCGAGGAGATGCGAGAGTGGAGCATATCGATCGCCGCATGCTGATGATGGGCGTGGCCCTGCTGCCCGTCGCCGCCCGCGCCGCGGCATCCGGAAACGCGGCGGAAAGGGCCGGGCTCGACGCGCTGGTCCGCAAATGGGCGGACGAGCAGGGCTTCAGGGGCCTGATCGCGCTCGGCCGCAAGGGGGAAGTGACCGTCGGCAGCGCCCAGGGGCTCGCCAATGTCGAGACGCGGCTGCCGTTCGGCCTCGACCTGCCGATGGCCATCGCCTCGATTTCCAAGCGGATCACGGCAGTGGTGGCGATGCGGCTGGCCGAGCGCGGCCAATTGTCGCTCGATACCCCGATCGGCCGCTATCTTCCCGACTATCGCAGCGACAATGGCGCAAAGGTCACGCTGCGCCACCTGCTCTCGAACAGCAGCGGCATCCCCAACCAGTTCGGCGCAGTGGTCCGCGCCCGGCCCGAGCTGTTCGGCAAGGACATGCCCACCCGCGAGGCGGTTTCGCTCTTCGCCTCGGGCGATCCGGTGTTCGCGCCCGGCACACGCTTCGACTATGCCCTGACCAACTGGATCCTCGTGCAGGCGATCCTGGAAACGGTGTCCGGCGCGCGCTTCCCGGATCTCGTCCGCGCGCTGGTCACCACGCCGTTGCGCCTGCCCGCAACGCGCCTGGAGCATCTCAGCGGATCGCAATCCTATCGCACGCTCGATCCACCCACCGTCTGGACTTCCCCCGCGGCCGACTATCTCGCGGCCGGCGGCGGCTTCTACGGGACGGCGCGCGACCTGATGCGGTTCGCTCACCGGGTCTACAGCACGTCCTTCCTCACGCCCGGCTCACGGCGCGCGCTCACCATGATCGAAGTGGCGTCCGATCACTATGCGCTCGGCGGCCGCGTCCGCGAGGTGACGATCGCGGGAAAGAGCGTGCGCTGCGCCTGGGACACCGGCAATCGCGAGGGCTATCGCTCGGTGCTCGGCCACCGGCTCGACGGCGAGGGCACGGTCGTGGTGCTCAACAACACCGGCTATTCGCAAAGGACGATGGACGAAGTCGCCGAAGCCGCGCTCCGCCTCCAAGCCGGATAGGCCCGGCATTCCGTCATTGCCGGCATCCGCATTTCCCGGAACTGGCAAGACGATCAGCCATGGGGTCGACCGGCGAAGAGCGGTGCGAGCGTCACCGCGACGGCGCCGAGCAGAATCGCCGCCACTGCCGGCTCGAACTGGTCGGCGAGCCAGAAATAGGCGGCCAGGCTGCCCGACACGGCAATGGCGCCTCCCGCCAGCAAGGTGGCGGCGCGCAGCAACGGGCCGGCGCGGCGCGGCCAGCCATCGACAATCCGGCGTACCCGATCGAGCGCCGCCGCGGAGAAGCCCGCGGCTTCGGCGCGCGCGGCCTCGCCGGCATCGATCGCCGCGCCCTCGAGCCGATACAGGATGGCAAAGCGGCGGAGCGCCTCGAGCCGCGGATTGGCGAGACCGGGCACCCGGCGCGAACCGAACAGCATCGCTCCCAGTCGCTCGACCCGGCGCGGCGCGCGCAACGAGCCGCGGCCATCGGCCTGGGAAAGCTGCAGCGTGCGCAACTCGAGCGGGCTCAGCACGGCTTCGGCGCGCGCATTGCCGGCCATGCCCTCCAGCAGCGCGACCCGGCTGTCGAGATATGCCATTGCAAGATCCTCCTGTTCGGCAGGCCGCTATCTAGGGACGGCGCGCGCGGGGGATTAGGCCCGCGGACGGCATCGCTAGGTTTCCGCAAGTGCAACGATCCCCAGACGGAGCAACGGCACATTTCCCGCACTGCACCGCCCGCAAGCCCCCGGCGGCCAAATGGTGGGGGATCGGGACGAAAGAGCTTGATACCTTATATCATCGCGACTACCGCGACGCAGCAAGTTCCATGGTTCGGGGAAAATTCGTCGATGTTGCGTTCGCTCCTGCTCGGCTCCGCCGCTCTGCTCGCCCTGCCGGCCCATGCCCAGACCGATATGGACGGCACGACCGCCGCGGCGCCGGCAAGCGATTCCGGCAGCCCGGCGACGGCGCCGCAGGACCATGACCAGCCGGGCGCCCAGATCGTCGTCACCGGCACCCGGGCCCGCAACACCGCCGACGTGCTGGGCGGCACCGCCGTCCTCGCCAAGGAAGAGCTCACGCGCGACCTGCGCCCGACGATCGGCGAAACGCTGGCGCAGCAGCCGGGCGTTTCGGCCTCGTCGTTCGGCCCCAACGCCTCGCGCCCGGTGCTGCGCGGCTTCATCGGCGCGCGCGCACCCCTGCTTACCGACGGCATCGGCAGCATCGACGTGTCGAACACCTCGGCCGATCACGCACCGATCATCAACCCGCTCACCGCCGACCGTATCGAAGTGCTGCGCGGGCCGACCGCGCTGATCTTCGGCCCCTCGGCGATCGGCGGCGTGGTCAATGTCATCGACAGCCGCATCCCGCGCCGCATGCCCCAGGAGGCGATCCATTTCGACGGCATTGCCAGCTATGGCAGCGCTGCCAATGAACGCTCGGCCTCGGGCGCGGCGGATGTGCCGGTGGCGAGCAAGATCGTGCTCCATGCGGACGGCAGCTTCTCGCAGACCGGCGACCAGCGCACCGGCGGCTATGTCCTGTCGCCGGCGCTCCGCGCCCAGGCGGCGGCGAGCGCCGATTCCGAGATCCGGGACCTGGCCGACCTCAAGGGCAAGGTGCCCAACACCGCCGCCAAGACCTGGGACGTGGCCGGCGGCGCCGCGATCATCGACGGCAACAACAATCTCGGCTTCTCGGTCAGCCATTTCGACACCTTCTACGGTGTGCCGGTGCGCTATTCGCTCGATCCCTCGGTCGAGGCCGAGCAGGTGCGCCTGCACGCGCAGCAGACCCGTGTCGACATCCGCGGCGAAGTCGATACCGGCGGCGGCATCTTCCGCCAGATCCGCACCCGCCTGGCCGCGGCCGACTACAAGCATTCGGAGATCGCGGAAGACGGCACCATCGGCACCACTTTCTACAATCAGGGTTATGAAGGCCGGCTCGAGCTGGTCCAGGCCGCGCGCGGCGGCTGGGAAGGCATGGTCGGCGGCCAGTTCAGCCTGCGCGACATGCACGTCGTGGGCGACGAGAAGTTCCTGCCCAAGAATTCGGCGCAGCAATTCGGCCTGTTCACGCTCCAGTCGTTCGACCTCGGGCCGTTCAAGGCCGAAGCGGCGGCGCGCTTCGAGCATAATATCGTCGATGCCCAGGCCGATGCCGATATCGGCAACCCCGCCTATAACCGCACCTTCAACAGCTTCTCCGCCTCGCTCGGCGCAAGCTATGCTGTGGCCGAGGGCATGCGCTTCGGCGTCAACGTCTCGCGCGCCGAACGCGCACCGACTCCGGAGGAGCTGTTCGCCAACGGCCCGCACGCCGGGACGCAGGCGTTCGAGATCGGCAACCCGAATTTCGGCACCGAGAAGAGCTGGGGCGTCGAGGCGACGTTCAAGGGCTCGGGCGACGGCTTCGCCTTCTCGACCGCGGCCTATTACAACTGGTTCACCGGCTATATCTACGACACGCCGACCGGCGCCACTCGGGACGACCTGCCGGTGTTCCAGTACAACCAGGCGAATGCCCGCTATTACGGCTTCGAAGCCGAAGGCTCGTTCCGCATCGCGCGCGTGAAGGATTTCTCGATCAACGCCACCGCGCTGGCCGATTACGTCCATGCCGAGATCGTCGGCACCGGCCCGGCGCCGCGCATCCCGCCGCTGCGCGTCAATGGCGGGCTCGAGGCGAGCTCGGACCGCTTCTCCATCCGCGGCGAGGTCGAGCATGTCTTCAAGCAGGACCGCATCTCCGCCTTCGAGACCCCGACCGACGGCTTCACCTTCGTCAACGCCTCGATCTCGTGGAAGCCCTGGGGCGCCGCGTCGAACACCAGCCTGATGCTCTCGGCGAACAACATCTTCGACGTCGAGGCCCGCCGGGCCGCGAGCGTGCTCAAGGATTATGCGCCGCTGCCCGGCCGCGACATCCGCGTGACTGCGCGCATCCAGATCTGACGGCGGCGGATCCTCCCCCCTCCCTCTGGGGGAAAGGATTGGCTATGGCGGACCGGATGCATCCCGCTCCCGAAGCCACGCCCGCCTCGCGCCGCCTGCCCTGGCCGATCCTGATCGGCGCCGGCTTCGCATTGTTCCTGCTCGCGCTGATCTGGTTCGGGCACGAGCTGGTCGAGGGCGACGGCGCGGCGATGGACCGGGCGATCATGCTGGCGATGCGGAGCGGCGGCCATCCGATCGGCCCCGCCTGGCTCCCCTCGGCGGTGCGCGACGTGACCGCGCTGGGCAGCACCACGGTGCTGAGCTTCCTGGTGATGGTCAGCGCGGTCTTCCTCTGGCTCGCCGGGCGGCTGCGCACCGCGCTCCTCCTCGTCGGCGCCACTGCGCTCGGCTCGCTCACCGTGGAGACGATCAAGGCACTGGTCAGCCGTTCGCGGCCCGACCTGGTCGGGCGGCTGATGGAGGAGACCTCCAAGAGCTTCCCCAGCGGCCATGCCGCGCTGAGCGCGATCGTCTACCTCACGCTCGCCACCCTGCTCTTCCCGGTGCTGCCCGGTCGCCGCATCCGCGCCTTCGTGGTGATCGTCGCGCTGATCCTCACCGTCTCGGTGGGCGTGAGCCGGGTCTATCTCGGCGTGCACTGGCCGAGCGACGTCGCCGCCGGCTGGGCGTTCGGCGGCGCCTGGGCGATGCTGTGGTGGCGGATCGAGCTGATGCTGCTGGGCGGCCGTGCTCAGCCCTGACGCTCGGCCAGCCTGCGTTCCCAGGCGAGCGCGTCCTTGACGATTCCCTCCAGGTCGTCGTGCTTCGGCCGCCAGGGCAGCGCCGCCAGGATCGCACCATTGTCCGCGACCAGCGCGTCGGGATCCCCCGCGCGGCGCCCCTCCAGCCTGCGCTCGATCGTCAGATTGGTCACCCGGTCGACCGCGTCGAGCACCTGGAGCACCGAGAAGCCGCGGCCATAGCCGGCGTTCAGCGTATGGCTCTCACCCGGCCGGGCGATGAGCAGGTCGAGCGCGTCGACATGCGCGGCGGCAAGGTCGCTGACATGGATATAGTCGCGCACGCCGGTGCCGTCGGGCGTGTCGAAATCGGTGCCGAACACCGAGACATGGCCGCGCTTGCCCGTGGCGGCCTCGACCGCGACCTTGATCAGGTGCGTCGCCCCCGCCGTAGACTGGCCGCTGCGGCCCCGCGGATCGGCGCCCGCGACGTTGAAATAGCGCAATGCCGCATAGTTGATCGGATGCGCCGCGGCGACATCCTTCAGCATGATCTCGGTCATCAGCTTGGACATGCCATAGGGGTTGATCGGCTGCTTGGGGCTGTCTTCGCGCACCGGCACCTGCTCGGGAATGCCATAGGTCGCGGCAGTGGACGAGAAGATGAAATGCTTCACGCCCTCGGCCACCGCGCTCTCGATCAGCGCGCGGCTGGCCGCGGTGTTGTTGCGATAATATTTGAGCGGGTCGGTCACGCTCTCCGGCACCACCACCGAGCCGGCGAAATGCATGATCGCGATCACGCCATGCGCGCGGATCGCGGCGCGGACAGCCTTGTCGTCCTCGATGCTCGCCACCACCAGCGTCGCGCGCGGATCCACGGCCCAGTCAAAGCCGGTGACGAGATTGTCGACCACCACGACCCGCCAGCCCGCATCGAGCAGCGCCAGCACCGCATGGCTGCCGATATAGCCTGCCCCGCCCGTAACCAGCACCGTGCCTTCGCGCATGTCCAACTCCGCATTGCTCTTGGCGCGCTCAATCCTATCTTTGCGCCGATAGCAAGGAGTTCGCGATGACCATCGAGACCGCAACATTGGCCGGGGGCTGTTTCTGGTGCACCGAAGCCGTGTTCAACGACGTGATCGGCGTGCAGTCGGTCGAGAGCGGCTATATCGGAGGGACCAAGGAAAACCCGACCTACAAGGAAGTCTGCACCGGCACGACCGGCCATGCCGAGGCGATCCGGGTGGGCTTCGATACCGACCAGATCAGCTATGGCGAGATCCTCGACATCTTCCTGGCGACGCACGATCCGACCCAGCTCAACCGCCAGGGCAACGACATCGGCACCCAGTATCGCTCGGCGATCTTCCCGCACTCGGCCGAGCAGGCCGCCGAGGCCGAGGCGGCGATCGAACGCGCCCGCCCCGACTGGCCGCAGCCGATCGTGACGAGCATCGAGACGCTGGGCGACTGGTGGCCGGCCGAGGATTACCATCAGGAATATTGGCAAGGCGACGGCCAGCGCAATCCCTATTGCCTGGCCGTGATCCCGCCCAAGCTGCGCAAGCTCCGCAAGAGCTTCGCCGCGCGGAGCCGGGAAGGCGCGACGGCCTGACGCCGCGCCCCCCTTCGCTTCATTCCGCGGGCAGCGCTTCGCCTTC
Organism: Sphingomonas sp. 1F27F7B; assembly: GCF_005503355.1. Taxonomy (GTDB): domain Bacteria; phylum Pseudomonadota; class Alphaproteobacteria; order Sphingomonadales; family Sphingomonadaceae; genus Sphingomonas. The sequence continues at coordinate 40,364 of NZ_SCMK01000004.1, forward strand.
GATCGGCGGGCGCTTGCCTGCATCGGCACCCAGCGCCTTGTAGACGAAGCCGCCGATCAGGCCGCCGGCGATCGGCGCGATCCAGAACCAGACGAGCTGCTGGAGCGCGATGCCGCCTTCGAGCAGCGCCGGTCCGGTCGAGCGCGCCGGATTGACCGAGGTGTTGGTGACCGGGATCGAGATCAGGTGGATCAGCGTGAGCGCCAGCCCGATCGCGATCGGCGCGAAGCCGGCGGGCGCGCGGCTGTCGGTCGATCCCATGATCACCATCAGGAACATGAAGGTGAGCACCACTTCGATCACCATGCCGGCCTGGAACGAGAAATGGCCGGGCGAATGCTCGCCGAAACCGTTCGAGGCGAGGCCGCCGGCATAGCCCGGCGCGCCGCTGGCGACATACCAGAGCAGGCCCGCCGCGATCACCGCGCCGATCACTTGCGCGATCACGTAGAGCGGGATGTCCCTGGCCGGGAAGCGACCGCCGGCCCACAGGCCGAAGGTTACCGCCGGATTGAGGTGGCAGCCCGAGATATGGCCGATCGAATAGGCCATGGTAAGCACGGTGAGGCCGAAGGCGAGGCTGACGCCCGCCAGCCCGATGCCGACATCGGGGAACGCAGCGGCGAGCACGGCACTGCCGCATCCGCCGAAAACGAGCCAGAACGTGCCGATCAGTTCGGCCAGCCCGCGTTGCACATTGCTCATGATCTTGCCCTCCTGCTGTATGCGGTCTCTCTCCCAAACCCCCAGACCTGCACGGATTTGTAAATCTTCGGCGCCCGGAATGCAAAGCGTGGCGGATCGCGGTTGCGGCGCGGCGCCGGCTGTGGTGAGGAAGCGGCGATGACGCTCCCCGATCGCAGCTTCGCCGCCTTCCTGTTCGACATGGACGGCACGCTCGTGAACAGCATGGCCGTGGTCGATCGCGTGTGGCGCGCCTGGGCGGCACGGCACGGCATCGCGGCGGATCCGCTGATGGCGGCGCTGCACGGTGTCCGCGCGATCGAGACGATCCGCCGCTTCGCGCCGGCCGGAGTCGATGCCGAGGCGGAGACCGAAGCGCTCACCCGCGCCGAGATCGACGATGTCGACGGCCTGGCCGAGATCGGCGGCGCGGCGGCATTCCTCGCGCGGCTGCCCGCGGATCGCTGGGCGCTGGTCACTTCGGCGCCGCGCGCATTGGCGCTGCGCCGGCTGGAGGCGGCGGGGGTGGCGCTACCCGGCGTGGTCATCACCGCCGAGGACGTGGCGCACGGCAAGCCCGCGCCCGACTGCTTCCTCGCCGCGGCCGAGCGGCTCGGAGTCGCCATCGGCGATTGCCTGGTGTGGGAGGACAGCCCGGCGGGCCTAGCCGCCGCCGACGCGGCGGGCGCCGCGGCGATCGTGATCACCGAGACGCATCACCGCGCGCTCGACACGTCGCATCCGATGCGCGCCGACTACCGGGGCCTCGACGTGGAGACCGACGCGCAGGGCTGGCTGCGGCTGGTCGCCCGCTAGGACGGCGGATGCGGGCCGGCTTGTCCGTGCAGCTCCGTCACACACGCCACCGGCAATCGCACGGTGAAGGTAGACGGCCCCCTGCCCTGGGCTTTCCAAACTTCCAGGCCGCGCGCCGAGGCCGAATCAGCCCGACACGGCCTCTAATGCGCGGCGCGGCGCAGGCGGTCGTTGATCGCCACGCCGATGCCGGTCTCGGGGATCGGCGCGACGGCGATGGCGGGCGCCGCGCTGACGTCGGCGCGGTGAAGCGCGTCGAACAGGTTCGCCGCCGCTTCGGCAAGGTCGCCGCCGGCGGAGAGAGTCTCCGCGCCCGGCACCGGGCCGAAGCCGATCAGATATTCGCCGTCCCGGGCCTCGGTCGCGTGCAGCCGCACCGGCTTGGCGGGCGCATAATGGCTGTCGAGCTGGCCCGGCGCGGTGATCCTGCCTTCCGGCGCAGCGATCGCGAGCCCGAGATCCTCGGCGCCGAGCGGGCCGGGACGCAGGATCCGCGCACCGCTCACGATGGTCGATTCCACCCCCGCCGGGGTGGCGCCGTCGTCGATCACCAGCGGGATCCGCCCTGCCAGGCTTCTGGCGACATGCGCCGCGCGAGTCGGGCTGATCGCGCCGCTGGCATTGGCGGAGGGCGCCGCCAGCGGCTTGCCGCTCGCCGCCAGCAAGGCCTGCATCGCCCGGTGGCGCGGCACCCGGATCGCAATCGTGTCGAGTCCGGCGGTGACCAGCGAGGCGATGCCGGCATCCGGGCGCAGCGGCAGCACGAGCGTGAGCGGCCCCGGCCAGAACCGCGTCGCCAGATCGCGTGCGCGCGCGTCGAACACCGCGATCCGCTCGGCCGCGGCGAGGTCGGGCACATGGACGATCAGCGGATTGAAGCTCGGCCGCCCCTTGGCCGCATAGATCCCCGCTACCGCGCGCGAATCGGTGGCGTCGGCGGCAAGGCCATAGACGGTCTCGGTGGGCACGGCGACGCATGCGCCGGTGCGAATCAGCGCGGCGGCCTCGGCGATCGCGGCCGTGCCGTAGGGTAAGATGCGCGGAATTGTCGGGTTCACCTCCGGCGAGCTATAGCGGCGGCAAGCAGACCACAAGAGAGAGGCCCTCGGAAGATCATGAGTTTTACCGCCGCCACCGCCGATCAGCGCTTCGTGCTCGAAACCATCGTCCGCCTGGGCGAGATCAGCGAGGAGGCGGCGGAAATGGCCGACGCAGTGCTGGAAGGCGCGGGCGCGTTCGCAGCGGGCGAATGGGCGCCGCTGGAACGGCTGGGCGATACCGATGGGCCGAAATGGACGCCGGACGGCGTGAAGATGCCCGCCGGGTTCGCAGCGGCCTACCAGGCCTATGTCGAGGGCGGCTGGGGCACGATCGGCTCGCCGGTGGAGCATGGCGGCCAGGGGCTGCCGGTGAGCCTGTCGATCGCAGTGCTGGAGACGCTGGGTACGGCGAACATGGGCTTCGCGCTGGCGCCGATCCTCACCGTCGGCGCAGTGGAGGCGCTGGTGCACCACGGCACGCCCGAGCAGCAGGCGGCCTATCTGCCGCATCTTTCGACCGGCGCCTGGACCGGTACGATGAACCTGACCGAGCCGCAGGCAGGCAGCGACGTCGGCGCGCTCAAGACCCGTGCCGCGCCCGCCGGCGAGGGCAAGTGGAAGATCAAGGGCACCAAGATCTTCATCTCGTTCGGCGACCACGACATGGCGGAGAACATCGTCCACCTCGTCCTTGCAAGGACGCCGGGCGCGCCGGCGGGAACCAAGGGGATCTCGCTGTTCCTCGTGCCGAAATACCGGTTGAACGAAGACGGCACGCCGGGCGAATTCAACGACGTGCGCACCGTCTCGATCGAGCACAAGATGGGGCTGCATGCCTCGCCCACCTGCGTGCTGAGCTTCGGCGACCAAGACGATTGCATCGGCGAGCTGGTCGGGCCGGAGCTGGGCGGCATCCGGGCGATGTTCACGATGATGAACAATGCCCGCCTCAATGTCGGGCTGCAGGGCGTGCAGGTGGCGGAGCGCGCGACGCAGCGCGCCGTCGCCTATGCCCGGGAGCGCGTCCAGGGCTATCGCGACGGCGCGCAGGTCGCGATCGTCGAGCATCCGGACGTGCGCCGCATGCTGCTCAGGATGAAGGCGCAGACCCAGGCGGCGCGCGCCCTGGTCTATCTCGCGTTCGGCCAGCTCGACCGGGCCCGGGCCGGCGACGCGGCCGCGAATGCGCGGCTGGAGCTGCTCACCCCGCTCGCCAAGGCGCATGGCACCGATCTTGGCAACGAAGTCGCCAGCCTGGGCGTCCAGGTCCATGGCGGCATGGGCTATATCGAGGAGACGGGCGCCGCCCAGCATTTCCGCGATGCCCGGATCACCCCGATCTACGAAGGCACCAACGGCATCCAGGCGGCGGACCTTGTCGGGCGCAAGCTGTCGATGGACAATGGCGGCACGCTGCTGGGGCTCATCGCCGAGATGCGCGGCGATGCCGAGGATACCGGGCTCGTCAACCTGATCGACGCCTGCGAGGAAGTCGCGCGCAACCTGCTCGCCAGCGATATGGATGACCGGCTGGCGGCGAGCTATCCGTTCCTGACGATGCTCTCCACCGCCGTCTGCGGCTGGCTGATGGAAGCCGGCGGCCGCGCCGCCGCCCGGAGCGAAGGCGATCCGGCGTTCCTCAGGATGAAGCGAGCCGCCGCGGACTTCTATGTCCGACAGATCGTGCCCGAGGCGATGGGGCAAAAGGCCGCTGCGATGGCGAAGGCGGAAATGCTCTACGCGGTCGATGCCGCAGGCTTCGCCGCGTAGAGCTTCCCCCTTTAGAGAGGGAAGGCATAGCCGAAGCCGGCGGACAACTCGCCGGCTATTGGCGCCGAATTGGCTGGATTTACAGCGAGATCCCGAACCAGCGCACCAATGCCGCCTCGCCGCCGCGCGTGATCTCCAGCGCGCGGCTGCCCTGGCGGGGGCGCAGCCAGGCCTGGGCGACGAAATGCCGGTAGAGCGCCGTGGCGGGCGCGCCGGCAAGGTGCGGGCGGCGCTCGCTCCAGTCGAGGCAGGCGCGACAGGGCGCGTCGAGCGCCTCCGTGGCGACGCCGATCTCGGTGAGCAGCGCCACGCCCGCGCGGGTGAGCGCGGCACCGTCATGCGCCAGCACGAGCTGGCCACGTTCGGCCATGCGCCCGGCAATCGCCACGGCAAGCTCGCCGGCGAGATGGTCATAGCAGGTGCGCGCGCGGCGCAGCCCCGCGTCGCGCGGGCCGGTGATCGGGAGCGGGCGGCGCGACAGCTCCTCGGCCACGCCCATTACGCCCTCGACCATCCGCGCAACCGCGGGCGAGGCGAGGCGGAAATAGCGATGGCGGCCCTGCGCGGTGGGTTCGAGCAGCCCTGCCTCGGCGAGCCTGGCGAGATGGCCGCTCGCAGTCTGCGGCGTCACGCCGGCGAAGCGCGCCAGTTCGCCGGCGGTAAGCGCGCGCCCGTCCATCAGCGCGAACAGCATGTTGGCGCGCGCCGGATCACCCATCAGGGCGGCGGTTTCGGCAAAGGCGGAAATGCGCTGCATCCGCGCATCATGCCCGCTGCGCGGGGGCGATGCTACGGCGCCGGCCGAAGCATCGCGCGGCACCGCGGTGGCAGAGGCATCGTCATGGAGGAAATCCCATGCTGACCTGCTTCATTCGCTACGAGATCGAGCCCTTCGGGATGGAGGCATTCGCCGAATATGCCCGGAACTGGGGCCAGGCGATCCCGCGCTGCGGCGCCGACCTGATCGGCTATTTCGGCCCGGCCGAAGGCTCCGCGACCACCGCCTATGGCATCTACGACATCGAATCGCTGGCTGCCTACGAAGCCTATCGGGGTCGGCTGCGCGACGATCCGGCCGGCCGCGCCAACTATGATTTCGCCGCCCGCGAAAGGTTCATCCGGCGCGAGGATCGGATATTCCTCCGCCGGCTGTCCGCGCCGCACGCGCCGCTGGTGCGGCCATGATCGCGGTGCTGTTCGAGGCGTGGCCGAACCAGGCCGGGCACGACCGCTATCTCGACATCGCCGCTGCGCTCCGTCCGGAGCTGGACGCGATCGACGGCTTCCTGGGCATCGAGCGCTTCGAGAGTCTGTCCGAGCCGGGCAAGCTGCTGTCGCTCTCCTGGTGGCGCGACGAGGCCGCGATCGCCGCCTGGCGCGGCTTCGGCCCGCATCGGATGGCGCAAGCGGAAGGGCGCATGGCGATCTTCCGCGACTATCGGATCAGAGTCGCCGCCGTGATGCGCGACTATGGGAAGAACGACCGGGCGCAGGCATCGGATGGAAGCTAGCGCCATTCTGCCGTGCGAGACGCCTTGCAACGCAGGATGCGCCTGCCTGACTCGCGCGGTCGGGCTGGTCGCCCGGACGCTCCTTGACGCCATAGGAAAGATAGGATCACGCTTGCGCAAGGAAGTTGCGAGATGCCGCGCGTTCCCGCAAAGCGTCCCAAATCTGACGCCGCGATACCTGCTGCCGGCTCGAACTTTCACTAGGTCTTAGACTCATGAACGATCACTGTCGGCACGAGGGTTGAACGGCAGACATTGGGTGGAAAGCTGCCGTCGGCATTGCGGGTCGTCGCATCGTCACATCGGGGTGGCACTCGCTGATGTCGGATCGCCCGTTGTCTCCCAGCGGATGCCCTCTGCTCCCGTTGCGCGAAGCCAGTCATCTACAAGCCATGCGAGCCCTTGAAGTGCGATGCCGGACCGCAAATGAACAACGAACCTTCCAGCACCGTCATCGATGAGGTGCACGCGATGGAATTGGTTCTGAATCCACGACACCCAAACAGTTCGCCGACCAAGCAGCGGGGGCAGCACTTTCTTGCCACTTGCTCGAAGGTAGGTGCGGAGGTCGTTGGCAATCTGTGACGCGGAGGTTGGAGGGTTGATGCCCACAGGCATGCTGAAGATCACGCGATCTCGAAGAGCGGGCGGTGAGTCTGGCGTATGCGGATAGTCAGCCTGATCGGTCATGCCCGCTCGCGCCAGTCTGTCGAGCAGCGCTGCTTCATGACCACGATATCGGATACAGTCGACCTCGCTCGACCACATTGCCCGTATGGTTCTGTCGACTTCGTCTTGCGAGCTGGGCTGCCGCTTGACGAAGCAGTAATCCTCACCAGTCTGGAACACCTCGGGCGCGATACCCTCGGGCACGCCGCACAAGAGGCAACAGTCCGGTTCAACATAGAAATCGCCTTCGTCGGAGATGGCGGCATACGCAGGTGGCGGCAACGTTTTCATGCGTTTACGATAATCGGCCTTGCTTAGTGAGGCTACCGTATCGCGGCTTCTGGGCTGCGCCCGGAATCTCAGCTATTGGGGCGTAGGCTGCCTGGCCGTTCCGGGACTGGTCATTGCCCGGCCAAGCGGCCGGGATTGGGTGGAAAGCTGCCGTTCCGGTCACATTACTGGGGGCAGCGAGTACCGTCGTGGCTGTAAGCACAGACATAACTTTCCACGACACGTGCCTTGCCATCTCGCAGGTTGGCAGCCGATCCGGAAGATACGGCTGCTTTCGCGGCTTCGATCGCAAGATCATCGCAGTTTCTGGCAAACTGTTGGGCCTCAGCGAAAGTGGGTTGCTTGCCCAGCTTTACTGCTTGGTCGCGCATGCAGTGGCGGAACGCCACCTCAGGATGTTCTGACGCACGCTGACAACTAGCGAGAAAGCATGTTGCAAGCGTGACGTTAATGACAATCTGCCGGCGCATCGATTAATGATACGATCAACTCGCACGTCCGCAACTGGGACGGAAGCCGCCAGGCCGCTTTATGAGTCTACGGCCTAATTTTCGCGAGTCGCCCGGCGTCACGCTGTCGGAGACGAACCGAGCCCAATTGCCCCGGCCACATGCCCGGAAGCAATCCGATCCCGGATATCGTACATTCTAGTTGTAGCGGTCTAGTTGTAGCGGTTGCCGCCGGGTTCGGCCCGAAAGCCGTTGTCGCCGCGCGCGCAACGCTCGTCCTCGGGATGCTTCTTGCAGAGCTTGCGCAGTTCCTTGCCCTCGCGCGCTTCCTGCTCGCGCATCTTGCGGCCATAGTTGCGATCGGCCTCGTCCTGGCTCGTCGTCGACCAGTCGACCACCTTCGCCCCCGCCTTCACCGGCATGGTAGCGACATCGACCACGGTCTTGGCGATGCAGCCGCCGGTCAGCAATGGCAGCGCGGCACAGATCGGAACCAGAAACTTGCGCATGAAAACCCTCATCCCCCCTAGTGCGCGCGCGGCCCCGCCGCCATATCCCGCGCATCGACGCCGATATGGGGGAAATCGGTGAAGAAACCGTCCACGCCGAGCCCGATGAAATACAGGATTTCATCCTTCAATCGACCATGGTCGACCGGATTTGCGCCAGAGCGGTAGTCCGGCAGGAGGAAGAAGTTCTCCGCCCGGAACGTCCAGGGATGAAGCTTGAGCCCCACGGCATGCGCATCGGCGACCAGCGTGGTCGCCGGGCCGGAAGCCGGCTGGATCATCGTCAGTTCGGGCCCGATGCCATAGGCATAGGCGGCCACCGCCTTCAGCCCTTCGGACGTGGCCATCGCCTTGTAGCTGGGCTGCGCGCCGTCCGCCGGGCCGCCGTTCACCGCCATCAGCTGGATCAGCCGCACCTTGGTCATCGTCTTCAGCTTCTTGAGATTGTCCACCTCGAACGACTGGATGAACACCGGCGCATCGGCGCGGTCCCAGCCGGCCGCCTTGAGCTTGTCGACCAGCCGTTGCTCGAGCGGCAGGCCGATCGAGGCGAAATAGGTCGGATGCTTGGTCTCGGGATAGATGCCGATCGTCCGCCCCGTCTCCCGCGAGCCCTTCTTGGCGAGCGCGATCACTTCGTCGAGCGTCGGAATCTCGGCCTGGCCGTCATATTTGGTGTTGCCCGGGCGGATCTTGGGCAGCCGCTCCTTGGCGCGCAGCGTCTTCAGCTCGGCGAGCGTGAAATCCTCGGTGAACCAGCCGGTGAGTTTCTCGCCGTCGATCGTCTTGGTCGTCTTGCGCGCCGCGAACTCGGGATGATCCGCCACATCGGTGGTATCGGCGATGTTGTTCTCGTGCCGGGCGACGAGCACGCCGTCCTTGGTCGGCACCAGATCGGGCTCGATGAAATCGGCGCCCTGCTCGATCGCGCGCCGATACGAAAGCAGCGTGTGCTCGGGGCGCTCGCCCGAAGCGCCGCGATGCGCGATGACGATGACCTTGTCGGCTTTCCCATGCATGGCATGATCCTGCCCCAACGCGACGCCCGGCACCATCGTCATCAGCGTCAGCGCGGCAATCAGCGATCTCGTCACGAAACTCTCCCTTCGCTACGAAATCGGGCCTAGGCTCCGGATGTGACGGTTACGAGGCGATATGGCGGATAACGACAGCGTGCTTGCGGCGGCCCGGGCCTGGAAGGGCGCGCGGCTGGCGCTGGCCACCGTCGTCTCGACCTGGGGATCGGCGCCCCGGCCGCCCGGAAGCCATATGCTCGTTCACCAGGACGGGCGGTTCGAAGGCTCGGTCTCGGGCGGCTGCGTGGAAACCGACATCCTCCAGGCCGCCGCCGAAGTGATCGCCGGCGCGCCCGCAATGGTGAAACATTATGGCGTCGCCGATCCGGCGGCCTGGGAAGTGGGCCTGCCCTGCGGCGGGGAGATTTCGGTGCTCGTCCAGCCCGTCTGCGAAGAGGGCTTCCCCCCTGCCCTGTTCGACGCGATCGACGCCGCGCGCGGCCGGGGCGAGCCCCTCGACGTCGGCACCGATCTCGCCACGGGTCGCTCGGCACCGGGCACGGGCGGGTTCCGCAACCGTTACGAGCCGCCGCGCCGGCTGCTGATCATAGGCGCCGTGCAGATCGCCCAGTCGCTCGCCGGCCTCGCCCGCGAGATCGGCATCCGCACATATGTCATCGATCCGCGCGGGAGATTTTTGACGCCCGAGCGTTTCCCCGGCGTAATGCTCGACGACCGCTGGCCAGACGAAGCCGTGGCAACCCTGCGTCCCGATCCGGCCACGGCCGTGGTGACGCTGAGCCACGACCCCAAGATCGACGACGCGGCGCTGGCTGCGGCGCTAGGTTTCCCGACGGGCTATGTCGCCGCGCTGGGTTCGCGCCGCAGTCACGCCGCACGCCTCGAACGGCTCGCCGCCGCCGGGGTCGCGCCCGCCGATCTCGCACGTATCGAGGGACCCGCCGGCCTCGCCATCGGTGCGGTCGGCCCCGCCGAGATCGCCCTCTCCATTGCCGCAGCCATGGTGAAGACCCTCCATGATCACGCCTGACCAGACCGCCCTTGTCCTGCTCGCCGCCGGCCGCTCGCGCCGCTTCAACGACGGTGACAAGCTTGCCGAGCCGTTCCTCGACAAACCGCTCGCCTATCATGTGGTGACGGCGCTCGAGCGCGTCCCCTTCCGTGCGCGGATCGCCGTGGTGTCCGGCACCGCGCTCGATTTCGCCGCCCTGGGCTATGACGTGGTCGAGAACCCCGATCCCGCACTCGGCCAGGCGCACTCGCTCGGCTTCGGCGTGGCGCAGGCGCTGGGCTGCGAGGCAGTGCTCGTCGCACTGGCCGACATGCCGCGCGTCACTGCCGCGCATGTCCACCGGCTGATGGACGCCGCCGACGGCCCGGCGACGATCGTCGCCTCTTCCGACGGGGTGCAGCCGATGCCGCCGGCCCTGTTCGGCAAGGACCAGTTCCCGGCGCTGATGCAGCTGGAAGGGGATCATGGCGCGCGCGAGCTGATCATGCGCGGGCACCACGTCATCGCCCCGCCTTCCGAGCTGGTCGACATCGACACCCAGGCCGATCTGCGCGCGCTGCGAGAGCGCTACGGCCTGCGTACCGACGGCCTGCCACCCGCACCCGTCACTCGTGACGAAGCGCGTCGATCGGATTGAGGCTCGCCGCGCGCCGCGCCGGGAAATAGCCGAACACCACGCCGATGATCGCCGAGATCGCAAAGGCGATCACGTTGATCTGCACGTCGAACAGGAACGGCAGCGAGCCCAGCCACGACATCAGCGCCACGGCGAACTGCGCGATCAGCAGGCCGATGACGCCGCCCAGCATCGAGAGCACCACGGCCTCGACCAGGAACTGCATCAGCACTTCGCTCGCCACCGCGCCGATGGCGAGCCGGATGCCGATCTCGCGCGTCCGCTCCGTCACCGACACCAGCATGATGTTCATGATGCCGATGCCGCCGACGATCAGGCTGATCATCGCCACCGCCGCGACGATCTGGGTGAGCAGCGTGGTGGTGCTGGTCAATGCCTGGCTGATCTGGGCCGTGTCGAAGATGTTGAAGTCGACATCCTTGCCCCCGGTGATGTTGCGGCGCTCGCGCAGAAGGTCGGTGATCGACGACTGGACCTGGGCGCTGTCATAATCGGGATCGGTGCCGACCAGCATCAGGCGCAGGTCGGAATTGCCGGTGAAGCGGCGCTGCACCTGCTTGATCGGCATGATGATGACATCGTCCTGGTCTCCGCCAAACCCGGCCTGGCCGCGCGTCTGCAGCACGCCGATCACGTCGCACGAGATGCCGTTGACACGGATTCGTCCCCCCACCGCGCTGCCGCCGCGGAACAGGTTGGTCCGGATCGTCGTGCCGATGATGCACACCGCCTTGCCCGCCTGTTCCTCCGGCCGCGTCCAGTAGCGGCCCTCGACCAGCGGCCAGGGCTGGACCTGGAAATAGGCGTTGGTGGTGCCGTTGACCGTCGTCGACCAGTTGGCGCCGTTGTAGATCACGGTCGCGGTGGTCTGCGCCTGGGGCGCGACCGCAGTGACGCCGGCGACCTGGTCGCGGATCGCAGTGACGTCGTCCGCCTTGAAATCGGGCGGGCGCGGGCCGCCGCCGCCGCGGCCGAAGCCCTGGCCCGGACGGATCTGGAGGATGTTGGTGCCGAGCGCCGAGATCTGCTGCTGCACCGCCGCAGTGGTCGCCTTGCCGAGCGTGACCATGGTGACGACCGCCGCCACGCCGATGATGATGCCGAGCGTCGTCAGGAACGAACGCAGCTTGTGGCGCAGGATCGAACGGATCGCGAGGATGAAGGTGGTGCCGAACATCAGTGCCCCACCGCCTCGCCCTGGCGATGCTGGTCTTCGATCCGCTCGACCAGCCCGTCCTTGAAATGGACGATGGTGTGCGCGAACGCCGCCATGTCAGGCTCGTGGGTGACCATCAGCACGGTGATGCCGCTGGTCTTGTTGAGATCGGTGAGCAGCTCCATGATCTCCACCGAGCGCTCCGAATCTAGATTGCCGGTAGGCTCGTCGGCGAGCAGCACATCGGGATTGGTGACGATCGCCCTGGCGATGGCGACGCGCTGCTGCTGGCCGCCGGAGAGTTCGGCGGGGGTATGATCCCACCATTGCTTGAGCCCGACCTTGTCGAGCGCCGCCATCGCCGTCTCGCGGCGCTGCTGCTTGGCGTCGCCGCGATAGAGCAGGGGCAGCTCGACATTCTCGAGCGCGCTGGTGCGGGCGAGCAGGTTGAAGCCCTGGAAGACGAAGCCGAGATATTTGCGCCGCAGCAGCGCGCGCTGGTCGCGCTCCAGCTTCTCGACATGCACGCCCTTGAACAGGAACTCGCCGCTCGAAGGCACGTCGAGACAACCCAGGATGTTCATCGTCGTCGACTTGCCCGAGCCCGACGGCCCCATGACTGCGACGAAGTCACCGGCCTGGATGTCGAGGTCGATGCCTTTCAGCGCCTGGAACAGCGTCGCTCCTTCGCCATAGCTCTTGGTGACTCCGCGCAGGCGGATCAGCGGCGGATCATTGTCCGCCACGCTGGCCTCCGGCACCGCTGCCGCCCTGGCCGCTCCCGCCCTGCCGCCTTTGCCCGCCCGATCGGCGCTGGCCCGAGCTGCCATTGGCAAGCTGCCCGGTGATGACCTTGTCCCCCGGCTTCAGATTGCCGCCGGTGATCTCGGTCACCGTGCCGTCGGTGCTGCCGGTAGTGACCGGCACCTCCTGCGGCTTGCCGTCCGCGCCGAGGATATAGACGCTCCGCTCGCCGGCACGGTCGCCGGTTGCCGTCTTCTGCTGCCCGCCGCTGCTGTTGCCGCCGCCGCGCCGCGGGCGGCTGGGAACCAGCGCGCCGGCGATGCCGCCCTTCGTGCTCGCCCCGCCAGTGCCCTGGGGAGCCGCGGCCGGCGTGAAGCGCAGCGCCGCGTTCGGCACGAGCAGCACGTTCTGGCGCGACATCGTCACGATGTCGGCAGTCGCGGTCATGCCGGGGCGCAGTTGCTCATCGGCATTGGAGACCGAGAGATCGGCGGCATAGGACACCACCTGGTTCGCCGTCGTGCTGGTGCTCGTGGTCGAGGAGCTCGCATCCTGCACCGACAGGTTGGAGCCGACCTCGACCCGGGTGATCTTCGCCGGGAAGGTCTTGCCCGGGAACGCATCGACGGTGAAGGTCGCATCCTGCCCCTGGCGGACCTGGCCCACATCGGCCTCGTCGATCGCCACTTCCAGCTTCATCTGCGACAGGTCCTGCGCGATCACGAACAGCGTCGGGGTGTTGAACGAGGCCGCGACCGTCTGGCCGGGATCGACCTGGCGCGCCAGGATCACGCCGGTCACCGGCGAGCGGATGATCGCGCGCGTCCGCTGCGTCTGCGCCGAGGACAGTTGGGCGCGGGCCGAGGTCACATTGGCATTGGCTGCGTTCAGATTGGCCAGTGCGCGATTGCGATCGCCGATCGCGCCGTCCATTTCCGTCTTGGCCGGCACCTTGCCGCCGGAGAGCCGGCTGACTTCCTGGAACCGCGCCAGCGTGGCGTTGTTCTGCTCCAGCGTCGCCCGCGCCTGGCCCACGGCCGCGACGTTCGCAGCAAGCGTCGCCTCGGCCTGCCTGACCTGATCGTCGAACTGGGAAGGATCGATCAGCGCCAGCGGCTGGCCGGCCGTGACTCGGTCGTTGACGTCGACCAGCACCTTCACGACCTGCCCCGATAGCTGCGAGCCGACGGTCACCTGGTTGGTCGGCGCCAGCTTGCCGGTGGCCGAAACCGTGACGGTCAGGTTGCCGCGCTCGACATCGTCGGTCGCGTATTTGACCTCGTTGCTGCTGCCTAGGAAATGCCAAAGGAGCAGGACCACCAGCAGGACGCCGAGACCGATCAGGCCCCATTTGAGCCAGCGCCGCCACCAGGGGCGCGGCGGCGTGCCCAGAAAGGCGTCGAGATTCTGGTTGGGATCAGTTGCCATTCGCGATGCCGCCTGTCGTGGGAACGGTGGGGGTGGTGCTCGCGTCCCAGCCGCCGCCCAGCGCCTGGTAGAGCTGGATCAGCGCCGTCGCTTCGTCAGACCGCGCCGAGACAACGCCGTTCCGCGCAGAGATCAGCGCGGATTCGGCCTGGTTGAGCGTGGTGAAATCGGTGAGGCCCGAGCGATATTGCATGCGCGCCAGCAGCGCCTGATTGCTCGACGCTTCCAGCGCGACCGCGAATTCCTGCTGCCGGCGCTGCGCGGTCTGCAGCGCGACGATCGCGTTCTCGATATCCTCGAGGCTGGTCAGCACGGTCGACTTATAGGCGAGGAACGCACCGTCCGCGGCGGCTTCGGCCGAACGGACCTGGCTGGCGCGGCGGCCGCCGTCGAAGAGCGTCTGGGCGATGTTGGCGAAGAGGCGGCCGGTGATCACGTCGAAGATCGAAGCGAGCGCGGTGCTGCCTGCATCGATGCTGCCGCCGATCGACAGCTGGGGATAGAGCTGCGCGGCGGCGACGCCGATGTTCGCGGTGGCGGCGGCGAGATTGCGCTCGGCCGCGCGCACGTCCGGCCGCTGGCGCAGCGTGTCGGCCGGGATGCCGGCAGCGACGCTCGCGGGCCCCGTGGGAATCGGCTTGACCGCTTCCATCTCGGCCTTGAGCGCGCCCGGCGCCTGGCCGGTCAGCACGCCCAGGCGCGAGACATAGCTGTTGTAGCTCGCTTCCAGCGTCGGGATCGACGCGGCGAGCTGCGCCCGGCTCGCCCGCGCCTGTTCCTGGTCGAGCGAGGAGACGAGACCCGCCTGCAGGCGCCAGCCGGCGATCTGGAGGTTGTCGTCCGCGATCCTCAGGCTGTCGCGCGCATTGGCGATCTGCGCCTGCGCCACCCGCGCCAGCACATAGTTGCGCGCCGTCTCGGCCTCCGCGGAGATCAGCACGGTCGCAAGATCATATCCGCTGGCCGCATAGGACGCCCGCGCTCCTTCCACTCCGCGGCGCACCCCGCCGAACAGGTCGACCTGATAATTCGCATCGGCGCCGAGCGAGAAGCTAGTCGAGCCGCCCTGCGAGAAGCTCGTCACCGTGCCGTCGGGCAGCGTCGTGGTGCTGGCGCCGCCGCGCAATGGCTCGCTGCGCGACACGCCGCCCGAGACGCTGAGGCTGGGGAACAGGCTGGCGCGCTGCTGGACGAGCGATTCGCGTGCCTGGCGCAGCCGCGTGGCGGCCTGGGCCACGTCCAGATTCGCCGCCTGGGCACGCTGCACCAGGTTGGTCAGCATCGGATCGTCGAACCGGGTCCACCATTGGCTCAGGTCTTCCCGGGACTTCTGCTCGGCGGAGACCGACCAGCTGTCCGGCACGCCCAGCTCGGACGCGGGGCGCGGATGATAGTCCGGACCCGCCGCACAGGCGGACAACGACAAGGCAAGCGGGATGCTCAGGGTCAGCGGACGATTGGCCATGTCACTCTAGATGTTTCCGAAGCCGTTTCGGTTCCAGAAGAATATTGTCGCAACCTGTCGTGGTCCATGCCGGATCATGCGGAGAAACATATTCTGCGCTTGGCGCGGCGCGCGCGCTTGGGCAGAGAGGCCCCCGATAAGATTAGGAGCCCGTAGCGATGAGCGATACCGTCAGCGTCCATCCCGTGCCGGAAAGCTGGGCGCAGAACGCCCGGGTGGATGCCGACGGCTATGAGAAGCTCTACGGCATGAGCCTGGCCGATCCGGGCAGCTTCTGGCTCGAGCAGGCGCGCCGGCTCGACTGGATCAAGCGCCCCGAGATCGCCGGGGACTGGTCGTTCGAGGAAGCGGATTTCCGCATCAACTGGTTCGCGGACGGCAAGCTCAACGTCGCCGCGAACTGCATCGACCGGCATCTGGCGAAGCGCGGCGACACAGTCGCGATCCTCTGGGAACCGGACGAGCCCGGCGAGGAGCCGCGCCGCTACACCTATCGCCAGCTCCATGCCGAGGTGTGCCGCTTCGCGAACGTGCTGAAGGCCCAGGGCGTCCGCAAGGGCGACCGAGTGACCATCTATATGCCGATGATCCCGGAGGCGGCGTTCGCCCTGCTGGCCTGCGCGCGGATCGGGGCGATCCATTCGGTGGTGTTCGGCGGCTTTTCGCCGGAAGCCCTGGCGGGCCGCATCACCGATTGCGATTCCGCCGTCGTCGTCACTGCAGACGAGGGCCGGCGCGGCGGCAAGAGAGTGCCGCTCAAGACCAATGTCGATGCCGCCGCGACGCATGTCCGCTGCCTGGAAAAGGTCATCGTGGTGCGGGCGACCGGCGGCGACGTGCCGATGCAGGCAGGCCGCGACGTCTGGTATCACGAAGCCGCCGCGGAGGTGCCGGCCGACTGCCCGGCCGAGCCGATGGGCGCCGAGGACCCGCTGTTCATCCTCTACACCTCGGGCTCGACCGGCAAGCCCAAGGGCGTGCTCCATTCCTCGGGCGGCTATCTGCTCTGGGCGAGCCTGACGCACGAGCTGGTGTTCGACTATCGTCCCGGCCAGGTCTATTGGTGCGCGGCCGATATTGGCTGGGTCACCGGCCACAGCTACATCGTCTACGGCCCGCTCGCCAATGGCGGCACCACGCTGATGTTCGAAGGCGTCCCCAACTGGCCCGACGCCAGCCGCATCTGGCAGGTGGTCGACCGCCATCAGGTCGAGATCCTCTACACCGCCCCCACGGCGCTGCGCGCGCTGATGCGCGAGGGCGACGCATTCGTCGCCAAGACCTCGCGCCGGTCGCTGCGCCTGCTCGGCACGGTGGGCGAGCCGATCAACCCCGAGGCCTGGCGCTGGTATTACGATGTGGTCGGCGAGGGCCGCTGCCCGATCGTCGACACCTGGTGGCAGACCGAGACCGGCGGCCACATGATCACGCCGCTGCCGGGCGCCACTCCGCTCAAGCCCGGCTCGGCGACCAGGCCCTTCCCCGGCGTCGATCCGCAGATCGTCGACGGCGAGGGCACGATCCTGCATGGGGCGACCGAGGGGAATTTGGTCATCGCGCGCAGCTGGCCGGGGCAGATGCGCACGGTCTGGGGCGATCATGCCCGCTTCTTCCAGACCTATTTCACCACTTATCGCGGCAAATATTTCACCGGCGACGGCTGCCGGCGCGATCAGGACGGCTATTACTGGATCACCGGCCGGGTCGACGACGTGATCAACGTCTCGGGCCACCGCATGGGCACCGCCGAGGTGGAGAGCGCGCTGGTGCTCCACCCCAAGGTCGCCGAGGCCGCGGTGGTCGGCATGCCGCACGACATCAAGGGCCAGGGCATCTATGCCTATGTCACGCTCAACGCGAACTGCGCCGCCGACGATGCGCTGCGCGCCGAGCTGATCAAATGGGTCCGCACCGAGATCGGCCCGATCGCCGCGCCCGATGCGCTCCAGTTCGCCCCCGGCCTGCCCAAGACCCGCTCCGGCAAGATCATGCGCCGCATCCTGCGCAAGATCGCCGAAGGCGACGTCTCGTCGCTGGGCGACACTTCGACGCTCGCCGATCCTTCGGTGGTCGACGATCTCGTCAGGAACCGCGTGGGATGAGCGAGGATCGCATCCGGATCGTCGAGGGGGACATCACTCGCCTCAACGTGGATGCGATCGTCAACGCGGCGAAGAACTCGCTGCTCGGCGGCGGCGGCGTGGACGGGGCCATCCACCGCGCCGCCGGGCCGGAGCTGCTCGCCGAGTGCCGCACGCTGGGGGGCTGCGCGACCGGGGACGCCAAGCTGACCCGCGGCTATCGGCTGCCCGCCGCCTATGTGATCCACACCGTCGGCCCGGTCTGGCGGGGCGGCGGCGAAGGCGAGCCCGCGCTGCTCGCCAGCTGCTATCGCCGCTGCTTCGAGATCGCCCGCACCAACGGCTTGCGCACGCTCGCCTTCCCGGCGATCAGCTGCGGCGTCTATGGCTATCCGATCGAGCCCGCGACCAGGATAGCGATGGCCGAGGCCCGCAGGGCGCTGGCCGGGGACCCCGAACTCGAGGTGATCTTCGCCACCTTCGGCGCCGAGACCACCGCCGCCTACAAACACGAATTATGACCCGAATCCCGTTGCGAGTGTAACTACCCGGCGTTACACTTCGCTAATACAGTTCTTTCGGGGGTACACAGATGAATATCCGCAACATGGTGCGTCTCACCGCCGGCGTGGCGCTGCTCGCCGTTTCGCCGGCGATGGCGCAGACTGCCAAGCCGACGCCGCGCTATGGCAGCTTCGGCGTCGACCTGACCGCGCAGAAGCCGAGCGTGAAGCCCGGTGACGACTTCTGGATGTACGCCAATGGCGGCTGGAACGACCGCGTCGAGATCGCCGCCGACCGCGCCTCGGCCGGCTTCGGCACCCTGCTTTCGATCGAAGCCGAAGCGAACGTCCGCGCGATCCTCGACGACATGGCCAAGAACCCGTCGGCCTATGGCGCCAGCGGCAAGCAGGTCGGCGACTTCTATGCCAGCTGGATGGACGAGGCCGGCATCGAGAAGCTCGGCACCGCGCCGCTCAAGCCCTATCTCGCCAGGATCGACGGCGTGAAGGACCTCGACGCGCTGCAGGTGCTGTTCGCGACCGTCGGCTATGCCTCGCCGGTCGAACTGGGGATCATCCCCGACCTTGCCGACCCGACGCATTACACTGCGGTGACCGGCCAGGCCGGCCTGGGCATGCCCCGCGACTATTATCTGCTGGAAGGCGCCAAGTACGACGCGTTCCGCACCGCCTATCGCGCCTATGTCCAGAAGATCCAGGAACTGGCGGGCATCCCGAACGCCGCGGCCAAGGCCGATGCGATCGTCGCGCTCGAGACGGCGATGGCCAAGGTCCAGTGGTCGCCGGCCGAAAGCCGCGACATCGCCAAGCTCAACGATCCGCAGACGCTCGCCGGGCTCAAGGCCAAGGCGCCGGACTTCAACTGGGCGCTGATGCTCAAGACCGCCGGCCTGGAAAGCTCGCCCAAGGTGCTGATGACGCAGAACACTGCCGTCACCGCGCTCGGCAAGCTGATGGTCGCCACCCCGCTCCAGGCGTGGAAGGACTATCTCGCCTATCGCTTCGTCAGCGATCACGCGCAGTTCCTGCCCAAGGCCTTCGACGACACGCGCTTCGGCTTCTATTCGCAGACCCTTTCCGGCGTGAAGGTGCAGCGCGAGCGCTGGAAGCGCGGCGTGCAGCTGGTCAACGGCGCGCTGGGCGAAGCAGTCGGTGCGATCTACGTCTCGAAATATTATCCGCCGGCCTCCGAGAAGCAGATGGCGGAGCTGATCGAGAATCTCCGCGGCGCCTATAAGGACCGCATCACCGCCTCGACCTGGATGGACGAGGCGACCAAGCAGAAGGCGCTGACCAAGCTGGCCGCCTTCGAGCCGCGCATCGGCCACCCCGACAAATATATCGATTACTCGTCGTTCAAGGTGGAGCGCGGCGACCTGCTCGGCAATGCGATGCGCGCCGGCGAGTTCGAGCATCAGCTCGAGCTGTCGCGTTTCCCCAAGCCGGTCGACCGCACGCTGTGGAACATGACGCCGCAGACGGTGAACGCCTATTACAACCCGCTGTCCAACCAGATCACTTTCCCGGCCGCGATCCTGCAGCCGCCCTTTTTCGATCCCAATGCCGATCCGGCGGTGAACTATGGCGCGATCGGCGCGATCATCGGCCATGAGATGGGCCATGGCTTCGACGACCAGGGCAGCCAGTTCGGCCCGACCGGCAAGTTCGAGAACTGGTGGACCGACGGCGCCAAGAAGGCGTTCGGCGAGCGCACCGCCGCGCTTGTCGCCCAGTATGACGGCTATGAGGCCGTTCCCGGCACCAAGGTGCAGGGCAAGCTGACGCTGGGCGAGAATATCGGCGACCTGGGTGGCGTGGAGGCGGCCTATGGCGCGTTCCAGAAGTACCAGGCCGAGCATGGCAAGGCGCCGGTGATCGGCGGCCTGACCGGCGACCAGCGCTTCTTCCTCGCCTATGCCCAGGCCTGGCAGACCAAGCTGCGCGAGGACACCGCCCGCCAGCTGGCGCTGACCGATCCGCATTCGCCGGCCATGTTCCGTGTCAACGGCATCGTCCGCAACGTCGATGCCTGGTACAAGGCGTTCAACATCCAGCCGAACGACAAGCTCTACCTCGCACCCGCGCAGCGCGTGCACATCTGGTAAGCCTTTCGCCTCGCGCGATACGATGCGGCCCGGCAGCGATGCCGGGCCGCTTTCGTTTCCTGCGCCGCGCCTTCGGCGACTGGGGCAAAAGTCGCGAAGGTCGTGCACGGGCGCGATCCTATTTCTCGAACGGCTTCAGGGAGCGACCGGACAATGCACCCGCCCGGCCGCCAATCAGACGAAATCCTGCATTGCAACCGCATGGCCGGGCGCGGCAAAGGGGCGCATGACCCCACGCGAACTCATCGACACTGCGATCGTCCCCGGCGGGGGCGAGGCGCTGCGGCTGTTCCGCCGCGGGCGCGACTTCATGATCGTGCTGGATCGCAACGAGCTGATGTCGAGCCGGATGAGCGGCTCGGAGGAAGCGCTGGCGGTGATGAGCTGCGAGCGGCTCGACAATTCGGCGCCGCATCTGCTGATCGGCGGATATGGCATGGGCTTCACCTTGCGCGCGGCCCAGGCGGCGCTGGGTCCGGACGCGCAGCTGACCGTCGCCGAGCTGGTGCCCGAGATCATCGCATGGGCGAAGGGGCCGATGGCCGAGCTGGCCGCGGGCTGCCTCGACGATCCCCGCGTCGCGGTCGTGCTGGACGACGTCGCGGCAGTCATCGGCCGGGCGCGCGCGACCTATGACGCGATCCTGCTCGATGTCGACAACGGTCCAGACGGGCTGACCCGTGACGCCAACGACCGGCTCTATTCGCCGCGCGGGCTGCAGAAGCAATGGGAGGCGCTCAAGCCGGGCGGCATTCTCGCCGTCTGGTCCGCCGCGCCCGACAACGCCTTTGCCCGCCGGCTGAAGGATACCGGATTCCAGGTCGAGGAAGTCGCAGTGCGCGCGCGCAGCAACGGCAAGGGCCCGCGCCACGTGATCTGGTTCGGGCGGAAGCGGTAGGCGTCCATTGAATCCTCCCCCGCCAGGGGGAGGTGGCGCGCGCAGCGCGACGGAGGGGGCGGACGGCGATCAGCCTGCGAAGGCCTCCCGACGCCTGACTGCGACGGCCAGTATCTGGCTGACGACGCCTTCGAGATTGCCCAGCACTTCGCTTGCGGGATAGCGCAGCACTTTCACCCCTTGCTCCGCTAGCCAGGCATCGCGGGTGGCGTCGCGCGCGGGGCGGTCGCCGCGCGCATGCGCTTCGCCATCCACTTCGATCGCAAGCATCGCGGGCGCGCAATAGAAGTCGAGGACATAGGGGCCGGCCGCATGCTGCTTGCGAAAGCGCGGCCATGCGGGTTCTTGCGCAGCGCGAGCCAGAGGCCGATTTCGGGAGGCGTCATCCGTTCGCGCAGATGCTTGGCGTTACGCCTGCCGTCCCGTGATCCTTCCAGGCGCATCGCTTACCTCCCCCTCCGTCGCGCTTGCGCGCGCCACCTCCCCCTTGCGGGGGAGGATAGAAAAAGGCGCCGCCGCTGGGAATATGATTGCACATTCCGCAACCGGCACCCCAATTCATTGCAGTTGCGGCAAATGCATCTTCAACCCATTTCCCGTCATGTTGCGTTGCAGCAAAGCATGCACGAATGAGGGTTTCACGATGTTCTCGCTTATCTCGCTCTTCCTTGCCGCTCGCCGCGAAGTCACGCTGCCGGCCACGGCGCCGCGCGCTGCCGCCGACGCGCAGGTCGAGCTGCGCCTCGCCGCCTGATCCGGCGACACCGCCAGACGCAAAAAGGGGGAGCGGCGACGCTCCCCCTTTTCGTTTGCGCGGAAGGCGCAGCGGTCATTTCACGCCGTGCATCCAATATTTCAGCGGCCAGCTGAGCAGCAGCAGCAGCACGCCGAGGATGATCGCGGCGATCGAGATCGTCGTGAACACGCCCACATAGGTGTCGAGGCTCACCTTGAGATTGGTCACCTGGCCGCCGACCGTGTCGACGCTGGCGAACTGCGCGATCACGCCGGCGACATATTGCGCCACCGAGATCGACAGGAACCACACGCCCATCATCAGCCCGACCACGCGTGCGATCGACAGCTTGGTGATCATCGACAGGCCCACCGGCGAGATGCAGAGCTCGGCGAAGGAGTGGATGAAATAGAGGCCGGCCAGCCACCAGATGCCCACCTGGAAATTGGTGTCGGCATAGGCAGCGCCCCAGACGAGCAGCAGGAAGCCCGCCGCCACGCCGATCAGCGCGATGCCGAACTTGACGGGGATCGACGGCTCGAGCCCGCGCTTCGACAGCGCGGTCCACAGCATCGACATGAACGGCGCGAGCAGCACGATGAAGGCCGCGTTGAAGAACTGGGTCTGGCCCGCGGTGATGGTGAAGAGCCCGAAGACCGACAGGTTGGTGTTGCGATCCGCGAACAATGTGAGCGACGAGCCCGCCTGTTCGAACAACGTCCAGAACACGACGTTGAAGACGATCAGCACCATCGCCGCCAGCATCATCTGGAACTCGGTGCGGCTGCCCGCGAAGAACGACCAGATCAGGATCGCCGGCACGCCGAGCAGGAACGAGCCGAACAGCAGCTTGCCCATCAGCGGCAACGACACGACATAGCCGATGAAGCCCGAACCCGCGGCGGGCGCGGTGGAATGCATCAGGTTGACATAGAGCAGGTAGAAGAGCGGCACGACGCAGAGAGCCACCGCATAGATGATCCATTGCTGCGAATTCACGCCGGGCTTGGCCGGGGGCTCGCCATAGCCGTCGAGCTTGCCGCCGTTGAACTGGATCAGCGACCACGAGATCATCATGCCGATCGCGGCGAGGCCGAAGCCCCAGCTCCAGCCATAGGCCACGGCAAGCCAGGGGCAGAGGATCTGCGAGAAGAGCGAACCGGTGTTGATGCCCATATAGAAGATGGTGAAGCCGCTGTCGCGTCGTCGGTCACCCTGCTCGTAGAGCTCGCCGACCATGGTGGAGATGTTCGGCTTGAAGAAGCCGTTGCCCACCGACACCATCGACAGCGCGATCAGCATCACCATCACGTAGAAGGGGTTGCGGTCCGCGCCGGATTCGAACTTGCCCTTCTCGACCTTGCGCGCGACCGCGCCGGCATCGAGCAGATCGACAGTGCCGTCGTCATTGCCCTTGATCTCGAGCTTCTTCACCTCGGCACCGTTGCCGACGACGACGTAGCGGACTTCCTTGCCCTCTGCCGACTTGCCGATCGACACTTCGTAGCGCTGGCCGTCGATCGTCGCATGGGGCTTGGCGGTGGGGCCGCCGAAGCAGAGGATCAGATAGCCGAGCGACATGATGATCGCGCCGAACTTCACTGCGCGCTTCGAGCCCAGATACTGATCGGCCAGATAGCCGCCGATCAGCGGGGTGAGATAGACGAGAGCGGTATAGCCGCCATAGAGGCCGGTCGCCTCGCGATCGCCGAACATGAAATGCTGCGTGAGATAGAGCGTCAGCAGCGCGCGCATCCCGTAATAGCCGAAGCGCTCCCACATCTCGGTGGTGAACATGCGCGCCAGCTGGCGGGGGTGCCCGAACCACGTCTTCTCCGCAGCGGGATTGACGTGGGTGATGTCCGGCTCTGCCGGACTATCGGCGGTTGGAGTGTCGACCATGCGGTTTATTGCCCTTTGATATCGGTTCCGGGCTCCGGGCCCGGCGCATGGGCGGCCAAACTAGACGGAATGAAGCCGCTGTAAAGCATGCGCGGTGCGGCACCGGCCCGTCGGCGCCCTTACCCCTTGAACCGCGGGTCCGCGCTCATTGGAGCACGATGTTCGTGCCCGGCCGGAGGATCTGCTGAAGCACGGTGCGCGTCCTCGGGCCGTGATAGGTGAAGGGGAACGAAGTGGCGCCGACCGTCGTCTGAATCTGGAACATGATGCCCGAGGCCACGAAGCTCGAACAGGGGCGGGTCAGCGCGGTGGCGACGTTGAGCGTTCCGCTCGTGCCCTGGCCCCAGCTCACGCTGCGTATCACGTTCATGCTGGCGCCGAGCGCATGCGCCTTCGCTTCCTCGCCATGCATATCCTTCGAGGCTTCTTCGTATTCGTGAGACATGACCGCGAGACTCCCGGACCGGTTCCTGTGGGCGACGATCTGAGCATCTTCATCGTTGCGCAGTCGAATCCTTTCTGGTCCGCGATGGCGCGGTTTGCGCCGCCGCCCGCCGCTCCCTAGATGCGCGCCATGCTCAACGACGCTTCCTCGCTGCTCGCCCATCTCCGCACCCGCCGCTCGGGCAAGCCGCGCGACATGGCCGGGCCGGGGCCCACCCCGGAACAGCTCGACGCGATGATCGAGATCGCCGCGCGCACGCCGGATCACGGCAAGCTCTTCCCCTGGCGCTTCGTGATCGTGCCCGAGACGGCGCGGGCCGCGCTGGGCGAGCGGCTCGCGGCGATCCTGCGCAACGAAAGGGCGGACTGCACCGCACGCGACGAGGAGGCGGCGATCCAGTTCGCCACCCAGGCGCCGGCGCTGGTGGTGGTGCTTTCCGCCCCGGTGGTGCCGCACAAGATCCCGGTATGGGAACAGCAGCTCTCCGCGGGCGCGGCCTGCATGAACCTGCTCCACGCCGCGCACGCCATGGGCTTCGCCGGCGGCTGGCTGACCGGCTGGGCCGCCTATTCGGACGCCGTGCGCGACCTGTTCGGCGAAGCGCCGCAGACGATCGCCGGATTCGTCTTCATCGGCACCCCCGCCCTGCCGCTGGAAGAGCGTCCCCGCCCGACACTGTCCGAAATCGCACATAGGTGGAATCCGGGGTATGGACCCGACGCCTGATTGGTGTATTATAGCAGCATGACAGCGCTAGAGCACGAGGACAGCCCGGTCTACCTCAAGCTGCGCGCCAGCATCGCCGCGGCGATCCTGCGCGGGCAATACCGGGCAGGGGATCAGCTTCCGTCGGTGCGCGCGCTGGCGGCCGAGCATGGCGCCAATCCGCTGACGGTGGCCAAGGCCTATCAGAGCTTCCAGGACGACGGCTATGTCGAGGTGCGTCGCGGCGTCGGTATGTTCGTGCTGCCGGGCGCGGTGGAGAAGCTGCGCATCGCCGAGCGCGAGCGCTTCCTCACCGGCTATTGGCCGCGGGTGAAGGAGCATATCGCACTGCTCGGCCTCGATGCCCGGGAATTGCTCGACCGCGAAACCGCCTGAACCGGACGATGGCCCGCTGGCCCGGCGCCCGCGCGCTGCCGTTTATCGCCGCGCTTTCGTGGCTCTGCCTCGGCGCCCATGAACTCGCCCATCACCTGACCGGCCGCATCGTCTGCGGCGCCTGGGGCGGCATGGCGCTGGCCACTTTCACCTTGCCCGAAGCCTGCCCGGATTCGGCCGCCTGGCTCGCGGCGCTGGCCGGACCGATACTGAGCTGGCTGCTGATCTATGCCGGGATGGCGCTGCGCGGGCCGCTGGGCCTGTTCCTGATCTTCGCCAACCTGCCGCTCGCGCGGATCGTCACCGTGGCGACGGGCGGGGGCGACGAGCGAATCATCGGCAGGGCGCTGTTCGGCGAGGCCCTCGCCTTTCCCGCGATGGTGGCGGCCACGATGGCGCTCGCGCTGCCGCCGCTGGTGCTCGCCTGGCGCCGCCTGCCCCGGCGGCACCGGCCGGCGGGCTTCGCGGCGCTGCTGGTGCTGCCGCTGCTGTGGGACCTGCTCTTCAAGCGCATGGCGATGGGCGCGCTGCTGCCCGCCGATCCGGCGTGGAACGGCGTGCCGGTGGTGATCCTCGCCAGCCATCTCGTTGCCGCCATGCTCCTGGTCCTCACCTGGCCGCGCACCGCGACGGAGCGATTTCCATGCTGATCATCACCGGCACCTTCCGCCTGGCCGCCGCCAATCTCGACGCCGCGCGGCCGGCGATGGCGGCGATGGTCTCGGCGAGTCGCGCAGAGCCCGGCTGCCTGCACTACAGCTATGGCGAGGACGTGCTCGATCCCGGGCTGATCCATGTGACCGAGCATTGGGCGGACCATGGCTCGCTGGCGGCGCATGGGACCAGCCCGCACATCCGGGAATGGCGCGCTGCCTGGCCGGCGCTCGGCATCGGCGCGCGCGACCTGATGCGGTTCGAGGCGGATGGCGGCACGCCGATCTAGGCCCAGCCTCGCAATATCTCCGCCACCGCGCGGAGCACCTGCGGCTTCATCTGGACGAGCAGATGGCCGCTGCGCACTTCCACCGCGCGGCAGGCGGCGCCTTCGCGCTCGCGGCAGATCAGGCCGTTCACGAACCCGTCGCTGCGGCTCCAGATCGCCGCGGACGGCATGGGCAGCGGGCGCGCCGCTTCTTCCAGCCGCCGGACGACCGCCGGATCGGCGATCTTCTCGCCGGTGAGCAGCTGGAACGGGCGCCAGACATTGGTGGCGCTGGGCGGGCCGGCAAAGGGCGCGCTGATCGTGAGCACCGCGCGCACCAGGTCGGGACGGCGATGCGCGACGATGCGGCTCATGACCCCGCCGAGCGAGACGCCCACCAGCGTGACCTGCTCGCCAGTCTCGCGGCAGATTTCCTCGACGCGGGCGATCAGCTCCTCGCATTCGGGCCCCACCGTACGCACACCGAAATTGCGGCCGAGCCGCCAGGGATAGGGGCGATAACCCAGGCGTCGCAGCACCGCGCGCAACACGAAGTTGGAACGATCGGTGTTGCACAGCCCCGGGGAGACCAGCACCGGGCGGCCGTCGCCCCGGGGGAGCCCGGCGATGCGGAAACGCGCGAGCTCGGCCACAGTCAGCGCGGCGCGGGCCGGCTCCATCGCAAGGGCGAGGTGCGGCGGCGGCGCGGCGGCGGTGCGGGGGATCATATCCACAGCATCACGCCCCAGGGCAGCGGCGTCCAGACGCCCATCCGCACGCCCGCCGCGCGCAGGCCCCCGCCCGTCCACTCGTTGCAGGTGCGGATCGCGCTATAGCCGCCCCTCGCCGAATAGAAGGCGTCGCGCGTGTCATAGCCGCGCACCACCGGCCCGGCGGCGAAGGTGCCGCGGACATAGGCGACCAGCCGGCGATATTCCTCGGGCCGGAGCAGCACCGCGCGCACCGATCCGTCCGCGCGCGGCTCGGGCACATGCTCGACGTGGAGCACGGTCGATCCCGCGCCGGCCATTGCCTTGGCGGTGCGCCACAGGTTGATGTCGCGCCACCGGGCGGTGTGGAGATAGAAATCACGATTGCCCCAGCCGAAGGCGAGATAGGGCTCGGCGCCATAGCGGGGATCGGCCAGATGCTCTGGCCGGGCGATGTCGCGAAAGGCAGCGGCGGGCAGGACGAGATCGGTGTGTGCGCCATTGTCGGCGACATAGATGCGCACGCCCGTGGCGGGCGGCTCGCGCCCGCTGTTGACCGCCAGCCCCGCGCCCAGTGCCGCAGCGGCGAAATAGAGGATCACCGCCACCAGCAGCGATCCGATCAGTCGTCCCAGAACCCGCAACCGACCATCCCCCATTTCGCACCTGCACCATCGCATGCTATGCTATTTTCATGGCTCAAGACACGCATGTGCTCGATCGCCCGCCCGAGGGTGCATCGGCCGACTGGACGATCCCGCAGAACTGGCAGGCCTATACCGCCGAGGAACATGGCGTTTGGGACAAGCTCTATGCCCGGCAGGCGAAGCTGCTGCCGGGCCGCGCGAGCAAGGCATATCTGAAGGGCCTCGACGCGCTGCGCCTTTCCGAATCGGGCATTCCGAATTTCGAGGAGCTGAGCGAGCGGCTGATGAAGCTCACCGGCTGGCAGGTGGTGGCGGTGCCCGGGCTGGTGCCCGACGACGTGTTCTTCGATCACATGGCCAATCGCCGCTTCGTCGCCGGCAACTTCATCCGCCGGCCCGACCAGCTCGACTATATCCAGGAGCCCGACGTCTTCCACGACGTGTTCGGCCATGTGCCGATGCTCGCGGACCCGGTGTTCGCCGATTATCTCGAGGCCTATGGCCGCGGCGGCAACCGCGCGCTGGAACTCGGCGCGCTGAAGCAGCTCGGCCGGCTCTACTGGTACACGGTGGAGTTCGGGCTGATCCGCGAGGATGACGATCTGCGCATTTACGGCGCCGGCATCGTCTCGTCCTTCGCCGAGAGCGTGTTCGCGCTGGAGAGCGACAGCCCCAATCGGATCGGTTTCGACCTGAAGCGCGTGATGCGCACCGATTATCGGATCGACGACTTCCAGCAGAACTATTTCGTCATCCCGGGCTATGCCGATCTGCTGCGCGCCACGGCGGAGACCGATTTCGCGCCGCTCTACGAGGAGATCCTCGCCCAGCCGGACATTCCGATCGCGGAGATCCTGCCGGGGGATGAGGTGATCACCCGCGGCACGCAGGAATATGCACGATCGAAAGCCCCCTAGGCCCGACCGACATTTGCGATCGGGAGGGATGGCTTGCGCAGGTAATTCGCCCCCCGGAACAAGGCCGGGGTGACGCCGGAATTCTGGGCAATGGGCGACGCTGAAGTCCGAATGCCGATTCGTCCTGGCCCCTTCCTTCAAGCGACGGGCGAGTTCGTCACCAGCTTCCGAAGCCCGGCGCCTCGCCCCTGCCCCGGCTCAACCGCGTCACCCGCTCGGTTCCGTAGCGGACGCGTTTCGTCAGCGTCAGCGTCGGCCAGTCGCCGCGACCGGCGCGACGGACCAGGCGGAGACCCTGGCGGCGATAGGCTTGCGCCACCGCCTCGGCCTGCCCCTTGAGCAGCCCCGCGAGGATCAGCGTGCCACCTTCGGCCAGCACCGCGCCGATGCTCGGCGCGAGCTCGATCAACGGGCCGGCGAGGATGTTGGCGATGACCAGGTCATAGGGCGCACGGCCGATCAGCAGCGGATGCTCGACGCCCGCCGCCACGGCCAGTGCCAATGCGCCCTGCCCGCCGCCGGGCTTCACGCCGTTCAGCGCCGCATTCTCGCCGGTGACGGCGACCGCCCGCGCATCGATGTCGGACGCCGTGGCATAGGCGCGCGGCCAGAGATGAAGCGCCGCGAAGGCGAGCAGCCCGGTACCGGTGCCGAGATCGAGGACATTCTCGAAGCGCTTGCCCTCGTGCTTCAGCTGGTCGAGCGCGACCAGGCAGCCCGACGTCGTTTCGTGCGTGCCGGTGCCGAAGGCGAGGCCGGCATCGATGCGGAACACCGTGGCGCCTTCGGGCACCCTGCCCTTGTTGGTGGCGGTGTGGACGTAGAAGCGGCCGGCATGGACGGGCTCGATCCCGGCCTGGCTCAGCGTCACCCAATCGGCGTCGCGGATCCGCTCGGCGACGGCCTTCACGCCCTTCGCGCTCGGCACCAGCGCGCGCACCGCATCGAGCGCGGCACTGTTGGGCTTCGACTCGAAAAAGGCCTCGAGCTGCCAATGGTCGGGATCGTCCTCGATCCGCTCGCTCGTGAGCAGGACGGGCATCGGCTCGATGCCGAACAGCGCCTCGTCATCGGCATCGATTGCCTCCGCTTCGGCGCGGGTGCAGGGCAGGATGAGCTTCCAGCTCGACATCAATCGATCTCCACAGGACGCGCGACGACCACCTTCAGTTCGGGGGTCTCGATCGCGCGATAGTTCAACTTGCGGCCCTGGCGCATCAGCAGCGCGACACGCGTGGGGCTCTGCATCCAGATCCTGTCCACGCCGTCCAGGCCGGTCAGCAGGAAGACCTGGCGCGCGGCAAGAGGGAGCCTTGGCCCGGCGCTATCGGACATAGCTCGCTCCGTTGATGTCGAGCACTGCGCCGGTCATCGAGGGCGGCGCCGAAAGCGCGCAGAAGCGGGCGAGCACGGCCACTTCGTCGGCATCCGCCACGCGCCCCAGGGGAATGTCGGCAAGCAGCTTCTCGCCGCCGCGGCTGGCGAGATAGTCGTCGGCCATGCCGGTCATGGTAAAGCCCGGGCAGATCGCGAAGGCGAGGATGCCCTGGCGGGCATAGCCGCGCGCAATGCTCTTGGTCATGGCGACCATGCCCGCCTTGGACGCCGCATAATGCCAGTGCGCCGGGCTGTCGCCGCGATAGGCGGCGCGGCTCGCCATGTTGACGATACGGCCGGGGCGCCCCTCGGCCTGCCAGTGGCAGATGGCGAGGCGGCAAAGCTCGGCCGTGGCGGTGAGGTTCACCCGCATCGTCCGTTCCCAGCTCGCCACCCAGTCGTCATGCTCGATGTCGAGCGGATTGCTCTCGAACACGCCGGCATTGTTGATGAGTATGTCGATGCGGCCGTCCAGCGCATCGAGCGCCTTGTTCCACAAGCTCCGGGGCGCCTTGGGATCGGCGAAGTCGGCGGGGATGCCGCTCCGGGTGCCCTGGCCGATCAGGCGAACCGCGTCGTTCCTGAAGCTCTCGGCGATCGCGGCGCCGATGCCGCGGCTCGCGCCGGTGAGGAGGATGTGGGTGGTCATGCGCCTGCGTAGCGCGTCGCCCTGTCCCCGTCATCCCCGCGAAGGCGGGGGTCCAGAGTAGCAAGTGCTGTCCTGCTTGCCCCTGGAGCCCTGCCTTCGCGGGAATGACGAAGCACTTCAGGCTGCCACGCTGCTGGAGAAACTGTCCGCCGCGGCGCGCAGCTTGTGGAGACGGTCGTCGACCTCGGCCACGTCCTTCTGGAGCGTGTCGATCTCATGGGTGACCGACTTGGTATCCTCGCGGATGGCGCCGATGGTGGCGGACATGGAGTCGGCGGCGAGCGCCGTCTCGTCGACCGCGGCAGTGATCGCAGTGACGGTCTGCGCCTGGACCTCCATCGCGCTGCGGATGCGGTTGGCGCTTTCCTGCACCTCGGTCACCGTCGAGCGGATCGACGCATTGGTCTCCACCGTGCTCTTCGTCGCCGACTGGATCGCCGCGATCTTCGCCGCAATGTCGTCCGTCGCCCGCGCCGTCTGGTTCGCCAGGCTCTTCACTTCCTGCGCCACCACGGCGAAGCCCCGCCCGGCATCGCCCGCCCGCGCCGCCTCGATCGTCGCGTTCAGCGCCAGCAGGTTGGTCTGGCCGGCAATGTCGCGGATCAGCCCCAGGATCGATTCGATCGACTTGGCATGATCGCTCAGCGCCTCGCTCATCCCCACTGCATCGCTTGCCTGCGAGGAAGCCCGCGTCGCGATCCCCGCCGCCGCTTCCACTTCCATCCGCGCATCCTCGATCGCCCGGATCAGGCCCGCCGCCGTCTGCGCCGCCTCGCGCATAGCCACTGCCGACTGCTCCGCCGCCGCCGCCACTTCCGACGCCTTGCCCAGCATCCCGCGCGCCGAGCCCGAGGCGCCCTGCGCCTGCACCCGGATGCGGTTGGCGAGGCCGGTCGCGCCTTCGATCGATTCGGAGATGCTGGCCTTGAACTGCAGCGAGCGATCGCGGCGCGCCTGATCGGCCTGGGCGGCATCGCGCGCACCGAGATGACCGGCCATCAGATCGGCCTCCGCCATCGCCATGCGCTGCACCACGTCGCACAGCCGGGCGAGCCTTTCCCCGTCGTTCGGCAGCGCCGCGCCCAATGCGCGCATCGTCTCGCTGTGCGCGAAGGAGAAGGCGGCGACCAATGCCGGCAGGGAGATCCCGGCCTGATAGGTCTCGACGGCGTAGCTGCACACCATCTCGACCCATTCCTCGCTGAAGGGCTTCTCGAACTTGACCGTGCCGTAGCGGGCGCCACGGGCAACCTGCTCCTCATAGCCCTTGGGATCGTCGAGAATCCTGCGCATCGGCAGGCTCGTCGGCATCGCCTTGAAGTGACGCCAGAACGCTTCCGCGATCTCGCGCTGGCGATGGCCGATCAGCGCGACGATCTCGCGACAGCCGGTCTCGATCAGGCCGTCCCAATCATATTCGCGGCGGTGGTCCTCCACCGTACGGGTGCCACCGCTCCAGCGGCCGGGCTTGCGGGTTCCAACCATCTCGTCTCTCCCCCTCAGGCCGCAACCTTGGCGATGAAATCGCTGGCGCTGCCCTTCAGGCTGCCCAGCTGGCCCTCGAGCGCCGCGAAACCCTGGCCGACCCGATCGATCTCGCTCGCCACCGCCTCGGTATCCTCGCGGATGGCGCCGATGGTGGCGGACATGGAGTCGGCGGCGAGCGCCGTCTCGTCGACCGCGGCAGTGATCGCAGTGACGGTCTGCGCCTGGACCTCCATCGCGCTGCGGATGCGGTTGGCGCTTTCCTGCACCTCGGTCACCGTCGAGCGGATCGACGCATTGGTCTCCACCGTGCTCTTCGTCGCCGACTGGATCGCCGCGATCTTCGCCGCAATGTCGTCCGTCGCCCGCGCCGTCTGGTTCGCCAGGCTCTTCACTTCCTGCGCCACCACGGCGAAGCCCCGCCCGGCATCGCCCGCCCGCGCCGCCTCGATCGTCGCGTTCAGCGCCAGCAGGTTGGTCTGGCCGGCAATGTCGCGGATCAGCCCCAGGATCGATTCGATCGACTTGGCATGATCGCTCAGCGCCTCGCTCATCCCCACTGCATCGCTTGCCTGCGAGGAAGCCCGCGTCGCGATCCCCGCCGCCGCTTCCACTTCCATCCGCGCATCCTCGATCGCCCGGATCAGGCCCGCCGCCGTCTGCGCCGCCTCGCGCATAGCCACTGCCGACTGCTCCGCCGCCGCCGCCACTTCCGACGCCTTGCCCAGCATCCCGCGCGCCGAAGCGGAGGTGTGGCCGGCCTGGACGCGCAGCTGCTCGCCTTCGCGCGAGGCGCGCTGGACGGTGCCGCCGATCGAATCGCGGAAATCCTCGGCCAGCCGGTCGCGCGCCGCCTGGGCGCTGTGCTCGCGATACATGTTGTAGATCTCGACGGTGATGTCGCCTTCGAGGGCGGAGAGACGCATCAGCGTGTCGATCAGCCCGGCGAGTCGCCGGTCCTCGGTGCCGACGCGGCGAATCAGGATCTCGAGCGCCGCCCGGTCGCTCGCGCTGATCATCGAGAGGAGCGCCATCGGCGGCACGTTCGCGGCATAGGCCGCCGCGACCGAGCGCTCGATCGACTCGAGCCAGGCCCGGCCCTCGGTATCGAGGAAGCGGTTCTTGAGGAAGACGATGCCGAGATCGATCATCTTCTGCGTATCGTCGGGCGCCCAGCTGCGCTCATCGGCGAAGCAGCGCAGCCATTGCTGCCAATAGGCCTCCGAAACCGCGCGAATCTCAGGTTCCAGCGCTTCCCAGGCGGCGCGGCCGGAAGCGGCGAGCGAGCCTTCGAAGTCGAAGATGCGAAGGCGCGCGCGCACATCGATGCGGGCAGCCGTGGAACCCGGTGACGGCAGATCCTCAAGCGAAACGGCGTTGGTCACGAAACTTGTCCCCTGTGCGGCCGCGGGACGATCGGCCACTTGCCCTGCGATATGCGGGCGAAGTGGTTAAGGCGGGGTTAGCCAAGCCGGGCGCCGTGCATGCCAGCTTGCATCCGGCGGCATCGGGATTAAGGAGACGGCACCGACCGAGGAAGGACATAATCTTGGCCAATGTGCGCAACGAAGCGCGACCGCTGTCGCCGCATCTGTCGATCTGGAAGTGGGGCCCCGGCATGGCGGCCTCCATCACCCACCGCGTCACCGGCAGCGGCATGGCGACCGTCGGGACGATCCTGTTCGTCTGGTGGCTGGTCGCCCTCGCCTCGGGCCCGGCGGCCTATGCGGCGTTCCTTGACCTGTTCACGGTGAAGTCCGGCGCGCTCAACATCGTCGGCTACGTCTTCGGGATCGGGCTGACGCTGTCCTTCTTCCAGCATATGAGCTCGGGCATCCGCCATTTCTTCCTCGATCAGGGCGCGAACTTCGAGCTCAAGGCCAACAAGATCACCGCGACGCTGACCTATGTCGCCGCGGTTCTCCTCACCGCGGCCTTCTGGGCCTATATCATCTGGGGGAAGACCAATGGGTAACGGCACCAGCATCGGCAAGGTCCGCGGCCTCGGTTCGGCGCATGAGGGCTCGCATCACTGGTGGCACCAGCGGCTCACCGCCGGCGCCAACCTCGTGCTGATGCTGTGGTTCGTGCTCAGCATCGCGCTGCTCCCGGCCTATGATTTCGAGACGGCGCGCCAGTGGATCGCCCAGACCCAGGTCGCCGTGCCGCTGACCCTCCTCGTCCTCGTCACCTTCTATCATTTCCGCCTCGGCCTGCAGGTGGTGATCGAGGACTATCAGCATGACGAGACTCACATCGTCCTGATGGTGCTGCTCAACTTCTTCACGCTGGCGGCGGGCACCACCGCCATCTTCTCGATCCTCAAGATCGCCTTCACGGCGGGAGCCGCGCTCTGATGTCTGCCTACAAGATCATCGATCACACCTATGATGCGGTGGTGGTCGGCGCCGGCGGCTCGGGCCTGCGCGCCACCATGGGCTGTGCCGAGGCCGGGCTGAAGACTGCCTGCATCACCAAGGTGTTCCCGACTCGCAGCCACACCGTGGCGGCGCAGGGCGGCATCGCCGCCTCGCTCGGCAACAACACGCCCGATCACTGGTCGTGGCACATGTTCGACACCGTCAAGGGTTCCGACTGGCTCGGCGACCAGGACGCGATCGAGTACATGGTCCGCGAGGCACCGCAGGCGGTGTACGAGCTCGAGCATGCCGGCGTGCCGTTCAGCCGCAACGACAACGGCACGATCTACCAGCGCCCGTTCGGCGGCCACATGCAGAACATGGGCGAAGGCCCGCCCGTGCAGCGCACCTGCGCGGCGGCGGACCGCACCGGCCACGCCATGCTCCACGCGCTCTACCAGCAGAGCCTGAAGTACGACGCGGACTTCTATGTCGAGTATTTCGCGCTCGACCTGATCATGGAAGACGGCAAGTGCCGCGGCGTGATCGCGCTGTGCATGGAAGACGGCTCGATCCACCGCTTCCGCAGCCATGCCGTGGTCCTCGCCACCGGCGGCGGCGGCCGCGTCTACCAGTCGGCGACTTCGGCGCACACCTGCACCGGCGACGGCAACGGCATGGCCCTGCGCGCGGGCATCGCGCTGCAGGACATGGAATTCGTCCAGTTCCACCCGACCGGGATCTACGGCGCCGGCGTGCTCATCACCGAGGGTGCGCGCGGCGAGGGCGGCTATCTCACCAACTCAGAGGGCGAGCGCTTCATGGAGCGCTATGCCCCCTCGGCCAAGGATCTCGCCAGCCGCGACGTGGTCGCGCGCTCGATGGCGATGGAGATCCGCGAGGGCCGCGGCGTCGGCAAGGAGAAGGACCATATCTTCCTTCACCTCAACCACATCGATCCGAAGATCCTGCACGAGCGCCTGCCGGGCATCACCGAGACCGGCAAGATCTTCGCCGGCGTCGACCTGACCCGCCAGCCGCTGCCGGTGGTGCCGACCGTCCACTACAATATGGGCGGCATCCCGACCAACTATCACGGTGAGGTCGTCCACAATAAGGATGGCGATCCGGATGCCGTGATCCCCGGCCTGTTCGCGGTCGGCGAGGCGGCCTGCGTGTCGGTGCACGGCGCCAACCGCCTGGGCTCCAACTCGCTGATCGACCTGGTCGTGTTCGGCCGCGCCACCGGACTGCGCCTCAAGGAGCTGCTCAAGCCCGGCATGAAGCACAACGAGCTGCCCAAGGGCTCGGAGGAGTTCGCGCTCGGCCGCCTCGATCACTTCCGCAACGCCAAGGGTTCGCGCCCGACCGCCGAGGTCCGCGCCGACATGCAGAAGACGATGCAGCGCCACTGCGCCGTGTTCCGCGACAGCGCGCTGCTGGCCGAAGGCGTCGAGCACATGAAGCAGGTCTATGCCGGCTTCCAGGACGTGGGCATCCAGGACCGCTCGCTGATCTGGAACACCGACCTGGTGGAGACGCTCGAGCTCGACAATCTGATCGGCCAGGCCGTCGTCACCATCGAGTGCGCCGCCAACCGCAAGGAAAGCCGCGGCGCACACATGCACGAGGACTTCCCCGAGCGCGACGACAAGAACTGGATGAAGCACACCGTCGCCACCTTCGAAGGCTGGGGCGGCAAGGGCGGCGCCACGAGCATCGATTACCGCCCGGTCCACGACTATACGCTCACCGACGAGATCGAATACATCAAGCCGAAGAAGCGGGTGTATTGATCCTTCCATCCGAGGTTCGAAGGGCTCGTTCGCCAGATGCGAACGGGCCCCTTTCCTATCCGGTCGCGACTAGGTTGGGGACTCATATTCCTTCAATCGTCATCCCCTTCCCTCAATCGTCATCCCCTTCCCTCAATCGTCATCCCCGCGCAGGCGGGGATCCAGGGTAATGCGGGATATCGGCACCACCGCGCGAACGCTGTCCGGAGAGGACAGGACCCCGCCACCCCGGCTCGGCGCCTGGCC
The DNA here is from genome assembly GCF_005503355.1 of Sphingomonas sp. 1F27F7B. Classification (GTDB taxonomy): domain Bacteria; phylum Pseudomonadota; class Alphaproteobacteria; order Sphingomonadales; family Sphingomonadaceae; genus Sphingomonas. The sequence goes on from NZ_SCMK01000004.1 coordinate 76,483, forward strand.
CTGGATCCCCGCCTGCGCGAGGATGACGACGGAAAATCAGATACTTGTTTGGGTTCTCAACCTAGGCCGCCTTCCCGAACCGCTCGACCTTGATATCGTCGGCATACGCGCGAACGCTCGCCATTTCGGCCGACATGCGCGTGACCCCGAAATGCGCGGCGACATCGCCTACGCCCAAGCCATGCGGTCGACGATTTCGTGGCGCAGCCATTCGCCGGGATGGACCGCGAAGGCGGATAAGCGACCAGATGCCAGCGCGGTCACCGGTAAGCAGATGCGCGCTCCAATTCGGCGGCACATACAGCTCCTCGAAATCCCCGATCGCGATGAGATAGGCGATCATCCGGCGAAGGCACTCGACATTGTCCGGCAAGCCCTTCGACCTGCCCGCGCTTGACACCGCCCCGCCGCCACGAGAGTGCGCGGCATGAGGGCACATCAATGAGCGGGTTCGAATTCAGCTTTTCCCTGTTCGGGCTGCTGCTCGGCCTTGCCCTGGCCGAGGGGCTGGGCGGGCTCTCGCGCGCGCTCAAGGCACGGCACAAGGTGCGGATCGGCTGGGCGACCGCGCTGCTCGGCATCTTCGTCTCGTGCGACGTCGTCACCTTCTGGATGTATGGCTGGACGCTGCGCGACCTGCTCAAGCTGAGCTGGCCGATGCTGTTCGGCGGCTTTCTCGTCACTGCCAGCTACTATGTCGCCGCCTCGCTGATCTTCCCGAGCGACTTCGCCGAATGGCCCGACCTGAACGCCTATTTCGACAAGCACTACCGCAAGGTGATGGGCGCCGTCCTGCTCTGCAACGTCGCGCTGATGGCCACCACCGTTGCGCTGCTGGGTGCGAAGGGCATGTTCACCGTCCGGGTGCTCGTCCTCACCTGGTCCTTCTTCCCGCTCTCGCTCATCGCGATCTCCGTCAGGAACCGGCATATCGCGATGGGCTGCCTGATCTGGCTGATCGCGCTCTATCCGCTCGCCGCCATCTGGCATTGAGGCCAGGCGCTCCCCAGATGTCGTGACGGGACGGAAACGCCGTCCCGCTTGACACCGCTCCCGCACCCGCGAGAGTGAGCCGTTAACTATTGCCCGGGGGGTCTCGCGCCTGCCATGCGTCTCGCGTTCGCCATCTTCGCGGCGGCTGCCGCGCTCGCCGTCTCGCCCGCCGCCGCCCAGTATCGGGCGCCGGAGCACAAGGCAGACTGGCCGGGAATGGTCTCGGGCAATGACGGCATCGAGGGGCTCGATCCCGGCCCGGAACTGCAACGCGGCCGCTCGGCCCGGGCAATGCTGGCCGACAGCCGCAAGCTCAACATCGTGCTCAACAGCCTCCAGCCGCAGCGCAAGGCGCTGGTCGACGCCTATGTCGTCTCGGTCGCGCTCGACAGCGATCCGGTGTTCGGGCGCGAGGCGCGCGAGGCGGGCAAGGTGCTCTCGCGCCGCTTCGATGCCGCCGGGCGCACCATCGTCCTCGCCGGCAGCACCGGAACCCTGCCGAGCGAATTGCCCAATGGCAGCCTGACCAGCCTCACGCTCGCGCTGGCCCGCATCGCCGAGGTGATGGACAGGGAACAGGACGTCCTCGTCCTCTACACCACCAGCCACGGCGCCAAGGTGGGCATCGCCTATCATGACGGTGACGAGGGCTATGGCGTCCTGAGCCCGAAGCGGCTCGAGGCACTGCTCGACGAACTCGGCATCCGGAATCGCGTGCTGATCCTTTCGGCCTGCTATTCGGGCATCTTCGTGGGGCCGCTCTCCAGTCCCGACACCGCATTGTTCACCGCCGCCTCCTCGGACCGGCCGAGCTTCGGCTGCGAGGCCGACAATGACTGGACCTTCTTCGGCGACGCCATGATCAACCACGCGCTGCGCAAGCACCAGCCGCTCGAAAAGGCCTCGGACGAGGCGCGGATGACGATCAGCGAATGGGAGGGCGCGGCGCGGGTGCCTCCCTCCAACCCGCAAGTGAGCATCGGCGACCATGTCTCGACCTGGCTCGCGCCGCTGGAGGCGCGCATGCCACAGGCCGACACCCAGCCCGTCGGCCGCCCGGCGACCGATGCGCTCAAGGCCGGCGGATGAGATGGCCGAGCAGGAGACTCTCTTGGAACGGTTGATCCCGGGCGACCTGGAACACCAGATTCCCGCAGCGATCCAGAAAGCGCTTCCCGGCGGATTCCGCAATCGGCTGCTGCAAGCCGGCCTCGGCCTGCTGATCACCTTCGGGTTCGCATTCCTGGTCCGCCAATGGGTCGAGCGGCGGGAGGCCCGGCGCCGGGCACTCGCGCCCCGGCCGGCCGCTCCCGCACTGCCGCCCGCGCCGGAACCGGAGGCCCTCGAAGCAGTGGCCGCGCCCGTGGCCGAGATCCACGACTCGGAGCCGCCGCCCGACGACGGCACCCAGGCGACGCGCTACCCGCTGCTCGCCCGGCCGCATGTCGCGCTCTCCGGCCCCATCGACCAGGCGATGTACGCAAGCTTCCGCCAGCAGCTCGGCGCCGCGCCGAAACAGGGCACGCTCGTTGTCTCGCTCTCCACGCCGGGCGGCGATCCGGAGATCGCGCGGCTGATGGGCGACGAGATCCGCCTGCTGCGCGAATATTCGGGGCGCGAGACGCTCTTCCTCGGCAAGGTCGCGGTCTGTTCGGCCGGGACCATCTTCATGGCGGCCTTCCCCGCCGACAAGCGTTTCCTTACCCGCGGCACGCGGCTGATGATCCATGAACGCATCCTCACCCGCACCGTGGAACTGGCCGGCCCGCTCAAGAGCTGCGTCGCCAGCCTGAAAGCCGCGCTGCACGAGGTCGAGGAATCGGTGCGGATCGAGGAAGAAGGCTTTCGCGCGATCGTGGCGGGCACGCGCGTATCCTTGGAGGACATCCAGGCCCGGGCTCCGGCCAATTGGTACATCGAAGCCGAGGAGGCGCGCACGCTGGGCATGGTGCTCGACATCATCTGAGAGGTTGAGCCCCGCGGCGCGATTGGCTATCGCGCGCCCAAGCATAAGGATACCCCTCGATGGCCGACTTCCGCCTTCCCAAGAACAGCCGCATCTCGTCCAAGGGCAAGGAGCACAAGGCCGATCCGGGCGCGAAGAACGTCAAGAAGTTCAAGATCTATCGCTACGATCCCGACACGGGCGAGAATCCGCACTATGATCTGTTCGAGATCGACCTCGACGAATGCGGCCCGATGGTCCTCGACGCGCTGATCAAGATCAAGTCGGAGCAGGACTCGACGCTCACCTTCCGCCGTTCGTGCCGCGAGGGCATCTGCGGTTCGTGCGCGATGAACATGGACGGGCGCAACGGCCTCGCCTGCACCACTGCGATCGAGGACATCAAGGGCGACATCCGCATCACGCCGCTGCCGCACATGGACGTGATCAAGGATCTGGTGCCCGACTTCACGCACTTCTACGCGCAATATGCGTCGATCCAGCCGTGGCTGCAGACCGTGTCGACCACGCCCTCGGGCAAGGAGCGCCTCCAGTCGCCGGCCGACCGCGAGAAGCTCGATGGCCTGTACGAATGCATCCTGTGCGCCTGCTGCTCAACCTCGTGCCCGAGCTATTGGTGGAACAGCGACAAGTTCCTGGGCCCGGCGATCCTGCTCCAGGCCTATCGCTGGCTCGCCGATTCGCGCGACGAGATGACCGGCGAGCGGCTCGACAATCTCGAGGATCCGTTCCGCCTCTATCGCTGCCACACGATCATGAACTGCGCGAATGTGTGCCCCAAGGGCCTCAGCCCGGCCAAGGCGATCGCCGAGATCAAGAAGATGGAAGCCGAGCGCACGCTCTGACGGGTGAAGATGCCGACGGGTGGAAATGCTGAAGGGTGAGAGTGAGAACGCCCAGCGGGGCCCGGCGCTCGGCCGGACTCCGCGTCGGGGGTGATGACTGCGACCTCAGTAAGGGACCCTGCAGCCGGCATCGCGATAGGGCGTCGGGCTGGCCAGGACCCAGCCGCTTCCCGGCGAGGTCTGCGCACAAGTGATGAACCCGTTCAACTTGCTCGCCCAACGATAGAATGGCGCGGGAGGCGCGGCGACGGCGGAACCCGCAACGAGAAGCGAGATCGCCAGAATGACTTTCTTCATTGCTTTCTCCTTTACAGTCAGGATGTTCATCGAGATTCGTATCTTCGAATCTCGGAATCTATTCTTGTATGGAATGATGACTCCCTGAAGAAATGCATCGAAGATCAGTCCGAAACGGATGGGCATTGGCATGATTTCTGACACCGAATCCGACTTCATCCATGAAGATGCCGACGATCATCCTGGCTGGAAGCGCTGGGAACTGCGCGATCCGACGCGTTTCAACGCATTTCTCGGCCCGATCCTAACCCGGATCGAAGGCGGCAAGGCGCTGGTCCGGATGGTGCCGGGACGCGAACATTCCAACCTGCGCGATTCCACCCATGGCGGAGCGCTGCTCGCCTTCATCGACGTGGCGCTGTTCGCCGCGGCACGCAGCCTCGGCGCGATCTCCGCGGGCGGCGCGGTGACGCTTGATCTGTCCGCGCAGTTCATCGGCACGAGCACGATCGGCCAGCCGATCATCGCCGAGATCGAACTGCTGCGCGAAACCGGACGCATGCTTTTCCTGCGCGGCGTGCTACGGCAGGACGAAGCGACCCTCGCCAGCTTCCTCGGCACCCTCCGCAAGAGTTCCCCGCCCGCATGACACTCGCTTTCTCGGCCATCCCCACAAAGGCAGGCATCCGGAGTCGCGAAGGACACCGGCGCGACATGGCAGACAAATGACCAGCGTCATCGAGCGCTACCGCGCCCTTGTGCAGGCCGGCGAGCTTCGCTCCGATCCGGAGCAGGCAATCGCCGCCGAGCGGTTGCACCGGCTCGCCGGCGAGCTGGAGGCGGTGCCGAGGAAAGGCAGCATCCTGTGGCGCGCGCTCGGCCGCCTGCCCGAGCCGCCGCGCGGGCTCTACCTCTGGGGCAGCGTCGGTCGTGGCAAGTCGATGCTGATGGACCTGTTCTACGACAGCGTGAATATTCGCCGGAAGCGCCGCGTCCATTTCCACGAGTTCATGCTCGAAGTGCACGAGCGGCTGAACGAGGAGCGCCGGAAGGACAGCCGCGACCCGGTGGTGAAGGTCGCCGATGCGATGGCCGAGGACGTGCGCCTGCTCGCCTTCGACGAGATGGTGGTGAACAACCCCGCCGACGCAATGATCCTCTCGCGGCTGTTCACCGAGATGATGGGCCATGGCCTCACCATGGTCGCCACGTCGAACCGCCCGCCGCGCGATCTCTACAAGGACGGACTGAACCGCGAGTTGTTCCTCCCCTTCATCGAGCTGATCGAGGCGAGGATGGACGTGCTCGCGCTCAACGGGCCGACCGACTATCGGCTCGACCGGCTGGGACGGATGGACACCTGGCTGGTCCCCAACGGCGCGGAGGCCACGCGGCAGCTGTCCGCCGCATTCTTCCGCCTGACCGACTATCCGGTGGAGGACGCCGCGCACGTCCCGGCCTGCGACATCGCCGTGCAGGGCGGGCGCGAACTGCATGTGCCCAAATGCCTCAAGGGCGTCGCGGTCTTCTCGTTCAAGCGATTGTGCGGCGAGGCGCGCGGCGCGGCCGACTATCTCGCCATCGCCCGGCGCTTCCACACTGTCATCCTCGTCGGCATCCCCAAGCTGGGGCCGGAGAATCGCAACGAGGCGGCGCGCTTCGTCACGCTGATCGACGCGCTCTACGAGCACAGGGTCAAGCTGCTCGCCGCGGCCGATGCCGAGCCGCAGCATCTCTACGAAGCCGGAGACGGCCGCTTCGAGTTCGACCGCACCGTCTCTCGCCTGATGGAAATGCGCTCGGACGCGTATCTGGCGGAGGGCCACGGCGAACGCTAGGCTCCCCCAAAGGCAAAAAGGGGGAGAGCTAATGCGTGTGATCGGGTTCGCCCTGGCGGCTCTGCTGATGTCGCCACCCGCCGGCGCGCAGACCCTGGTCGCCGCGGACCTGCGCCCCGGCCAGACTCTCGACGGCGCCTGGCACTGGTCGGTCGATCCCTATCGCGACGGCGTCGCCGGCTTCCATGGCGGGCCGCCGTCCGAAAGCACCGCGCGCTGGCAGGACAGCATCCAGGAAGTGGAAGCCGCGAAGCGCCCGACGGCGCTGTTCGAGTTCGACATGCAGCGCTCGGCGATCACGCATCTGCCCGGCAGCTGGATCGGCCACGCGCCGGAGATGCGCTATTATCAAGGGCTGGTCTGGTACCAGCGCACCTTCGACTGGCAGCCGGCAGGCACGGGCAAGCGCGTATATCTGCGCCTCGGCAGCGCGGACTATGCCGCCAGCATCTTCCTCAACGGCAAGCCGCTCGGCAAGCATGTCGGCGCCTTCACGCCCTTCGCCTTCGATGTGACCGCGCTGCTGCGCGCCGGCAGCAACCAGATCACGATCGGCGTCGATTCCGCCCGGACCGACAATGACGTCCCCCCGCCGGTCACCGATTGGGAGACGTATGGCGGCATCACCCGCTCGATCCGGCTGGTCACCGTTCCCGAGACGTTCGTCGACGACGCGTTCGTGCGGCTGGACAGGAACGGCCGCATCGCCGTCTTCGTCCGCCTGCTCGGCCCCCGGGCTGCCGACACCCCGATCCGCCTGGCGATTCCCGCGCTCGGCACGGCGATCCAGGGCCGCACCGATGGCAAGGGCAACTGGATCGCCAGCCTCGCCGCCCCGCGCGCGCTCAAGCGCTGGTCGCCCGACAGCCCGACGCTCTACGACGTCGAGATCCTTGCCGGCGAGGACCGCTTCGCCGATCGCATCGGCTTCCGCACGATCGAAGTCCAGGGCGACAGAATCCTGCTCAACGGCAAGTCGATCTTCCTGCGCGGTATCTCGATGCACGAGGAGGAACTGGGCAAGGATCCGGTGCGCGCGATGAGCCCCGCCGCCGCGCGCGCGCTGTTCGCCGAGATCAAGCAAGGGCTGCACGGCAATTTCGTGCGCCTCGCTCATTACCCGCACGACGAAGGCACGACGCGCCTTGCCGACGAGATGGGGCTGCTCGTGTGGAGCGAAGTGCCGGTCTATTGGCGCGTCGCCTGGAACAATCCGGACACGCTGGCCACCGCGCGCCGGATGATCGCCGAGAATATCCGCCGCGACCGCAACCGTGCCGCGATCATATTGTGGAGCGTCGCCAACGAGACGCCCGTGTCCGATGCCCGCAACGCCTTTCTGCGCAGGCTGATCGGCGACGTCCGCGCGCTGGACGACAGCCGGCTGGTCACCGCGGCCCTGCTCAGCGCGCGCCAGGGCAAGACGATGCGGATCGATGATCCGCTGGTGAACGACCTCGATGTGATGGCGATCAACACCTATAATGGCTGGTATTCGAACGACCCGCTCGCCGACCTGCCCTTGATCGCCTGGCAGAGCCCGGTCACCAAGCCGCTGATCTTCTCCGAATTCGGTGCCGACGCGCTCCACGGCTATCACGACGGCGCCGCCGCCCCGCACAAGTTCAGCGAGGAGTATCAGGCCGAATATTATCGCCGCACGCTCGAGATGGCGGCCAAGGTGCCGTTCCTGCGCGGCCTGAGCCCGTGGATCCTCAAGGACTTCCGCTCGCCGCGCCGCCAGCATCCGGTTTATCAGCAGGGCTGGAACCGCAAGGGCCTGATCTCCGAGACCGGCCAGCGCAAGCTCGCCTTCGGCGTGCTGGCGGCGGACTATGCCGCGCGGGAAGAGGCGGAGCACTGAGCGCGCTCAGCGCGATCCCCCCAACGCCGCCGCCAGTTCCTGCCCCTTTCCCGTCAGCGCATAGAGCGGGAGCGGCGGATAGCGGTCCTCGAGCTTGCGCCGCACCAGCGCCTCGTCGATCACGGCCTTGAGCGTCGTCGACAGCGCGCGCGGCGTCACCGGCGCGAGGCGCGCCTGGATCTCGCCGAAGCGCGTCCAGTCGGGACCCAGCCCGGCGACCAGCGGCAGCGACCAGCGCGGCAGGTCGCCCGTCCCCAGCTTCAGCCGCGCCCGCGCCGTTTCGATCTGCCCGCACAATGCCCCCACCGCGAGCCCGCCTTCGGTCAGCACATATTCGGGGCGCAGCGGATGGCCATGGCCGGGATTGGGGATCACCCAGCCGCATGCCTTCAGATGGACGAGGCACCGCGTCAGGCTGTTGTGCGACAGGCCAAATGCCCGGGCGATCACCGCGAAGCGCGAGCCCTGCTCGCGATGCAGCAGCGCCAGCACCGGGATCGCCCAGCGATTGGCCTCGAGCATGCGAAGCGGCGGCACGCATTCCAGGGGCATTGACTCCATCGCCAAATTCATATCGACTATATAAATGGAACTATAGATTCGGAGATTGGAAATGGCAACCACGCTTGCGGCCCCGGCCCGCGCCGCGCTCGGCTATGACGGCGCCCTCACTTGCGCGATCAACGTCAGCGACCTCGATGCCGGCATCGCCTGGTATCGCGACACACTCGGGATGGAGCTGCTCTACCGAGTCGACGAGATCGCCTGGTGCGAGTTCGAGAGCCCTGTCGCGCGCGTGTCCGTCGGGCTCGCCCAGGTCGAGCGGGTGGTCCAGGGCGGCGGCGCGACGCTCACCTTCGGCGTAGTCGATCTCGACGCGGCCAAGGCGGTGCTCGACGCGGCCGGCGTGCGCCAGGACGGACCGGTGCAGGAGATTCCCGGCATGGTCCGGCTGCTCACCTTCTACGATCCCGACGGCAATGCCCTGATGTTCGCCCAGGATCTCGCGGGGCAGGGCTGAGGCATCAGCCCTCGATGACGTGGGGCACGAAGCGCGCGGTGTTGCCGGTGATCAGACCGTCCTCGCGAATGCCCATGCCGGCCGGCACGCCGTCGACGATCCAGGCGCCGATCACCGGATAGCCGCCGCCGAAGTCGCGCAACGGGTAGAGCGCCTGGTAGACCCAGCCGCTCTCGTCGTAGCGCCCACCGGTCTCGGCGACGACTTCGCCGCCGCGCAGGATCGAGACATTGGCCCCTTCGCGCCCGAGCAGCGGCTTGGCGACCTGATCGCCGCCGGGCAGCCGGCGCCGGCTGGCGGGGAGCAGGTTCGGGTGGCCGGGGAACAGCTCCCAGAGCACCGGCAGGATCGCCTTGTTGCTCCAGATCGACTTCCAGATCGGCTCGATCCAGCGCGTGCTGCCCAGGCTCTCGAGCAGCTCGGGCCCGAAATCCTCGGCGAGCAGCCATTCCCAGGGATAGAGATGGAAGCAGTTCTCGATCACGCGGTCCCGCAGGTCGACGAAGCGGCGCGCCGCATGGCTCCAGCCGATATCCTCCATACGGATCGCATCGGTGGCGAGCCCGGCCGCCTGCGCCGTGTCGCGCAGATAGGCGATGGTGACCGTGTCCTCGCCCGCATCGTCCGCGACATGGGCGAAATGGACATGGCCGCCCGGGAGCAGCGGGGCGATGTCGCGCCACTTGTCGACCAGCCTCTCGTGCAGGCCGTTATACTGGTCGAGCGCCGGGAAGACGGCTTCCTTCCAGTCCCACTGGATCACCGCGGCCTCGACCAGGCTGGTCGGCGTGTCGCAGTTGAATTCGAACAGCTTGGGCGGACCGTCGCCCGAATAGCCGAGATCGAAGCGACCGAAGTTCAGCGCGGGCGGCTCCTCTTCCCATGCCTGCCGGATCGCGGCCCAGGCCGGCTCGGCAATGCCGAAGCTGCCAAGCAGATCGTTGGCGAGGACATGCTCGCCCGCCGCGAGAAACAGCCGATAGAGCTCGGCGGTCGCCGCCTCGATCTCCTCGATTTCGCCGGCGCCGAAGCGATAGCAGGCGCTCTCGTCCCAATAGGCACAGCCATCCAGGCTGTGCCAGACGAGCCCCAGCGTCTGGACCCGCGCCCGCCAGTCCGGCCGCGGGTCGACCGGCATGCGCCGCATCACGCGCCTCCGAAGCCGCCGTGGAAGCCGGCCGAGCGCCCGAAGCCGCCGCGCGAGACCGACCGCGCGCTCACATGCGAATAGGAGACCCCGGCGCTGGGCCGGGTCGAACCGCCCCGGGCAACCTCCCCCATCTCGGGCACGCGCTGGCCGCGCCCGACATAATAGGCATGCGCACCGCCCGTGCCCCCGCCACGGGCGCCGCCGCAATTCGCATCGCCGATGCGGCGGCCGGCGCCGTCGACACACATCTGGGTCGGCTGGTTCGCGACCAGCGCCCCGCCGCCGCAGCCGCTCGCCAGCAGCGCGGCGGACGTCGCCGCCGTGATCCTGAGCACCGAAAAATCGATCTTCCCGTGCATCCCGCCCCCTCTTCGGCCCGAGAGCTATCAGCACGGCCCGGCGCTTGGCAATCCATCCGCGCGCCTGCAGGATGCGGGCACCGACTCGCGGGGTAGAAGCATGATCGTCACCACTACTGAGAATGTTCCGGGCCACGGCGTCGTCCGCACGCTGGGCCAGGTCTTCGGCGTCGTCGTCCGCAGCCGCGGCATCGGCGGCAACATCAGCGCCTCGTTGCGCTCGATCGTCGGCGGCGAGATCCCCGAATATACGCGACTGGTGGAGGACGCCCGCCGCCACGCGATCGACCGAATGGTCGCCAACGCGCATGCGATGGGCGCCAATGCGATCGTGATGATGCGCTTCGATTCGGGCGAGATCGCCCAGGCGATGAACGAAGTGGTCGCTTACGGCACCGCAGTGATACTCGATCCGGCGCCGCAGGACTGAGCCCGATGCTGCGCCTGGCCGTGACGGTCGTGGCGGTCCTGTGGTTCGCCGCGGCGGTCGCGATGACCGTGTGGGACGCTGCCGGCTGGCCGATGCTGGCCATGGCCGCGGTACTGCTGCTCGGCACTCTGTTCGAACGCTTCCATTATCGCGGCGCCGACAGTCCGCTCGACGCGCCTGGCTGGCGTCCCACCGCGGAGCGCTTCCTCGACGAGGAGACCGGGCGGCTCGTGACCATATGGTATAATCCCATCACCGGCGAACGGCGCTATGTCGACGCCGATGAGAGGGGATAAAGTCCTTATTGCACTTGCGAATTAGTTGCAAAGATAATCCGGCGCCCGCGGTTTTCATGGGTTGCGACTCTCCTATTATAGGCCTAAGCCGCCGACGCTTTCACCGGCGCGCCGGTACGCGCGTCTGTGTCCGGTTGAACCAGACCCATAGGGAGTTTCCATGGCCCGCAAGAAGATCGCGCTGATCGGCGCCGGCAACATCGGCGGTACGCTCGCGCACCTCGCCGCACTCAAGGGCCTGGGCGACATCGTCCTGTTCGACGTGGTGGAGGGCGTGCCCCAGGGCAAGGCGCTCGACCTGAGCCAGTGCGGCCCGGTCGAGGGCTTCGACGCCAAGATCACCGGTTCGAACGACTATGCGGACATTGCGGGCGCCGACGTGATCATCGTGACCGCCGGCGTCGCCCGCAAGCCGGGCATGAGCCGCGACGACCTGCTCGGCATCAACCTCAAGGTGATGAAGGCCGTGGGCGAGGGCATCGCCGCCAACGCGCCCGACGCGTTCGTGATCTGCATCACCAACCCGCTCGACGCGATGGTCTGGGCGCTGCGCGAATTCTCGGGCCTGCCGCATACGAAGGTGGTCGGCATGGCCGGCGTGCTCGATTCGGCCCGCTTCAGCCACTTCCTCGCCGAGGAATTCCAGGTCTCGGTCAAGGACGTGAATTCGTTCGTGCTCGGCGGGCACGGCGACACCATGGTCCCGGTCCTCGAATATTCGACTGTCTCGGGCATCCCGGTCAGCGACCTGATCGCGATGGGCTTCTCGACCAAGGAACGCATCGACGCGATCGTGCAGCGCACCCGTTCGGGCGGCGGCGAGATCGTTGGCCTGCTCAAGACCGGCTCGGCCTTCTACGCGCCCGCCACGTCGGCGATCGCGATGGCGGAGAGCTATCTCTACGACAAGAAGCGCGTCCTGCCGGCCGCCGCGCACCTGACCGGCCAGTACGGCGTGGACGACCTGTACGTCGGCGTGCCGATCATCATCGGCAAGGACGGCGTGGAGAAGATCATCGAGATCAGCCTGACCGACGAGGCCAAGGCGAACCTCACCGTCTCGGTCGACGCGGTGAAGGAACTGCTCGTGGCCTGCAAGGCGATCGACAGCTCGCTCGGCTGATGCGCTTTCCACCGGCCATCGCAGTCATCGGTGCTTCGGGCGGTTCGCCGTACCCGATCACCGAAGTGCCGGGCGCGGCCCGGCACGATTGCGCGGCCGCCATCTGTCGGCGGAGCATGGCGGGCCCGGACGGATACTCCCTTCGGATCGCCTGGTGAGAAAGGACGGACGATGACCCTTTCCCGTGCCGCGACTCTGCTGGCGACCTTGCTCATCGCCCTTCCCGCCGCCGCGCAGGAAGCGACGCCGACCGCTCCGGCAGAGCCGGTGCCGCTGTTCCAGGCCGCCTGTGTCAGCGGTGCGGTGCGCCTGAGCAAGAACGTCGCCGAACCGATCACCTTTGCCGCGCTGCCCGCCGCCGCGCAGCGTGCGCTCGGCGCCAGCACCGTCGCGACGCGCGCCGAGGCCGAGAAGCTTCCGACCCCGGCGCCCGCGCAGGTCGCGAACGCCATCTACCGGATCGCCGGCGGCCAGCTCTATCTGATGCCGCCCACGCCGTCGCCCAGCGGCACTCCGATCGGCGACAGCTGCATCGTGCTGTGGCACGCACTGTCGGACGACGATTATTTCGCGGCACGCAAGCTCGTCCTGCCGAACGAGGACACTGTGCCGCTCACCGCCCGACCGACCGCCAGCGCGGTCGGCGCGTCGGTTGCCACTTCCGCACGCGAGGACGTTCGCCTGACCGCCGCCGCCTATGGCGGCTGGGTCGTGCTGCGCTCCTCCTCCCTATCCGAATCCAAAGCGCCTGGAGCCCAGTGAACGCATGAGCATCCTGATCAACAAGAACACCAAGGTCATCACCCAGGGGATGACCGGTGAGACCGGCACCTTCCACACCCAGCAAGCGCTCGCCTATGGGACGCAGATGGTCGGCGGCGTGACTCCCGGCAAGGGCGGTACCGAGCATATCGGCCTGCCCGTGTTCGACACCGTCGCCGAGGCCGTGACCAAGACCGGCGCCGACGCCTCGGTCATCTACGTGCCGCCGCCCTTCGCCGCGGACTCGATCCTGGAAGCGATCGACGCCGAGGTTCCGCTGATCGTCTGCATCACCGAGGGCATTCCGGTGCTCGACATGGTCAAGGTGAAGCGCGCGCTTTCGGGTTCGAAGTCGCGCCTGATCGGCCCGAACTGCCCCGGCCTGCTGACCCCGGGCGAGTGCAAGATCGGCATCATGCCGGGCTCGATCTTCTCGAAGGGTTCGGTCGGCGTCGTCTCGCGCTCGGGCACCCTCACTTATGAGGCGGTGTTCCAGACCACCAATGCCGGCCTGGGCCAGACCACCGCGGTGGGCATCGGCGGCGACCCCGTCAACGGCACCAACTTCATCGACGTGCTCGAGCTGTTCCTCGCCGACGACGAGACCAAGTCGATGATCATGATCGGCGAAATCGGCGGCTCGGCCGAAGAGGAAGCCGCCCAGTTCCTGATCGACGAGGCCAAGCGCGGCCGCAAGAAGCCGATGGCCGGCTTCATCGCGGGCCGCACGGCGCCTCCGGGCCGCCGTATGGGCCATGCCGGTGCCATCGTCTCGGGCGGCCAGGGCGGCGCCGAGGAAAAGATCGCCAAGATGGAAGAAGCGGGCATCCGGGTCGCGGCCAGCCCGTCCGAGCTGGGCTCGACCCTGGTCGAGGTGCTCAAGGGTTAACCCTTCTCTCCCTGGGAGAGAAGGCATGGAGGCCTGGCGGCTCGCTGTCCGGCCGGAGTTGGATGAGGGGGATTTCAGTTCCCATATCCCCCTCGACCTCCCACTCGGCCCTGCCGAGCGGGCCCCTCCCTCTCCCCCCGGGGGAGAGGGAATGAAGGAAGCGATATTATGGGCTATGAAGGCCTGGATTTCGAGCAAGTCGCCGGCGGGGTGAGCCCCGCCTTCGTCGAGACGCTGTACCGCCGCTACAAGGCGGACCCCACCGGCATCGAGCCGCAGTGGCAGCAGTTCTTCGAAGGCCTCGAAAGCACGGCCTCGGGCCCGAGCTGGGCGAATCCGCGCTGGCCGCTGGCCGATACCGACGCCCTCACCGCCGGGCTCGATCCCACCCAGATGGAGCCGGCGCCCAAGCCGGCCAAGGGTGGCGCGGCGCCTGCCGCCAAGCCCGCCGGCCCGGCCGCGTCCGAGAGCGACATCGCCCGCGCCGCCGGCGATTCGATCCGTGCGATGCTGCTGATCCGCACCTATCGCGTCCGCGGCCACCTCGCCGCCACACTCGATCCGCTCGGCCTGGCCCGCCAGGACCTGCCGGCGGACATGACGCCCGAATATCACGGCTTCACCGCCGCGGATCTCGATCGCCCGATCTATCTGGGCGGCACGCTCGGCCTGGAAAAGGCGACGGTGCGCGAGATCGTCGACATCCTGCGCGCCAATTACTGCGGCAATGTCGGCCTCGAATATATGCACATCTCCGACGTCGAGGAACGTCGCTTCCTGCAGGAGCGGATGGAGGGCAAGGACAAGGCCATCCAGTTCACCGTCGACGGCAAGAAGGCGATCCTCTCCAAGGTCATCGAGGCCGAGGAATGGGAGAAGTTCTGCGGCAAGAAATATGTCGGCACCAAGCGCTTCGGCCTCGACGGCGGCGAAGCGATGATCCCGGCAATGGAAGCCATCATCAAATATGGCGGCCAGCTCGGCGTGCGCGAGATCGTCTACGGCATGGCGCATCGCGGGCGGCTGAACATGCTGACCAACGTGATGGCCAAGCCCTATCGCGCGATCTTCCACGAATTCTCGGGCGGCTCGTCCAATCCCGATGACGTGGGCGGCTCGGGCGACGTGAAATATCACCTCGGCACCAGCACCGACCGCGAGTTCGACGGCATCACCGTCCACATGTCGCTGGTCGCCAATCCGTCGCACCTGGAGGCCGCCGATCCGGTGGTGCTCGGCAAGACCCGCGCGATCCAGACGATCGCGAGCGACCTGGAGCAGCACACCGGCTCGCTGCCCGTGCTGCTGCACGGCGACGCGGCGTTCGCCGGCCAGGGCATCGTGTGGGAGTGCCTCGGCTTTTCCGGCATCCGCGGCTACAATACCGGCGGCTGCCTGCACTTCATCATCAACAACCAGATCGGCTTCACGACGAGCCCGCAATTCGCGCGCTCCTCGCCCTATCCGTCGGACGTCGCCAAGGGCGTCCAGGCGCCGATCTTCCACGTCAACGGCGACGATCCCGAAGCGGTCACCTTCGCCTGCAAGATGGCGATCGAGTTCCGCCAGAAGTTCCACCGCGACGTCGTGATCGACATGTGGTGCTATCGCCGCTTCGGCCATAACGAGGGCGACGAGCCTTCGTTCACCCAGCCGCTGATGTACAAGGCGATCCGCCAGCATCCGCCGGTCAGCGTGATCTATTCGCGCAAGCTGATCGCCGAGGGCGTGATCGACCAGGGCTTTGTCGACGAGCGCACCAGGCAGTTCAACCTGCTGCTCGAAGGCGAGTTCGAAGCGGGCAAGTCCTACCTGCCCAACAAGGCGGACTGGTTCGGCGGCCGCTGGTCGGGCCTCGCGGCCCCGGGCGATCCCGAGACCGCGCGCCGCTCGGTCGATACCGGCATCGAGAAGAAGCTGTTCGACAGCCTGGGCCGCACGCTGACCGAAGTTCCCGCCGACCTCGAGATCCACAAGACGCTCGGCCGCGTGCTCGACGCCAAGCGCGCGATGTTCCAGAGCGGCGAGAATTTCGACTGGGCGACCGGCGAGGCGCTGGCCTTCGGTGCGCTGCTCTCCGAAGGATATGGCGTTCGCCTCTCGGGTCAGGATTCGGGCCGCGGCACCTTCTCGCAGCGCCACGCCGTCTGGGTCGACCAGAAGGACGAGCATCGCTACGTGCCCCTCTCGACCATCCCGCACGGGACGTTCGAGGTGCTGGATTCGCCGCTCAGCGAATATGGCGTGCTCGGCTTCGAATATGGCTATGCGCTCGCCGACCCGAAGACGCTGGTGCTGTGGGAAGCCCAGTTCGGCGACTTCGCCAATGGCGCGCAGATCATGATCGACCAGTTCATCGCCGCGGGCGAGGCCAAGTGGCTGCGCGCCAATGGCCTGGTGATGCTGCTGCCGCACGGATATGAGGGCCAGGGCCCCGAGCACAGCTCGGCGCGCCCGGAGCGCTATCTCCAGCTGTGCGCGGAAGACAATATGCAGGTCGTCAACATCACGACGCCGGCCAATTACTTCCACCTGCTGCGCCGCCAGATGCACCGCAACTTCCGCAAACCGCTGGTGCAGATGACGCCCAAATCGCTGCTGCGCCACAAGATGGCGGTGAGCAAGGCCGAGGACTTCCTGGGCGAGAGCCATTTCCGCCGCATCCTGTCCGACCCCAACGCGCCGGCGGATCAGGACGTCAAGCGGCTGGTGCTGTGCACCGGCAAGGTCGCCTATGACCTGATCGAGGCACGCGATGCCGCGGGCGACAAGAACACCGCGATCGTCCGCATCGAGCAGCTCTATCCCTTCCCGGGCGAAGCGCTGGCCGCCCGCGTCGCGCGCATGACCAATGTCGAGGAAGTGATCTGGGCGCAGGAAGAGCCGAAGAACAACGGCTATTGGTTCTTCGTCGAGCCGTTCATCGAAGCGAGCCTGGCCGAGGCGAAGTGCAAGGTGCGGCGTCCGCGCTATGCCGGCCGCGCGCCGGCCGCCGCGGTCGCCACCGGCCTGATGAAGCGCCACCAGGCCGAGCAGGGCGCGCTGATCGCCGATGCGCTCGGCCACAATGTCCGCGAAGAAATTCGCCGCACCCGCAACAACTGATACCTCCCCAGGGAACGAGGAAAGACAATGGCAGACGTTAAGGTCCCGACGCTGGGTGAATCGATCACCGAAGCCACGCTCGGCGAATGGCTGAAGAACCCCGGCGACCCCGTGCAGCTCGACGAGCCGATCGCGAGCCTGGAGACCGACAAGGTCTCGGTCGAGGTCGGCAGCCCGGTCGCCGGCGTGATGGGCGATCAGCTCGTCAAGGTGGGCGACACTGTCGAAGTCGGCGCGGTGATCGCCGTGGTGAGCGAAGGCGGCACCGCCGCCGCGCCGAGCCCGGCACCCGCCGCGGCTCCGGCACCGGCCGCCGCGCCCGCGACCGAGGCCGCCGCGCTCTCGCCCTCGGTGCGCCGCGCGGTGCTCGAGACCGGCGTCGATCCGTCGACCGTGCAGGGCACCGGCAAGGACGGCCGCCTGACCAAGGACGACGTGATCGCCGCGGCCAGCGCCAAGCCGGCCCCCGCCGCGACTCCGGCCCCCGCCGCGACTCCGGCCCCCGCCGCCGCTCCGGCCGCGTCCCCGGCCGGCGGCCGCAAGGAAGAGCGCGTCAAGATGACGCGCCTGCGCCAGACCGTCGCCAAGCGCCTGAAGGAAGCGCAGAACACTGCCGCGATGCTGACCACGTTCAACGACGTGGACATGACCGCGGTGATCGAGGCGCGCGCCAAGTACAAGGACCTGTTCGAGAAGAAGCACGGCGTCCGCCTGGGCTTCATGGGCTTCTTCGTGAAGGCCGCCTGCATGGCGCTCAAGGACATTCCGGGCGTCAACGGCTCGATCGAAGGCGATGAGATCGTCTATCACGACTATTGCGACATCTCGGTCGCCGTCTCGGCGCCGCAGGGCCTGGTCGTGCCGGTGATCCGCGACGCCGAGACGCTGAGCGTCGCCGGCATCGAGCGGACGATCGGCGACTTCGGCAAGCGCGCCAAGGACGGCACGCTGAAGATGGAAGAGATGAAGGGCGGCACCTTCACCATCTCGAACGGCGGCGTGTTCGGCTCGCTGATGTCGACGCCGATCATCAACCCGCCCCAGTCGGCCGTACTCGGCCTGCACCGCATCGAGGACCGCCCGGTGGTCCGCGACGGCCAGATCGTGATCCGCCCGATGATGTACCTCGCGCTCAGCTACGACCACCGCCTGGTCGATGGCCGCGAGGCAGTCACCTTCCTCGTCGCGCTGAAGAACGCGATCGAGGATCCGACCCGCCTGCTGATCGACCTGTAAGGGCCGCGTCATGGGGATGGTCGTCTATCTATATCGTGCGACGGCAGACGAGGTTGCAGGCCTCGCCGCCGCGCCCGACATGGTGCACGAGACCATCTTCGCCGAAGATGCCGGTGAACGCCTGGTCGACTTCGACAAGGCCTGGCACGCCTTGCACTTCATGCTGACCGGAGACGCGGGCAGCACCGACCATCCGCTCAGCATCCTAGTCGGTACCGACGAAGAACTGATCGGAACCGACGAACACGGTTTTGGCGGCTATCGGTTGGTCGAGCCGTCCGGCGTCCGTGCCTTTGCCGATGCCTTGTCGGCGATCTCGGACGAAGAGCTGGCCGGGCGTTACGACCCGTCGGCAATGGCGGCGGAACATGTCTATCTCGCCGACCTGTTCGAGGAAGATGGCGAGGAAGCGCTTCCCTATGTGATGCAGGGCGTGCCTGCACTGCGGAAGTTCGCACGCGACGCTGCCGATGCCGGAAACCACATCGTCGGCGTGCTGAGCTGAACGGAAGGATATCGCACGGTCGCTGAACTGACTTGCTTCGCCGCTACCCCAGCACGGGATTGCATGCGAGACCGGTCAACCTATGTGGCCTTGGAAGAAGAAGTGGAGGCGGGAAGAAGCAGCCTCCCCGATGATGGAGCCGGTACCGGCAGCGGCGGAGGAGCTTCCGTCCCCTCCCTTTCCGGCTCCCGTCGCAGAGACGAAAGAGAAGCAAATGGCCGACTATGATTTCGACGTGCTGGTGATCGGTTCGGGCCCCGGCGGCTATGTCGCGGCGATCCGCGCGGCGCAGCTGGGCCTCAAGACCGCGTGCGCCGAGAGCCGCGCGACGCTGGGCGGCACCTGCCTCAATGTCGGCTGCATCCCCTCCAAGGCGCTGCTCCACGCCTCCGAACTCTATGAGGAAGCCGCCAGCGGCAAGCTCGCCAAGCTCGGCATCAAGACCCCGACGGTCGAGCTCGACCTCGACGCGATGCACGGCCAGCGCATCGACGCAGTGAAGGGCCTGACCGGCGGCATCGAGTTCCTGTTCAAGAAGAACAAGGTCGAGTGGCTGAAGGGCCATGCCACCTTCACCGGCAAGGACAGCGTCAAGGTCGGCGACCGCGAGGTCCGCGCGAAGAACATCGTCATCGCCACCGGCTCCTCCGTCACGCCGCTGCCGGGCGTCGAGATCGACCAGAAGGTCGTGGTGGACTCCACCGGTGCGCTCGAGTTGCCCAAGGTCCCGCAGCATCTCGTCGTCATCGGCGGCGGCGTGATCGGCCTCGAGCTCGGCTCGGTCTGGCGCCGCGTCGGCGCCAAGGTCACCGTGGTCGAGTTCCTCGACCAGCTGCTGCCGGGCATGGACGGCGAAGTCCGCAAGGAAGCGGGCAAGCTGTTCAAGAAGCAGGGCATGGAGCTCAAGCTCTCGACCAAGGTGACCGGCGTTACCGTCGATGGCGGCAAGGCCACCCTCACGCTCGAGCCCTCGGCCGGCGGCGCTTCGGAAACGCTCGAGGCCGATGCCGTGCTCGTCTCGATCGGCCGGCGCCCGAACACTGCGGGCCTGGGCCTGGAGGCCGCCGGCCTCTCGACCAATCAGCGCGGCCAGATCGAGATCGACCACGACTTCCGCACCGCCGTCCCTGGCATCTGGGCGATCGGCGACGTCGTCCCCGGCCCGATGCTCGCGCACAAGGCCGAGGACGAAGGCATTGCGGTGGCCGAGAACATCGCCGGCCTGACCGGCATCGTGAACCATGACGTGATCCCCTCGGTCGTCTACACTTGGCCCGAGATCGCCGGCGTTGGCCTGACCGAGGAGCAGGCGAAGGAGCGCGGCGAAGTGAAGGTCGGCAAGTTCCCGATGATCGCGAACTCGCGCGCCAAGACCAACCACGAGCCGGACGGCTGGGTGAAGGTGATCGCCGACGCCAAGTCGGACCGCGTGCTCGGCGTGTGGATGATCGCCTCGGTCGCCGGCACGATGATCGCCCAGGCCGCCCAGGCGATGGAGTTCGGCGCGACGTCGGAAGACATCGCCTATACCTGCCACGCGCACCCGACCCATTCGGAAGCGTTCAAGGAAGCCGCCATGGCGGTCCAGGGCAAGCCGATCCACATCTGACCATGACCTCCCTCTCCGGATGAGAGAGGGAGTTGCGGCTGCTCCCATTGCGTGTTAGTTAACTAACACACTTTGGGAGGGACCTTCATGCGCCATTTCGTCCTCGGCTTCGCGCTCGTCTGCGCCGCGCCTGCCTTTGCCCAGGACGTGGCGCGAATGGACAAGGTCGCGGCCGCCGAGGCCGATAGCGGTGCCTTCATGGGCGCCGTGCTCGTTGCGCAGGACGGCAGGATCCTGTTCGACAAGGGCTATGGCTCGGCCAATCTCGAATGGAAG
Source organism: Sphingomonas sp. 1F27F7B (assembly GCF_005503355.1). Classification (GTDB taxonomy): domain Bacteria; phylum Pseudomonadota; class Alphaproteobacteria; order Sphingomonadales; family Sphingomonadaceae; genus Sphingomonas. The sequence goes on from NZ_SCMK01000004.1 coordinate 96,987, forward strand.
ATCCCGAACGACGGCGAGACCAAATTCCGCCTCGGTTCGATCACCAAGCAGTTCACCGCCGCTTCGATCCTGCTGCTCCAGGAGCGCGGCAAGCTGCGTCTCGATGCGCCGGTGAAGGCCTATCTTCCCGATGCCCCCGCCGCCTGGGACAAGGTGACTGTCTTCCACTTGCTCACCCATAGCGCCGGCATCCCCAACTTCACGTCGTTCGACGAATATTCGGCCTCGCGGACACAGGCGACCACGCTCGATGCGCTGATCGCCCGTTTCCGCGGCAAGCCGCTCGATTTCGCCCCGGGCGAGCGGCACAGCTATTCCAACTCGGGCTATGTCCTGCTCACCGCGATCATCGAGAAGGCGAGCGGCCAGCCCTATGCCGGCTTCATCGCCGAGAACTTGTTCAAGCCGCTCGGCATGGCCGATAGCGGCTATGACAGCCATGCTCAGGTGATCCCGCACCGCGCCTCGGGCTACAGCCCGCGCGCCGGGCTGGTGGTCAATGCCGACTATATCGACATGTCGATTCCGCAGGGCGCGGGCGCGCTCTATTCGACCACGCACGACCTGCTGAAATGGGAAACCGGGCTATGGGGCGGCAAGCTGCTCAAGCCCGAATCGCTCGCGGCGATGCGGACGCCCTACAAGGACAATTACGCGCTCGGCATCGTCGCCGTCGCCAGGGACGGCAGCACCACCCTGTCGCATGGCGGCGGCATCGAGGGGTTCAACACCTGGCTCGGCTATGATCCGGACCGCAGGATCACGGTGGTGGTGCTCGCCAATCTCAACGGCAACAGCGCGGACAAGCTCGGCGCCGCGATGATGACGCTGGCGCGCGGCGGCACGATCACGCTGCCCAGCGAACGCAAGGCAGTGAAACTGGAGCCGGCCCTGCTCAAGGCCTATGAAGGCACCTATGAGGCGAATCCCAATTTCAGCTTCACCATCCGCGCCGAGGGCGACCGCCTGATCGCCCAGGCGACGCGCCAGCCGCCGCTCGAGCTGTTCCCCGAAGCGAAGGACCGCTTCTTCTTCCGCGCCGTGGACGCACAGATGGACTTCACCCGCGATGCGTCGGGCAAGATCGTCGGTGCGGTGATGCACCAGAATGGGCGCGACCAGAAAGCCGTGCGGAAATAGGGCCTCAGCCCGCCATCATCGCGCCCCAGCGTGCCCGGGTCTCGGGCGACCAGACCTCGGCCGGGTTGTAGAACCCGGCATGGGCCGGGGCACCTTCGGGCAGCACCACCCAGTCCTGCCGGGTCGACGTGAAGATATGTACGTCGGGCGGGCAGGCATTGGGTTCGGCCAGCGTCCCCACTCGCACGAACGCCGCCTTGCGCCCGGCACTGGGATAATGGCTCCATAAGGCGACATGGCAGGCCGGGCAGCGCGCGATCTCCTGGCCCGCGCCGCTCGCCGAAGGTGTATGCACCAGATCGGAGGCGCCGGTCACCGCCAGCGCCGCCGTCTCCACCACGGCGTTGATCACGAAGGCACTGCCGCTCTCGCGCTGGCACCAGCTGCAATGGCAGCAATGGACGATCATCGGTGCGGCCGTCAGCCGATAGGCCAGCTGCCCGCAGGTGCAGCGTCCCTCCATCACCGCACCACCCAGGGGCCGGAGAGCTTCGGCCGGACTCGCACCAGCGCGAAGGTGAGCGCCGCGCTGGCGATCGGTGCCAGCCACAAGGCAGTCCAGCCCCAGCGGAGATGGCTTGCCGCCCCCATCACTGCGCCGGCAACGAAGCCGAGCCACAGGAACAGATAGCGCGTCCAGGCCCAGCGATCGGGATCGCCCATCAATGCGCCGGCCAGCTTCTGCCCCATCTTGACCAGCGATCCGGTCATGTAGGTGACGCCGATCGTCACTTCGCCCTCGCGGTGGAGGATGCCGTTCTCGCAGCCCATTGCCATGGCGAGGAAGATCAGCACGATCGGCCCCGGCGACAGGCTGGCGAGCGTCGCCGCGGCCACGAGCAGCGCCGTCACGAGCAGCATCAGGCTTTCCCGGAACCGCGCCTGGCGCCAGCGCGTCACCACGCTGGCGAGGATCACGCCGCTGACGAAGCTCATCACCAGGCCGCCGGCCACCGCCGCGTCGCCGGGCAGGTTGCCCCCCAGCCCCACGCCCAGCCGCGTGCTGTTGCCGCTCATGAACGAGGCGAAGAAGCCGCCTAGGCTGGTGAAGGCCAGCGCATCGACGAAGCCGGCGAGCGCGGCGAGGCAGATGGCGATAACGACAAGCGGAGACTCGGTACGCTGCATGGCCGCACTCATGCCCCGGATGCGCGTTTGACAGCAAGCCGTTGCCGGAGAGAAACAAGACGGATGGACGCCGCCCTCGCCGCTGCCCGCATCGGGCCGATCCTGCCCTGGCTCGACATGTTCGGCATCGCGCTGTTCGCGGCGACCGGCGCGCTGGCCGCCGCGCACCGCGGCCAGACCTTCGTCACCGCCGCCTTCTTCGCGCTCGTCACCGGCGTGGGCGGCGGCACGATCCGCGACCTGCTGATCGGCGCGCCGGTCTTCTGGGTCCATGATGCCAAGGTCGCCGCGCTGATCCTGGCGGTCGCGGTGCTGATCTGGATCACGCCGCAGCGCTGGTGGAGCGACGCGACCTTCGCATGGCTCGACGCCTTCGGGCTCGCCGCCTATGCCGCGTTCGGTGCCGCCAAGGCGCTGGGATATGGCATCCCGCCGGTGCCGGCGGCAGTGATGGGCGTGGTCACCGCCTGTGCGGGCGGCATCATCCGCGACGTGCTGGCGGGCGAGCCCTCGATCCTGATGCGGCCCGAACTCTACGTGACCGCCGCCGCACTCACCGCTACGCTGCAAGTGGTGCTGACGCTCGCGGGACTGCCCGTCTTCGCGGCGGGACTGCTCGCCGCCTGTGCCGGCTTCGGCCTGCGCGCCGCGGCGATCCGGTGGAAACTCGGCCTGCCCGCCTATCGGGGCCGGCGCTAGGACCAGGACGAGGATCCTCGTCCTGGCCCCATCACCGCGTCCGCCGGAACGTCATCCCCCGCGGGGAAGACAGCCACCATAGGTGCAATCACGAACCGGCACCCCGGGGTCGAACCAGGGCGGAGGCGTGGAATCGCTTCCGCCGCCGGCGCCGTCGAGGCAGATCACGAAATATCGATCCTCACATTCCTGGCTGGTATAGCCTTGCGTGCTGAAACAATGCTCCCCCGCAGTGCGCGCACAATAACTTGCACGATCTTCCGGATCATCGGCAGCATGCACCACCGCCGTTGCCATGAACAGATATGGCACAACCATAATTACACCGGATTTACGAATAAAAACTCGCATGCTCATTTGTCATCTCCGGGATTTATATCGGCAATCACCGTTACCGATGCGATCAACACAACATCACCCCTGCCGATCGTCAATATGAACATGAATAATATACGGCATCATGGTGCAGTATTATTCAGCAACCAGGTCGATTTGTGCGACTTGCCGCCTTCGGGCCGGCGTCGTCCCGTCCGCAGCGGCTTGCCGGACGGCCCGATCTACGGCGCCAGCAACCAGGCGATCGCTTCCTCGCGATCGCCGAAGATGCCGATGTCGGGGCGAACTTCGCGAAGCCGCTGCACCTGCAGCCGGGCCAGCGCTGTGACGACGACAAAGGCCACCTTGCGCGCCCATAGCGGCCGCACGGCATCGTTGTTGAAGGTGTTGATGATCAGCTCCGCCGTGGCCTGCGGGACGACCGGGATGCTGCTGGCGTCGTAGAGCGTGACATGCTGCCCCACCTCCGGGCCGAAATCACGGACCGCGGCGCGCAGCTCCTCGCCGATCCAGGCCGCATCCTCGGGCGAAAGCATCGCCTTCAGCCTGAGATCGATCAGCTTGCGCTCGCGATCGACTTGAAGGCTGTGCAGCTCGGATTCAGGCATACGCTACTCGTACCCGGACAAGGACAGTGCAAGGATAGGCGACGGCGTGCGACCCTCAATCCCGGACAATCCCCATATCGGCGAATTTACGGGGTTCGACAGGGGGGATGCGCGGGCCGTTCAGCTCGCATTGCCAGAAGCCGACATCAATCCACTGGCCGTGCTTGAAGCCGACTTCGCGATAGACGCCCTGGCGGCGGAAGCCGACGGCCTCGTGCAGGCGGATCGAGCGATCATTGGGCAAGGTGATGGTGCCGATCGCATGGATGAAGCCCTGGGCCCGGAGCGTGGCGATCAGCGCCTCGTAGAGCAGTCGGCCGACGCCGGATCCGCTCGACGCGTCGGTCAGGTAGATCGACGTCTCGCAGACATAGCGATAGGCCGGGCGATCGCGGAACTTGCCCGCATAGGCATAGCCGATCACGCCGGCATCGGGATCGTCCGCGCTGGTGCCGCCCGTCGTCGCGACGAGCCACGGGTAGAGCCCTTCGCTCGCATGCATCCGCTTGCGCATCTCCGCCTTCTCGGGCGGCTCGATCTCGAACGAAGCGGTGCCGGTCAGCACGTGCGGCGCATAGATCGCCGCGATGGCGCCGGCATCCTCCGGCGCGGCCGCGCGGATGCCGATCACAGGCCGAGCCGCGCCGCGATCGCATCGAACAGGCGAGCGTCCTCCAGGCTGCCCGTCGCCGGACCGAAGCCGCCGCATTCGAGGCACCGCGCCTGAACCGAGCCGCCCTTGGCCAGGCGACGGGCATCGCCCAGCGCCTGGACGAACAGCGCGCGCTGGGCGATGGCGGCCCGGGCGAACAGGTCCGCCCCTGCCGGCTGATCGGCCCAGTCGCCATCCTCGTCCTTGTCGTCGGTAAAGCTGGCAACCAGCTTGGCCCAGCTCGAAGGCTCCTTCTCCAGATAGACGGCATGAACCTTGGCCGGATCGAGCTTCGCACGGCGCGCCGCCTCGGCGATCGCGTCGCCGATCCCGCCGAACCGGTCGACCAGCCCGATCTGGTGCGCGGTGCCGCCGATCCAGACGCGGCCCTGCGCGATCTCGTTGACCTTTTCCGGCGTCATCTTGCGGGCCCCCGCGACCAGCCCGATGAAGCGCGCATAGCCCGCCTCGATCGCCGACTGGAGCAGCGTGTCGGTCTCGGCATTGGTGCCGCCATACAGGTCGGGCTGGCCGCTGAGCGGCGTGGTCTTCACGCCGTCCGTGCCGACGCCGATCTTGGCAAGCGTCTTCTCGAAAGTGGGAATCACGCCGAAGATGCCGATCGAGCCGGTGATCGTATTGGGTTCGGCGAAGATCGTGTCGCCCGCGGTCGACACCCAATAGCCGCCGCTTGCCGCAAGGCTGCCCATCGAGACCACCACTGGCAGCCCCTGCGCCTTGGCCTGGAGGATCGCCTGGCGGATCTGTTCCGAGGCGAGCGCCGAGCCGCCCGGCGAATCGACGCGGACCACCAGCGCCTTCAGCTTCTTGTTCGCGAGGCCCTTGAGTACCGCTGCGCTTACCGTGTCGCCCGCCGCCTTGCCCGGGCCGGCCTTGCCGTCGACGATCTCGCCGGCGACCGTGATCACGCCGATCGCGTCGCCGCCGGTCGGGAGCGGATGCGCGGCGACGAAGTCGGCCAGCTTGATCCGGTTGAAATTGCCCGCGGGCTTGCCGCTCGGCGCACCGGCGATCTCGGCGACGCGCTTGCCGAAGGCCAGCCGGTCGCCCAGCTTGTCGACAATGCCCATCGCCAAGTTCGCCTTGGCGATGTCGCCCTTGGCAGCCGTGACCGTTTCCGCCGGCTTGGCGAGATAGTCGGCGATGCGCGCCTTGGGCCGCGCCTTGGCGATCTCCTGCTGCCACTGGCCGAGGATCGGCTGGTAGATCGCCAGCTCGGCTTCCTTGGCCTCGGGCGACATGTCGTTGCGCATGTACGGCTCGACCGCCGACTTGAACTTGCCGACGCGGTAGATGTGCGCGTTGACGCCGATCTTGTCGATCAGGCCCTTGTAATAGAGACGCGTGCCGCCCGGGCCGGCGAACATCGCGCCGCCCAGCGGATTCACCCAGATCTCGCTCGCATTGGCGGCGAGCGCATAGCTGTCATCGGTATAGGCGGTGGCATAGGCGAGCACCGGCTTGCCCGCCGCGCGCACCTTGCCCACGGCCTCGGCGACTTCGCTGATCGCCGCCGGATAGCCGCCCATGAAGCGGTCGAGATCGAGCACCACGGCCTTCACATGCGCGTCGGTCTTGGCGGCATCCAGCGCGCGCACCACGTCGCGCAGCCGCTGCTGCTTCACCGTGCTGCCGCCGCCGAGCCGCGAGAGGGGATCGATTTCCTCGGGCTGCTCCACCAGCGCGCCGTCGAGCGCCACCAGCAGCGCGCCGTCGCGAATCGCAGCGGGATTCGGCTTGGCGGAAAGTGCCGCGAACAACATCGTGAAGAACAGCAGCATGAAGACCAGGACAAGAAAGTCCTTGATCCCCACCAGGATCTTCCAGGCGCCCCGAACAAGCTTCACGTGCCGCTCCCATGCGAAGGAATATGCCCGTGGTGCTAGAGGATCGCGGCGGATGCGTAAATGCCCGTGCCGCTCCTGCAAGGCCCCCGCCCGTCCCGGAGCGAGAGTTTCAGCGCGGGACGGCGCCGCCTAAATTTGCAACGGCGCGCCGCGCACTGGTTGACGCAGGCGGATCGGCTTCGCATATCGCCGCCGCTGGCACTCGACTCAGCTGAGTGCCAAACAAGAGATCAACCCTGAAATAAGGATCAGGCAATGAACTTCCGTCCGTTGCACGACCGTGTGCTCGTCCGCCGCGTCGAAGCCGAGGCGAAGACCGCCGGCGGCATCATCATTCCGGACACCGCCCAGGAAAAGCCGCAAGAAGGCGAAGTCGTCGCCGTCGGCTCGGGCGCCAAGAACGAGAAGGGCGAGGTCACCCCGCTCGACGTCAAGGCCGGCGACCGCATCCTGTTCGGCAAGTGGTCGGGCACCGAGGTCAAGGTCAACGGCGAAGACCTGCTCATCATGAAGGAAAGCGACATCCTCGGGATCGTCGGCTGAACCGCGCGGGGGCGGAATCGAGGCCCCCATAGCCTAAACTTCCTAAACTTCCAGCTTTTGAAAGGTCAGCCAAGATGGCAGCCAAGGACGTGAAATTCGGCCGCGACGCGCGTGAGCGCATCCTGCGCGGCGTCGACATCCTCGCCGATGCGGTGAAGGTGACTCTGGGCCCGAAGGGCCGCAACGTCGTGATCGAGAAGAGCTTCGGCGCGCCGCGCATCACCAAGGACGGCGTCACCGTCGCCAAGGAAATCGAACTCAAGGACAAGTTCGAGAACATGGGCGCGCAGATGATCCGTGAAGTCGCCTCGAAGGCGAACGACACGGCCGGCGACGGCACCACCACCGCCACCGTGCTCGCCCAGGCGATCGTGCGCGAAGGCATGAAGTCGGTCGCGGCCGGCATGAACCCGATGGACCTGAAGCGCGGCATCGATCTCGCGGTCGCCAAGGTCGTCGAGGACGTGAAGTCGCGCTCGAAGCCGGTTGCCGGCACCAACGAAGTCGCCCAGGTCGGCATCATCTCGGCGAACGGCGACAGGGAAGTCGGCGAGAAGATCGCCGAGGCGATGGACAAGGTCGGCAAGGAAGGCGTGATCACCGTCGAAGAGGCGAAGGGTCTCGAGTTCGAGCTCGACGTCGTCGAAGGCATGCAGTTCGACCGCGGCTATCTGTCGCCCTATTTCATCACCAACCCGGAGAAGATGTCGGTCGAGCTCGCCGATCCGTTCATCCTGATCCACGAGAAGAAGCTGTCGAACCTCCAGTCGATGCTGCCGATCCTCGAGGCGGTCGTGCAGTCGGGTCGCCCGCTGCTGATCATCGCCGAGGACATCGAAGGCGAGGCGCTGGCCACCCTGGTCGTCAACAAGCTGCGCGGCGGCCTGAAGGTCGCGGCCGTCAAGGCGCCGGGCTTCGGCGATCGCCGCAAGGCGATGCTCGAGGACATCGCGATCCTCACCAAGGGCGAAGTCATCTCGGAAGACCTGGGCATCAAGCTCGAGTCGGTTACCCTGGGCATGCTCGGCACCGCCAAGCGCGTCACGATCGACAAGGACAACACCACCATCGTCGATGGCGCCGGTGAAGCCGATGCGATCAAGGGCCGCACCGACGCGATCCGCCAGCAGATCGAAGTCACCACCAGCGACTATGACCGCGAGAAGCTCCAGGAGCGTCTCGCCAAGCTCGCCGGCGGCGTGGCCGTGATCAAGGTCGGCGGTGCCACCGAAGTCGAGGTGAAGGAGCGCAAGGACCGCGTCGACGACGCGCTGCACGCGACCCGCGCGGCCGTGGAAGAGGGCATCGTTCCGGGCGGCGGCACTGCGCTGCTCTACGCCACCAAGGCCCTGGACGGCCTGAAGGGCGTGAACGACGACCAGACCCGCGGCGTCGACATCATCCGCAAGGCGATCACCGCGCCGCTCAAGCAGATCGCCCAGAACGCCGGCCATGACGGCGCCGTCGTCGCGGGCAAGCTGCTCGAAGGCACCGACAGCTCGCTCGGCTTCAACGCCGCGACCGACGTGTACGAGAACCTGGTCACCGCCGGCGTGATCGACCCGACCAAGGTCGTCCGCACTGCGCTCCAGGATGCGGCCTCGGTCGCCGGCCTGCTCATCACCACCGAAGCGGCGGTGAGCGAGCTGCCGGAAGACAAGCCCGCCATGCCCCCCATGGGTGGCGGCATGGGCGGCATGGGCGGCATGGACTTCTAAGTCCCCGTCCCGTCGGAACCAGGAAAGGCCGGGGAGCGATCTCCGGCCTTTCTTCCATCCTGGGTCACGGATCCAGGCACCAAACATATCCGTGCCGTTTCCGAAACATTTCCGATTTCCACGAATTCGAGCGGTTACCTGCTTGACCCCATTTTTAGGATGGAAGAGGTAACAGGCGTTAGCCAAGGGGGTGGTTAGGTGTACAATTGGATTGCCGGACGCATACGTTGCGTCGGGGGTCGGCACGAGCGTTCCGAAAAACATGCGCAGCGCGTAGGCGAGGGCGAGAAATTCGTCAGCAAATGCCGATATTGCGGCGTACACATGACGCGGCGCGCCAAGCGCGACTGGATCGTCACGCCCAAGGGCGCCCGCTGAACCGAGGCGTGCTGGCGTCATAAGGCGACAAACCACTTCCCTTCCCCGCGAAACCGCGACAGATTGGCGGCCTCACCACAGCGCCGGCCTACAGGCGCGCTCTCGGGGACTGGAACATGACCGAACTTTCTCGCCGTGAGGCTCTTGCGGCCGCCACGTTCGCCGGCGCCGTTGCCGCGCTGCCCGCATGGGCGCGCCAGGCGACCGCGCCCGCCGGCGCGCAGTGGGACCTGAGCGAATTATATCCCAGCGATGCCGCCTGGGAGGATGCCCGCAAGCGGATGCTCGCCGCGATTCCCGCCATCGCCAAGTTCAAGGGCCGGCTCGGCGAAAGCGCGGACGTACTGGCCGAGGCGCTGACGCTCCAGTCCGATCTCGGCCGCACGATCAGCCGCATCTACACCTATGCCAGCCTGAAGGGCGACGAGGACGTCCGCATCTCGGCCAATCAGGAGAAGCTGGCGCAGGCACGCGACCTCTACACTGCGTTCGGCGAGGCCAGTTCCTGGACTTCGCCCGAGCTGCTGACGCTCGGCAAGGCGAAGATCGACACCTTCCTCGCCGCCAATGCGACGTTGCGCACGCGATTCGACTTCGCGCTGGCCGAGACGCTGCGCCAGGCCGAGCACACGCTCTCGCCCGAAGGCGAGGCGATCCTCGCGAGCGCGAGCTCGCCGCTCGCGGCGCCGGGCGAGATCTCGGGCCAGCTGCGCTCGTCCGACATCCCCTGGCCGACGATCACCCTCTCGACCGGCAAGGCGGTGCGCCTCGATTCGCAGGGCTATACGCTCAATCGCGACGCGCCCAACCGCGAGGATCGCAAGGCGGTGTTCAACGCCTTCTGGACCGCGCACGGCAAGTTCCAGAACTCGTTCGGCGCGACCTATGGCGCCGAGGTGCGCGGCGACATCTTCTATGCCAAGGCCCGCAAATATCCGACGTCGCTCGCCCGCGCGCTTTCGGGCAACAACGTGCCCGAGACCGTCTATCGCACGCTGGTTGCCGAAGCGAACAAGGGGCTGCCCCAGCTCCACCGCTATTTCGAGCTGCGCCGCAAGATGCTCAAGCTGCCGGACATCGGCTATTACGATATCTATCCGCCGCTCGTGTCGATGGACCGCAGCTACACGCTCGACCAGATGCGCGCGACCACGCTGGAAGCAGTGAAGCCGCTCGGCCCCGACTATCAGGCGCGGATCGCCAAGGCGACTTCGGCCAAATGGATGGACCCCTGGCCCCGCGAGGGCAAGCGCCCGGGCGCATACATGAATCCCGGCGCCTTCGACGTGCATCCCTATCTGCTGCTCAATCTGAGCGACAAATATGACGGGATGAGCACCTATGCGCACGAATGGGGCCATGCGCTCCACTCGCTGCTCGCCAATTCGGCCCAGCCTTATGACAAGGCCGATTATCCGATCTTCCTCGCCGAGATCGCCTCAACCTGCAACGAGCAGCTGCTGGTCGCGCACATGCTCAGGAACGCCAAGACCAAGGAAGAGAAGCTCTTCTATCTCGGCCAGCAGATGGAGAATTATCGCGGCACCTTCTATCGCCAGACCATGTTCGCCGAGTTCGAGCTGAAGGCGCACGACATGGCGGAGGCAGGCCAGGGCCTGTCGGGCGAGAAGTTCACCAAGGTATATGGCGAGCTGCTGCGCACCTATCACGGGCCGAACATGATCCTCGCGCCCGAATATGCCAATGAATGGGCTTATATTCCCCACTTCTACAACAGCTTCTACGTATACCAATATGCGACCTGCATCTCGGCGGCGACTTTCTTCGCCCAGTCGATCCTGAAGGGCGGCGCCAAGGAGCGCGACAATTACCTGTCGGTGCTGAAGGCCGGCGGATCGGGTTATCCGACCGAGATCCTGAAGCGCGCCGGCCTCGATATGGCCAGCCCGGCCCCGTATCAGGCGCTGATCGCGGACTTCAAGAACGTGCTCGACCAGGCTGAAGCGCTGGTCGGCTGACTTGTTGCTTGCGGTGCCGGCCCGCGCCCGGCCTCCCGGCAGCAATGTCGGGGGCCGGTGGGGGAGCCGGCCAGTGCCGCCTAGAAGCGCTTTCGCGTCGGCGCATGGAAATCGGGCGGCTTGTCCGCGATCCATGCGACGAAGCGGCGGATGTCCTCCGACCGGAGCAGCGCCGCCATCGTGGGATAGAGCCGCGCCAGCTCGGCATTGCTCGCACAGGCATGGATGGTGCGGTGGCAGATCGGATGGAGCGGCACCGTTTCCCGGCCGCCCTCGCTCTTGGGCAGCACATGGTGCCATTCGCTCCGCCGGCCGAGCGGGCGGGCACAGAGCGCGCAGGCCGTTGCCGGCGGTGCATCCGCCGCGGCCGCCATCGCCGCCGCGACTTGCTTGCGCCGGACCCGGCCGCTCATCCTTCGAGCTGGCGCAACAGCCAGTCGTCGACCACCAGGTCGAGCACCAGATGGATGCGTGCGCTCCGGCCCCGGTTCGCCACACTGTGCGGATCGGCGAGCCGCAGATACCAGGCCTCGCCCGGCGCCATCGTCACGCGCGTGCCGTTCAGCCGGAAATCGACATCGTCGTTGGTCAGCACCGGCACATGGATCCGCGCGAAGCCCCCGGCGATGTCGAGGTCGAAATCCGCATGTTCCTTGATCACCGACCCTGCCGCGAGCCGCATCAGCCGGACCGAGCGGACCGGACAGGCGAATGCGTCGATCACCGCCGACAAGGCCGGCATCCGCACGCGCCACGGCGTGTCGACGAACGCGGCATCGCCGGGCGCCGAATAGATCAGCTGGACCGGATGGGTGGCGCCGGCCTGCGCACGCAACGGCAATGCGCTCCAGTCGCCCTCGTAATTCCGCTTCACGAAATGAGCGGTCCAGTCGTCCCGTTCGAGCGCGGCGATATCGGCGGCGAGCGGCCCGGGATCGAAGGCAAGCGGCAACCGTACCCGATCGGGCCAGATGGATTGTGTGGGTAGGGTCGCCATATTAGCCTGCCTCGTCCTCGACATGACCCTATCCCCGCCTCGGATGATTGCAATGCCACCCTCAACACTCGATCAGTTCCGCGCGGCCGTGATGGCCGATGCGCTGGCCCAGGCGCATCTTGCCGAACCCCGCGACCCGGCGGTGTTCGAGGCGCGCGCGCTCGCCTGGGCCAGGGCGCGCGGCATGGCGCTGACCCCGGCAGATCTGATCGAGAGCAGCCGCCCCGATCCCCTCGGGCTGCAGCGCTTCTTCCAGGCGCCGCTCGTCCAGCCGGACTGGCCGCCCCAGGGCTGGCTCCCGGCAAGCTTCGCTCCCTTCCCCGAACCCGCGATCCAGTGGCTCAACTTCGCGGGCGTCTCTCCCAGCCGCCCCTTTTTCGAGGATGCGGTGCGCGAGGCGGCGGACCGGCCGTTCAACCGGCTGTTCCGCATCGCCACGCCGCTCGCCGGCTTCCTTGGCCGAGCGAATCCACGCCCGCCTTCGGGCTTCATCTTCCATATGTCGCGCTGCGGCTCGACGCTGGTCTCCCAGATGCTCGGTGCGGGGCCGGGCCATGTCTCGATTTCCGAAGCGGCGCCGCTGGACGCCATGATCCAGTGCCGCTTCGCCGATGCGGAAGCGCATGCCGATGCCTTGCGCGGGCTGGTCGATGCCTATGCCCGCGGCGCCGGGCATCTCTTCGTCAAGCTCGACAGCTGGCACACGCGCGCACTGCCGCTGCTGCGCCGCGCCTTTCCCGAGACGCCCTGGATCTTTCTGTATCGCGATCCGGTCGAGGTGCTGGTTTCGCAGCAGCGCCTGCGCGGCGTGCAGACCGTGCCCGGCGTCGTGCCGCTCGAATGGTTCGGCCTGGCACCCGAGGCGGCACAGCTTCCCGAGCGCGCGTTCATTGCCCGAATTCTCGAACGGACCTGCAGCGCGGTGATCGAGCATGGCGGGGGCAAGGGACTGCTGGTCAACTATGCCGAACTGCCCCAGGCCGTTTTCGACCGCATCCTTCCCCATTTCGGCGTCGCGCCCGACGCTGTGGCGCTGACCGCGATGACGGCGGCCTCCACGCGCTATTCCAAGGCGCCGACAGTCCGTTTCCATGCCGATGGAGCAGGCAAGCAACGTGACGCGGACGACGAGCTGCGCACCACCGCCGAACAGTATCTCGCCCCGGTATTCGCCGCACTCGAGGCCCGGCGCGCCACAGCCTAGGCCCGTTTCGACGGGACGGCGCCTGCCCCTCAGCCGCCCTTCTGCATCGCCTCGATGATCTTCTTCACTTCCTGGCTGCGGCCGCGCGGCAGGACGAGCACGTCATTGCCCGAGGCCACCACGATCAGATCCTCGACGCCGACCAGCGCCACGCGCTTGCCGGGCTCGGCGCGGACCAGGCAGTTGCTCGATTCGATCACCACGGCGTCGCCGCGCACGACATTGCCGCCGGCATCGGCATGGCTGATCGCATGGAGCGCGTCCCAGCTGCCGACGTCGCTCCAGCCCATCGTCACCGGCACGACCGCCACGCGCGGCGCCCTTTCCATCACCGCATAGTCGATCGAATCCGCAGGGCTGGCAGCGAAGCTGTCGGCGTCGGGCCAGACTCGGGCACCCTCGCGCCGCCCCTTCTCCATTGCCTGCTGCGCCGCGTGCAGCATGTCGGGCGCATAGCTCGCCAGGGCCTCCAGATAGGCATCGGCGCGGAACAGGAAGATGCCGCCGTTCCAGGTATGCCCGCCCTCGGCGAGCATTGCCTCGGCCTTGTCGCGCGCCGGCTTCTCGACGAAGCGCTCGACGCGGTGCACGCCATTGGCCAGCACTTCCCCCACCTTGATCCAGCCATAGCCGGTCTCGGCCGCATCGGGCGTGATGCCGAAGGTGATCAGCCAGCCATCCTCCGCCAGCGGCAGCGCGGCTTCGATCGCCAGGTGAAAGGCGTCGACATCGGCGATCACGTGATCCGACGGCATCACGAGCAACGGCTGGGCGCCGCCGCCCGCGGCGATCGCGGCAAGCGCGATCGCCGGCGCAGTGTTGCGGCCCATCGGTTCGAGCACGAGCGCGTGCGCAGCACTGTCCGCAGCGGCAAGCTGCTCCTCGACCATGTCGGCATGATGCGCGTTGGCGACGACGATCGGCCGGCCGAATCGCTCGCCTGCGGCGCGACGCGCGGTGAGCTGGAGCATCGTCTCCTCGGCCGTCAGCGAAAGAAGCTGCTTGGGTCTCTCGGCCCGCGACATCGGCCAGAGTCGGGTGCCCGATCCCCCCGACAGGATGACAGGAACGATCGGCTTCGAATCCGGCATCTGCTTCGAACCTCCTGAAGATGCCGCAATGCGGCGATTTGCCCCCGGGGTCAAACACATGGGCCGCAATATCGGTGCCGCCGACGCGAGATTTTTCCGCCGGCATCGCAAGCGCCGCCATGTCGGATTTGTTTACACTTCCGCACTACAGAGGATCTCCATGATCCGGCTGTTCAAGCATTATGTGCCCAATGCGGTGCTGTTGCTCGGCTTTCTCGACATCCTGCTGCTGGCGGCGTCGGGCGAGCTCGGCTGGATGTTGCGCGCGCATCAGCTCGGCATCGGCCTGCCGCCGATGCCGGACCGCTGGCCCCAGCTCGTCAGCTATGCGCTGTTCCTCGAAGTCGCGATGGTTGCGGTCGGCGTCTATGGTGCCGATTCGCTCCAGTCGCTGCGCTATGCGATGGCGCGGCTGATCGTGGCGATCTCGCTGGGCGTGATCGGCTTGAGCGTGCTCTATTTCCTGATCCCCGAGATCGGCTTCTGGCGCTCGAACCTGCTCTACGCGATGGGCGTCTCGATCCTGCTGCTGATCGCGCTGCGCATCCTGCTCGGCAAGGCGCTGGGCAGCCAGGCGTTCAAGCGCCGCATCGTGGTGCTCGGCGCCGGCGCGCGGGCCCAGCGCCTCAAGGACCTCTCCAAGACCCCCGGCGCGGGCTTCGTCGTGGTCGGCTATGTCGCGATGAGCGAAGCCAATCGCGTGATCCCGGAGGCGATCGCCCGCGATGCGATCTACAACCTCGCCGACCATGTCGTGGTGCTCAACGCCAGCGAAGTCGTGCTCGCGCTGGAAGAGCGCCGCAACGCGCTGCCGCTCAAGGACCTGCTGCGCATCAAGACCACCGGCGTGCACGTCAACGAGATTTCGACCTTCCTCGAGCGCGAGACCGGCCGTGTCGACCTGGACAGCGTCAATCCAAGCTGGCTGATCTTCTCCGACGGCTTCTCCTCGGGCCGCATGCTGTCGAGCATGTTCAAGCGGTTGTTCGACATCGGCGCGAGCCTGGCGCTGCTCATGCTGATGCTGCCGATCATCCTGCTTACCGCGATCCTGGTGAAGCTCGAGAGCCGCGGCCCGGCCTTTTATCGCCAGCGCCGCGTCGGCCTCTACGGCACCGGCTTCGACGTGATCAAATTGCGCTCGATGCGCCAGGACGCGGAGGTCGACGGCAAGGCTGTGTGGGCAGAGAAGGACGACCCGCGCATCACGCGCATCGGCCGCATCATCCGCAAGACGCGGATCGACGAGCTGCCGCAATGCTGGAGCGTGCTCAAGGGCGAGATGAGTTTCGTCGGCCCACGCCCCGAGCGCCCCCAGTTCGTCGAGGATCTCGAAACCAAGCTGCCCTATTATGCCGAGCGGCACATGGTGAAGCCCGGCATCACCGGCTGGGCTCAGATCAACTACCCCTATGGCGCGTCGATCGAGGATTCGCGCCAGAAGCTGGAATACGACCTCTATTACGCCAAGAACTACTCGCCGTTCCTCGACGTGCTGATCCTGCTCCAGACCATCCGCGTCGTGCTGTTCCCCGAAGGCGCGCGCTAGATGGGCGCGCTGCTGCTCTGGCTGCACGCGCTTGCCGCGCTGCTGTTCGGGGCGCTCGCGCTCTGGGCGTGGCGCACCGATCTGGCCGGGCTGCCGCGCCGCCCGCTCGCCTTCGCGCTGGCGGCCACCGCGCTCTGGGCACTCGCCATTGCCGGTATCGGCTCGACCGACATCGCCAGCTGGTTCGCCGAGACGCTGCGCAACCTCGCCTGGCTTGGCTTCATGCTGATGCTTCACCGCCGCGATGCACAGGCGCGTCCGCCGATCGCGCTGGGTACGGTCTATGGCGTGGTCGCCCTGGTTCAGATCGGCACGCTGGCGCTCACGCTCATCGCTTATACCGATCCCGAGCCCATCGTCGCCGCGCAGACCGCCAACGCCGCCGTGCTGCTGCGCATGCTGGTTGCAGTCGCGGCACTGGTGCTGGTCCAGGCGCTCTGGTCGGCGCTGAGCCCGGCGGCCGTCGGGCCGCTCCGCACGCTGGTGATCGCGCTCGCCGGCATCTGGTGCGCCGAACTGGGGCTCTACACCATCGCCTATCTCGCCGCCGAATGGCGGATCGAGCCGCTGGTGCTGCGCGGGCTTGCCTATCTCGCCATCGCGCTCGCGATCGGCACCGCGCTCCAGCGCAAGGGCGAATGGAAGATCGAGGTGTCGCGCGCCATAACCTATCAGTCGCTCTCGCTGGTCGCGGTGGGCGTCTATTTCGCGCTGCTGGCGCTCACCACCTCGGCCATCGCCACCGTGGGCGGCACCAATGCCCGTATCCTCCAGACCGCCTTTGTGCTCGGCTCGACCGCGGCGATCCTCACGCTGGTCGCCAACAGCTGGCTGCGTGCCTGGCTCAAGGTCAAGCTCGCCAAGCATCTCTTCCGCCATCGCTACGACTATCGCACCGAATGGATGCGCTTCACCGAGACGCTGGGCAACCCGCAAGGCGGCGCCGCGCTCGACGAACGCATCGTCAAGGCGATCGCCGACCTGACCGAAAGCCCGGCCGGCGTGCTGCTCGTCCCCGATGCGGGCGGGCTCGGCATCGGCGCGAGCTGGAACTGGGACCGCGCGACTCTGCCCATCGCCAGCGACACGGCGCTGGGCGAGCATCTCCAGGCGACCGGCCGGATCATCGAGCTCGACGCGGTTCGCCGCAGCGAGGATCATCTCGACGCTGCCACCGTGCCGCAATGGATGCTCGACCTGCCCGAGGCCTGGGTGATCGTTCCGCTGCCGCATCTGGCCGAACTCGCGGGCGCGATCCTGCTCGCCCGCCCGCCACTCGACCGCGCCCTCGACTGGGAAGATTTCGACTTGCTGAAAGTGGCCGGCCGCCAGGTCGCCTCCTATCTCGCCGAGGCCCGCGCGCAGGACGCGCTCGCCGAGGCGCAGCGCTTCGACGAGTTCAACCGCCGCTTCGCCTTCATCCTGCACGACATCAAGAACCTGGTGAGCCAGCTGACCCTGACGGCGCGCAACGCCGAGCGCCATGCCGACAAGCCCGAGTTCCGCGCCGACATGGTGGCGACGCTGCAAAGCTCGGCCGAGCGGATGAACGGGCTGCTCGCCCGGCTTTCCCAGCATCATCGCGGCCGCGCCGAGGCACCGCATGCGATCGAGATCGTCACGCTGGTCGAACGCGTCGCCGCGCAGCGCCGGGGCCAGCATCCGGTGGTCACGTCCGGCGTCCGCAGCGCCATCGCCCATGCGGATCCGGCGAGCCTCGAGCAATTGCTCGCCCATCTCCTCCAGAACGCGATCGAGGCGAGCCCCGCGAACGAGCCGGTGACGCTCGCGGTCTCCGCGGACGGCGAGCGGGTGGCGATCGACGTGATCGACCTGGGGGTCGGCATGTCGCCCGCCTTCATCCGCGACAAATTGTTCAAGCCCTTCGTCTCTTCGAAGGAAGGCGGGTTCGGCATCGGTGCCTTCGAGGCCCGCCAGCTCGCGCATGCCATGGAGGGCCGCATCGAAGTGACGTCGCGCGAAGGCAAGGGCACGCGTTTCCGCGTGATCCTGAAGGCCGCGCATCCCGCCGATCTGGGAATGGGGAGGGCTGCATGAACGACGCCCGCACCTTGCCGAAACTGCTGATCGTCGAGGACGATGCCGGGCTCCAGCGCCAGCTGCGCTGGGCCTATGACGGCTATGAGATCTTCACCGCTTCCACGCGCGAGGAAGCCCTCACCGTGCTGCGCGCCGAGGAGCCGCCGGTCGTGACGCTCGATCTCGGCCTGCCGCCCGATCCCGACGGCACGCGCGAAGGCTTCGCGACGCTGGAGACGATCCTGTCGCTCCGCCCCGATACCAAGGTGATCGTCGCCTCGGGCCACGGCGCGCATGAATCGATGCTGCGCGCGATCTCGCTGGGCGCTTGGGACTTCTATCAGAAGCCGATCGACATCGACGCGCTCGGCCTGATCGTCGCCCGCGCCTTCCATGTCCATGCGCTGGAAGCCGAGAACCGGCGCCTGGCCGAGCGGGTCGAGGCCGGCGCGGTGCTGGGCGGCATGCTCACCGGCGCGCCCGAGATGCTCAAGGTCACCCGCACGATCGAGCGCGTCGCCAGCGCCGACGTCGCGGTGATGCTGCTCGGCGCCAGCGGCACCGGCAAGGAGCTGCTCGCCCGCGGGCTGCACGACAAGAGCGGGCGCATGGGGCGCTTCGTCGCGATCAACTGCGCGGCGATTCCCGAGACCCTGCTCGAGAGCGAGCTGTTCGGGCACGAGAAAGGCGCCTTCACCGGCGCGGTCAAGACCACCGAGGGCAAGATCGAGCTGGCCCAGGGCGGCACGCTGTTCCTCGACGAGATCGGCGACGTGCCGCTGCCGCTCCAGGTCAAGCTGCTGCGCTTCCTCCAGGAGCGCGTGATCGAGCGCGTCGGCGGGCGCCAGGCGATCGCGGTGGACACGCGGATCGTCTGCGCGACGCACCAGGACATCGACGCGATGGTCGCCGACAATCGCTTCCGCGAGGACCTGTACTACCGCCTCGCCGAGATCGTGGTTCGCATCCCGAGCCTGGCCGAGCGGCCCGGCGACGCCGGCTTGCTCGCGCGCCACTTCCTCCGGAAATATGCCGCGCAGATGAACACCGCCGCCCGCAGCTTCGCACCCGACGCGCTTGCCGCGATCGACGCCTGGGGCTGGCCCGGCAATGTCCGCGAGCTCGAGAACCGCGTGAAGCGCGCGACGATCATGGCCGACGGAAAGCACGTCACCGCCGCCGACCTCGACCTGGACGCGCAGGCGCAGATCGAGCCGGTCAACCTGAAGGCCGCACGCGAGCTCGCCGATCGCAAGGCGATCCGTCACGCGCTCGCCCGCGCCGAAGGCAATATCTCGGGCACCGCCCGTCTGCTCGGCATCAGCCGCCCCACCCTTTATGACCTGATGAAAGCCTATGACCTCCAACCCTAGGCGCCCCCGCTCCGGATCGAAGGGCATCGGCCTGCGACGCCTGGTGGTGATCGGCGGCGCGCTGGCCGTGCTGCTCGCCGTGCTGATCGGCTGGTTCACGCTGACCCCCGGCGGGATGGGCAAGGCCGAAGCTGCCGAAGCGACCGAGCGGGCCGAAGCGCTGCTCAAGGCCGACAACGCCACCGGCGCGCGCGACCTGGCGGCGCAGGCCGTGCGCGGCGACCCCGACAACGAGAACGCCCATATCGTCCTCGCCCGCGCGCTGCTCGCCTTGCAGGACGGCATCGGCGCCGAGGGCGAGATCCAGCGCGCGGTCGATGCCGGCTATGACGCCAGGGCGGTGCCGCAATGGCGCGCCGAGGCATGGGTGCTCCAGGGCAAGACCGACAAGGCGCCCGCCGAAGCCGACAAGGCACCGCAGGCGCTGCGCCCCTATGGCCTGCGCATCCGCGCGCGCGCGCTCACCGGCCAGGGCGACTATGCCGGCGCCCACGACGCGCTCGACGCGGCGCTGCACCTCGCCCCGAACGATGCGGGGACATGGACCGACATCGGTCGCTTCCGCTTCATAGCGGGCGACATATTGGGCGCCGCCGAGGCTTCGGACCGTGCGGTCAAGCTCGCGCCGGGCTCGATCGACGCGCTGATCCTGCGCGGCGAAGTGGTGCGCAGCCAATATGGGCTGGTCGCCGCCCTGCCCTGGTTCGAGCAGGCGCTGAAGCGCGACCCCGCCCGCCACGACGCGCTGATCGAATATGCGGCGACGCTGGGCGACATCGGCCGCACCGTCGACGCGCTCGCCGCCACGCGCCGCGCGCTCGCCGCCCGGCCGGGCAGCCCGCAGGCGCTCTACCTGCAGGCAGTGATCGCCGCGCGTGCCGGCAATTTCGACCTCGCCCGCGCGATCCTCGAGAAGACCGGCGGCGCGATCGACGACCTTCCCGGCATGATGCTGCTCGGCGGCACGCTCGATCTCGAAAAGGGCGATTACGAGCAGGCGATCGAGAAGCTGACCGACCTGGTCGGCACCCAGCCGATGAACATCACCGCGCGCAAGCTGCTCGCCATTGCCTTGCTGCGCACCGACCGCGCCCGCAATGCGATCGACATGCTCAGCCCCGTCGTCGCCCGCAGCGATGCCGACAGCTATGCGCTGACTCTGGCCGCCCGCGGCTTCGAGCGGATCGGCGACCGCGACAGCGCCTCGCATTTCCTCGACCGCGCCGCCTTTCCGGCAACGGGCGAATCGACGGCGTTCAGCGCCGACGACAGCACCGCCACCCTCGCTGCGGATGCGGCCAAGCGGCCGAACGACCCGGGAGCGACGCTGCCGCTGATCCGCGCGCTGATCGCCGGCGGCGACAAGGCCGGCGCCCTGGCCCGCGCCCAGGACATCGCCGCCCGGAATCCCGGCGCCGCGGCCGCCCAGGTGGTGCTCGGCGACATGCTGATGCTGCTCAACCGCCCGGCCGATGCCGCCGCCGCCTATCGCCACGCCGCCGACCTGCGCTTCGACGAACCGACCCTGCTCCGCCTGGTCGATGCGCTCGATCGCGCGGGCCGGCGCGAGGCCGCCGCGAATGCGCTCGCGCTGTTCCTGTCGCAGAACCCGGCGAGCATCGCGGCGCTCCGCCTCTCGGCCCACTGGCAGCTCGCCGGCGGCGACTATGACGCGGCGATCGATTCGCTGGAGGACATCCGCGCCCGCATCGGCGACGGCGACGCCGTGCTCAACGCCGAGCTGGCCGCCGCCTATGCCGGCGCCGGCGAAACCGGCACCGCAGTTGATTTCGGCGAGGCGGCCTATGGCCTGGCTCCCGCCAATCCGGCAGTGGCCGACGCCTATGGCTGGGCGCTGTTCCGCGGCGGCGACAGGGACGGCGCGCTCGAGCTGCTCCAGAAGGCGGTGATCCTCGCCCCCAGGCATCCGGGCCTGCACTGGCATCTGGCCCAGGTCTATGCGGCGCTAGGCCGCAAGGCGGAGGCGAAGCGCCACGCCCAGGCCGCACTGGCCGATCCCGCCTTCGCCGACCGCGCAGCGGCGCAGGCGATGGCGAACGGTTGACGCGGCCGCGCGCGCTCGCGGAAATCCAGGAAGTTCAGACTACGGGCCCCCGGTTTCTCCACCCGCGAGGGCCGGCGCTGTGCTCGGAGCCGAGTGCGGGAAGGCGAAAGAGGAAGACGGCCGGCATCCGCCGGCACGGACCATGCGAAGCCCCGTATCGCAAGGTTTCCGGCCCCGCGCTCGGTCGCCGGATCGATCGCCACAAGGGGCGGCGGCCCGCACGCCCGCACAAGCCAGACCCACAGGCGCCGATAGCGAAGTTGGGGGTGAGCCGGCGGCAGCTCCCCGCTATAGCCGCCCCATGACCGACCAGCTCCTCGCCCGCATCGCCGATGCGCTCGACCGGCTCGCGCCGCCGCCGCCGCCGCCCGCCGATCTCGAGGCGCATCCCGCCTATGTGTGGCGCGGGCACGGCCTGGCACCGGCGCGCACCTTCGATCCGCTGCCGATCGGGATCCTGCGCGGCGTGGATTCGCAGCGCGAGGCGCTGGTGGCGAATCTCACCCGGCTTTCCGACGGCCATGCCGCGCAGGACGTGCTGCTCTGGGGCGCGCGCGGCACCGGCAAATCGGCGCTGGTGAAGAGCGCGGTCGCCGCGGTCCAGGCGCGCGGCGGGCGGCTCGCCCTGGTCGAGGCAGTGACCACCGAACTCTCCACCTTGCCCGAGCTATTCGGGCTGCTCGCCGCCACCGACCGGCCCTTCGCGATATTCCTCGACGATCTCGGCTTCGACGGGGTGGGCGATGCGCGCGCGCTGCGCTCGCTGCTCCAGGGCGGGGCCGAGGCACGGCCGAACAATGCACGGCTGCTCGTCACTTCCAACCGCCGCCATCTCGTCGTACGCGACATCGCCGAGCAATCGAGCGCGATCAATCCGCGCGATTCGGCGGATGACGGCCTGGCGCTGGCCGACCGATTCGGGCTCAGCCTCGGCTTCCATGTCGTCGACCAGGACACCTATGTCGACATCGTCCGGGCCTATGCCGATGCGCATGGCCTGAGCTTCGATCCGGTCGACGCGATCGGCTGGGCAACGCGGCGCGGCAGCCGCTCCGGCCGAGTTGCATGGCAATATGTGGTTGATCTTGCAGGAAGATCCGGGCGCAGTCTGTAATTGCACTGATCCAGATCAAAAAGACCGGCGAGGACGCTTGACTCTCATCGGCGGTCGGTCCCTGCTCGCGCCATGGGGCGAATAGGCGAAACCGATCTTCTCGACCGGCTGGCGCCGAGCGGGCGCGGCACATGGGTCGTGCAGCTGGGGCTGGGATTGCTCGCCACTTCCGTGGCCATCGGGCTGCGTACGGCGATCGACAGCTTTGCTCCCGCCGCCGGCCCCTTCGTGCTCGGCTTCCCCGCCATCCTGATCGCGACACTGTTCGGGCGATGGCAGGCAGGGCTCCTCACCGGCGTGCTCACTTTGCTCTACAGCTGGTATTTCGTGCTGCCGGTGCGGCACACGTTTGCCCTGAAGTCGCCGGACGAAACGGCCCGGCTGGCGCTCGCCGCGGTAAATTATCTAGCGGTGATCGTGATCGCCGAGCTGTTCCGCCGGGCCGTGCGCCGCGCCTCCGACGAACGCGACCGCGAGATCGCCGAGCGCGACCTGTTCCTCGAGGAGTTCGATCACCGGGTGAAGAACAATTTCACGCTGGTCGCCGCCCTGCTCGACATGCAGCGCCGCCGCGCGCGGGACGCGGAGACCCAGGCGGCGCTCTCCTCGGCGCTCGCCCGGGTGGACAGCATCGCCCGGGCGCACCGGCACCTCTATCGCGGCGCGGCGTCCTCGCCCGGCGCGGTCGACATGGCCGTCTATCTCGAGGAGTTGAGCGCGGCGCTGGCCGAGGCGCTGTTCCTGCGCGGCGCGATCACGCTCGACTGCGTGTGCGACCATGGCGCGATCCCGCGCGACCGCGCCGTCTCGATCGGACTGATCGTCAACGAACTCGTGACCAATGCCGCCAAGCACGCCTTTGTGGGGCGGGAGAGCGGACGGATCGAAGTCCGGTTCGAGACGGCGGCAGCAGGCTGGAAACTGGTGGTGCGCGACGATGGCGTGGGCATGCCCGCCGAGCCCGGGGCACCCAAGGACGGCGGGCTGGGACAGAAGCTGATCGACGGCTTCGTCCGCCAGGCGCGGGGCAAGGCGAGCGTCGAGACCGGGCCGGAGGGAACCAGGGTCACCATCGTGCTGGAGGCTTGAGCCAACAGGCCGGCGTGACGATTAGGGAACCTAGCCCAGCGCCTCGACCATTTCCGCCAGCTCCAGCCAGCGCATCTCGGCGGCGTCCTTCTCGTCGCGCAGCCTGGAGATGCCGTCGCTCAGTTTCGAGAACCTGCCCGGATCCTTTGCATAGAGGTCCGGATCGGACATCGCGGTCTCGTCCCGGGCGATCTGCGCCTCGATCTCCTCGATTCGCTTGGGCAGCAGGTCGTAGTCGCGCTGGTCCTTGTAGCTGAGCTTGGTCGCCTTCCTGGGCGCCTCGGCCGCCGGCACGGTCTTGGGTGCCGCCTTCTTCCCCTCGGTCCGGGGCCGGCGCTTGGCTTCCCAATCGGCATAGCCGCCGACCACCGCGTCCACCATCCCCGACCCGTCGAGCCCAAGCGTCACCGTCACCGTGCGATCGAGGAAGTCGCGGTCGTGGCTGACGATCAGCACGGTGCCCTCATAGTCGGCGATCACTTCCTGGAGCAGGTCGAGCGTCTCCAGGTCGAGATCGTTGGTCGGCTCGTCGAGCACCAGCAGGTTCGAATGGCGGGCGAATTCGCGCGCCAGCAACAGGCGCGAACGCTCGCCGCCCGACAGCGTGGCGATCTTGGCTTCCGCGATGCTGGGATCGAACAGGAACTCCTTGAGATAGCCATGGACGTGCTTCTTCACGCCCAGCACCTCGATCCAGTCGCCACCGTCCGCCAGCACGTCGCGCACCGACTTGACGGGGTCCATCAGGCTGCGCTGCTGGTCGATGATCACGCCGTTCAGCGTGTTCGAGAGCTTCACTTCACCCTCGTCGGGCAGGATCTCGCCGGTGAGCAGCTTGAGCAGAGTCGACTTGCCCGCGCCATTGGCGCCGACGATGCCGATCCGGTCGCCCTTGGTGACGCGGAAGGTGAAGTCCTTGATGATCGCGCGCTGGTCGTCCCCGTTGCCGAAGCGCTTGGTGACGTGCTTGGCGTCGATCACCACCTTGGTGTTGCTGTCGTCGGCGGCGGTCACCAGCCTGGCCGCGCCTTGCGGCCCCATCATCGCGGCGCGGACCGCGCGCATCTCCTTGAGCTTTTCCAGCCGCCCCTGGTTGCGGCGGCGCCGGCCGGTGACACCGCGCTGGAGCCAATGCTCCTCGATCTTGAGCTTGGCATCGAGGCGCTGCGCGTTGCGCTCCTCCTCGGCATAGACCTGGTCGGTCCAGGCCTCAAACCCGCCGAATCCCACTTCCGCCCGCCGGATGGCGCCACGATCGAGCCACAGGGTCGAGCGAGTCAGGCGGGTGAGGAAGGTGCGGTCGTGGCTGATCACGATGAACGCGCCGGTGAAACGGCTCAGCCAGTCCTCGAGCCATTCGATCGCGGCGAGATCGAGATGGTTGGTCGGCTCGTCGAGCAGCAGCACGTCGGGATTCTGCGCCAGCGCTCGGGCAATGGCGGCGCGGCGGCGCTCGCCGCCCGACGCAGTCTTCGCCTCGCGGGACAGGTCGATGCCGAGCTGGTCGGCGATCGCCTCCGCCTCGTGCCGGGGTGGGGCGTCGCTGCCCGAGAGCACATAGTCGAGCAGCGTCGCGCAGCCCTCCATCCGCGGCTCCTGCTCGAGCAGCACGACATGGGTGCCCGGCACGATCGTGCGGCGGCCCTCGTCGCTGTCGATGCTGCCGGCGATCAGCTTGAGCAGGGTGGTCTTGCCGGCGCCGTTGCGGCCGATCAGCGCCAGCCGGTCGCGCTCGCCGATATAGAGGTTGAGGCCGCGGAACAGCCAGCCATGGCCCTGGACGAGACCGAGATTTTCATAAGCAAGGACGGGTGCAGCCATGCGCGCCACCTAGGGGCCCGCGACGGGCCCGGCAAGTTACCGCCGGCTGAAGCGTGCGTTCAGGGGCTATTCAATGCCCGGACCCTATGCCATCTGCCATGAAGATGTTGGTGACGCTCATTCTTTGCGCCTGTCTGGCGGCGTTCGCGCCCGCCGCGGCCGCGGCCGCGCGGCCGGATGGGCACCAGGATTCGGACGGCCGCCCCCGGCGCCAGGCCGGACCACCGCTCTCGGTACGCGAGATCGAGCGCCGCGTGGTGCCGCGGCTGCCGGGGGCCCAATATCTCGGTTTCGACTATGATCCCGCAACGGAAGTTTACACGCTCAAATTCCTGCGCAATGGATCGGTCATCTGGGTGGACGTCGACGGCCGGACCGGCACGATCGTCCGCAAAACGGGCGATTAGGGCCCGACGAGGGGAATGAGATGCGACTTCTGATCGTCGAGGACGAGCCGACCCTGGGGCAGCAGCTCCGCAACGCGCTGGAAGGCGCTGGCTATGCGGTGGACCTCGCCACCGATGGCGAGGAAGGCCTCTATCTCGGCTCCAACGAGCAATATGACGCGATCATCCTCGACCTCGGCCTGCCCGAGATCGACGGGCTGACGGTGCTCGACCGCTGGCGCAAGGAAGGCAAGGTCACGCCGGTCCTGGTGCTCACCGCGCGCGACAGCTGGTCGGACAAGGTGGCGGGCCTCGATGCCGGCGCCGACGATTATGTCGCCAAGCCCTTCCAGACCGAGGAGCTGATCGCCCGGCTCCGCGCGCTGATCCGCCGCGCCTCGGGCAATGCCTCGGCCGAGCTGACCGCCGGCGACATCCGGCTCGACACCCGCTCGGGCAAGGTCACGCGCGGCGGCGAGCCGGTCAAGCTCACTGCCCAGGAATATAAGCTGCTCAGCTACCTGCTCCATCACAAGGGCAAGGTGGTGAGCCGCACCGAGCTGATCGAACATATCTACGACCAGGATTTCGACCGCGATTCGAACACGATCGAAGTCTTCGTCACGCGCATCCGCAAGAAGCTGGGCGCCGATGTGATCACCACCATCCGCGGCCTGGGCTACAGCCTGGAAGAGCCGGCCGACGCCTGAGCCGATGGCACGGCTCGGCCAGACTCTAGCCGGGCTGCGCCGGCGCCTGTTCGGGCAGCCCCTCACCGAGCCGGAGCCCGTCGCGCCCGGCGAGGTCCAGCCGCGCCACTATGTGCGCACCACCGGATCGGTCAGCCGGCGCATGCTGCTGGTCGCCACTGCGTGGATCATGCTGCTGCTCGTCGGCGGTGGCATCGCGCTCGACCGGGTGCTGGTGACTACCGTCACCAAGAATTTCGACGATCAGCTCGACTATCTGCTCAAGGCGATGATCTTCTCCGCCGAGCTCGACCAGAATGGCGACGTGATGCTCAACCGCGAGCTCGCCGACCAGCGCTTCCTCGAATATAATTCGGGCGCCTATTGGCAGATCAGCGGCAAGGGCCACGAAGCCTTTCCGTCGCGCTCGCTCTGGGACCAGAAGCTGAAGGTAGACCGCGAGCACAGCGACACCAACGTGCATGTCTATGACAGCCGCCAGCTGCCCGGCCAGCTGCTGCGCGTCGCCGAACGCGATGCGGTGCTGCCGGGATCGAACGTGCGCTGGCGCTTCCAGGTGGCGCAGAGCCGCGAAACGCTGGACGGGCAGATCGCCCAGTTGCGCCGCACCCTGGTGCGCAGCTTCGTGCTGCTCGGGCTCGGCCTGGTCATCATGGTGGCGCTGCAGACCTGGTACGGGCTGCTGCCGCTGCGCCGGGTGCGCCAGGAGATCGCGCGGCTGCGCGCCGGCGAATCGACTCGAGTCGAAGGCGCGATGCCCGCCGAAGTCGCGCCGATGGTCGAGGAGCTCAACGCGCTCGTCGAACATAACGACCGCCAGGCCGAGGAAGCTCGGCGCCATGCCGGCAACCTCGCCCATGCACTGAAGACGCCCTTGAGCGTGATCATGAATGCGGCCGCCGCCGGCCAGCCGGACCTCGCCCAGGCAGTGATCCGCGAGGCGCGCACGATGCGCCGCCAGATCGACCACCACCTCGCCCGCGCCCGCGCCGTCGGCCGCCGCGGCTCGGCGCACAGCCGCGCCCAGGTCTGGCCCTCGATCGAAGCGGTCGAACGCGCCGTCGCCAGGCTCTATCCCAATGTCCGCATCGACATCGACGGGCGGAAGGACCTGGTCGCGCATATCGAGCGGCAGGATCTGGACGACCTGCTCGGCAACCTGGTCGAGAATGCCGCCAAATATGGTGGCGGCAGCGTGTTCATCACCGCCGGCGTGCAGGCGGGGTTCGTCGAGATCCTCGTCGAGGACGACGGCCGCGGCATACCCGAGGCCGATCGCATCCGCATCTTCGATCGCGGCGTGCGGCTGGACAGCGGCAAGCCCGGCACGGGCCTGGGCCTCGCCATCGTGCGCGACGTCGCCGAAATCTATGACGGCACCGTCAGCCTCGAGGAAAGCGAGGATCTGGGCGGCGTGCTCGTGCGCCTGCGCCTGCCCGCCGCGAACTGACGCGCTTGCAACAAACTGAAATTCCGTCGTGACGAACCGGACGCAAAGCGGGCGTGAACTCGCGGATTGCCCTCTTTTGTCCGTCGGGTCACGTGGCGGCGCCGGTTCTGGGGCCGGCGCCGCCCAATCGCGTTTCACCGCGATATAATCCTTTGTTTACAACATCTTAGTATCTTCATGCTACTATGTTGGCGAGGATTGCGTACGCGAAGGAACCAAGATGAATGTCATTTCCTCAACCTCGCGGCGGACGGATCCCCATGCCCGTATGGACGCGCGGATCGCTGCAGCGGCTCCGGCCCGTGCGACCGGCAGCGGCGACCGCAACCTTGCTTCGGATCGCGCCGCCGACGGCAAGCCCGGCGACATGCGGGAACGGATCGACGGACTGGTCGACCAGCAGGTGAAGAGCGGCCTGCTTACCGACGATCAGGCGGCCGAACTCCGGCGTTTCTTCGCCGAGGGCCCGGGCGGCAAGGAAGCGCCGCCAGCTTCCCGCGATGGCGACCTGGCGGATTCGGCCGACGGTACCGCCACCACGCGAATCAGCGACGCCGCTGCCCGTCAGCTCGATGCGATGGCGGCGTTCCTGCAGAAACTGCGCGACGCCGCCACGAGCTCGAGTGTCTATCGCGGCAATGCGGAGACGAGCGGCAATGGCGGCGCCGCGACGGGGCGCGTGATCGACCGGCAGGCTTGAGCCCATGCGGCCAGAGCCGCCGCGCGGGGCGTTTCAGCGCAGGCGCGAGGGCAAAATGCCCGGAGCGGCGATCCGCCCCTAGAGCGCGCGCATCGCCTCGGCGGCGATGGCCAGACTCTTCCTGCGCGCCTGGTGATCGAACATCGCGCTGGTGAGCATCAGTTCGTCGGCGCCGGTGCGGGCGATGAAGGCGGCGAGCTGCGCACGCACCTTCTCCGGTCCGCCGATCGCGCTCGCCGACAGCACCTGGTCGAGCATCGCGTTGCCGTGCCCGCCCAGGCTTTCGCGATAGCCCTGCACCGGCGGCGGCAGCTGGATGCCCTTGCCGGTGGTGCGAATCGCCACGAACGCCTGTTGCTGCGAGCTGGCGAGATATTCCGCCTCCGCATCGGTCTCGGCGGCGAACACGTTGAAGCCCAGCATCAGATGCGGCTTCTCCAGCGCCGCGGAGGCGCGAAAGCTGCGGCGATACGCGTCGATCGCTTCGTCGAGCAGCCCGGGCGCGAAATGCGAGGCAAAGGCATAGGGCAGCCCCAGCATCGCCGCGAGCTGCGCGCCGAACAGGCTGGAGCCGAGAATCCAGATATCGACCTTCGCCCCCGCGCCCGGCGTGGCGCGGATGCCGGTGCGGCCGTCATCGGCGAAATAACTCTGCAGCTCCGCCACGTCGCGCGGGAACTCGTTGCCGTCGCTGCCCAGCCCCCGGCGGATCGCGGCGGAGACGCGCTGGTCCGATCCCGGCGCGCGCCCGAGCCCCAGGTCGATCCTGCCGGGAAAGAGCGCATCCAGCGTGCCGAACTGTTCGGCGACCTGGAGCGGCGAATGGTTGGGCAGCATGATCCCGCCCGCCCCGACCCGGATCGTCGAAGTCGCCTGGCCGACATGCGCGATGACCACCGCGGTGGCCGCGCTGGCGATCCCATCCATGCCGTGATGCTCGGCCACCCAATAGCGGGCATAGCCAAGCCCCTCGACATGAGCGGCGAGGTCGGCGGCGTTGGCCAGGGCCTGGGCGGCGCTCCCGCCCTGGATGATGGGCACGAGGTCGAGCAGCGAATAGGCGGTCATGAGCAGGCAGATGGGGTCGCGCCGCGGGCTCCGCCATAAAGTTTTCGTCGTGCCCGCCGAAGCAATCCTCGGGAGGGAGGCTTGATAGCCGCGCCGCCTCGGCCTAACCGCCCGGCCATGAACCCTGCCCTGTCGCACATCCGCAACTGGATCTTCGATCTGGACAATACGCTCTATCCGGTGAGCGCGAACCTGTTCGCGCTGATCGACGCGCGGATCGGCCAATATGTCCAGAACCTGCTCGGGCTCGATGCCGCCGAGGCGCACAAGGTGCAAAAGGGCTATTTCCACGCCCATGGCACGACGCTGGCCGGGCTGATGGCCGAGCACGGCACCGACCCGCATCATTATCTGGCCGACGTGCACGATGTCGACATGAGCGTGCTCGAAGTGAATGAAACACTGGTCGCCGCGCTCGCCCGCCTGCCGGGCCGCAAGCTCGTCTTCACCAACGGCGACGCGCCCTATGCGGCGCGCGTGCTCGACAGGCTCGGCCTGGGCACCACTTTCGAGGCGATCCACGACGTCCACGCGACGCAATACCGCCCCAAACCCGATCCGCTGGCCTATCGGGGCCTGTGCGACGCCTATGGGCTGGACCCGGCGCACAGCCTGTTCGTCGAGGACATGGCGCGCAACCTGAAGCCGGCCAAGGCGATCGGCATGACCACGGTGTGGATCGACAACGGCTCCGAGCAGGCGCCGGAAGAGCGGGGATCCGACCGCAGCTATATCGACTATACCGTCAACGATCTCGGAGCCTGGCTCCACGACATCCTGGAGACTTCCGAATGACCGACCTGCAGACCATCATCGACGCCGCCTGGGAAGATCGCGCCAATCTGGGTTTCGGCACCGAGGGCGCGGTGCGCGAGGCCGTGAGCGAGGCGCTGAACCTGCTCGATCGCGGCGAGGCCCGCGTCGCCGAGCCGGTCGCGGATGGCTGGCAGGTCAACCAATGGCTGAAAAAGGCCGTGCTGCTCAGCTTCCGCCTGAACGACAACCAGGTGATCCAGGGCCCGGGCGGCGCCAACTGGTTCGACAAGGTGCCGTCGAAATTCGCCAGCTGGGGCGAGGACGCGTTCCGCCAGGCCGGCTTCCGCGCCGTGCCCGGCTCGGTCGTCCGCCACGGCGCGCATGTGGCCAAGGGCGCGGTGCTGATGCCGAGCTTCGTCAATATCGGCGCCTATGTCGGCGAGGGCACGATGGTCGATACCTGGGCGACGGTGGGCAGCTGTGCGCAGATCGGCCGGAACGTCCATCTTTCGGGCGGCGTCGGCATCGGCGGCGTGCTCGAGCCGCTCCAGGCCGATCCGGTGATCATCGGCGACGGCGCCTTCATCGGCGCCCGCGCCGAAGTGGCCGAGGGCGTGCGCGTCGGCGAGGGCGCGGTACTCTCGATGGGTGTCTATCTGGGCGCCTCGACCAAGATCATCGACCGCGCCACCGGCGAGGTCCATCGCGGCCATGTCCCGCCCTATTCGGTGGTGGTGCCCGGCACGGTCCCGGGCGAGGCGGGCAAGCCCGGCCTCTATTGCGCGGTGATCGTGAAGACGGTGGACGCGCAGACCCGCTCGAAGACCGGCATCAACGAGCTGCTGCGCGACTGAGCGCGTCCCGCATCCTCTCCCCCCCGGGAGAGGATGGCTACCGGATGCCGACCACGCTGCCGCTGGCGATGCGCAGCGTATAGGCCGGGCTGGTCGAGGCCGAGGTCGCCTCCAGCGCCAGCACGAATTCGGTCTCCTTGCCTTGTGGGCCGTAGAAGCGACCGCTGAACTGGCCGGTGATGCCGCTCAGCGTCGGGCTGGACCAAGTCCAGCCATAATAGCCGCCCGTCGCCGGGTCGATATTCGCGGTGCCGGTCACCGTGCCCAGATCGATGTCGGGACCGGAGGCCGGCGTGCCGATCAGATGGATCGTCGCGGTAACCTGGCCGGTCAACAGATCTGCACCGAGCGTCACGCCGCTCTTGCCGAGCGACAATGTGCTCGTGGCACCGCCGAGGATCGTTCGCGTGGCGCCTCCGCCATATGCCGCGTTGTAGGTGACGGTAGGCGTGGTCGGCAGGTCGGTCACCAATGTCGGGGCGCCTATCAGACAGGTATAGGTCCTGGACGATCCGGTCGCATTGGTAATCACCGACACCACACGGGCATATTCGAGCGGCCCGATCCCGACGATGCCGGCGGTCTGGATACGCAGCCGGTCGATGAAGCTGCCGATCCCGGGCTTTGCATAGAAGGGATATCCGGCAGGCGCGCTGGTGTCGATGTCGGCAGGACCGAAGCTCAGGCTCAGCCCGTCGCCGGTCACGCCCCAGCTCTGGGTGGAGGCGGTATAGCCGAAGGCGAGGCCGGTATCGGGAAAGCCGACCGTGGAGGAATTGGGGGGTGCCACCCGGACGCATCCCGAGGTGAAGCTCTGATCCCCGGTCTGATCCGCGAACTTGGTATAGGTCGGCGCGCTCACGGTGGCGGCGAGCCGGAGCCCGCCCGGCGCGTCGGCGGAGGGCCGCACCAGCACGGTGCCCTCCCGATCGTCCGCCCAGCAGGCGGAAAGCAGCAATGCGCCGGCCAGCGCGACACCGAAGCGAATCATGAAAGCCCCCTCTTCGCCGCGAAACCGCCGCCGCCAAAGGCTATGGAGCGCATCCACGCCGCTCAATCGAAGAAACCACGAAAACGGATGCAGGCGCCTGCGCCAGGCGATATGCCGGGGCATGACCGAAAGCATGACCTATGGGCGCTATCTCGCCCTCGACCAGCTGCTCACGGCCCAGCATCCGCTGTCGGATCGGCACGACGAGCTGCTCTTCATCATCATCCACCAGACCAAGGAACTCTGGCTCAAGCAGATGATCGCCGAGCTGCGCGCCGCGCTCGACCTGGTCCGCGCCGACAAGCCGGTGGAGGCGTACAAATCGCTCGCCCGCGTCAGCCGCATCCAGGCCGTGATGACGCTCAGCTGGGACGTGCTCGCGACGATGACGCCCAGCGACTATACCCGCTTCCGCGAAGTTCTGGGCACCAGCTCGGGCTTCCAGTCGGACCAGTTCCGCGCGGTCGAGACGATGCTCGGCCTGCGCGGCGGCGGCGTGCCGGGGCCGCTGACCACCGCCGTCGCGACGCTCCCCAGCCTTTGGGACGAGGCGAATGCCGCGCTCGCCCGCGCCGGCTTCGCCGTGCCGGCCGAGGCGCTGGCGCGCGACTGGCGGGCGCCCTATGTGCCCAGCAAGGCAGTCGAGGATGCCTGGGCCGAGGTCTATCGCGACACCACGCGCTGGTGGGAACTCTACCAGCTCGCCGAGAAGCTGGTCGACATCGACGACGCGCTCGCCACCTGGCGGCACAAGCATGTCATCACCGTCAGCCGCGTGATCGGGATGAAGCCCGGCACCGGCGGCACGCCCGGCGTGCCCTATCTCGAATCGACGCTGGCCAAGCGCGCCTTCCCTGAGCTCTGGACGCTGCGGACACAGCTGTGACCGGCTACAAGCATCTGTTCCAGCGCGCGTTGGCGGCGGCACCCGAGCGGCTGCACTTCGCGGCGCATTCGCACCATCTCTGGCCCGATGCCTCCTATGTCGGCCAGCTCGCCGCCTGGGAGGACGGGGTGCGCCTCGCCGACCGCAAATGGGAGCGGGTGATGGGCGAGATCTGGCCCGCCGCCCAGGCACATGTCGCAGCCGAGCTCGGGCTGCCCGATCCGGGCACGCTGGTGTTCGCGCCCAACACGCACACGCTACTGCTCGCCATTGCCTCGGCGCTGCCGCGCCGCCCCTTGCGCATCCTCGCCAGCGACGGCGAGTTTCACAGCTTCCGCCGCCAGGCCGCACGCTGGGAGGAAGCAGGCACCGCGATCGTCGAGCGCGCGCCGCTCGACCGGATCGTCGAGCGGGCCACGGCCGGCGGGCATGACCTGATCTTCGTCAGCCAGGTCCAGTTCGGCACCGGCCATGTGCTGGGCGACATCGCCGCCCTCGCCGCGCTGGCCCGGCCCGACGGCCCCTGGGTGGTGATCGACGGCTATCACGGCTTCATGGCGATGGAGACCGACCTGTCGGCCGTGGCCGACAGGATCTTCTACCTCGCCGGCGGCTATAAATATGCGATGGCGGGCGAAGGCTGCGCGTTCCTCCACGCTCCGCCCGGCTTCGGCGCACGGCCGGAGATCACCGGCTGGTATGCCGAGTTCGAGGACCTGTCGCTGCCGCCGGGCAGCATCGGCTACGCCCCCGACGGGCGCCGTTTCCTGGGCGCGACCTTCGATCCTTCGGGCATCTACCGCTTCGTCGCGGTGCGCGACATGCTGCGCCAGGAGGGGCTGACCACCGCCGGAATCGCGGCGCATGTCGACGGCCTGCGCGCGCAGCTGCTCGCCGCCCTGCCGATCGAGGCCGAGCTGCTCAACCCGGACAGCCCCGCGCGTTTCCTTGCTCTCCGCTCGCCGAACGCGCAGCGCTGGAAGGCCGCGCTCGAGGCCAAGGACGTGATCACCGACGTGCGCGGCGATGTGCTGCGCATCGGCTTCGGCCTTTATCAGGACATGCGCGACGTCACCCGGCTGATCGAGGCGCTTTCCGAGCTTCGCTGAAAAAGCGGCCGGGCGGGCAATGCGCGGCCCTGCCCGGCCGTGAGGAAGCTCAGCGCCGGGCGACCAGCGCCGCGCCCCGGCGGGCGGCGAGCTGGCGGGCGATGTCGGCCCCGACGGTGTTGCGGCAGCGCCGGATCTGGCGCTCGTCGTCCTGATCGGCCCCCGCATAGGAACCGCAGACCTGCTCGGTCGCCGCGGCGAGGCGATGGTTGAGCGCGGCCCGCCCGGCATCGCTGCGCAGGTCGAGATCCGCATGGCGGACGACGGCGCTCCGGTCGGGGCGACCCTGGGCAAGGGCCGGGGCCGCGATCAACGTGGCGACGGCGAGGGCGGCAATGAACTTGGGCATGTCTGGCTCCTTTCCCTGAAACTTTCCGGCCCTGAGACCTTCCGGCCCCGAGACCTGCCGGCACCGTGCCGGGACTTCGACCTGATCGGCCGGAAAGCGCCGGGGGGAGAGGATGAGGAGCCGATGAAGAGCTGATGAAATGCCGATGATTCGCCGATAGGGTGGCGCACGACGCGATTTACGGGAATGGGAGGGCCGTGGAGGGCCGCATCGATCTGGCGCATGAAGCAGAGTTCCGGCTGGGCGCGCTCGAAGTGCGCCCGGCGCTCCGCCAGCTCGTTCGCGACGACGGCGTGGAGGAAATACTCGAGCCGCGCGTGATGCAGGTACTCGTCGCGCTCGCCGGGGCGAGCGGGGCGATCCTGAGCCGCGACGATCTGACCCGCACTTGCTGGGAAGGGCGCGTCGTGGGCGAGGACGCAATCAATCGGGTCGTCTCGCGCCTGCGCCGCGCCGCCGAGGGGATCGGCCAGGGCAGCTTCCGGATCGAGACGATCACCAAGGTGGGATACCGGCTGGTCCGCGCCGGCGAGAACGCCGCGCCCGTCCCTGCTCCGGGCAGCCCGCTCGCCAAGGCACGGGCCGAAACGCGCCGCCTGCGGCTCGATCGCCGCGCGATGCTCGCCGGCAGCGGGCTGGCAGTAATCACGGTGGGCGGCGCCTTTGCCTGGCGGAACTGGTCGGCGCCCAAGGGGCCGCCCGCCGATGCCGTCCCCCTGATCGAACAGGCCCGGATGGCCGCACGCCAGGGCAATCTGGACGGCAGCAACCAGGCGATCGGCCTGCTTCGCCGCGTCACCGAGCTGCACCCGGACTATGCCGATGGCTGGGGCCTGCTCGCGATGCATTATGCCGGCGCCTCGCAGGCGATGGCGCCGGAGGTGACAGCGCCGATGCGGAGCCGCGCACAGGAAGCGATCGACCGCGCGATACGGCTCGATGCCGGCAATGTCCATGCCCGTTTCGCCCGCGCGATCCTCGAGTACCGCGCCGGCAACTGGCGGCGGGACGAGCAGCTCGCCCGCGAAGTGCTCCGCTCCGATCCGAGCAGCGACATCGCCTGGGGCTGGCTGTGCGGGGTGCTGAACAGTGTCGGGCGCTGCCGCGAGGCGGCCGCGGCATATGATCAGATCCCGAAGAACTACGCGCCCGATCCGGGCCTCGCCTATAGCCGCGTCATCACGTACTGGTCGGCCGACCGGCTCGACGATGCCGACAAGGCCTCCGACGACGCGATCGCGCTGTTCCCTACGCATTTCGCGGTGTGGTTCACGCGCTTCTATTTCCTGATGTACACCGGCCGCCCCGCCGAAGCGCTGGCGATGTCACACAATGTGCAGCAGCGGCCGACCGGCTTTTCCGACGAGAATTTCGCGATGCTCGAACAGGTCGCCCAAGCGCTGCTCACACGCGATCCCCAGGACACACGGCGGGCCATCGCCACTGCGTTCGCCTGGGCGCATCGCGGCGCCGGCTATGCTGAGAACAGCATCCAGTTCTGTGCCGCGCTGGGCGATGTCGATACCGCCTTCCGCATCGCCGATGCCTATTATTTCGCGCGCGGCTTTTCGACCGGCGACATCCGCTTCGAGCGCGATCAGCGCGTCTATACGCGCCAGCAGGACCGCCGCACCCGGCTGCTCTTCTTTCCCTCGACACGGGCGATGCGCGGCGACCCGCGCTTCGCCAGGCTCGTCGACGAGATCGGGCTCGAACACTATTGGCGCGAGACCGGGACGGTGCCGGACTATCGGAGAGCCTAGGCGACCGGCGCCACGCCCAGCCGCGGGATCTCGATCGCCGGGCAGCGGTCCATCACCACCGCCAGCCCCGCCGCCTCGGCACGCGCGGCGGCTTCCGCGTTGATCACGCCCAGCTGCATCCACACCGCCCTGGCACCCGCCGCGATCGCCTCGTCCACGGCCTCGCCGGCGGCCATCGGGCGGCGGAAGATGTCGACCATGTCGATCGGCTCGCCGATCTGGCTCAGCTCGCGGAACACGAACTCGCCGTGCACATGCTCGCCGGTGATCTGCGGGTTCACCGGGATCACGCGATAGCCCTGGCGCTGGAGGAAGGCCATCACGCCATAGCTCGGCCGGTCGGGCCGATCGGATGCGCCGATCATTGCGATGGTGCGCACGCCTTCGAGCAGCGCCTTGATGTCCTCGTCCCGCGTCAGCGGCATCGCCTCATCCTTTCAGCCAGTCGTCCACACGTTCCGCCAATCCGGCAAACAGCTGGGCCGCGGGTCCGTTCCCCGCCGCGGGCGGCTCGCCCGCATCGGAAGCGGCGCGGATCGCCATCTCGAGCGGCACGCGGCCGAGGAACGGGATGCCGAGCCTGGCCGCCGCCGCCTCCGCCCCGCCCGCGCCAAAGGGATCGGAGACTTCGCCGCAATGCGGGCAGGCATAGCCCGACATGTTCTCGATCAGCCCGATCACGGGCACGCCGGCCTTGGCGAACAGGTCGATCGCGCGAGTCGCGTCGATCAGCGCCAGGTCCTGCGGGGTGGAGACGATCACCGCGCCCGCCGGCTTGTGCTTCTGGATCATGGTGAGCTGCACGTCGCCCGTGCCCGGCGGCAGATCGAGCACCAGCAGCTCGGCCTCGCCCCAATCGGCATCGACCAGCTGGCCGAGCGCGCCGCCGGCCATCGGCCCGCGCCAGGCGATCGCCTGCCCCTCGGCCACCAGCCCGCCCATCGAGAGCATCGGCACGCCGAACTTGGTGCGCACCGGCAGCAGCGTCTTCTCGCGCGCCTGGGGCCGCACGCCCTCGACGCCGAGCAGGCGCGGCTGGGAAGGGCCATAGATGTCGGCATCGACCAGCCCCACCTTGCGCCCCCGCGCGTGCAGCGCGATGGCGAGATTGGCCGCGATGGTGGATTTGCCCACTCCGCCCTTGCCGCTCGCCACGGCGATCAGCCGGCGAGTGCGGCGCTCGCTCGTCATCAGCACGCGCACTTCGTCTATCCCCGGCAGACCGCCGGCGGCGGCTCGGACATCGGCTTCCAGCTCCGCCCGCGCGCCCTCCTCCAGCCCGGTCACGTCGAGCACGATGCTGGCGCGCGCGCCTTCGAGACGGGCAGTGGCACGGCCGGCGGCGACGGGGGCGAGCGCGGCTCCAAGAGCTTCATTGTCGGTCATCGGCTGCCAGATAGGCGCACAATCGCCGCGCGCCACTGTAAATCCGCGCGCGCGCCCTTATAAAGGCGCAATGGCAAACCTCATGAGCTGGCTGGGCAAGGCCGGCATCCTGCAGAACGAAGCCCCCAAAAGCCCCTGGGGCTCCGGCGGCAATGGTGGAAATGGCAGCTCGGGCGATGGCAAGGGCGGCTCGGGCGGCGGCTCCGGCGGAGGCCCGCGCAACCCCTGGTCCTTCCCGCCCGAGGGGCGGCGCCCCCGGCCCGGCGGCGGTGGCGGCGGCCCGTTCGAGGATCTGTTCCGCCGTGCGCGGGGCGGCGGCTTTCCCGGCGCGCCGGGCGGCACCCGGCTCTGGACCCTGGTGATCGCCGGCCTGTTGCTGATCTGGGTGATCTTCACCAGCTTCCACACCATCGGCCCGCGCGAGCGCGGCGTGGTCACTACGCTCGGCCGCTACACCGGCACGCTCGGTTCGGGCGTGAAGTTCACCTTGCCGGCCCCCATCCAGCTGGTCGATATCGTCGATGTCGGCAGCGTGCGCACCGAGAAATTCCCCGAGAGCGGCGCGAACCTGATGCTCACCGGCGATCAGAACATCGTCGACCTCGCCTATTCGGTGAACTGGTACATCGCCGATGCGGCCGATTATTCCTTCCAGATCAAGGATCCGAAGGAAACGGTGAAGGATACCGCCGAAAGCGCGATGCGCGCGGTGATCGCCAACACCACCCTGACCGAGGCGATTGGCGAGGGCCAGGCGCGAATCGCCGGCGACGTGCAGGCCGGAATGCAGAAGATCCTCGACGAATATCATGCGGGCATCCGCATCCAGAGCGTGGCGCTCACCCGCGCCGCCGCCCCGGAACAGGTCGACGACGCCTTCAAGGCGGTGCTGGCCGCGCAGCAGGGCGCCCAATCGGCGCGCAACAACGCCAACGGCTATGCCCAGCAGGTGATCGCCGTCGCGCAGGGCGAGGCCGCCGAATTCGACAAGATCTACGAGCAGTACAAGGCCGCGCCCGAAGTCACGCGCCGCCGTCTCTATTACGAGACGATGGAGCAAGTGCTCGCGCGCACCAACAAGACGATCGTCGAGGCGCCGGGCGTCACCCCCTATCTGCCGCTGCCGGGGATCCGCCCCGATGCCGGCAAGGCCCAGCAGGGAGACCAGAAATGACCTGGCTGCGCAGCCCCATCGGCATCGCCGTCGCGCTCATCGTCGCGCTCATCGTGGTGATGAGCAGCGTCGCGATCGTGCCCGAGACCAAGCAGGCGGTGATCCTTCGCCTCGAGCAGCCGCTCGGCAAGCCGGTCAACGCCTACAAGCCCGGCGAGCAGTTCGGCCGCACCGGCGCCGGCCCGATCTTCCGGATCCCGTTCATCGACCGCATCGTCTGGGTCGACAAGCGCGTGCTCTCGGTCGACCTGCCCAACGAGCCGGTGCTTTCCACCGATCAGCTGCGGCTCCAGATCGATGCCTATGCACGATTCCGGGTCACCGATCCGCTCAAGATGGTCGTCACCATCGGCACGGAGGACCGAGTGCGCGAGCAGCTGCAGCCGCTGTTCCGCTCGGCCTTGCGCAGCGAGCTCGGCAAGCGCCCCTCGGCGATCCTGCTCAGCCCCGAGCGCGGCCAGGTGATGGACAATATCCAGAACTCGCTCCAGCAGCTGGCAGCGCAATATGGCGTCTCGATCGTCGACGTGCGCATCAAGCAGACCGAGCTGCCCTCGGGCTCGCCGCTCGACAGCGCGTTCGAGCGGATGAAGACGGCGCGCTATCAGGAAGCGAAGACGATCGAGGCGCAGGGCATGAAGGACGCGCAGATCATCCGCGCCAACGCCGATGCCCAGGCCGCGCAGATCTATGCCCAGGCCTTCAACAAGGACGCCGATTTCTACAATTTCTGGCGGGCGATGCGTTCGTATCGGACGACGTTCCTGAACAACGACCCGGCCAAGGGCGAGACGTCGATCGTCCTGTCGCCGAACAATTCCTATCTGAAGGAATTCATGGGGCAACGATGAGCCTTTCGATCCGTTCATATTCAATCGCCGTTCAGCATTTCGGCGCAAATATTCCGTTCGAACGCTTTTCCTTCGTCTGAGAGGACCGACTCACGTGCGTTACGCTTACGCTCTCACTACCGCCCTCCTGCTGAGCGGCGCCGCCGCGACGATGACGCTCAACCAGCCGGCCGGCGCGCAGACCGCGCAAAACGAGCCGGGCGCGATCCAGGCCGCAGCCCCCAAGGCCGGCGCGCCGATGAGCTTCGCCGACATGGTCGCCAAGCTGCAACCGGCGGTCGTCAACATCTCGACCACCCAGCGGGTGACCATGAACGCCAATCCGTTCGCGGGCACGCCGTTCGAGGCGTTCGGCGGCGGCAACCAGCCGGTGACCCGCCAGGCCGAATCGCTCGGCTCGGGCTTCCTGATCTCGGCCGACGGCTATGTCGTGACCAACAATCACGTGATCTCGGCGGGCGCGCGCGGCGCCACGGTCGAATCGATCACCGTCACCCTGCCCGACAAGCGCGAGTTCAAGGCCAAGCTGATCGGCAACGACGCCCAGTCGGACCTCGCCGTGCTCAAGATCGAAGGCACCAACCTGCCCTTCGTGAAGTTCGGCGATTCGACGAGCGCCCGCGTGGGCGACTGGGTCGTCGCGATCGGCAATCCGTTCGGACTGGGCGGCTCGGTCACCGCCGGCATCGTCTCGGCGCTGCACCGCGTCACCGGCCAGGGCGGCGCCTATGACCGCTTCATCCAGACCGACGCCTCGATCAACCGCGGCAATTCGGGCGGCCCGATGTTCGACCTGAACGGCAACGTGATCGGCATCAACTCGCAGATCCTGTCGCCCACCGGCGGCAATGTCGGCATCGGCTTCGCGATCCCCGCGGAAGAAGCCAAGCCGGTGATCGACACGCTGATGAAGGGCGGCAAGATCGCCCGCGGCTATCTCGGCATCCAGATGCAGGACCTGACCGACGACATCGCCGACGGCCTGGGCGTGCCCAAGGGCCGGGGCACCGTCGTCGCCCGCACCGAGCCGGGCCAGCCGGCGGAGAAGGCCGGTCTCAAGCAGGGCGACGTCATCGTCAAGGTCGACGGCAAGGACGTCACTCCGGACCAGACGCTGTCCTACCTCGTCGCCAATGTGAAGCCGGGCACCCGCGTCCCGCTCGAGCTCTATCGCGACGGCAAGCGCATGACGCTGAGCCTCGTCGTCGGCACCCGTCCGCCCGAGGAACAGCTCGCCCAGTTCGATCCGAACGACGAGAATTCGGGCCCGGGCGGCGGCGATACTGAGACGATGGCCGCGGCCTCGCTCGGCGTGCAGGTGACCCCGCTTACGCCGCAGATCGCCCAGAGCGTCGGCGTCAACCCGAGCACCACCGGCGTGGTGGTGCTCCAGGTGAGCCAGGCGAGCGACGCCGCGGGCAAGGGCCTGCAGCGCGGCGACGTGATCACCACCGTCAACCGCCAGCCGGTGGCCAATGCGGCCGACGTCGCCAAGCAGGTCAGCGCGGCCAAGGCCTCGGGCAAGAACAGCGTCCTGCTCTGGGTCCAGCGCCGCGCGGTCGGCCGCTTCGTCTCGGTCGGCATCAACTAAAACCAGGCCCGTCGGGCTGACGAATGCCCGTTTCTCCTCTATCCCGGACTCCCAAGCAAGGAGTCGACGGATGGCGGGAGAGACGGGCATCTTCATTGGTGCGGGCACCGGCGGCGCGCAGCCA
This sequence comes from Sphingomonas sp. 1F27F7B, assembly GCF_005503355.1. GTDB lineage: Bacteria > Pseudomonadota > Alphaproteobacteria > Sphingomonadales > Sphingomonadaceae > Sphingomonas. The sequence continues at coordinate 138,527 of NZ_SCMK01000004.1, forward strand.
CAGTCCCTGGTGCTCAGGCGCGCCAACCGGCACGGGCTGATCGCAGGCGCGACCGGCACCGGCAAGACGGTGACGATCCAGGGCATCATCGAAGGCCTGTCCAACGCCGGCGTCCCCTGTTTCGTGGCGGACGTGAAGGGCGATCTGTCCGGCCTGGCCATGGCCGGCTCGCCCACCGCCAAGACCCACGAGATCTTCAAGGCACGCGCCGCCGAGATCGGCCTCGCCGACTGGACCTATGCCGACACGCCGGTGCAGTTCTGGGACCTGTATGGCGAGCAGGGCCATCCGATCCGCACCACCATCTCGGAAATGGGCCCGCTGCTGCTCGCGCGGCTGATGGACCTGAACGAAGTCCAGGAAGGCGTGCTCACCATTGCCTTCACCGTCGCCGACAAGGACGGGCTGCTCCTGCTCGACCTCGACGACCTGCAGGCCATGCTCGCGCATTGCGCCGAGCGGGCGGACGAGCTCACCGCCACCTATGGCAATGTCTCGAAACAGTCGGTCGGGGCGATCCAGCGCTCGCTGCTCCAGCTGCGCAGCCAGGGCGGCGCGAATTTCTTCGGCGAGCCGGCGCTGTCGATGCAGGATTTCCTCGGGCTGGACGACAAGGGCCGCGGCATCGTCAACATCCTCGCCGCCGACAAGCTGATGGCGAGCCCCAAGCTCTACGCCACGTTCCTGCTCTGGCTGCTCTCCGCCCTGTTCGAATCGCTTCCCGAGGTCGGCGATCCCGACAAGCCCAAGCTCGCTTTCTTCTTCGACGAGGCGCACCTGCTGTTCGACGGCGCCCCCAAGGCGCTGCTCGACAAGATCGAGCAGGTCGTCCGCCTGATCCGCTCCAAGGGCGTCGGCGTCTATTTCATCACCCAGAACCCGATCGACGTGCCCGATACGGTCGCCGGCCAGCTCGGCAACCGCGTCCAGCACGCGCTGCGCGCCTTCACCCCGCGCGACCAGCAGGCGGTGAAGGCGGCGGCCACCACCTTCCGCGCCAATCCCGGAGTCGACGTCACCACCGCGATCACCGAGCTCAAGGTGGGCGAGGCGCTGGTCTCGCTGCTCCAGGAGGACGGCGCGCCGAGCCCGGTCGAGCGCACGCTGATCCGCCCGCCTTCCAGCCGCGTCGGCCCGGTCACGCCGGAGGAGCGCAAGGTGCTGATCGAGACCGATGCGATCGGCGCGAAGTACGACACCGTGGTCGATCGCGAATCGGCGGAGGAACTGCTCGCCGCCAAGTCGGCCGAAGCCGCCGCGGCCGCCGCCGAGGCCAAGGCCAAGGACGAAGCGGAAAAGGCCGCCGCCGCCCAGGCCAAGGAAGATGCGCGCATCGCCAAGGAAGCCGAGCGCCAGCGCCTCGCCGATCAGCGCGACGCCGATCGCCAGGCCCGGCTCGACGCCCAGGCCCAGCGCCAGGCCGAGCGCGAGGCGGCGAACAATCCCTGGAACCGCGCGATCAATTCGGCGACTCGCTCCGCCTCGTCGGCCGCCGGCCGCGCGGTGGCAAACGAAGTCTCCAAGGCGGTATTCGGCAAATCGGGCGGCGCGGGAGCGAGCATCGTCGGCGGACTGGTCCGCGGCGTGCTGGGCGGACTGTTCAAGGGGCGCTAGGCGCGCGCTTCGGATATACGGATGTTCCCCGGCAAAGGCCGGGGAACGGCTAGGCTTCGAACGTCCCGGCCGCTCCCGCCGCCAGAAACTCCCGCCACAGCATCACCAGCACCGCCATCACCGCGGGGCCGATGAACAGTCCGAGCAGGCCCAGCGTCTCCACGCCGCCCAGGATGCCGATCAGCACCCAGAGGAACGGCAGCTGCGTGGCGCCGCCGATCATCGCCGGGCGGATGAAATGATCCGCGACGAAGATGATCGCAGTGCCTATCGCCACCACGGCGATCGCGCCGCCCACCGATCCCTGCAACAGCAGCAGCAGCGCAGCGATCACGAACAGCACCGGCGCGCCGAACGGGATCATCGCCGCGATCGCCGTGGCGCCCCCGAGCAGCAGCGGGTGCGGCACGCCGGCGACCAGATAGACGATCGCCATCAGCGCGCCGACGCCCAGCCCCACCAGCACCAGCCCGTCGATCGTGCCGCGCACCGATCGGATCGCCTGCGATCCCACGCGCTCGCCGGTGGGGCCGAACAGCTTGAGCACCGCCCGCCGCCCCTGCTCGATCAGTGCGTCGCGATCGCGCAGCACGAAGAACAGCGTGAGCAGCGTGAATCCGAAGACCACCGCGCGATGCACAACGCCGACCCCGATCATGCGCGAATGTACCAACCATTCCCCGCCGCTGATCGCGCGGAGCTGGTGCACGGCATCCTCGGGCCGGGCGAGGTGCGTCTGCCACCAGTCGCGCACCGCTCCGCTGCCGACGGGCAGGCGCGCCACCCAGTCGGGTACCGGCACGCCCTGCGCCTGCGCCTGCGCGATCCAGCTCGAAATGTCGTGCGCCTCGCGCAGCGCCTGGGCGACGCCGAGGGCCAGCGGGATCAGCACCACCAGCGCCGCGATCGCCGTGATCAGCAACGGGATCACGATGCGGTGGCTGCCCTTCAGCCAGGCCCGCAGCCTGAGATGGAGCGGATCGACCGCGATGGTGAGCACCACCGCCCAGAGCAGCGCCGCGACGAACCCGTGCGCGATCCAGAGCCCGATGAGAAGCAGCGCGCCGACAAGCACGAGACGGGCGGCACGCTGGGCGGTTTCGGTTCTCGTGTTCATGCGGGGGAGCCTAGCTTCTCGACTTGCGCAATCAACCTCATCCGTCATGCTGAACTTGCCTCAGCATCCAACTCTCCACATGCGATATCCTCTGTGGCGCGTTGGACGCTGAGGCAAGTTCAGCGTGACGATATTGGGCAGTGCGCGCGCGATGTCACGCCAATCCCGCCGCAACCCCTTCCAGCCGCTCAAGGAAGCTCCGCCAGCCGAACCGCGCGCCATTATAGTTGCTATCGTTGCTGAATCCGCTCTGCTCCATCCGCAGCCGCGTGCCGCCCGCGATCGGCTCGAGCGTCAGCGTCACCACCGATTCGAAGCGCGGCATCGCCTCCTCGCCGCCGCCGGTGTTCCAGCTGTAGCTGAGCCGCCGGCCCGGATCGATTTCGCGCACCGTGCAGTCGATCCGCCCGCTCCAACCCGGCGCGCCGGGGCTCTGCAAGGTGAAGCGACACCCTTCCGCCAGGGCGAAATCGTTCGGCATCAGCCATTCGGCGATCAGATGCGGCTGGGTAATCGCGCGCCACAATTTGTCCGGGGCGTGCGGAAAGTCGCGCTCCATCACCAAAGTGCGCGCCTCGGTCACTGATCCATCCTCTTCAGCAGGTCGTCCAGCCTGTCGAAACTGCCGGCCCACAGCACCTCGTGCAGCCGCATCCAGTCGAGCAACGGCGCCAGCCCCCGGGGATTGGCGCGGTAATGCGTCTCGCGTCCCTGCGGCCGGTCGAGCACCAGCCCCGCGCCCTTCAATATCGCAAGATGCTTGGAGACGGCGGGCTGCGAGATGGCGGCACCGTCGGTGAGCGCGCGTACAGTCAATTCCCCTTGCGCCAGCCGCTCGAACAGCGCGCGGCGCGTCGGATCGCCCAACGCGCGGAACAACATGTCGAAAACGGCCGGCTCCATGCATCAATTCATAACCCCGTAGTTATTCAAATCAACCGCCACGCAAAAAAGGCTGTCCTCCCCGACGCGCAGATGCCACGCTCCGTCGATGAACAACGCATTCCGCACCCAACCCGCCGTCCCGGCCGCATCCGCGAGCGCGCCCGCGCACGCACATGCCGTGACCTTCGTGACTTTCCGCGCGGAGATCTGAACCGATGGCCTCCCAATCGTCTCGCCCGATGGCCGAGCTCACGCTGCGCGGGATCGTCCTCGGCGCGCTGATCACCATCCTGTTCACTGCCGCCAACGTCTATGCCGGCCTCAAGGTCGGCCTCACCTTCGCCACGTCGATTCCCGCCGCGGTCGTCTCGATGGCGATCCTCAAGGCGTTCAAGAGCGGCACCATCCTCGAGAACAACATCGTCCAGACGATCGCTTCCGCCGCCGGCACCCTTGCCGCGATCGTGTTCGTGCTGCCGGGATTGATCATGGTCGGCTGGTGGTCGGGCTTTCCCTATTGGACGACGGTGGCGGTGTGCATCACCGGCGGCGTGCTCGGCGTGATGTTCTCGGTGCCGCTGCGGCGCGCGCTCGTCACCGGCACCGACCTGCCCTATCCCGAAGGCGTCGCCGCCGCCGAAGTGCTCAAGGTCGGCTCGGCCTCGGGCGCGGGCGACAAGGAGAATGCCGCGGGACTGCGCACGCTGATCGTCGGCACGATCTTCTCCGGCCTGTTCGCGCTGCTCGCCAAGATGAAGCTGGTCGCCGAGGAAGCGGGCAAGAATTTCGCGGTGGGCAACACTGCCACCGGCTGGTCGACCAGCTGGTCGATGCTGCTGATCGGCGTCGGCCATCTCGTCGGCATCTCGGTCGGCGCCGCCATGTTCTTCGGCATGCTGATCTCCTGGACGGTGCTGGTGCCCTGGTTCGCTTCGGGCGGCGACATCGGCGCCGGGATCGACGCGCTGGTCGGCGGCACCTTCCGCGGCCAGGTGCGCTTCATCGGCGCCGGCACGATCGGCGTGGCGGCGATCTGGTCGCTGCTCAAGATCATCGGCCCGATCATCGCCGGCCTGCGTTCCGCGCTCGCCGCCTCGCGCGCGCGGCAGGGCGGCCAGGCGCTCGACATCACCGAGCGCGACATGCCGATCGGCGTGGTCGCCCTCATCACGCTCGCCACGCTGGTGCCGATCGCCTGGCTGCTGTGGAGCTTCTCGGCCGGCGGCCCGGTCCATGATCATCCGGTCGCGGTGATCGGCGGCTCGCTCGCTTATGTGCTGGTCGTCGGCGTGATGATCGCGGCGATCTGCGGCTATATGGCCGGCCTGATCGGCGCTTCCAACTCGCCGGTCTCGGGCGTCGGCATCCTCGCCGTGCTCGGCGCCTCGCTGCTGCTCGTGCTGGTCTTCGGGCACGAGGCCGATCCGGCGCGCACCAATGCGCTGATCGCCTATGCGCTGTTCACCACCGCGATCATCTTCTCGATCGCGACCATCTCGAACGACAATCTCCAGGATCTGAAGACCGGCCAGCTCGTCGGTGCGACGCCGTGGAAACAGCAGCTGGCGCTGGTGCTGGGCGTGGTGTTCGGCAGCCTGGCGATCCCGCTGGTGCTGGATCTGCTCAAGAACACGCTGGGCTTTGTCGGCATGCCCGGCGCCGGCCCCAACGCGCTCTCGGCACCGCAGGCCGCGCTGATCTCCTCGATCGCCAAGGGCGTGCTCGGCGGCGATATCGACTGGAACCTGATCGGGCTCGGCGCGCTGATCGGCGTCGGCGTGATCGTCCTGGACGAAGTGCTGGGCAAGGCCGGCAGGATGCGCCTGCCCCCGCTCGCCGTCGGCATGGGCATCTATCTGCCGATGGGCCTCACCCTGCTGATCCCGGTCGGCGCGGTGATCGGCCATTTCTACGATCGCTGGGCCAAGCGCCAGGCCAATCCCGAGTTCGCCGAGCGGATGGGCGTGCTGGCGGCGACCGGCCTGATCGTGGGCGAATCGCTGTTCGGCGTCGCCTTTGCCGGCATCCTCGCCTGGGCCAATCGCAACGCGCCGATCCCGCCCAACGACGCGCCGCTGGCAGTGATGGGCGAGAGCTTCGAGAGCGTGGCGACCTGGATCGCGCCGCTGCTGTTCTTCGGGCTGATCGCCATCGCCTATGCGATGACGCGCAGGCTGGTACGCGGCGCGCCGGCAGGCACCGGTCCGGAAACGCCGGCGGACGACATCGCGAACTATCGCTGAACTCCGGCTGATCCCCGGCCCGCGCCGGGGATCAGCTCATCTGGGCGAGCAGCGAGCTGATCGGGACGAAGGCGAAGGCGACCGAGCTGTCCGCGACGCCATAGGGGATGAACAGCTTGTCGCCATGCTTGATGGCGCCGCAAGTATAGACGACGTTCGGGACATAGCCTTCGCGGTCCTGGTCCGCCGCGGCGAGCAGCGGCTCGGGCGAACGGGCCAGCACCTTGGACGGGTCGTTCTTGTCGAGCAGCGCCGCGCCGATCGAATATTTGCGCATCGCGCCGACGCCGTGGGTGAGGATCAGCCAGCCCTGGTCGAGTTCGATCGGCGGGCCGCAATTGCCCATCTGGACGAGTTCCCAGGGAAATTTCGGCTTGATCAGCAGCTCGCCGCCTTCCCAGCGGGTGATGTCGTCGGACGCATGGAGGAAGATGTTCTCGCCGTCCTGGCGGCCGAGCATCATGTAGCGGCCGTTCACGGTGCGCGGGAACAGCGCCATGCCCTTGTTGCGGCTGGCGCTTCCCGACATCGGCACCAGGTCGAAGCTCCGCCAGTCGCGGGTGCGCAGCAGCTCGGACTGGATCACCGAGCCGTTATAGGCGGTGTAGGTGCCGATCCACTCCTCCCTCCCGTCCTCATGGCGGAAATGGGTGATGCGCAGATCCTCCAGGCCGTTCGACTGGGCCTTGGTGATCGGGAAGATCACTGTGCCGGAAAGCGTCGAATCCCGGTGCCGATACACCGTCACCGGCCCCTCCGGCACATGCGCCTCGTCTTCCTCGCGCGCATCCGCGGCAGTGGCGAAGGGCGGTTCCGGCGCGAGCGTCAGGTCGTTCCCGTCGGTGATGATGCCCTCGCGAAAGGCGACCGACGAGATATGCCCCTCGCCCACAGCCCGCAGGCTCATCAGGATGCGCAGCGACCCTGGCGGCATGCCGGTCTGGTCGTAATGCGGCACGGCGCTGGGGTTCATCAGCGCGGCGGCGGCATAGCTGTATTCGTGGCAGAAATAGGCGCCGATCAGCTGGCGCTTCTCGTCGCCGATCTGGCTGCCGTCCAGCCCCAGCATCCCCTCGATCTCGTCATAGCGAGTCATGAACACGCGGCGCGTCTGCCAGTGACGCGCCTCGAAATCCTTGAGCACGATCTCCAACTGGCTGCGCGCCTCGCCGGGCGACATCGCCAGCACTTCGCTTACCAGCCGCTCGGTGCGGCTCGGCGCCGATCCGTTCGATGCCCAGGCAATGTGGAAGGGCCGCACCACGACGCGCGAAGGATCCGCACGCAGGCGCAGCGCATGATTGAAAAGTTCGAGCATTCGGCTCCCAGCCATTGTCCCCGCACCGGCGCCCAGGCGGAAGCTAGGCGACGGCGGCTCGCACCGGTGTTGCCACGTTTCCGGTTGCCTTTGAAAGAGCCGAAATCGCGCAATTGGCGAGCTGGAGCGCCAAAATGGACTCGGCGCCCTGATTGCGGTTGAGCCCGTGCGGCATCAGCCCGTCGAAGCAGCCGCCGTCCTGCGCGGTGGCGAGCGGCAGGTCGAGGTCGTTGCCGCCGAGATACCAGCGATAGGCGCGCATCGCCTCGTCCACCCAGCGCCGCTCTCCCGTCGCCTCGTGCGCGGCGACGCAGGCCTCCACCGTCGCCTGTGCCTCGAGCGGCTGCTGGTCGAACTGGAGCGGCGGGGCATAGGCGCGGCCGAAGCTCTCGGTGCCGACGGCGCGGAAGCGGCCCTCGGGCGAAGTCTGGCGGGTGACGATCCATTGGAGCGTCTCGATCCCGACCCCGGTGAAATCGCGCCGGCCGAGCGCCATGCCGGCGCGCAGCAGCGCTTCGGGCAGGCGGGCATTGTCATAGGCCAGCACGATCTCGAACCATTGCCATTCGGGGCGACGATTGCGGCCGAGCAGCGCGATCAGCTCCTCGCCGAAGCGCGTGAGGATCTCGCGGCCCAGCGCATGGCCCGGATGCGCGCCCAGCATCGCGGCGGCGCCCAGCATCGCGAAGGCGCGCGCCCGCGGGCTGCCCAGTTCCAGCGCGATCGAAGCAGTGGCGTCGAACAGCGCCGCGGCCCAGTCGCGATGCTTCTGCGCCTTCGCATCGCGCGCCGTCACTCCCAATGCCCAGAGCGCGCGGCCGTTCGAATCCTCGGAGCCGACATCCTCGCACCAGGTCCGGTCGAAATTCATGAAGTTGCGGAAGCGGCGCAGCTCCTGGTTCCAGGCATATTGGACGAAGGCGGCATAGACGCTCGTCCATTTGTCGCGCAGGGCATCGTCGATCTCCTCGATCCTGCTCATCAGGATCAGCGCGCGGGCATTGTCGTCGATGCAATAGCCGTGGCGGCGATCGGGCACCGAATAGATCGAGTGCTGGAGCATGCCGGTCGCATCGCTCATCCGCTCCACCGCGGCGATATCGGGCCGGAGCGGCACGAGCGCCTTGGCCGGGCGGGCGAAGCGGCGCGGCCTGGCGGCGACGATGGCCGCCAGCGCCTCGACCGCCGTCTCGGCGAGGCGCGGCCACAACATGGTGCGGCCGCGGGCATAGGCGCGCTCGGCCAGCGCGGTGCGGGCACTCTTGTCGGCGAGCAGGCGCGCGATCTCCCGGGCAAAGGCGCCGCTGTCGTGGAAAGGCACCAGCACGCCGTGATCGTCCGCCAGTATCTCGGTCGCATGGACATAGGGCGTGGAAACCACCGGCTTGCCCACCGCCACTGCATAGGAAAGCGTACCCGAGGTGATCTGCGCGGGATTGGGATAGGGGGTCGCATAGACGTCCGCCGCCTGGAGATAGTCGAGCAGTTCGTCCTGCTCGACGAACCCGTCGACAAACGCGACGTGCCCGGCCACGCCGCGCTCTGTCGCCAGCGCCTTCAGCCGGTCGCGATAGGCCTCGCCCTCATGCGCGACGAGATTGGGATGCGTGGCGCCCAGGATCACGTAGAGCGCGTCGGGCCGCGCCGCGGCGATCGCGGGCATCGCCTCGATCATCGTCTCGATGCCCTTGCTCGGCGCGAGCAGGCCGAAGGTGAGGATCACTTCGCGCCCCTGCCAGCCGAAGCGCGGCTTGAAATCCTCGGGATCGGCAAGCGGCCGATCGGGCACACCGTGCGGAATCATCGCGATCTTCCGGTCATCGGCACCGTGCACGCGGCCAAGAATCTCGCGGCCCCTTTCGGCCATCACGATCACGCGTGAGGCGCGGCGCAGCAGCGCCTCCATCACGCGGCGCTCATCGGGATTGGGCGTTTCGAGCACGGTATGCAGCGTCGCGATCACGGGAATCGAGAGCCGGTCGATCAGCGCGATCAGATGCTCGCCGGCCGGACCGCCATAGATGCCATATTCGTGCTGCACCCAGAGCGCCTGCGCGCCGGACGCCTCGATCGCCCGGGCGGCATCGAGATAGCCGCCGCGATCGTGCTGCGGTATCGCGCGGGTGACCGCGTCGGGATAGTCATAGCGGCCGGGATGATCGTCCATCGCATAGACGTCGACGCGAAGCCCGGGAAAACGCTGCTTGAGCGCGGCATAAGTGTCGGTGGTGTAGGTGGCGATGCCGCATTTGCGCGGCAGGAAGTTGCCGATCAGCGCGATGTGCTGGATGTTCGGGGCTCGCATGCGCCGATCTTTCCTTTCGCTGCCGCAAACTCAATTGCGCGTCGCCCCCGCGCTCACCCTTCCAAACCAACTGTTTTCAATAAGGTTTCATCATGTTGCAGTGCAACACAATACGACCGCCCGGTCGCCCTGTAAATCTCCTGTAAATCGGGCGTTCAGCCGCGGCCGCGATAGCCGGGCACGCCCTGGTCGGGTATCCAGACACCTTCCGGCGGTGCACCGGACTGCCAGAACACGTCGATCGGTATGCCGCCGCGCGGATACCAATAGCCGCCGATCCTGAGCCATTCCGGCTGCATCTCGTCGAACAGCCGCTGGCCGATGCCGACGGTGCAGTCCTCGTGAAAGGCGCCATGGTTGCGGAAAGATCCGAGGAACAGCTTGAGCGACTTGGATTCGACGATCGTATCGCCCGGCACATAGTCGATCACCAGATGCGCGAAATCGGGCTGGCCGGTGATCGGGCAGAGCGAAGTGAACTCGGGTGCCGCGAAGCGGATGAGATAGCGCGTGCCCCGCCGCGGATTGGGCACATAGTCGAGCTCGGCCTCTTCCGGCGTGGCGGGGAGAGTCGAGGTTTTTCCGAGATGCTTGGCGTCCATCCCGGCCATGTAGGCGTTTGCGGAGCGCTTTGCATCCTTCTAGGACGCTTATCCATGGACGGGCTCGTTACGACCGAATGGCTGGCCGGCGCCAATGGCGTGCTGGTGCTCGATGCAACCTATAGCTCGACGATCCCCGGATCGCCGCCGCGCGATCCCCGCGCCGAGTTCGAGGCCGGGCACATCGCCGGTGCGCGCTTCCTCGATCTCGACACGCTGGTGGACGAGAGCAGCCCGCTCCCCTCGACCGTGCCGACCGTCGCCAGGATCGCGGAGCGGCTGCGCACGCTGGGAGCGGATACCGAGACGCAGATCATCCTCTACGACAATGGCCCGCATCATACCTCGTGCCGCGCCTGGTGGGTGCTGCGGCTCGCCGGGGTCGACGTGGCCCTGCTCGACGGCGGCCTCGCCAAATGGAAGGCGGAAGGCCGCCCCGTGGAAACCGGCCCGCATCAGGCCGAGCCCGGCAATTTCGAGCCCCGGGCGCCCAGGGCCCGGCTGCGCACGCTCGACCAGATGAAGGCCGAGACCGGGCAGATCGCCGATGCCCGCTCGGCCGCGCGCTTCACCGGCGCGGAAGCCGATCCACGCGCCGAAGTCGCCGCCGGCCACATCCCCGGATCGCGGAACGTCCCCTATCCGAAATTCTTCAACGCCGACGGCACCTGGAAGGCGCCCGACCATATCCGCGCGGTGTTCGAGGAACATGGCGTCGACCTGGCCCGGCCGCTGGTCACCACCTGCGGCTCGGGCATCACCGCCGCGATCCTGGCGTTCGGCGCACACCTGCTCGACAACGAGGCCGCGCTCTACGACGGCAGCTGGACCGAATGGGGTAGCCGTCCGGAGACGGCCAAGGCATTGGGCCCGGCATGAGCGAGAAACAGGACAAGACCAAGGTCGTCACCGCCGGCCGGCGCAAGGAATGGACCCAGGGCATCGTCAACCCGCCGGTATGGCGCGCGTCGACGATCCTCTACGACGATGTCGCGCATCTGCGCGCCGCCGGGGCCCGGGATACCCATCACCGCCTGTTCTACGGCCGCCGCGGCACCCCGACCCAATGGTCGCTCGCCGACGCGCTGACCGAACTCGAGCCAGGCGCCGAGGCGACCTTGCTCTATCCCTCGGGCGTCGCCGCGATCGCCTCGACCCTGCTCGCCCTGCTCTCGCCGGGCGACCATCTGCTGGTGCCGGACAGCGCCTATGACCCGACGCGGAGCCTGGCCAACGGGCTGCTTGCGCGCATGGGCGTGGAGACGAGCTATTATGATCCGCTGATCGGCGCGGGCATCGCGGCGCTCTGCCGGCCCAATACCAGGGTCGTCTTACTCGAAAGCCCGGGCAGCCTGACCTTCGAGGTGCAGGACGTGCCGGCGATCGTCGCGGTGGCCCGGGAGCGCGGCATCGCGACGGTGCTCGACAACACCTGGGCGACGCCGCTGCTTTTCCCGGTGATCGCGCTCGGGATCGACTATTCGATCCTCGCCGCGACCAAATATGTCGTCGGCCATTCCGACGTGATGCTGGGCTCGGTCACCGCCGCCCAGGGCAAATTTGCCGCGCTGCGCGACGCCACCTATCAGCTCGGCCAGACGGCCAGTCCCGACGACGCCTGGCTGGGCGCGCGCGGCCTGCGCACCATGGCGATCCGGCTGGAACAGCATGGCCGCGCCGCGCTGCGGATCGCCGAATGGCTCAGGACTCGCCCCGAAGTGGCACGCGTGCTTCACCCCGCCCTGCCCGATTGCCCGGGACACGCGATCTTCCAGCGCGATTTCAAGGGCGCCTCGGGCCTGTTCTCCTTCGTCCTCGCCGGCGGCGGCGAGAAGGAGCGCGCCGCGCTGATCGATGGCCTGGAGCATTTCGGCATCGGCTATAGCTGGGGCGGCTATGAGAGCCTCGCCTTGCCGGTCGATCCGCAGCGCTTCCGCACCGCGACCGAGTGGAAGGCCGAGGGGCCGGTCGTCCGCCTCCAGATCGGGCTCGAGGATCCGGACGACCTGATCACCGATCTCGAGCAGGGGCTCGCGCGCTTCGCCAGGCTGCGCGGATGATGCAGCGGTTCGGCGACTGGCTGGCGGGACACGACCTTCCCTCGCCGCCCGAACTGTCCGAAGCGGGCATCGCCGCCGCGCTCGCCATCGTCGCCCTGGCGCTCGGCTGGCTCGCCGGCCGCAGGATCGGCGCGCGTATCGCCGAATATTGGTCGCGCGATGCCGAGCACGGTCCGCTGTTCAGCGGGCGCATCTGCGACGTGATCCGCCACGGCGTGGCCACGCTGCTGCTCGGCATCATCCTCTCCGCCTGGCTCTGGCATCCACTTGCGGCGCTGGGCCTCGGCTTCGCGACCGGCGCCGCCGCTGCGATGTTCACCGTCGCGGTACTGCGCGGGCTCAACCTGCCGCGCTGGATCGCGTGGAGCGTGGCCGCCATCGCCTTCGCCGCGATCCTGAGCCATGCCATTGGCGGCTTCGCCGCGACACAGGACACGCTCGACCGGGTCGGCGTGCAGATCGGCCAGCGGCGGCTCACCTTGCTCTCGCTGCTCAGCATCGGCGTCACCGTGCTGCTGCTCTTCGCCGGCGTGCGCCTGTTCAACCGAATGCTGACCCGGTGGATCGGCGGTGCGCGCGGCTTCGACCCCACGCAGAAGCTGCTCTTCCAGAAGCTGGCCGCGATCGCCGCGGTGATCGTCGCCTTCTTCGTCGGCATCGACCTGCTCGAGATCGACCTGACTGCGTTCACCGTCTTCTCGGGCGCGTTCGGCCTCGCGATCGGCTTCGGCCTCCAGAAAACGATCGGCAACCTGATCGCCGGGATCATCCTGCTGATGGATCGCTCGATCAAGCCGGGCGACGTGATCGTCGTGGGCGACAGCTTCGGCTGGGTGAACAAGATCGGCGTGCGTGCGGTCAGCGTCGTCACCCGCGACGGCAAGGAGCATCTGATCCCGAACGAGATATTGATGACGCAGGAAGTGGAGAACTGGTCGTACACCGATCGCAACGTCCGCGTCCGCATCCCGGTGACCGTCGCCTATGACTGCGACCTCAAGCTCGCCCAGGCGCTGATGCTGCGCGCCGCGAAGGAGAGCCCGCGCGCACTCGACGAACCGCCCACCAATGTGCGCCTCGCGGCGTTCGGCGAAAGCGGCGTGGAGCACGAGATCCTCACCTGGATCAGCGATCCCGAGAGCGGCGTCGGCAATGTGAAGAGCGACGTGCTCAACCGGCTCTGGGTCATGTTCAAGGAACACGACATCGCGCTGGCCCTGCCGCAGCGCGAAGTGCGGATCACGCGGGACGAGACCAGGCGAGGCTAGGCCATTGCCCTTTGCGGGGCCCAATCCCTATCTGGACATCGTGCCCGCCTCTTCCGTGACCGCCCGTATCGCCGATGGAGTCAGCTCGATCCTGCCGGGCGACTGGGATGCGTGCGCGGGAACGCGCAATCCGTTCGTCGGCCACGCCTTTCTCTCGATCCTCGAACGCTCGGGATCGGTGAGCCCACGCGCCGGCTGGCAATCGCTGCCGATCGTGATCGAGGACGCGCAGGGCATCCCCGCGGCGATCGCCCCGGCCTATGCCAAGAGCCACAGCCAGGGCGAATATGTGTTCGACCATGCCTGGGCCGATGCCTGGGAGCAGGCGGGCGGGCAATATTACCCCAAGCTCCAGGTCGCCGTGCCCTTCACCCCCGTGCCCGGTCCCCGGCTGCTGCTGCGCGACGGCGCGCTGGCGCCCGGACTGATCGCGGGGATCGAAGCGGTGACCGACCAGAACCGGCTTTCCTCGGCGCACGTCACCTTCCTCGACGACGCCCAGCTGCCCTTGTTCGAGGCGGCCGGCTGGCTGATTCGCGCCGGCACCCAGTTCCATTGGGCCAATGAAGGCTATCGGAGCTTCGACGAGTTCCTGGGCGCTCTTGCCAGCCGCAAGCGCAAGGCGATCCGCAAGGAGCGCGCGGCGGCAGTGGCGGGCCTGACCATCCGGCACCTGTCCGGCGCCGAGATCACCGAGGCGCATTGGGACGCCTTCTGGGCCTTCTACCAGGACACCGGCAGCCGCAAATGGGGCCGCCCCTATCTCACCCGCGACTTCTTCTCGCTGCTCGGCGGCGAGATGGCGGACCAGGTGCTGCTGATCTTCGCCGAACGCGACGGGAAGCCGATCGCCGGCGCCCTCAACCTGATCGGCGCCGATGCGCTCTACGGTCGCTATTGGGGCGCGATCGAGGACGTCCCCTTCCTCCATTTCGAGCTCTGCTATTATCAGGCGATCGACGCCGCCATCGCCCGCGGCCTGGGTCGTGTGGAAGCGGGGGCGCAGGGCGAGCACAAGCTCGCGCGCGGCTATGCGCCGGTCACTACCTGGTCGGCCCATTATCTTCCCGATCCGGGCTTTCGCCGTGCCGTCGCCGACTATCTCGAGCGCGAGCGCGAAGCGGTGGCGCAGGAGCAGGAATGTCTCGGCGAGCTGACTCCCTTCCGCCGCGGGGCCTAGGCGCGACCGACATCACCCCAGGGCTTGGCACGGTGGCGGCGCGCGAAAGATTCGCACCCGGCGCGGGGCACGGAAGTTTAGACTAGGGAGCCCCGTCTTCCCCTGCCGCGCGGGTCCGCGCCATGGGTACAATCGATGGGGAAGCGAGAACCACGTCGCATCCACCAGCATGGAGCAGGCGAAGTCCTGCATTGCAAGCGCCCGCCGCTCCGCCAGGGAGCATGGCGCGGGCGCGAGCCGGTCCGGCCCTAGTGCCGCGCCCTGCCCTTGTGCTTGGCGCCCTTGTGCGCCGCAGTCGGCGAAGGCGAGGGACTCGGCGTCGGTACCGGCGATTCGAGCGGCTCCGGCACCGGGCTCGCTTCGGGATCGGGGAGGCTGCTGCCGCCCTCATGCCCTTCGCGCAGGATGATGTCGCGCTCCCAGCGCGGCACCGGCAACTCGCCCGGCTCGATCACCGGGGCAGGCACCGAATGGTCGATCTTGAACAGCGCGCTCGACCCGTCGCGCCACAGCGGGATCAGCCCCTGCTCGAAGCGCGGGTTATAGGCCGGCGTCTCGATCATCCAGACATAGTCGAACGCATCGCGCGGGAAGCGCGCCAGCGCCCAGGCCACCGGGCGCCAATATTCGCGCGGGCATTGCACGTCGGTGACGATCTGCGACGGATCGTGCGCGAAGCGCTTGGCGTCGGCATAGCGCACGGTCAGCAGCTGCCCGCCAGCCATCGACCATTGGTCGTTGGTGTAGGCGAGCTTGCGTTCGAGCGCGAGCGCAGGGACGTGCTGAAGGCGCGTCTGCTTCCACTCGTAACGGCAGGTCTCGCCGACGAAGCTGATCAGCCGGGCGCCCTGGGGCAGATGCTCGAGCGCCTTGAGCTCGCGGTCATAGGTGCCGCTGTAGAGCAGGAAGCTCCAGGTGGTCGCGGCGATGCGCACGCAGAAGAAGCTCATGCCGAGCACCGCCACGGTAGCCGCGCCGCGGATCGAGAGGCCGGGCTTGGGCCGGATCGCGAGAATGCCGATCGCCAGCAGGAACGGCACCAGCCGCATGTCGGCATAGGCCGATCCGAACACGACGCGCGGCAGGAAGACATAGACCAGCGTCAGGAAGATGCCCGACAGCGCCAGGTTGCGCGAATATTGGATGTTCGGATCGCGCACCGCCTTGAACAGCAGCAGGAACAGCACGCCCACCGAGGCCAGGTCGAACAACTGCCAGCGATCGCGGAACACCTGGGTGATCCACAGCATCTTCGCACGCCAGTTGAACATGTCGAAGGTCTGGCCGGTGACGTGCCCGCCCGAGCGCCACAGCACCATCAGCAGCGCGGGCGGCGCCAGCACGATGCACTGGAGGCCGGCATGGAACCAGGGCAGGATCCAGCCGCCGACCAGGTCCTTGTACCACGGCACGTGCGGATTGCGGCGAAGGTCGTGCTGGCGGATCAGCTCGGCCGAAAAGGCGAGGATGCCGAGCAGGCCCCAGCCATAGGTGTGGCAGATCCAGATCAGCACCGAGATCGGCAGGAACACCATCGAGCGGAAGACGAGCTTGCCCAGCCGCGCCAGCCGCAGCCACCAGCCAAAGGCGAGCAGCGCGAACGCCATCGACAGCGCGAAGTTGACGAAGCCGAAATGGAAGGGGAAGGCATAGGCGAGCGGCAGCGCGAACAGCGCGGTCGCCGGGATGCGGCCATGCACTTCGCGGGCGATCCACAGCATGCCCGCGACGGTCATCGCCGGAATCGCCATGACGATCAGCTTCACCGCCAGCTCGAGCCCGAAGACGTGATGGAGCGGGATGACCAGCAGGTCGACGCCCAGATTGCCCATCAGGCTCCAGCGGAAGTCGTACCAATCCTTCAGGAAGGGATATTGGTCATAGGTGAACTGGACGCGGTAGCGCCCCATATGGCCGGGCAGATCGACCAGCGGCGGGATCTGCGGCCAGAGCAGCGGAATGATGGCTATGAAGGTGCAGAGCGCCACGAACCATCGTGTCTGCCACCATTGCAACGCGTCGCCCCTGTCCATCCGGCGGCTTCTAGGGGAGCAGGGGCCCTTGCCGCAAGCGCTCAGCGCATTCGGCGTATGCGATAGAATTCGAGCGGAGTGCCGGCGAGCGGGATCGGCTCGAGCCAATCGGGCCGCCGGCCGGCGCGCAGCTGGGCCGCGAGGCTGGCGGGAAAGTTGGTCGCGACCTGGATCTCGTCGAAATCGCCGGGGCAGAACAGGACATAGTCGGCGCGCCAGGCCTGCGCGATCGCACGCGATTCCTCCGGCTTGCCCAGGAAGAAGCGATACATCGCCATGTTGCCGCGATCGTTGCGGTGATAGCCGGCGCCGATCGTCGCATGATGCGTCGCGCCGATCACATAGGCGGCGACATTGGTGCCCGCCATGATCACTCCCGGCTTCACGCGATCCACCTGCCGCCACGCATCGCCGGCCGAGCACAGCACCTGCACCTTGGGCGGGTTGACGCCCTTGGCCGGCTCGCCCGCGCCGCGCGGCTGCAACCGCATCTCGAGCTGGTCGGCAATCGTCACATAGACCATGCCGGCGCCGGCGAGCCATGCGGCGACCACCAGCGGCAGGCGCCAGCGCACCCGGGTCCGGGCCAGCGGCACCAGCACCGCGAGCATCGGCGCCGCCAGCGGCGCGCCGATATAGACGCCGCGCACCTGCGCCAGCGTCACCAGCCCCGATGCGAGCACCACCGCCGCATCGGGCAGCAGCACCGCCCAGCGCCGACGCTCGCGCACCAGCATCCAGATCGTCACGATACAGGCCATGCCGAGCATCCCGCCGATCGAGACGATCTTGGCGAGCCGCGGCTGCTGGAGCACGCCGTTCGCCTCGTCGATATAGGGCAGGAACGCTTCGCGCAGGAACGGATCCATCACGCCGTAGGGGCCGTTGATGCAGCTGGGAAAGGCAATCAGCGTGCCCCCGATCGCCGCGCCGCCGAGCAGCGCCCCCACACCTATTCGCAGGCGCCAGTCGCGCAGCCGGGGCGTCAGCACCGCCAGCGCGCCCATCGCCGCGGCCACGGCCAGCATCGCGGTCGAGGAGGCAGGCGTGAAGGCATCGCAGAGCGAAGCGGTCCAGTAAGTCGGCCGCAGGAAGGCAAGGAAGAACAGAGTCGTGCCGCCCAGTGCCGCCGCGAAGCCGGCAAGGCGCGCGCGCTCGTCCATGCCGCGACACACCCAGAAAAGCGCGAGCACCGAGAGCAGGGCGACGACCTGGGGACCCGTTTCCAGCCCGACGATCAGGCTGAGCGCCGTGAGCAGCCCGGCGGCGGCGCCCGCCCGGGCATTGGGCGCGCGCATCAGCGCCAGCACCAGCAGCTGGATCAGCACAACCTGAAGCGCGTGATGATCGATCCGGCCGGGGATGAAGACCGTGGTGCCGGGATAGGCGAGCGCGGTGAGCACCGCGGCAACCGGCCCCGCTTCGGCACCCCAGAGGCGCCTGCCGATTCGAGCGGAGAGGAAGATCGCGCAGGCGAAGAGCAGCCCGGGATAGAGCAGCACCGCCGCCATCTCGGCATGGGCGCGACCCAATAGCGGCGTGAGCCCGAGGATGATCGCGGCGATGCCGAAATCGTTGATCCGCGACCAGTGCATCGGCGAGCCGAGCGGCGGCGCCATGCGATATTGGGTCCAGTCGTTGATCCCCTGCCCGGCCAGCCAGTCGCGGACCTGGGCAAGGCGCATCATGTCATCGGGATCGGGCAGCAGCATGCGGCTCAGCCGCGGCCAGTCGGTGATCGACCAGCCGATGGTGAGCACCAGCGCCAGCGCGACGGCGACCGCCAGGTCGAGCCGGATCGCGCCGCGCCGGGCTTCCGCTTCTCCCGGCGGCGAAATGGTCATCGGATCAGCGCGACAGCACGGCGACGAAATGCAGCCCGCGGTCGAACAGCCAGGAGAAGGGGCGCGGATAGAGCGCCAGCCGCGTCGCGAAGGCACTGGTGGCGAGATGGAGCCTGGTCCAGATCGCCGTCCATTCGCGCCGCGAGAGATAATTGTAGGGCAGGCGCACGCCGTGCGCGGCATTGCCCACCCAGTCCATGAAGCGCAGCGTCGGGCCGGCGGCCAGGCCGTTGCGCAGATGGTCCTTGATCACGACGTGCGGCGCGACTCGGGAGATCTCGGCCAGCACTGCGGCGGGATCGTCGGTATGGTGGAGCACGTCGATCACCATCGCGGCATCGAAGCTGTCATCGGGGAACGGGATATGCGCGCCGTCATAGGCATGCACCGGGATCGCCGTGCCGGGGCGGACCAGCACGTCGATCCCCTCGATGCGCACATCCGGCCGCATCTGCATGATCAGCGCCGCCAGATCGCCGCTGCCGCACCCCACGTCGAGCACCCGCGCATCTTGCGGGATCCGCTCGGCGATCGCCGTCGCCAGCCGGCGGATGCGGCGATTGAAGACGAGTTTTCCATGAACGGCGCCGAGCATCGAGCTGATCTCCCTGTGTCCCTCGCTGCCTATCGGGCGACCGCTGAAATTTGGTTAACGAGCCCTTCCGGACCGCAGCGAAATGCGGACCGCGCCGGGCGGGACGTTAACCAAAATTTGGCGCTCCTGCGGGCAGACAGGCGCGATACCCGAAAAGGAATCGTGCGTGCCCGCTGCTGCCCAGGTCCTGACCCCCGCCTCCCATGCCGTTCCGCCGCGCGAAGCCGGGGCGATCGAGCTGTCGATCGTCATGCCCTGCCTCAACGAGGCGGAAACGCTTGCGGTCTGCATCAAGAAGGCGCGCGCCTTTCTCGTCGACCACGATATCGCCGGCGAGGTGCTGATCGCCGACAATGGCTCGACCGACGGATCGCAGCAGATCGCCAACGCGCTCGGCGCGCGGATCGTCCATGTTTCGGCGCGCGGCTATGGCGCGGCGCTGATCGGCGGGATCGAAGCGGCGCGCGGCCGCTATGTCGCAATGGGCGACGCCGACGACAGCTATGATTTCGGCGCCCTGATGCCCTTCCTCGCCGCGTTGCGCGACGGCGCCGAGCTGGTGATGGGCAATCGCTTCGAAGGCGGCATCGCGCCCGGCGCCATGCCGGTGCTCCACAAATATCTCGGCAATCCGGTGCTCAGCCTGATCGGCCGCACCTTCTTCAGCACGCCGATCGGCGATTTCCATTGCGGCCTGCGCGCCTTTCGCCGCGACAGCATCCAGCGGCTCGGCCTCAGCGCGCCCGGCATGGAGTTCGCCAGCGAGATGGTGGTCAAGGCCTCGATCGCGCGGCTCGACATCCGCGAGGTGCCGACCACGCTGCAGCCGGACGGACGCAGCCGTCCGCCGCACCTGCGCACCTGGCGCGACGGCTGGCGGCACCTCCGTTTCCTGCTGATCTATGCGCCGAAATGGCTGTTCCTCTATCCGGGCCTGACGCTGGCGTTCGGCGGCCTCGTCGCGCTGCTCGGCCTGGTCCCGGGCGACCTGCATATCGGCGGCGTCGAGTTCGGCATCCACACGATGATCTTCGCGGCGATGGCGGTGCTGATGGGCTCGCAGCTGATCGGCCTGAGCGTGATGGCGCGTCGCTACGGCGCGATCGCCGGGCTATGGCCCGAAAGCGGGCTGATGCGCCGGGTTCGCAACTGGTTCAGCGTCGAGCGCGCCTGCATCCTGGGCGGGCTGATGCTGGCGCTCGGGATCGGCGGCGGCGTCACCGCCACCGCGATCTGGGCGGGACAGGGTTTCGGCGGCATGAACCCGGCGGCACTGATGCGGCTCACCATCCCCTCGCTCGTGCTGGGCTGCACCGGGCTGCAGATGGTGGTGACTGCCTTCTTCATCGGGCTGCTCGACCAGCCGCGGCGCTGATCCGGCAATGCGCGGAGCGCGTGGGGGCTGACATGCGGCCCGGCGCCGCCTAGACAGACCCGATGTCGCGGGGGCGGGCAAAACTGGCAATGTCCCAGGGCATCAGCGCCTGGGTACTCGAAGCCCCAATGGGCTTTGGCGACGCCGGCCTGCACGCGCATCACGCGATCCAGATCACCATCTGCCTGTCCGGCGCGCTGGCCCTGACCTGCTCGGGAGCAACGATCCGTGCGCCGGCCATCGCGGTGGCCGCCGACGCCGGCCACCGGTTAGAGGCACATGGTCTGCTTGCCTTCATCTTCGTCGAGCCCGAGAGCCGCTTCGGCCGTGCGCTGGCACGCGCCCTGTTCGCCGACGCACCGCTGGCCGCACTCGATGCCGCGGCGCTCGCGCCAGCGATCGCCCGCCTGCACGCCACCTTCGATGCACCGCTCGGGCCGGCGGACATTCTCGCGGCGGCACGCGCCGTGGTCGATATGCTGGCAGCTGTCGGCGAGCCGCCCATGCCCGATCCGCGCATCCAGCGGATCATCGCCTATGCCGCCGCGCATCTCGACGCGCCGCTCAGCCTCGACAAGGCCTCGGCCGGCATCCATCTCTCCCCGAGCCGCCTCCGGCACCTGTTCGTCGAGCAGACCGGCCTGGCGTTCAGGACCTATGTCCTGTGGCTGCGCCTGTTTCGCGCGGTGCAGGCCTATTCGGAAGGGCTGTCGCTCACCGAAGCCGCACATGCTGCGGGCTTCGCCGATTCGGCGCATTTCAGCCGCGCCTTCAAGCGCACGTTCGGCCTGCCGGCGAAGACGCTCACCCGATTTTAGCCGTTGCGTTCAATCGGCCGGGTCGCAGCAGGGCTATCCGGCACTCCTCACCCCAAGAGGAGAAAGACGATGATCACGCAGAACCAAGACCCGCGCTGCAAGCCCGGTTGCACCTGCACCGACTGCAAGTGCGGTCCGAACTGCCGCTGCGGCAAGTAACCGGCATGCGCCGGGCCGGCCCCCGCCGGCCCGGCCGCCATGTCAGCCGTCGCGCCGCCCCAGCAGGCGCAGGCGCAGCGCGTTGAGCTTGATGAAGCCCGCCGCGTCGCGCTGATCATATGCGCCCTGATCGTCCTCGAAGGTCACGACCTTCTCGCTGTACAGGCTGTACGGCGACTTGCGGCCGGTCACGATCACGCTGCCCTTGTAGAGCTTGAGGCGGACGGTGCCGGTCACCTTCTCCTGGCTATGGTCGATCGCCGCCTGGAGCATCTCGCGCTCCGGCGCGAACCAGAAGCCGTTGTAGATCAGCTCCGCATAGCGCGGCGCCAGCTCGTCCTTGAGATGGGCGGCGCCGCGATCGAGCGTGATCTGCTCGATGCCGCGGTGCGCGAGATGATAGATGGTGCCGCCCGGCGTCTCGTACATGCCGCGGCTCTTCATCCCGACGAAGCGGTTCTCGACCAGGTCGAGGCGGCCGATGCCATGCTTGCGGCCCAGCTCGTTGAGCGCGGTGAGCAGCGTCGCCGGCGACATCGCCTGGCCGTTCAGCGCCACGCCGTCGCCGCGCTCGAAATCGATGGTGATGACTTCGGGCTGATCCGGCGCATCCTCCGGGTTCACCGTGCGCGAATAGACATAATCGGGCACTTCCTCCCACGGATCCTCGAGCACCTTGCCCTCGCTCGAGGTGTGGAGAAGGTTCGCATCGGTCGAGAAGGGCGATTCGCCGCGCTTGTCCTTGCTCACCGGGATCTGGTGCTTCTCGGCGAACTCGATCAGCCTGGTGCGGCTGGTCAGGTCCCATTCGCGCCAGGGGGCGATCACCTTGATGTCCGGGTTGAGCGCATAATAGCCGAGCTCGAAGCGCACCTGGTCATTGCCCTTGCCGGTGGCGCCGTGGCTCACCGCGTCGGCATTCACCAGCTTGGCGATCTCGATCTGGCGCTTGGCGATCAGCGGGCGCGCGATCGAGGTACCGAGCAGATACAGGCCTTCGTACAAGGCATTCGCGCGCATCATCGGGAAGACGAAGTCCTTGACGAACTCCTCGCGCAGATCGTCGATGAAGATGTGCTCGGGCTTCACGCCGGCCATCTCGGCCTTCTTGCGCGCCGGCTCGAGCTCCTCGCCCTGGCCGAGATCGGCGGTGAAAGTCACCACCTCGCACTGATATTCCTGCTGGAGCCATTTCAGGATCACGCTCGTGTCCAGGCCGCCCGAATAGGCGAGCACGACGCGGTTGATCTTGTCTGACATGGGCGACTCCGGGAATTTCTGGAAAACCGGGGCGCTCTAGGGTCGATGCGCGCCTTCCGCAACCTTTGCCACTGGGGCATGCTCGCCGGCATCGACTCGGGAGGGTGCAATGGCCGAGCTCAAGACCAAGGCGACCGAGGTGAAGGTCGCCGACTTCATCGCCGCGGTGCCGGACGAAGTTCGCCGCGCGGATGCCGAGACGGTCTGCGCGATGATGGCGCGACTGACCGGCGAGGCGCCGAGGATGTGGGGGCCGTCGATCATCGGCTTCGGCCGCTACGCCTATCGCTACGACAGCGGCCGGACCGGCGAGATGTGCCGAATCGGCTTCAGCCCGCGCAAGGCGGAGCTCGTCCTCTACGTGCTCGACGGCAATGCCGATCAGAGCGAGGTCCTGGGCCGGCTGGGCAGGCACCGGACCGGCAAGGGCTGCCTCTACATCAGGCGGCTGGCCGATGTGGACGCGGACGTGCTCGAGGAGATCGTCCGCGCCAGGCTGGCCCGGATGGATGCCGCCTATCCCGCCTGACGCAGCGCCACCTTGTGCGGCTCGCGCAGGGCCCGTTCCTCCTCGAACATATAGTCGCGGGTGAGCGGCAGCGCGTCGCGCGAGCGGGAGAACTGGAGCTGGTAGTTGACCAGCCCGCCATATTGGAAGCTCACATGGCACCCCGCCAGATAGAAGCACCACATGCGATAGAAACGCTCGTCATACAGGCCGACGATCGCGTCGCGCGCCGCCACGGTGCGCTCGTACCAGTGCCGGAGCGTCTCGGCATAATGGAGGCGCAGCACCTCCACATCGGTCATGAAATAACGCAGCCCCTCATAGCCCTTGGCGATCTCGGAGAGCGCCGGGATATAGCCGCCGGGGAAGATGTACTTCAGCGTGAAGGCATCGGTGACGCCGGGGCCGCCGGCGCGGCCGATCGTATGGAGGAGCATCACGCCCTCGGGCGTCAGCAGCTCGCGCACCTTGCGGAAGAAGGTGCGGTAATGCGGCGTGCCGACATGCTCGAACATGCCGACCGACACGATCCGGTCGAACTGGCCGGCGACGTGGCGATAGTCGATCAGCTCGAACTTCACCTTGTCCGCCACGCCGGCATCGGCCGCCCGTTGCCGCGCGACCTTGAGCTGCTCTTCCGACAGCGTGACGCCCAGCACCTCGGCGCCGGTCTTCTGGTGAATGTAGAGCGCCATGCCGCCCCAGCCGCAGCCGATGTCGAGCACCCTCATGCCCGGCTTGAGCGCCAGCTTGGCGACGATGTGCGCCTTCTTGTCGAGCTGGGCCTGATCGAGGCCGAGGCCCGCCTGGCTGAAATAGGCGCAGCTATATTGGCGGTCGGTATCGAGGAAGAGATCGTAGAGCTTGCCCGACAGATCATAGTGATGCGCGACGTTCCGCTTCGAACGCCGCTCCATGTTGATCCGGCCGAGCCGGAACATCACGGCGTCGACCGCCTGCTTCAGCGCACTGGGAAAGAGCACCGAATCATTGTCTTCCCAGCGATTGTTCGACGCGAACAGGATCAGCAGGTCGAGGATCTCACCCTGCTCGACCTGGATGTCGCCGTCCATGAAGGCCTCGGCCGCGCCGAGCGAGGGATCGCGCAGGATCCGGCGGGCCGCGCCCGCTCCGAAACGGATCGTTACCGGCTTGAGTGCGGGATCGGCTTCGCCGAAACTCCGCTTGGTGCCATCCGCGTGGATGACGGTGAGTTGTCCGCGCCTGATTGCGCGTGCGAAAAAACGATCGATCAACGCCATTAAGCCGTCACCACCACCCGATGTAACAGCCCCCCGTAACCACTTTAGGGAAGCACGCGATTTCCGCAATATTTCCGCAGCTGCGAAATCAGATCCCGGCATACCATTCATAGCCGGCGACATCCTCCCAGAAGCCGCCCCGGCCGCGGCCGATCCCGGCCAGGCTCGCCACCGCTTCGATCCGCATCACATATTTCGCGTGCTTGTATCCCAGCTGGCGCTCGACCCTGAGGCGCAGCGGCGCGCCGTGCCCGATGCCGAGCGGCGCGTCGTTCATCGACCAGGCAAGGATCGTCTGGGGGTGAAAGGCGTCCACCAGGTCGATCGATTCATAATAGGGGATCCGGCGCTGGCCGAACACGTCGGCGCAGTGGAACACGATGTAGCGCGCGCCGTCGCGCAGGCCGGCGAGCTGGAGGACGGTCTCCAGGCGCGGTCCCTGCCACTTGCCGATCGCGCTCCAGCCCTCGACGCAATCGTGCCGGGTGATCTGCGCGCGCTGGGGCAGCGAACCCAGCTGGGCAAGGCTGAGCGAGAGCGGCTGCCGCACCATCCCGCCCAC
This sequence comes from Sphingomonas sp. 1F27F7B, assembly GCF_005503355.1. Taxonomy (GTDB): domain Bacteria; phylum Pseudomonadota; class Alphaproteobacteria; order Sphingomonadales; family Sphingomonadaceae; genus Sphingomonas. Next base: position 163,535 of record NZ_SCMK01000004.1, read on the forward strand.
TTGCAGCCGCCAGTCGGCGAAGCGGTTGGCGGCGAGTGCGTTATACTCGGGCGTATCGGGATTGGCGGTGCCGTTGGTCCGGAAGCGGGGGCTGCGCTGCTCCGGGCGGAACTCGCGGGCCAGCGCGGCGCGGCCGTTGATCGATCGCTGGAGATAGCGGTGCGCATCCTCGGCGCTCAGCAGCACCGGGCTCCCGCTCCAGGCATCACAGCCGGCGAGCAGAGTCGCGCCGCCGGTGACGATCAGGCCGCGCCGCGTGATCATTCCGCCGGCTCCGCTTCGGGCGATTTCCACCAGCCGGTGATCATCGAGCGGACCTCGTTCACCGGGCCGGCGAGAATCACCAGGGTGAGATGCACCACGACGAAGCCGGTCAGCAGCGCCATCGCGATGAAATGGAGCGAGCGCGCCGATTGCCTTCCGCCGAACAGGTCCGCGAGCCAGGGCCACATCCCCGGCGCCAGTGCCAGGCCGGTGAAGATCAGCAGCGGCAGCAGCACGAACAGGACCAGGGCATAGCTCGCCTTCTGGAAGAGATTGTACGCGCGGGGATCCCGCGGATCGTGGAAGCGCATCTCCCAATGCGCCCGGAGATCCTCGGCGACGTGCGCGGCGGTGAGCTCGTCGCGACGGAAGCGCAGGTCGCGCTGGAGGTGCCGGTTGGCCAGGCTCCAGAGCAGATAGAGCAGCAGCGAGAAGGCCAGCACCAGCGCGAAGAACAGATGCCAGTGCCGGGCGCCGGCCAGGTCATAGGTGGACGGCAGGGTCAGCCAGCCCGGCCAGCGCGGCAGGCTGAGCCAGGCATGGTCGAAATTCGCGCCGTAATTGCCCCAGTAGAGCCGCGGATGCGCATTGAAGATCATCAGCCCGCTCGGGATCATCACCAGCACGGCAAGCGCATTGACCCAATGCCAGATGCGCGTGACCAGCCGGTGGCGATAGACCTGCATGGCCCTATCCTAGCCGATTATCCATAGGCGCGCACGAAGAAGACGAGGGTGGTTCCGCCGGTGACGAACAGCGTCCAGGCGCGCACCAGCCGGTGCGAGAGCCGCTTGCCGATCCGCGCGCCCAGCCAGCCGCCCAGTATGCCGCCGGCGAGCATCGGCAGGCATGCCCACCAGCGCACCATGCCGATCGCGACGAAGATGAGCGCCGCTGCGAAATTGGCGACCGCGAGCATCAGCGTGCGGATCGAGAAGAGCGAGCGCGGGTCCGCGCCGGCGAGCAGGCCGTAGACCGCCGTGGTGATCAGCCCCACTCCGCCGCCGAAATAACCGCCATAGACGCCCAGCAGACTCTGCGCGGCGACGAGCGTGCGCCGCCCGATGGTCACGCGCGCATGCAGCCAGTCCGAGGCGCGGCGGCCGAACGCCATCACCACGAAGGCGAAGAGCAGCAACCAGGGAATGATCATGTCGAATGCCCGGGTCGGGGTGAGCACGAGCAGCATGCTGCCGACCAGCCCGCCGGCGAAGGTGATCCCGGCGAGCGTCCGCACCGACAGGCCGCCCACCGGCGCCAGCTCGTCGCGATACTCCCAGGCGCTCGCGCCCGCGCCCGGCAGCAGGGCGACGTTGGACGTGGCATTGGCGATGTTCGAAGGCAGGCCGAGGGCGATCAGCGCGGGCAGTGTCGCGAAAGTCCCGCCCCCCGCCAGCGCATTCATCGCGCCTCCCAGCATGCCGGCAGCGGCGGGCAACAGGATCGAGGCAGGATCGAACGGCAAGAGCTTCCCCGGCACAGGCCGCGCCCAGATGCAGCATATGGGCGCAAAAAGCGACTCGCCTCGTCATGCGCCGCGATGCCTGCCCGAGCTGATGACGGCGATCGGCGACACGGGCCGCCTCCGTCTGTCCGCCATCGTGGCACAGATTCCGCCGGGCGTGGCGATCCCGCCCGGCTATCGAGCCTTACCCCAGCGCCGCCTGCTTCTCGTCGGCCAGCCGGTCGAGCTCGGCGCGGCTCTTCTTCTCGGCGGCGGTCTTGAGCTGGCCGCAGGCGGCATCGATGTCGCGGCCGCGCGGCGTGCGCACCGGGGCAGAGATGCCCGCCTCGAACACGATGTTCGAGAAGGCGCGGATCCGCTCCGGAGTCGAGCATTCGTACGGCGCGCCCGGCCAGGGATTGAACGGAATCAGGTTCACCTTGGCCGGCAGCTTGTACTTCTTGAGCAGGCGGACCAGCTCGCGGGCATCGGCGTCGCTGTCGTTCTTGTCCTTCAGCATCACATATTCGAAGGTGATGCGCCGGGCATTGTTGGCGCCCGGATAATCGGCACAGGCCTGGAGCAACTCCTCGATCCCGTATTTCCGGTTGAGCGGTACGATCTCGTCGCGCACTTCCTTGGTGATCGCATGGAGCGACACCGCCAGGTTGACGCCGATCTCTTCGCCCGCGCGCGCCATCATCGGCACCACGCCCGAGGTCGACAGCGTGATGCGCCGCTTGGAGAGCGCGAGCCCGTCGCCGTCCATCACGATCGCCAGCCCGTCGCGGACATTGTCGAAATTGTAGAGCGGCTCGCCCATGCCCATCATCACGATGTTGGTGAGCATGCGCCCCTCGGGCTGGCTCGGCCACTCGCCCAGGGCATCGCGCGCCAGCATCACCTGGCTGACGATCTCGCCCGCGGTCAGGTTGCGCACCAGCCGCATCGTGCCGGTGTGGCAGAAGCGGCAATTGAGCGTGCAGCCCACCTGACTGGAGACGCAGAGCGTGCCGCGGTCCGCATCGGGGATGAAGACCATCTCGTAATCCTGGCCATCCGCCGAGCGCAGCAGCCATTTGCGGGTGCCGTCGGTGGAGACCTGCGCTTCCACCACTTCCGGGCGGCCGATCACGAAGCGCTCGGCGAGCCAGGGATGCTGCGCCTTGGCGATGTCGGTCATCGCCGCGAAGTCGGTCGCGCCGCGATTGTAGATCCAGTGCCAGATCTGCTTGGCGCGCAGCTTGGCCTGTTTCGGCTCCAGCCCGGCATCGGCCAGCACCGCGCGCATCTGGTCGCGGGTGAGGCCGATCAGGTCGACACGGCCGTCCTCGCGCGCCACCGCGGGACGGGGCACGGGCACGGGATCGATGTGCCCGGGAATGGGCATAGGATCGATGTGCCCGCGCACGGGCGGGGGGGCGGCCGAGACTGTCTGCATGGCCGCGCACATAGTCGATCCTGCGCGATTATTCCAGTGACCCGAGTGCCTTGAGACTGGCCCGCAGCGATTCGACCAGCTCGGTGCGCGGTTCCTCGCCCAGAAAGGCCACCAGCTCGCGATTGTCGAGCCGCACCGGATGGTCCCAGAAGGGGCGCATCTCGATCAGCTCGCGCAGGGTCGGGTTGAACGGCGCGGCGAGCGGCAGCAGCGCCCAGGGCAGGCGGGCCTGCTTCGCCCCGCGCCCCGCCGCCGCCGCGATCGCCGCCGGGAAGGCGCTGCCGTCCGGGTCCCAGTGACCGGCGAAATGAAAGCGGGCGAAGCGTGGCAGTTCCTCCTCGCGATCGAGCAGCCGGGCGAAGGCCTCGCCCACATCGGGGAGATAGGCCCAGGCATGCCCCACCCCGCGCCGCCCCGGATTGGTCACGCGCGTCACCGGCTTGCCCGGCGCGATCATGCCCTGGGAAAGCCAGCTGTTTCCGGGCCTCGGGCCGTAATAGTCGCCGGCCCGCAGGATCAGCGCCCGCACCCCCGACTCGGCCAGCCGCGCCTCCATCGCCTTGCGGATCGCGCCCTTCCGCGTGCCCGGCTCCTGCGGCGAATCGGGCCGGGCGACCGGGGTTCCGGCGGGGTCGTAATTATAGATCGTGCCGGGCAGCGCGAGACGGGCATCATTGGCCCAGGCCGCCTCGATGCTGTTCTCGAGCATCGGCAGCACCCGCTTGTCCCAGTCGCGATAGCCTGGCGGGTTCACCGCATGGACCAGCGCCGCCACCCCCTCGGCCGCGGCCAGCACGTCGCCGCGCACCATGGCGTCGCCCTCGCGCCACTCGATCCGGGAGTCGAGGCCGGGGCGAAGCTGGCGGACCAGCCCGCGCACCCGCCAGCCCCTGGCCAGCAGCGCCCGCGCCGTCTCTCCGCCCACGCCGCCCGTCGCCCCGAGCACCAATGCGATCCTGTCCATTCCAGCCTCCGTTGCTATCGATGTTCACGGGATTGGACGAGCTGGGGCTAGAAGAAAATTGCATAACATTTTCATTCCGTATATAGAAATTTGATGAACCCCATCGACTGGGAGCAGCAGCGCGCCTTCCTGGCGGTGCTCGAGACCGGCAGCCTGTCGGGCGCGGCGCGGCGGCTGAACCTTGCGCAACCGACGGTCCGGACACGGATCGAAGCGCTGGAGGCGGCGCTGAGCACGCCGCTGTTCACCCGCTCCCCGGGCGGCCTCACGCCCACCGAGCGGGGACTGGCGCTGCACGAGCATGCCCGCGCCATGGCACTCGCTTCGGACGCCTTTGTTCGCACTGCCTCCGCCGCGCCCGACGAAGTGGCCGGCACGGTGCGCGTCACCGCCAGCGAAGTGATTGCGGTGGAGGCGCTGCCGCCGATCCTCGCCATGCTGGCGCGCCAATATCCGCGTCTGGTCATCGAACTCAGCCCGAGCAACCGCAACGAGGACGTGCTGCGCCGCGAAGCGGACGTGGCGGTGCGCATGGTGCCGCCGCGGCAGGAGGCGCTCGTCGCCCGGCGCATCGGCGCGGTCCCGCTCGGCGTGCATGCCCATCCGGACTATCTCGCCGGCCGGCCCTTCCCCACTCGCTATGCCGAGCTTGCCGGCCACCGGCTGATCGGCCCCGAGCGCGATTCGCCGATGCTGCGCGCGGTGCAGGCGGCGGGCTTCCCGGTGAACATCGGCGAACTGGGGTTCCGCAGCGACAGCGACCATGCCCAGCTCGCCGCGATCCGTGCCGGGCTGGGCATCGGCATCTGCCAGGTGCCGATCGGCCGGCGCGAGGGGCTGGTCAGGCTGCTGCCCGACTTCCAGCTCGACCTCGAAACCTGGGTGGTGTGCCATGAGGACCTGCGCGGGCTGGCGCGCGTGCGCACCGTGTTCGACGCACTCGTCACCGGCCTTGGGGCCTATCTCGGTTAACCCCGCTTAGGCCACGCCGCGCCGCGCTTCGCTTGTCCCGTTGCATCCCCGTCACCCAAGCTTGCGTTCGAAGCATGAGTTTGTTTGCGTTTGGAGTGCAGTAATGAAGCTTATCGGTACGATTCTGGCTGGCGCGACGCTGGCCCTCGCCCCCGCCGCGCTGGCCCAGACGGCGCCGGCCCCGGCACCCCAGCCGGCTCCGCAGGCCCAGGCCCCCGCCAGCGCCGCCACGGTGACCGAAGCCGAAGTCGGGCAGTTCGCCACCGCGGCGCTCGAGATCGACAAGATCCGCAAGGACACCGCCACGCCCGAGGCCGAGAAGGGCACCAAGATGGCCGCCGCCGCCACCGCCGCGGGGCTGACTGCCGAGCGCTTCAACGCGATCGGCCAGGCGATGCAGGCCGACACGGCGCTCAACCAGCGCATCCAGGCGGCGGCTTCCGCCAAGCTGGCCGCAGCGGGCGGCGCGCCCGCGGCGAAGCAGCCGTAAAGCCGGACCGTTCGGGCAAGGCGAAAGGGGCCGGGATATTCAATCCCGGCCCCTTTTTTGCTGGAGTGACGCGGGCCGGGAAGCTTTCCATTTCCGTCGTCGCCACGGACTATTTCCGTCATCCCCGCGCAGGCGGGGATCCAGAGCCACGAACCGGGCGCGCGCGGCTCGCTTCCACATGTCCGGCATCGGAACGCTCGATTGCGTCGATTGTCCCGAACCACCCTGGATCCCCGCCTGCGCGGGGATGACGGGGGGAGTGGGGATGACGGGGGAAGCCGCGATGGCGGAGGGAACCGGGATGACCGTCCGAGGAGAGCAGCCGGCCATCGAGACCGACATGCCCGCTACTTCTCTACCGCCCCGCACAGCCCAGCGCGGCCGCGTCGATCGCAGTCGCCGCGCCGCGCAACGCATAGCTGTCGGCGAAGGGCGCGCCGTTCGCGCCCATCGTCTCCACGCTCATGCTCCGTCCCGCGCGCATCGCCGCGACGATCGCGGCATCGGTGCGCGGATCGGGCGCCCAGGCATCGGCATCCCCCGCCTGCAACTCGAAGCGGCGCTCGCCGATCGACAGCGTCACGCGTGCGTCGGCCGCGCGCGCGCGGCTCAATCTTATGTGCAGCTGGTTGCGCACTCCGTCGCGCGGCCAGGTTGCCACGCTGGCAAAGGGCTTCGCATCCCGATGCTTCTCCACCGGCTGGGCAATGGCGAAGCAGCGCAGCGGCGAGGGATCGCGGAACGCGCCCCAGCCGTCGAAAATGCCGAGCGGCACCCGCGCCTGGAGCAGCAGCAGGAGCGCCAGCATGCTCATGCCGGCGCCGCGCCGCGCCCGGCGCCGACATGCACCACCGTCTCGATCCCGCGCTCGATCCGCACGACCGAGCCCTGGGGCAGATCGGGCGCCACCGGTGCGCCGAACCGCGGCTGCACGGGCAGCCCGGTCATCACGCCGCGCAGGATGCGGCTCGACATGCCGTGCATGATCACCAGCCGGTCGCCCGGGTCGTCGTCGGTGTCGGCGAGCCAGGACGCGACGCGCACCGCGATGCCGTCATACCATTCGCCGCCCGGCGGCGGACGCGTGTAGAGCCCATGCTCCAGGTCAAGAAAGCCCGGCACCTCGGCCATCAGATCGGCATAATAGCGCCCGCTCCATTCGCCCATGCCGATCTCGACCAGGCGGTCGTCGCGATGCGCCTGGTGCCAGTCGAGCTCGAGATGCTCGGCAATGATCGCCAGCGTCTGCAGCGCCCGCCCGGCGCTCGACGACCAGAGCGTGAGCTTTGGCCGGGCCCCCAATATCTCCCGTAGCGCCGCGCCCATCGCATCGGCCTGGGCGAAGCCGGCCCGGGTCAGCGGCGTGTGCGGATGATCGCCCTGCATGCGCCGGGCAAGGTTGAACACGGTCTCGCCGTGGCGGGCGATGAAATCGCGGCCTTTGCGCTGGTTGGTCATCGGCCCCGCACAAGCCTTGGCGGCAAGAGAAAGGCAAGTGCCCAAATTGCGCCCCCTTTCGTTCAGCCAGCGATAAGGTGCGCTATTCCAATAGAACACCAGCCCGTTCGCGGGCAGAACGATAAGAGGGAGTGACCATTGCGGCGAAGTCGTCGCCGCAAAGGGCCAGGTGCGGCCGGCGATTTCAACTGTTGCCGATAAGCCACGCTTTTTTCTGTTTATCGGGGGTTCATGAAACGGCGTCCCTCGCGCCGGGTTGATCTCCCCGCCCGCGCTAAGCAGCGCGGGTGCGTACCCAAGGAGTTCAGTTATGCGTACCAAGTTCATTGCCGCCGCCGCAGCGCTTCTCGCCGGCTCGGCCTTCGCCGCTCCCGCCTTCGCGCAGAGCACCGATGCAAGCTTCACCGGCCCGCGCGCCGAAGCGATCGTCGGCTGGGATCATGTGAAGCCCTCGGGCAGCGGCGTGAAGGGCGCCGACGGCGTGCTCTATGGCGGCCAGATCGGTTATGACTTCCAGGCCGGCAACGCCGTGATCGGCGTGGAAGGCGAAGCCACCGGCTCCACCGCCAAGCGCAGCGACACCAGCGTGCTCGTCGCCGGCGACCGTGCCCGCATCAGCACCGGCCGCGACCTCTATGTCGGCGCGCGCGTCGGCTTCACCGTGGGCGGCAACGCGCTGATCTACGCCAAGGGCGGCTACACCAACGCCAAGTTCGACAGCCGTTACGTGTCGGGCACGACCAACATCCGCACCTCGGACAATGCCGATGGCTGGCGTCTGGGCGCGGGTGCCGAAGTGAAGCTTACCGACAAGGTCTATGTGAAGGGCGAGTATCGCTACTCGAAGTATAATGACGACAATGCCGGCATCGATGCCAAGCGCCACCAGGTGCTCGCCGGCGTCGGCGTGCGCTTCTAAGATCGCCTCCCAGGCGATCCGCCACCGATTTAAGGTGTGAACTATAGGGCCGGGGCGCTTGCTCCGGCCCTTTTTGCCGTTAAGGGTAAAGCTCGGAAAAGTCCCGGTACCGGGTTAGATTCGGGCGATACATGCCCCGGGGGTTCTTGATGAAGGCGACGATCGAACGCGCAACTCTGTTGAGGGGCCTCAGCCACGTCCAGTCCGTGGTCGAGCGGCGCAACACGATCCCCATCCTGTCCAACGTGCTGATCGAAGCGCAATCGGGCGGCGCGCTGCGGCTGATGGCGACCGACCTCGACCTGCAGATCGACGAGACGATCGCGGCGGCGGTGGACCAGCCGGGCGCGATCACCGTGCCGGCGCACACGCTGTTCGACATTGTCCGCAAGCTGCCCGAAGGCGCGCAGGTGGAGCTGTCGGCGGCCGAGGGGCGGATCACCGTCAATGCCGGCCGCGCGCGCTTCACGCTGTCGACGCTGCCGCGCGACGATTTCCCGATGATCGCCGAGGGCGAGCTGCCGACGGTCTTCGAGCTGCCGGCCGAGACGCTCAAGCAGATCATCGACAAGACGCGCTTCGCGATCTCGACCGAAGAGACGCGCTATTATCTCAACGGCATCTATCTGCACGTCGTCGACGAGGCGACGCCGGTGCTGCGCGCCGCCGCGACCGACGGCCATCGCCTCGCCCGCGTCACCGTGGCGCGCCCGGACGGCGCCGATTCGATGCCGGGCGTGATCATCCCGCGCAAATGCGTGGGCGAACTGCGCAAGCTGCTCGAGGAAGTGGACGGATCGATCGGCGTGTCGCTCTCTGCCTCGAAGATCCGCTTCGACCTGGGCCAGGCGATCCTCACTTCCAAGCTGATCGACGGCACCTTCCCCGATTACACCCGCGTCATCCCGACTGCGAACGACAAGCTGCTCAAGCTCGATCCGAAGAGCTTCATGGAGGGCGTCGACCGCGTCTCGACCATCGCGACCGAGAAGACGCGCGCGGTGAAGATGGCGCTGGAGCGCGACAAGGTGATCCTGTCGGTCACCAGCCCCGAAAATGGCGCGGCGGCCGAGGAAGTGCCGGGCGACTATGCCGCCCAGGGCTTCGAGATCGGCTTCAACAGCCGCTATCTGATGGACATCCTCAACCAGATCGAAGGCGATTCGGTGGAAGTCCATCTGGCCGACGCCGCGGCGCCGACGCTGATCCGCGAGAACGACAAGTCGCCGGCACTCTACGTGCTGATGCCGATGCGCGTCTGATCGCACAGCGGATCCGGACGGAAAAAGCCGGTGCGGGGCCGTCCCGCACCGGCTTTTTCGTTTCAGGCGCTTCGGATCAGGCGAACATGCCCCGGCGCAGCGCCACGACGATCGACACGACCAGATAGACTGCCCCCGAGATCGTCATCAGCGTCCACAGGCTGACACTGGCGACGAGGCCGAGCCTGGCAAGCGCGGCCCAGCCGAACAGGCCGAACTGAAGCAGCCAGAAGCTGGCGATCGACGCCTCGGCAAGTGCGGCGCGATTGAGCTCGTCACTGCCGCGCCGGATCCGGGCGCTCAGCCAGGTCTGGAGCGCGAGCAGCGCCGCGATACCGGCCGCGACCGGGATCGCCGCGTCGCCGGTGAACCCGAAACGGACGGCGAGCGGCGGCGCAAGCAGCAGCGCGGCGCCCAGGAGCAGGGCCACGCCGTTCATGCGCAGATAGCGGAGCACGCCGGCGTCGAGCGGGTCGCCCTCCTGGTAGTTCTCGGCCATGCGGCGATAGAGCGTGCGGCTCGACGCGGCGATCAGGGCGAAAAGGCCGAGGGACAGCAGCAGGACGGCGAGCGTGGTGGAGGCCATGTCCGCGACCGGCATCTCCGCCAGCCAGGCGATCAGGCCGCTCCGCCCGGCGGCAAGGGCGATGGCGAAGCCGACCACGGCACCATATGCGGCGTGGACCAGCCGGCGGCGAAGCCTGGGATCAGCCATGGGGGAGCTCGGGCGCGGTCCAGTCGTCGAGGAAGATGGCATCGATGGGCACTCCAAAGATCTTCGAAAGCCGCATCGCCAGCGGCAGGCTCGGGTCGTATTTGTCGGTCTCGACCGCATTGATCGTCTGGCGCGAGACGCCGAGCAGCCCGGCCAGATCACCCTGGCTGAGATTCGCTTCGGCTCGCAGCACGCGCAGTCGGTTCTTCATGCGGCCTGTCCAGAACTCTGTACCATATGACAAGAGTTCTTGTCATCGCGCGCCGCGGCTGTCAAGAACTCTTGTCAGGCCTGCAAAGACAGGCAGGCAGGTTGATTTTCCGATCCGACTCCTATATTGACACTATTGTCAGTAAGGGATTCGCTTCCATGGCCACGCAACCCGCGCCGCAGATCTTCAACCCCGGCATCCCGATGAAGCGGGAATGGGGCACCGCGTTCCGCGCGCTCGGGCGGCTGCTCGCCAATGGCGACGATACCGAGCAGGTCTTCCGCATCATGCGCGCGCTGAACGGCGACGCGACGCAGAAGAGCTATCGCAAGCTGCTGACCATGCCCAATGGCGGGCGCATCGCCTTCCAGCATGTCGAGATGGCCGAGAAGCTTACCGACCGCGCCTGGATCGACGGCTTCGCCGAGGGCACGGTGGGCGCCGCCTATCGCAACTTCCTCGACAGCACCGGCTATTCGGCCGACGGGCTGGTCGCGGTCAGCATGGCCGAGGGCGCGTTCCAGAATGCCGACATCCAGCATCCCTATGCCTGGATGGGACGGCGCGAGCGCGACATCCACGACCTGTGGCACGTGATTACCGGCTATCAGGCCGACGAGCATCTGGGCGAGGCCTGCCTGGTCGCCTTCTCCTATGCGCAGACCGGCGGGCTGGGCTGGGGCTTTATCGGCCTGGGCGCGGCGCTGAAGAGCATCCGCATCACGCGCAGGCTCGATTTCTTCCGCGCGGTGGCCGAAGGCTATCGCCACGGCAAGCGGGCCGAATGGCTGCACGGCGAGGATTACGAGACGCTGCTCGCAGAGCCCCTCGACCAGGTCCGCCGTCGTCTCAACATCGGCGACCCGGTCCGATACCGCGCGGCGCAGGCCAGCCTCGAGGCGGCGGGGCTGAAGGGCATCTGATCCCGGACCGCCCGCTCAGGGCAGGTTCTCGATCTTGCCGGCGCCCGGCCGCATCAGCGCATCCATCGATCCGAAGATCTCCTCGGTCGGAGTGACCGGCGCGGGCAGCACGAAATGCCCGGGGTCGATCTCGGCGCCGTCGACCGAGCGCAGTTCGAGAACGGTCTTGTCGGGCTTGCCCGAATCGATCGGCTGGACACGAAGCGGCGCGCCCTTGGCGAGGATGGCGCGGGCGCTGGCACCGAACTGCGTCGATTCGGGAAGGAAGCCGCCCATGAAATCGAGCGCGACGTCGGCGGCGCGGGCAATCGCCTGCCCGACCGGGGCCAGCTGCGGATCGGGACTCATCACGATCTCGACGTGCTGCTTGCGATTCCTCTCCGTCCCCTCGACCATGCGCAGCAGCCAGACCGAGCCGACACGCCCGGCAACGGCCGCGGATGCCGGGCCCGGCTCGATGCCGAACCGCATCTTCTCCGCCTCGGGCGCCGCGGCCTTGGGCAGCGCAGTCTTGAACAGCGCCGCGACGGCCTGGAACTCGAAGACCTTCGGGCCGGCCTTCTCGTGCACCACGAGATAGTCGGTGCCGTCGCGGCGGATGATCGCGAACTTGCCGGCCAGCTCGACACGGGAATTCCCGCCCTCGTCCACTTCGACGACCAGCTCCTTGCCGTCCACGCCGTAGCGTGCGGTCACGTCGGCCAGCGCGGGCGAGGGCGCGAGCGCGAGCAGCGCGGCCGGGAACAGCTTGGTGCGGAGCATCATATTTCCTTCCCCGAAGGATGCGGGCCGCCCGATCATCGGGCAAGTCCCGTCCGGCGGCAAGCAGGGACGGCGGCGAATCACGGGCAGGTGATCCCCGGCGCACGATCGGCTATCGGCCGGGAATGGCCGTATCCCGCCTCGTCCTCACCGATTTCCGCAACCATGCGGACGCCACGCTCGCCCCCGGCCCCGGTTTCGTGGTGCTGAGCGGGGAGAACGGCGCGGGCAAGACCAATGTGCTCGAGGCATTGTCGCTGCTCGCGCCCGGCCGCGGCCTGCGGCGTGCGCCGCTCGCCGAAATGGCGCGCCAGGGGGGCAGCGGCGGATTCGGCGTCGCCGCGCGACTGGACGAGACGGATATCGGCACGGGCACCCAGGCCAATGCGCCGGAGCGCCGGCTGGTGCGGATCAACGGCGCCGCCGCCGCCGCCACTTCGCTGGCCGAATGGGTGAGCGTATTGTGGCTCACGCCGGCGATGGACCGGCTGTTCGCCGATGGCGCGGGCGAGCGCCGCCGCTTCCTCGACCGGCTGACGCTGGCACTCCTCCCCGGCCATGCGCATCATTCGACACGCTACGAAGCGGCGATGCGCGAGCGCAACCGGCTGCTCGCCGACGATGCCGCGCCCGATCCCGACTGGCTGACCGCGCTGGAGGCGCGCATGGCCGAGCATGGCGGCGCGATCGACGCCGCCCGGCGCGACATGGTCGCGGCGCTCGCCACGCGGCTGGCGGCACAGCCCGAAGGGCCCTTTGCCCGCGCCGGGCTGGCGCTCGAAGGCTGGCAGGGCGATGCCGAGGCGCTGATCCGCGAACTCGCCGCCGGCCGCCGCCGCGACGCTGCCGCCGGGCGCACGCTGGCCGGCCCGCACCGGGCGGACCTGCTCGTCACCCATCTCGGCAAGCACCAGGCGGCGCATCTCTGCTCGACCGGCGAGCAGAAGGCGCTCCTCCTCGGCCTCGTCCTCGCCCATGCCGAACTCGTCGCCGAGCGCACCGGGCGGGCGCCGATCCTGCTGCTCGACGAAGTCGCCGCGCATCTCGATCCCGGCCGCCGCGCCGCGCTGTTCACCCGGCTGGAAGGCCGCGGGCAGGTGTGGATGACCGGCACCGAGCCGGCGCTGTTCGAAGCGGTGCCCGGCGGCGCGACGCGCTACCGCGTCGCCGACGGAGCGGTGCTTACGGAATAGGGCTGGACGGCGGAGCGTTTCCCGCTCACCCTCCTCCGTTCCACGGGGAGGAAGGCATCATGCCCGGCTTGCTCATTCTCGGCGCCGTCACGGCGATGCTCGCGCCGAGCGCGCCCGGCGACAAGCTCCGCGCCTATCCGGCGATGCGCCACGAAGGGGCCGCCTATGCGGTCGCGACCGACACGAAGGACAGGATCGTCACCTGCCTGCCGCTCGACCCCGCCACCGATGCAGCCAGGGCCAGGGCTGCCTGCGCCGCGATCGTCGCCCGGGGCGTGCCGGCGGGAATCACCCCGGCATTGTCCAAGGGCGCGAGCGACACCTGGTTTCCCTCGCGCGACTATCCCGTCGCGTCGATCCCGGCGCACAGTTCGGGCAGCGTGACCGTCCTCTACGAGATCGACGAGCGGGGCACGGCCACTAACTGCATGATCCGGCACAGCAGCGGCATTGAGATGCTCGACTTGGCCGCGTGCGCCGCGATGCTGAAGCGCGCGCGCTTCACCCCGGCCAGCTATCAGGGCAAGCCCGTCCACGCCGCCGCCATCGCCACCTTCGAATATGAGAGCGAATAGCGGAGCTTGGGCCAGTGCCGGCACCTGGAATCGAGCGCCGTCCCTCGCCTGAATTCCACCGTCATCCCCGCCTGCGCGCGGATGACGCGGGAGGGGCCCTGTCATGCGGGGAGGATCGCCGGCGCGCGCCCTATTTTGCTTCCGTTTCGTGACGCCAATTCCTATATGCTGGGCATGGCAACCGACGACACCACACCCGAAAATACCCCGAACCAGAACAGCTACGGCGCAGACTCGATCAAGGTCCTCAAGGGGCTGGACGCGGTGCGCAAACGCCCCGGCATGTATATCGGCGACACCGACGACGGTTCGGGCCTCCACCACATGGTGTTCGAGGTCTCGGACAACGCGATCGACGAGGCGCTGGCCGGCCATTGCGACAAGATCATCATCCAGCTGAATCCGGACGGCTCGGTCTCCGTCGAGGACAATGGCCGCGGCATCCCGACCGGCATCCACTCCGAGGAAGGCGTATCGGCGGCCGAGGTCATCATGACCCAGCTCCATGCCGGCGGCAAGTTCGAGAACACCAGCGACGACAATGCCTATAAGGTCTCGGGCGGCCTGCACGGCGTCGGCGTCTCGGTGGTGAACGCGCTTTCCGAGTGGCTCGACCTCAACATCTGGCGCGACGGCGAGGAACATTACATGCGCTTCGCCTATGGCGACGCGACTGCGCCGCTCAGGGTGATCGGCAAGGCGCCCGAGGGCAAGAAGGGCACGCGCGTGACTTTCCTCGCCTCGACCGAGAAGACCCCGGGCGACGGCGGCACCTTCAAGAACCAGATCGAATACGACTTCGACAAGCTCGAGCATCGCTATCGCGAGCTGGCATTCCTCAATTCGGGCGTGCGCCTGTTCCTCCGCGACGCGCGGCATGAGGAAGTGAAGGAAGTCGAGCTCTATTACGAGGGCGGCATCGCGGCCTTCGTGAAGTGGCTCGATCGCAACAAGCAGCCGCTGATGCCCGATCCCGTCGCGATCGCCGGCACCCGCGACGACGTGACCATCGACGTCGCGCTGGAGTGGAACGACAGCTATTACGAGAACGTCCTGTGCTTCACCAACAACATCCCGCAGCGTGACGGCGGCACCCATCTGGCGGCGTTCCGCGCGGCGCTGACCCGGACCATCAACAACTATGCCGACAAGAGCGGCATGTTGAAGAAGGAGAAAGTGACGCTCACCGGCGACGACATGCGCGAGGGGCTCACCGCGATCGTCTCGGTCAAGCTGCCGGATCCGAAGTTCAGCTCGCAGACCAAGGACAAGCTGGTCTCTTCCGAAGTGCGCCAGCCGCTCGAGAGCCTGATGGCCGACAAGCTGGCCGAATATCTGGAGGAAAACCCCGCCAACGCCCGGATGATCATCCAGAAGGTGATCGACGCGGCGGCGGCACGCGAGGCCGCCAAGAAGGCGCGCGAGCTGACTCGGCGCAAGGGCGTGATGGACATCGCCTCCCTCCCCGGCAAGCTCGCCGACTGCCAGGAGCGCGATCCCGCCAAGTCCGAGCTGTTCCTGGTCGAGGGCGATTCGGCCGGCGGCTCGGCCAAGCAGGGCCGCGACCGGCATTTCCAGGCGATCCTGCCGCTACGTGGCAAGATCCTGAACGTCGAGCGCGCCCGCTTCGACCGGATGCTTTCCAGCCGCGAGATCGGCACGCTGATCCAGGCGATGGGCACCGGCATCGGCCGCGACGACTTCAACCTGGAGAAGCTGCGCTACCACAAGATCGTCATCATGACCGACGCGGACGTGGACGGCGCGCACATCCGCACGCTGCTGCTAACCTTCTTCTACCGGCAGATGCCCGAGATCATCCAGGCCGGCCACCTCTACATCGCCCAGCCGCCGCTCTACAAGGCGACGAAGGGCCGTTCCGAAGTCTATCTCAAGGACGATGCCGCGCTCGACCAGTATCTGGTCGAGGCCGGCGTGGGCGCCACCCGGCTGGAGACCAACGAGGGCCCGATCTTCGGCGATGAGCTGATCAGGCTGGTGGATCATGCCCGGCGCATGCGCACCCTGATGCGCTATGTTCCGCGCCGCTACGCGCCCGACATCGTCGAGGCGCTGGCGCTGGCCGGCGCCTTCGATCCGGAAGCGAGCCGCGAGCAGCGCGCCGAGCGGCTGGGCGCGGTTACCCGCCGGCTCGACCAGACCGACGAGGATGCCCGCTGGTCGGCCCGCGTCACCGAGGATGGCGGCTTCCATTTCGAGCGGCTGTGGCGCGGCGTGACCGACCACCACATCATCGAGGCGGCGTTCCTGACCTCGGCCGAGGGCCGCAAGCTCCACGCGCTCGCCGCCGAGCAGGCGCAAAGCTATGCGGCGCTCGCCAAGCTGGTGCCGGCCAAGACCGCTGCGACCGAGGAGGCTGCTCCGGCCGCCGAGGATGGCGAGGAGCTGGTCGCGGCGGCCAAGGGCGAGACCCTGGTCGCGCGCCCGAGCGAGCTGCTCGACGCGGTGCTGGCCTCGGGCCGCAAGGGCCTGTCGATCCAGCGCTACAAGGGCCTTGGCGAGATGAATGCCGAGCAGCTCTGGGAGACCACGCTCGATCCCGCCAACCGCTCGATGCTCGTCGTCCAGGTCGACCAGGCCGATGTCGCGGACGAGATCTTCACCCGCCTGATGGGCGATGTGGTCGAGCCGCGCCGCGAGTTCATCCAGGAGAATGCGCTGAGCGTCGCCAATCTCGACGTCTAGAGGGGCCATCTGGAATAGACTGATCGGCTGTTTCCGGAAGCGATTGGCCGTTCCGGACAGCGTCTTTTCGGGCCTTTCCAGAAGAGACAGGCCATCTGATCGATGGAAACGGCGTTGAGAAAGCCGATTGCCCAATGGGCAATCGGCTCGTGATGGCGACGCGCTGACGGCCGAATATGATGGCTCGGGCAATATGCCGAAGCGCCCTGCCCGCCCTTCATCCGCAGACCATCGCGCATTGGAGATGCCGATATCATCGCAAGGGCATTCGGCGCGCCGCGGATTTGTCTACCATCGCGGTCTTGCGGAGAGTCCCAGGCCGCAGAAGACAAACAACGCCGCGAGTGCCATCCAGAGCCCCGCCCAGGAACCATGGGCGGAGTGGTGGCCGGGGTCGCGCTGCTGCGGAACCAGTTCGAAGCCGGACACGGCATTCGACGGCGACACGGAACCCGCCCGCGCCGGCGCCGTGCCGCCATCAGCGGCGGCACGGCTACCGCGCAGCGCCTGGCTGACCGAGGCGAAGCCCGGCGCGGACGCTGAAGCCGCGGCGCCCATCCCCAGCTGGCGACGCGTGGCGATATCGGCGTGCCAGTCCCCCCGCGCAATCGCCTCTCGCATCGCCGCGACAAGCTTGTCACGCGCCGCCGGATTGGCTTCGGCGAAGAAGCGGTCGAGCCCAAGATCATAGCGATCGCGCAGATAGACGTCGCGCACGGCCTCCCAGTCGCGATCGCGCACCAGGTCCGGCTTGGTCGCTTCCCACAGCAGCATGGAATCGGTCAGGTCAGCCATGTAGCGCGCGCCGTTATAGCCGCTTGCCTTCATGCCCTTGATCCATTCGGGATTGAGATAGCGGCTGTCGCGCTCACGTGCATAGAAACGACTGAGCGTCTCGATCCGCGCCTCGCCAGCGACCTGGCCATTGGCGACATAGGTTTCGATGTTGCGCCCGGTGCGCTGCCGCACCGCCATCGCCAGACCGCCGAGATACGCCGCGGGCATCGGCGTATCGAGCAGGCCATAGGCGCTGGACGAGCGACTGAATATCGCGGCATCGACGCGTTCCAGATTGGCGGCGAAGGCGGCGGCGTCCGCCTCGCCATCGCCGCCATCGCCATAGGAATATCCCAGCCGCGCCTCGTAGAGGCGGTTGAGCCGCTCCGGGCTCCAGCCTTCCCGGTTGGCGAACTGGGTTGAAGGCGAATAGGCACCGGGCGCAGTGGAAAAGATCCGGCGCAGCGCGCGGCGTTCGGCAAGGCCGGCGGGCACGCCGGCCCGGCGCAGCGCTGCGATCCGCGCCCTGGTCTCGGCACGCACGGGATTGTCGGGCTCCTCGGCCGTGTCGGCCAGGGCGATCGCCCTGGAGATCAGGTCGAGCCGGTCACCAAAATGATCGCGATAGGTGCCCGAAGTGGTCACCAGCACATCGACGCGCGGACGGCCAAGCGCAGTGCGGGGCACGAGCGCGATATCCACCACCTGCCCCCGCGCATTCCAGATCGGCCGGACGCCGAGCAGGCGGAAGATCTGGGCCTCGCTGATGCCGCCATTCTGCGCGGTTTCGCCCGACCACAGGACGAAAGCCACCTTGCGCGGCGATTTGCCCGTACGGACGCGATGCTGGGCGACCAGGTCGTCGGCGAGCCTTGCCCCCGTCGTCCAGGCGGCCGGGGTCGGGATCGCACGAACGTCGAGCGTGTAGGCGTTGCGGCCGCCGGGCAGCGCATCGGGATTGCGGATCGCGTCCTGCATCGGCCCCGGCTCGACATAGCGGCCGGACAAGGCGGCGACGATCGCGTCGATCTCGCGCGGGGCCCGGGCGAGCCGCGCGGCATAGTCGCGCGCCTGCGCGGCCAGTTCCGGGACAAGCGCAGCGTCATCCCCGGCAAGCGATCGGGCCACGGCGGCGAGGCCGGGCGCGCCGCCGCCGCCGGCCAGCATGGCTTGGACGAGCTTCGCCATGGTCGCCGGATCGGGAGCCTGACCAAGGACATGACCGCCCATCGGCATGGGTGCGGCGGAAGTTTCCGCGAGATAGCCGCGGAGGGCAGGCTCGAGCGCCGCCCAGGGCGCGTTCGCGAGATCGAGGCCCAGCGCGCCCGCCATTCCGGCGCGGACGGCGGCGGCGCGGACGGCCTGCTGATCGACGGGCTGGGAATCGAGCAGCT
The DNA here is from genome assembly GCF_005503355.1 of Sphingomonas sp. 1F27F7B. GTDB lineage: Bacteria > Pseudomonadota > Alphaproteobacteria > Sphingomonadales > Sphingomonadaceae > Sphingomonas. The sequence goes on from NZ_SCMK01000004.1 coordinate 182,005, forward strand.
TCGCGACCGCCGCCAAGTCCGGATTGAGCCCGGCACGGACGATCTCCGGCATGAAGCCGATGGTCACCGCATGGGTGCGCCGCTTGTTGCCTACCCCGCCATTCGCCTGCAGCGGCAGCGGCTGAATATGCGGCAGCGCGCCGATCAGCACCGCGACGGCGTCCTCGGCGGCGGGCCCCTCCCGCTTGCCCGGCATCAGCGAGAGCTGAGTGAACATCGGCAGATAGGCGTCGGCACGCTCGCCCTTCTGCATCCAGAGATAGAAGGCGAGATACTGGTGATGCGGCGGCAAGGCGCCCGTCGCCGCAAGTGCACCGGCGTCGGCCTGGACACCCCAGATCGGATGCGCGACCAGCGTGACCTTGCCGAAGCGCAGCGCGGGGATGACGATCCGGCCATCCACCGTCATGATCCTGCCCGGCGGCGGCCCCCAGCGTGCCTCGGTGGCCCGGCGGACCTCGGCGGGCAGCGCCGCGTACCAATCGAGGTAGGTCGCAAGCGGGACGGTGACCGCGCCGTGCGCGATCCGGGTGCGGAGCGCCGCCGCATCGCCCATGGGAGTGTTCGCCCCCGCCTCCGCCATCCGTTTCGACAGAGTCGCGGCATCGGGGACCGGATCGGATCCGACATCAAAGCCTTCGGCACGCAGCCGGGTGAGCAGCGCGACGATGCTCCCCTGCGCATCCATATAGCTGTCGGGATCGCTGCCGACATCGGCGCCGCCCGGCTCTTCGTTGTGATAGGGAATGACGATGCGCTTTTCGGCGTTTGGCAGCCGGCGGAGCCGGGCCCAGGCCATCGCCCTGGCGACGCGCCAGCGGACCTGATCGGGCAACGCGACATAGCCGACTGCGCCATCGGGCGCGACGGCGCGGGCACCGACGACCATCGGCTCGATGATCCCTTCGAGTTCGCTCAGCGCCAGTTCGCCGGTCTGATCGGGCGCGAAGCCGCCCGGACTCTTGCGCCATTCCTCCGGCGTGCGGCGATAATCGGTGGCGCACATCAGCGGCGGAACGCCGAGCCGGGCGGCTTCCGCCGCCCCTGCCTTGGCATCGGCATAGTCGAGCCGGTTCGCGCACAGGATCAGCGCGTCGAGGCGGTCGTCGCCGAGCAGCGAGGACGCCAGGTCGCGCCCTCCCTCGCGCCAGATCGGCACGGGCATGCCGCCCTGGCGCTCGATCTCGCGGATCAGCGCCGACACCACCGCCATGTTGTTCGCCAATACCAGGCTGCGATAGAACAGGATGCCGATGCGCGGCCGGGCGGCGGCGTCCGCCAGCCGGCCATTCTCCCAGGCCAGATAATCGGGAAGCGTCGCGAACAAGGCCTTTGCATCGGGATGCCACAGGGCGAGATCGGGAAATACCCGTGGCGGCGGCACGACAGTGGACAGGCCCAGCAGGCGCGCGCCGGCATAGGCGAAGAGGCCCGCATAATTGTCCTCGGTCGCATTGTCCCAGTATCGCGCGACATCGGAGTGCAAGGCGGGATCGACATTGCCGGTGATCGGCGTGCCGGCGCCCACCACCAGCACCCTGGTCCGTTTCTTCGCCGCTTCGATCTGAGCCGAGAAGTTGAGCAGACGAGGCCCGGCCGCATCGATCAGGACGAGATCATAGGCGCCAAGGTCCACGCCTTCGATGCTGGGCAGCAAGCCGCCGCCCAGCCCGAAGAAGTCGATCGCCATGCTGCCCTCGACACGCTTCGCCCCCGCCCGCGCGATCGTCGGCATTTCGGCGATGTGGATCGAGACGAAGGCGATGCGCGGCCGCCTGGCCTGCGCCTGTGCGGCCGCCGGCGCGACCAGGCCGAGCAACAGGATCAGCGCGACGATCGCCCTCACTTGCCCGCTCCCGCCTTTTCCTCGGGGACATAGACGACCTTGCCGTCGGGCAGCCGATAGGCGACTCCCAGCCGATCGCCGTCGCCCGACAGCTTCTTGTCGCTGACCCGCTCGACCTTGATCGTCTTGCCGTCCTTGCGGACGATTTCCATCCGGCCGTCTGCGGTCGTGCGCGTCATCGTCCAGGACGATTGCGGATCGAGCATCGAGGGCGCGCCCATCATCGAGTAGAGGGCGGCCACCATCGCGACGATGAAGGCGAGGCTGATGTCGAACAGATTGGCGACCCCCGACAGGGGATCTTCCTGCCAGCTGCCGTCGTCGCGGCGCCGGGCGAAGCGCAAGGCCCGCCGCCGTGTCACGCCCTGCCCTCCTCGCGCCGCAGCGCCCGTTCGGCATGGAAGCGCACCGCATCTAGGTCGCTGCGTGCCCAGCCCTCGCGCACCATCGCAATCAGATAGGCGGCCACGCCCACCGCGAGACCGACGACGGTGCTCGAAAAGGCAATCACCATGTTGGAAGCGAGCATCTGGAGATCGCCCCTGGCCAGCCCCGACAGCGCCGTCGCCATCGGGATCAGCGTGCCCATCAGGCCAAGCGATGGCCCCACCCTGATCGCGAAGCGGACCAGGTTCAGCGACCGGGCAGCATCGCTCTCCGCCCGGGCGACGACTTCCTCCACCGCGAGCTCGTCGTCATGCGCGTTGCCGGTCAGCGCCACATCGATCGCGACGCGATAGCGATCCCGCGCCGGCCGTTGCCCGCACAGCCTCCCGACATAGCTGCGCGCGAACAGGCCGATCGCCAGCGCCGTCCAGGCGACGACGCCGAGCAGGCCGATGACTACGGGAAGGAACAGCAGATCGGAGATCGCCGCCAGCGCTTCCTTTGCCCACATGCTCAGAGGCTCCGCACATAGCGGGCATAGATGGTGCGCCCGGGCATGGCGTAGTCCGCCTTCTCGTAATAGTTGATGTCGAACGCGTTCGCGACTTCGAGGCGGAGCGTGTCCTTGGGCGTTATCCGCCAGCGGCCACTGAAATCGACGGTGGTGAACCGGTCATAGGTGAACAGCCCGCCCATCCCGTTGGTGAAGATCTTGCCCTGGCTGTTGTCGGTATCCAGCCGGTCGCCATTGTAGCGCACGGTCACCGTAGCCGAGACCGGCCCCGCATTGATCGTCGCGGAGCCAGTGGCCTTCCAGTCCGCGACGTTGCGGATCGGAGTGGCGGCGCCCGAGGGCAGGATGTCCTCGGCCTTGAGGATGCGGGTGATGCTGCCGTTCAGGCTGAATCCTCCGGGCGCGATGCCCATCGCCGCGCCTGCATCGAGCGCGAACTGCCCCTCGATCCCGCGCATCCGCGACTTGTCCGAATTGATGTAGCTGGTCTGGCGCAACGTCGGGGTTTCCGAGACGATCGCCGTGGTGATGCGGTTTCGCGTGCGGGCGTCGAAATAGGTGACGTCCGCGCTCAGCAGGCCGCGCGCGAAGCCGAATCCGACATCCCAGGTGGTGTTGCGCTCGGGCTTGAGATCCGGATTGCCAAAGGTCACGCGACGCTGGACGCCGGCGAACTCCTCGCTCTCGCCGGCAAGCTGGATTGCCTGGGCGGGTACGAACGCACGACCGACCGTGCCGTGTGCGCGGAAGCCCGCGCCCAGCTTGACCACGGCGCCGCCGCGCGGATTGAACACGCCGAAATCGGCCTTGCCCGGCGTGAAATTGGTCCGGAACGGCGTCGCCCGCGTCGCCACGGCAAGCCAGTCATAGCGGCCGCCGGCCGTCAGGATCACGCGCTCGCCGAACAGGTTGAGCCCGGCCTCCGCGAACACCGCCTTGGTCTCGCGGCTTTCATTCGGGGACGAAGGCGCCTTGCCGGTACCGTTCGCATTGTACGACAGCCGGTCCGCCCAGACCTTCTGCCAGTCGAAACCGTAGGTGAGCCGCAGGGGTGCGATGACCTGCCAGCTGTCCTGCAGCTGGGCTCCGCGATAGGCGGTGACGGTGTTGTTCGACTGGTAGCGCACGGCTGCAGCCGGCACCTCGAAATAATTATAGTCCTCGCGCGAGGCGTAAGCGACCAGGCGGATGGCATGGTCCTGCGGGGTAATCTCTATCCGGACATCGCCGCTGACGCGGTTGGTACCCGTCGCCGAGCGGCTTTGCGGATTGAACGAGCGCGGTCCCGGCGCATTATTGTCGAGGTCCGCGAAATCGATGCTGCCGTCGATCCGCACGATCGGGCCAAGGTCGCTCCCGATACGCAGCCGGCCGGAGGCGCGGCTGAAGTCGCTGTTGGGACGCTTCTCGCCACCGCCCAGGCGGAAATTGCCCATCTGGTCGACATAGCCGAGTTCGAGATCGAAATCGGCACCGCCGGCCAGGTCGCCGCCGAGGCGCATGCCCGAACGGATCGTCTCGAAGCTGCCCCCGCCGATGTTGAAGGAACCGGCGAGCGGCCCGGACGAGCGCCGCGTGATGATGTTGACCACGCCGCCGACCGCCGATGCACCATAGAGCGCCGAAGCCGGCCCCTTCAGCACTTCCACCCGCGCGATGCTCTCCGGAGCGATGGTGGTGAAGCTGGTCGAGCCCGAGGGGCGGCCATCGACCAGCACCAGCGTCCGCGGATTGATGGTGAATTCGAAATCCGGCCGAAGCCCGCGCAGGCCGATCCCGGCCAGCCCGTTGGGATATTGGATCACATCCAGGCCGGCATTCTTCTTGAGCTGATCGAGAAAGGTGACGCCGACAGTCTGATCGAGCTGCGCTTCGGTCACGACCTCCATCGACGATGCCACATTCTCGCGCTTCTCGCGCGTGCGATTCGCCGTGACGACGAGCGCATCCTCCGGCTGCGCCACCGACGCGGCGTCCGCCACGCTCTGCGCCGATACGGGCGTCCCGCTGATGACGGCCAGCCCCAGTCCCCAGATCACATATTTCACAAATGGCTCCCCGCTCTACTGCATGATATGATATCTTGTATCGTGCCTTGGCGATGGTTGTTGCAGCCGTCAACCCGGGGCTTCGCGATAGGGGGCTCCCGCAAGGGATCGCCGCCGATGGTTGGGAATATCGCGTCGGAGTCGACGATGGGCCTTCCGAACGGGGAAACCGGCGCCACCGCCAATTTCAAGTCGATCCTCACCGCTATCCGTGACAGCAGCGTGGAAGCTGGCAATCGCTCTTCCGGCCCCGTCCCTTGGTCGACCCCAACCCTATCGGCCCACGATCCGCGCAGACTTGCCGATCACTGCGCGACTTCATAGCATGTCCGAGCCAATCACCAGCCATGGAAACCGGATGTTCGCCCTCACCTTCGCTCTTCTAGCTTTCCAGCACTCACCTGCCGACTGCGCTTATGATCGCGCCGCCATATTGGCGCTCGACGAAAGGGCGTTCGACCAGAATCTGGAGGGCGGCTGGCGGTCTCTCGCCGCCGCGGGCTGCACGCCGGAGGCTGCCGATCTGATCCGTGACTGGAGGGTCCTGCACAAGGCGACAGCTACGATCCTCTTCTGGCATGAGGGCCAGCTCCGTGCCGAGGCAGGCCAGGCCGACCAGGCGATCGCGCTGTTCGAACAGAGCCGCAGAACCATGGGGGAGGACGGCAGCCAGGCCTGGAATCTGTATGTCGACGGCAGCCTCGCATTCCTTCGCCGCGATCGTGCCGCATTCGATGCGGCCCGTGCGAAGCTCTCCGCGCTGCCGCAGCCGGCTACCTTCGATGCCAATCCCAAGGGCCCGGACGGCAAGCCGATTCTACTGCCCGACGGCCGCCCGCTCACAGTCGCATGGCCTCCCAATCTCAACGTCTTCGATCGTCTGTCCCGATGCTGGGGACAGGGGTACAAGGTCGCCTATGCCTGTCCGGCCGGCCGCGCTTCGGAGTAATGGCCGAAGGCAGGTAGGAAATCGGGTCGAGCGCGCTCGCGCCTGGACAGCGAAAATTGGGGCCCATCGCTGTCCTCGGGCCGCGGCAAGCACGCCTCGAACCGCCATCCGGGAAACCGGCGCTCACCCATCGGCGAGCGCCGGCTCCTCGTCCACGATGTTGCCCGATTGCCGGTCGAACAGCTTGCGGTATCGGCCGTTCGGATCGGACAGCAGGGCGGCATGGTCGCCATCCTCGACGATGCGGCCCTGGTCGAACACCAGGATCCGGTCGAGCGTGCGCACCGTCGAGAGCCGGTGGGCTATGACGATCGCCGTACGGCCCTTCATCAACCGATCCATCGCCTGCTGGATCAGCGCCTCGCTCTCGGAATCGAGGCTCGAAGTCGCCTCGTCGAGGATCAGGATCGGGGCGTCCGCCAGAAAGGCGCGCGCGAGCGCCACACGCTGGCGTTCGCCGCCCGACAGCTTGACTCCGCGCTCGCCGACCGGCGTGGCATAGCCGCGCGGCAGCTTGACGATGAAGTCGTGCGCATTGGCCAGCCGCGCCGCCGCCTCGACCTCCGCCTGGCTCGCTCCGGGGCGGGCATAGGCGATGTTGTCGGCCAGGCTGCGGTGGAACAGGATCGGTTCCTGCTGGACGATCGCGATCTGCGCGCGCAGCGACTGCTGGGTCGCGTGCGATACGTCCTGCCCGTCGATCGTCACCCGGCCCTTGTTCACGTCGTAGAGGCGCTGGATCAGCTTGACGAACGTCGTCTTGCCCGATCCCGAATGGCCGACCAGACCTACGCGCTCGCCGCCGCGGATGAGCAGATCGAGATGCTCGTAGAGGGGCGTATCGTGCCCGCCATAGCGGAAGGTGACGTCGTCGAAGCGGACCTCGCCCGCGGCGATGCGGATCGGCGTGGCATCCGCCCGATCCTCGATCCCCAGCGGCTGCTCGTGCAGTTCGACCAATTCCTCCATCTCGTTCACCGAGCGCTGCAGGTGATGGATGTGGAAGCCGATGTCGAACAGATAGCCGTGGACGACGAAATAGCTGGCCAGCACGAAGGTGACGTCGCCCGGGGTCGCCGCCCCGAGCCACCATAGCCATAGCGCGGTGCCGGTGATTGCGGCACGGATCGCCCACAGCACCGCGATCTGCGCGCTGCCCGACCAAGTATAGCGCAGCCAGGTGCGCCGCGTACGCTTCGCCCATTTGGCGAGCAGCGCGACGACGCGGCCTTCCTCGCGCTCCTCCGCGCCGAACGCCTTGACCACGGCGTTCGAACCGATCGCATCGGAAAGCAGGCCACCGAGCTTCGTGTCCCACGCATTGGACAAGGTTGCGGCGGGCGAGGCCCAGCGCGTCGCGAGCACCAGAGTCATCACCACATAGGCGACGGCGCCGACGGCCATCACCACGCCCAGCACCGGCCAGTGCCACCCCAGCAGGAGCATCGTGCCGACGAGCACGGCGAGCGACGGCAGCAGCTGGAGCAGCAGGACGTCGTTCAGCGTGTCGAAGGCCCACATGCCGCGCGTGATCTTGCGGACCGTGGAGCCGGCGAAACTGTTGGCGTGCCAGTCGGTCGAGAAGCGCTGGACGCGGTGGAAGCCGTCCTGGGTCACGTCGCGCATCATGCGCAGCGTGAAGGGGATGATGCCCGCCCATGCGACGTGCCGGAGCACCACCATGGCAAGGCCGAGCGCCGCCATCGCCGCGAACAGCGTCAGCGCCTCATTGCGCAGATTGGCGGCGAGCGCATCGATCAACCGGCCCGCGAACATCGGGACGAAGATTTCCGTTGCCGTCGCCGCGATGATGAAGAAGGCGATATAGGCAGCGCGCGCCCGCTGCCGTGCCCAGTGGCGGAAAGTGAAGCGCAGGACGCGGCGGATCGAATCCGTGCGGTCGAGGTCGTGTGTCATGTCGTGAACCGGCGCCGGGGCGCCGTCTCCAATGCGATGTCGATCAGGGGTGATGCGGGTGGAAAGCCCGGATCAGGGGGGCTTCAGGACCTAGTGGTGGAAGCGCCCGATGGTGCGGAAGGCACCGGGAAGGCGTGGTGTGGTATCCGTCATCTACGCCCTCCCTTTTTCGCGTTGGAACGGACGCCATGTAAGGCGATATATCAGGGCTGACAAGGCGTTGATTGGGAGTGGCCATGCATCGGAGCCCGGTGGCGCCTGCAATCCTGCCGATGTGCTCCCCATGAACGAAGGGCCGCTTTCGGCCTCGCGCGGGATAGAGTCCGAACCGCCGAACTGAGGACGAATTGCGATCATGGCGCCGAGCCAGTGCCATTTTCCGGCCCCGGGAAGCTTGGAGGACCCGGGCCCGTCGTCACCGCCCGGCCCGCCATAAGCCACCATTTCGCTGCCAACTCCGTTTCGCATCCGCGCCGCGCGCACCTAAGCTGCCGGCGAGCGGCGGGGGCCGATTCCACATGCGGGGCAGGTCCTCCCCCCATGAATCTCGCGCGTCTTTCCGCTTGCCCATTCGAACCGGCGCCCGTCACCGGCGGCCGGCGACAGCGAGAGGAAGATCATGGCCACGCCTCCACCCACCCTGCCGCCCCAGCAGCCCATCGGCTATTCCGGCCTCTATCCGGATGCCGATACGGCATGGAGCATCTCGAACGGCCAGGTGATGGTCGCGCAGGTCGCATCCGGCGTCGCGGGAACGCCCCAGCCCTTCGTCTTCAAGGGCGTCCGCTATCAGCCGACGCCGCTCGACATCAACGGCGGCGCCGCCGGATCGCCGATGGGCGACTTCTATTACATCGGCATGCAGAACCCCGGCACCGATGCCACCACCATGATCATGTACCAGCCGATCTGGAACCGCGACGTCGGGCCGAACGGCCTGATCCGCAAGCTCGGCGCCAACAATATCGGCGTCTATGGCAGCTTCAACATGCCGCCCTTCACGCTGTCGGCCCCGGGCAACGTCACGCCGGTGGTGCCCTCGGCCGGCAACGCCGCGATCGACTGGACCGCACTCGGCCCGATCCGCTACGTCCCGGCCAACGGCCAGGAATATCCGACCTACATGCCCGAGGGGGCGAGCGACAAGCAGGCGCCGCCCTATTGGTATCATTATTGCCACGACGTCTTTCTCGACATGTGCTGGAACGGCGGAGTCGATCCGATCTACGTCTTCCTGTCGGTCGGCGTGTCGGCGACGGCCTTCTACTCGGTGAACCCGGCGCCCGCGTCGGGCTATCAATATACCCAGGTCCAGCAATATTATCTCGATGCCGCGACCTGGCTCGGCCAGAGCTACGGCCATCACCCCGCCCTGGCCGGCTTCTACGTCACCAACGAGACCAACCAGCCCGGCACGAGCGGCACCTATGCGTATCGCGAATATTGGGACTTTCTGAACGCAGTGGGCGCGGCGCTGAAACAGGGCGCGCCGGACAAGCTCACGATTGCCGCGATGCAGGACGACATCGCGACGCTGCAGACCCAGCTGAGCCAATATGTCTCGACGCCGAACCCGGCCGATCCCGCGCCGGCAACCGAATCGCTCTATGTCGACAGCAACGGCAACATCACCACGACCGCCGCCAACAACCGCCCGGCCTATGCCACCGATGTCTACGACCTCGACCTATGGGGCTGGAACCTCTATGCGGCGCCCACCGCGCTCACGCCGATCATCGCCTATCTGAGCCAGCGCAAGGCTGCCGGCCTGCCGATGGCGCCGGTCGTGCTGAGCGAGATCGGCATTCCCCAGGCGATGCGCTTCACTCAGGTCGACGGCGTCGGCTTCGGCCCGCTGGGCGGCAACGATCCCTATGTGGCGAACCCCAATGGAGAGCAGGCGACCTGGGATTCGACCACCGGCACCGCGACGCTCTCGCCCTATATCAAGGGCACGGTGCTGGGCCAGGAAAGCCTGGCGGTCGTCACCTCTTCCAGCACGGACAGGACGTCGCCGAACTTCTTCACCCTCAATCCCGGCTACAATGCCGGCGGGCTGGTCGTCTATGAAGGCGACACAGGCGACTATTGGCTCTTCCAGGGCGTGCCCCAGGTTCCCGGCAACCCCACCCCGCCCCCGCCCAGCTGGGTGCAGCTGGACGCGACGATCTACGGACCGCTGCTCGACGACCTGCGGACCGCGAAACATCCGCCGGCGGCGGCGGGCCCCGCGGTCGCGCTCTACGCCTATCTCCAGGCGGCGGCCGGCTTCCAGGTGGGCAACGACTCGGTCGCTTCCGCCAACCAGCTCCTCCAGGGCGTGCAGGTCTTCGAATTCTCCGACGAATGGTACAAATGGATGGACCCGTCGGTGACCGATGCGACGACGATCCAGACGGCGGCCGGCGTCCATGATTTCCGCGATGCCCCCATAGCCCCCTGGGGCCCGGCGAACGCGCAATTCTACACCTGCTGGGAAGAGGAGTGGTTCGGCCTCTGCTCGGTCCTGCCCGTTGGCCGGAACTCCACCGATCCGGCGATCGCGACCGACGGCTGGCTCACCGGCGGTGTCGCCGACCAGCTCACCCCGCGCGCCAGCTACACCGTGGTGCAGCAGTTCTTCGCGCAATAGCGGGGCGTGACCGGCGGCGGGAGGGCTGGCCTTCCCGCCGCTTCGCGCGGCCGGCCATTTCCTCCGATCCGCGACCGATCGCTCTTTACAAAGGCGGCATGATCGGGATCATTCGCGTCTGGCGTGACGGGAGTTCTGTCGATGCGCATCCTGGCGTTGTCGCTGCTATCTACGCTTTCCTGCGCATCGCCCGCCCTCGCGCAAATGTCCGAACCGATGGCGCTGGACTATCGCGCCGCGCAGGACCGGCTGCTCCAGCGTTCCGACGCGATCGAGGCCGCCGCCGCCAATCTGCGCGGCAAGGAAGCGCAGGAAGGCGCCACCCGCACGCTCGGCCGGCCGGACGTGGACGTCGAGGCACAGCTGCTCGAATATCAGAAGACGCTCTACCTCCCGCTGGGGTCGCTGGCGCCGGTGGCGGAATCCTTCGGCATCCGCGATCCGCTGAAGTTCCGCCAGGAACGGACCAGCACCCGGCCGATCGTCACCGCCACCCTGCCCTTCTACACCGGCGGCCAGATCTCCGGCACCCGGGCGGGCGCCCGCGCGCAGGTCGCCCAGGCCAAGGCCGATCGCGACCTCGCGGTGGACAATGCGCTCGTCCAGCTGGTGCAGGCCTATTACGGGCAGCAACTCGCCGAGCGGGCGCTGGGCATCCGCCGCGACGTGCTCGACGGGCTCAACCGTCATGTCGCCGATGCGGCGAAGCTCGAACAGGCGCGCTTCATCAGCCGCGCGCAGCGCCTCCAGGCGGAAGTGGCGCGCGACGATGCGGCGCGCGAATATGAAAAGGCGATATCCGACCTCGCCACCGCCAATGCCGCGCTCGCCGGCATGCTCCGCGCGCCGGCCGGCGTGCATCCGCTGAGCCCGCTCGGCGTTCATTCGCAGCCGCTGGAGCCGCTCGAAAGCTTCAAGGCCGCCGCGCTCTATGCGCACCCGCAGCTGGCCCGGCTGCAGGCGCTGGAGGAGCAGGCGCGCGCCGGCGTGACGATCCAGCAATCGAAGCTGCGGCCGACCATCTACGGCTTCGGCCAGTATAATTTCGACAGGCGCGACTCGCTGCTCACCGACCCCGACTGGTCGGTGGGCGTCGGCCTGAAGTACAAGCTCATGTCGGGCGCGGGCCGCCGGCAGCAGGTGGACGCGGCGCGCGAGACGGTGGCGCAGGCAGAGGCCGGATTGCGCGAGGCCCGCACCCAGCTCGAGATCGGCGTGACCAAGGCATGGGGCGAGACGGAGGCCGCGCGCCGGCGCTTCCTGCTGCTCGACAGCGCGCTTGCCTCGGCCGAGGAGAATCTGCGGCTCCAGACGCTTTCCTTCCGCGAGCAGCAGGTCACGTCGCTCGACGTGATCGACGCGCAGCTCGGGCTCGGTCGCGCCCGCGTCCAGCGTGCCCAGGCGGCCAACGACTATGTCCAGGCGCTCGCCCAGCTGCTCAGCCTGAGCGGCCAGATGGCCCGGATGCCCGATTATCTCGCCCGGGCCGACAAGGTGATCCCATGACCGATACCGTGATCGAGGACGAAGCCCCCGCCCCCGCCCCGTCGCCCGCTCCTGCCCGGCGGCGCCCGGTCGCGCTGATCGCGGGGCTGGTGGTGGCGGTGCTGCTCGCGCTCGGCCTGTGGCTGGCCTATCGCCCGGCGCCGGACCAGATCCAGGGCATGGTCGACGCGCGCGAAATGCGCATCACCAGCAAGGTCACCGCCCGCATCGCCGCCTTCCATGTCGAGGAGGGGCAGCCGGTCAAGGCCGGGCAATTGCTCTACACGCTCGACAGTCCGGAAGTCGCCGCCAAGTCCGAGCAGGCGGGCGGTGCGCTGGCGGCGGCGCAGGCGGTCGAGAGCAAGGCGGACGAGGGCGCCCGGCCGGAGGATATCCGCGCGGCCGAAGCGCAGTGGCGCCGGGCACAGGCGGCGGCCGAGCTGGCCCGGACCACCTCCGCGCGCACGCAGCGGCTCTACGAGCAGGGCGTGATCGCCGGGCAGAAGGCGGACGAGGCGCGGACCAACGCCGTGGCCTCCGCCGAACAGGCCAAGGCGGCGCGGGCGCAATATGATCTCGCGCTCGCGGGCGCGCGGCGGCAGGACAAGGCGGCAGCGACCGGCCAGGTGCAGCAGGCACGCGGCGCCGTGGCGGAAGTGCAGGCGGCGGCCGACGAAACGCGCGTCACCGCGCCCGCCGATGGCGAGGTCGGCAAGCGGCTGGCCCAGCCCGGCGAGCTGGTGCCGCAGGGCTTCCCGGTGTTCATGCTGACCGACACCGCGCATCCCTGGGTGACGCTCAACGTGCGCGAGGACCAGCTGCGCGGGCTGGCGCGCGGCAAGGAGATCGGCGGCACGATTCCCGCCCTCGCCAACCGGCGGGCGCGCTTCCGCGTGATCTACACCGCTCCGGCCGGCGATTTCGCGACCTGGCGCGCTACCCGGCAATCGACCGGGTTCGACATCAAGAGCTTCGAAGTACGGGTGGTGCCGGTCGCGCCCGTCGAGGGGCTGCGGCCGGGCATGACCGTGCTGTTCGACTGGCCGGCCTGACGGGCATGGCGAGCGCCTTCGGCAGCGCGCTGCGGCGGGAGGTGCGGTTCCTGGCCACCAGTTTCTGGGATCTCGCGCTGGTGTCGTGGGTGCCGCTGCTGCTGATGGCAGTGGTGGCGATCCAGCTCTCCGCCGGCGTGATGCGCGGCTTGCCGATCGCAGTGGTCGACCAGGACGACAGCGCCGTCTCGCGCGAGCTGACGCGGCGGCTGGAGGCGGCGCCGGGCCTGCGTGTCGCGGCGCGGCCGGGGGACATGCGCGAAGCGGAGCGGCTGGTGCGATCGAACCGCGCCTATGCCGTGGTGCTCATCCCGGCGGACAGCGAGCGCGCGGTGCTGCGCGGCACCACCGCCAGCATCACCACTTTCTACAATGCCAGCTATTCGACGGCATCGGGCGCGGCGCTGCGCGAAGTGGGCTCAGTCGTGCAGAGCTATGCGGCGACGCTCGCCGCCACCCAGGCGGCCGCCGTGCTCGGGCCCGGCAAGGTCCGCCGTCCGCCGATCGCGGTGCAGAGCACCGTGCTCTTCAATCCGCAGGGCAGCTACGAGCTGCAGCTGGTCGCGCTGATCCATCCCGCGCTGCTCCACCTGATCTTCATGGTCGCGGTGGCGGGCGCGCTCGGCCGCGAACTGCGCGACGGGACGATCGGCGACTGGATCGGCGAGGAGCCCCGCCTGCGCGCCGCCGCCGCCGTGGCGGGGAAGCTCGCTCCCTATCTCGCGATCTTCACCGGCTGGGGGCTGCTGGCGATCGGCTATGCCGCCGGACTGCGCGGCTGGCCGGTCGCGGGGAGCGTGGCGATGCTGCTCGCCGGCTATGTCGCCATGTACCTCGCCTATGTCGGCGTGACCCTGCTGGTCGTCGGGCTGACGCTGACGATGGGCAAGGCGCTGTCGGTCGCCGGGCTCTATGCCGGCGCGTCCTTCGCCTTTGCCGGCGCGATCTTCCCGATCGAATCCGCATCGGGCTTCGCGCGGCTGTGGAGCGCGCTGCTGCCCTATTCGGCCTTTGCCAGGCTGCTGGCCGAGCAATGGATCATGGGGGCGCCGGCCGGCCAATCGCTATGGCAGATACTGGCGATGCTCGCCTTCCTGCTGGTCGGCGGCGGCATCGGGCTGCCGCGCTATCTGGCGGCGGCGCGGCGGCCGGAAAGCTGGGGCCGGAGATGATCGGCCGCGCCTTCCTCGCCACCTTCCGTGCGATCTTCGCCGACAGCTCGGCACTGATGCTGCTGATCGGATCCTGCATCCTCTACGCCTTCTTCTATCCTTCCGCCTATTCGGGCGAAGTGCCGGTACGGATGCCGGTGGCGGTGGTCGACATGGACCATAGCGGCACCAGCCGCGCGCTGACGAACCGCATCGGCGCGGTGCAGCAGGCGGAGCTGGTCTCGCGCCCGGCCTCGCCCGCCGCCGCACTGCGCCAGCTCCGGGAGGGGCGCGTGAGCGCCATCGCGGTGATCCCCGAAGGCTTCGAGCGGCGCATCCTTGCCGGCGGCCAGGGCATGGTCTCGCTCTATGGCAACGGCGCCTATCTCCTGCGCACCTCGACTGCGCTCGCCGGGGTCGGCGCGGCGCTGGGCGCGGCGGGGCGCGACGCCGCGCTCGACCAGGCGATGGCGCAGGGCGCGCCCGCCCCGCCACCGCTCGCGATGATCCAGCGCCCGCTGTTCAACACGCGCGAAGGCTATGGCAGCACGATCTTCCCCGGCGTCGCCTTTCTGATCATCCAGCAGACCCTGCTCATCGGCCTCGCCATGCTTGCCGCGACGATACGCGAGCAACAGGGGAAACAGGGCCTCGCGGTGCGCAGCCTGCTCGGCATCGCACTCGCCTTCTTCGTCATCGGCTGCGCCAACATCGCCTGGTTCACCGGCTTCGTCTTCTGGTTCCAGGACTATCCGCGCGCGCAGGCGGAACCGGCCGCGCTGCTCGTTTCCGCCGCACTCTTCGTGGCGGCGACGGTGGCGGGGGCGCTGGCGCTCGGCAGCTTCTTTCGCACGCGCGAGCGGCCGATCCAGCTCTGGATCGTGACCTCCGTCCCCATCTTCTTCCTGTCCGGCCTGTCATGGCCGACCGAGGCGACACCCGGCTGGCTGGCCCTCCTCGCGCGCCTGCTGCCGACGACGCCGGGCATCCGCCTGATGGTGGGCATCAACCAGATGGGCGCGACGCTGGGCGAGCAAGCGGCCGAGCTCGCCAATCTCGCGCTGCTGACGCTTGTCTATGGGGGGATCGCCGTCTGGCGCTACCGGATCCGCGAGACAGCGTGAGGCAAGAGCAACCTCGCGCCGATATCTGCTATTGAAAGTTAATCGCAAAAACTCTAGCGCGACGCGGCAATCTTCGAAGGGGACCGCCATGCGCTTCGTCACACGCATCCTGCTGGGAGCGCTCGGCGCGCTGGTGCTCGGCACCGCGGCCCAGGCGCACATGCCCTATCTGCTCCCCACATTGTTCGACGTGGGCAGGGGCGATCACGTCACCGTCACTTCGTCGTTCGGCGAGGATGCGTTCGTGCCGGAGATCGGCATGAAGGACGCGCCGTTCCATTTCATCCGGCCCGACGGCACGCGCGGCGAGGTCGGCAAGCCGACCTATCTGCGCGATCTTACCATCTTCGAGGCGGATCTCTCGGCCGAGGGCACCTATCGCCTCACCACCGGCCAGCGGCTCGGCCGCAAGGGCAAGATGTACCAGGCCGGCGGCAAGTGGATCATCGCCGGCGAGGAGGGCGCGCCGCCCGCCGGTGCGCACCCAGTCGACGTGCAGAGCACGACGCTTGCCGAAGCCTATGTGACGCGCGGCGCGGCCAGCACCGCGGCGCTGCGGCCGATCGGCACCGCGCTGGAGATCCAGCCGCTCACCCATCCGGCGGAGATCGCCGCGGGCAGCGACGCGAAGTTCCGGCTGCTGTTCGACGGCAAACCGCTTGCCGATGCCGAAGTCACGCTGTTCCGCGCCGCGGGCAATTACGACGGCAGGAAGATCGCCGCGCAGGCGCGATCGGACGCGCAGGGCAATTTCACGCTGCGCCCCGGCGACGCCGGCATCTATCTGATCCTGGTTCGCCACCGCACCGAGGCGCCGGCCGGATCGGAGACGCCCTATCGCAGCTACACCTACACGCTGGCCTTCGACGCGGCCTGAGTCGCATCCGCTCCGTCGATGACCGCCGGAATGGGACGGCGCAGCGGCGGCACGGCTCGTCGCCGCCCAACCACCATATGGCGCAGTATCGGCCCGCCGGTGTGGATTTGTTCAGCGATCGGCGGCAGGCCCGCCCCCGGGGCGACACGAGGGGGGTTCAATGGGGGCAAGGTCTGAGCGGGGGATGGCATTTGCCGTTGCGGCGTTGCTGCTTTCGCCCTGCGCGCTCTCCCATGCGAACGCCCCTGGCCTGGCGCCCGCCGCCGCGATCGCCACGGGCGAGGCCAGCTATTATGCCGACCGTTTCGCCGGCAGGCGCACCGCGAGCGGCGAAACCTATGACCCCAGCGACTTCACCGCCGCGCACCGAAGCCTGCCGTTCGGCACGCGCGTACGCGTCACCGACGCCGCAAGCGGGCGCAGCGTGGTCGTGCGGATCAACGACCGCGGCCCCTGGGACAAGAGCCGGCTGATCGACATTTCCCGCGCGGCCGCAAGCGAGATCGGCCTTGTCCGCCGGGGCCGGGGCACCGTTTCGCTCGCCCTGGCGGAAGAAGAAGAGGCCGACGCCGGCCAGGATTAACGGAATGCCCAGCGCAGCGTGCCGGCGATGCCCCGCGTGCCCATGCGCAGCGCCGGCGTCGCCAGCCCGGCGCCGGAAAGCCCGTGCATCGCCCGCGCCCAGCCGGGCAGCAGGTCCACCGCCGCGCCGAAGGTGAGTGCCTGGAAAGGCTTCACCGCCATGCTCGGCGCAGGCTGGTCGAGTACCATGCGCGCGACTTCGCGGGTGCGCGCGTCGACGGCCAGTTCGGGCCGCATCGCGGCGATCAGCGCATTCGCCTCGGCCCGGCTGCGCGGGATTGGATCGGTGCCCAGCGCCGCGGCGATGCGGGCGAAATCGGCGAAATAGCGGTCCTGGTCGGCCAGGCTCATGCCCGGCTCGGCATAGCGGATCCAGGCGTCGAGAAAGCTCACCGCCTCGGTCACGTGCACCCAGGCGAGCAGGCGCGGATCGTCGGCGGCATAGGGCGTGCCGTCGGGCAGCATGCCCTTCACGCGCGTGTGTACCTCGCGCACCTTGTCGATCGCCGCTTCGGCCTCTTCCGCCGAGCCATAGGTGGTCACCGCGATGAACCGCGCGGTGCGCCGCAGCCGCCCCAGCATGTCGCCGCGGAAGCTGGAATGGTCCCACACCCCCGCCAGCACCGCCGGATGCAGCATCTGGAGCAGCAGCGCCGTCACCCCGCCCACCATCATCGTGGTGACGTCGCCATGCACGCGCCACACCACCGATCGGGGGCCGAACAGGCTCTCCTCTGGCCTGCGCCGGACCGGCTTCTCGCCCCGCGCCTGATCGTTGAACACCGCGCGCACCTGGCCGATCAGCGCGCCGCGCAGCCTGTTCGCGATGCCATCGGCGGGACTCATGGGCCCAAGCTAGGGGCTGGCGGCTTTCCCGCAACCACCCATTTCCGCCGGGGCGCCGCGCTGATACGATGGCATGACGTCATCGCATGGGGTGATTCTTGCTCCGATCGAAGCGAATCAAGGCCTTGTCCCTCGCCATCGCCACCGGCCTGCTCGCCACGGCGGGCGCCGCCCAGATGCAGCCGATCGACGACGGCACCGTGATGGCGTCGGTCGAGCGGCTCCGGCCCGGCCAATATATCTGGGTGCCCGAGATCGCGCCGGCCGGCCCGATGCTGGTGGTGGTCAACATCGCCACCCAGCGCGTGGTTGCCTATCGCAACGGCGTGCCGATCGCAGTTTCCACCATATCGACCGGCAAGCCCGGCCATCGCACGCCCACCGGTGTCTTCACCATCCTGCAAAAGGCGAGATGGCACCGCTCGAGCAAATATTCGAACGCACCGATGCCGTTCATGCAGCGCCTCACCTGGTACGGGATCGCACTCCATGCCGGGAACCTGCCGGGTTATCCCGCCTCGCACGGCTGCATCCGCCTGCCGCACGAATTCGCCCGGCTGCTGTTCGAGCAGACCGATCTCGGCATGACCGTGATCGTCACCAACCAGGCCCCGGCGCTGCGCATCGGCGCCAATCCGGCGTCACCCGCGCTCTCCGCCGGCCCGGCCGTGTGGCGGCCCGAGCTTTCGCGCGCCGGCCCGGTCTCGATCGTGGTGAGCGGCGCGGACCGGCGGATGGTGGTGCTGCGCGGCGGCGTCGAGATCGGCTCGGCGCCGGTGGCGTTCGACGGCGTGATCGACCGGGTCCAGGCCTATGTGCTGCAGGACGTAGTCGCGGGCGACTATCGGTGGAAGCGGCTGGCGCTGCCTGGCGAGGGCCGTGCCGTCGCCAGCCTCCCCGTCCCCGATGCCGGACGTTTCCAGGGCAGTGACCCCTTTCGCCGCGCGCTCGCCGGCGTGGTGGGGCCCGGCACCACCCTGGTGGTGATTCCCGATTCGCTCGGGCTCGACAGCGACCTCGCCCCCGCATCCGCGGTGCCGGACGCGCTGATCGAGAATGATCCCGGCGTGGCCGGATGGCTGGAAGACGACCAGGTCACCACCCGCTGAACCGGAAAGCGAAACTAAACGCGCCCCCAAGCGCTTTCGCATTGACCTCGTAACATTTCGCAGTGCAGCAACGCGCCCCATGGCTAGCCTCGCGATCGCAAACAACGAGGATGTTCGCTTCCTCGGTCGGCTCCTCGGCAACGTGATCCGTGCCTATGGCGGCGAGGAACTGTTCAAGCGCATCGAATATATCCGCTCCACCTCGGTCGATCGCGCGCGCGGCGTTGCCGGCGCCGGGGCGGTGGACCGCGGGCTCGACCGGCTGACGCTGGACGAGACGCTCGATTTCACGCGCGGCTTCATGCTTTTCTCGATGCTCGCCAACCTGGCCGAGGATCGCCAGGGCGTGGAGGCCGAGAAGGATGCCGACATCGCCTCGGCGCTCGAGCGGCTGGCGGGCGAGGGCATCGGCCGCGACGCGGTGATGGCGCTGCTCGATCACGCGCTCGTCGTCCCGGTGCTCACCGCGCACCCCACCGAAGTGCGCCGCAAGTCGATGATCGACCACAAGAACCGGATCGCCGAGCTGATGCTGCTGCGCGACCGCGGGGTGGCCGAGACCGAGGATGGCGACAAGGTCGAGGAAGCGATCCTGCGCCAGATCGCGCTGCTCTGGCAGACCCGGGTGCTGCGCCGCGAGAAGCTGGGCGTCGCCGACGAAGTGGAGACGGCGCTCTCCTATCTACGCGACATCTTCCTGCCCGTCCTCCCCGCGCTCTATGCCCGCTGGGACCGGGCGCTGGGCGGCCGCGCACCATCCTTCCTGCGCCCCGGCAGCTGGATCGGCGGCGATCGCGACGGCAATCCGTTCGTGACTGCCGATTCGCTGCAATTCGCGCTCGCCCGCGCCGCCGAGGCGGTGCTCGGCTATTATCTCGACGCGGTCCATGCGCTGGGCGCCGAGCTTTCCATCTCGACCGAGCATGTCCAGGTGAGCGAGGCGCTGCTCAAGCTCGCCGAGGCCAGCCATGACGAAGCCAGGAGCCGCGCCGACGAGCCCTATCGCCGCGCGATCACCGGCATCTATGCCAGGCTCGCCGCCACCCACCAGAAGCTCACCGGCAAAGCCCCGCCGCGCCCTGCCGCGATTGCCGCCGAGCCCTATGCCAATCCGGGCGAGTTCCGCGAGGAACTGGTGACGATCGCCCATGCGCTGGCCGACGAGGGCGAAGGGCCGCTCGCCACCGGCGGCGCGCTCGGCCGGCTGATCCGCGCGGTCGAGACCTTCGGCTTCCACCTCGCCACACTCGACATGCGCCAGAACAGCGCGGTGCATGAGCGCGTGATCGCCGAGCTGCTCAAGGCAGGCGGCGTCGCCGAGGATTATGCCTCGCTGCCCGAGGACGAGCGCGTCGCGCTGCTCCGCAAGGAGCTGGCGAATGCGCGGCCGCTGACCAGCCCCTATGCCGAATATTCGGAGGAGACGGCGTCCGAACTCGCCATCGTCCACGCCGCGGCCCGGGCCCATGCACATTACGGCCGCCAGTGCATCACGCACTATATCGTGTCGATGGCCCAGTCGGTGTCCGACCTGCTCGAGGTCCACATCCTGCTCAAGGAAGCCGGGCTCTACCTTCCCGGGGACGAGCCGCAGGCGCACATCATGGCGATCCCGCTGTTCGAGACGATCAGCGATCTCGAAGGGGCGCCGGCGATCATGGATGCCTGGCTGGGCCTGCCCGAAGTCTCCGCGATCGCGGCGCGGCGCGGGCATCAGGAAGTGATGATCGGCTATTCCGATTCGAACAAGGACGGCGGCTATCTCACTTCGACCTGGCAGCTCTCGCGCGGATCGACGGCGCTGAAGCCGGTGTTCGAGAAAGCGGGCCTGGGCATGCAGCTGTTCCATGGCCGCGGCGGCGCGGTGGGGCGCGGCGGCGGATCGAGCTTCGCGGCGATCCTCGCCCAGCCCAAGGGCACGGTGCAGGGCCGTATCCGCGTGACCGAGCAGGGCGAGATCATCGCCGCGAAATACGGCACCCGCGAAAGCGCGCGCACCAATCTGGAAGCGATGGCCTCGGCCACGCTGCTCGCCAGCCTCGAGCCCGAGAAGCTGGGCAAGTCCGATGCGACACGCTTCGCCGCGGCGATGGACCAGCTCTCGGACAGCGCGTTCAAGGCCTATCGCGGGCTGGTCTACGAGACCCAGGGCTTCCGCAGCTTCTTCCGCCAGGCGACGCCGATCGCCGAGATTGCCGGCCTGAAGATCGGCTCCCGCCCGGCGAGCCGCAAACAGTCGGACGCGATCGAGGACCTGCGCGCCATTCCCTGGGTGTTCAGCTGGGCGCAGGCACGGATCATGCTGCCGGGCTGGTACGGCGTCGGCCAGGCGATGGAAGCGTTCGAGGACAAGGGCCTGCTACGCGAGATGGCGACGGCCTGGCCGCTCTTCGCCTCGACGCTGGCGAACATGGAGCAGGTGCTGGCCAAGTCCGACATGGAGATCGCCGCGCACTATGCTGCGCTGGTCGAGGACGAAGGCCTGCGCGACGCGATCTTCGGCCGGATCCGCGAGGGGTGGCAAAAGACGCATGACGGCCTGCTCCAGGCGACGCGCCAGACGCGGCTGCTGGAGAAACATGCCGGCCTGGAGACGTCGATCCGACTCCGCCTTCCCTATATCGAGCCGCTCAACCTGCTCCAGATCGAGCTGCTCAAGCGCCACCGTGCCGGCGAGGACGACCCCCGGATCGGCGAGGGCATCCTGCTCTCGATCAACGCGATCGCAACCGCGCTGCGCAACAGCGGATAATGCTTGATTCCTCCCCCAGACAAGCTGGGGGAGGAATCAAGAGAGAAACGGCGCCGCCACGTCCGTCGGCACGCGGATCAGCCTGCCCGAAGCCCGGTCGAGGATCGCCCAGGTCGTCTTCGCCTCGACTCGCACCTTTCCGTCCGCGCCGGTGAACTTCATGTACCGGTCGAAGCGGGCCCCGCGCGGCGGCTCGGGAACCCAGGTGAGCGCCGTCACCGTCTCGCCCTCGACCACATTGCCGCGATAATCGATCTCGTGCCGGGTCACGACCCAGATATAGGCTTGCGCGTGTTCGGGCGCGGCAACCGCATGCCAGTGCGCCACCGCCACGTCCTGGATCCACTTCACCCAGACCGCATTGTTGACATGGCCGAGCTCGTCAATGTCCCCGGGGCCGGCGGTGATGGTCGCGCTATAGGAAGCCATGCCGCCCTTCTAGCTTAACCAGTTTCGGAAGCGCAGCCTTCATCGCTTGCGGATATTCCGGCGCGATGATCCCGCGCCACCCCTCCCGGATCTTCCGCAGCCGCTGGGCCGCCCTGCTCTGGGCCGCGGGGGTAATCTTCACCGCCGTCACCTTCATCGGCTTCGGTGACAAGGAAAGCCACCAGGCCGCCGCCGTGATCGAGGACGCCACCGGCACGAACATCAGCAACAGCGACCTGGCGGTGCTGGCCAATTTCGCCGGCGGCTAGACCACGCGCCGAAGCGGATCGCGATACCATCTCCGGCAATGTGGCACGCGAGAGCTCAGTGGATCGCCGTGCAGGCAATCGGCGGCTGGCCCGGCGCTTCGAACGACATGTCGTCGCCCTTGCCCTGGAAGGTCGTCTGCCCGTCCGAATAACGGATGCCCGATGCCATGCGCTGCTGCTCGAGCGTGTGCACCCGGCCGGCGCGCGTGACGTCGACGGTGCCCTTGTCCGGATCGAAACGCGCGACAATGCCCACGCCGTCCATGCAGCGGAAGCGGACGGCCGGCCCGGCGCCGGTCGCGACAGACTTCGCCGTCTCGCCCGCGACCGGTGCCTTGTCGACCGGGGCGGGCGAGGCGTCGTCGGTGATGTTGGTCACTTCCGTCTGCGCGACATTGGTGTCGGCGACGGGCGGTTGGCTGGAGCAGGCGCCGAGCGCGAGCAGGGCGATCAGGGGCAGGCGCATCGGGAATTCCTCGTTCGTCCGTGGGCGTAACGAATAGCCCGACGCGCCCGTTCCGCCAGTATCAGTCTTCGAGCGGCCGATTGCCGACAAAGCCGAGCTTCGTGATCCCGGCCCGCTTCACCGTGGCGAGAATCCCGTCGAACCGTTCGTAGCGCGCCTCGGGATCGGTCTGCAGATGCAGGCTCGCCCCCGACTGGCGGAGCGCCGCCAGCCGCTCGGGCAGCGCCGCGTCGGGCAGCGCGGCGCCGTTCCAATGGAGTGCGCCCTGGCGGTCGATCGCCAGCACCGCGGGCGGCAGCGGATCGGGCGTCCCCCGTCCGGCAGGCAGATCGACCGGCAGCTTGTGCGAGGCGATCGGAATGGCGATGATGATCACGACGAGGAGCACCAGCATCACGTCGATCAGCGGCGTGATGTTGATCGCACCGATCGGGGCGGTATCCGGAATGCGGCGAGCACGGACGGCACGGATCATGGCACCTCTCCTCTTTATGATGATGTAACATCACATAGCCGGGGGACATTGGCAATATGGATGCCGCCGCTCCGCTTCAGGGAGAAGCGGGGAGCGCCTTCAGCAATTCTCGTATTTCCAGTTCCGCCGCTTTCCCTCGCGCATCCAGGCGACTGCCTCGGCCGCTCGCTTGGCCTTGGTTTCCGCCCGCTTCGCTTCGGCGATCCACTCGCAATATTCACGGCGGCAGCTGGGCGGGAAGGCGTTGAAGGCCGCCGCGGCCGCCTCGTCGCGGGCCAGCGCCTCGGCCAGTTCGGGCGGCACTTCCGCTTCGCCCTTGGGCGCGGCGCGCGGCCGGGCGGGCTTCGCCTCCGCCATCGCCGCCGCCGCCGCCTCGCGGATCAGGCGCTCGACTTCCGCGGCCTCGGGCAGATCGGCAAGCGACTCGATCCGGCCGAACTGGCCCATCGCCTCGCCTTCCTTGCCGGTTTCATTATCCTGCCGGTTCCAGAAGCCGAAGCTCGCATGCGCCTTGAACGCGGCCATGTTGGCAAAGGGTTTGCCGCCGAGCGTGAAGAAGGGATGCGACCATTTGATCGTCTCCTCCACTTCCGGCACCGCGGCGTGGAACCGCGCGCGAATCCATGACAGGATCGGCCGCGCGAACGCGGCACGGCTTTCGATATAGGCGTCTATCCGGGGATCGCTGGCCATGGGGCCGCATGTTCCGCCGCCCCCGCGCGCCCGTCAATAGCCAGGCTCAGGGCTCGAGCGCGTCCTCATCGGCATCGCTCAGGTCGCCATCCTCGTCATCGTCGAGATCGTCCGCGTCGAAATCGTCCTGAGCCTCGTCCTCCGAGATGGCCCGCGCCTTCTGGCCGGCGTCGTCATCCTCCTCGCCCGTCTCGTCGTCGGCCATGCGCAGATCGTCTTCGTCGCCATCGTCGTCGCCGAGATCGGGCGCGATGTCGGTCAGGACGTTGCCGTCGCTCGGGCCGTCGGTGGTCGCCTCAAGGATCTCGGCGCGCTGGCTTTCGTCATAGCCTTCCTCGTCGAACCCGTCGTCGCCCGGGCCGCGCCCCGGAACCTGATAGCCACCCATTGCCTGTCCTCGCGTTGCGCGCCCGCCACGGCGGCGGGCCTTCCCAAGTGCGAACGGCGATGATGCCCGAGCGTTCCCTAGCTGGGGCGGAACATGCGTCCGCGCTCGGTCACTGCGATTACCACGAAAGTGGTGAGGCCCATAAGCAGGAATCCGGCATAAAGCGGCACGGTGGTGCCGTCGAACGACTGGCCGATCGCGGCGCCGATCAGCGCCGAGCCGAGCGTAGTGACGAAGCCCTGCAGGCTTGACGCGGTGCCGGCGATCTCGCCCATCCGCTCCATCGCCATCGCCGAGAAGTTGGAAGTGGAAAGGCCCACACAGCCCATCATCAGCGCCTGGAGGAGCGTGAAGCTCCAGAGCGATTCGAACCCGGCCCAGGCCACCGCGAGGTGAATCGCGGCGAAGACGATCATTCCGGCGAGCGCCGTGTGCGAGATGCGGCGCATGCCCATCCGCATCACCAGCCGCGAGTTGAGGAACGAGCCCAGCGCCATGGTCGAGGCGACGCAGGGGAACACCACCGCCAGCAGCTCGGGCGCATGGAACACGTCCTCCATCACCTGCTGCACCGATCCGATGAAGCCGAACATGCCGCCCGACAGCAGCATGATGCCGATCGTATAGCCCACCGCCTGGCGATCGCGCAGCATCAGGCCGTAATCGGCAAGCACGCGCGCCGGGCTGAGCGACAGCCGTGCCTCCTGCGCCAGCGTCTCGGGCATGCGCAGCCAGAACCAGAGCACCACCAGGCACGCCAGCGCAGCAACGCCCCAGAAGATCAGCCGCCATGAACCGGCATAGAGAATCAGCTGCCCCAGGCTCGGCGCGACGATCGGCGCGGCCATGAAGACGATGAAGGCCAGGCTCATCACCCGCGCCATCGCCCGGCCGGCGAAACAGTCGCGTACCAATGCCACCGAGACGACGCGCGCCCCCGCCGCCGATGCGCCCATCGCCGCGCGGGCGATCAGCAGCAGCGTGAAGCTGCCCGAGAGCGCCGCCACGGCGCTGGTCACCACATAGGAGGTCAGCGCGATCGCCAGCACCGGCCGGCGACCGAACCGGTCGGACAGCGGGCCATAGGCGAGCTGGGCGAAGGCGAAACCGATCAGAAAGGCCGTGACGACATATTGGCGGTGATTGGGCGAGTCGACGCCCAGGCTCGCGCCGATCGCCGGCAGCGCGGGCAGCATCGAATCGATGCCGAGCGCGGTGAGCGCCATCATCGCGGCGACCAGGCTGACGAACTCGCCGAACGCGAGCGGCGCCTTGCCCTGCGCTTGCGTTGTGAGGTGCGGCTCTTCCATGCTGGCGCAAATGGCGCATCGTGCCGCGCGCGTCACCCCCCAAAGCCAACGCCATCCCTGCGCCCACCCAATCTTGCGCCAACCGCACGCTTCCGTTAGTGTGTTGCATCAATGATACACCACGGGAGAGCCTCGATGCGCCGCCTGCCCCTTCTGCTGCTTCCCCTCGCGCTCGCCGCCTGCAATGGCGGCTCGGGCACGCCGGTGACGATCGACGTGAAGTCGGACGATGGCGACAATGGCAGCTTCCGGATGGAAAACGGCGCCATCTCGATCAAGGGCGACGGCTTCGAGGGCAATTTCAAGGTGCCGCAGATCAAGATGAAGGCCGACGACGTCGACCTCGACGGCGTGAAGCTCTACCCGAAGTCCGAGATCGCCGGCTTCCACATCACCGGCAGCGACAAGCCCGGCAACGGTAAGGACGGGGGCAAGGACCAAGGCAAGGTGCGGATCGACTTCACCAGCCCGGCCTCGCTCGCCGCCGTCCAGAGCTGGTTCCGCGACGGCTTCACCAGGAAAGGCTTCAAGTTCGCGGCCAGCGGCGACGGCTTCGCGGGCACCACGTCGGACGGCGGCACCTTCACGCTCGACCTGAGCGCGGACGGCAGCGACAAGGTGAAGGGGCGCATGGAGATGACCGGCAAGGACTAGCCGCGCACGCCGTCCGATCCGAGTCGAGGCATGCCGCCGGCGGCGTCCGCCGGCCCGCATCCCGCGCGCCCCTTGTCGCGTCGGCACCGGCGGGTCTAACTGGACCCCAAGGAGACTCATTAGATGGCTATTGTTCTCGACGAGGTCCCCCTCGTCTCGATGGCCGAACAGGCGAACGACCCGGACGGGTTCGCGCAGAAGTTCGGCCAGTCCTTCCGGCGCTTCGGCTTCGCGATGGTCGCCGACCATGGCGTGCCGCAGCACCTGATCGATCGCGCCTGGGCGATGACCAAGGCGTTCTTCGACCTGCCCGAGGCAGAGAAGCGCGCCTATTTCGTCGAAGGCGGCGGCGGCGCGCGCGGCTACACGCCGTTCAAGACAGAGATTGCCAAGGGTGCGCAATATGTCGACCTGAAGGAATTCTGGCACGTCGGCCGCGAGCTGGCCAGGGGCCATCGCTTCGAGCAGGACATGGCCGCGAACATCTGGCCGGATCGTCCCGAGGGCTTCAAGGAGACCTTCCTCGAGCTGTTCCAGGCGTTCGACGATGCCGGCGACCGGCTGCTTTCGGCGATCGCGCGCTATCTCGACCTTCAGCCCGACTGGTTCGATCGCGCGGTTAGGGACGGCAACTCGGTGCTGCGCCTGCTCCACTATCCGCCCGTCGCCGCCGATGCGCCCGAAGTCCGCGCCGGCGCGCACGAGGACATCAACCTGATCACGCTGCTGCTCGGCGCCGAGGAAGCCGGGCTCGAGCTGCTCGACAGGGACGGCCGCTGGCTGCCGGTCAAGCCGCCCGAAGGCGCGATGGTGGTGAATGTGGGCGACATGCTGCAGCGCCTGACCAACCATTATCTGCCGTCCACGACTCACCGCGTGGTCAATCCGCCGGTCGAGCGCCGCGGCACTCCGCGCTATTCGATGCCCTTCTTCCTGCATCCGGCGCCGGACTTCCTGATCGAGACGCTGCCGTCGACGATCACCGCGGACAGCCCGGACCGTTATCCCACGCCGATCACCGCGCACGACTATCTGCACGAGCGGCTCGTCGAGATCGGGCTGATCAAGAAGTAAGGCGGCGCAAAGAAATCCTCCGTCACCTCGAACTTGTTTCGGGGTCCAAGGTGCCGCTAGGGCCGAACCTGCGGCTCCGGCCGCGGGTTGGATGCTGAAACGAGTTCAGCAGGACGGAGGATTGAGCCGAATGACCGAACCGCTTCGTATCGCACTTGCAGGCCTGGGCACCGTCGGCGCGGGCGTGATCCGCCTGATCGACGCGAATGCGGCGCTGATCGCCCGCCGCGCCGGCCGGCCGATCGAAGTGGTCGCGGTCTCGGCGCGCGACCGGACCAAGGATCGCGGCATCGACATCGCCTGCTTCGACTGGGTCGACGACACTGCCGAGCTGGCGCGCCATCCCGGGGCGGACGTGGTGGTCGAGCTGGTCGGCGGCTCGGACGGCCCCGCCCTCGCCCTCGCCCGCGCCGCGCTGAACGGCGGCAAGAGCCTGGTCACCGCGAACAAGGCGATGATCGCGCATCATGGGCTCGAGCTCGCCGGCGCCGCCGAGGATGCCGGCTTGGCGCTCAAGTTCGAAGCCGCGGTGGCGGGCGGCGTGCCGGTGATCAAGGGCCTGCGCGAAGGCGCCGCGGCCAATGAGATCGCCCGCGTCTACGGCATCCTCAACGGCACCTGCAATTTCATCCTGTCCAAGATGGAAGCCGAGGGCCGCGACTTTGCCGAGATCCTCGCCGAGGCGCAGCGCCTGGGCTATGCCGAGGCCGATCCCAGCTTCGACATCGACGGCGTCGACGCCGCGCACAAGCTCTCGATCCTCGCCAGCCTCGCCTTCGGCACCCAGCCGGCGTTCGACCGGGTCGCGATCACCGGCGTGCGCCACATCCTTGCCGCCGACATCGCCGAGGCCGCCTCGCTCGGCTATCGCGTCCGCCTGCTCGGCATCGCCGATGCCGGCCCGGGCGGGCTGTTCCAGCGCGTGCATCCGCATCTCGTGCCGCTCGGCCACCCGCTCGCCCATGTCACGGGCTCCACCAACGCCGTGGTCGCGGAGGGGAATTTCGTCGGCCGGCTGCTGTTCCAGGGCGCCGGCGCCGGCGACGGCCCGACGGCGAGCGCCGTAGTGGCCGATCTGATCGACATTGCCCGCGGCGAATTCGGCCACCCCTATGCGATGCCCGCCGCGGCGCTCGCCGCGCAGGATGCCGCCGATGCCGGCGAGCGCACCAGCCGCGCCTATGTTCGCTTCACCGTGGCGGACAAGGTGGGCGTCCTCGCGGAGATCGCCGCGGCGATGCGCGACGCCGGCGTCTCGATCGAGAGCCTGATGCAGCGCGGCGCCAATCCCGACGGCAGCGTGCTTGTCGCCATCGTCACCCATGAAGGGCCGGAGCGCGCGGTGTCCCAGGCGCTCGACAAGCTGCGCGGCTCCGCCAGCCTCACCGGCGAGCCGATGTGGATGCACATCCTGGCCGGCTAGGGTCCGCACTCAGTCGATGCTGCTCTTCAGCAGCTGTGTTCCCTTGTGCGGGCAGACCGGCGCGCCGGTGGTGCCGCAGGCCATGCCCGTGCTGCGCACGGCATCGCGCTTGGCGTCCGTCACTTCGCTGCTGGGAAGCGGCAGCCGGTAGCGCCTGTCGGGATCGGCCGGCACCGTGATGGACAGGTTGCGCGGCCGCGGGGCGGCACGGTCCGGTATCCTGGTGACGTGCGTCACCCGCGCCCTGGCCTTGCGGCGATGCTGCGGCGGCTCCGCGGCAGGCAGGGCATTGGCGAGGGCGAAGGCGAGCAACAGCATCCGGGTCTCCGAAAAGGGGCACCGCACTCAACGCGCGGCACGCCGCCGGTTTCCCGCGCCGCCGGTTTTCCCGCCGCCGGTCTTCTTCAAGGCGCCAGTTCGCGGCGGACCGTCCGCACGCCGCGCGCGCTGACGCTCATCGTCACTCCCGCAAAGCCGCACCGCACCAGGAACGCGCCCTCGCCGCACGGCGCGTGTCCGTCCGCGCCGTCGAACAACCGGTTGAGCCGCCCCTGATCGGTGTCGGGCCCGTTATAGGTCGTCGTCAGTGGCACCCGGTATTTGTCCGCCTCGCGCCGCGAACACACGACGATCTCGTTCTCGTCGCGCGCGCGCCGGCACGCCGGATTGGCCGACCAGCGTTCGCGATGCGTCTCCATCACCTGGGCGGGCGACTGGCCTTCGTTCTGGGCAAGCAGAAGCAGGGCGATCATCAGCATTTGCACATCCTCCGCCCCCGGACTTCGTTTCGCTAGCGCCAAGTTATGACAGAATTGGGGACGACCACATGCTGACAACGTTAGCGGCATCGACAAGCGTCACTACCCTGCCTAATCGCGCCTCCAAGTCCAATCACCGGGGTATCCCATTCCCATGCCGCAGACCGCCAGCCACGCGCTCGACCGTGTCCTCGTCCTCGAAATGGTACGCGTGACCGAAGCCGCGGCGATCGCGGCCTCCACCCTTGTCGGCCGCGGCGACGAGAAGGCAGCCGATGCCGCCGCGGTCGAGGCGATGCGCGACGCGCTCAACAAGCTCTATCTCGACGGCACCGTGGTGATCGGCGAGGGCGAGCGCGACGAGGCGCCGATGCTCTATATCGGCGAGAAGGTAGGAGCGGCGCAGGGCAAGGGTCCGGCGATCGACATCGCGCTCGATCCGCTCGAGGGCACCACCATCTGCGCCAAGGCCGGGCCCAACGCGCTGGCGGTGCTGGCGGTGGCCGAGAAGGGCGGCCTGCTCAACGCACCCGACGTCTATATGGACAAGATCGCGGTCGGCCCCGGCTATCCCGAGGGCGTGATCGACCTGAACAAGTCTCCGACCGAGAATGTGCGCGCGATCGCCTCCGCCAAGGGGGTGCAACCGCACGAGATCATTGCCTGCGTGCTCGATCGCCCGCGCCACGAGAAGCTGATCGCCGAGCTGCGCGAAGTCGGCTGCGGCGTGGTGCTGATCGGCGACGGCGACGTGGCCGGCGTGATCGCCACCACCGATCCCGAGACGACGATCGACGTCTATATGGGCCAGGGCGGCGCGCCCGAAGGTGTGCTCGCCTGCGCGGCGCTGCGCTGCGTCGGCGGCCAGTTCAAGGGCCGGCTCGTCTTCCGCAACGACGACGAGCGTCAGCGCGCCCGGAAATGGGGGATCGAGGATCTCGACAAGATCTACGACCTCACCGAGCTGGCCAAGGGCGACTGCATCTTCGCCGCGACGGGCGTGACCGACGGCTCGCTGCTCGAGGGTGTGAAGCGCTTCGCCACCAAGATGACCACCGAGAGCGTGGTGATGCGCGCCCATTCGGGCACGGTCCGCTGGGTGAAGGGCGAGCACCGGCTCTAGGCACCGGCGCTCGCGACGCCCTAGCCCGCCGCTGCCAGCCCGTGCGCGGCGGCAAAGGGCAGCCACAGGGAGATGCGTGCATCGTCCGGCAGCGGGATCGCCCGGGCGCGTTCCTCGGGCAGCACCGCCAGCCAGTCATATTGCCAAGGCTCGAGCGGCAGACAGGCGACGCGGTAGTTCGCCCGCACCACTGCGAGCAGCATCGGCCCGCGGCGCGGCGGCACCGGCTCTCCGCTGGCGAGCATCTCGCTGAAATCGAAAGGCAGCGCGAGCAGCCGGGCGCTGTCCGGCCGGTACCAGCACCGCGCCCCGGCCAGCGCGAGCAGCTCGGCGATTGCCGGGTCGATTTCCGGCCAGGCGGGCGCATCGCGCTCGATCCCATGGGCGCGGTGGACCTCGGCCTTGGCCCGCTCGATCCGCGCCAGTGCGGCGGGGATCGCACCGACGTCCTGCGCCCCGCCGGGGGGCCGCGACGCATCGAGCCACGCGGGGAAACCGGCGCCGAAATCATAGAGCGTGTAGCTGCGCGACGGGCGCGCGGCGATATAGCCCTGGGCGAACAGGCCGAAGGCGGTCGGCCCGGCCAGCGCCGCGAGCAACGGATATTCGCGCTCCAGGCACTCGATCAGCCGCTGGCGATAGCCACGGGCATAAATCTGGATCCGGTCTTCGGCGGTGAGCCGATTGTCACCATGGACGTGTTCGCGCGCCCCCCGACCCGAGGCGGCGAGGATCGCGTCCTGCATCCAATCCTGGAGCGCGGCGAGTTCAGGCGGCAAGCGGCAGCCCCTCGCGCACCCGCCGCGCCTTGGCCAGCTCGGCGGCGACTATTTCGAATTCGGGGATATCGGCATCCCATTCGACCATCGTCGCAACCGGCCCGCAGCGCTGCCACACCCGGGCATAGAGCGGCCATACCGCGTCGGGCACCGGCGCGTCGTGCGTGTCGATCAGGTGGGTGCCATGGTCGCTCGGCCCGGCAAGATGGACCTGCACGACATGCGCCGCCGGAATCGCCTCGAGATAGGCGAGCGGATCCTGCGCATGGTTGAAGCTCGAGACATGGACGTTGTTTACGTCGAGCAGCAGCCCGCAGCCGGTCGCTTCGCACAGCCGGGCGAGGAACTCCGCCTCGGGCATCTGGCTGGCGCGGAATTCGAGATAAGTGCTGGGATTCTCGACGATCAGCGGCCGGCCCAGGAAATCCTGCACCCGGCCCACCCGATCGACGACATGCGCCAGCGCCGCCTCGGTCAGCGGCATCGGCAGCAGGTCGTGGCTGTTCACGCCCTGCACCCCGGTCCAGCACAGATGATCCGAGATCCAGAGCGGCCGGAAGCGCTCGGCCAGCGCGCGCAGCTTGCCGAGATAGGCCATGTCGAGCGGCGCGGTGCTGCCGATCGACAGCGACACGCCGTGCAACACCACCGGCCGGTGCGCGGCGACATGCTCGAACACCCGCATGCCATAGCCGGCATTGTCGAGCAGATTCTCGGTGATCGCCTCGAACCAGTCGACGCCCCAGGATTCCGGGGGCGTCGACATCAGGTGCGGGAAATGCTCCTCGCGCAGCCCCAGCCCGTCGCCGGGATTGGGCAGGCCGAGCCGGGGCTGCGTCATCGCGGTGCCGCCCCCTAGGTCGAGGGCGGATAGGCGAGGCGCAGGTCGTTCGGCGCCTGCTGGACCAGGCCCGGCACCGGCTTGTCCGGATCGCCGTTGACCTTGTAGGCGACGACCTTGGCAAAGGCCTGGAAGGCGATGTCCTCCACCTTGTCGCCTTCCTTGAAGTCGATCGTGGCGATCTTCTTCGAGGAAGGCGCGCCGCAGCCCGAGGGGGTAGGCGACGGCGAAGGTGACGGGGTGCCGCACAGATTCTGGTCCGCCTTGGCCTGCGGAGCCCCGCAGCCCGACGGTGAGGGCGTCGGCTTGGGCGTGCCGCAAAGCACCGGCTTGGCGCTGCCGGCCAGTGCCCAGACTTCCATCGTGCCCGCCTTGGGATAGAGCTGGAGCGCCGAGATCGGCACTGCGCAGCCACCGAAGCCGCCGCAGATATTGTCGCTCGGCGCAGTGTACATCGGGCCGCTCGGCGTGGGAGAAGGCGTGGGCGTGGGAGAAGGCGTGGGCGTGCCGCACAGCCCGCCATAGCTGCGCAGCGTCACCGCCGAGCAGCCGCCACCGGCCACGCCGCCGGCCGAGCCGCAGCTGCCGCCGGCGACCGGGCTCGCCTTGGGCGCGTTCGAGGTCTTGGAAGAAGCGGCGCCGCAGCCGCTGCTCGCCCCGCCGCAGCTGCCGCCGCCGCTGGTGAGCTGGACGAAGCCGCAGCCGCCCTGGCCCTTGCACAGGTTGGAGCCGCGGCACGTGTGGTAGATCGAAGTCTGGGCGCAGGCGTTGGCACCCCATTTCCCACCCACTTCCGCCACGTCCAGGCCCTGACAGGCATGGTTGACGATCTTCGCGTCGGGCTGGCCGACGCCCGCCGACAGGTCCGGAGTCTTGCCGAACACCGCCCAGGCAGTCGACATGCGATCGCCCGAGCCCGACATCGACGGGAAGGGGAAGGCCACGGTGGCGCCGGCCGGATTCCAGTAGCTGTCGAGCACGGTGGTGACGCCCTTGATCGCGCCGCACACCGCCTGGCTCATCTTCTGGAAATTGGCCGCTGCCTCGGCGCCGTTCTTCAGGCTGTTGAGCGCGTTCGCGATCGCCTCGGGCGAAGCCAGACCATGGGGATTGTCGTTCGGATCATAGCCGTCGGTGGTCAGGTCCTTCGCCGTCCATTTGCCCACTTTGGGCGACTGGTTCCAGGTCTCGATCGTGCCGGCCTGGATCGCGTCCTTGATCCTGCGGAAGCGCGAATAGTGATCGATGCCGTCATTGCCGGCACGCGCCTCGGCATCGGCCGACTTGATCAGCTTGCCGTCCGGCGAATAGCTCGGATAGTCCGAAGCGAGCGCGGTCCGGTCGGGGCAGTAAGTGGACTTCACTTCGCCCTGGACCAGCTTGGCGGCGCCGTCCGGCAGGCGCCTGCCCTTGTCGTCCCAGCGCGCGCCGAGCGTCGCGCCCTCGCCCTGGTCGGTGATCGCGTTCATCATGTTGAGCGCCTGCTCGAACGCGATGTTCGGATCGGTCATCGCGATCGTGGTCTCGAAGCCCATGAACTCGCGCATCGGATGGCCGGGGAAGCTGAAATTGTTGAACAGGTCGTTCTGCTGGCCCGACGCGTCCATCACATGATCCCAGAGCCGGGTGCCGTCGGCATAGGTGATCTGGAGATAGTCGCGATAGCATTGGTACATATAGCCGATCGAGCCGAACATGATGTGCGCGTCGAGCTCCTTCTCGGTGCTCCACTCGAACGGCACCTTGGGGAAATATCTGTCCTTGTTGTGGATGATGTCGGCCTCGGCCGTCTCCTGCGGCGCCTCGATCGCGAGGAACAGGTTGATACGCTCCTCGTCGAGCGGCCCGACATTCACCGCCACCTTCGAATAGGTCTTGGTGTCCTTGAGATCGACGATCCCCGGGATTTTCGAGAGATTGGGCCCGTAGCAGGTCCAGCCATGGCGGGCATCCTGCAGCGCGGTCGCAGTGAAGCTGGGCGTCGCGCCGATCGCAGTGGCAAGGTTGGCCGCCATCTGGAGATGGAGCATCTCCTGGATGAACACCGAGAAGACGATATTGAACGCGTATTTGTTCTCGCCCTGCTTGCCCGGCTTGCGCTCGAAGGTCGCACTGGTCTTCGCGCCCGGCCATTGCCGGCCCTTGTAGAAGCTGTTCCCCTGGCTGGTGATGGGGTGCATGCCCGTGATCGAATAAAGCGAGGTCATGTAGAGCGGGATGGTGAACAGCTCGACATTCACTGCCGCCTGCGCGATCCAGCGCACCACCAGCATGTCGGTCTTCAAGAATTTGAGAGAGCGCGCGGACAGCTCGCCGGCCTTGTGCGTCAGATGCATGACTATTTCCCCCAAGCCTCGCAATAACCTGCGATTGCACTGGGTTCCACCAACACAATTGGCACGTCAATCGACGAAAGAACCGATATAGTTGCATGCGATATTTGCCATGCTCTCCAGTCAATTTACGCATTTCTTGAACCACTCCCTCATGCTTGCGCCGCGCCGCGCTGCCGCTATCCCGCTGCGGGTTCGGAGGAGGGAGCAGGAGATGCACGCGCTCGTGGCGCCGGTGCTGCTGATCATGTCGCTGGGGGTGCTCGCCTGGTTCCAGCGCAACGATCTGCGTGCGTTTCGCCGGTTCCGCGAGATCGAGGATACGGCGCGGCGCCAGCGCACCTTTCTGCGCTGGGCGCGCAATGCCTGCGCCATGTATCTCGGCATGCCGCTGGTCGGACTGGCGCTGCTCGGGCGCATTGAGGCGCTGTGGACCTTCCCCGCCGAATTCGCCCCGCTGCTCGCCTATGCCCCGGTCTTTCCCGTCGGCGACCGCGTGTTTCTCGGCACGATGTTCGCCAGCGTGCTCGGCGGCATCGCGCTCGGCGTGACGCTCCTCTACCTGCGCGGCCGCCGGCCGGCCGGGGCCCGCCGCGTGCTCGACATCTCGCCGATGCTGCCGCGCAATCGCGCGGAGGCGCTCCACCTCCTGCCGGTGATCCTCAACGCCGGGGTGAGCGAGGAAATCTGCTTCCGCCTCTACCTCCCGCTGCTCCTCGCCCTGTGCGGCGCGCCGGCCTGGGCCGCCTTCCTTGCCGCGACGCTGATCTTCGCCTGGCTGCATCGCTACCAGGGCTGGCTCGGCATCCTGCTCACCGGCGCAGTGGGCACGGTGCTGGCGGCCCTGTACTTCGCCGCGATGGGCCTTGCCTTGCCGATCGCCGTGCACCTGGTGATCAACTTCAACGCGCTGATCGTGCGGCCCGCCCTCCAGCGCCGCTTTGGTCGCAGCGCCGATTGACACGAGCAACACACCGGCTACCCCTGCGCACCGGTTCATGAGGGAGGTGCGCATGCGGTTGGTCAGTCTCTTCGCCCTGGCGGCCGCCGCCGCGCCGGTCGCCGCCCTGCCGGCGCGCCAGGCCGCTCCCGCCGCTCCCGCCCAGACGCAGGGCTCGCCCTTCGTGATGGAGGAGGCGATGATCCCGATGCGCGACGGGACGAAGCTCCACACGGTGATCCTGCGCCCGCGCGACCAGAAGGGTCCGCTCCCGATCCTGTTCGGCCGCACGCCCTATGGCGCCTCGGCCCGTGCCCCGCAGAACGTGCCGGCCAACTGGGCGGCGCTGGCGCGCGACGGCTATATCTTCGTGTCGCAGGACATGCGCGGCCGCTTCCAGTCCGAAGGCGGCCCCTTCACCCTCTCCACCGAGATCAAGACCGGCAAGAACGCCGTCGACGAATCCACCGACGCCTATGATTCGATCGACTGGCTGGTGAAGAATGTGAAGCCGAACAACGGCAAGGTCGGCATGTGGGGCGTCTCCTATCCCGGCTTCACCGCCGCCGTCGCGCTCGCCCGCCCGCATCCGGCGCTCAAGGCCGTCAGCCCGCAGGCCGCCTGGACCGACTATTGGAAGAATGACGACCTGCACCGCTGGGGCGCAATGCGGCTGACCTATGCCAGCGACTGGGTGAACAGCCTCCAGGCCGACAAGACCAATGCCGGCATCGACCTGTACGATCGCTACGACACCTATGAATGGTTCCTCAAGGCCGGCTCGCCGGCGGACATCGAGGAGAAGTATTTCAAGGGCCGGGTGCCGCGCTATCGCGAGATGATCGAGCATCCCGACTATGACGAATTCTGGAAGAAGCAGGTCTGGTCGGACACGCTGAAGCGCACCACCGTGCCGACGCTCAACGTCGCCGGATATTGGGACCAGGAGGATCCCTGGGGCAGCTGGCAGATCTTCTACAAGCAGCGCGAGAATGATCCGGACAAGCTCTCGCTGATGGTCGCCGGTCCGTGGAATCACGGCAGCTGGCGCTCGCCGGGCAACGCGCTGGGCCGCATCCCCTTCGGCGTCGACAGCGGCACCCAGTTCATGGAACAGGTCGAGGCGCCGTTCTTCGCCTATTGGCTGCACGGCAAGGGCGCCAAGCCCGATTATGCGCTCAAGAGCTTCCAGTCGGGCAGCTGGCAGTGGAAGACCTATGCCCAGTGGCCGCTCGCCAATGCGGCACGCCGGAGCCTGTTCCTCCATGCCGATGGCAGCGTCTCGTTCCAGGCACCGGCTACGGGCGAAGGCTGCCGCGAGTATATCTCCGATCCGGCCAATCCGGTGCCCTTCCGCCCGCGCCCGATGTCGGCCACCTATGCGACGCCGGACTGGCGCTGGTGGGAGACCGAGGACCAGCGCTTCGTCGAGTATCGGCCGGACGTGCTGAGCTATGTCAGCGCCCCGCTCGACGGCGACCTGACGGTCACCGGCGCGATCACCGCCAGCCTGATGGCCGCGACCAGCGGCACCGACAGCGACTTCGTCGTCAAGCTGATCGACGTCTTCCCCGAGGACTATGAGAAGCCGCCGACCGCGCTCGGCGCCTATGCCAGGAGCCTCAACGGCTATCAGCTGCCGATCGCAATGGAGATCCGCCGCGGCCGCTATCTGGAATCGATGGAGAAGCCGGCGCCGCTCACGCCGAACAAGGTGACCGACTGGTCGATCCCGCTGCGCGACCACGACCATGTCTTCAAGAAGGGCCACCGGATCATGGTGCAGATCCAGTCGAGCTGGTTCCCCATGATCGACCGCAACCCCCAGACCTTCGTGCCGAACATCTACAAGGCCAAGCCGGCCGACTATCAGAAGGCGACGCAGAAGGTGTGCGCCGGCTCGGCGATCATGCTGCCGGTGGTTGGGAACTAGCCTCGCCGATCGATTCGAGCCCGCTCCCCGGCGAAGGCCGGGGTCCGGCATCGACGAACCGGGCGAGAGCGCGAACCCTCTCGAAAGTCGTGGCAGCCGGACCCCGGCCTTCGCCGGGGAGCGGCAAGGAGAAGGCAGCTATCCCTGCTCCTTCGCCGCGATGATCTGCATCCATGGGTTCGGCCGCGCCGCACCTACCCGGTGCAGCGTGTTGCGGTCGTGATGGTCGAAATCCCCCTGGCCCTTCACTGCGAGCGTGGTGTGGATGTCGTAGCTCCAGCCGCCATCGTCGTTGAAGGCGATGTCGATCGTATAGGCATCGGTGCGGAAGGCATATTCGAGGAAGTCGGTCGAGCAAATGCCATAGTTGGTCTGCCCGCGCGTCGCTTCCACCCGGATCGCCTTGTCGCCCGGCGCGCCCTTGCCGGCGGCGAGCAGCACCTGGCCGCGCGGGATCGCCAGCGTCTGCAGGATCACGCCCGTCGCCGGCTCCCACAGCCAATATCCCACCTGGTCGTGGAAGGTGATGTCCTCTTCCGCGGTGGTGATGTGGATGTGATAGCGCAGGCCGTAGAAGAGCTGCGGCCCGTTCGCCTGCGGGTCGATCGGCACGAACTCGATCCGCTCGATGAATTCGCGCTGCTCAGGGCCGTCGGCCTTGGGATTGATGTCGACGCCCTTCCTGCCCTCCCAGCGGCCGGCGAGCGGCGCCAGCGGCCCCAGATTGGCGAGCGTGTCCGGATCGACGTCCTCGGGCTCGGTGAAGATGTCCAGCGGAAAGGGCTGCATCAGTTCTTCAGCCTGTAGCCGGTGCGGAAGATCGTGACGATGAGCCCGAGGCACAGCGCCAGGAAGGCCGCGACGAAGCCCAGGCTCCAGCGCACGTCGATATCGCCGACATCGCCGAAGAACGCCCAGCGGAAGCCGCTGATCAGATATGCCACCGGATTGAACAGGCTCACCGTGCGCCAGGGCTCGGGGAGGAAGTTCAAGGGATAGAAGCTGCCGCCCAGGAAGGTGAGCGGAGTCAGGATCAGCGCGGGCACCAGGTTCAGCTGCTCGAAGCCCTTGGCCCAGATGCCGATGATGAAGCCGAACATGCTGAAGCTGATCGACGTGAGCAGCAGGAAAGCGAGCATCGCCAGCGGATGATCGACCCGGAGCGGCACGAACAGGCCCGAGGTGAGCAGGATGATCAGCCCGATCACCACCGACTTGGTCGCCGCCGCGCCGACGAAGCCGATCACCAGCTCCACCGCCGAGATCGGTGCCGAGAGCAGCTCGAACACCGTGCCGGTGAATTTGGGGAAATAAATGCCGATCGATGCATTGGCGACGCTCTGGGTGAGCAGCGACAGCATGATCAGGCCGGGCACGATGAAGCTGCCATAGGGCACGCCTTCGATCGACGGGATGCGGCTGCCCATGCCGCTGCCGAACACGATGAAATAGAGCGCGGTGGTGATCACCGGGGTGACGATCGATTGCCAGAGCGTGCGCAGCGTGCGCGCCATCTCGAACTTGTAGATCGCCCAGATGCCGTGGAAGTTGATGCCGGTCATGCCGCGGCTCCCTCGTTCGACGTTTCCCGATGCTCGACCAGCCCGACGAAGATATCCTCCAGGCTCGACTTGGAAGTGTCGAGATCCTTGAACGCAATGCCCATCTCGCCGAGCTTGCGCAGCAGCGAAGGGATGCCGGTGCGCTCGGCCTGGGCATCGAAGGTGTAGCGCAGCCGGTGCCCCTCGTCCTCGAGGCTGAGGTGCCACTCCTCGAGGCCGGCCGGGATCGCCGCCATCGGCTCGACCAGCGACAGGTCGAGCTCGCGCTTGCCGAGCTTCTTCATCAGCGCGGCCTTCTCCTCGACGAGCAGCAGCTTGCCCTTGTCGATCACGCCCACCCGGTCGGCCATCTCCTCGGCCTCCTCGATATAATGGGTGGTCAGGATGATCGTGGTGCCGCGCTCGCGCAGCTTGCCGATCATCTTCCACATGTCGCGGCGCAGCGACACGTCGACGCCGGCGGTGGGCTCGTCGAGGAACAGGATGTCGGGTTCGTGGGACAGCGCCTTGGCGATCATCACCCTGCGCTTCATGCCGCCCGACAGCTCCATGATCTTGGCGTCGCGCTTGTCCCAGAGCGACAGGTCCTTGAGCACCTGGTCGCAATAGGCCTGGTCGGGCGCCTTGCCGAACAGGCCGCGCGAGAAGCGCAGCGCCGATCCGACGGTGGAAAACATGTCGACCGCGATCTCCTGCGGGACCAGCCCGATCTTCGAGCGGGCGGCGCGCGGCGCGCGGACCGCATCGTGCCCGTCGACCAGGATGGTGCCGGTGCTCGGCGTCACGATGCCGCAGATGATCGAGATGAGCGTGGTCTTGCCTGCGCCATTGGGGCCCAGCAGCGCGAATATCTCGCCGCGCCGGATCTCGAGATCGACGTGATCGAGCGCCCTGTGGCCCGACCCATAGGTCTTGCTGACCTGGGAAATCGAAAGAATGGAAGTCATGGTGCCCCCGGCCGGGAAAGGACCCGCTAGGTAAGCGCGCCGCCGCATCGCGGCAACCGGCCGGTACAAAAATCAGCGGACTTAATTCCTCGCCCCGGCTCGCTGGGAGAGGGGGATCGTGCCCGAAGGACGTGGCGGAGAGGCGGCGGAACACTGCCGTCCGCGACGGCGCCCCGCCATCGTCGGTTACTTCTTCCGCGCTTCCGCCACCGCGGCGGCGAGCCCGTCATATTCGCGCATGCCGTAGAGCAGCTTGCCGCCGATCACCCAGCTCGGCGTGCCGGTCATCGCCAGCTTCTGGCCGAATTTGTGGTTGGCGATGATCTCGCCTTCGACTGCCTTCGAGCCGATCGCCTGGCGCGCCTTGTCCATGTCGAGCCCGGCCTTGCGCGCCGCCGCCTCGATATTGCCCGCGCTCGGCCCGTCCGTCGCGAACAGCGCGTCGTGGAAAGCGGGGAACTTGTCCTGCTCGGCCGCGGCCAGCGCCCAGCGCGCCGCGACGAGGCTGTCGGGGCCCAGCACCGGATATTCGCGATAGACGACGCGCACGTTCGGATCGCGCCTCAGCAGCTC
Source organism: Sphingomonas sp. 1F27F7B (assembly GCF_005503355.1). Taxonomy (GTDB): domain Bacteria; phylum Pseudomonadota; class Alphaproteobacteria; order Sphingomonadales; family Sphingomonadaceae; genus Sphingomonas. The sequence goes on from NZ_SCMK01000004.1 coordinate 222,246, forward strand.
CGCGATCGCGGGCAGGCTCGCCCGGCAATAGCCACAGGCATAGTCCATGAACGCGACCAGAGTGACGTCGCCCTTCGGATTGCCGGCCCAGGCGCCGGCATAGGGCGATTGCAGCTTCGCCAGTTCGCCGGGCAGCGCCTTGCTGGCCACGGCCTCCGCCTCGGCCTGCGCCTTCTCGGCCCGGGCGCTCTGCTTCTGGTTGTAGCGCTCGACCGATTCGAGCAGCACCTCGGGATGGGCGAGCAGATAGTCGTGCACCACCCGCTCCACTTCGCCGCGCGGGCCCATGCCCGGGACCACCACCTGGATGCCCGCGAAGATGCCTGCGCCGACCAGCGCGCACAGCGTGAACGCGCCGGCCAGCGCCAGCGGCGACCGCAGAAGCCGTTCGATCATTGCCCCTATCGGTCCTTCTTCTTTTTCCGGATTTCATCCCAGGCGGTCTGGGAGACCATGTTGAGGTCCTGTGCGCGCACCCAGTCGGACGAACCTTGCGGGAGCCCGGCCATGGCGGCGCGCGAGCTCATCAGCGCGGTGCCGACATCGCCCATCAGATGCGCCCGCTCGGCCGTGGCGAGCGCCGTGCGCGGCTCGTCGCCCTTGCGATCATAGACGGTGCCCAGGTTCATCCAGGCAAAGGGATTGTCCTTGTCGCGCGCCACGGCGGTCTTCAGCACCTGCTCGGCTTCGGCGAGATTGGCCTTGTTCTCGGTGGCGAGCAGCGCGTGGCCGAGCGTGGAGGCGATCAGCGGCTGGTTGCCCGACAGCGACGTCGCCTCGCGCAGCGGCGCCAGCGCGTCCTGGGGATTGCCCGATTCGAGCAGGATCTGCCCTTCGAGCTCGAGGAAATAGGGATCCTTGGGCGCGGCCTTGACCAACGCCTGGGTCTCCGCCGCCGCCTGCTCGGGATAGCCCGACTTGTGATAGGCGTAGGCGCGCGCATAATGCGCCTGCACCGACTGGTCGCTCAGCGGATACTTGGCCAGCGTGTCCTTGGGATCGCTGACATAGCCGCGCAGCTTGGCCTGGACGCGCTTGAAGCGGCGCTCCAGATCCTGGTCGAGCGGCTTGTTCCAGCTCGGCGCGTTCATCAGGTCCGCCTTGAGCGTCTCGACGCGGTCCTGCGACATCGGGTGGGTCTGGGCGAACGGATCGACTTCGGGATTGGTGGCGTAATAGCCGTAGCGGTGCATCTGGGCGGTGAGCTTGTTGAAGAAGCTCAGCATGCCCTTGCCGCTGATCCCCGCGCTGTTGATGAACCGGGAGCCGGCAGCGTCGGCCGAGCTTTCCTGGACGCGGCTGAAGGCGAGATATTTGCCGATCGCGGCGCGCTGGCCGGCCATCAGGATGCCGGTGCCCGCCTCGCCGCTGCCCGCCGCCATCGCGGCGACGCCGAGCAGCAGGCTGAGGATCGAGATGTTGGTGTAGCCGCCGTCATTCTGGAACACGGCATGGCCGCCGACGATATGGCCGATCTCGTGCGCGATCACGCCCTGCACTTCGTTGGCACTGTCGGCAGCGTCGATCAGGCCGGAATGGACATAGACGATCTGGCCCCCGGCGACGAAAGCGTTGATCGAATTGTCGTTGATCAGCACCACCTTGGCATTGGCGGGCGAGAGGCCGGCCGCGACGAACAGCGGCCTTGCCATGTCGTTGAGCAGCGCCTCGGTCTCGGCATCGCGCAGGATCGACTGGGCGGCGGCGGGCTGGATCCAGAGCAGCAAGACGGCCGAGAACAGGGCGAGGATGCGCTTCATGGCCGTTCCTATCCTCTGATTCCCGACTGCGATCAATGGCATTGGCCGTGCGTGCGCACCGATGAACCGCGCGTGAAGCCATGAAAAAGGGCGCCGGCCCATCGGACCGGCGCCCCATTTTTCCAGCCCCGCGAATCAGGCGCCGAACGTGCGCTGCCACCAGCCGCGGCGCGGCGTGCCGTCTTCACCTTCGGCTTCATCTTCGGCGGCTTCGACCGGCGCGGTGTCCTGCGCCACCGGCGCGGGCTCTGCCGCCGGCGCGGGAACCGCTTCGGCGGCTGCCGCCTTCTTGCGGGTACGCTTCGGCTTGGCCGGCGCCTCGGCAACCGGCTCGGGTGCCGGCGCGGCTTCGGCCTCGACCGCGGGCGCAGCTTCGGCCTCGACGGCCTCCACCTTCTTCCGGCGCGTGCGCTTCGGCTTGGCCGGCGCTTCCTCCGCGGCCGGCTCCGGCGCGGGTTCGGCCGGAGCCTCGACCACCGCCGGGGCTTCGGCCTCGACGGCCTCCGCCTTTTTCCGGCGCGTGCGCTTCGGCTTGGCCGGCGCTTCCTCCACGACTGCTTCCGGCGCCGCCTCGACTGCCTCCGCGACTTCGCTCACCGGCGCTTCGGACTCGTCCGTCTCGTCACCGGCCTCCTCGCCGCCCTCGGCGCGATCGCCACGGCGACCGCCGCGACGGCCACGGCGGCGGCGCTTGCGGCCGCCGTCACGTGCTTCGCCCTCGACCGCGGGGGCTTCCTCGCCCTCTTCGCCTTCCACGGCTTCGCCAGCCTCGGCTTCGGCCCCGGCCTCTTCGGCCTCACCCTCGGCGCCCTCGCCGAGCTCCTCGCGGCGACCGCGACCGCGACCGCGGCGACGGCGGCGACGCTTGCCGCGCCCGTCGCCTTCCTCGCGCTCGCCCCGGCCTTCGCGGCGATCGCCCTCGGCCTCGGCTTCCAGCTCTTCCTCTTCCTCGTCGATTTCCTCGACGTAATCCTCGTCCTCGGGTTCCTCGATGAGCTTCTCGAACCTGGGCGCATGCGCCGGCGGCGGCCCCGAGGCCTCGACCGACATGCGCGCGCCCTCGAGCTCGCCGTCCGACAGGATCTCGACGGTCACGCCGTAGCGATCCTCGATCTCGGCGATGTCGGCGCGCTTCTTGTTGAGCACGTAGAAAGCGGCTTCCTGGCTCGCGCGCAGCGTGATCAGCGAGCCGCGGCCGCGCGCGGCCTCGTCCTCGATGAGACGGAGCGCGGAAAGCCCGGCCGACGAGGCGGTGCGGACTAGGCCGGTGCCTTCACAATGCGGGCACTGCACGGTCGACGCCTCGAGCACGCCGGTGCGCAGGCGCTGGCGGCTCATCTCCATCAGGCCGAACGCGCTGATCCGGCCCACCTGGATGCGGGCGCGATCATTCTTCAGCGCCTCCTTCATCGCCTTCTCGACCTTGCGGACGTTCGAGCCGTGATCCATGTCGATGAAGTCGATCACGACCAGGCCGGCCATGTCGCGCAGGCGCAGCTGGCGCGCGATCTCGTGCGCGGCCTCGAGGTTGGTCGCGGTGGCGGTCTGCTCGATATTGTGCTCGCGCGTGGAGCGGCCCGAGTTGATGTCGATCGAGACCAGCGCCTCGGTCGGGTTGATCACCAGATAGCCGCCGCTCTTCAGCTGGACGACGGGATTGTACATCGCCGAGAGCTGGTCTTCGACGCCGGCGCGCTGGAACAGCGGCACCGCATCGGCATATTGCTTCACCTTCTTGGCGTGGCTCGGCATCAGGAGCTTCATGAAGTCCTTGGCCTGACGATAGCCGTCCTCGCCCTCGACGATCACTTCGTCGATGTCGCGATTGTAGATGTCGCGGATCGCGCGCTTCAGGAGATCGCTGTCGCCATAGACCAGCGCCGGCGCAGTCGACTTGAGCGTGTTCTCGCGGATCCCGTCCCACAGCCGGGCGAGATAGTCGAAGTCGCGCTTGATCTCGACCTTGGTGCGCTGAAGGCCGGCGGTGCGGACGATGCAGCCCATGGTCGGCGGCAGCTTGAGGTCCGCCATGATGCCCTTGAGGCGCTTGCGGTCCGCGGCCGACGAGATCTTGCGCGAGATGCCGCCGCCATGCGCGGTGTTCGGCATCAGCACGCAGTAGCGGCCGGCGAGCGACAGATAGGTGGTGAGCGCCGCGCCCTTGTTGCCGCGCTCTTCCTTGACGACCTGGACGAGCAGCACCTGGCGGCGGCGGATCACGTCCTGGATCTTGTAGCGGCGGCGCAGGTTCATGCGGCGCTGGCGCAGCGCCTCGGCCGGGCTGTCCTCGCCGCCATTGCCCTTGCCGCGGCGCTTGCGCGAACGGCCGCCCTCGCGGGCCTCCTCGCCGCCCTCTGCCTCTGCCTCGGCCTCGTCCTCGCCGTCCTCGTCCTCGTGCGGACGCTCGAGGACTTCCACGCCACCTTCGTCATGGTCGTGGTCGTGGTCCTCGTCGCCATCCTCCTCGGCGCGCAGCGCGGCTTCCTCGGCGGCGTGCTCGGCCTCTTCGCGAAGCAGCGCTTCGCGATCTTCCTTCGGGATCTGGTAATAGTCGGGATGGATTTCGCTGAAGGCCAGGAAGCCGTGGCGATTGCCGCCATAATCGACGAACGCCGCCTGGAGCGACGGCTCCACGCGAGTCACCTTGGCCAGATAGATGTTGCCCTTGAGCTGCTTGCGCTCGGCGGACTCGAAATCAAACTCCTCGATTCGGCTTCCCTTGACGACCGCCACGCGGGTTTCCTCCCGGTGGCGTGCGTCGATCAGCATACGCATGGTCATTTATTGTTCTCCGGGCGCGCCGGCCCCAGCCCTCTGGATTGATGTTGCGGAGGGCTCGCGCAGGCGCGCGACATACAATGCGGCCTTGGCCGGCGGCGCCGGCGGTGGTCTCGCGGGTTTCGAAAACTGCTGCTGCTCGCAGGGCACGCGCGAACCGGTGGTCCGCCGACTCCGCCGCCAACCCGCGGCCGGCCATCGGGGCCGGTCGGTGGAGACGTTGCGGAAATTGCCTCATGCGAGCTTCAACCTGAACTGTCGCGGCAAGATGTGGCCGCGGGAAAGAGCCGGCGCAAGGGCCGGGCGAGGCTGCCTAGCATTACCGCGGCGGCGCGGCAACCTTGGCACCAACCGGCAAGTCCTTGCCGCCCTGCCGGCAAAATTATGCCGAATCATAAATTAACCGCATCGTTTCACGGCGATTTGAGGCGCGCCGCCTAGTCCGGGCTCGTCAGGGCAGACGCGTAGTCAGAGTATCTAATCATGGTTTTGGGCTGGACCCCCAGAGCCCCGGCGCGGCATAGCGTCAGGGTGCTGTTCCTGCTCGCCTTGCTCTCCGGCTGGTTGACCGGAGTTCCCAGCTGGGCGGGCGTCGTGCAGGAAGTGCGAGTCAAGGGTGACCGGGTGATCGTCAGGTTCGACGAGCCCGTCTCACAGGCGAGCGCCTTCATGCTTGCGGGACCGCAACGGATCGTTCTCGACGCCAGGGGCGCCGAGCCGGGCAACCGCGCCTATGCCGAAGGGCCGGTCGCGGCCATCCGCCAGGGCTCGCAAGGCGCCGAAGGCGCGCGGATCGTGCTCGATCTCGCGCGGCCGGCAATCGTGACCGAAGGCAGCTTCGGGCGCGACGGCCGCACGCTCACGCTGCAGCTGCGCACCGTCGACGACGCGCAGTTCGCGCGCGCCGCGGCCGAGCGGCGGATACGCTTCCTGCCGCCCTTCTCCTATGTGCAGCCCGCCGGGCACAGCCGCTACAGCGAGACGATGGCACTGCCCCGGCGCGCGCCGCCGGCGGCATTGCCGCGCGTCTATGGCGCGTCCGATCGCCCGCTCGTCGTGATCGATGCCGGCCATGGCGGGCACGATCCGGGCGCGATCGGCGCGGGCGGCCTGCGCGAGAAGGACCTGACGCTCAAGACCGCGCTGGCGATCAAGGACGCGCTGCTCGCCTCGGGCCGGGTGCGCGTGGCGCTCACCCGCGAGGACGATCGCTTCCTGGTGCTCCAGGAGCGCTACGGCCTGGCACGCAAGCTGAACGCCGACCTGTTCATCTCGGTGCACTGCGACAGCGCCGGCAATGCCGAAGCCTCGGGCGCAACCATCTACACGCTCTCCGAAGTCGCCTCCGACAAGGAAGCGGCGCGGCTGGCGGCCCGCGAGAACAAGGCCGACATCATCGCCGGCGTCGACCTCGGCACGCAGAACCCGGACATCTCCTCGATCCTCATCGACCTCACCCAGCGCGAGACGATGAACGCCTCGGCGAGCTTCGCCCGGCTGCTCGGCCGCGAAGCCCAGCCGCTGATCCCGATCAAGGCCAACTACCATCGCATGGCCTCGCTCATCGTGCTCAAGGCGCCGGACATGCCCTCGGTGCTGTTCGAGACGGGCTATATCTCGAACGACGGCGACGCCGCCTTCCTCGCCTCGGACGAAGGGCGCAGGAAAGTGGCGCAGAGCGTGCGCAAGGCCGTGGAGATCCATTTCGCGACGCGCATGGCGTCGCGGACGCTGGCCTCCCGCTGATCCAATCCTCAATCCTCCCCTCGGGGTTCATTATAGAGGGATATGACGGGAGTGGTTCCACTTAGGGAATAATCCCCGGATTGGACCGGGACCGTCCCGCCGTCCCCGCCTTCGCCGGGCGGGCGGCGGGCGCGGCGCGGTGCGCGCCAGACTCCCGCTTCCTTCCGCGTCCAATCCTGCTAAACCGCGTCCCGCATGTCCGACGGTTCCACCACTTCCAGCGTAAAGATGCGCATCAAGCGCGAGATCGGGGGCTTCAAGGGGCTGTTCGATCGCGTGCGCCACCGCTGGTGGTTCCGGATCCTCGCGGTACTGGCCCTGCTCGGCGGCCTGTTCGTGTTCCTCGTCTGGCTGTTCATCGCGCGCAACCTGCCCTCGGTCGACACGCTCAAGAATTACGAGCCGCCGCTCCCCACCAATGTCCGCTCGGTCGAGGGGCTGCCGATCCACAGCTATGCGCGCGAACGCCGCGTGCAGCTGAGCTTCCCCGAATATCCCAAGCTCCTGGTCGAGGCGTACATGTCCGCCGAGGACAAGACCTTCTTCCAGCATCACGGCGTCGACTTTCCCGGCCTGGTGCGCGCGGCCTTTCAGGGCCTGATCAGCGGCTCGACACCGCGCGGCACCTCCACGATCACGCAGCAGGTCGCCAAGAACCTGCTGGTCGGCAACGAGACCAGCTATCTGCGCAAGGCCAAGGAAGGCATCCTCGCCTGGCGCATGGAGGACACGCTCACCAAGCAGCAGATCATGGAGCTGTACCTCAACTCGATCGAGCTGGGGCGCAACGCCGGCGGCGTCGAGGCGGCAAGCCAGGCCTATTTCGGCAAGGAGCTCGACAAGCTCAGCCTGCCGCAGATGGCCTATCTGGCGATCCTGCCCAAGGGGCCGTCCAACTATGATCCCGAACGCCACACCCAGCGCGCGCTCGATCGCCGCAACTGGGTGCTCGGACAGATGCTCGCCAACGGCTTCATCGACCAGGCCCAGCACGACGCCGCGGTCGCGGCGCCGCTCGGCACCGTGCCGCGCCAGACGCCGAAGTTCGAACGCGTCGGCGGCTATTTCGTCGAGGAAGTGCGCCGCCAGCTGATCGACAAGTTCGGCGAGACCGACGAGAGCGGGCCCTATAGCGTCTATTCGGGCGGCCTGTGGGTGCGCACCTCGCTGGATCCCAAGCTTCAGCAATATGCGCAGAAGGCGCTCCAGGACGGTCTGCTGCGCTACGATCGCGGCCGCGGCTGGGCGGGGCCGATCGGGCATGCCGATGTCGGCAGGAACTGGCTCCAGTCGTTCCTCAACACCAATATCGGCGTCGACTATGAGGATTGGCGCGCCAGCGTGCTGATCGATCGCACGGGCGACATCTGGCAGATCGGATTCGACGACGGCACCACCGGCACGCTGCCGAGATGGGCCGCGACCATGCCGGTGCGCGGCCAGGGCGGCCAGGCGTTCGACGCGCTCAAGCCCGGCGACATCGTCGCGGTGTCGCCCGAGGCGGGCAGCCAATGGTCGCTCCGCTCGATCCCCAAGGTCTCGGGCGGCATGGTGGTCGAGGATCCCCGCACCGGCCGCATCCTCGCCATGCAGGGCGGCTTCGATTCGCGCATCCAGGCGTTCAACCGCGCCACCCAGGCCCAGCGCCAGCCGGGCTCGACGATCAAGCCGATCGTCTATGCCGCCGCGCTCGAACAGGGCATGACCCCCACCTCGATCGTGGTCGATGGCCCCTTCTGCGTGTGGCAGGGCGCCAATCTCGGCCAGAAATGCTTCCGCAACTTCGGCAATGCCCGCGGCGCGGGTCCCAAGACGCTGCGCTGGGGTATCGAGCAGTCGCGCAACCTGATGACGGTGCAGATCGCCAACCAGACCGGCATGGACCATGTCGTCGACCTGATGCAGCGCATCGGCGTGTCGCGGCAGAAATTCCCGCCCTATCTCAGCTACGCGCTGGGCGCGGGCGAGACGACCGTGCTGCGCATGGTCAACGCCTATTCGATCCTGGTGAACCATGGCCGCGCGCTCAATCCGTCGCTGATCGACTTCGTCCAGAACCGCAAGGGCCAGGTGGTGTGGCCCGAGAACTGGCGCCCGTGCGAGGGCTGCAACGCCCCCGACTGGAAGGGCGGCGCGATGCCGCGTCCGGTCAACCGCGCCAAGCAGGTGCTCGACGCGCTCTCCGCCTATCAGATGGTTCATATCGCCGAGGGCGTCGTCCAGCGCGGCACCGCCACGGTGCTGCGCGACCTGGGCCGGCCGATGATGGGCAAGACGGGCACCACTTCGGGGCCCACCGACGTGTGGTTCGTCGGCGGCACTCCGCAGATGATCGGCGGCCTCTATATCGGCTATGACACGCCGACCAACCTGGGCGGCTATGCCCAGGGCGGCTCGATCGCGGCGCCGATCTTCAAGGAATTCGCCATCCCCGCCTTCGAAGGCATGGAGAAGATCCCCTTCACTGCGCCGCAGGGCATCCGCATGGTCCGCATCGACCGCGCCAGCGGCAAGCCGGTGACCGGCGCCTGGCCGACCAGCGATCCGCTCTCGGGCGTGATCTGGGAAGCCTTCAAGCCCGAGACCGAGCAGCGCCGCGGCCGGCGCGGGCAGGACGAGCAGCCCGAGGCCAAGGCCGTCGAGAAGAAGGCCGCCCCCAAGAAGCAGGACAGCGACAGCGACTTCTTGCAACGCGAGGGCGGAATCTACTAGCGCGGCGCATTATATATCCCGTCATCCCCGCGAAGGCGGGGATCCAGAGCCAAGGGCCGCATCGCTCGTCGCCTTGGATCCCCGCCTTCGCGGGGATGACGAAGTTGGTTAGTTCGAAAGGTAAAACCCATGCGCGCCGAAGCGCAGGCACATGTCGACAACATCAAGGAGTCGCTCGCGCTGCTCCGCCGCTTCCTCGATTGGGATCGCGCACTGCGCCGGCTCGACGAGCTGAACGCGCGCGTCGAGGATCCCACCTTGTGGAACGACGCCAAGGCCGCCCAGGACGTGATGCGCGAGCGCCGTCGCCTGGATGAAGCGATCAGTGCCACCCGCGCGATCGAGACCGAGCTCAACGACACCGCCGAGCTGATCGAGATGGCCGAGGCCGAAGGCGACGAGGAAATGGCGAGCGAAGGCACCGCCAGCCTCGCCGCGCTGGCCGAGCGCGCCGAGAAGGACAAGGTGATGGCGCTGCTATCGGGCGAGGCCGATGGCAACGACACCTATATCGAAATCAATTCGGGCGCCGGCGGCACCGAGAGCAACGACTGGGCCGGCATGCTCCAGCGCATGTACACGCGCTGGGCGGAACGGCACGGGCTCAAGGTCGAGCTGATCGACTATCATGCCGGCGAACAGGCGGGCATCAAGTCGGCGACGCTGCTGGTGAAGGGCGAGAACGCCTATGGCTATGCCAAGACCGAGAGCGGCGTGCATCGCCTCGTCCGCATCTCGCCCTATGACAGCGCGGCGCGGCGCCACACCAGCTTCTCGTCCATCTGGGTCTATCCGGTGATCGACGACAATATCGAAGTCGAGATCAACGAGAGCGAACTGCGCATCGACACCTATCGCGCATCGGGCGCAGGCGGCCAGCACATCAACACCACCGATTCGGCGGTGCGCATCACGCACCTGCCCACGGGTATCGTCGTGCAGTGCCAGAACCAGCGCTCGCAGCACAAGAACAAGGCCGAGGCCTATAACCAGCTGCGCGCCCGCCTCTACGAGCGCGAGCTGGCCGAGCGCGAGGCCGCGGCGAACGCGACCAACGCCACCAAGACCGATATCGGCTGGGGCCACCAGATCCGCTCCTATGTCCTCCAGCCCTATCAGCTGGTGAAGGACCTGCGCACCGGCGTGACGTCCACCGCACCTTCGGACGTGCTCGACGGAGACCTCGACGCCTTCATGGCGGCTGCGCTATCGCAGCGCGTGACCGGCGAGACGGTCGAAGTGGAGGATGTCGATTGAGACCGGGCCTCGCCCTGCTCCTGGGATTGACGCTGGCCGCGTGCAGCGGCGGGCCGTCGCTCGACAATCAGGAAGAGGGCGCCCCCGCGACCAATAGCGGCTTCCCGGCCGCCGATCGCCCGGTCGCCACCATCCTCTCCCCGCGCTGGTCGACCGAGGAAGCCCGCGACCGGCTGAACGAAGCGGCGCAGGTGATGGACCTGGCCGGGATCAAGCGCGACATGACCGTGGCCGATATCGGCGCGGGCGAAGGCTATTACACCGTCCGCCTGGGCGCCCGGGTCGGCAAGAAGGGCCGTGTCGTCGCCGAGGACATCGTGCCCGACACGATCCAGAAGCTGGCCGGCCGCGTGATCCGCGAACGGCTCGACAATGTCAGCGTGCGCCTGGGCCTGCCCGCCGATCCGCGCTTGCCCGAGAACAGCTTCGATCGCGTCCTCATGGTCCATATGTACCACGAGATCGAGAGTCCCTATGAGTTCCTGTGGCGCCTGCGCCCCGCGCTCGCGCCCGACGGCCAGGTGGTGGTGGTCGATGCCAATCGCCCGACCCAGGACCACGGCACGCCGCCCGATCTGCTCAAATGCGAGTTCGCCGCGGTGGGCTACACGCTCGCCTCGATCCGGCCGATGCCCTCGGCCGGCGGCTATATCGCCATCTTCCAGGTGCAGGGCGAGCGGCCCGAGCCGAGCGCGATCCGTGCCTGCAAGAGCGGCAAGACCGCCACGCCGGCCAGCATGTCCAGGGAATCAAAGGAGCCCTAGGCTCCGGAAGCTGGTGACGCCGCGCGCCGCGATCACCAGGTGATCGAGCAGCCGCACGCCCAGCGTGTCGAGCGCCCGGGCCAGCCGCTCGGTCGTCTCGCGATCGGCCCGGCTCGGCGTCGGATCGCCGCTCGGGTGATTGTGCGCCATCACCACGGCAAAGGCATGAAAGGCGATCGCGTCCGCAGCCACCTCGCGCAGCGGCAGGTCGAGCCGGTCGCGATGCGCCGAACGGACATGGCGCATGCCCAGCACCTGCTGGTGCCGGTCGAGATAGGCGAAGGCCAGCACTTCCACCGTCTCGCGCGCGAGCGGCGCGAACAGCGCGCCCGCGGCCCGGGCATCGGCAAGGCGAAGGGGCGGATTCTCGGCGCCGGACAGCATCGCGCGGCGCTGCCATTCGCCATCGGCCCGCCGAAGCGCGAGCCGGTCCGTTCCGGACGGACGCTCCGGCCCGCCGAGAGGCGTGTTTCTCCACAATGGAGATATCTCGCCCGCTTGGCGGCAGCGGGACGCGGGACTAGGTTGCACATATGCAGCAATATCTCGACCTGATGGCACGCGCGCTGAACGACGGCGCCGAGCAGATGGACCGCACCGGAACGGGCACGCGCAGCGTGTTCGGCCACCAGATGCGCTTCGACCTGTCGAAGGGCTTCCCGCTGCTCACCACCAAGAAGCTGCACCTGCGCTCGATCATCATCGAGCTGCTCTGGTTCCTGCGCGGCGACACCAATGTGAAGTGGCTGCAGGAACGCAAGGTCAGCATCTGGGACGAATGGGCCGATGCGGCGGGCGAGCTCGGCCCGGTCTATGGCAAGCAGTGGCGCGACTGGGAAGCGGCGGACGGCCGCCACCTCGACCAGATCGCCGAACTGATCGAGACACTGAAGACCAGCCCCCATTCGCGCCGCATGGTCGTCTCCGCCTGGAACCCGGGCGAGCTCCACGCCATGGCGCTGGCGCCCTGCCACTGCCTGTTCCAGTGCCATGTCGCGAACGGCCGGCTGAGCCTCCAGCTCTACCAGCGCTCGGCCGACATCTTCCTGGGCGTGCCGTTCAACATCGCCAGCTACGCGCTGCTCACCCATCTCCTCGCGCAGCAGGCGGGGCTGGAAGTGGGCGATTTCGTCTGGACCGGGGGCGATTGCCACCTCTATTCGAACCATCTGGAGCAGGCCCGCGAACAGCTCGCGCGCACGCCGGGCCCGCCGCCGCGGCTGGAGATCCTCCGCAAGGCCCCGGCGATCGACGCCTATGAATATGAGGATTTCGCGATCCACGACTATGCGGCCCAGCCGCACATCAAGGCGCCGGTGGCGGTGTGATCCGGCTCGCCGCCCTCGCCCTGCTGGCGACGGTGCCGGCGGCGGACCCGGTGACCGGCTATCAGGTCGTTCCCTCCCGGGCGGATCCCGCGGTCAAGGCGTTCGACGATCCGAACTATGTCTTCGCCGCAGACGCGCTGCCGGCCGGTGCGCCGCTCGCGCTGTTCCTGCCGGGCACCAACGGCAAGCCCGAATATAATGCCGATCTGATGCGCTTCGTCGCCGGGCTCGGCTACCGGGCGATCGCGCTCAGCTACGACAATGCTCCGGCCGTGGTGCAGGTCTGCACCGCCGACCCCGATCCGGACTGCGCGAGCGATTTTCGCGAGATGCGGATCTTCGGCACCGGCAAGTCCAGGACGGTGTCCAACCCCCGGGCCGAGGCCATCGTGCCGCGCCTGGTCGCGCTGCTCCGCCTGCTCGACAGGGAGCAGCCGGCCAGGGGCTGGGGCCATTATCTCGATGGCGACGGGCTGAACTGGGAAGCGATCCTCGTCTCTGGCCAGTCGCAGGGCGCGGGCATGGCGGCGTGGATCGCCAGGCGCCACAAGGTCCGCCGTGTCGTGCTCTTCTCGAGCCCCTGGGAAACCAGCGGCCGCCAGCGCAGGCCCGCGCCGTGGATCTCCGGGCCAGGCGCCACGCCGATCGCGCGCTGGCAGGCAGCGTATAACAGCCGCGAGAACACCGTGCCGCTGATCCAGGCGGCCTATGCCGCGCTCGGCCTGCCGGCGGCGCAGATCCATGTGCTGACGCGCGACCCGCCGCCGGGCTTCGGCGCGAACAGCCCCAATCCCTATCATGGCGCCGGCATCCGCGACCCGCGCTATGCCGAGGTCTGGCGCACGATGTTCGGCAAGGGCACCGACACGCCCGAGTGACGCCGCCCCCCGCCGCCGATATCGCACGGGTCTTCCAATATGGGATCTCATCTGCTTCTCTCGGCGCATGACCGCAGCCGCGCGCCTCGCCTCGACGATGTCCAACCAGGCCGCCGTGCCGGGGAACGGGAAACCCGCCCCGCACGCCCTGAGCTTCCTGAACATCCGTGCCGCCGGAGCCCCCGAATGCCGCTGATTTCCTTCCATCTCGCCCGCGCCGACAACGGCGTGATCGGCGTCGACGGCAAGCTGCCCTGGCACCTGCCCGCCGATCTCCGGCGCTTCAAGGCGCAGACCATGGGCAAGCCGATGATCATGGGCCGCAAGACCTTCGAGAGCTTCCCGGCGCCGCTGCCCGGCCGCCGCCACATCGTGCTGACCCGCGATGCCGCCTGGCGGGCCGAGGGCGCGGAGGTGGCGCATTCGCCGGCGGCCGCGCTGGCGCTGGCCGGGCCCGGCGAAGTCGCGGTGATCGGCGGCGCCGAGGTGTTCGCGCTGTTCGCCGCCGATCGGATCGAGCTCACCGAAGTCCATGCCGCGCCGCACGGAGACGCGATCGTCCCCGCTTTCGGGGTTGAATGGCACGAAGTTGCGCGCGAGGATTTCGTCGAGGAAGCGGGGCGCCCTGCCTATAGCTTCGTGACGCTGGAGCGGGTGCGATGAAGAAGAAGATCCTGTGGGGCGTGCTGATCCTGCTCCTGCTGGCCGTGGTCGGCTTTTTCGGCTTCGCGCCGGGGATCGTCGAAGGCAGCATGAACAAGGTGGTGCCGGTCAAGCTCGCCCGGCCGAGCGACGCAGTGAAGCAGCTGCACGCCTCGCTCCAGATCGCCGACATGCATGCCGATACGCTGATGTGGTGCCGCAGCCTGCTCGAGCGCTCGAACACCGGCCAGGTCGACCTGCCCCGGCTGATCGAGGGCAATGTCGCGCTCCAGGTCTTCTCCTCGGTCACCAAGACGCCCAAGCACCAGAATTACGACGCCAATTCCGGCGATACCGACAACATCACCCTGCTCACCGTCGCGCAGCTCCAGCCGCCCAAGACCTGGACTTCGCTGCTCGAGCGCTCGCTCTTCCATGCCCGCAAGCTCGATCGCGCCGCCGCCGGCTCGAACGGCAAGCTGCGCGTGATCCATACGCCCGCGGAGCTTGACCAGCTCCTCGCCGATCGCGCCCGCGGCAAGACCGTCGTGGGCGGTATGCTCTCGATCGAGGGGCTGCAGGACCTGGAGGGGCAGCTCGCCAATCTCGACAAGCTCCATGCCGCGGGCTTCCGCATGGCCGGGCTCGCGCATTTCTTCGACAATGACATCGCCGGATCGATGCACGGCATCCACAAGGGCGGGCTCACCCCGCTCGGCCGCCAGGTGGTGCAGCGGATGGAGCAGCTCGGCATGATCGTCGACATCGCCCATTCGAGCCACGAATCGGTCGCCGAGATCCTGGCGATGGCGAAGCGCCCGGTCGTCTCCAGCCATGGCGGTGTGCAGGCGACCTGCAAGGTCAACCGCAACCTGACCGATGCGGAGATCCAGGGCGTGGCGCGCACCGGCGGCGTGGTCGGCATCGGCTATTGGGACGCGGCGGTGTGCGGCACCGAGCCGGCGAATGTCGTCCGCGCGATTCTCCATGTGCGCGACCTGGTGGGGATCGACCATGTCGGCCTCGGCTCGGATTTCGACGGCGCGGTGACTACCGGCTGGGATTCGTCGCAGCTGATCGCGATCACCGGGGCGCTGGTCGACGCCGGGCTCGCGCCCGAGGACATCCGCAAGGTGATGGGCGGCAACGTCCTGCGCGTGATCCGCGCGGGGATCGTGCCGGGACAATAAGGCCTGAACGCGTTGACCGGCCTGTTCCCCGGCGAAGGCCGGGGTCCAGTCTCGGCACATGCAGTTAGGTCGCCGAGCCTCTCGAGCGATATGGCGACTGGGCCCCGGCCTTCGCCGGGGAACAGCTGAGCATGTTGGCAGACCAAGCCTCCCCCCCTATAGCCCCGCCCATGGAGCGGCTGGACGGCGGCTCGGCAGTCCCGCCCCGCTATCGGGGCGCGATCGTCGCGCTCGGCAATTTCGACGGGTTTCACCTGGGGCATCAGGCAGTGGTGGGCCATGCGGTGGCGCGTGCCCGGGCCGAGGGGCGGCCGGCGATCGTCGGCACCTTCGATCCGCATCCCCAACGCTATTTCCGCCCGGACAGCCCGTGGTTCCGCCTCACCACCATGGACCAGCGCCAGCGCCTGCTCGCCGAAGCCGGTATCGATGCGATGCTGGTCTTCCCGTTCAACGCCGCGCTGGCGGCACTCAGCGCGCGCGGCTTCGCCGAGGAGCGGCTGGTCGGGTTCATCGGCGCGGGCGGCGTGGTGACCGGCGGCGACTTCACGTTCGGCAAGGGGCGCGAAGGCGATGTCTCCACGCTCGCCGCGCTCGGCGCCGCGCTGGGCTTCTCCGCCGAGACGGTGGCGCCGGTCCGGCTCGATGGCGAGATCGTCTCGTCGAGCCGCATCCGCGCGCATCTGCGCGAGGGCCGGCCGGCCGATGCCGCGCGGCTGCTCACCCGTCCCTTCGCAATCGAAGGCGTGGTCCAGCATGGCGACCAGGTCGGCCGCACCCTGGGCTTCCCCACCGCCAATCTCAGCCTCGCCAACTATCTCCGCCCCGCCTATGGCATCTATGCGGTGCGCGGGCGCCTGGCCGATGGGCGCGTGCTGGACGGCGTTGCCAGCCTGGGCATCCGCCCCACCTTCGAGCCGCCGGTCGAGCTGCTCGAACCCTATTTCTTCGATTTCTCCGGCGACCTCTATGGCCAGACGATCGAAGTACAGCTGATCGACTATCTGCGCCCCGAGGCGAAGTTCGATTCGCTCGACGCGCTCAAGCGGCAGATGGACGCCGATGCGGCCCGCGCGCGGGCGCTGCTGGCTCGATAGCCCCGAATATTCGCCCAAAACCATCCGTCCGGCGCGGCATCAGAACATCTGCTTTGCATGCCGCGCGGCTTCCTCTAATTCCCGCGCATCCATGAGCGACCAACAAGACTATCGCGAAACCGTCTTCCTGCCGAAGACCGAGTTCCCCATGAAGGCCGGCCTTGCCCAGAAGGAGCCGGCCATCCTCGCGCGCTGGGCGAAGATCGGGCTGTACGACAAGCTGCGCACGCAGCGTGCCGGCCGCACCCGCTTCATCCTGCACGACGGCCCGCCCTATGCGAATGGCGACATTCACATGGGCCATGCGATGAACAAGGTGCTGAAGGACATCATCGTCCGCTCGCAGAGCCTGATGGGCAAGGACGCGCCCTATATTCCGGGCTGGGACTGCCACGGCCTGCCGATCGAGTGGAAGGTCGAGGAGGCCTATCGCGCGAAGAAGCAGAGCAAGGACGAAGTCGATCCCGTCGCCTTCCGCGCCGAATGCCGCGCCTATGCCGAGAAATGGGTGGGCGTGCAGCGCGAGCAGTTCGAGCGGCTGGGCGTGATGGGCGACTGGCCCAATCCCTATCTGACGATGAACTTCGAGAGCGAGGCGATCATCGCCGGCGAGCTGCTCAAGTTCGCCGAGAGCGGCCAGCTCTATCGCGGTGCCAAGCCGGTGATGTGGTCCCCGGTCGAGAAGACCGCGCTGGCCGAGGCCGAGATCGAATATGAGGACATCGTCTCGACGCAGATCGACGTGGCGTTCGAGATTTCCAGTTGGCCATCTCAGCCTCAGTTCGGCCGCACGGCCCATGCAGTAGTTTGGACCACCACGCCCTGGACTATTCCCGTCAATCAAGCGCTGGCCTATGGCGCCGACGTCGATTACGTCGGTGTCCAGTTCGATCTCGGGCTGGATTTGGAGCCGGGTCATGATCCGAACCACCCCGACGTAAGTGGTGGCAATGCGCTTTACGAAGCGCTCGACGGACAAGTGTTCATCGTTGCCGAGGCACTCCAATCGGCGTTCGCTGATCGCGTGATGCTTGCTTTGCGCAAGCAGAAGATCGATCCGAAGGCGACCTTCACGCACGAACTGAGCGTGGTTTGGCGCGGCAAGGGCTCCGACCTCGCCGACGCAACAGCCCGGCACCCGATGCACGAGCTCGGCGGCTTCTTTGCCAAGCCCCGCCCCTTCCTGCCCGGCGACTTCGTCACCACCGATGCCGGTACCGGCCTCGTCCATATGGCGCCGGATCACGGCGAGGACGACTTCCTGCTGTGCAAGGCGCACGGCATCGATCCGGTGTTCGCGGTCGATGCGGCGGGCATGTACCGGGCGGACTGGCTGTGGCTCGGCGGCCAGGGCAGCGTGATCAACAAGAAGTTCGTCGCCTCGGACGGCCCGATCTGCTCGGACCTGCGCGAGGCCGGCGCGCTGCTCGCCGCTTCGGACGATTTCGCGCACAGCTATCCGCACAGCTGGCGCTCCAAGGCCAAGGTGATCTTCCGCTGCACCCCGCAATGGTTCATTCCCATGGACCGGCCGAGCGGCGCGACGCACGACACCAGCTGGGACGAGGAATCGCGCGAGGCCAGCGCCTCGAACGGCGCCACCCTGCGCGGCGTCGCGCTCGATGCGATCGAGAACACCCGCTGGATGCCCGAGCGCGCGATCAACCGCATCCGCGCGATGGTGGAGGGGCGGCCGGATTGGGTGATCAGCCGCCAGCGCGCCTGGGGCGTGCCGATCGCGCTCTACGTCCAGCGCCAGACCGGCGAGTATCTGCGCGATCCGGACGTGAACGCCCGCATCCTGGAGGCGTTCGCCACCGGCGGCGCCGATGCGTGGTTCCAGGCCGATCACCAGCAGCTGCTCGGGCCGAAATACGACCTCGCCCATTATGAGGTGATCACCGACATTCTCGACGTCTGGTTCGATTCGGGCTCGACGCACAGTTTCGTGATCGAGGCGCGCTACGGCGCCGGCACCCGCGCCAACCTCTATGTCGAGGGTTCGGACCAGCATCGCGGCTGGTTCCAGTCGTCGCTGCTCGAAAGCGCGGGCACGCGCGGCCGGGCACCCTATGACGCGGTGCTGACCCATGGCTTCGCACTCGACGGCCAGGGCAAGAAGATGTCCAAGTCGCTCGGCAACGTCGTCGATCCGCTCAAGATCATCGGCGAGAGCGGCGCGGACATCCTGCGCCTCTGGGTCGCCCAGACCGATTATTTCGAGGATGTCCGCATCGGCAAGGAAGTGCTGGCGGGCACCGGCGACACCTATCGCAAGGTCCGCAACACTTTCCGCTACCTGCTCGGCGCGCTCGACGGGTTCGGCGAGGCCGAGCGGGTCGGCGTGGCCGAGATGCCCGAGCTGGAGCGCCATGTCCTCGCCAAGCTGGCCGAGCTGGACAAGGAGCTGCGCGACGCGGCGGACGCGTTCGAGTTCAACCGCTACAGCCGCGCGCTCACGGATTTCATGAACGAGGACCTGTCGGCCTTCTTCTTCGATATCCGCAAGGACTGCCTCTATTGCGACGCGCCCACGGATCCGAAGCGCCGCGCCTATCGCACGGTGCTCGACGTGCTGTTCCACGCGCTGGTGCGCTATGCCGCGCCGATCCTCGCCTTCACGGCCGAGGAAGTGTGGCAGGCGCGCTTCCCGAGCGAGGATGAATCGGTCCATCTGCTCGAATGGCCGGTGCTGCCTCAGGGCGCAGCGGTGGAGAGCGACTGGAACGCGATCCGGGCACTGCGCCAGCAGGTGACCGAAGCGATCGAGCCCTATCGCCGCGAGAAACAGGTCCGCTCCAGCCTCGAGGCCGAGGTGACGGTGCCCGATCTGCCGGCATCGGCGGAGGATCTCGCCGAATTGTTCATCGTTTCCGCGGTGACGCAGGGCGAAACGGTCACCGTCATGCCCACCCAGCGCCATAAATGCGGCCGGTGCTGGCGGCATCTCCCGGAAGTTGCGCAGGACGGCGCCTTGTGCGACCGCTGTGCCGGGGTGGTGGAATGAACGTGACTCGTGGAATCGGCTTCGCGGTGGCGGCCCTGGTTTTCGTCATCGATCAGGTGACGAAGCTGCTCGTCGTGCGCGCACTGGGCGTCGACCTCAAATTCGTCCAGACGCTGATCGGCCAGAAGCTGGGGCTGGACGGGCTCAACCACGTCCAGGAAGTGCTGCCGATCTTCGACCTGCGCTTCGTCGCGAACATCGGCGTGTCGCTCGGCCTGTTCGCCGCCAACAGCGACGCGACTCGCTGGCTGCTGGTGGCGCTCACCGGCGCGATCGCGGCCGGGGTGATCTGGTGGATGTTCCGCGAGAAGAAGCTGCCGGACGTCTGCGCGCTCGGCATGGTGCTGGGCGGCGCGCTGGGCAACATCCTCGATCGCGCACGGCTCGGCTTCGTCGTCGATTTCGCCGACCTGCATTTCGGGACATGGCGCCCGTTTTTGGTCTTCAACGTCGCCGATGCGGCGATTACCATCGGCGTGCTGATCCTGTTGATCCGCGCGCTCCTCGTGCGCGATAAGGCCGCAGGCGACAGCCCGGCCGCTGTGGAGAATGAAGTCAATGCGTAAGACCGTTACCATCGTGAGCGCCATTGCGCTCGCGGCATCGCTCTCCGCCTGCGGCAAGCGCGGCTATGATCGCGCGCGCCCCGACGAGTTCGCCGTCGCCCGCCAGGCGCCGCTGGTGATCCCGCCCGATTTCGCGCTGGTGCCGCCGCAGCCGGGTGCCCCGCGCCCGCAGGAAGGCAATCCGGCCAACCAGGCGCTCGACGCGATGTTCGGCGGATCGGCTGCGCGCAGTCCCGGCGAGCAGGCGGTCATGGACCAGTCGGGCAGCACCGGTGCCGATCAGGGCGCGCGCTCGACCGCGGGCAGCCCGGGCACGACGGTGATCGACAAGGGCTCGACCACGCGCGACATCGTCGCCGCGCCCGAAGGCGACGGCAAGGACGCCAAGGCCAGCACACCGAAATAAGCGGGCGCCCGCCCGTTCCGAACGAAAAAAGCGCCGGCCCGCACCCCCTTGCAGGCCGGCGCTTTCGCATGACGGAGAACAGGGGGCAGGGAGCAGCGCGCCGCTCCCCCTCCCCCGATTCTAGAAGGCGACGCTCACCGAGCCGAGGATCCCGCCCTTGGCCGCATCCTTGCCGCTCGGCGTGATGTAATTGGTGTCAGTGTCGACATAGGAGACGCCGAAGGTCAGCGACTTCCAGGTCGCCGTCGCCCCCAGCGACCAGTCGGTATATTCGCTGGTCGGGCCCGACAGCCAGCTCGGCCCCCAGGTGTGGCCGAGATGGGCAGTGAGCCCGATCGGCGTCCGGGGGATCGCCACCGACAGGTCGCCGGCCAGGTAGAAATTGTCCTGCTTCGGCAGCGTGCCGCTCTGGCCCTGGTCGATCGCCAGCGCCTTCTGCTTCGGCGCATAATTGCCGGTGATCTTCGCCGTGGCCGGCCCGATCGCATAGGAGACCGAGGCATAGGGCTCGATGAAGTCCGAGGCGCTCCTGTCGCCCGCGAAACCCGGGCGCGTGCCCGGATAGACATAATAGAGCGCGCCGACATCAACAGTGACGCCACCGTCGAAAGCGTGCTTGTAGCCGGCGATCAGGTCGAGCTCCTGATGGGCGGTGCCGTGGACGGTGACATAGTCGTCGATCGACGAGCCCCAGACCGAGACGTAGAAGCCCGACTGATGGGCAATGGTGATGCCGCCCTGCACGGCGAAATTGCCGTCGGTCTGCGAGATACCGCGGAACTTATAGTCGCTGACCACGCCGACGCTGCCGCTGATCGTCACGGCGGGAGGCGGATCGGTCTGATCCTGGGCCATTGCGGGGGTAGCCGCGGCCGCGGCCGCGAGCACGGCGAAGCTGATCATGGTGTAGCGCATGGAATACCCTTCCCGTTCGTTCAAAAAAGGGTTCCCGCCTGCTGCTTCGGTACGGCGTCGACTGGAGGCTCGTCGGCCTGCGCTGCTCGCGAAGCACGACGTACTTGCCGCACCTCGCTGCACCGCACAACATTAATTGCTGGTCCGTCACGGGATCGTGACAAACTGTTGCTACGCAGCCACAGACGACCGAAACGGGACCGGCCCGCTCCCCACGAGGAGGAACGGGCCGGCACCGAAAACCGCGGGGAGGATCTCAGCGGATCTGGACGACCGCGTCCACTTCCACTGCCACGCCCAGCGGCAGGGCGGGCACGCCCACCGCGCTGCGGGCATGGCGGCCGGCATCGCCGAACAGCGCCTGCATCAGTTCCGAGGCGCCATTGGCCACCTTGGGCTGGTCGGTGAAATCGGCGGCGGAATTGACGAACACGCCCAGCTTTACGATTCGCTCTACGCGCGACAAGTCGCCGTCGAGATACTTCTTGATCTGCGCGACCAGCATCAGCGCGCAGCGCTGCGCAGCCTCGGTGCCGAACGCCAGATCGCGGTCCTCGCCCAGCCGGCCGGTCATCAGCACGCCGTCCTTGAAGGGAATCTGGCCCGAGACGTGGAGCAGGCCGTTCGCCTCCACCACGGGGATATAGGCGGCGACGGGCGCCGCGGCTTCGGGAAGGGTGAGGCCCAGCTCTTCGAGCTTGCGATCGACATGGGTGGTCATGGCCTTGCTCAACCACTCGCCGCGTCGGCGGTCAAGCCCGCGTCGAAGCGCGCCTCGATCCAGCCCAGCGCCTCGCGCCAGTCGTCGATCCGGGCATGGGCGTGCGGCGCCCGGGCCACGCTCGGCGCCAGGCTGGGCTCGGCGACCATGTGGAGGCGAAAGACCTGCGGCGCATGCTTCGCCACCGATTCGTGGTGCACGGCGAGATCGTCGACGAACACGGTGACGCTCGGCCGATATTCCTCGATCAGCCGCAGCACCGGCGAGCCCTTGCCGCCCTGGTTGCACTCCACCCGGTGCGCGATGCCGTGATTGGCGAGCTGCGCGATGCGATGCGAACGGCAATGGTCCTGGAGATTGGTCAGCACGACGATGTCGGCCCGTTCGGCCAGCGCGGCAAGCGCCTCGCGGGCATGCGGCACCAGGGTCTGGCGCTCCATCTCGCCCGGGAAGAAACCGTCGAGCAGGCCCCACATCTCTTCGCGCTCGATCACGGTCGCATCGGCGCGGCGGCGCATCGAATTGGCGAAATCGCCGCCATCGGGCTTGAACTCGATATCGTGCGTCTCGCCCAGCCACACGCCGAAATGGCGCACCATGTGGAGCAGGACCTCGTCGCAATCGGTGATCAGCAGGGGTTTCATGATCTTTCCAGCGTCGCCCGGGCGGCGACCAGTTGTTCGGGGCTTATGTCGAGTGCCGCCGCGCAGGCGACAAGATCGGGCTCGTATGATTCGAGAAACGACAGAGTCGCGGCGAGCAGCAGTGCCTCACTCGCCCGCGCGCGCAGTTCGGCGGGATCGAGGCCGGTCAGGTCGAGCAGGCGCCGCGCCCGCGATTCCTCGCCCAGCGTCCAGACAAGTGCCTGCAGCGCCAGCGCTTCTGCATTTGTTTCCGCGCTCGCCATACCCTACATCACCCGAGAGTCGATCCGGGGGTAGCGCGTGGCAAAAAGGGTGCTCGTTGTCGAGGACAACGAACTCAATCTGAAGCTGTTCTGCGACCTGCTGCGCGCGCACCAGTTCGAAGCCGAGCCGGTGCGCGACGGGCGCGAGGCAGTGGCCCGCGCGCGCGACTTCGATCCGCAGCTGGTGGTGATGGACATCCAGATGCCGCATGTGACGGGGCTCGAGCTGATCCAGCACATGAAGCTGGACCCCAGGCTGCGCGCCATCCCGATCATGGCGGTGACTGCCTATGCGGGCCGCGAGGACGAAGAACGGATCCGCGCGGCGGGCGCGAATGCCTATGTCTCCAAGCCGATCAGCCTGGTGCGTTTCATGGAGGAAGTGCGCGCGCTGATGCCGGCCGAATCGGCAACCCAGACGCCGGCTGCGGCCACAGAAGAAGCCCCGCAGCCAAAGGGCCCGGGGCTTCTCTTCTGATCGATCCCCCGCAGACGCGGGGGCTGCAATCCGCGCGTGCGGATTACTTGATCTTGGCTTCCTTGAACTCGACATGCTTGCGCACGACGGGATCGTACTTGCGGAACGAGAACTTCTCGGTCTGGGTACGCGGATTCTTCTTCGTGACGTAGAAGAAACCCGTGTCCGCCGTGCTGACGAGCTTGATCTTGACAGTGGTCGGCTTGGCCATGACCCAACAACCCTTGAATCTGCGAAATGAAAAGAGCGGCACGCCGGGGCGCACCGCTGCCAGACGCGGGCAACTGTGCGATTCTCGACCAAAAGTCAAGGCTGATACCCAATGCCTCCCCGCCCGCGCCTCGGGAAGGGAACCGTTCGCGCCGGCAACATGGTCGAGGCGCCGCCATAGAGCCTTGCTCGGCACGCCCCTCTCCCAGCAAGCCGAGGGAGCAATCGCGTCTATCCTTCACGCAGGCTTAACCGAACCGCCGCATGATGCCGGCCGAAAGGGAGGCGCATGGAAGCTCTCGTCCCGGCCTTCCTTCTGGCCGTCCTCACCCAGCTCTGCGACAAGCCAGCCATGCTCGGCGCGATCCTCGCCGATCGCTACGGCCGGCCGCTCGCCGTGGCATTCGCGGCGGGGCTGGCACATGCCGCCACCAATTTCGCTGCCGCTGTCGGCGGCGCGCTGATCGGGCCGATGATGACGCCCAATGCCCGCGCGCTGCTGCTCGCGATGGCGCTGATCTTCGGCGCACTCGGGGCGATCGGATCGAACAAGGTGAAGGACCGGCTCGACGGCTGGAAGCTCGGCTCCTTCTTCACTGCATTCCTGGGCGTGCTCATTCTCTCCTTCGGCGAGAGCACGCCCTTCTTCACGCTCGCCCTCTCCACCGGCGGCCAGCCCTGGTTCGCCGCGACCGGCGCATCGATCGGCGCCTTCGCGGTGGCCTTCGTCGCCGCGGCGCTCGGCGAGCGGAGCTGGGCCGCCGCGCCCTGGCGCTGGGTGCGCATCCTAAGCGGCATCAGCTTCCTGATCGCCGGCTGCTGGATCGGCGTGAACGCGCTGCGCCTGACCTGATCGATCTCTGAGATCGGCAAAATGCGAATGCGCCGGGCGGACCCGATCCTATATGCCGTTCGTTGACCCTGCGAACCGAATTCCGGGAGGACGAACATGGCTGATACCAATGCGGCGCTCCGCACCCCTACCGATCTCAACCGCAACGACACCAGAAGCGTCGCGGACGCGCTGAACGGCGCGCTGGCGGATTGCTTCGCACTCTATCTCAAGACGAAGAATTTCCACTGGCACGTCTCGGGCCCGCATTTCCGCGACTATCACCTGCTGCTCGACGATCAGGCGGCGCAGATCTACGGCATCACCGATGCGATCGCCGAGCGCGTGCGCAAGACCGGCAACGTCACGCTGCGCTCGATCGGCGACATCGCCCGCCGCCAGACGCTGACCGACAATGACGCGGACTATGTCGCGCCCGGCGACATGCTCGCCGAACTGCGCGAGGATAATCTCAAGCTGATCGAGAGCTTCCGCACGGTGAAGCAGGCGGCCGAGGATGCCGGCGACAATGCGACCAGCGGCATCGTCGACGAATGGACCGATCAGGCCGAGGAACGCGCCTGGTTCCTGTTCGAGGCTTCGCGCAAGGGCTGATCCGGCGCCCGCGCGAATCGCCCGCGCGAATCGGATGAAGGGGCCGGACGGCGAGTCCGGCCCCTATCGTGTCACTTGACCTTGGCGAGGTCCGCGTCGAGCTTGGCCAGTATCTCGTCGGTCAGCTTGCCTTCCGAGAAGGGCTGGATCGCGCGGAAGCTCATTGCCTTGAACTGCTCATAGGCAGGGTGCTTGTCGATATCGCCCAGGCCGTCGGCGACGAGGACTGCCTTGGCGCCTTCGTTGGCGAACAGGGTTTCGATCGGCGTGTCGGCGCTGAACTTCGCCGCCGGGGCGGGTGCGGCGGCCGGCGCCGGAGTCGCGGCGGGCGCGGGCGCAGTCTGGGCGAATGCGGCAACGGGCGCGCAGGCGAGCAGGGCGGCAGTGAGAACGAGCTTCATTATCGGGAGACCCCTCCGGTGGTGGAGCGCCGAACCTAACTCGCTTTTCGTGTCCGCACCATTGCCGGCGGCACGAGCGTGACCAGCCAGACATCGGGCCGCGCACCCAGGCGGAACGGCACCCCGCTGGTGCCAAGCCCCGCGGTGACGATCACCGTGCGCGTACCCTCGCGCACCAGCCCGCAGCGATAGCGGGTGCCGTAGCGGCTGACCTGCGGCGCGATATTGTGCCCGAAGATCAGGGCCTGTCCGCAATGAGTATGCCCGGCGAGCAACAGGCGCGCATCGCCGGGGAGGTCCGGCGCGATGTCGGGCGAATGCGTGACCAGCACGATCGGTCGCCCCAGGGCCCGTGCCGCGCGCAGCGTCGCCGGGGCATCGGCGTGGTGGGAGAAATCGTCGCTGACTCCGCCCAGCGCGATCGGCCCGCGCAACGCGGCCTGATTCTCCAGCACCGTCACGCCCGCCCGCTGCAGCTGGTCGCGCACCGCCTGCGGGCCGGTCCAGTAATCATGGTTGCCGAGCACCGCCGCCACACCGAGCGGCGCGCGCAGCTGTCGCAGCGGCCCCACCATCGGCGGCCCCAGCTTCGCTGCTCCCTGCGGGTCGTGCCCGAAGATGAAGTCGCCCGCGATCACCACCAGATCGGGCTCGAGCGCATTGACCTGCCCGACGATCCGCCCGAGCCGCGCCGGCCCCATCGCGACGGTGCCGATATGGATGTCGCTCAGCAGCGCGATTCGCACCGGCCGGTCCAGCCCCGGCATCGCCACTTCGGCGCGGCGGACCACGGGATCGCTCGTCGCCTCGCGGTAGCACCAGCCGACAAGGCCGGCGAACGACAAGGCGAGGCCGGCGAGAAGGACGATCAACTTGCGCATGCGGGCATCGTAACGGGAGCGCATCGGCTGCGCCATGCGTTGCCGCCTCATGCGTGCATTTGCCGACCTGCTCGATGGCCTGATCTATACGCGTTCGCGCAACGCCAAGCTCAAGCTGATCGGCGACTATCTGCGCGCAACGCCCGATCCGGACCGCGGCTGGGCGATGGCGGCGCTCACCGGCACACTCGATCTGCCGGCGGTGAAGCCCGCGCTGATCCGCGCAATGGTCGAGGCGCGCGTCGATCCGGTGCTCTATGCGATGAGCCGCGACTTCGTCGGCGATTCGGCCGAGACGATCGCACTGCTCTGGCCCGAACCCGCAACGCCGCCCGAAGCGGGAGCGCCGCTCACCATCTCCCAGGTCGTCGCGACGCTCGGCGGGATCTCGAGATCCGATGCGCCCGCGATCCTCGCCGCGATGCTCGACCGCCTCGATGCCGATGCGCGCTTCGCCCTGCTCAAGCTCGCCACTGGCGCCCTGCGCGTCGGCATCTCGGCCCGGCTCGCCAAGACGGCGCTGGCCCAGGCCTTCGGGCTCGACGTCGATGCGGTGGAGGAAGTGTGGCACGGCCTCGCCCCGCCCTATACGCCGCTGTTCGACTGGGCCGAGGGTCGCGGCACGCAGCCGAGCGCGCGCGACGTGCCCGTCTTCCGCCCCTTCATGCTCGCGCACCCGCTCGAACAGGATAGCCTCGACCTCGCCGACTATGCCGCGGAGTGGAAATGGGACGGGATCCGCGTCCAGCTCGTCCATGTCGCGGGCGAGACGCGGCTCTACAGCCGCGCGGGCGACGACATCACCCGCAGCTTCCCCGAAATCACCGCCGCCTTCGCCACACCCGGCGTGCTGGACGGCGAGCTGCTGGTGAAAGGCGCGTTCCAGGGCGGGGAAGCCGCGAGCTTCAACACGCTTCAGCAGCGCCTCGGCCGCAAACAGGTCGGCGCGAAGACCCTGGCCGACTATCCCGCGTTCGTCCGGCTCTACGACATCCTCTTCGACGGCGCGGAGGATCTGCGCGCGCTGCCCTGGTCGGCGCGCCGGCTCCGCCTCGAAGCCTTCGCTCCGCGCCTCGATTCCGAGCGGTTCGACGTCTCGGCCGTGATCGAGGCAGCGGATTTCGCTGCGCTGGAGGCGATTCGCGCCGGCGCCCGCGACGCATCGATCGAAGGCGTCATGCTCAAGCGACGCGACTCGCCCTATGTCGCCGGGCGCCGCGCGGGCCTCTGGTACAAATGGAAGCGCGACCCGCTGATCGCCGATTGCGTGCTGATGTACGCCCAGCGCGGCTCCGGCAAGCGCAGCAGCTTCTATTCCGACTATACCTTCGGCGCCTGGACGGCCGAGGGCGAGCTGCTGCCCGTGGGCAAGGCCTATTTCGGCTTCACCGACGAGCAGCTGAAATGGCTCGATCACCATGTCCGCACCCACACGATCAATCGCTTCGGACCGGTCCGCGAGACCGACAAGAGCCTGGTCCTCGAAGTCGCCTTCGATTCGATCCACGAATCGCGGCGGCACAAATCCGGCCTCGCAATGCGCTTCCCGCGGATCAGCCGCATCCGCACCGACAAGCCGGCACGGGAAGCGGACACGATCCAGACGTTGCGCAAGCGCGTCACCTGAGTCAGTTTCGCACGCCATGGCCGAGGGAAATCGTATCGCGGTTCCGCCCCTGATCGCCTGCGTGCTCGCGGGCCCCGTCCCCGCATCGCTGCTCGCCGCCTTTGCCGGCAGCGGCGGTGCCGATTCGCTGCTGCGGGTCTGGGGCACGCTGGCGCTGTTCGGCATCTGCTATGCCCTGCTCGTCGGCGCACCTATCGCGCTGATTTTCCTGCGGGATCCCGCATTGCCCTGGCGCCGCTGGATCGGGGCCACCCTGCTCGCCGGGCTGATCACCACTGCGATCATCCTGGGCTGGACCGCGCTCAGCAGCGCACGACACCTCCTCGCCGGGCAATGGGGCGCGTTCCAAGTGCTGATGCTCTGGCTGGTGGTCCCGCTGGTGCTCTTTTCCGGCATCGTCTCCCGCATCCTGCTCGCGCTCTGGCTCCGGCACGCTCGCGACGCCGCCTGGTGAATCCGGAACTGCTCGCCCCGGCGATGATGATCGCCTCGGGCTCGATCCATGCGGTGGTCAACGCGATCCTGAAGGGCGGCCGCGACAAGATGGCCGGCCGCGCGATCATCGACGGATCGAGCGCGCTGATCCTGCTTCCCGCCACGCTGATCGTGCCGCTGCCGAGCGGCGCCTGGGGCTGGCTCGGCCTGAGCGCCCTCATCCATTGCCTCTATCTCTACGCCGTCGTCCGCGCCTTTGAGACGAGCGACTTCTCCGCCGCCTATCCGGTGATGCGCGGCGTCGCGCCGATGCTCACCGCAGCGCTGGCGATACTGGCCTTCGGGGAAAGCGTCTCGATGCGCGAACTCCTCGGCATCGCCTTGATCGGCGGCGCCGTCGCGACGCTGGTGATCGGCCGCCATCTCGGCCGCGCCGGATTCGGCTGGGCATTGCTCACCGCAGCCATGATCGGATGCTACACCATCACCGACGCGCAGGGCGTGCGCGCCGCGCCGCGGCCGGCCAGCTATGTCGTCTGGTCCTTCGTCGTATCGGGCACGGCGATCGTCGCCATGTTCGGACTGGCCTCGCGCGGCCGCATCTTCAAGGCCGCGCTCGGTCAATGGAAGCCGGGCGCGGCCGCCGGCGCGCTGTCGATCGTCACCTATGGCCTCGCGCTCAACGCCTATGCGCTCGGCGCCGTCGCACCGCTCGCCGCGCTGCGCGAGACAGGGATGGTCACCGCCCTCGCGATTGCGATTCTCTTCCTCGGCGAACGCGTGACGCCGCTACGCGGCTTCAGCGTGCTCGGCATACTCGGCGGCGCGGCGCTGATCCTGGGCTAGCGCCGGCCGCTCCCGGGCCGGGGATCGCCTTCTTCAGTCCTTGGTCGCCGGGCTGCTGGTGCCGTCGGCCCGCTCGATCACGGCGCCGGTGATCGCGCCGTTGCCGGTGAAGCGGATGCGGGTACGGGGATCGGCGTCGAATGCGAACAGGTCTCCGCCCAACGGCACCATCGCCGATTTGGACCCGCCGTCGCGCTGCCAGGTGAGCGCGCCATTCTCGATCGCCACCATGCGCGGCCCATAGCGCCCTGCATAGGCGGCGAGCGCCCGGGCCGGCGCCACCGGCGTCACGCGCGCGGCATAGAGCGCGGCGGTCCATTCGAGCTCGACCTTCATCGGCCCCTCGGCCTTCGCCGCCATCCCGGCAGCGGCTTCCTGGAGCGCACGGTCGAGCGCGCGATCGGCGGGTACCGCGATCCGGGGCGCCACGCCCTTCCCTTCCCAATTGCCGCCGCCGGGCAGCTCGGGATAGCCGACCGAGACGCTGATCACGAAGCCGCCGGGCACCGCATAATGCTCGTTGCGATAGGCTGCGCCCGCCGTGGTCTCGCCCACCAGCGTGCCGAAGCCGAGCCGCGCGACGTGGCTGACGAACTCCTCCGCCGCCGATGCCGCGCGATTGCTGGTCAGCACGTAGAGCGGCACCTGCATCCGGCCACCCGGCACTGCCTCGCTCGTCGACGTCGTCGGTGCCGCATTGCGCATGTGGAACGTCACCAGCGGCGTGCCGGGCGCAACGAAATAGCTGGCAATGCGCCTCACGGCGTCGGGACTGCCGCCACCATTGGTGCGCAGGTCGAGCACTGCGGCGTCTCCGTCGCGCAGAAAGACCATCGCCGCGTCCAGCGCCGCCTTGCTCTCCGCTCCGGTCCAGCCAAATCCGTCATAGCGGATGTAGCGGATATTGCCGGGCAGCAGCTTCATCTCGGTGATGCCATAATTGCGCTGGCGCATCATCGCCTTGAAGAAAGGCGTGTCTTCGATCTCGTCATTCTGGCTGCCGCGGCCGGCGATTTCGGCCGACATGCGCGGATCGAAGAACAGCGAGAGATGCTTGTCCTGCGCCACTGCATAAAGGTCTTCGTTCAGCCGGCGAGCGAACTCGCCCGGATCGGCCACCTCGTAGCGCCCGGACGCCAGTCCCTTGGCGAGCGCGGCGTCGAGCCCGGCGCGCTTGGCCGCGATCACATAATTCTCCGCGATCGCCTTGCGGATCCCCGCGACGATCTCGGCCTTGCTCGCCGCCGGCGTAGCGATCGGCGACGGGACGCCGGGGCCACGCGCCGGGCCCTGCTGCGCCTGCGCGGCGGCGACCAGGCCCGTGGAAAGGACCAAAGCGGCAACAACGGTCTTCATGCGTTCCTCCCGAGCTGTATTACTCACATAACACTGCATGGATCGCGGGCCCGGTGCGCGCAATTTCGCCTGTCTGCTTGCCAAAATCTGGCATAGTGCGCGGATGACTAACGACGCCATCGACCTGCGCATCCTGGCGCTGCTCCAGCAGGACGCGCTGATGACGGCCGATCTGCTGGCCGAGCGGCTGCCGCTTTCGCCCAGCGCGATCGCGCGGCGTATCCGCCGGATGCGGGCGGACGGCACGATCGCCGCCGATGTCGCGATCGTCTCGGAGGATGTCGGGCCGTTCCTGTCGGCGCTGGTCCATGTCCAGTTCGACCGCCACTCGCTCGACGCGCTCCAGCATTTCCAGCGCCGGATCCTCGCCAGCCCGCATGTCCAGCTGATGCTGGAAGTGACCGGCAATTTCGATCTCGTGCTGCTCGTCTCGGCGCGCGGCATGGATTCGTTCAACGCGCTGGTCGATTCGCTGCTCGGCGGCGATCCCGTGGTGCGGCGCTATGAGACGAGCTTCGTCAAGCGCCGCCGCAAGTTCACGCCGGCCCTGCCGCTGCACGAGCTGCTCGAAGACTGAGCCGGTTGGCGATGCGCGCGGGAACGCGGCGTCGCTTCGGCAGCGGGATTGCGACTGGCGAGCACCGCCACGGCGTTGCGGGACACCCGCCCCACGGCCCGATTCGCGGCAAAAGCAAAAGGGCCGGACGTTTCCGCCCGGCCCCTTCGATTCGTTCGCCTGACGGCTGACCTCAGCTCGACGGCGTGAGGTTCACCGCAGCGTATTTGCCGCGACGATCGACTTCGAGCTCGAACTCGAGCCGGTCGCCTTCGTTGAGCGTCGGCATGCCCGCGCGCTCGACGGCCGAGATGTGCACGAACGCGTCCGGCTGGCCGTCATCGCGCTGGATGAAGCCGAAGCCCTTCATTGCATTGAAGAACTTGACCGTGCCCGTTGCCTTCTCGCCGGTGAGCTGGCGCTGCGGGCCACCGCGGTCGCCGCCGCCGAAGCCGCCACGATCGCCGCGATCCTCGCGGGGCGCGCGCTCTTCGACCGGCATCGGCTCGCCATCGATCTTCAGCTCGGTGGCCGAGATGCGGCCGCCGCGATCGACGAGCGTGAAGCCAAGCGGCTGGCCCTCGGCCAGGCCGGTGAGGCCCGCCTGCTCGACGGCCGAGATGTGCACGAAGACGTCTTCGCCGCCATCGTCACGAACGACGAAGCCGAAGCCCTTCTGCGCGTTGAAGAACTTAACGACGCCCGTGCCTTCGCCGATGACCTGCGGAGGCATGCGGTTGCCGCCGCCGAAGCCGCCGCCGCCACCGCCGAAGCCGCCACCGCCGCCGCCGCGGAAACCACCGCCGCCGCCGCCGCCGCCGAAGCCGCCGCCACCGCCGCGGTAACCACCGCCACCGCCGCCGCCGAAGCGATCACCGCCGCCGAAACCGCCGCGATCCTCGAA
>NZ_SCMK01000050.1 GCF_005503355.1 Sphingomonas sp. 1F27F7B
GGTGGGGGTGGGAGCTGGTGTCGGCGTTGGTGTCGGTGTCGGCGCTGAATTTGGTGTCCCGACCGAAACACACGCGGGCGTAGTTGACCCCACGGTATATTGCACTCTGTTTCCACTTGCATCGAAACATATCGCGGTCTGCGTATTATTATTTGGCCCGCCGCTGATACTCGACTTTACGAGTCTTCCAAGAACATCGTAGCTATAAGTGGTGTTCTCCTGAGCACTTGCAGCTGTCGCTATCATACCGGCTATAGCAGCAGACGATAGCAGCAAGCATCTGACACCACGCATGGAACCCCCTTTTAGCAAGTGCTAAGGTGGCTCATTCCGGCCGCAATGTTACATTAATATGAAAATTTAACATGGTCCCCGTCACAAAGGAACCAGAGCGAGGGGATTGAACCGGGAAATAATGGCCGAATTCGAGCGCTCACCTCTGGAGATCGTCAGGATATCCTTTTGAAAGGCGTTCGCATAACCATTAACATTACAAATTTTTAATCTTCATAATATTGTTGCATGCGCGATAACCTTGGCGCCGCTTGATTGGCGCCCGAACGCTTTCGAGCAACGGGCACCGAACCTCTGACCGGCTGGTCGAGGGTTCGCTTCGCCGGAAGGTGCGACTGCTCGACGATCCTGATGATCCCGAGCTTCTCGGATGCGGGATACCTCATGCGTCGTCGCGCTCATCCGCAATCATGCTTTTTTGAGCAACCGGTTTTCCAACGTCAGATCGGCGACGCACTCTTTCAGAGCACCAGCCCCACGGCGCAGATCCTTGACCTCATCGGCTGTGGCGGCGCCGGAAAACCACTTCCTGCCCGGCGACCTCGAGGCTCAGATCGAAGACTTCGTCGAGCACTACAACTGACGTGCTCCCCGAAGCTCCTCCACTCATAAGTAGAGCCGGGGTCGCCAGGATGCCTTGGCTGGTGGGGTTGCGCAACGCGCCCGGCAGCATCGGCGGGTGATCGCGACAGTCGCGAAGAGATTGAGAGGCGCGAGCAATCTGAGGAATGTCGGCTTTCGGGGAAGGCGATTGATGGATGGGATGACCGAGATTGGGACGCATAGCTGCCGACCGCACCGGTGTAGGGAGATGGCGACCAATGTGGCCACGGACTCACGAAATTATCGCAGCTGGGCTGCGAGATAATATCTGACGGCCTTGTCTGCCTGCGTGCTGGTGATTGTCGCCCGCTTGGTCACTGGCTTCAGCGAAGCAACCATTAGGAATCTCCGATTCGGCAATGCCCGCGGGGAAGCGGCGGCTTGCACCGAGCTGGTTTCGATCCCGCGAAGAGTACTCGTTGCCATGCCCATGAGGTACCGCTCCTCAGCCTCGGTCGCAACGCTGATCCATTGGGATCGAGTATCGCGGTCGCCCGAAGTTAACCCGCATTTCTCTGATTCCAGATCTTGCGGGTTAATCGAGTTCATCGCTTCTGAATGCGCTGCTTCGCTGCGGCGGCCTGCGCCATGACATATGCGGCAGGGAAAAACTCAGAAGTCGTGACCGTAACCGGCTGAACGTCAAAAGCCTCCCCTGGATTCTCCACATTGTCCACCACGTACGCTTTCAGCGCCCAGACGCTGGCCCGAACCTCCGTGGCGACGATCGCGATGCTGCCGAAGTACATGCGCATCGCTCAGACTGCCACGCCTGAGGCCGCCCGGCCGAGCAGGCGGATCACACGCTCCATACCGTCCTTGGTCTTCGCAACCTCGACCGGCGCCACGAGATCCAACATCATGTGCGGTTCCGTGAGCCAGCGTTGCGCCTTCGCAGCGTCCTTGAAATGCTCGAGCGCTAGACGCTCGATCCCGGCCAGCCGCTCTGCCTGTTCGACTTCATCGCTCATGGACGTGCCTCCGTAGCCGAAGCGGCCTGCCGCTGGCGATCCCGGGCCAGAACCATTGCTATCGTCTCCAGGGTGCCCTCGCGTTTCCAGAGATGATAGCGGCTGTAGCATGCGCCAGCGTCGCCATAACGGCCGGGCATGTCTTTCCACCGCCGGCCCGTTGCCGAAACCCAGATCGCTCCGTTCACCACGGACCTGTCGCATACGCCTCTTCGGCTCCGCCGGCGCCGCGGCACCCAGGGACGGACCAAATCCCATTCTCGATCGGTAAGATCCGCGGCACCTTTATGGACATCGTCCATCGTCAGCCGGAGCAGCTCGCGCCGAACCAATCCGAGCGGTGTCTTCCGGCGAAGCCATTTCTCAGCGAGCTGCCGATCGGCAAATCCATCCGTCCTGGGCTGCATGCCGTGCGCGCCCAGCCACCGCTCCGCGCGGCGTTCCTTAGATCCCAGCCGCGCATTGATCTCGGCGATGCTGATGAGCTGCTGCGCGCTGCGGGCGACGCTCCGCGTCGTTATGGTATCCTCCCCTCCCGAAGGGTGAGGCTCCAGATAGCCCTGATTGGCAAGCCGCCGGACGGCCGCGGAATCGCAGTTTAGAATCTCCGCCGCGGTTACGACCGAGATGGGCTCTTCCCCTTCACCAGCCGAGAACGCGCTGCGAAAATCTTCCAGGCTGTCCGCTACCATTGGAGGCACGTGCAGCGCGGTCATATCCGAGCCGCCATCGGCCTCGGCTGGAACCTTCAAGGCCGCACGCCTGTCGAAAAGCCAGATGAAGAAGCTGCCATAGGGCTTGGGCCGACCGCCGATCGCGGTGAAGACCTTGGCCAAGGGTATCCAATCGGTGTCCCCGCCGCTGAGCGGAAAGACATGGGCCCGCAGCCGCTCGAGAAAGCGCTCAACGTGGGAGCGCTTGAACATCGGGCGGTCGAAGAGGATTTCGATTGCCGGCGTTCGTAGCGGCTCGACCAGTCCGGCTTCCACCAACTGCCCGATCGCATGCGTGGAGAGGCCGCAGGCCTGGGCGAGCTCGGCCTCGGACATCCGATCTTCGAGCTCCCTGCGCACCGCGTCGCACGATCGCTGGGTGACGAGGTCCAGCCGAGATCGGCCACGCGTGACGGTCTCCGTCTCCAAAATGCCTGCACGCCGCAACTTGGTGACATAGGCGGGAGCAATGCCGAGATAGTCAGCAGCCTCCCGAACGCCCAGGCTGCGAAGCCGTCGGCGCGCGGCAGCGATTTCCGCCCTTGCTCCCAGTGCGCAGTCTCGTTCACGCACCAGGTCGTCCATCAGCAACGCGCGCACCTCCGGCAATGTCGCCTCCGATTGGGCGTAACGACGTAGGTGCGTAGAGAGTGACTGACGGCTCGCATCGCCCGTCCGAGCATCGGTATCGAGCATCGCGAGGATGGAGCGAGGCCATCCCAGCACTATTGCTGTTGCGCGGGCGATTCCTTCCAGCGGACGCGCGCCGTCGGAATCGGCGAAAACATCCAGAACGCTCGCCAGCCCCAGCACGAGATCGAAGATGGAGCCCGGATCCATTGCCTGGAGTGCCTCGGGAAGCTTTTCCCTGGCGGCCACGCGGCGATCCGGGAGCGGGTGCACCAGGTCAGTCCACAAACGGAGATGCGCCCGCAAGTCCTGCGGGACCGGCATCGTCTCGAAATCGCGCTGATCGCTCTCGCAGTGAGGACAGCGCGACACATGATCCAGCTTCTGCCAGGAAAGGGGTTTGCCGCACTCCGGGCTGAGACACTGGTCCGTGAGCATCGTCCAGCTATCGGCGCAGAAGGCGATTGGCTCGACCAGCGACAGCGCGCGAATGTGATTGCTTGCCCGCATCGTCGCCGGGGAGAGCCGACGCTTCCTCGCGATTAGATGGCCCCGGCGCAGCAGCGCACCATTGAAGCTGACCAGCGGAATGCGCCCCTCAGCCTTCACGTTGCGGTAGCTGGCACCAAGCAGGTCAGCGGGCCGCTGCCCCAGGAGATGGGCCAGCCGCTCCCCTTCAAGCGATGTCAGGAATGCCGACCGCTTCAAAGAGGTCGGGCAGCCGGCCAGTTCGAGCAGCGCACCAGGATGCGCGGAATAGCGATCGGCACATTCGCTGAGATAGCCGGGGAGCGCCTCGTCGGCGAACGGCGCGCGGAACCGCATCGGAAGAGCGCTGATCATGCCGCCTCCCTCCAGCGATACAAAGGGTTGGACGGAGCAAACCCCTGCGGGATCGCCCAAGTATCGATTGCGTCGGAGATGTCCTGGGCGGAAATCTTCCTGGCATTGCGCTTCAAAGCGATCCGGAGTGCTTCCCGGACGATATTGCAGGCAGTGCCAATAACACCGCCGCTAGCAGCGCACAGGGCCGACGGAATTTGCCCCGAACCCAGATTGGCCTTCGTAAATACAAGCCGCTCATCGACCATCCTCTGATCGAGGTGATCAAAGAAGATCGATGCGTAGCTGGTATCAGCCGTGCTGCTATAATCGAGCGGAGGCAGCTCGACCGGCGGCAACAGGCGGTTGCGGAGCTGTGGATTGGATCGGAACAGCGACGTCGCGCTCAGGTCGCCACCAAAAGCGATCGGCGCTACGCCTTCGTTCAGAAGACGCTTCATCGCCTCCGTCACACGCCAGGCGACACGCGCCGTATCGTGGGAGATTAGGTGCTGCACCTCATCGAACAGAAACAGCTCGATCCCCCGGTCCAGGCTGATGTCGCACGCACGTTTGAACCGCTGCGCTTCCGATGGGACGCGGGCGGTGTCGCCTAATGTCGTGAGCAGCTGATCGAGCATCTGGTTTGGTGTCGTCGCCGATGCCAGCTCCATATAGAAAACGGGGATGGTGTCGGCCCGCGCCTCGGCATTGGCCTTGTCGGCATAGGATTTGAGGATCGTCGATTTGCCGGTGACGTGCGCCCCTGATTGTTACCACTCAGAGGTAGAGTCCGGCTCCTTCATGATGGTTGGTTGATGGGATGGCAACGTGCCTGGGGGCATGCCCCCAGGCACGTTGGCC
>NZ_SCMK01000051.1 GCF_005503355.1 Sphingomonas sp. 1F27F7B
CGCGAGCCGCGCCATTTGCTCGTCCGTCAGCCAGTACAGGTTGCTCACAGTCAGTCTCCTTGCGGAGCC
This sequence comes from Sphingomonas sp. 1F27F7B, assembly GCF_005503355.1. Taxonomy (GTDB): domain Bacteria; phylum Pseudomonadota; class Alphaproteobacteria; order Sphingomonadales; family Sphingomonadaceae; genus Sphingomonas. The sequence goes on from NZ_SCMK01000051.1 coordinate 70, forward strand.
TGAATCAGATCGCACCTCTCACATCAATGGGTCCTGACCCTAGGATTGATGCCAGCGATAGCTGCCATTCGATGACCGCCACGCGAACAGCGGCTAATGCCCCACTCTCGGCTGCTAGCTCATGCTGTGCAAGCTGACTAGAAGCTGTCGTTGTAACAGAATGTACAATAGGTGGCAGGCATAGATTCCACCGCCAGTTCTATGGATTCGCCTATTCTCCGGTGCATCAAAGCCGCGGCGCTGCGATTACACCATTTTGGTTCATTCAGTTTATGGACCGGCCTGGCTGCGGGAAATAACCTGCCTTGGATCGGCAGGATTCGGGGCATTTTCTCTGGCCTGATCGATACGAGAAGGGCGCAATTTCAGTAGCCCTCAAGGGGAGGGCTTATGCGTCTTCGCTTGTTGGCGTGCACGAGCACGCTGGCGATAGGTCTCGCGTCGTTGCCTGCACAGGCGCAGGAGACGACCAGCTATCAATATGATCAACTCGGGCGGCTGGTGCGGTCATCGATCAGCGGCGGGCCGAACAGCGCGGTCGCGATGGCGACCTGCTTCGATCCAGCCGGCAACCGGGTGCAGTATTTCACCGGCACGGGCACGCCGCCGGTCTGCGCGACGCCGGTACCCACGCCTACGCCGACGCCAACTCCCACGCCGACCCCGACGCCCACGCCTACTCCGACCCCCACACCGACGCCGCCGGTCGCGGTGAACGATTCGACTTCGTTCGTCTGCTCGACGACGAAGACGGTGAACCTGCTGGCGAATGACTATGACCCGAACGGCAATGTTCCCTTGACGTTGGTGTCGATCAATCCGTCTTCGGGATCGATCTATGCGTCGATCGTCAGCAGCACGTCGGTGATGTTCAGCGCGGCATATACCGGCACCGCGAGCTTCACCTACACGATCGCGAACAGCCTGGGCGCGACGGCCACCGGCATCGTCACCGTGACCGCCACCGGCAACAACAATGCCTGTATCGGCGAGCCGCCCGTCTAGCGCCCTGCCGCTCCACCCTGAATTCCTGATGGAGACCAGAATGCACATGCATGTTGCGCGGCTTCTCATGGCCTCGACGATGCTCGGCGCGGTACCCGCGACGGCACAGATCGTCCCGCCCAAGATCTATTCGACCACGCCGACCGGGGTGAACCTGGCGGACTCGGCGTTCACCTATTCGACGACCGACATCGCGATAGGACCGCTCAAACTCGAGCGCTTCTATATCGGCAGCTATCTGAACGATCCGAACAAGATGTTCTTCGGAATGCACACCAGCACCAATTTCGACATCTATGTTGCGAGGCGCTTCAGATCGGTCGGGCGGTATGTCTACACTGTCTATCTCGGCGCAAGCCAGGGCGGCATGTACGATATCGGTTCGCCCAATCCGATCGAGTCGAACCTCGATTCCCGGCGCGCCACATTAGAGATCGTCGGTGGCAACTTCGTCTATACGGATGCCGCTGGCACGATATACACCTTCACGGCATCGGTGCCTGCGTTGGACTCCGGAGGCGGAGTGATGGCGTCCTCTCAGCGCATCGCCAGCATCACCTACCCAGACGGACGGATACAAAGCTTCTCCTACAACACCAGCCGCCAACTCAAGCTGGTGAGCGACACGTCGGGCTATGCAATCGTGCTCGATTATGGCGCCAACGGACGCATCTCCGCAGCCTGTGGTTTCAACCTGTCCAGAACCTATGTCACTGCCTCTAGCACCTGTGGCGGCGCCACGATGAAAGCCGGCTACGGCTATAGCGGTGATCAACTGATCAGCTTCACCGACGTGACGAACCAGACGGCGACCTATGGCTGGGGTGGCATGCCTGGCTGGCAGGGCGGCATCACCTGCGTCAAGCCGTCTGGCTATGCGAACTGCAAGATCGCCAACACCTATTCCAGCGTGCTCCAGATCGGTAGCCAGACGCTGGCGGACGGAACGGTGTGGACCTACGCGTCCAATGCCGAGCCGGGCATCATCACCGATGATGGGCAAGCCATCGATAGCGACGGGCAGATCAACGGCGGCGTGATGGACCCTGACGGGAAGAGCTTCGGCGGCACCTTTACGCGTTCGAGCCCCTATAGTTTCACCGACGCGAACGGGCAGACGACGCAGTATCGCTACACCGGCGCCAGCGACTTCTTCTCGAACAACCCGCCCGGGGGGCCGCTGGCTGAGGGCAGCTATCTTGTCGAGGCGACCTATCCGGAGGGCAACAAATATCTGGCCGAGTATAACGGCCCCTATCGAGCTATCAGCAAGGAGACGCTGGTCGCGAAGCCGGGTTCCGGTCTTCCGAACCTCGTCAAGCAATATGGCTATTATTTCTCCGGCGCCCCGTACACGATCACGCGGCAGAACGCGGCCAAGCCCGCCATGATCGTCGATCCGAGCGGCAACCAGACCGACTATACCTATGCCACGCATGGCGGCACGCTTTCCGAGATGCAGCCGGCGCCGAGCGCGGGGGCGGCGCGTCCGCTGAAGCTGTACAGCTATGTGCAGGGCTATGCCTATGTGAAGAATGCGGGCGGTGCGCTGGTGGCATCTGGGGCGCCGATCTGGCTGCCGTCGAGCGAGACGCTGTGCCAGACCTATGCGGGGAGCAGCACGGCGACCTGCGATCCGGCGGCGCCGATCACGACCACGGCTTACGAATATGGCGCGAGCGGCACGGCCGACAATCTGCTGCTGCGGGGAGCCGTGGTGAGCTCGGGCGGGGTGAGCCTGCGCACCTGCTACGGCTATGACGAATATGCCAACAAGATCTTCGAGACCAAGCCGCGGGCCGGCCTGGCGAGCTGTTCGTGAAGCGGAGGCAGGGGGACATGACGATGCAGAAGATTGTCGCTCGGCTGCTGGGCTCGGCCGCGTTGCTCGCTCCGGTTGCCGCGATGGCGCAGTCGGCGCCGTCGGACTTTACCATGGGCACCCGCTACGACTTGGCGCACCGGGTGGTGGGGACGATCGCGCCCGATCCGGATGGCGCGGGTCCGCTGCATCATCTGGCGGTGCGCAATACCTATGATGCCAATGGCCGCCTGGTGAAGGTGGAGAAAGGCGAACTGGTTTCCTGGCAGCCGGAAGCGATTGTCCCGGCAAGCTGGTCGGGCTTCACCGTCCAGCAGACGGTGGACACAGCCTATGACCTGATGGACCGCAAGGTGAAGGAAAGCCTGTCCTCGGGCGGCACGGTCTATCAGGTGACGCAATACAGCTATGATAGCGTCGGCCGTCTGCAATGCACCGCCATACGGATGGATCCGGCGCTGTTCGGCAGCTTGCCCACGAGCGCCTGCGACCAGAGCAACCCAGCCAACCCGATCGACCGCATCACCAAGAACGTCTACGATGCCGGCGGCCAGCTCGTGCAGGTGCGCAAGGCCCTGGGGTCGAGCCTTGAACAGGCCTATGCCACCTATAGCTTCACCCCCAACGGCAAGCAGGAATATGTCGTCGATGCGAACGGCAACAAGGCCCGGCTGGTCTATGACGGGCATGACCGCCAAGTGCAGTGGCAATTCCCCTCGACCAGCGCACCGAGCGGCTACAATCCCTCGACTCCGGCCAATGCGCTGGCGACTTCGGGCGCGGTCAATAGCAATGACCGCGAGGAATATGGCTATGACGCGAACGGCAACCGCACCTCCTTGCGGAAGCGCGACGGGCGGGTGTTCGGCTACACCTTCGATGCGCTGAACCGGATGACGTCGAAAATCGTGCCGACGGCATGCGTGGCGGGCTATGCCTGCACCAGCGTGAACCCCTCGGCAACACGCAGCGTCTATTACAGCTACGACCTGCGGGGGCTACAGACGGCGGCGCGGTTCGACAGCGCAAGCGGCGCGGATGCAGTGACGCAGGTCTATGACGGGTTCGGACGGATCACGTCGAGCGCCACGAGCATGGCCGGGGTGAGCCGCGGCCTGAGCTATCAATATGATGCCGACGGCAACCGGACGCGGATCACCCATCCGGACGGCAATGTCTTCACCTATGCCTATGACGGCCTCGACCGGCCGGCGGACACCTATGAGAGCGGCCTGTACCAGCGGCTGCATTTCGACTGGGACGCCCAGGGGCGCCGCTGGGGCGAGTGGCGCGGGGCAGTCTTCTCGACCTATGGCTATGACGCGATCTCGCGGCCGGCGAGCATCACCCATGACCTGGCCGGCTCGGCCTATGATGTGACGACGTCTCTCGGCTATAATCCGGCAAGCCAGATCGTCAGCAGGACGCGGTCCAATAACGCCTATGCGTTCACGGGTTTTGTGAACGTCAATCGGGCCTATGCGCCGAACGGGCTCAATCAATATGCGAGCGTGGCCGGCACCGGCTTCGGCTATGATGCCAATGGCAACCTGATCTCGGATGGCACTACCAGCTACGCCTATGACGCCGAGAACCGGCTGGTGGCGAACTC
>NZ_SCMK01000052.1 GCF_005503355.1 Sphingomonas sp. 1F27F7B
GGTGACGGTCTCCGAGGCCTGCGCCGATGAAGCGATCATCGCAGCCAGGCCGACGCCGAGTAGAAGCCTCATGCGCATACCTCCCCCTTCTTTGGCTTGAAAGAATCGCGGGCAATCCTGCAAGCAGGTCGAATATTCATGGAAATGCGCACTTTGCCAATACGAGAAATAGGCCAGGAAAATTAAATCCATTTTGGATATTAGTTTACTTAAAAGCCTTCGCTCATCGAGGATAGGGAAGTGTCGCCTATGGCTGGGCGATTTGGCATGCCGTCTAGGATGAGCGCGAATGCCTTGGTGGCTTCGTTGGCGGTGTGGCTGTTGACCTGCGCCGCGCTGCGATCCAGGAATTCGTCATTAGGTACTCCATGACACGAAGCGATTTCAGCATGCCTCCCGGCCTCATCATAGCGGGTCGACCTTCACCTGCCGCTAACTGAGCGATACCAGAGCTCGGGAATCGCACATCGTTCGCGCAAGGTGCATCCTGTCGCCGAAGGGGAGTATTCGATCGAAAGGATGATCGATGCGCTCATCCCTACAAGGAATCCGCCCGGTTCGCTGCGCGATCTATGCCCGCAAGAGCGCAAAACAGGGGCTGGACGAGGACGTGAATAGCCTCGCCGTGCAGCATGACATCTGCTCGGCCTATATCAAATCGCAGCGCCACCGCGGATGGACCGAGGCACCCGAAACATACGAAGATGGCGGGTTTAGTGGCGGCAACCTCAGCCGCCCCGGGCTAACCCGGCTACTCGGTGCCGTCGAGCAAGGTCTCGTCGACGTAATCGTCATCTACAAGCTCGACCGGCTGACACGTTCGCTTTCGGACTTCACCCGCCTGATCGACCTGTTTGACCAACATGAAGTGACCTTTGTCAGCGTCACCCAGTCCTTTGACACGCAGGACAGCCTCGGCCGGCTTGTGCTCAACATCCTGCTGACCTTTGCCCAGTTCGAACGCGAGATGCTCTCGGACCGCATCTGCGACAAGGCGCACGCACTCAGACGTGCCGGCCACTGGATCGGCGGCGCCGCCCCCTATGGCTATGACCTGGTCGACCGCCGCCTTGTCGTGAACGAACTGGAAGCGGCCAAGATTCGCGAAATCCATCACCTCTATCTCGAACTCGGCAGTTCCAATCGGGTGACCCTCCGCATGGCCGCGGAGGGGATGCGATCGAAGCAATGGATTGGGCGCGCCGGTCGAACCTGCGGCGGCTTCCCCGTCACCCGGACGCTGATCTACGGCATCCTGGCCAGACCGGCCTATATAGGCGAATTCCATGTCGATGGCGAAGTGATCCCCGCGCTTCACGAGCCCATCATCGACCGGGAGACCTGGGAGGCGGTCCGCCAGTTGAAGGAGAGCCGGAAGCTCAAGCTCCCGCCGCTCACCGCGGACACCAACCTCCTGCTTGGCTTCCTGTTCGACGATCTCGGCCGACAGATGGTAATCTGGCCAGGCACGCGCGAATGCACCCTGACCTCACGCCGTTACTATGTCTCTACATCGAACCACCGCCTCACCAGGAGCGGCACACGCGCGCTGCGCGCGACCGCGGCGGATCTCGAAGACCTGATCCGGGCTGTGATCTGCGCCTTCTACCGCGACCGGGAAGAGGTCAGCACGGCGGTGCACAAGCTCGGCTACCGAGACGGCAATACCGACAAGCTGATCGACGGCGGCACCGGGGCAGCCCGCTACCTAGAGACCTGCGATCGCCACAAGCTACGCCGCGCCTGGGAAGCGCTGATCGAACGGATCGAAATCTCACGCGAGCGTGTGCGTATCATCCTGCGATGCGAGCAAGTCCGCGCGCTCCTCGCGTGGTCCGGTAAGGGGTCATTTCGCTATGGGCCCAATATCGATGCCAAACACCACCACATCCATGTCCTTGAGAGCGAGGCCTTCACCGTCCGAGCCGAACGGCGTTTCCGCCTCCCTATCGATACCACAGCGGTGCCCGGTACGCCCAAGCGCAGCCTGGTCAACCTCATGGCCCTTGCCAGGCGGGCACAAGCTCTAGTCTATGAAGACCGCTGCCTCACATTCGAGCAAGTCGCCCAGCGCCTGCATTGCCGCGAGCCCATGGTGATGCGCGCGCTGCGGCTCAACTATCTCGCCCCCGACATCATCGCGGCGATCGTGGATGGCCGCCAACCCGCTGACCTCACGAGGCGGAAATTGCTCAACACCAGCATCCCCATGGACTGGGTGCAGCAGCGCGTGCTGCTGGGCTTCCCTCCCCAGACGGACCCAGGCCGCAAGGAGGAGCGCTATTGAAACGAAGGCTCCGGCGGCTGAACCGCGCCGGAGCCTTCATCGACCATATCCGACAATACGCTGGCTGAGGCCTGCGCCGCCTGCGGCGACAGTACCATCAGGGCAAGGCACCATGCCCGTTACTCGCCTCCACTATCGCCTTTCCGCCGAAATGCCCAGACGAGGCTCGAAAGGCTCGTGATGATTGCAGCGATCGCTAGAAGGGTCGTGTCGCTCCAGCTATCCATGGCAAGGCTCCCATACTTCGGAGTCAATCCAAGTTCCCTTTATGTTCCAACATTTCAAGCGTTTTCATATCCACCCGGCAGACGTTGCCCGGCCTCTCGGAAAAAACGACCGTCGCCAAACGCTGTAGGCCTGCTAAGCTCGGCGACGAGTGCGGGCTCTTCCTGTTCGTGACGCCGGCAGGCGCCAAGCGCGCATTGAATTCGGAATCTAGATAATCCCTAGGGCGCGCATGCTTGTCACGCCGCCCGTGGCAAATATCAGGTGATCAAGCATCCGAATGCCCAGAGTTTCGCAGGCGCGAACTGTTGCGGCTGTGGCCTCCCTATCCCCCTGGCTCGGCGTCGGATCGCCCGACGGATGATTGTGCGCGAGGACTAAGTAAACTGCACCACTTCCAGCCGCCTTGGCCGCGAACTCGGCCAGCGGCATGGAGACGATATCTCGCGCGCCCTGGACGGCGAAGTCACCATGTACCTTGAAATCGCGATCGAGGAACAGGCCGATAAGCAATTCGTCCGCCCGGCCTTCGAAGCGCTTCCGCAATTTACCTATTGCATCGTCCACACTGCAAATTCGTAAGCCCATGTCGCGCCGTTATAGAGAGCGAGTCCTATGTTGAAAGCAGGTGGAACCCCTAGGGTAAAGTACGCAGCCAGTTTGAGGCGAGAGGGTTCGAGCCATTCCAGAGTCCGCCAGGGCGGCCCCGCATAGTGAGTGAGGCGGAGCGCTCGGACCTCTTCGTGCGTCAGGCCCCGCGCCTCGCGAAAGCTACGCCAGTGCCGCTCGCGATGGATAAGCTCGATCAAATCATCCGCGCTTCGGCGCAGCTGCTGCGCTCGAACCGCCTCAGCGAACCAGCAAGGGGCGTCGGGATCGGTCATCGCTCGAACTTACATTGCCGCCCCCTTGGCCCTCGCGCCTGATGGCGCGCGGGCCGCCAGGCGTGCCCGCGCGCGGTTCGGTCGGCCTCAGGCCATCACGGGCACTTCGTGAACTGGCCCTTCTTCGGACCAGTGGCCACATGGCATTTGCCGTTCTTGTCCTTGGTGACACCGCCGGTGGCGGCCTTCGCGGCACTCGCTGCCGGCGTGGCCGGGCATTTGATGAACTTGCCCTTTGCGTCCTTGCACGGGCCCGCCGCGAAGGCGGAAGTTGAAGCAGTGAGCAACGCGAGTGACGCGACCGCGAAAGTGATCTTGCGCATGTTCTCTCCTCACCGAACGACTCGTCGGCAGGGCGGAGCGTATCACCCTCTCAACTCGTCGATCTAGCGAGATCCTCGCCTCTAGATGATCGCTTGGCTCGCGTCCCAAATCTGGGAATAGGCATCCCATTTCATCGCCGAAAGCTCAGCGTCGACCTGTTGGAGAGTAGCAGGAGATCGAGCCGCCAAATCCTTGAGCGACTGAGTCAGGATCCATGCCTTGCTCTTATCTGCGATCAGCAAACGGTCGTGCAGGGTCCGAGCCGGCGCGAGGCGGAGCTGCAGGGGGCGCTTGCTGCCATGTTGGGATATGTTCGGGACGCCGAGTTGGGAACGGTCGAACTGGTCGCGGCAACGCCTCACGCCCGAGTCACCGCTCTGGCCAAATGGACCGCCACCAATGATCCTGACCGTCAATCAGACCCCGAGGCCGTGATGGAAGCGACTGCCCGATTCCCCTTGGCGGAAACGGACAGGGGCATAGGCTTCGAGGCCGCCGCCTTCCAGGAGTTCGTCCTATTTATCGAAGATCTCCCATTCTGAAGAGCGGGTCCAGATCGCCGTCTGTAACGGATTCGCCGGACCAATTTGGGAGCGACTACTGCGCGAAGCCTAGCGCAGACTGGGCGGCTGGGTCGACGACAGGTGCTTCCGGTGAAACTGTTGACGTGCGCCCCTGGAATGTGACCGATTTTGAGTAGAGTCCGACGCAAAGGAGTCGGACGAGAATGAAGCGCAGCAGGTTCAGCGAAGAGCAGATCATCGCGATCTTGAAG
>NZ_SCMK01000053.1 GCF_005503355.1 Sphingomonas sp. 1F27F7B
TTCTTTGCAGTCGCAGTTTATGTCGAGCGTGGCGGCGGTAGGCGCAGGTTTCCTTCGGTTTTCCATGATTTCACTCCAGATAATATGAGTGCCAGGGGGTTGTCCGGAGACGGGCTAGGCCCGCCTTCGAACGTCGGTGAGCATCGTGATCAGGGCATCGGATGGCGGCTTGAAGCGCCCGGGCTTGATGGCAGGAGCGCCGTGCGCCGCGAGAATCTGCAGCTTCTCCTCGGGATCGGCGCGCAAATAGGTCTCGGTGCTCTGGATGCTGGCATGGCCGAGCCACAATGCGACTTTGCGAATGTCCCCTGTCGCCGCGAGCGTGTGCATTGCGCAGGAGTGGCGCAGCACGTGCGGTGTTACGCGCTTGCCAAGGATCGACGGCTGCTTCTCTGCCGCGCGCTTGACGTGCTCCGCCAAACGGAACGCAAATCCGTCGCGGGTCATGGGTTGCCCGCTGGCATTGAGGAATATCTCGGCAGCTTGCGCATCGGGGCGGATCGCAAGCCACGCGCGCAATGCGAACTGAGTCTCCTTCCAGAGCGGGAGGACCCGTTCACGCCGTCCCTTGCCCATGATGTGCACGGTGGACAGGAAGCGGTCCGGGAAATCGCGCAGTTGTAGCGTTACGAGTTCCGACACCCTCAGCCCGCCAGCATAGGCCAGATGCAGCATTGCGCGATCGCGGGTGCCAAGGCGTGTCCGGGGATCCGGGGCGTCGAGCAAAGCCTTGATCTCTGCCCGGTCGAGGTAGTCGATCAGCGCCTTGTCGGTCTTCTTGGTAGGGATCGATCTGACGCGAAGGGCCTGATCCAGGCAGGCCGGAATACGATACTCGATGTAGCGGAAGAAGGACCGGATCGCGGCGAGCCTGCCATTGCGGGTCCGAACACAGCTGCCGCGACCGTTCTCGACATGGTCAAGGAAGGCCATGATCATGTCGGTGCCGAGATCCTCGATCTCGAGATCGGTCGGCCGACGCTTCAGCCGATCGGCAGCGAACTGGACCAGGAGGACAAAGCAGTTGGCATAGGTCTTCACCGTGTGCGGACTGACAGCACGTTCGCGCGGCAGATGTTCACGCAGGTAGATCGAGAGGTGCGGAGCGAGTGCCGTCATGCCGCTTCTCCCCGGTAAAGTTGCTCGCTGGCGACAGCGATATCGCGCAGCAGCACCGGAGTGGCCTCGAGATACCAATAGGTGTTGGCGACCGACGCATGCCCCAGATATACGCTGAGTCCGGCCATGTGGTGTGCGATGGCTTCCCTGTCGCGCGGACAGGACTCAAGGGAACGCACGGCGAAAGTGTGCCGCAGGTCGTGTAACCGCATCCCGGCCGTTCCGGTCGGTCCGCGGTATCCGAGCTGCCGGGCCAGCCTGACGAACACCACGTGGGCGCGCACCTTGTGTGGTGCTCTCCCCCGAATGGTCACGAACAGGTCATTGCCCGTGGCGCCAAGCCTTGCTCGGGTGGCGAGATATGCTTCGAGCGCCTGACGGGTCGATGGCTGCAAGGTAATCAGCCGCTGCTTGCCGAACTTGCCGTTGCGGACGATCAGGCCATCCTCGACCAGATCGTTGCATTGAAGAGCGAGGGCCTCGGAAATCCGGAGACCTGTCGCCGCCAGCAGGCCGAACAGATAATGATACGTGTACGGGCTGATCGTGCCTTGGGGCGCAACGTCCAATACCGCGGTCATGATCGCCCGGACCTGTTCCGGTTCGATGATGGTCGGGGTCGGGCGTGGCCGCTTGCCCCGACCGAAGACGCCCGCAGGCGGAACCTCGTGAGCTGGATCTTCAGCATGAGCGAAAAGGCTGAAGTTACGTACGGCGTCGAACCTATGGCGGGCCACGTTCTGCGAGCTTGCCGTGTGGCACCAGTCGTAAATGCGCTGCACTTGGGTGTGCCGGTCACCGGCGCGGCCGGCGAAATCGGCGTATTGGCGCAGCAAGCGTTCCTGTTCGGAGAACTTCCGTCCCAAGCTGCGATGGAGCGAGACGTATCTGGAAATGTGCATGTTCAGCATGACGGTTCTCCCGGCCATGGCTGCGCGATCTTCATGAGCATCGGCAGATCGACCTTGGCGTAGATGGCAGTGGTCTCAGGCGAGCTGTGACGCAGGATGGTCCCAACGGACTCCAGGCCTGCGCCCGCGCGCAGCAGGTTGGTGGCAAGCGAATGCCGGAATATGTGCGACCCGGTCGGCACTCCTTCGATCCCACCGCGGTCGCGCGTTCGAGCGACGATGCCCGCGATCTCGGCGGACGAGCGGAATGGCCGAAACGGTGCTTGTGCACGCAGGAACAGATGCTCTTCGGCGGCCTCCGGGCGGGCTGCCGCAAGATATGCCAAGATCGCGTCGCCGACATCCTGCGGCAATGGCAGACGGTCCGGTCGACGCGTCTTGCCCTTGACCGTCAGGTGGCCGGACCGCCAGTCGATGTCGTCGAGACGCATGTCCTGAACATCGGCAGCCCTCAGGCCGAGCCTGGCGAGCAGGAGAATGATGGCCTTGTCCCGGACTTCTACCGGACGATCTGTCGGGCAGGCCGCAATGATCCTCTCGATCGTTGCCGGGTCGACGTGGCGCGGCAGCGTCGAAAGGCGGTAGCGCTGCACTGATGGAACTGCATGCAACAATGCAGGCCGGCACTCGCCACGCACGACCAGAAACCGGATGTAGCTCCTCATTATCGTGACGAGCAGCGATGCCGAGCCCGGCGTCTCCTTGCTTCGTCGTTGAAATGCGCTCCTGAGTCCGGCGGCATCCCATTGCGAAGGCTCGCCCAGCATCGGCATGAGCCGTCTGATATCGGTCCGGTAGCGCCGGATCGTCTCATCGGTGACGCCGCGATGTTGCTTGAGCCACGTGAGGTAAGCCGACATGTGCGGGTCATCGTCAGCCACCGGTTCAACCGATGGGATGACACCGCGGCCTCGCAGGAACTCGACGAAGTGCCGTGCGCATCGCCGCCGCCGCTTCGTGCCCGTGGCGACCAGCTTGCCGCGCTTGCGCCATACCGGGCATCGGCAATCATGCGCAGCGTACTGGTCGATGATCGTGTCGTCGATATCGATCCATTGGCGTCGCGTAATGCGAAGCCAGGCCATGAAATGCTCGGCCTCGGACCGATAGGCCTGCGCGGGTCCCTCGGCGAGTTGCAGGCGATCGATCGCATCGGAATAGTCAGCGAGGTGCCGTGGCAGATCGTCGATCCCGTCGTCGACTTCGACGTAGCCTTGATCTTCCAGGAACCGGACGAAGCGCCTGACCCTTGCTGCTTGGTCAGCCTTGTAGTGCGCTTGCTGCGCCGAATACCGGTGGCACCGACACCGATGCTTCTCGAACCGCCGGACAGCCCGATCGTCAATCGTGCGGATCGCGATCTCGTGCAGGTCCAGCCAATGCAGGAAATGGCGGACCGCCGCGCCATACAGAACCGCACAGCCTGACCTCTCGTCGAGCGACAGAGAGGAGAGAAATGCGGCGAGAAGAGTGCCGTGACTGGGCGAATCTTCGACCCGGAGCGGGGCAGTCCGAAACGGCAGTGATGATCGTGTTCGCATGTTGGCTCCTTCGACTTGCTGAGGTCGACGGAACCGTAGTTATCTGGAGTGAAATCATGGAAAACCGAAGGAAACCTGCGCCTACCGCCGCCACGCTCGACATAAACTGCGACTGCAAAGAATATGTC
>NZ_SCMK01000054.1 GCF_005503355.1 Sphingomonas sp. 1F27F7B
ATCCCGAACCCCGGGGGTGGGGGAGGGGTCAGTCCGCGCCTTCGGTGATTTCCGCGGGCTCGGCGGGTTCGTCGAGGCCCCGGATGCGATCGGGCCAGATGCCCACGGTCGGCCGGCCCGTGACGTTGACGAACGTATATGCCCGATCGCCGATGTGGATCAGGATCTCCGTCTTGTCCTTTCGCGTGATCTTAAGCTTGTTGTCCGGCGTCGTGACATAGGGGCAATCCTCGGCCTCGCCGTTCAGCGTCATCTTGCAAATGCCGGACGGGCTCGTGTCGGGCATGACGATGTCGATCTCGATCTTGGAGAAGAATATCTCTCCGCTGAGCTTGGCGCGAAGCTGTTCTATCGCATGGGTGCTTCCGCTGCCCAGGCGAGCGCCTGCCACGAACAGCCCGATCCTTTCATTCGGGCGCAGTGCCGGATTGATGAATTTGCGTAAATCAGCCATTTTGTAATCCTCCATGGACTATCAACGCATTCGACTCGATATGGGAATATCGAGAACAATATTGCACGATTTCTTGGAAGGTTTCTCGACTAATTTACTATAATAGCTAATATCGAGAGTAAGTGCAGGAAAATGGCTGCTACTATCCTGTTTCCTGCTCGGGATCGGCGGTGACGACCATGCCGTCTCGCACCATGACCGGCCAGCGGCGCAGCTTGGCCCCGACACAGGGGCCGCCGACACAGGCGCCGTCCTCGATCCGGTAGAGCGCGCCGTGCCAGCTGCATTGAATATGGCTGCCGTCGGGCGTGAGATAGTCGTCGAGCTTGTTGGTGAGGGGGAGGGCCATGTGTGCGCAGCGATCCACATAGCCGTGGACCGTTTCGCCCCGACGGACCACGAAGCCGTGGAAGCGGCCCGCGCGCATCTCCAGCACGAAATTGCGCGCCGTGCCGTCGGGGATCAGTTCGAGCGGGCCGAGGGAGACGCCGGGCGGCGTGGTGGTGAGGTGTTCCATCAATTCCTCCCCGGAACGGGGAGGGGGGCCGCTCGTCGAAGGCGAGGGGTGGAGGGGAATCGCCACAGATGCTGCACCTTGTGGAGCATCCCCTCCGTCGGCGCTTCGCGCTGCCACCTCCCCGGACCGGGGAGGAGTTTCATGGAAGCCGGGCCTTCGGAAAACCCGCCCAGGCGGCATCATAGTCGGGCTGGGCCCGCTCGAGCGCATATCGTGTCGGCCGGTAGGGCCAGCAGGTCTCGACCATGAAGGCCATGGTGCCGTCGATCTTGTGCGGTTTCAGTTCCGCGTTGCTTGCTCCCTGCCAGCTGGTCACGTCGGGGCCGTGGCCGGCCATGAGGTTGTGGAGCGACAGCCCGCCGGGCGCGAAGCCCTCTGCCTTGGCGTCATAGGCGCCGGTGATCAGCCCCATCGCTTCGCTCATCACGTTGCGATGGAACCAGGGCGGGCGGAACGTGTCCTCGGCGACCATCCAGCGCGGCGGGAAGATCACGAAATCGGCATTGGCGCGGCCAGGCACGTCGCTGGGCGAAGTGAGGACGGTGAAGATCGACGGATCGGGATGATCGAAGCTCACCGTGTTCATCGTGTTGAACCGGGCGAGGTCGTAGCGCCAGGGGGCGAGATTGCCGTGCCAGGCGACCACGTCGAGCGGCGAATGGGGAAGAGTGGTCGCCCAGAGCGCGCCGAGATGCTTCTGGATGATCTCGAAGGGCTCGTCGCGATCCTCGAACCAGGCGGCGGGCGTCTCGAAGTCGCGCGGATTGGCGAGGCCGTTGGCGCCGATCGGGCCGAGATCGGGCAGGCGGAACAGCGCGCCATGATTCTCGGCAACATAGCCGCGCGCCTCCCCGTCCGGGAGCAGCGCCCGGAACCGCACGCCGCGCGGGACCAGCGCGACCTGACCCGGCGCGATGTCGATGCGGCCCAGCTCGGTGAGCAGGGCCAGCCGGCCGGCCTGGGGAATGAAGAGCAGCTCGCCGTCCGCATCGAAGAAGATGCGGGTCTCCATGTCCTGGTTGGCGGCATAGACATGCACCGCCACGCCCTCCAGGTCGGCGGGGTCGCGGTTGGCGAGCATGGTGGTCATGCCGTCGACCAAGTCGGTGCCGGGCGGCGGCGCCTCGACCGGATTCCAGCGCAACCGATTGGGGGGCAACGGATCGCCGACCGTGCCGGGCGCGAAGTTCCTGGCGCCATGATAGCGAGTGAAGGGCGGATGCTCGGCCGTGGGGCGCAGGCGATAGAGCCACGAGCGGCGATTCTCATGGCGCGGCGCCGTGAAGGCCGTGCCGGAGAGCTGCTCGGCATAGAGGCCGAAGGCGGGCCTTTGCGGGCTGTTTCGCCCCACCGGCAGTGCGCCCGGCACCGCTTCGGTGGAGACATGGTTGCCGAAGCCGGGGAAATAGTCGGTCATCGCATCCTCTCCATGCCCGCCTCTCTGTAGCGCCGCACATAAAGTGTCAAATGATACTATCTGGCATGGCGCCAGCTTTCAGGCGGCGAACCTAAACTATCTTGGGCGGCGGCGGACTAATTCCTACTTCTTTAGTGGGTTTAATTCCGGAGTCGTAACCAATGGCCAACACCAGCGCAGCCGCACCCCGGCGGTTCCAGCTGCCAAGCTTCGGCGTGCAGGTCGCGATCGGCATGGCGGCCGGGCTGGCGCTGGGACTGGCGGCGCGGGCGATCGGCAGCGACGGCGAGGCGGCGAACGGGCTTGCCCAGACGCTGCAGACGATCGGGCAGATCTTCGTGCAGCTGCTCAAGGTGCTGGTGCCGCCGCTGGTGTTCACCGCGATCGTCGCCTCGATCGCGGCGCTGCGCGACCTCAACAACGCTGCCCGGCTGGTGGTGCGCACGCTGTTGTGGTTCGCGATCACCGCGGCGATTGCAGTGGCGATCGGCATCACGCTCGGCCTTGTCCTCCAGCCGGGGCATCACAGCGCGGTGGCTGCCACCGCAGCGGCGGCGCCTTCCGGCACCGGCAGCTGGCTCGATTTCCTGAAGGGGCTGGTGCCGGCGAATTTCCTGGGGCTGGCGGCATCGACCAGGCTGGCGGAGGGCGGGGCCGTTACCGGGCTCTCGTTCAACGTGCTCCAGATCATCGTGCTCGCGGTCGCGATCGGCGCGGCGGCGGTGCGGGCG
>NZ_SCMK01000055.1 GCF_005503355.1 Sphingomonas sp. 1F27F7B
GCCCGCGATTCTTTCAAGCCAAAGAAGGGGGAGGTATGCGCATGAGGCTTCTACTCGGCGTCGGCCTGGCTGCGATGATCGCTTCATCGGCGCAGGCCTCGGAGACCGTCACCTACACCTATGATGCCAAGGGCCGGCTGGTGAAAGTCGAGCGTTCGGGCACGGTGAACAACGGCGTCAAGGCCGAATACACCCATGACAAGGCCAACAACCGCAAGAACGTGAAGGTCACCGGCTCGCCGAACCCGGCGCCCTGATCTCGCGCGGCGCCCTCTGCGCCCGGATTCATGCTCATAAGATCAAAAGAGGGGGATTCATGCTGAATCACATCGGGCCCGTGCGCCCGGTCGGCCACCGTGCCGTTGCCAAATTGCTTGCCTGCTCGATGCTCACCGCGGCTTCGCTGCTGTCGTTCGCGCCGGCAGCCAGGGCCCAGGTTGCCACTGTCGTCCCGGTCCGCGAGTCGATCGACGCAAACGGGGTCGACCTTTTCCTGGGGACGATGAATGCGGATGGGCCGGTTCTGTCGGCCGGTCAGGGCGATGCAGGATTGAGTTGGTACAAGCTTGTCCGGGGCAACCAGATCTGGGGCGACAATCTGGTCGCGACCTTGTCGGTGAGCGGTAGCACCGTCAATGTCGTCTATGCCGGCAAGGCCGACCGCTTTACCATCTCAGGCAGCAGCTACATCCCGACCGAAGCAAATGGGTCCACATTGTCGCTGAGCGGCAATGTGTACACCTATGTGCTTAGCGATGGCACCGTCATCCGCTTCAACAGGGCCTATGTCGGCGCGGCGATGTTCCAGAGCATCACCGGCGTCGTCACCGACGTCACCAAGCCCTCCGGCGAAAAGCTGACATACACATTCGAGAGCATGTATTATTGCTCGCAATCGAAAGAGGGTGCCGACGGCCAGATCTGCACCGGGCATTCCTATGCCTATCGGGTGTCGTCCGTTCAGAGCAACTCGGGATACAAGCTGACATACGACAATGCGGCGCCGAGCACGGATCCCACCGACATCTTCGGTACCGATTGGGCAGCGTGGGGCACTACCTTTGGCGTATCGCTGACGAATACGGCGGTGCCCGGCGCAACCAGTCGCTACATGGCGACGAGTTTCAATGCGGTCGTTCCTTACCTTTACCTGACTGTTACCGACCCGATAGGACGTGCCACCACTTACCGTCAGGACAACACGGGCCTGGTCGGAATCAAGAGACCGGGCAGCAGCACGGAAGACGTGCAAATCGCCTATTCCGGCGGACGCGTGAGTGCAATTACTACAGCGGCCGGGACCACAAGCTATTCGTCCTACGATTCGGCCGGCTTCCGCTATGTGACGGTCACCCCGCCCGATGCCGGCGCGACCAACTATACGTTCGACATTGCCTCGCAGCGGATGACGTCGAGGACCGATCCGCTCAGCCGGACGACCAGCTGGCAATATGATGCGAGCGGGCGCGTGACGCGCATTACGCAGCCCGAGGGGAACTACACCCAGCTCACCTATGACAGCCGCGGCAACGTGACCGAGAAACGCGCCGTCGCGAAATCGGGCTCCGGCCTCGCCGACATCGTGACACCGGCCAATTACGACGCGTCCTGCACCTATGCGGCCAAGTGCAACCAGCCCAACTGGACGAAGGATGCGAAGGGCAACCAGACCGACTACACCTACAACACCAGCACCGGCGACCTGCTGACCGTCGCCGCACCCGCCGCCAGCAGCGGCGGCACGCGCCCAACCACCACGTACAGCTACACGACGATCAACGGCGTCCAGCAGGTGAGCAGCATCTCGGCTTGCCAAAGCACGGCAAGCTGCGCGGGCACGGCGGACGAAGTGAAGACCAGCATTTCCTATGACATCAACGGCCTGCCGAATGTCGTCAGCAAGGGCGCCGGCGATGGCTCGCTGACGGCAACGACGACGATCGCCTATGACGATGCCGGCAATGTGCGGACGGTGGACGGACCGCTCCCCGGCTCTGCGGACACCACGCGCTATCGCTATGACGCGGCCCGCCAGCTGGTCGGCGTCGTCAGCGCGGACCCGGATGGCGCAGGGGCGCTCAAGCCGCGCGCGCAGCGAACCACCTATGATCCGAAGGGCCGGGTGACGCTGAGCGAGACCGGCAACGTCAGCAGCCAGAGCGACGGCGACTGGGCCGGCTTCACGAGCCTGCAGCAAGCCGCGACCGATTATGACGGCGTCGATCGCCCGGTGAAGCAGACGGTCAGCGCCGGCGGCACCATCTATCAGGTGACGCAGCGCAGCTATGACGCGGCGGGCACCTATGACTGCACCGCGGTGCGGATGAACAGCGCGGCCTGGGGCTCGCTGCCGGGTGCCTGCACGGCAACCACCACCGGCGCGGCGGGGCCGGACCGGATCGTCCGCAACCTCTACAACAGCGCGCGCGAGGTCACCACGATCCAGACCGCCTATGGCACCGCCGACCAGGCGAACGAGGTGGCCAGCACCTATACGAACAACGGCAAGCTGGCGAGCGTGACGGACGGCGAGGGCAACAGGACCAGCTATGAATATGACGGCTTCGACCGGCTCTCGAAGACCTCCTACCCGGTGACCACCGCCGGCTCGGGCACCAGCTCGGGCAGCGATTATGAGCAGCTCGGCTATGACGCGGCCAGCAACGTCACCTCGCGCCGCCTGCGCGACGGGCAGGTGATC
>NZ_SCMK01000056.1 GCF_005503355.1 Sphingomonas sp. 1F27F7B
TGACGTGCGCCCCTGATTGTTACCACTCAGAGGTAGAGTCCGGCTCCTTCATGATGGTTGGTTGATGGGATGGCAACGTGCCTGGGGGCATGCCCCCAGGCACGTTGGCCGGCGATCTCGGCGGGGGTCTTCCCGCCCAGTTTCGAGTGCGGCCTGACGTGGTTGTAATCGTGCTGCCAGGCGGCGAGCACGAACCGGGCATGGGCCAGCGACGTGAACAGCGTCTCGTTGAGGCATTCGTCCCGCAGGCGCCCGTTGAAGCTCTCGACGAAGCCGTTCTGCATCGGCTTGCCCGGCGCGATGTAATGCCACTCGACCTGACGTTCCTGCGACCAGCGCAGGATGGCCGACGAGGTCAGTTCGGTTCCGTTATCGCTGACCACCGTGTGCGGCTTGCCGCGCAGCCCGATCAGCCGCGTCAGTTCCCGAGCGACCCGCGCGCCCGACAGCGAGGTATCGGCCACCAGCGCCAAGCACTCGCGCGCGTAGTCGTCGACCACGCACAAGATGCGGAACCGCCGGCTGCACGTCAGCGTGTCGGACACGAAGTCGAGCGACCAGCGCTGGTTCGGGCCGTTCGGCAACAGCATCGGCGCCCGCGTTCCAAGCGCACGTTTGCGACCGCCGCGACGCCGGACCCGCAGATTCTCCTCGCGGTAAATGCGCCGCAGCTTCTTGTGGTTGGGCGTCATGCCCTCCCGCGCCAGCAGATAGCCCAGACGGCGATAGCCGAACCGGCGGCGTTCCGCCGCCAGCTCGCGCAGACGCGTCCGCAAGGGCGCATCATCGCCTCTCGTCGGCTGATACCGGATCACCCGGCGGCTCACGCCGACAAGACTGCACGCCCGACGCTCGCTCAGCCCGTGATGCTTACGAGCATGAGCGACGGCTTCCCGCCTAGCGTCGGGCGTCACCATTTTTTTGAGGCCAGATCCTTCAGTACGACATTGTCGAGCATCGCTTCGGCCAGCAGCTTCTTCAGCCGCGCGTTCTCGTCCTCCAGCGCCCGCAACCGCCGAGCCTCGGACACCTCCAGCCCGCCATATTTCGACTTCCACTTGTAGAACGTCGGTGAGCTGATCCCGTGGCGCCGGCACACCTCCGCCGTCGCCATACCCGCCTCCTGCTCCTTCAAGATCGCGATGATCTGCTCTTCGCTGAACCTGCTGCGCTTCATTCTCGTCCGACTCCTTTGCGTCGGACTCTACTCAAAATCGGTCACATTCCAGGGGCGCACGTCA
>NZ_SCMK01000057.1 GCF_005503355.1 Sphingomonas sp. 1F27F7B
GGCGCGAGCCGCGCCATTTGCTCGTCCGTCAGCCAGTACAGGTTGCTCACAGTCAGTCTCCTTGCGGAGCCTGAATCAGATCGCACCTCTCACATCAATGGGTCCTGACCCTAAGAAGTGCATGGTGGCCTGGCGGCGGACGGAGCAGCAGTTCGCATCAGTGAACAGCGGCTTCCCAGAGCCGCCTAGCTTTTTGCAGCGCCGTCATCACAAATCTCGACGTCGCCTCAAAAGCAAACACCGGTTCAGGCTGGAAATCTGTTTTCGACACGGCAAGCGTAACTTTTACAATAGCCTGAATATACACATCTATAGAATCGCCCTTGTGAAAGATGAATTCATCGTTCACCTCAAAATAATCTTCTGGAATGTTGACAACCACTTGTTGCGTTGAACCTTGCGGCGTCCACGCAATTGCGAGCGCATTCGCCTTGGTAGGCACCAATTCCCAGTGCTTCCCGCTGAGCGAGACTTCTTTTACGACATCAATATGAGGCAAGCTTACCGCTGGCGCGGCGAACGTCTCTTCAATCAACGTCAGCCAAGCTTGCGGCAAGCCCGCTTTATCCAGGGTCTTGAGCTTGCTGGTAATTGCAGGGCGAACCGCTCCCGGGAGTTTGGAATCTGGAATTGGTTCAATCGCCCATGGCCAACCAATCTGTGTGCCGCGCTTAACGCTCGTCTGTCTTGCGGCCACTCCAATGATGTTATCCAGGGCTTGAAACAGGGCATTTGCCGCTTCGCCAGCGATAGGTTTCAATTCGACCAGGAGGTTACGATTGAAGCGAAGCGAATATTCAAAAACCCCTTCGCTGGGCTGACTGCGGTGAATAGTCCAAATCTGCTGCGCATTGGCCAATTGCCGATATTCAGCGATGTGCTTCTGAGCTCGATCATACCATGCCTGAGCGTCAGCGAAGGGATCAACCATTCCCGTGACCTTTAAAAGGAGAACCGCAGCTCTGCGGATGTATAGATTCATTGATGGTAACGCGAGGTGACGTGCGCCCCTGGAATGTGACCGATTTTGAGTAGAGTCCGACGCAAAGGAGTCGGACGAGAATGAAGCGCAGCAGGTTCAGCGAAGAGCAGATCATCGCGATCTTGAA
>NZ_SCMK01000005.1 GCF_005503355.1 Sphingomonas sp. 1F27F7B
GGGGAGGCGGGGCATCGTTTCCTCGATTTCAACGCCTCGGCGCTGGCGGTCTTCCGGCTGCTGCTACGCTGGGTGATCCGGCTGACTCCGATCGGCACGGCGGCGCTGATCGGCGATGCGGTGGTGCGCTATGGCTGGGAGTCGCTGGCGGCACTCGGCACTTATGCGGGGGCAGTCTATCTCGGGCTCGCCCTGGTGCTGCTCGTCGTCTATCCCGCGCTGCTGGCGGCACACGGCCTCAGCCCCTTGCGCTTCTTCGCCTCGGCCTGGCCGGCGATCCAGCTCGGCTTCGTCTCGCGTTCCTCGGTCGGCACATTGCCGGTAACCGAGGACGTGACCGAGCGCGCGCTCGGTGTGCCGCGTGCCTATGCCGCCTTCGCCGTACCACTGGGCGCCACGACCAAGATGGACGGCTGCGCGGCGATCTATCCGGCGATCTCGGCGATCTTCGTCGCGCAATTCTACGGCATCCCGCTGGGGATCGAGCATTATGCGCTGATCGCCTTCGTCTCGGTGCTGGGATCGGCCGCCACTGCCGGGCTGACCGGCGCGACGGTGATGCTCACGCTGACGCTTTCCACGCTGGGGCTGCCGCTGGACGGCGTGGGGCTGCTGCTCGCGATCGATCCGATCCTCGACATGGGCCGGACCGCGACCAATGTTGCGGGGCAGATGCTGGTGCCGGTGATCGTGGCCAAGCGGGAAGGGCTGCTCGACGAGACGCGGTTCCGGGCAGGCGCGCGCGAGACAGTGCACGAGGCACGGGGCGAGCCGGCCCTTGCCTGACGGTTTCGGCCGGGGTGAGCTCCGCGCTACGCGACTGGCGCTGCTCCCCCGGCTTCCTCTCCAACTGCTATGACCCGCGAGCCCGTCGGTGCCGGCAGAGCTGGGGCCTATGGGCCTGCTTGCCGTGCCGTCCGGTCGACGGCGGCGCCTTCGCGCCGCATCGCGGATGGAGCACAGCTCGATCCTTGATCAGGCGTCGACCTTGATCACGCCGCGGCGGATCTGGTCCAGCTCGATGCTCTCGAACAGCGCCTGGAAATTGCCGTTGCCGAAGCCTTCATTGCCCTTGCGCTGGATGATCTCGAAGAAGATCGGACCGAACATGTTCTCGGTGAAGATCTGGAGCAGGATGCCCTCGTCGCCGATATTGCCGTCGATAAGGATGCGGTTCTTGCGCAGGCGCTCCAGATCCTCGCCGTGCCCGGGCACGCGCTTGTCGACCAGTTCGTAATACGTCTCGATCGTGTCCTGCAGCTTGACGCCGCGGGCGCGCAGGCGCTCGACCGTGTCGTAGATGTCCGGCGTGGTCAGCGCGAGGTGCTGGATCCCCTCGCCCTTATATTCGCGGATGAACTCTTCGATCTGGCTCTTGTCGTCCTGGCTCTCGTTCAGCGGGATGCGGATCGCCTTGTCGGGGGCGATCATCGCCTGGCTGAACAGGCCGGTGGCCTGGCCCTTGATGTCGAAATATTTCTGCTCTTCGAAGCCGAAGAGCGTGCGGTAGAATTCGCTCCACACCCGCATCTGGCCGCGGCGGACATTGTGGGTGAGGTGATCGAGCAGGTCGAGCCCGACATTGTTCTTCGCCTCGGCTTCCCGCCAGCCGGGGAACTCGGCCCAATTCTCGTACAGGTCGTGGCCGTCCTGGATGAAATAGAGATAGGAGCCGCCGATGCCGAGGATGACGGTGTCGTCCTCGTCGGTGCGCTTGGCGCCGTGCGCGAGCGCCCATTCCATTGCCTTGGCCGGATCGGCGACGCGGAAGGCCATGGCGCTGGCCGAGGGGCCATGCTCGCCGCGGAACGCCGACACGCGGCCGGCCTCGTCGCGGTTGAGCATCAGGTTGATGCGGCCCTGCTTGTAGCGGGTGATGTTCTTGGTCGGGTGCCGGTGCGTCGGCACGAAGCCGAGCATCTCGAACTGCTTCCCCATCGCCTCGGGATCGGGCGAGGTGAATTCGACGAATTCGAAACCGTTGAGGCCGAGCGGATTGGCGGAATCGGTCATGCGTGCGCGCTCCAAGAAGGTAACGCGCGGGCTATACCTTCGGCCAATTAGTGTCAAATGATACTAATTGGCCGAAGCCGGAGCCTATAGCCCTTCGCCGCCCACCCAATGGGCGTTCGAGAGGCGGCGGGCGACGCTCCAGGTCTGGGTGCGGATGTCGGGCACCGCGACGATCTCCCAAAAGGCGCCGCGCGTCATCGGGCCGAGTGCGTAGAGATTGCCGTTGGGCAGTCCCTCGGCATTGATCGTCTGGCCCTGATTGTCGACGTCGATGCCCAGATGCGCCGCGTCGGGGCGGATCACGCCGCGCCGGGCAAGCTTCTGGAGCAGCGGCTCCTGGGTACGGTTCAGGTCGCCGAGCGGGCCGGTGCAGTTGACGATGCGCTGGACGGTCATGGTCTCGGCGGCGTCCGCGCCGCGCCGGCGGAGCCTGACTTCGATGCCCTCGGGCTTCTCCTCGAAGCCGAGCGTCTTGCCGGCGATGACTTCGAGCTGGCCGCGCTCGACCACGGCCATCAGCCGCGCATGGACTTCGGGCGCGAGGCGGTGGCGGTGGACGTCCCACCAGGGGCGAAGATGGCGCAGGAAACGGCCGCGCTCGGCCTCGCTCGCATTGCCCCACATCGCCTGGGTGAAGGGGCGGAGCTCGTCGACGGCGTTGCGCCAGCCGATCTCATCGCCGCGCGCGCGCACGGCCCGGAGCAGTCTCGACGCAGTGGTGGCAGGGCGCTCGCCGAGCTTCTTCCAGTCGCTGCCCGGCGCATGGCTGCGCGGCAGGAGGCCGCGGCGGGACAGCGCGACGATCTTGCCCTTGAAACCGCGCGAATCGAGCAACAGGACGACATCGATCATGGTGAGGCCGGTGCCGATCACCAGCACGGTGTCGTCGGGGCCGAGGTCCTCCGGCACGCTCGCATCCCAGGGATCGCCCTTGTAGCGGACCGCCGAGAGGCTTTCGGGATCGAGCCCGGGCGGGTCGTGCGGGGGCAGGTTGCCGACTGCGAGCACGGCGGCATCGGCTTCGATGGCGCGATCCCGCAGCCGGACCGTCACATCGTCCCCGAATTCCAGATCCTCGACTTCGTCGCGCACCAACGTCAGGCGATCCGGATGATCGCGCAGCGCGGCGTCGAGCAATTCGCGCAGATATTCGCCATAGGTGACGCGCGGGATGAACGCGCCCGGCGCATCCGCCACGCCGCGCGCCTCGAGCCAGCGGACGAAATGCGAGGGATCGTCGGGGAAGGCGCTCATGTTCGCGGCGCGGACGTTGAGCACATGGCTCGGATGCGCGGCGCCATAAGCGAGGCCGAGGCCGGCCACCGGCGCGCGCTCGATCAGCGTGGCGCGGGGGCCTTCGTGGCGGAGCAGGTTGATCGCCTGCAAGGTGCCGGAAAAGCCGGCACCGATGATCGCGACATGCTCGATCACGTCAGATTTCGTACTCGATCTGCCACTCGGGCTGTTCATAGGCCGGCTTGCGCGCCGCCATGCCGGGCTGGCGGGCCAGCATCTGCCCATAGAGTCGTTTCACCGCGTCGCTCGCGGTACGGACGAACAGGACGGGGACGATCGCGTGCACGACGCAGGCCGCGCCTCCGACGATCATGGTGAAGCCGAATCGCGCGGCGGTGGTGGCATGCTCGCCATAGCTTTCGCCGACGGCGCGCGGATGGGACAGGAAGATGCGCTCGAACATGAGGGCGGTTTACGCTCCCGGGGCGACACTGTGAAGTACAGCTTTTGCGCGCCCAAGCCCGGCTTTGTTTGCAATATCCCCCGCCATCGCTGACCCTGCCGGGGAACGCGCCGGAGAGCGCGCGGCGACGGGGGTTCCAACCGCGGCGGGACTGTGGTTGGTTAGCGCTAACAATATCAGGGGAGGATAGCTTGAGCGAGGATGCACGGTCCGACACCCCGTCGGAGCCCTTGGGCGAACATCATACGGCCACCCGCAACGAGAAGATGGTGATCGCGGCATCGTCGCTGGGCACCGTGTTCGAATGGTATGATTTCTACCTCTACGGCCTGCTCGCCACGACGATCTCGGCGCAGTTCTTCGCCGGGGTGAACGACACCACTGCCTTCATCTTCGCCCTGGCGGCGTTCGCGGCCGGCTTTGCGGTACGGCCCTTCGGCGCGCTCGTCTTCGGGCGAATCGGCGACCTGGTGGGGCGCAAGAACACGTTCCTGGTGACGATGGGCATCATGGGCGGTTCCACCTTCGCAGTGGGCCTGCTTCCGAACTTCGCCACCGCCGGCGTGCTCGCGCCGATTCTGCTGGTGACGTTGCGCGTGCTCCAGGGGCTGGCGCTGGGCGGGCAATATGGCGGCGCCGCCACCTATGTCGCCGAGCATGCGCCCAACCACAAGCGCGGGCTCTATACCAGCTGGATCCAGACCACGGCGACGCTCGGCCTGTTCGCTTCGCTGCTCGTCGTGATCGGCACGCGTTCCTGGCTGGGCGAGGCGGCATTCGCAAGCTGGGGCTGGCGCGTGCCGTTCCTCGCTTCGATCCTGCTGCTCGGCGTGTCGCTCTGGGTGCGCCTCCAGCTCAACGAGAGCCCGGTCTATGCGCGGATGAAGGCGAGCGGCAACACGTCCAAGGCGCCGCTGACCGAGGCGTTCCTGCGCTGGGGGAATCTCCGCATCGTGCTGATCGCGCTGTTCGGCGCAGTCGTGGGCCAGGCGGTGGTGTGGTACACGGGCCAGTTCTACGCGCTGTTCTTCCTCGAGAAGACGCTGAAGGTCGACGGGATGACCGCGAACGTGCTGATCGCGATCGCGCTGGCGCTGGGCACCCCCTTCTTCGTGTTCTTCGGCTGGCTGAGCGACCGGATCGGCCGCAAGCCGATCATCCTGGCCGGGTGCCTGCTGGCGTCGCTCTCTTATTTCCCGCTATTCCATGCGCTGACGCAGGCGGCGAACCCGGCGCTGGCCGAGGCGCAGGCACGGGCGCCGGTGACGCTGGTGCCCTATGAAGCGAAGTGTTCGGTGCAGTTCGATCCCATCGGCAAGAACAAGTTCGATGCGACTCCATGCGACGTCGCCAAATCCTATCTCGCCAAGGCCGGCGTGCCCTATGTGGTGAATCCCGAGAAATGGAGCGACGTATCCCCCGGCTTCGTCTCCGTGGACGTGGGGAAGACCCGCCTATTTCCGCCATCGGCTGACCAACTCCAGGATATCGGGCGCCGCAAGGATTTGATCGCTGCCTTCCAGAAGGACCTCCAGGCCGCGCTCACCGCCGCCGGCTACCCCGCCAAGGCGGACGACGCGCGGATCGACAAGCCGCTGGTGGTGGCGATCCTGTTCGCGCTCGTCCTGCTGGTGACCATGGTCTACGGCCCGATCGCGGCGATGCTGGTCGAGCTGTTCCCCAGCCGCATCCGCTACACCTCGATGAGCCTGCCCTATCACCTGGGCAATGGCTGGTTCGGCGGTTTCCTGCCCGCCACGGCCTTCGCGATGGTGGCGGCGACGGGGGACATTTATTACGGCCTCTGGTATCCGGTGGTGGCCGCCGCGGCGACGCTGATCGTCGGCCTGTTGCTGCTGCCCGAGACGTTCCGGCGGAAGATCGAGGAATGACTGTCGAGACCGTGCGAGCCTGGCTCGCCGAACATGCCCCGGATCTCCGCCTGATCGAGCAGGCTGCGAGCACCGCCACCGTGATGGAGGCGGCGGCGACGCTCGGGGTCGAACCCGGGCGTATCGCCAAGACCCTGGCGCTCCGCGTGGGGGAGGAAGTGGCGCTCGTCGTCGCGCGCGGCGATGCGCGGCTCGACAATCCGAAGATCAAGGCCGCGTTCGGCGGCCGCGCTTCCATGCTCGGCGCCGAGGAGGCGGAGGCGCTGACCGGTCATCCGGTGGGCGGCGTCTGTCCCTTCGGGCTGGCGACGCCGCTGCCGGTCTATTGCGACGTTTCGATCCGGGGATTCGCGACGGTGTTCCCGGCCGCGGGCTCGCGCACCGCTTCGCTCGAAGTCGAGCCCGAGCGGCTGGCGGCGCTGGTTTCGCAGCGCTGGGTGGATGTGTGCAAGTCAGGGTGAGCGAATGCGCTTGACCCGCCGCGCAACCTTCCCTAACGGACCGCCTCCACGCTTCGGCATGGCCCCTTCGTCTAGCGGTTAGGACGCGGCCCTTTCACGGCTGAAACACGGGTTCGATTCCCGTAGGGGTCACCATCCGCCTCTCGCGGCGTGGCTTTCCGGCATCGATGCTTTCCGCGGCGGCAGCCGGGCTCAGTCCGCCCAGGCCGCATCCTCGACATGTAGTTCGGCGGCGGGGCGGGAGCCCCAATCGTCGATCCTGGCACGGCCGGCGAGCCAGAGCTTGCGGTGGCGCGGGGCGGAGAGCAGCGCCTGGCCCAACTCGGTATCGGCCTGGCGGAAGGCAACGGCCTTGATGCTGCGCCCGTCCGGCCCGGCCACGATCAGCCGCACATGCCCGCCCGTGCCGACGATGTCGGCCTTGATCACGGTGACCGGCCCGGCCGCCACGCGCGGTGCCGGCCAGCCCATGCCATAGGGGCCGCCGGCCTCCATCGCGTTGACAAGATCGGGGCAGACGCCGCCTGGCGCCACCACCGCATCGAGCAGCAGCGCACGCTCGCCCATCGCCTGGGTGACGCGTTCGGAGAGCCGCTCCTCCAGGAACGCGGCAAAGGCGTCGATCTTGTCGGATTCGATCGTCACGCCGCAGGCCATGGCATGGCCGCCGCCCGCCTGGAGCAGCCCGGCATCCTTGGCGGCGAGCACCGCGGCGCCGAGGTCGACTCCGGGGATCGAGCGGCCCGAACCCTTGCCGATGCCATCCTCGTCGAGCGCGATCACGATCGCCGGCCGGCCGAGCCTTTCCTTCAGGCGTCCCGCGACGATGCCGATCACGCCGGCGTGCCAGCCCTTGCTCGCCACTACCGCCACTGCGTGATTGGCCTTGAGCAGGCTGATTTCCTCCGCTTCGGCCTGCACGCCCGCCTCGATCGCGCGGCGTTCCTCGTTGAGGAGGTTGAGCTCCTCGGCGATGGTTCGCGCTTCGTCGGGATCGCGCGTGGTAAGCAGCCGCACGCCCAGGTCGGAGCGGCCGACGCGTCCGCCGGCGTTGATCCGGGGCCCGAGCGCGAAGCCCAGATCGGTCGCGGTCGGCGCGCGGGTGAGGCGTGAGGCCTCGATCAGCGCGTTCAGCCCGATGTTGCGCCGCTGCGCCATCACCTTGAGGCCCTGGGCGACGAAGGCGCGGTTGAGTCCCTTCAGCGCGGCCACGTCGGCGACGGTGCCGAGCGCGACGATGTCGAGCAGGTCGAGCAGCTTGGGCTCTGCCCGGCCGGCGAAATGGCCGCGACCGCGCAGCACCCGCACCAGCGCCGCGCCGAGCAGCCAGGCGACGCCCACCGCTGCCAGATGGCCGTGCGCGGCGCCCTCGTCCTCGTCGAGGCGGTTGGGGTTCACCAGCGCCAGCGCCGCCGGCAGCTCGGTCGTGCATTTATGATGATCGACCACGATCACTTCGGCGCCGGCATCCCGGGCCATATCGAGCGCCTCGAAGGCCTGGGCACCGCAATCGACGGTGACGATCAGGCCGGCGCCTTCGCGCTTCAGGCGCACCAGCGCCTCGCCCGAGGGGCCATAGCCTTCCATCAGCCGGTCGGGGATATAGGGGCGTGCCTCCAGGCCCAGATCTCGCAGAAGCAATATGAGCAATGCGGCGGAAGTCGCTCCATCGACGTCATAATCGCCGAAGATTGCGACTTGCTCGCGCTGCTCGATCGCATCGGCCAGCCGTTCGGCCGCCTTGTCCATGTCGCGGAAGATCGAGGGGTCGGGCATGAAGGCGCGAATGCTCGGCGCCTTGTGGATGTCGAGTTCGTCGCGGGCCACGCCGCGGGCAAGCAGCAGGTGCGTCACCAGGTCGTCCGGCACTAGCCCGCCGCGCGAATCGGCGGCGAGCCCGCGCCAGCGCCAGGGCTGGCCGGTGATCGAGCGTTGAACGTTGAGGACCGCGGACATCGCAACGGCTATGGAACAGGGGCGGGGGCCTGTCCATTCCTCCGCCATTCGCCCGCGCGCGGGCCGTTGCGGGTCACTTTGCCGGCGGCTGCGGCATTTCCTGGTGAAGGCGCTGCGCATAGGCCCTTGCGAAGGCATCATGGACGCGGGCGACACCGGGATCGGTGGCGGCGCGCGCCTTCTCCGCACTCAGGTGGTGACGATGCTCGAGATATTCTCGGTCATTCTGCGATGACATGGGGAAGCTCCGGCTTCAAGCGGCAGCTTTCCAGTTGCTGTCGGTTCGCGCCTTGCTCGGGGTGTCGGGCGCCAATATTCTGTAGTTACACGATTTTTTTTCGTTGTGGCGAGCGAATAGCGGTGCTGCGGGTTCGGTTCGTCGCATTTCCCGCGCGCCGTCGTTCGCAACCCTTGCGACCGGCGGGCTGGCGCTCGCGGCGATCCGCGCCTACATCGCATCGCCTTATGGCCCGTCCGCGTCCCGCCCAGGAAAAAGTGAAGACCGTCGCCGAGAACCGGCGCGCGCGGTTCGATTATTTCATCGAGCAGACCTACGAAGCCGGCATCGCGCTCACCGGTACCGAAGTGAAGTCGCTGCGCTTCGGCGAAGGCTCGATCGCCGAGGCCTATGCCGAGGTGAACGACGGC
This sequence comes from Sphingomonas sp. 1F27F7B, assembly GCF_005503355.1. Taxonomy (GTDB): domain Bacteria; phylum Pseudomonadota; class Alphaproteobacteria; order Sphingomonadales; family Sphingomonadaceae; genus Sphingomonas. The sequence continues at coordinate 8,670 of NZ_SCMK01000005.1, forward strand.
GGCGTCTGGCTGGTCAATTCGAACATTCCCGAATTCAGCCACGGCAACCGGTTCAACCACGAGCCGAAGCGTCCCCGTAAATTGCTCCTTCATGAGCGGGAGATAAACAAGCTCCATGGCGCGGTGGCGCGCGAGGGCATGACTCTGGTGCCGCTGTCCATCTATTTCAACGGGCGAGGCCGCGCGAAGGTCGAGCTGGCGCTGGCGAAGGGCAAGAAGACGCATGACAAGCGCGACTCGATCAAGGAACGGGACTGGAAGCGGGAGCAGGGGCGCCTGCTCCGCGACCGTGGCTGATCCCGTGCCCGCATCGGGCAAGTCGCGTTTCCGCCGCTGGCTCGACAAGGCGACGCCCAGCCGCGAATCGGTCGAGTCCAATCGCTGGCTCCGCCCGGTCGCCAACCGCGTGATGCACAGCTCGCTGTGGCGCTTCACCCGCCGTTCGGTGCCGCGCGGCGTGGCGCTGGGCGTGGTGACCGGCGTGCTGGTGCCGATGGGGCAGATTCCCGCGTCGGCCGTGCTCGCGCTTCCCCTGCGCGCCAATATTCCCGCGGCTGCGGCGACCACCTTCATCACCAATCCCTTCACCACGCCCCCGCTCTGGGTGGCGGCCTATTGGCTGGGCAGCTGGATGATCGGTCCAGGCGCGGTGGTCGAGCAGGCGCAGGTGATCGAGCGGAGCTGGAGCGACTGGCTGGTCCACCAGGCCGGCCCGGCGACGCTCACCGGCCTGGTCACCATCACCGGTGCGCTCGCCCTGATCGGCTATTTCGGCACTGCGCTGGCATGGCGCCTGTGGATCGCCCGCAAGTGGAAGCGGCGCGCCGATGCCCGGGCCGCCCGTGGCTGAACACAGCTGAACGTGGTGGGGTGTCATCGCGGTGTAATAATGTTACGCTCGCCCGATTGACGGAGCCCATCGACGGTCTAAGACAGCCCGATCAACCATCGGGGGTCCCCATGCGCCTGTCGCTCCTCACCACCAGTTTCCTCGCCGCGCCCGTGCTGCTCGCCGGCTGCGCGCACAACGCCTCGCTGCCGGCCGTGCCGGTAGAGGCCGCGCCCGTCACCGAGCCGGATCCGGCGCCGCAGCCGGAAAAGCCCAAGCCGGTCTACGGCACCTATGGCTTCGACACGGCGGGCATGGACCCCTCGGTCAAGCCGGGCGACGATTTCTACACCTATGCCAACGGCGCCTGGGCGAAGAACACGCCGATCCCGGCCGACAAGTCGAACTATGGCTCGTTCAACATCCTGGACGACAACGCCAAGAAGCAGACGCACGAGATCCTCGACGCGGCGAAGGCCGATCCGAACTCGAAGATCGGCACTGCCTATGCCACCTATCTCGATACTGCGGCGATCGACGCCAAGGGCCTGGCGCCGGCCAAGCCGTGGCTCGACCAGATCAAGGAGCTGAAGGCCAAGGCCGGCTATCCCGCGCTCGCCGCCGCCGCACGCCGCAACGGCGTGGGCGTGCCTTTCGCCACTTATGTCGGCCAGGACGACAAGGAGCCGGAAGCCTATGCGCTCAGCCTGTTCCAGGCCGGGCTGGGCATGCCGGACCGCGACTATTACCTCTCGAAGGACGCCAAGTTCGTCGAGATCAAGGCGGCCTATCTCAAGCACCTCACCAACGTGCTGACGCTGGCCGGCGAGCCCGGTGCCGCGGCGCGCGCGCAGGCGATCGTCGACTTCGAGACCAAGATCGCCGGGGTCCAGTGGACCCGCGTCGAGAGCCGCGACGCGACCAAGACCTACAACAAGATGACCGTCGCCCAGCTGCAGAAATCGGCGCCGGGCTTCGACTTCAAGGCCTTCTTCGCCGCCGGCAAGACGCCGGTGGAGAGCGTGATCGTCGGCCAGCCCAGCGCGGTGACCGGCATCGCCAAGCTGATCCAGCAGGCGCCGCTGGCGGTGCTCAAGGACCAGTTGCTGGTCCGCACGCTCGACAATTTCGCCGATGTGCTGCCCAGCGCCTTCGACAAGGAGCAGTTCGCCTTTTACGGCACCACCCTGTCGGGCACGCCGGAGCAGGAAGCCCGCTGGAAGCGCGCGGTGGACTTCACCACCGGCGCCCTCTCCGACGACGTCTCGCAAGTCTATGTCGCCAAATATTTCCCGCCCGAGACCAAGGCGGCGGCCGACAAGCTGGTGAAGAACGTGATCGCGGCGATGGATCGCCGGATCGACAAGCTCGAATGGATGGCGCCCGAGACCAAGGTGAAGGCGCATGCGAAGCTAGCGGCCTTCACGCCGAAGATCGGCTATCCGGACCGCTGGCTGGATTATTCGGCGCTGACGATCACGGCGGGCGACGCGTTCGGCAACAATGTCCGCGCCAACAACTGGCAGTATGACGACAATGTCTCCAAGCTCGGCCAGCCGATCCGCCGCTGGGAATGGGGCATGACGCCGATGACGATCAACGCCTATGCCAATTTCGGCATGGTCGAGATCGTCTTCCCGGCCGCGATCCTGCAGCCGCCCTTCTTCGATCCGAACGCCGATCCGGCGGTCAACTATGGCGGCATCGGCGCGGTGATCGGCCATGAGCTGAGCCACCATTTCGACGATCAGGGCGCCAAATACGACAAGGAAGGCCGACTGACCGACTGGTGGACCCCGGCGGACGTCAAGGCGTTCAAGGCGCGCACCGACGCGCTCGTCGCCCAGTACGACCAGTATGAGCCGCTGCCCGGCATGCACGTGAAGGGCGCGCTGACGCTCGGCGAGAACGTCGCCGACCTGGCGGGCCTCACCGTCGCCTATGACGCGTACAAGGCCTCGTTGAGCGGCCAGGACGCGCCGGTGCTCGACGGCACCACCGGCGACCAGCGCTTCTATCAGGGCTGGGCGCAGGTCTGGCGCCGCAACTATCGCGAGGCGAACCTGCGCCAGCGCCTGTTGACCGATCCGCACTCGCCTTCGCAGCAGCGCGCATGGGTCGTGCGCAATCTCGATCCCTGGTACGGGGCGTACAATCCCGATCCGGCGACCAAGCTGTTCCTGACGCCCGACAAGCGCGTCCGGATCTGGTGATCCGGTCTCCCTCTCCCCTTGTGGGAGAGGGAAGGGGGCCATCGCCTGGCGATGGGCAGGGTGAGGGGGGCATATTTCCTCACCCGCTTCCCCTTTGCCCTTCCGCCGATCGCATCGGCCGCTTCCCTCTCCCATGTGGGGAGAGGGAATTGGGTCCTTGACCCGCGCCGCGCTACCGAACATCGGTGGCGGATGGCCACGCTGCCCGCCCATAGCCCGGTTTCGACGTCTCGCCGTTGGCTGCCCTTCGCGGCGGCGATACTGGCCGGGTTCCTCGCGGGCGCAGTGATCCTGTTGACGCTGAACGATCGCGCGGTGGCGGTCGGCTTCGTCGCTGCCGGCCTGCTTGCCGCGGGCGGCCTCTGGGGCGCGCGCAAGCTGTTCCACACCGACACCGCGGCCGAATTGCCGGTTGACTGGTCGGTAGCCCAGGCGCTCGCCGCCGCCAGCGACGATGCGCTCGCCGTCACCGATCGTGCCGGCCGCCTGGTCTGCGCCAACAGCCGGTTCGAGGCGCTGTTCGCCGGCTGGCCGACGCCACCCAACCTGCCCATCAGCGATGCCGCCGTCGCCGCGCTCGGCACCGCCGCGCGGGCTGCCTGGCGCGACGGCGAGGCCCGCGAGGACGGCATCCAGGTGTTCGGCGCTCCGGTCTCGGCCCGCGTCCAGCGCGTTGGCGAGGAATCGCTCGTCTGGCGCTTCATCGGGGTGCAGGCGCTCGATCTCGCCAGCCAGGTCCAGGTCCTCATCGACGGCCATACCGGCGATCGACTGGCCGCGGCCGGCATCATGGCCGCGATGATCTCGCCCGATGGCCGGGTGCGCAGTGCCAACCGCGTCTTCCGCCTGCGCGCCATGGGCAGCCCCGACGCCGCCGCCGAGGGCCGCGACTTCGCCCGTTTCCTGATCACCGATTCCATGGGGCTGGTCCGCTTCGAGCGCGAGGGGCTGGAGGGCAATCCGCTCCGCGTGCTCCAGATACCGTTTCTCGACGGCGAGGACGCGCCCCTGCTGGTGGCGCTGCTCGACGAGGAGCAGGGCAATGCGCCGACGCCGGCGATCGGTGCCAGTGCCGGCGCGCATGTCCGTTCGCTGATCGCGCTGCTCCCGCTCGGGCTCGCCCTGGTCGACCGGGACGGCCGCTTCGCCAGCATGAACGACGCGTTCGTCCGCGCCACGCGCGTCAACGTCGCGGCGCCGCCGCTCTATCCGGGCGACCTGGTGGTGCGCGAGGACAAGGCCGCGCTTGCCGATGCCATCCGCCGCTTCGCCGGCGGCGCGCCGCAATCGGCCGAGATGACCGTGCGCCTGGCCGATGCGCCCGAGGAACCGGTCTCGATCGGCATCGCCGGCGCGCGCGGGCTGGGCGAAGCGGCCGTCCTGATCAGCCTCAAGGATTCGGGTGAGGAGTCCAAGCTCAAGCGCCAGGTCGCCCAGGCCACCAAGATGCAGGCGGTCGGGCAGCTGGCGGGCGGTGTCGCCCATGATTTCAACAATATCCTGACCGCGATCATCGGCCATTGCGACCTGATGCTGATGCGCCATTCGCCCGGCGACAGCGATTATGACGACATCCAGCAGATCCGCGCCAATTCGAACCGCGCCGCATCGCTGACGCGCCAGCTGCTCGCCTTTTCGCGCCAGCAGACGCTGCGTCCGCAACTGCTCCAGCTCCCCGACGTCATCTCCGAAGTCTCGAACCTGTTGAAGCGCCTGCTCGGCGAGACGGTCCGGCTCGAAGTGAAGCACGGCCGCAACCTGGGCCCGGTGCGCGCGGATCCCGGCCAGCTCGAGCAGGTGGTGGTCAATCTCGCAGTCAATGCGCGCGATGCGATGCTGTCGCAGAATCCCAATGGCGGCGGCACGCTCACCATCGAGACGATGGCAGTGCCGGCCGCCGATGTCCGCCGGATGGACGACGACGTGCTTCCGGTCGGGGATTATACCGCGCTGCGCATCGCCGACACCGGCACCGGCATCCCGAGCGAGATCCTCGCCAAGATCTGGGAGCCCTTCTTCACCACCAAGGAAGTGGGCAAGGGTACCGGCCTGGGCCTGTCCACCGTCTATGGCATCATCAAGCAGTCCGGCGGCTTCATCTTCGCCGACAATGCGCCCGCGGGCGGGGCGGAGTTCACCATCTATCTGCCGGTCCACGCCGCCACCGAGGCACCGGTCCCCGCAAAATTGCCCGCGCCCAGGGACAAGCCGGCCGATACCTGGGGCACCGGCACGATCCTGGTGGTCGAGGACGAGGACATGGTCCGCGCCATCGCCGAGCGGGCGCTCGCCCGGCAGGGCTATACCGTGGTCACCGCCGACAATGGCGAGGCTGCGCTCGAGCTGATCGAGACGATCGACCGGCCCGATCTGCTCATCTCCGACGTGGTCATGCCGGTGATGGACGGACCGACGATGGCGCGCCGGATCCGCGCCAAATATCCCGATCTGCCGATCCTGTTCATGTCGGGCTATGCCGAGGAACAGCTGCGCAAGTCGATTGATCTGGAGCAAGTCGCCTTCCTGCCCAAACCCTTTTCGGTGCAGCAACTTGCCGAAGCTGCGCGTGACGTGCTTCTGCCCAAATAAATACTTGGCGTTTCGTGATTTTCCTGCGATGGGAGCGGCCATGCCGGGGCCCCAGAAGATCCTGATCGTCGAAGACGAGCCACTCATTGCGATGATGCTCGAAGACTTTCTCGACGCGCTCGACCGGCTTGTCGCCGGTACGGCGGACAGCGTCGCCGCGGCACTGGAGCTGGTCGAGGCCGGCGGCATCGACGCGGCCATCATGGACGTGAACCTGCGCGGCGGCGAGACCAGCTGGCCCATCGCCGATGCGTTGAGCGCGCGCGGCATCCCCTTCGTGCTCGCCACCGGCGGCGCGGGGGACATGATCGCCGAAGCCTATCGGGATCGCCCGGTGCTCTCCAAGCCGTTCACGATGGACAGTGTCGAGAAGGTGCTGGACAGCCTCGTCGCGGCGGACTGAGCGCTTTCTTCTCCTTCTTCGTCGCCTGGCTGCGCGACTCTAGTCCAGCACCCGCACGGGATCCCCGAGCCGGATCAGCCCCGGCCGTGCCGGACCGGCATAGATGCCGTATCTGTTGCCGAAGTCCTGCGCGACGGTGCGCAATATGCGCGGCGCCCTGGTGCCGGTTTCGGGATCGATGGTCACGATCACGCAGCGCGCGATCGGGTCCGCGCATTGCACCACCGCGCCGTGTTCCTCGTCGCCGAACGCCAGTCGCCGGCCCCGCCATTCGGTGGCGGGAACGTCACTCTCCACGATTACGTTGATGCGGAAGCGCATGATGTCGAGCGCCTCGCCATGCGCCGCCTCCAGCGCGGCATGGCCGGCGCTGGTCTGGATCGAGACCGGCATCGAATCATAGATGCCGCGAGCCACCTGGATCAGCGCGGCAGGCTCGCCCGCGGCGGCCTCCAGCCCGGCCTTGAGCAGCGGATCGTGCAGCGAAACCGATGCTCCGTCCGGTGTCTCCACCGTCACCATGCTCGTCTTGGGCTTGCCGGGATCGGCGAAGCGGGCGCGGTGGAGGACCATCGCCGGCACCTCGCGCGCGGTGAACCACGGAAAGCGCGTGCGATTGTCCGCGCGTATGAAGGCATATTGCCGGTCGCCTTCGATTCCCTGCCAGTCGAGCTCCGCCACGTCGAGCTGCTCCCCGGCCATCGATTTGACCGGAAAGCGGTTGAGCGCGCGGACATGGCCGACGATGCGGGTCATCGTGCCGGGCTAGCGAGCGCGAGCGCGTAGGGCAATCGCGGCCTGGCGGAACAACGGAACGATTATGGAACAAAAAATTCCGTTCCGCTCTTGTTCTATGAGAACAAACGCGATACATGTGTTCCAACACAGGTTGAAGGCGCGAGCCAAACCTTCTAGCGACGGGGACTTCCAATGGCAGCTTCGCTCAAGGTGATTGACGGCAACATGGCGATTTCTTCGGACAAGCAGAAGGCGCTCGACGCCGCTCTCGCGCAGATCGACCGCGCATTCGGCAAGGGGTCGGCGATGAAGCTCGGCTCCAAGGAGGCGATGCAGGTCGAGGCGATCTCGACCGGGTCGCTCGGGCTCGACATCGCGCTCGGCGTGGGCGGGTTGCCCCGTGGCCGCGTGATCGAAGTCTATGGGCCGGAAAGCTCGGGCAAGACCACGCTGGCGCTGCACGTCATTGCCGAGGCGCAGAAGAATGGCGGCGTCGCGGCGTTCGTCGACGCGGAGCATGCGCTCGATCCGGTCTATGCCAAGAAGCTGGGCGTCAATATCGACGAGCTCATCGTCTCCCAGCCCGATACCGGCGAGCAGGCGCTCGAGATCACCGACACGCTGGTCCGCTCGAACGCGATCGACGTGCTGGTGGTCGATTCGGTCGCCGCGCTGGTGCCGCGCGCCGAGATCGAGGGCGAGATGGGCGACAGTCATGTCGGGCTCCAGGCCCGGCTGATGTCGCAGTCGCTGCGCAAGCTCACCGGTTCGATCAGCCGCTCGCGCTGCATGGTGATCTTCATCAACCAGCTGCGCATGAAGATCGGCGTGATGTATGGCAATCCGGAAACCACGACCGGCGGCAACGCGCTGAAATTCTACGCCTCGGTCCGTCTCGACATCCGCCGCACCGGCCAGATCAAGGACCGCGAGGACATCATCGGCAACACCACCCGCGTAAAGGTGGTGAAGAACAAGGTGGCGCCGCCGTTCAAGCAGGTCGAGTTCGACATCATGTATGGCGAGGGCATCTCCAAGATCGGCGAGATCCTCGATCTCGGCGTCAAGGCGGGGCTGGTCGAGAAATCGGGCGCCTGGTTCTCGTACGACAGCGTCCGCATCGGCCAGGGGCGCGAAAACGCCAAGAACTTCCTCAAGGAGAATGGCGAGCTGCGCGAGCGCCTCGAGGCGGCGATCCGGGCGCGTACCGAGAAGGTCGCCGAGGGCCTGATGACGGGCCCCGACGCCGATGACGACGACCTTTGATCCATTACAGGCCGCGCCCGCGCGCGACGCGTGAGGCGGCGGTCACGGGCTGAGACCCATGGGAAGACCCGGCGCGCTGCCCCGCGCCGGGTCTTTCGCCTTTCGGGACGCCCCGGGCGTGCGGGACCGTGGCCTGGTGATATCTCGCTTGGGCAAATGCCGCTCCCGTCATCTCCGCAAGGGCGGGGATTCCATGGGTGTTGCCGCCGGGCCTCTGTCCGCTTGGTCAGCCAGAGTGAATCCCCGCCTGAATGGGGGTGACGCAAAAGGGGTGCCTGCCTCGAGCGGACAGGCCCTGGTGACCTTTCCGATCGGAGACAGTTTGCGACCCGCGCTTTCACGATCCGCCCCGGACGCTATAGCTGGTGGCGATGAAGGCGGTTTTCGATCCCGATCGCGTGCTGGCTGGCGGCCTGGCTGCCATCCGTGACCAGTTCCACGTCCCCCAAGCCTTTCCACCGGACGTGATCGCCGCCGCCGAGGCCGCGGCCCGCCGCGCGCCTGCCGCACATGTCGATCGGACGGCGCTTCCGCTGGTCACGCTCGATCCGGCGAGCTCTACCGATCTCGACCAGGCCCTCGCAATCGAGGCCAGCGGAGGCGATCTGCTGCTGCGCTATGCGATCGCCGATGTTGCCTGGTTCGTTGACGATGGCGATCCGGTCGATCGCGAGGCGTGGCGGCGCGGGGCGACCTTGTATCTGCCGGATGGGAAGGCCGGGCTCTATCCGTCGGTGCTGAGCGAAGGTGCGGCCAGCCTGTTGCCTGACGGGCCCCGTCCGGCGGTGCTTTTCACGGTGCGAGTGAATCCCGATGGCGAAGCACGGCTCGAGGATGCCGAGCGCGCGCTGGTCAGGAGTCGCGCCAAGCTCGCTTATGAGACCGTGCGCGACGCGGATCTGCCTCCGCAATTCGCCGAGCTCGCTCGCCGTATCGCTCTTGCCGAGGCGCGGCGGGGTGCCGCCCGAGTCGATCCGCCGGAGCAGGAAGTCGCGCGTCGCGCCGATGGGGGCTATGCGCTTGCCTTTCGGGCGCGCCATGCCTCCGAGGCCCGCAATGCGGCGCTGTCGCTCGCGACCAATCTTGCCATCGCCGAGCTGTTGCAGGCGCATCATAGCGGCCTGTTTCGCGTGATGGCCGAACCCGATGCGGCAGCCGTAGCGCGGCTCCGGAACACGGCCCGTGCGCTCGGCATCGCCTGGCCCGGCGCGCAATCGCTTGCGGCATTCCGTGCCACCCTGGATCCGGCCGATCCGCATCAGGCAGCGCTGATGCTCGCGATCCGCCGGGCGGGGCAGGGCGCCAGCTATGCCCCATGGCGCGCCGGTACGGTGCCATGGCATGCCGCCGTCGCGGCTCCCTATGTCCATGCCACTGCGCCGCTGCGGCGGCTGGCGGATCGCTATGTGATCCGGGCGGCGCTGGCGATCATGGCGGGCCAGCCGGTTCCCGAGGTGGTCGGCCAGGCCTTTGAGCGGCTGCCCAAGGTGATGGGGCGCGCCGATGCCGTGAGTGGCCAGATCGATCGTGCGGTGGTCGACCTGGCCGAGGCGGTGATGCTCATGGGCCGCGAGGGCGAGGCATTTGCCGCGACCGTCACCGATGTGGACGTTCGCGGCGCGCGGATGCAGCTGGCCGATCTGCCGGTGGTCACGCGGATCGATGCGCCCGGCGCGGCGCCCGGCACGCCGCTTCGCGTGCGGCTGGTCGATGCCGATCCGGCGAATCGCGCGGTCCGCTTCGAGGCGATCGGAGCGGGGCCGTGATCAGCCCCGCCGATCCCGACGATGTGGCGGCCACCGAAGCGCAGCTCGAAAGCTTCATCGCGCGCTTCACGCCGGAGATAGCGGATCGTGTTCGTGCAGCACGGGCGGTGCTTCGCGCGCGCCTGCCGGGCGCGACGGAACTGGTCTACGACAATTACAACGCGCTCGCGATCGGCTACAGCCCGGGCGAGAAGACCTCGGAGGCGGTGTTCAGCCTGGCGGTCTATCCGCGCAATCTATTGCTCTATTTCCTTCCCGGCGTGGGGCTGCCCGATCCCGAGGGGCTGCTTCAGGGCGAAGGGCGGCAGGGGCGCTATGTCTGCCTGAAGGACGTGGCGCTGCTCGACGCGCCGGCGGTGGTTGCGCTGGTCGATGCCGCGCTCGACCGGGCGAAGCGGCCCTTGCCTCCGCAGGATGGGCGGACCATCGTCAAGTCGATATCGGCCCGGCAACGTCCGCGCCGCCCAGCCGGAGACGCCGCATGACCGTCATCGTCCATCATCTCGAGAATTCCCGCTCGCAGCGCGTGCTCTGGCTGCTCGAGGAGCTGGGGTTGCCCTACGAGGTTCGCCGCTATCGGCGCGACAAGGCGACGATGCTCGCGCCGCCCGAGCTTCGCCGCGTCCACCCCCTCGGCAAATCGCCGGTGATCGAGCATGCGGGTAACGTCGTTGCCGAGACGGGCGCGATCGTCGAATATCTGGTCGAGCTGGGCGACGGGCGGCTGGGCATGCCGGGGCACCGCGAGGATGCGCTGCGCTGGCGGCATTTCCTCCATTACGCCGAGGGTTCGCTGATGCCACCGCTCTTCACCAAGCTGGTGCTGAGCCGGGTGCCGCTGCTGGGCAAGGTGGCGCAGAAGAAATTCCAGCCGATGGTCGATGTCCATCTCGACTATGTCGAGAGCGAGCTGGCGGCGCGGCCCTGGTTCGCCGGCTCCGAATTCACTGCAGCCGACGTGATGATGAGCTTCCCGCTGGAAGCCGCCGTCAGCCGCGCCAATGCGACCGCGGGGCGTCCGCGCATCGCCGCGTGGCTCGAGAAGATCCATGCCCGCCCTGCCTATAAGGCGGCGCTGGCCGCCGGCGGCCCCTATGCCTATGCCTGATCCCGGAAGCCGAGATGGTCGCAGGCGGGGCAGGCGGCGTCCTCGTCGGCGATGAGGCCCTGGCACCGCTTGCAGAGGGCGCGGTTGCGAGGTTGGAGCGCGTGATCGACGGTGACGCGCTGGTCGAACACGAAGCACTCGCCCTGCCAGCGGCTCTGCTCGGCCGGGACCTGTTCGAGATAGGCGAGGATCCCACCCTTCAGGTGATAGACTTCGTCCAGCCCTTCCGCCTTCAGGAACGCCGTGGCCTTTTCGCAGCGTATGCCGCCGGTGCAGAACATCGCGACGCGCGGCATCGGCCCGCCTGTCTCGCGCTCGGCGCGGAAGCGGCGGAACCAGTCGGGAAACTCGCGGAAGCTGCGCGTTTCGGGATCGATCGCGCCTGCAAAGCTGCCGAGCGCGACTTCATAGGCGTTGCGCGTATCGATCACGATCGTGTCGGGCGCGTCGATCAGCGCGTTCCAGTCCCCTGGCGCGACATAATGGCCGACATCGGCAAGCGGATCGATATCCGGCTCGCCCATCGTCACGATCTCGCGCTTCAAGCGGACCTTCATCCGGTCGAACGGCATGGCCGCGGCGCGCGCCTCCTTCACGTCGATCGCCGAGCAGCCGGGCAGGGCGCGGACATGGTCGAGCAGTTCGGCGATCGCCGCGTCGCTGCCCGCGACCGTGCCGTTCAGCCCTTCCCGGGCAAGCAGCAACGTGCCCCGGATGCCCAGCGCGTCGCATAGCGCGGCGAGCTGCGTGCGCAGGCCTTCGACATCGGGAAAGCGCGTGAACTGGTAGAGCGCGACGATCCGGACCGGCAACGCCGGATTTGGCCGGACCGGCAACGCCGGATTTGGGGCCGGATCCGGCGCCGCGCAGGCATCAGGAGCGGCCATAATCCTCGAAGCTCTCCGCTTCCGTGGCCGGCCCCTGGACGGGCGGCACGATCGGCTCGATCGGCTGCGGCGCGTCGAGCTTGCCTTCCCAGCGCGCCACCACCACGCTCGCCACGGCATTGCCGATCACATTGGTGGCGGTGCGGCCCATGTCGAGGAAATGGTCGACCGCGAGGATCAGCAGCACGCCTGCCTCGGGGATGTTGAAATGGCTGAGCGTGCCGGTGATCACCACCAGGCTGGCGCGCGGCACGCCGGCGATGCCCTTGCTGGTGACCATCAGGATCAGCAGCATCTGGATCATCGTCATCCAGTCGAGATGGATGCCATAGGCCTGGGCGATGAAGATCGACGCGAACGTCATGTACATCATCGAGCCGTCGAGATTGAACGAATAGCCGAGCGGCAGCACGAAGCTGGCGATGCGCGGCGGCACGCCGAACCGGTCGAGCGCGTCGAGCGTGCGCGGATAGGCGGCTTCGGACGAGGCGGTCGAAAAGCCGAGCAGGATCGGATCGCGCAGATAGCGGATCAGCGTGCGGGTGCGCGGGCCGACGATCAGGAAGCAGACGCCGAGCAGCACCGCCCAGAGCGCGAACAGGCCGAGATAGAAGCTGCCCATGAAGAAGGCGAGGTCGCCGACCACGCCGATGCCCTTGGTCGCCAGTGCCTTGGCCACCGCGCAGAACACGGCGACCGGCGCGAAGAGCATCACATAGCCGGTGACGGTGAGCATCACCTGCACCAGCGCCTCGAGTCCGCGGACGAGCGGCGCGCCCCTCTCGCCGATCGCGGCGAGGCCGACGCCGAAGAACAGCGAGAAGATGACGAGCTGGAGGATGTCGTTGCTCGCCATCGCTTCGATGCCGCTGGTCGGCACGATATGGATGAAGAACTTGGCGAGATCGAAGCTCGAGCGATCGACGCCGCTCGATGCCGTGGCCGCGGGAATCGTCAGGTTGAGGCCGACGCCGGGCTGGAGCAGATTGACGAAGATCAGGCCGAGGGTGAGCGAGACCAGGCTCGCGCAGACGAACCAGAAGAACGCCTTCAGGCCCACGCGCCCGATCGCGCCGCCGCCGCCCATATGGGCGATGCCCACCACCAGCGTGGAGACCACCAGCGGGGCGATGATCATCTTGATCAGGTGGAGGAACATCTGGGTCGGGATATCGAGGCCGTAAGCCCAGTTCTCGATCGCCTTCGCCCCTTCCGGCGTGCCCGACAGCGAGATGTTGAGGGCATAGCCCAGCAGGCCGCCCAGCAGCAGCGCCGCCAAAATGAACCAGGTAAGTCGCTTGCCCAACGGAGGCCCCCCTAAAAATCCTTTGGCCGCAGGCAAAGGGGATTGCGCCGTCCGGGTCAAGCCCCGCGCGGCCAGCCGATGCGTGCTGCCCCTATGCACGGCGGGTATTGCCGCGGCGCGCGAAGGGGTCCTATCGCATGCATCGCTCTTTCCGGAGAATGACGATGCGCCTCGATCGCCGTGCCCTTGTCCGTGCCGCCGCGGCCGCGCCGCTGCTTGCCCTTCCCGGCGTGCTGCGCGCCGCCGAGCCGGACCTTTCGGCGCTGCAAGACATCACCGGGGCCGCCGTGCCGATCGACAATGCGGAGCGCGCCGCACGGCTCGACCGGGCGCAGGCGCTGATGCGGGCGAACGGCATCGGCGCGGTGCTGATCGAGGGCGGATCGTCGCTGGTCTATTTCACCGGCCTGCGCTGGGGCCGCAGCGAGCGGCTGACCGCAGTGGTGCTGCCGGCCGAGGGCGAGCCGTGCATCGTGACGCCCTTCTTCGAGGAAGCGCGCACCCGCGAGGGACTGGCGATTCCCGCCGAGGTCCGGGTGTGGCAGGAGGACGAGGATCCGCTGAAGACGGTCGCCGGCTTCCTCAAGGACCGCAAGCTCGCGCAGCTGCCGGTCGGCATCGAGGAGACGGTGCGCTATTTCGCGGTCGACGGTCTGCAGCGGGCCGGGCTGACGGTGGTCTCGGCGAACCCGGTGGTGCGCGGCTGCCGGATGATCAAGACGCCGGCCGAGATCGCGCTGATGCAGCTTGCCACCGACGTGACGATCGCCGCCTATCGCTGGGTCCATCCGCGCGTCGAGAAGGGAATGAGCCAGCGCGACGTATCCGCGCTGATGGACGCGGCGACGCGCAAGCTGGGCGGCAGCCCCGAATTCAGCATGGTGCTGGTGGGCGAGGGCGCCGCCTATCCGCACGGCACCAAGGTGCCTTCGCCGGTGGCCGAGGGGCGGATCGTGCTGATGGATTGCGGCTGCACCGTGCAGGGCTATCAGAGCGATGTGTCGCGTACCTGGGTGCATGGCACCGCTACCTCCGGGCAGCGCAAGGTGTGGGACGAGGTGGCGCAGGGCCAGCAAACCGCCTTCGCCGCGGCCAGGCTCGGCGCGACCGCCGGCAGCGTCGACGATGCGGTGCGCCGCTATTATGCCTCGCTCGGCTGGGGTCCGGACTACAAGCTGCCCGGCCTTTCGCATCGCACCGGGCATGGCATCGGGCTCGACGGGCACGAGCCGGTCAACCTGGTGCGCGGCGAGGCGACGAAGCTGGCGCCGGGCATGTGCTTCTCCAACGAACCGGGCATCTACATTCCCGGCAGCTTCGGCGTGCGGCTGGAAGATTGTTTCCACATGACCGATGGCGGGCCGAAATGGTTCAGCGAGCCGCCCCGGTCGATCGACGCGCCGATGGGGTGAAATGGCCGTAGGGTGGCTTCGAAAGTCTGGGAAGTTGAGGGCACGGCAGGCTGGGGTTCCGGACCTCGAAACTCGAACCCGGCCCTGGAAGATGCGTGCGCGCGGGGGCATCGAGGATCCTTGCGACGGCATCGGCAAGGGTAGAATAAATCAAGTCCTGCTTTGCAATGCAGGAGGCCAGCGCTCGGTGCATATGATCCCATGACCGTCATCCCCGCGCAGGCGGGGACCCAGGGTTTCTCCGCCGTATCGCCCGTGACTCCGGATCCCCGCCTGCGCGGGGATGACGGAAAAGGGGGGCTGGCGGGGACGATGAGGGAGAGGGGTGCCGAGGACGACGAGGGAGCGGAGTTGGCGGAGGTGACGAAGAGAAGGTCGTCTCGAGGGGATCGCCGCCATCGGGCTGACGGTTCGACGACAATGGCGTCCGCGCCACAGTTGCGGGACCTTTCACCCTGATCGAAGTGTTTCGCTTGAGCGAAACGCCGTGCGCAACTAAGTCGCGCGTATGACGTCCACCAACGATATCCGCCGTTCCTTCCTCGACTATTTCGAGGGCCAGGGTCATGCCCGCGTTCCCAGCGCCCCGTTGGTGCCGCACAATGATCCGACCCTGATGTTCGTGAATGCGGGCATGGTGCCGTTCAAGAATGTCTTCACGGGGCTGGAGAGCCGTCCCTATTCGACCGCGACCAGCTCGCAAAAATGTGTCCGCGCCGGCGGCAAGCACAATGATCTGGATAATGTCGGCTATACCGCGCGCCACCATACCTTCTTTGAAATGCTGGGGAATTTCTCCTTCGGCGACTATTTCAAGGAACAGGCGATCACCCATGCCTGGACCTTGCTCACCAAGGTGTGGGGCATTCCGGCGGAGCGGCTGACCGCGACCGTCTATCATACCGACGACCAGGCCTTCGAGCTCTGGAAGAAGATCGCCGGCCTGCCCGAGGCGCGGATCATCCGCATCCCGACCAAGGACAATTTCTGGGCGATGGGCTCGGACGGCCCGTGCGGGCCCTGCTCGGAGATCTTCTACGATCATGGCGATCACATCTGGGGCGGCCCCCCGGGATCGGCGGAGGAGGATGGCGATCGCTTCGTCGAGATCTGGAACCTCGTCTTCATGCAGTTCGTGCAGGAGAATGACGAGATCATCGGCGACTTGCCGCGCCCGAGCATCGACACGGGCATGGGGCTGGAGCGCGTCGCCGCGGTGCTGCAGGGCGTCCACGACAATTATGATACCGACACGTTCAAGGCGCTGATCGCCGAATCGGGCGCGCTGACCGGCGCCGCGACCACGGGCGAGAACCAGGCGAGCCACCGCGTGATCGCCGATCACCTGCGCTCCTCGGGATTCCTGGTGGCGGACGGCGTGCTGCCGGCGAATGAAGGCCGCGGCTATGTGCTGCGCCGCATCATGCGCCGCGCGATGCGCCATGCCCATCTGCTCGGCGCCAGGGACCCGCTGATGCACCGCATGGTGCCGGCGCTGGTGGCCGAGATGGGTGCCGCCTATCCCGAGCTGGTCCGCGCCCAGCCGCTGATCGAGGCGACCTTGCTCCAGGAGGAGACGCGCTTCCGGCAAACCCTCGCCAACGGGCTGCGTTTGCTCGACGAGGCGACCCAGGGCATGGCCGAGGGCGGGGTGCTGCCCGGCGAGACGGCGTTCAAGCTCTACGACACGTTCGGCTTCCCCTATGACCTGACCGAGGACGCGCTGCGCGGCCAGGGCATGACGGTGGACCGCGCCGGCTTCGACACGGCGATGGCCGAGCAGAAGCGTGCCGCCCGCGCGGCGTGGAAGGGCTCGGGCGAGAAGGCTTCGGAAGAGCTGTGGTATGATCTGGCCGACGAGCTCGGCGGCACCGAGTTCACCGGCTATGTCGGCACGGAGGGCGAGGGCCAGGTGCTGGCGATCGTCAAGGACGGCGCGAAGGTGGAGAAGGCCGGCGCCGGCGATGTGGTGACCATCCTCACCAACCAGACGCCCTTCTATGCCGAGAGCGGCGGGCAGATGGGCGATGCCGGCGTGATCTGGAACGACAAGGCGAGCGCGGCGGTGGACGACACGTCCAAGCCGCTCGGGCGCCTGCATGCGCATCACGCCAAGATCGAGAAGGGGGAGATCGCAGTGGGCGATGCCGTCCACCTGACGGTCGACGCCGATCGCCGCGACCGCGTGCGCGCCAACCATTCGGCGACGCACCTGCTGCACGCGGCGTTGCGCAAGCGGCTCGGCGGGCATGTGACGCAGAAGGGCAGCCTGGTGGCGCCGGACCGGCTGCGTTTCGACTTCTCGCATCCCTCGGCACTGACCGCCGACGAGCTCGCGGACATCGAGGCCGATGTGAACGCGCAGATCCGTCACAATGGCGCGGTCGAGACCCGGCTGATGACGCCCGACGATGCGATCGCGGCGGGCGCGATGGCGCTGTTCGGCGAGAAATATGGCGACGAGGTCCGCGTGCTCTCGATGGGCCTGGGTGCGGATTCGTCCTATTCGGTCGAACTGTGCGGCGGCACCCATGTCAATGCCACGGGCGACATCGCGATCTTCAAGATCGTCTCGGAGAGCGCTGTCTCTTCGGGCGTACGGCGGATCGAGGCGCTGACCGGCGAAGGCGCGCGGCTCTGGCTCAATGCGCGTGACGAGAAGCTGCGCGAGGCGGCTGCCGCGCTCAAGGCGAGCCCCGACGAAGTGCCCGCGCGCGTGGCCGCGCTGGTCGAGGAACGCCGCAAGCTCGAGCGCGAGCTGGCCGAGGCGAAGAAGGCGCTGGCGCTGGGCGGCGGCGGTTCCGCCCCGGCCGCCGGTCCCGAGCAGGTCGCGGGGATCAGCTTCATCGGCCAGGTGATCGACGGGCTCGATCCCAAGGCGCTGCGCGGTGCGGTCGACGAGGCCAAGCAGCGCGTCGGCGCCGGCGTGGTCGCGCTGGTTGCGGTCAATGAGGGGCGGGCTTCGGTGGCGGTCGGCGTGACCGACGGAGTGGCGGCCAATGCTGTCGACCTGGTCAAGATCGCCGTGACGGTGCTGGGCGGTCAGGGCGGCGGCGGCCGCCCGGACATGGCCCAGGGCGGCGGGCCGGACGGCGACAAGGGTGCGGCCGCGCTCGACGCGGTCAAGGCGGCGCTGGCCGAGGCGACCGCGGCGGCCTGAACCGCCGCGGGGCGCGGATCACATGCCCGGCGCCCAGCCGTCCTCTGGCGAGACCCACAGGGCGCGCTGGTTCATGTCGGCGCGGACGAGGCCGTCGACGGTGATGTCGGATACGATCCCGTCGCCATCGACCTTGTCGCGATAGCAGCGCTTCCTGCCGGCGAGCGGCTGGAGCATGAGCATCAGCCGCTCGCGGATCGAAGTCTCCAGCGCCGGCGCGAGCGCGACCCCATCCTTGCTGAGCTTGCCCGAGGAGAAGTCGACCGGGCGGACGGTGGAGCAGACCGCGCCATCCTCGACCTGGCCCGAGATATGATATTCGATCAGGATCGTCGGCTCGGTGGAGATGACGCCGGTCACCACCGCGTCGAAGCTATCATTCTCGTGCACCGTGTAGCGCACCATGGTGGCGCAGGTGCGTGCCCGCGTGTCGGGCCCGACGCAGCGGATCTTACCGGCGCGTGCCGGGGCGAGAGCGTCGGAGCCGGGCATCGGCGCGGCGGCGGCGAGCAGGAGCAGAGTCGCGATCATCGTCACATTCCCAAGCCGTAGCCGTCTTTCTCGCTCACCCAGATGAACTTCTGGCTGAGATCGGCGCGGACGGTGCCGTCCACGGTGAGTTCGTTGAGCAGCAGGCCGCTCTCGGCGGGCTTGATCGTGGAGCAGGTGGCCTTGCCGTCGAGCGCGGCGACGGCGGCGGTGAGCTGGCTCTTCACGGCAGCCGATGTGTTCTCGTCGGCCGGGGCGCCGTTCAGCATCACCGTGCCCGCCTGGAAATCGGCGAGCTTCACTGTCTCGCACAGCTTGCCGTCGGCGATGGTGCCGCGGGTGTGAAGCTCCATGGTGACCAGCGGCTTGGGCGCGAGGAAGAGGCGGGTGGTCGATTCATAGCTGCCGCCGGTGATCTTGTAGCTGGTGGTGCCGAGGCAGGTCTTCTTCTCCCGATTGGGCACCACGCACTGATACTGGCCGGCGCGGGCGGGCTCGATCGGATCGGCGGCCTGGCCGGCGGGGGCATTGGCAAGGAGCAGCAGGCTGAGGAACATCGTCAAACTCTCCGAACGAGAACAGGCGCCAGAGATGCGCCGCGGCCGCCCGGCGGGCAAGCGCAATCGGCGTCAGGCCGGCGCATTCCCTTCCCCGGAGTCGCCGTTTTCGGTGCGGACCCGGCGGAAGCGCGGCTCGCGATCCATGCCGGCGACTTCCTTGATCTTCTTGCGCATCTCGTCCCGCTTCTCGTGGATCGAGGCGATCACCGGACCCACGGCGAGACCGAGATCGACCAGCACCACTTCGGAGAGCTGGAGCGAGCTTTCCAGCGCCTCGGGCACTGCCTCGCTGGCACCCGCGCGATAGAGTTCGGCGGCATGGCCGGAATCGCGGGCGCGGGCGATGATCGGCAGGTTGGGCACCCAGCCGCGCACGCGCTTGGCGAGGCGCACTGTGAGCACCGGATCGTCCATGGTGAGCACCAGCGCCTTGGCGTGGCCGAGGTTCAGCTTGTCGACCAGCTCGGAGCGGGTGACGTCGCCGAACAGCACGTTGTAACCGCCGCGCCGCGCCGCGTTGACGTTGTCGATATCGGCATCGACGCCGATATAGGGCAGGTTGTGGCGGCGCAGCATGTCCGCCACCGTGCGGCCGACCCGGCCGAAGCCGATGATGACGGTGCCATTCTGTACTTCCTCGAGCGCGGGATCGGGCGCCTCCTCCATTTTCGAGCGCTCGATCAGCTGGGCGACCGCGCTTCCCGCCTTGGCGAGCAGCGGCGTGGCGGTGAGGCCGATTGCGGTGACCGTGGTCCAGAAGGCGGCGGTGCTCGGGCTGATCAGCCCCGCCGCGCCGGCCACGCCGAGCACGATCAGCGTCGTCTCGGAAGGGCTCGCCATCAGCACGCCGGCTTCCGCCGCGGTGCCGGCGCGTGCGCCCGACAGGCGGAGCAGCCCGGTCGTAACGGCTGCCTTGACCAGCATCACCAGCAGCGAGGCGCCCAGCAGCGGCGCCCAGTTGTGGACGATGAAGTCGAGGTCGAGCCGCATGCCCACGGTGATCAGGAACACGCCGAGCGCGAGCCCCTTGAACGGCGCGGTGATCGCTTCGACTTCGCCATGATATTCGGTCTCGGCGATCAGCAGGCCCGCGATCAGCGCGCCGACGATTGGCGAGAGGCCGGCCGCGCTGGTGGCCAGGCTGGCGACAATCACCACGAGCAGGCTGGCAGCGAGGAACAGCTCCGGGCTCTTGGTGCGTGCCGCCTGGGCGAACATGCGCGGCAGCAGCATCCGCCCGCCGATGAACAGGACCGCGACCGTGGCCAGGCCGAAGCCCAGTGTCACGCCGAGCTTGATCCAGCCGGCCTCGCCGCCCGCGGCGGGAGCGAGTGCGCCTAGCAGGAAGATGATCGGGACGAGCGCGAGATCCTCGAACAGCAGCATCGCGAAGGCGGAGCGGCCGACTGCGCTGGTGGTGCCGGCGATGGGCAGCACGATGGCGGTGGAGGACAGCGCCAGCGCCAGGCCGAGCCCGATCGCGCCGCCGGTGCTGAGCCCGGTGAGGTAGAGGACGGCGGCGAGGATGAGGCCGGCGCCGAGCAGCTCGGTGGCGCCGACGCCGAACACGAGGGTGCGCATCGACCATAGTCGCTTGAACGACAATTCCAGGCCGATCGAGAACAGCAGCAGGATGATGCCGAACTCGGCGAACGGCTCGATCGCATGCGCGTCCGAAATGGTGATGTGATAGAGCCAGGGATTGGTCGGCACGAGGCTGCCCAGCCCGAACGGGCCGACCAGCGCGCCGACCAGGATGAACCCGATCACCGGGCTGATCCGCACGCGGGCGAAGGCCGGGATCACCAGCCCGGCGGCGCCGAGGATCACCAGCGCGTCGCTGAGGCCGTGATTGCCGAGGTTCAGCATGGGCCGGAGGCTCGGCCGAAAATGTCGATGCTGTTGGCCGGAATGCGGGAGGCGGGGCAGGAGAAGGGCGAAATGGGGGGGCGGAAAGGGATTCTGGCCATGCGGTCAAGGGCAGCATGGGCGGTCCCACATTGCAAGACGTGCGGGGCAGCATTTTTGCGCCACCCCGGGGTCTTCAATCGATCACACCGATCAGATGGAGCGCGACGCCGGCCATCGAGGCGGCGGCGAGCGCGGGAATCATGCCGAGCCTGAACCGGAACATGGCGATGGCGACCGCCAGCGCCAGAAGCGCGGCCGGAACGTCGATGCTCCCGAGCACCGGCACGTCGAAGGCAAGCGGGCCCGCGCGCAGCTTCCAGGTCTCGCGAAACAGGGTATGGATCGCGAACCAGACCGCGAGATTGAGCACCACGCCGACCACAGCGGCGGTGACCGCCGCGAGTGCCCCGGCAAGTGCGCGGTTGCCCCGCATGCGCTCGATGAAGGGCGCCCCGAGGAATATCCACAGGAAGCAGGGCACGAAGGTTACCCAGGTGGCCAGCAGCCCGCCCAGCGTCCCGGCCAATAGCGGGGAGAGCAGGCCCGGGTTGCGATAGGCGCCGAGGAAGCCGACGAACTGCAGGACCATGATGAGCGGCCCGGGCGTGGTCTCGGCCATGCCGAGGCCGTCGAGCATCTCGCCCGGGCCGAGCCAATGATGGGATTGCACGGCCTCCTGCGCGACATAGGCGAGCACGGCATAGGCGCCTCCGAAGCTGACGGTGGCCATCGCGGAGAAGAAGGTCGCGATCCTGGTGAAGACATTGTCGGGTCCGAGCAGCAGGAGAAGCGCGAGCACCGGCGCCAGCCACAGCACCAGACAGGCCAGGGCATCGCGCAGAACCTGCCGATGCGATGGGCGGGCGTGCGCCGGCAGTTCCTCGCCGAGCAGGGTATCGCCATCGGCCGGATCCGGCCCGCTGGCGCCATGGCCGATACTTGCGTCGAAGCCCGCGATCCCGCTCCGGCCGGCCGCATAGCCGATCGCGCCGGCAGCGAGCACCACCGCGGGAAACGGCGCCCCGAGGAAGAAGATCGAGACGAACGCGACCGCCGCGAGCCACAGAGTCGCCATGCTGCGGAGCGCGCGCTTGCCGATCCGATGCACGGCATGGAGCACGATGGAGAGCACCGCCGCCTTGAGCCCGAAGAACAGCGCCGAGACGATGCCGAGTCGCCCATAGAGGACATAGATCCAGCTGAGCGCCATGATCGAGACCATGCCCGGCAGCACGAACAGCGTGCCGGCGACGATGCCGCCCCTGGTGCGGTGCATCAGCCAGCCGATATAGGTGGCGAGCTGCTGGGCCTCGGGTCCGGGCAGCAGCATGCAAAAGTTGAGCGCGTGCAGGAATCGCTGCTCGCCGATCCAGCGCTTCTCCTCGACGAGGATGCGATGCATCACCGCGATCTGGCCTGCCGGCCCGCCAAAGGACAGCAGGGCGATGCGAAGCCAGACGCGAAAGGCCTCTCCGAGCGAGACGGGCCCTGGGCGCGCCGGCGCGGCGGTGGATCGGCCGGCGAGACCGGTCATGCCCGCGCCTCGCGCGGCGCATGCGCCGTCCAGTCATGCGTTTCCGCCCGCGCATCGCGGCACCAGCGATAGAGCGCGTCATAGAGGAGCATTCCGGCCTCGAGCTGCTCGATATCGTCGGCATACAGGCGCGAGAGGCCCAGCGAGAGCGCGAGCAGTCCGGATGCTTCCGGCACGATGTCCGGGCGCGCGGTGTCCGCGCCGCGCACGATCCTGGCGAGATGGGCCAATGCGGGGATGCCGGCCAGGCCGAATTCCTCGACCATGAGATCGAAGGTGCAGCACTCGCCCCGGTGGCTCCAGAACACGCCTTCCTGCGCGATGTCGAAAGGTGCGGCGCCGAACTGCCCGGCGACTGCCGTCACTTCGGCGGACGGCACGAAGAGAAAACGGGCAAGGGGATCCACGAAGCGGCGAATGAGCCAGGGGCAGGCGATGCGATCGACCTTCGGGCGTGCGCGGGTCACCCAGCGGGTCCGGCCTTCCGTGTCGCGCGGCGGCAGGCGATCAAGCGTGAGCAAGGGTAGGCCCGCGGCGGTCCAGCCGACATGGCCGCCCTCGAGCGTTTCCGCCGCAACGCCTTCGCTGCGCAGCCACGCTGCGATGCCCTGGCAGGCGGTGCCGCCGTCCTCGTCGATGACGACGACCGAGTTGCCGGCGAGCGGTCGACCCCAATCGGTGATCGCGTCGGCAAGATAGGGAAGCGCGCCCGGAATGCGGCGACCGGCCGGATCGCGGCGCAAATCCACGAGAGCGGGTGCGGCGGGGGTTCCGATCAGGCGGGCGAGCTTGTCAGCGGTGATGGTGTTCGGCGCGGGCATGGTGCGTCCTTCATTGGCAACAGGACGCGATTCTCTGGCTGGCGCCTCGTGGGGAGATCGCATTCCCCATGCCTGCAAATTCGCGCACCGGGGTCGCGATTGTCAACGCCGGAGTCGAGCCGTGCCGGGCGATGCGGAGGGCATGGCGGCGCGCATGAAAAAGGGGGCCCGCAACCGTCGGTCGCGCGCCCCCTCTGCCTTCGTCGGTGCCGCGGCCGATCTACGCCCAGGCGGCCATCTTGGCCTCGAGGTTCTCGCGGATCGCCTCGAAGAACTGCTCGGTGGTCATCCAGGGCTGGTCCGGGCCGATCAGGATGGCGAGGTCCTTGGTCATCTTGCCGCTCTCGACGGTTTCGATGCAGACCTGCTCGAGCGTCTCGGCGAACTTGGTGACGTCCGGCGTGTTGTCGAACTTGCCGCGGAACGACAGGCCCTGGGTCCAGGCGAAGATCGACGCGATCGGATTGGTCGAGGTCGCCTTGCCCTGCTGGTGCATGCGATAATGGCGGGTGACGGTGCCGTGCGCCGCCTCGGCCTCGATCGTCTTGCCGTCCGGCGACATCAGGACCGAAGTCATCAGGCCGAGCGAACCGAAGCCCTGGGCCACCGTGTCCGACTGCACGTCGCCGTCATAGTTCTTGCAGGCCCAGACGAACTTGCCCGACCACTTGAGCGCCGAGGCGACCATGTCGTCGATCAGGCGGTGCTCATAGACGATGCCGGCATCCTTGAACTTCTGCGCGAACTCGGCGTCGAAGGTTTCCTGGAACAGGTCCTTGAAGCGGCCGTCATAGGCCTTGAGGATCGTGTTCTTGGTCGACAGGTAGAGCGGCCAGCCGCGGTCGAGCGCATAGTTCATGCTCGCCTTGGCGAAGTCGCGGATCGACTCGTCGAGATTGTACATGCCCATGGCGACGCCGGCGGCCGGGAAGTCGAACACTTCATATTCGAGCTCGTCGCCATTGGTGCCGACCCACTTCATCGTGAGCTTGCCGGCGCCGGGCACCTTGAAGTCGGTCGCGCGATACTGGTCGCCGAACGCGTGACGGCCGACGACGATCGGATCGGTCCAGCCCGGAACCAGGCGGGGAACGTTGCGGATCACGATCGGCTCGCGGAAGACGACGCCGCCCAGGATGTTGCGGATCGTGCCGTTCGGCGACTTCCACATCTTCTTGAGGCTGAATTCCTCGACGCGCGCTTCGTCCGGAGTGATCGTGGCGCACTTCACGCCGACGCCGTACTGCTGGATCGCCTTGGCGGAGTCGATGGTCACCTGGTCGTCGGTCGCGTCGCGATTCTCGATCGAGAGGTCGTAATATTTCAGTTCGACGTCGAGATAAGGGAGGATCAGGCGCTCGCGGATCCATTGCCAGATGATCCGCGTCATTTCGTCGCCGTCGATCTCCACGACGGGCGTTGCAACCTTGATCTTCGCCATTGCTCGCTGTTCCTTATGAGGGGTTTGGCGAGCGTCTAGGAGCATGGGCCGGGGGGATCAAGCACCCCCGGCGCGCAGGGTCAGTCGTTCCACGCCCACCAGAGCTGTGCGGGCGGGATGTTGATCCACTCCATCGCATGGTCGATGTGCGACCAGTGCGGAGTGAGGAAGTTCTTCACGCGCGGGTTGTACTGATAGACGAGAAAGGCGCCGCCCTTGCGGATCACTTCGCGCGTGGCCTTGGCGATCGCGTCGCCCACGCCCGGCGGCAGCGTGGAGAAGGGCAGGCCCGATGCGATATAGTCGGCGTGTTCGAAGCCGTGATCGGCAATGATCTGCTTCACGTCGGCTGCCGAGCCCTGCACCGCGATCAGGCGCGGATCGGCGATGCTCTGCTTCAGATAGCGGATGAAATCGGGATTGGTATCGATCACGATCAGCTTGCCGTCCGGCGCCAGGCGATCGAGAATCGGCCGAGTGAAGGTGCCTACGCCGGGGCCGTATTCGACGAAGAGCTTCGTGTTCTCCCAGTCGACCGGAGCCAGCATCTTGTTGATCGTGAAGCGCGACGAGGGCGCGACGGCGCCGACCATCACCGGCCGCTTCAGGAAGCCACGGAAGAACATGCCCCAGGGCGACGGCGTGCCGGCGGGGCGGCGGTGACGCGTGCGGGCCTTGGCGGCAGTGGAAGCGGGCATGAGCGACCTTATTACAATTTGGGGACAGTCGCGGCATTTGGGCAATTCGAACGAACATGCAAGCGCCGCGGTTGCATTTCGCCGCATCCGCGCAGCTGCGCTGTGGGCAAATCCTGCGGCGCTCAGGGGAATTCCACGCGCATCGGCAGCCCGCCGCCCGGCCGGATGCTGGCGCCGGCGACAGGGAACGGTGTCGACAAGGGCGTGAAGCGCGCGGCGCGGACGAGCGTGGCGAGCGTGACCGCCAGCTCGGTCATCGCGAAGGCGGCGCCCAGGCAGATGCGCGGGCCCGCGCCGAAGGGCATGTAGAGATGGCGGTCGGGCGCGGGCGCGCCCGGCGCGAAGCGATCGGGATCGAAGGCGTCGGGATCCTGCCAATGGGCGCGGTGGCGGTGGAGCGCGTAGACGGGGATCAGGATGCGCGTGCCGGCGCGGATCCTGCAGCCATCGATCACGGCATCGCGCTCGCAGACGCGCGTGAGCTGATAGCCGGGAGGATAGAGGCGCAGCGTCTCCTGGATCACCTGGCGCGTGAAGACGAGTGCGTCGAGATGCTCGGAGGCGATCGGCGCGCCGGCGGTGACCGCTTCGACTTCGGCGCGGATGCGCGTGATGGTCGGGGCATGGCTGGCGGCGAGCCAGAGCGCCCAGCCGAGCGTGACCGCGCTGGTTTCGTGCCCCGCCAGGATGAAGCCGAGCAGATTGTCGCGCAGCAGCGTGTCCTCCATCGGGCGGCCGGTTTCAGGATCGGTGGCATCGAGCAGCAGGTCGACCAGGTCGCCGCGCGGCAGGGCGGCGCGGCGGCGCGCGATCATCCGATCGACATCGGCGCGGAGCAGCGCGGCCTCGGGCGCGGGCGCGTTCAGCTTGCCGCGATGGGCGCGATCGGGGAGGAAGAGATAGCTCCACCGGCGCAGCTCGAGCTGGCCGAGAAAGGCGGCGACGCGCGATTCGGTCGCCGCGCGCTCGAAATCCTCGCCGCCCGAGAGGACGGTGTCGAGGATCACGTCGAAGGCGATTCGGCCGGTTTCGGCGGCGATGTCGATCGGCTGGGCGGCGTGGCGCCAGCGCAGCAGGGCGGTTTCGGCGGCCGCCCGCATCCGCGGCGCGAGGGCCGCCATCTGGGCTGCGCGGAAGGCGGGCGCGGCGGCGCGGCGTTGCCAGCGCCATTCGGCACCCTCCACTGCGACCAGCCCCTCGCCCCAGGCGGGGTGCATCACCCGGCGCCACAGGTTGCCGTGGCGGAAATCCTCGGCATGCTCGACCATCGCGGCACGGACGGCGGCGGGATCGGTGAGGAATACGGGCGCGCCGGGGAAGGGCGGGCGCCAGCTGGTTCCCTCGAACAGCGCCCGTGGCCATGCCGCGATCGGATTGCGCATGGCGGCAGGCAGGATCCGCCAGGGCAGGGCGCGTGCGAGCGGCTCGGGATGGGGCGGACGGAAGGGCGAAGAGGAGGGGCTCCCCCTTTCGGCAAGGTTGCGAAACGCTTCGCCCGTCAGCATCGCAGTCCCCCCGGTGACGATGCCGCGTTCCCTACGCCCGAACGGGTCCGCGGAAAAGAGACCGGCGCGCCCGCGTTGTGTTGGCGGCGGCGCGGGGCTAGAGGCTTCGAATGGCATCTTTGGACAAGCCCCCGCTGGGGACCTCGACGGTGAAGTGGCGTTTCCCGGACATTCACCCCGAGGGCCGCAAATATGTGGCCATCGCCGCCGCGATCGCCCTGGCGAGCCTGTTCATCTTCGATTTCATCACCTGGCCGCTGGTGTTCCTGGCCTTTGGCGTCGCCGCGTTCTTCCGCGATCCGATCCGGGTGACGCCGCAGGGGGAGGGCATGCTGATCGCCCCGGCCGACGGGCTGGTGACGATGATCCAGCCGGTGGAGCTGCCCCCCGAACTGCGCGGGCCCCAGGCGCTGGGCGACGCCCCGATGGTGCGCGTGTCGATCTTCATGAGCGTGTTCGACGTCCATGTGAACCGTACGCCGATCACCGGCACGATCCGGCACGTGATCTACATCTCGGGCCGTTTCCTCAACGCCGATCTCGACAAGGCAAGCGAGGAGAATGAGCGCCAGCACTTCATCGTCGAGGACAAGCACGGCCTGCGCATCGGCTTCACCCAGATCGCCGGCCTGGTCGCGCGGCGCATCGTGAGTTTCACCAAGCCGGGCGACATGGTCGTTGCCGGCCAGCGCGTCGGGCTCATCCGCTTCGGCAGCCGCGTCGACGTGTTCCTGCCTGCGGACTATGTCGCGCAGGTCACGCTCGGCCAGCGTACGATCGCAGGCGAGACGGTCATCGCCAGAAAGGGAGCCGCCGCCGTCAGCGGCATCTCGCAGTGAGCGACCGGCGCCCCGCCGATATGATGGGCGAGCGCGCGCTCCGGCCGCGGCGCATGCGGCGGATGCGGCCGGTGCGCGGCATCCCGCTGCGCGCCATCCCGCCCAATGCCATCACCGCGCTCGCGCTGTGTTCGGGATTGACCGGAATCCGGTTCGCGATCGACGGAAAATGGGAATTGGCGGTGCTGATGGTGCTGATCGCCGGCTTGCTCGACGGCGTGGACGGCAAGGTCGCCCGGATGGTGCGTGGCGAGAGCCGGTTCGGTGCCGAGCTCGACAGTCTGTCCGACGCGATCTCGTTCGGCGTGGCGCCGGCGCTGATCCTGTACCTCTGGTCGCTCCAGGCGCTCGGCCGGTTCGGCTGGATGATCGCGCTGGTCCATGCGCTGTTCTGCGCGCTGCGCCTCGCCCGGTTCAACGCCCAGATCGATGCCGAGGAACAGCCGCACAAATCCGCCGGCTTCCTCACCGGCGTGCCCGCGCCGGCCGCTGCCGTGCTCGCGCTGCTGCCGCTCTATCTGTGGCTGTTCACCGACGAGCCGCACCTGCGCTCGCCGATCGTGGTTGCGCCGTGGAGCGCGTTCGTCGCGGTACTCATGATCTCGAGCGTCGCCACCTTCGCGCCACACGTTCGGCTCAAGCAGCGCATCCGCTTCGAGGCGATCGCCGTGCTGGTGGTGCTCGTCGCCGCACTGGTGGCCGCGCCCTGGCCGACCTTGGCGGCAATCGCGGTGCTGTACCTGGCGTCGATCCCGTTCAGCGTGCGCAGCTATCGCCGCATCAGGCTGCTGCGCGCAGCGGGAACGCCGCGGGGCGCCGCGCCGGAGTCGACCAGCGCACCGTGACGCGCGCCGGCACCGGCTCGGGCAGCGGCCGGGAGACGTCGCGGCCGGCCAGTTCGCGCATGCGCGGCAGCGCGCCGGCGATCGACGTGACGATCGTCCAGCCCGCCACGGCAAAGGCAGTGCCGAACAGCAGAACGGTAAGCAGTGCAGTCATCACCTGGCTCCCTAAACGCGCCGCGCCCACTGGAATTCAAGGATTCCAACAGCTTGGCCCCGCCGACATTCCATGTCCGCGTTGTGAGCCCTTTATGTTCCGTTAACGTTCCAATGTCAAGCGGATGTTCCCGGGTTGTTCCGGGGGGCTGCCCGGACAGGCGCCTCCGCCGCGGCGGATGCTCCCCGGGGGCGCCGCGATGATCTCGCCGCTTGCATCGTCCGGTGCTTTCGAGTAAGCGCGCCGCCTCAACCCGCATGGGAAGCATCATAAACCGGTGCCAAGGCGCTTGCCTGGTCACTCGCTTCCCAGAGGCTCAACCGGAAGGAGTTATCCCTATGGCGGCACCTGTCGTCACTCTGCAGCAGCTGCTCGAATCGGGCGCGCACTTCGGTCACCAGACCCACCGCTGGAACCCGAAGATGAAGCCCTACATCTTCGGCGAGCGCAACGGCGTTCACATCATCGACCTCTCGCAGACCGTGCCGCTCTTCGCGCGCGCGCTGGAGTTCGTGAACTCGACCGTCGCCGCCGGCGGCAAGGTCCTCTTCGTCGGGACCAAGCGCCAGGCGCAGGAGCCGATCGCCGAGGCTGCGCGCCGCGCGAACCAGCATTTCGTCAACCATCGCTGGCTGGGCGGCATGCTCACCAACTGGAAGACGATCTCGCAGTCGATCAAGCGCCTCAAGACGCTCGAGGAGCAGCTTTCGGGCGACACGCACGGCCTGACCAAGAAGGAAGTGCTGCAGCTCACCCGTGAGCGCGACAAGCTCGAGCTCTCGCTCGGCGGTATCCGCGACATGGGCGGCCTGCCCGACGTCATGTTCGTGATCGACGCGAACAAGGAAGAGCTGGCGATCAAGGAAGCCAACACGCTCGGCATCCCGGTCGTCGCGGTCCTCGATTCGAACGTCTCGCCCGACGGCATCGCCTTCCCGGTTCCGGCGAACGACGACGCCTCGCGCGCCATCCGCCTGTACTGCGAGGCGATCGCGATCGCCGCGACCCGCGGCAACCAGGACCGCCAGGCGAGCTTCGGCGTCGACCTGGGCGCCCAGGAAGTGGCTCCGGTCGAGCCGGCCCTGAGCGAGGTTCCGGAGCAGGCCGTCGAGGGTGAGCGCCAGATCGACGCGTAAGCTTGCAAGTGACTGTCTCCGAACTGACATAGGCGCGCACTAGGCGCCCGGTCAGTTCGGGGTGTCATCCCATCCCCGTTCGGGCTGCGCCTGTCGAAGCCCCGTACTTCTTCTCCCAGCCGGGGCCGCAAGAAGAACGGCCCGACAAGCCCAGGGCGAACGGGGATTGATTTATCGGCCGCGCCTTTGCCGTGGCCTAACCAAGAGGAAAGAAACATGGCCGAGATCACCGCAGCAGCCGTGAAGGAACTCCGCGAGAAGAGCGGCGCCGGCATGATGGACTGCAAGAAGGCGCTGACCGAGACCAATGGCGACCTCGAAGCCGCCAGCGACTGGCTGCGCTCGAAGGGCCTGGCTGCCGCCGCCAAGAAGTCGAGCCGCACCGCTGCCGAGGGTCTGGTCGGCGTCGCTGTCGCCGGCACCAAGGGCGTGGCCGTCGAAATCAACTCGCAGACCGATTTCGTCGCCAAGAACGAGATCTTCCAGACCTTCGTTCGTGACGTGACTTCGGTCGCGCTCGAGCTGGGCGACGATCTCGAGGTGATCCGGGCCGCCCCGCTGCCGGCCGGCACCGTCGAGGAGGTGCTGACCAACAACATCTCGACCATCGGCGAGAACCAGGTCCTCCGCCGTGCCAAGAAGGTCGAAGTGGCCAATGGCGCGGTGATCCCGTACGTCCACAACGCCGCGGCGCCGGGCCTCGGCAAGATCGGCGTGCTCGTCGCGCTGGAGAGCGATGCGGGCGTCGACGTGCTCGAGCCGCTCGGCAAGCAGGTTGCGATGCACATCGCGGCGGCCTTCCCGCTGGCGCTCGACGAGACCGGCCTGGACCAGGAGACGCTGGAGCGCGAGCGCGCGATCGCCAAGGAAAAGGCGGCCGAGAGCGGCAAGCCGGCCGACATCATCGACAAGATGGTCGAAGGCGCGGTGAAGAAGTTCGCCAAGGAGAACGCGCTGCTCAGCCAGCTGTTCGTGATGGACGGCAAGACCCCGATCGCGGACGTGATCGCCAAGGCCGGCAAGGATGCCGGTTCGTCGATCGTGCTCAAGGACTATGTCCGCTTCCAGCTCGGCGAAGGCATCGAGAAGGAAGAGAGCGACTTCGCCGCCGAAGTGGCCGCGACGGCGGGCCTCACCAAGTAAGGTCTTCCCGGACCTGAATGCGCGGGCGCGGCATCCCAGGGGTGCCGCGCCCGTTTGCGTTTGGCGCGCGCCTCGTGCAGCTTGGCGCGCATGCGAGGGTTCGGGATCAAGACGCGGATCGTGCTGGTGGGGGCGATCGTCCTTATCCTGCTCGGCTATGGCTGGTGGTTCCTGGCGGCGGGCAAGGTCGCAGCGCCCGATACCGAGTTCGAGATCACCAATTTCTCGGCCGAGCTCACGCCGGGACGGGAAGCGGCGGAGCTGGCGAAGCTTCCCATGTTCGATCCGGCGACGGGCGGCTGGATCGCCGACGGCAGGCGGCAAGCCTCGGCCGCCGGGTTGGTCCGGCCGGAACCGGGTCCGCGGGGGCCGGACGATATCGGTCCCTATCTGACCGCACGCCTTCCGGACGGCGCCGGGAAGCGGGAGATGCAGATAGCGATGCGCGCGCTGGCGCGCGAGGGAATATGCCAGGTGGCGTTTCTCGTCCCGGGTGCGGAGGCCGTGCCGGTCATCCGGATCCGCCGCGTCGCGGACGGGCGCGGCGGCACGATCGCCTGCACGGCCGCGCGCAACTCGGCCGCGCGCTGAGCCCCCGTCGACTCGCGGCGCCCGGCGTGCGAATTTGCCTGGATCGGGGGCGGGGAGGTTCGGGATGCGGCATCGTTCGGAAACCGCGCTGGCGGTCATCACCCTGTTCGCCGCCGCGACGCATTTCACGCTGGAGACCTGGTATCATCTCATTTGGGGCCAGCCGCTCCAGGCGCTGCTGGTGGACTATATCTGCAACGCGCTGATGCTGCTCGGCGGCTTCGCGTCGCTGACCGCCCGGCCGGGAAGCGCGGCGGGGCTGCTGGCGGCGGGCTGGGCCTATGCGCTCGGCTTTGGCTGGCGCAGCGTGTTCGGGCGGCTGGAGGCGATGTCCTATGGCATCCGCGCACCCAATGGCGAGCCGACCGGAGCGATCGTCGTCGCGCTGATCGCGGCGCTGAGCCTGGTCGCGGCGATGCTGCTCTGGGGGCTGGCGCTCGCATGGCGGCAGAGTCGTCAAAGCGGCGGATAACCGGCATCTGAGCGCTTGTTACAGTCGGCGGGCTCCTCTAGGGTCCGCGCCGCTCCCAGTATCCGTCGTAACCAAAGGCTCCGATGACCGCTCCCCGATTCAAACGCATCCTCCTCAAACTCTCGGGCGAGGTCCTGATGGGGCAGGGACAGTTCGGTATCGATCCGGACACCTGCGAGCGCGTGGCGCTCGAAGTGAAGGACGCCAAGGATAGCGGTCTCGAGATCTGCATGGTCGTCGGCGGCGGCAACATCTTTCGCGGGCTCGCCGGCGCGGCCCAGGGCTTCGACCGCGCTTCCGCCGACTATATGGGCATGCTCGCCACGGTGATGAACGCGCTGGCGATGCAGAACGCGCTCGAGAAGATCGGCGTGGACACCCGCGTCCAGTCGGCGATTCCGATGGCGTCGGTCTGCGAGCCCTATATCCGTCGCCGTGCCGAGCGGCACATGGAGAAGGGCCGCGTGGTCCTGTTTGCGGCGGGCACCGGCCTGCCGTTCTTCACCACCGATACGACGGCGGCGCTGCGCGCGGCCGAGATGCAGTGCGACGCGCTGTTCAAGGGCACTTCGGTGGACGGCGTCTATGATGCCGACCCCAAGAAGGTGAAGACTGCGAAGCGTTACGATACATTGAGTTACGACCGTGTCCTCGCGGACAATCTGAAGGTGATGGACGCATCCGCGGTCGCGCTCTGCCGCGACAACGACATTCCGATCGTGGTGTTCAACATCCGCGACGCCGGCAACCTTACGCGCGTGCTGCGCGGCGAGGGCACCTCGACGATCGTTCAGAACGAACCCCAATACGCATAAAAGGAGCCGATAATGGCCGCATATGACAAGGCCGACCTCGAGCGCCGCATGCACGGCGCGGTGGAGTCGCTGAAGCACGACCTGGCTGGCCTGCGCACCGGCCGCGCCAGCGCGACGCTGCTCGATCCGGTGACGGTCGAGGTGTACGGCGCGCACATGCCGATCAACCAGGTGGCGACGGTCTCGGCCCCCGAGCCGCGCCTGCTGTCGGTCCAGGTTTGGGACAAGACCAATGTCGGCCCGGTGGACAAGGCGATCCGCTCGGCGGGCCTCGGCCTCAATCCGATCGTCGACGGCCAGACGCTGCGCCTGCCGATCCCGGACCTGACCGAGGAGCGCCGCAAGGAGCTTGCCAAGCTCGCCAGCCAATATGCGGAGAAAGCTCGCATCGCAGTGCGCAACGTGCGTCGCGACGGCAATGACAGCCTGAAGGCAGACGAGAAGAAGGGCCTGTTCGGCGAGGACGACCGCAAGCGCCACGAGACCGAGGTGCAGAAGCTGACCGACAGCACCATCGCCGAGATCGATGCGGCCGCGAGCGCCAAGGAAAAGGAAATCCTGGGTAAGTGATCGTGGTGCGCGCCCCGTCCGTTTCTTGCCGGGATGACGTCAGTGGTGCGTTCGATGGCCGCTAAGCCTGCTCCCGCGTCGGAGGGCGCGGCGCCGCCGCGCCATGTCGCCATCATCATGGACGGCAACGGACGCTGGGCGAAGAAGCGGCTGCTGCCGCGCATCGCCGGCCACAAGCAGGGCGTCGAGGCGGTCCGGCGCATCAGCCGCGCCGCGCGCAAGCTCGGTATCGAGGTGCTGACGCTCTACGCTTTCTCCTCGGAGAATTGGCGCCGGCCGGAGGAGGAGGTCCGCGACCTGATGGGCCTGCTCCGCCACTTCCTGGCGAGCGAGCTGGACGAGCTGGTCTCCGAAGGGGTGAAGCTCCGCGTGATCGGCGCGTGGCGCAAGCTGTCGCCCGATCTGGTCGCGATGATCGACGGCGCGATCGCCCGCACGGCGAACAATCCGGGACCGACCCTGGTGATCGCGCTCAACTATGGCGCCCAGGCCGAGCTGGCCGAGGCGGCGCGGACGCTCGCCGAGCAGGCGAGGGCAGGGGCGATCGATCCTGCGGACATCGACGAGAAGGCGTTCGAGGTGGCGCTCGACACCGGCGACCTGCCACCGCTCGACTTGTTGATCCGCACCTCGGGCGAGCAGCGCCTGTCGAACTTCCTGCTCTGGCAGGCGGCCTATGCCGAGTTCCTGTTCGTCGACACGCTCTGGCCCGATTTCGACGAGAACGCGCTGGCGGCGGCGCTTGAGCAATATGGCCGGCGCCAGCGGCGTTTCGGGGGCTTGTGAGCAAGACCGGTTCCGAGCTTGCCACCCGGCTGGGTGTCGCCTTCGTCCTGATCGGCCTGGCCTTTGCCGCGCTCTATGCGGGGGGGCTGGGCTTCTGGCTGGTGGTCAGCGTTGCCGGCGTGCTGATGATGGGCGAGTGGGCACTGCTCGCCGGCGCGAACTTCCGGGGCAAGCGGCTCGCCCAATATGCGGTCTCGGTGCCGCTCGCCGCGATGGCGCCGGGACTGGCGGCCGGGCCGGGCTTCCTGGCGCTGGGCCTGATCATCGGTGCCTTCTTCTTCCTCATGATCGTCACGAAGCGCGCGCAGCTGGCGCTCGGCGCCTTCTATGTCGGCTTGCCGATCCTGGCGCTGGTGCTGCTCCGCGAGCAGCCGCAGCATGGCCTCTGGCTCACCTTCTGGGCAATGGCGCTGGTCTGGGCGTGCGACAGCGCCGCCTTTTTCGCCGGCCGCGCGATCGGCGGGCCCAAGCTCGCCCCGGCGATCAGCCCGAACAAGACCTGGGCCGGTTTCCTGGGCGGAATCGCGGGCGCAACCCTGTTCGCCTTCGCGCTGGTCTGGCTGTGCAACCTGCCGCCTGCGCTCGCCTGGGCGACGCCGCTGCTCGCAGTGCTCGCGCAGTTCGGCGACTTGTTCGAAAGTCATTTGAAGCGCGTGGCGGGCGTGAAGGATTCGGGCGACCTGCTGCCCGGCCATGGCGGCATGCTCGATCGGCTCGACGGGCTGGTCGCAGTCGCGCCCGCGGCGGCCCTGCTGGTGCTCTGGCTGGTCCGATGAAGCGCAGCGTCACGATCCTGGGCGCCACCGGATCGGTGGGTGGTTCGACGCTCGACCTGATCGAGCGCGAACCCGAGCGCTTCGAAGTGGTTGCGCTCACTGCCAATTGCGATGTCGAGAAGCTCGCCGCCGCCGCGATCCGCACTCGCGCGCGCCACGCCGTTGTCGCCGACGAAAGCTGCCTGCCCGCACTGCGCGAGCGGCTGGCGGGGACGGGGGTCGCCGCGGCCGGTGGACCGCAGGCGGTCTGCGAGGCGGCGCGGATGGGCGCCGACTGGACGATGGCGGCGATCGTCGGGCTGGCGGGTCTGGGCTCCGCGATGGCGGCGATCGAGGGCGGGGGCACGGTGGTGCT
Organism: Sphingomonas sp. 1F27F7B; assembly: GCF_005503355.1. Classification (GTDB taxonomy): domain Bacteria; phylum Pseudomonadota; class Alphaproteobacteria; order Sphingomonadales; family Sphingomonadaceae; genus Sphingomonas. Next base: position 43,788 of record NZ_SCMK01000005.1, read on the forward strand.
CGCCAACAAGGAGCCGCTGGTCTCGGCCGGCGACCTGGTGACCGCGGCGGCGGCGCGGCACGGCGCCACGATCCTTCCCGCCGATTCGGAGCACAACGCGATCTTCCAGTGCTTCGACTTCGCCCGGCCCGAGCGGGTGCGGCGGATCATCCTCACCGCGAGCGGGGGGCCGTTCCGCGATTGGGAAGTCGCGGCAATGCGCGGCGTGACGCCGGACCAGGCGTGCGCGCATCCCAACTGGTCGATGGGCGCCAAGATCTCGGTCGATTCGGCAACGATGATGAACAAGGGGCTCGAGCTTATCGAGGCCGCCCGGCTCTTTCCCGTGCCGAACGATGCGCTGGAGATTCTCGTGCATCGCCAATCGGTTATCCACTCGATGGTGGAGTATGTCGACGGTTCGGTGCTCGCCCAGATGGGCCCGTCGGACATGCGCGTGCCGATCGCGCACACGCTGGCCTGGCCCGACCGGATGGCGACGCCGATGCCGCCGCTCGACTTTGTGGCAATGGCAAGGCTGGACTTCGCGGCGCCCGATCCCGCGCGCTTCCCGGCGCTGCGGCTGGCGCGCGAGGCTCTGGAGGCCGGAGGCGCCCGTCCGGCGATCCTGAACGCAGCCAATGAAGTGGCCGTGGCGGCCTTCCTTGCGGGCCGTCTCAACTTTCTTGAAATTGCCGCAATCTCTGCCGATACGCTTGACCGCTATGACCCGGTCGCTCCGGAAAGCCTCGAAGCCGTTTGGGCAATCGACGCCGAGGCTAGGCGGATCGCGGGCGAGCGTGTGAAGGACGGCGTCGCTTGATTCAGAATCCCGGCATCCTGCTCACCTTACTGGCGTTCGTGCTGGTGCTCGGGCCGCTCGTGTTCCTTCACGAGCTGGGCCACTACCTCGCCGGGCGCTGGTTCGGCGTGAAGGCCGAGGAGTTCTCGATCGGCTTCGGCCGGGAGGTCGCGGGCTTTACCGACCGGCGCGGGACGCGCTGGAAGTTCGGCTGGCTGCCGCTGGGCGGCTATGTCCGTTTCGCTGGCGACATGAACCCGGCCAGCCAGCCTTCGCCCGAGTGGCTCTCGCTGCCGGCCGCCGAGCGCGCGCGGACCTTCCAGGCCAAGCCGCTCTGGCAGCGTGCGATCATCGTCGCCGCCGGACCGGTCATGAATTTCCTGATCGCCATCGCGATCCTGGGCAGCTTCGCGGTGGCCTTTGGCGAGAACGTCACGCCGACCCGGATCGGCGAGATCGAGCCGAACAGCGCCGCCGCCCAGGCCGGGCTGCAGCCCGGCGACCGGATCACGGCGATGGACGGCCGCCGGATGGACGATTTCTTCGACGTGCGCGTATTCACGGCGCTGCGCGGCGGCGAGCGGGTGACGATCGATTATGAGCGCGACGGCCAGATCCGCCATACCGAGGCGACGATCAGCACGCTGCGCGAGAAGGACCGGTTCGGCAATGTCTCCAGCCGGGGCCGGCTGGGCATCGGCCCCGGCGCGCCGGTGGTGCGGCAGGTGCCGCTCTGGGAAGCACCGCTCGCCGGCTTGCGCCAGACCGTCGAGATCGTCGGCATCACGATCGAGGGGCTGAAGCGCATCATCCTGGGCCGGATTCCGGTGAGCGAGCTTGGTGGGCCGATCAAGATCGCCCAGGCGTCCGGCGAGAGTCTCTCCATGGGACCGCTGGCGCTGGTGAGCTTCATCGCGCTAGTGTCGATTAATCTGGGATTCATCAACCTGTTGCCAGTCCCGGTGCTGGATGGCGGCCATCTCCTGTTCTACGCAGTGGAAGCCGTTCGCCGCCGCCCGGTGGAGCCGCAGGTGATGGAATGGGCTTATCGTGGCGGTTTGGTCGCAATTCTCGCGCTCATGCTGTTCGTCACGTTCAACGATCTCGGCGCGTATGGCGTGTGGAGAAGTCTGGCCGGGTTGATCGGCTGATGTGGTTCGTGCAGGGCGGTGCAAGCCGCGTGGCTGACGGCCGGGTATTTTGATTCCGACTGGGGTGGGATGGTGACTGCGATCAAGGCAACGAAAATCGGCGCGCGCGCCACTGCGACCCTCCTCGCGGGCACCATGCTCTCGGGCATGGCGGCCGCGCAGACTGCGCCCCAGGCGGCTCCCGCAAGCGCGCCTCCGGCGGCGCAGGCTGCCCCGGCTCCCGCCGTTCCCGCTCCGGTGGCGCGTACGATCAGGTCGATCCGCGTCCAGGGCTCGCAGCGCATCGAGCCCGAGACGGTGATGAGCTACACGCGGCTTCGTGTGGGCGACGCCTATACCAACGAGACGATCGACCAGGCGATCAAGGACCTGCTCGCCTCGGAGCTGCTCGCCGACGTGGCGATCGAAGGCGTCGAGACCGGCGACCTGGTGATCCGCATCCGCGAGAACCCCGTGATCAATCGCGTGATCTACGAGGGCAACAAGCGGCTCAAGGAAGACAAGATCAAGAAGGAAGTGAAGCTGGCGCCGCGCCAGATCTTCACGCGCACCGCGGTCCGCGCCGACGTGGCGCGCATCGTCGAGCTCTATCGCCGCCAGGGCCGCTTCGCCGCCGTGGTCGAGCCGAAGATGGTCAGCCTCGACCAGAATCGCGTCGACGTGATCTTCGAGGTTCATGAAGGGCCCAAGTCCAAGGTCCGGCAGATCAACATCATCGGCAACACCGTGTTCTCCGACAGCAAGCTGCGCGGGGAAATGGCGACCAAGGTGGCCAGCCTCACGCACCTGATGAGCTCGAATACCAGCTACGACCAGGACCGGCTGGCCTATGACCAGCAGAAGCTGCGCCAGTTCTACCTGACCAACGGCTATGCCGATTTCCGCGTGATCTCGGCCGTGGCCGAGCTGACGCCGGACAAGAAGGACTTCATCATCACTTACGTGGTGGAGGAAGGTCCGCGCTACAAGTTCGGCCCGGTCAGCGTCGACAGCGCGATCCGCGACTTCGACGACAAGAAGCTCGCGGCGGCGCTGAGCATCAAGGAAGGCGACTGGTACAACGCCAAGGCCGTGGAAGACACGGTCGAGCAGCTGAGCGAGACCGCCGGCATCGCCGGCTACGCCTTTGCCGACGTCCGCCCCGAATTCCAGCGTGACAAGGACACGCTGACCATGGCGATGAACTTCCACATCGCGGAAGCCAATCGCACCTATATCGAGCGCATCGACATCACCGGCAATCGCCAGACGCAGGACAAGGTGATCCGCCGCGAGTTCCGCGTGGCCGAGGGCGATGCCTTCAACACCTTCCTGGTCAAGCGCTCGCAGGACCGCATCAATTCGCTCGGCTATTTCCAGGACAAGTTCGAGATCGAGCGCGTCGAGGGTTCGGCGCCGGACCGCATCGTGCTCAAGGCCAATGTCGAGGAGCGCGCGAACGGCGAACTGACGCTGTCGGCCGGCTTCTCGAGCCTCGAGCAGTTCATTCTCCAGGCCTCGATCCGCCAGCGCAACTTCCGGGGCATGGGCCAGACCGTCTCGGCTTCGGTCGATTATTCGACTTATTCCAAGTCGGTCGAGCTGGGCTTCACCGAACCCTATCTGTTCGACAAGAACATCGCGCTGGGCGGGACGATCTTCCGCCGCGACTATAACGCGTTCAACTATATCGGCTCGGACCGTTCCACGACCTACAGCCAGGTCTCGACCGGCTTCCAGGTCGTGGCCGGCGTGCCGCTGACCGAATATTGGACGCTGTCGGGCCGCTATTATCTCGCCCAGGATAATGTGACGCTCGACAAGGCGAGCTTCTACACCAACGGCGTCTGCGATCCGCTCAAGGCCGGCCGCTATTATTGCGAGGCAGTGGGCAATCGCATCACTTCGCTGGTTGGCTTGACGCTGACCTATGACAGCTTGAACAGCCGCATTCGCCCGACGCGTGGCCAGCGTCTGTCGGTGAGCGGCGATTTCGCCGGCGTGGGCGGCGACGTGCGCTATCTGCGCGCGCGGATGAATGCCGACAAATATTGGAATGTCGGCAGCGGCTTCATCGCCTCGGTCTCGGCCGAGGGCGGCCTCATCCACAGCCTCGAAAAGGCGAGCGGCCCGGGCATCGATCCGGTGCGCATCACCGATCGCTTCTATCTGGGCGAGCCGCAGTTCCGCGGATTCGACATTCGCGGCGTCGGCCCGCGCGTTCAGCGCATCAACTATACCGGTGATCCGACCACGGGCACGCAGCTGCTGGTGACCGATCGCAACCAGATCGTCGACGACGCGATCGGCGGCAAGGCCTATTACCTCACCAAGGCCGAGCTGGAGATTCCGCTGGGCGCCGGCGCCCGCGAGATGGGCCTGCGGCCTTCGATCTTCGTCATGGCGGGCAGCCTGTTCAACATCACCCGTCCGGGCAAGACGATCGAGTTCGATCAGGCGAAGGACACCAACGGCAACCTGCTGTACAACAAGGACGGCTCGCCGACGTTGCTGCCCAAGGACAATTTCATCAAGGATACGGCGGGCAACCAGCTCTACATCGTGAGCGCGTCCGACCCGACCTATTCGGGCTATTACACCACTTGTAAGGTCGGTTATTCGGCGAGCACGACTGCGCCGTGCGTCGGTACCTCGATCAACGCCATCGCCAACCAGCCGATCACGCCCTTCTTCGAGCGCTATGTCGGCGACACCGCTTCGCCGCGCCTGTCGATCGGTTTCGGCGTGAACTGGAATTCGCCCTTCGGCCCGCTGCGTATCGACGTGGCCAAGACGTTGCTCCATGCCAAGGGCGACGACACCAAGCTTGTAACCTTCAATGTAGGGACTCAATTCTGATGATTATCAAGAAGCGCATTCTCGCCGCGCTGCTCGCGGCGCCTGCCGCGCTTGTCGTCGCGGCTCCCGCGCACGCACAGGTCAACGGCATCGCCACTGCCAGCCCGGTCCGCGTCATCGATGCCAGCAAGGCGTTCGGTGCTGCCCAGCAGCAGATCCAGACGACGTACAAGGGCGCCTTCGATCAGATCAACGCCCGCCGCCAGGCCGCGCAGAAGGAAGCCGAACCGCTCCTCGCGCAGCTCGACACCAACAAGGACAAGAAGGTCGACGACGCCGAGCTCAAGGCTGCCCAGGCTGCCAAGAATCCGGTGCTCGACAAGATCGCCGCGCTGCAGAACGCCGCCAATGCCGACGTCCAGAAGCTGAGCCTGCCCGCCGCCCGGGCCGAGCTGTTCGCGATCGAATCGATCCTGCGCCAGTATGAGGCCGCCCAGCTGCGCGTCGTCACTGCCCGCAAGATCGGTGTCGTGCTCTCGCCGGAAGTCTTCATGTACGCGCCCGATTCGGCCGACATCAGCGACGCGATCACCGCCGAGCTCGACAAGTCGCTGCCGACCGTGAGCATCCAGCCGCCGGCCGATTGGCAGCCGGCGCGCGAGACTCAGGCGATGCAGCAGCAGCTCGCCCAGCTCGAGCAGATCCGTGCCTATCAGGCGGCTGCGCAGCAGCAGCGTGGGGCAGGCGCCGCTCCTGCTCCGGCCGCGGGTGCCAAGCCGGCCGCTGGCAACAAGCCCGCCGAGCCGCGGTGAGCGAGGAATCCACGGCAGCGACCGACATCGGCCCGTTGAGCATTCAGCGGGTGATGGCGGCGCTGCCGCATCGCTACCCGATGCTGCTGGTCGATCGCGTCGAGGAACTGGTCCTCGACCAGCGAATCGTCGCGATCAAGGCGGTCAGCATGAACGAGGAATTCTTCCAGGGGCATTTCCCGGGAAGGCCGATCATGCCCGGCGTCCTCCAGGTGGAGGCGCTGGCACAGGCGGCAGGCGTGCTCGCGGTGGAGAGCCTCGGCCTCGCCGGCTCGGGCAAGCTCGTCTATTTCATGACGATCGACGGGGTGAAGTTCCGCAAGCCGGTCGAGCCCGGCTGCCTGCTGCGTCTCGAGGTCGAGTTCGTCCAGAAGCGTTCGCGCGTCTGCAAGTTTGCCGGCCGCGCGATGCTCGACGGCGAAGTCGCTACCGAATGCGAGTTCACCGCGATGATTGCGGATCCGCCTTCCGCGTGATCCGCGGGGCCGGGCCTGGGCCTGGTATCCGATTTCCGGCGCCGCGCAGCCTCAGGTTGCGCGGCGCTCGCGTCTCTGCTAGGCGCGCGCCTCCGCTGCCGGTCGGAAACCGGTGGCTTTCCAAGGAATTCGACGTGAAGAAAGACACTCACCCCGACTACCACATGATCAAGGTGCAGATGACCGATGGCACCGTGTACGAGACGCGCTCCACCTGGGGCAAGGAAGGCGACACGATGACTCTCGACATCGATCCGCTGGCGCACCCGGCCTGGACCGGTGGCCAGAACCGTCTGCTCGATCAGGGTGGCCAGGTCGCGCGCTTCAACAAGCGCTTCGGCGGCCTCAACCTCGGCAAGAAGTAATTCCCTGGGCTTTCGGCGCGTTACGACGTTAACGCGCCGTTAGCCAGCCGAGACTAGCTTGCCGTTCATGGCAAGCGCAGCACGAGCATTCGCAGCAGAGTTCGAACCGGCCGAGGAACTTGGCCGGCGGCGTTCGATGCGCGCGCCGGTCTCGCTCGACGCGAAGATCGGCCGAGGCGGCCTCGACCGTGCGCTGTGCAAGGTGGTTGACGTGTCGCTGCACGGCGCCCGGATCCAGACCTATTCGCTGATCAGGGCCAACTCGATGATCTGGCTGGCGCTGCCCGGGATCGGGCACGTCGCGGCACGCGTCGTCTGGTCCAACGACTTCGAGGCCGGTCTCGAATTTCAGACTGCGCTGACTCCCGAAGCTTTCGAGACACTTACGACGTAGCGACGGCGTCGTGCGCCGAAAGGCGGCGCCGCCTGATTGCGCTCGCCCGCAAGATAGGACATCCTAGCCCCAATTCACCTGCTGGGGAAACTGGTGATGATCAAGGGTCTGCTGCTTTGCGCGGCTGCATGTGCCGCGCCCATGACGGCGATGGCGGGTGAGAGGGACCTGCCGATCGTCCCCAATCTGAGGGCACTGCTCGCTGCCGATGGCATTGCGCGCACGGCGCCCGGCCGGAAGTCCGTCCGGCCGCGAATCGCGACTTTCGTGCCGATTGCCTATCGCGGGCTGGAACGGGGGGAGGTTCGCACCTTATCCGCGATATCGCTGCCGCAGGAGCCGGTGCGGCTCACTGCGGGCTTCTCCATTGCCGAGCTGCGCGCCCGGCCGTCCTGGCATCTCGCCACGCTGGATTCCGGCACCGACCCGACCAGTGCGCGTGGTGGCACCTGGGCCGTGTACGACACGCTTTCCGATCATCGCAAATTGCGTTTCCGCCGCTCGCCGCTCAGCACCATGCTGGTGCTGCGGATCGACGGCGAGGAGGACAGCCGGCCGCTCAGCGTTGGCGGGGGCGGCGTCGCCTCCGCACTGTGGCAGGTGCTGCCGGGGAACTGACCGGGGCGCCTGATCCCCGACGCCCCGTCTCCCCGCGATCAGTTGGCTTTCTGCTTCTGTGCCACGAGGTTGAGCACCAGGGCGGCATATTCATTGCTCGGATCGAGCGCCTTTGCCTGGCTCGCGGCGTTGGTGGCGCCTGGAATGTCGCCCTGCGCGACGAAGCCGATGCCCTTGGCGGCGATCAGATTGGCGCGGCCCGGGCCGTCCATGTCGCGGTCGCTGGCGAGGAACTTGTCGATGAACGGCGCCATCTCGCCAAAGGCGGAGAGGCTGAGCAGCGTCGCCACATATTCCCTGGTCAGATCATGCTGGTTCGGTGCGATCGCCAGTCCCTTGGCATAGCTTGCCTTGGCGCCGGCATAGTCCTCCAGCTCGTACTGGATCCAGCCCACCGCATAGGCGAGATCGGCATAATGGAGGTTGGTCAGCACGAAATTCGCGTCGGCCGGGAAGCCGTCGATCGCGCGACCGGCCTTATGGGCATCGGCATAGGCGAGATACTGATGCTCGTCATAGACGCGGACCTCGCCGCCGCAGCGCTCTGCTGCCGGCATGGCCGCGGGAAGCGGGGCGTAGCGTTTCTGCAGCGCCGGGAGCAGGGCGGCGAAGCCGGGCTTGTCCTGGGCCTTCATCAGCGCGAAGGCTCTTTCGATCTCCGGCCGAACCGCGGCGGCCCAGGCGGCCTTGTCCTCGCACGGGCCCGCAAGGGCGGTGCCCGGCGCGAGCAGCGCGAGCAGCGCGATGGCGGCGATGGTTCCGAGCCAGTCCTTGCACATGCCCATATCCCCCTTGAGCAGCTGGCGGAGAGGGTGGGATTCGAACCCACGGTACGCTTGCGCGCACGGCGGTTTTCAAGACCGCTGCCTTAAACCACTCGGCCACCTCTCCGCGTCGGTGCCTGCGCTAATGCGATCCGCGACGATCCGCTACAATTTGTTGACGAAAGCCGATGCCGGGGGGTTCAGCATTTGGCTGCCCTGTGGCACAAAAAGCGCATGCGGGGATCGAGTGGCGTAATGCGTAGCCTGTTGGCGCTTGGCGTGGCCGTGATCGCGGCGGCGCCCATGGGGGCACCCGCGATCGCACAGGACGAAAGCGGCTTCCAGACCTATCTGGGCGAGCTTTCGCGCCAGGCGGCGGCCGAGGGAGTCAGCCGGCGGACGATCGATTCGGTGATCCCCACGCTCACCTATAATGCGCGCGTCGTGCAGCTCGACCGGCAGCAGCCGGAGACCGCGCCCAACGCACCCATCTCCAATTTCGAACCCTATCGCCGCGCGCATGTCGATGCCGCGCGGATCAGCCAGGGGCGCGCGGCCTATCAGCGCCAGCGCCCGCGCCTGCAGCGGATCGAAGCCGAGACCGGCGTGCCCGAATCGATCATGGTCGCGATCTGGGGGCACGAGACCAATTACGGCCGGGTGATGGGCGGGTTCGACTTGCCCCGCGCGCTCGCCAGCCTGGCCTATGAGGGGCGCCGTCGCGACCTGTTCGCAAGCGAGTTCATTGCCACGCTCAAGATGATCGACCGCGGCGTGCCGCGCGAGAAGCTGGTCGGCAGTTGGGCCGGCGCGTTCGGCGGGCCGCAATTCCTGCCGTCGGTCTATCTCCGCCTCGCCCGCGACGGCGATGGCGACGGCATGGCCGATATCTGGACGAGCGAGCCGGACACGCTGGCCTCGATCGCCAATTATTTCGTCAATGCCGGCTGGCGAAAGGGGCAGCCCTGGGGCTTTGCGGTGAGCGTGCCGGCCAATCTGAACCGCGCCGCGCTGGTGAACAAGACCAGGGCGCCGCGCTGCCCTCGCGTCTTCGAGCGGCACAGCCGCTGGAAGACCATGGCGGAATGGCGCGCGCTCGGCCTGGTGCCGCAGACCCGCGCCTGGCCGGGCGACAATGTCCAGGCGACGCTGCTCGAGCCTGACGGGCCCGGCAAGACCGGCTATCTGCTCACCGGCAATTATCGCGTGATCCTCGACTATAATTGCTCGAATTTTTACGCTTTGTCGGTAGGCCTGCTCGCCGATGAGGTCGAACGCTAGCATCTTCGCGCTCTCGCTCCTCGCCGCTCTGGGCGGCGGGGCGCCGGGCTATGCCCATGCCGCACAGCGGATGGGCTCGGTCGCCGCACAAGCCTATGGGCCGCTGCAGGACAGTCAGTCCTCCGAGACCTGGCGTGCCGCCGACGGCACGCTGCGTTCGCGCCCCGCGCCGCCGCCATCGCAGCAACAGCCGCAGCCGGACTATCCGCCGGCGCCCGAGCCCGTAGCGCCGCAGCCCGAGCCGCAGCCGCAATGGGCCGATCCCGCGCCCGCCGGGCAGGCGAGCGGCCCTGGTGCCTCCTATGCGGTCCCTGGCAGCGAATCGGTCCAGAAGAAGCGCAACGCGCCCGCGCCGGCCCCTGTCGTCCGGCAACAGGCGCCGGCACCTACGTTGCCGCAAGGCTTTGCCGACCCGACCGCGGGCGTGGCCGGGCCAAGCGGTTCGTCGCAGCCTGGGCCGGGCGAGACGCCGCGCTATGACGAAATCGGCTATGCCGGCATCCGCCCGGTCAGCGGAGGCGGGGCGATGGACCAGGCAGTCGTCGCGGTGCACCGCTCGCTGCCCGCCAACAGCTATGTCGAAGTGACTTCGCTCGATACGGGGAAGACGATCCTGGTGCTGATCACCGGCTCGGATCCCGGCGCCGGCCATCCCATCGACCTGTCGGCCGGCGCCGCGCGGCTGCTCGGCGCGAACGGCGATTCGATCGGCGTGCGGATCCGCACGGTGAACCCGCCGGCGATGGACAAGGCCGCACTCCAGGCCGGCCGCCCCGCCGCCGATCGCGCGGACGCCCCGCAGGTGCTGCTCACGGCGCTGCGCAAGCGGCTTCCCGGCGCGCCCGTCCGCGCGGTGCCGGTCGTCGCCACGCCGCCGGCCTATAGCCCGCCGCGCCCCAGCGCCGCGCCGCGCCCCGCGCCGGTGCGCACGGCGCCGCCCGCTGCCCGTCCGGCCGCGAGCGGCAGATTTATCGTGCAGGTCGCCGCACTTTCTAACGCGAGCCGCGCACAAGCGCTTGCCCAAAGCCTAGGCGGCTTCGTAAAGCCGGGGGGCGGGCTCCATCGCGTCCAGCTCGGTCCCTTCGCCACGGCGGGCGAGGCCGAAGCGGCACGGCGGCGCGCCGCGGGCGCGGGCTATGGAGATGCGCGCGTCCAAGCCAACTGAAAGGCCGGACGAATCACATGAAGAAGTTGCTGCTTGCCGCATCGTTCCTGGCGCTAGCCGCCGCCCAGTCCACGAATGCCGCAGGCCCGCCGCCGTTCGATACGCCCGCGCCGATCGCCTATATGGAGGACCTGTCCTCCGGCGCGGTGCTCTACGCCAAGGATGCCGACCGGCGGATGCCGCCGGCCTCGATGGCGAAGATGATGACCGTCTATGTCGCCTTCGATCTGATCAAGAAGGGCGAGCTGAAGCTCGACAAGCAGATCGAAGTGACGCCCGAGACGTGGAAGAAGTGGCACAGCCAGGGTTCGACCATGTTCCTCAGCGTCGGCCAGAAGCCGACCGTCGCCGATCTGCTGAAGGGCATCGTCACGCTGTCGGGCAACGATGCCTGCGTCGTGCTCGCGGAAGGCATTTCGGGCACCGAGGAAGCGTTCGTTCAGCGGATGAACGAAGCCGGCAAGCGGCTGGGCCTGACCAACAGCCATTTCGGGACGTCGAACGGCTGGCCCGACAACGGCGTCACCTATGTGACCGCGCGCGACCTGGCACATCTCGCCAAAGCGACGATCCAGGACCATCCGGATCTCTACAAGCAATTCTATTCGCTCACCAGCTTCACCTGGGGCAAGACGCTGGGTGCCGGCGCCGACATCACCCAGGCGAATCGCGACCCCCTGCTCGGCAAGGTGCAGGGCGCCGACGGCCTCAAGACGGGCCATACCGACGAAGCCGGCTATGGCTTCACCGGCTCGGCCGAGCAGAATGGCCGCCGCCTGGTGATGGTCGTCGCCGGCCTCACCACCTATAACGGCCGGGCCGAGGAATCGGTGAAGTTCATGAACTGGGGCTTCCGCGCCTGGCAGGGCAAGGCGCTGGTCAAGAAGGGCCGCAAGGTGGGCGAGGTGCAGGTGCAGGGCGGCACTTCGGGCAGCGTGGGCGTGATCGCGCCGCGCGACCTGTCCGCCACCGTGCCCGCGGGCACCGCCCCCGAGATGCAGGGCCGCATCGTCTATAACGGCCCGGTCCCGGCCGGCTTCAAGGCGGGCGACCACATCGCCGATCTCGTCATCGATTCGCCTGGCCTGCCGTCGCAGACGGTGCCGCTGGTTGCCGAGAAGGACGTGGGCGAGGCGGGCTTTTTCGGCCGCGCCTGGCGCGGGTTCTGGTCGCTGTTCGGGATGTGATCGCGGCAGCGAGCCTCACGCCCTTTTCCGCTGTCCCCGCCGGCGCGGGGCCGGCGATATGGTCTGAACGGTCTTGATGCCCCTGATCGGCAACGAACCTGCCCGCGAGGCACTGGCCGCCGCGATGCGGAACGGCAATCTCCACCATGCCTGGCTGATCGCCGGGCCGGAGGGCGTGGGGAAGGGAGCGTTCGCCCGTCAGGCGGCGCTGCGCCTGCTCGCCGAGGCGGCGGGCCGCGATCCGCTCGCTCCCGGCTGGGAGGTGCCGGCGGACAGCCAGACCGTGCATCTGATCGAGGCCGGTGCGCACCCCGACTATCGGGAGCTCGTCCGCCTGCCCAAGGATCCGGACAAGCCCGATGAGGCGCTGGCCCGGTCGATTACCATTGCCCAGGTCCGTTCGCTCCAGCCGCTGTTCGCCACCAAGCCGAGCTTCTCGCCGCGCCGGGTGATCGTGATCGACGCGATCGACGATCTGGAGCGCGGCGGCGCCAATGCGCTGCTCAAGAACCTCGAGGAGCCGCCGGCGGGAACGATCTTCCTGCTGGTGAGCCATGCGCCGGGCCGGTTGCTGCCGACGATCCGCTCGCGCTGCCGGCTGCTGCGCTTCGAGGCGCTGCCCGATGCGGACGTCGCGGCGATCCTGCGCGACCAGCTGCCCGACGCGAATGCGGGCGAGATCGCGGCGCTGGTCAAGGCGGGCGAGGGGTCGCCCGGCCGGGCGCTGGGCTTTGCGGGGCTGGATATCGCCGCGATCGAGAACGAGATGGCCGCGCTCGCCGATACCGGAGACCCTTCCAACCTGATCCGCGCGCGCCTGGCCAAGCTGCTCGGGACCAAGGCCGCGCAGCCGCGCTACGAAGTGTTCCTCGAGCGTGCGCCGAGTTTCATCGCCGAGCGGGCGAAGTCGCGCTCCGGGGATGCCCTGCGCACCGCGCTCGACGCCTATGCCGCGGCACGCGAACTGGGCGGCGCCGCGACCGGGCTGTCGCTCGATGCTTCCGCCACCGTGTTCGAAATGGGCGGTATTCTCGCGCGGCTGGGGCGCGCCTGACGAAGCGCCTGCTCCGTCGCTCCGCCGAAGGCGCGGGAACCAGAGTCTACGAAGCGATCCGCTCCCGGCCCTGGATCCCGGCATTCGCGAGGATGCCGGATCCTATAGCACCAGCCCGGCGGTCTGGTCGAACCCGGCCATGATGTTGAGGTTCTGCACTGCGGCGCCGGCCGCGCCCTTGCCCAGATTGTCGAGCGTCGCCACCAGCCGGGCCTGGCCGGTTTCGGGATTGCCGAAGACCCGCAGCGAAAGCCGGTCGGTCCCCGCATCTTCCTCGATGCGCACCGTTGCCGCGTCGCCGGGCAACACGCGCACGATCGGCGAATCCTTGTACGCCTCGCGCAGCGCGTTCTCGATGGCGTCCAGCGACGGGCGGCGCGTGAAGGCGTGGAGGGGCAGGGGCACTTCGACCAGCATGCCGCGATAAGTCCGCGCCACTGCGGGCTGGAAGATCGGCGGGTGCACGATGCGGGCGTGCTTGGTCATCTCGGGCACGTGCTTGTGCCCGAGGTTGAGGCCGTAGTTGCGGAAAGCAGTGTCGGTATGGCCCGCCGCGCCCGCATCCTCGAACTCGGCGATCATCGATTTGCCGCCGCCCGAATAGCCCGAGACCGCGTTGACGGTCAGCGGATGGTCGTGCGGCACCAGCCCGGCGCGAATCAGCGGGCGGACCAGCGCCAGGAAACCGGTGGGGTAGCAGCCGGGATTGGAGACACGCGCCGCTTCGGCGATCTGGGCCGCCTGGCCGGGCTCCAGTTCGGGAAAGCCATAGGACCAGCCATCGGCGACGCGGTGTGCGCTCGAGGCGTCGATCACGCGGACCTTGGCCGCCTTGATCATCTCCACTGCCTCGCGCGCGGCGTCGTCGGGCAGGCAGAGGATCACGAAGTCTGCCGAATTGAGCGCGTCCTCGCGCTTCGCGGCGTCCTTGCGGTCCTTGTCGCTCAGGATGATCTGCTCGATCCCCGCGCGGCCGTCGAGCCGTTCGCGGATTTCCAGGCCCGTGGTGCCCACGGCACCGTCGATGAAGACGCGGATCGTCATGCCGCCGGGCGCTCCAGCATCGCGGCCGGAACATAGCCGACCAGCGCGTGCCCGGGTGCTACTCCCCAGGCATGGTCGCCCGCGAATTCGAGCACTTCGAACAAGTCCCCCGGCGAAAGCTGGGCGAGCGTCTCCGAATCGGGCCTGGGGCCGGCGTGGAGCGATATGGGCGAAGCGATGATGCGAGGCATAGGCGCCGCATAATGGGGTGCGAACACCCGATCCGCCAGACGCACGTCTGCCAGGTCGCGACGAACGGCATCGACCCTGGGATCGATGGGAACCGAACGGCCCTTCAGCGAGAAACGCTTACGCGCTGGCCCTGCGGGCGACTGGCTCGACGTGCTGGCCAGTGAGGAAATGCCCGAATTCTGCAAGAAACTCTGCCCCTTCCGCGGTCTTGGCGACGAAGATGTTCCGCTTGTCGGTATCGTCGCGTTGACGGCGCAGATAGCCGAGCGTGCCCAGACGATTCAAGGCACGCGTTACGACGGGCTTCGAGACGTTCAAAGCCCGGGCCAGTCCGCGCACGGTATGGGGGCCGGGATCCAGATAGACGAGCATCAGCAGCGCCATCTGCCGATTGGTCAGGTCCGGTTCGCCCGATCGCACATAGTCGACGAGCGTGTTCTTCCAGGAAGAAAGCGAGCTGTCGGTCATTGCGTTCACGGCATATACTCTGTTGTTACGCCCGCGACACACCAGGGCTGATCCACACAACGCGCACGAGGCGATCCGGTTTCAGTCCGGATGCGAAATGTTACGACTTTGTTGAACCGGAGCGGCCGATAGCGGGTTTCCGAAGGTTGATCGGAGCGGGCAGCTCCCCTATGTGCCGCCTTTCTTCAAGAGGTCCGCGCATTTCATGTTCACCTTCCTGCTCATCGTCCAGGCCTTCATCGCCGCGGGTCTCGTCGGCGTGATTCTCCTGCAGAAGTCGGAGGGCGGCGGCCTTACCTCGAGCGGCAGCCCGTCGGGCCTGATGTCGGCGCGCAGCGCAGCGGATTTCCTGACGCGCACCACCGCGATCCTGGCCACCGTGTTCATCGCCATGTCGATCCTGCTCGCCTTCCTGGCGGCGAATCGCCACGGCGCGACCATCGACGCCTCGCTCCAGCGGGCGGCGCCGGTCACCGCGCCGCAGGCGCTGCCGACCACCGCGCCTCCGGGTGGCGCCGTGCCCTTCGCGCCAGGCAACAGCGCGGCCCCGGCCGCGGCGGGCGCGCAGGGCAACAGCGCGGTTCCGCTCGCCCAGTAAATTCGTCGGCCCCGGCCTGATCCGGGGCTGTCCACAAAATTTGTGCGCCGGGGTGTGATTCGCACGCTTGCCGGTGCGCATCCAATCACGTTAGGCGTTTTCTCCCATGGCGCGGTATATCTTCATCACCGGCGGCGTGGTCTCCTCGCTTGGCAAGGGCCTCATGGCGGCGAGCCTCGCGGCTTTGCTCCAGGCTCGTGGCTATCGGGTCCGCATCCGCAAGTTCGATCCCTATCTCAACGTCGATCCCGGCACGATGTCGCCGCACCAGCATGGTGAGGTCTATGTGACCGACGACGGCGCCGAGACGGATCTGGATCTCGGCCATTACGAGCGCTTCACCGGCGTCGCCTCGCGCCAGTCGGACAACATCACTTCGGGCCGGATCTACAAGACGATCATCGAGCGCGAGCGCCGCGGAGACTATCTCGGTGCCACCGTTCAGGTGATCCCGCACGTCACCGACGCGATCAAGGCCTTTGCCCAGGAAGACACCGAGGATCTCGATTTCGTCCTGTGCGAGATCGGCGGCACGGTGGGCGACATCGAATCGCTGCCCTTCGTCGAAGCCATTCGCCAGCTGCGCAACGATCTCGGCCGCAACCAGTCGGTCAGCGTCCATTTGACGCTGGTGCCGTACATTGCCGCCGCCGGCGAGCTGAAGACCAAGCCGACTCAGCACAGCGTGCGCGAGCTGGCTTCGCTCGGCGTTCATGCCGACGTCATCGTCTGTCGCAGCGAGAAGCCGCTGCCGGCGAGCGACCGCGCCAAGATCGCGCTGTTCTGCAACGTGCCCGCCTCGTCGGTCATCCCCGCGCTCGACGCGAAGACGATCTACGGCGTGCCGCTCCAATATCATGCCGAGGGGCTGGACGTCGAAGTGCTCAAGGCCTTCGGCATCGACGTGGCCGGTTCGCCGGACCTCAGCCGCTGGGAAGAGATCGTCGACCGGGTGCTCAATCCCGAGGGCGAAGTCACGATCGGCGTGGTCGGCAAATATATGGGCGTGCCCGACGCCTATAAGTCGCTCACCGAGGCGCTGACCCATGGCGGCATCGCCAACCGGGTAAAGGTCAACATCCGTTGGCTCGATGCCGAATTGTTCGAGCACGACAATGAGGAAGAGATCACCGCGGCGCTCGAGCCGCTGCACGGCATCCTCGTCCCCGGCGGGTTCGGCGAGCGCGGCAGCGAGGGGAAGATCGCCGGCGTCCGCTTCGCCCGCGAGCGCAGCGTGCCGTTCTTCGGGATTTGCCTGGGCATGCAGATGGCCTGCATCGAAGGGGCCCGCGCCGGTGGCGTGCCCGACGCCTCGACCACCGAATTCGGCCCGACCGAGCAGCCCGTGGTCGGGATGATCACCGAGTGGATGACGACGGAAGGCCTGCAGAAGCGCGAGGAAGGCGGCGATCTGGGCGGCACGATGCGCCTGGGCGCCTATCCCGCGAAGCTAGGCGGCAATTCGGTGGTCGCCTCGATCTACGGAGCGGAGGAGATCAGCGAGCGCCACCGCCACCGCTACGAAGTCAACACCGCCTATAAGCCGGTGCTCGAGCAGGGCGGGCTGGTCTTCTCGGGCATGTCGCCGGACGGTTCGCTGCCCGAGATCGTCGAGCGGCCGGACCATCCCTGGTTCGTCGGCGTGCAGTTCCACCCCGAGCTCAAATCCAAGCCCTTCGATCCGCACCCGCTGTTCGCCAGCTTCATCGAGGCGGCGGTACGGCAGAGCCGGCTGGTCTGACCTGATCGTCATCCCGCATGAGTCGGGATCACGATCACTTGCAAAGGCCGGGCCCGGCGCCCGGCCTCTTTCTTCGCATCGCTCTCGCACTATGGGCCGCCCAATGCCGAGCTGCATGCCAGATTGGAGTGCGTCGATGACATCCGCGCCTTGGTCCCCCTGGGCTCGCGCTTGTAATGTAGGATTTTGAATGTTCCTTGTTTGTTCCTAGCAAGCGAGGAGACTTTGGATGGCATATGTGGATTCCGCGGATTTGGCTGGCACTGGCACCGGCCAGGGCGCTGCCATGGTCGGCTTTGTGCAGGCGAAGGCGGGTGCGGTCCCGACAACGGTAGAAGGCAAGCTGCGCGAGACCGTCAGCGCTCGGGACTTCGGTGCCGTTGGCAACGGTGTGGCGAACGATACGGCTGCGATAAACAAGATGCTCGCGGCAATGGGCGGCCCTGGTTCCATCGGCTTCTATCGAACCCATTTCCCCTATGGCGGCTACCGTATCGACCAGCTGCGGTTCGACATGGACGGAGCCAGGCACGACTTCGACCAAGCCGTTCTGATAGGAGCTGCGGATTCCCCGAAGAAGAGTGCCGTGGATCTGCGGGCGGGGCAGTCCTGGCACTATGGCCTCAAGGTTGCGGGGCCCTTCTCCACGACTGCGTACGAATGCGGTGTGCATCACTACACGAACGATCTGGCGTTGTATAACCCCGGCTATCTCGATGTTCATGACGCCTATGTGGAGGGTTTCGAACTCGGCTGGGCGATTGGCGCATTGCCGAGCCAGGGCGGGGTAATTCCGAAGCAGGTCCCCGGTCAGAACGTCCATGCGCCGGACGATGTGGCGATCGACGCGCCCTTGTCCGAACTGACCTATACCAATCCGAAGATAGTGTTCTGTCCGAAGGGGCTTCGCATGGAGCAGCCCAACGGAAAGGTCACGATCATCGGCGGCCGCATTCACAGTGAAAGCGGGAAATGGGCAGGGTATGACACCAGCCAGACCTATGCCGTGGAAATTGCCGACGAGGGATCGGAGCTTTCACTGATCGGCGGGAGCATCGAACATGTGCAGGGCGGGGAGAACGGGGCTTGCCTCAAGGTTCTCGACGGGACACTGCACGTGAACAATGCGGCGCTTGAGACCACCGTGCCGCATTATGTGGCGGGATCTGGCGTGCTTCGTCTCGCCCATGTCCAGAATAACGGGCTGAATGCGACCACTCGAGGGTATCTTGAGGTGCATTCGGGTGCCACCGGCACGTTCGAGATATCGAGCAGCCCAATCCTTTGGCCCTATGGCCGCGTGGGCGCGGATGGTCCGGGATTTCGGGCGGTGTCCGGCCTCGCGGGAGAAACGGCTGTCAATCTGAACTTCGTCTGCAAGTTCGACAAGATCTCCCTCGACGGCGCGCCGGTCAGTTTCAGCGGTGGATATCGGCCCCTCGTGAAGGGATTGCGTTCGATATTTCGCGATTGCGAGCTGCTGTCCCGCTCCTTTCCCGAGGCAAATATCCTGTACCGATACCGGTTGCACGATGGCGAGGATCGACTGAAGGGCGCGGTCGATCGAAACGGCGCATCGACGGGCGCGTTCGCGATGTCACGCACCTCGGCTACCATCGGCGGCTGGACCTTCACCGTCGCGGGCCCCTGCGGCTATGGCTTCGTCACGGCCGGGTTACCCAACATCGCGGGGATCCCGGTTGCCTGTGCGCTTCGATTGGAGAGCGTGGCCGGTGGCGGTACTATATCGGCGCAAACGCCGACCCTTCATCCCAAGCGTGACGGTCTGGAGTTGCTTCGCGGCTTCATCCGCACCGGCACGAGCAGCGCGAATATCTGGATTCGAGCATATTTCTCTCGGTTCGGCGCGGCTGTGCCCATGGCCACGAGCGACATCTTCCTGGGCACGGAAAGCCAGTTCGGCTCCTCCTGGCAACCGCTGCTGCTCACATTTCCCGTGCCTGCAGACTGCGAGGACATGAAGATCGAGATATATTGTGAAAATGGCGCCTGGGTTGAGCTTTGCGATCTGAAGCTCACCTGATTTCCAATATTGCTGGAGCGAGGTCCGGGCCCTGTGGCTGCGGGACCCGCTCTGGCGGTCGGACGTGGTGCGATCACGAACGCTCCCCGAAACTCGCACCCCGTGCCGGAATCCTCTCCAAATCCTGGACAGTATCGACTAGCGAGCGGCCCATGCGTATCCTGTTCGCCGCCCTCGCCCTGTTCCTCACCGCCGCCGCGCCGCCGCAGGATCCCGGCGCGATCCGCGTCCGCATCGTCACTTCGGCGGGCAACATCACGCTCGCGCTCGATGCGAAGCATGCGCCGAAGACCGTCGCCAACTTCATGGCCTATGTCGACGATGGCCGGCTCGACGGCACCCAATTCTATCGTTCGGCCCGGCGCAAGGGCGCCCCGGCCCAAGGCTTCGTCCAGGGCGGTATCGGCACCGATGCACGCCGCATGCTGCCCTCGGTCCCGCTCGAACCGACCAGCCAGACCGGCATTCGCCATCTCGACGCCACTGTCTCGATGGCGCACGGTCCCAATCCCGATGGCGCCAACTGCAACTTCTCGATCATGGTCGGGCCCAATCCCGGCCTCGACGCGCGCGGGGCCTATCGCGGCTTCGCGGCATTCGGGAAGGTGATCTCGGGCATGGATGTGGTGAAGCGGATCCTCGCCCTCCCGACCGGCGGCGGCCGCGATGCGATGAAGGACCAGATGATCCTCCAGCCGGTCAGGATCCTTCGCGTTGAGCGGCTGGACGGTGTCGCCCGGCCGACGGGCTATGCGAAACCCTGGCTGCTCGGGCCCGCATCGCGGTAGTTTCCCGGCCCGGGGAAACCCGGACTTCCTTGGACACAAACCGAAAAAATATTTCCCCCCGATTTGGTTCGATCGGTCCTGCCCTCTCCTATGACGAGGATTGGGATAGATCGAAACGCCCTCCGCTCGCAGGCTTCTCGCGTCTCGCCCGAAGACAGTTTCGGATGCCGGTCCCCGGGGCCGGCGGGGAGGGAGAATTGATGATTATTCAGGATATGCCGATACCGCGGAAGCTTGCGGTCGCCTTCGTCACGCTCGTCTGCATCTTCGCCGGTATCGGCTGGCTGCTCTTCTCGAGCCTGCAAACGGTCGGAACCGCTTCGGAAGACAAGGAGCGCGCGTTCGACGTCACTGCCAGCGCCGACCAGATCATGACGCAGATCCTCGAGGAGCAGAGCGCGGTTCGCGCCTATGTCATTCTCCGGAATCCGGACTTCCTGGCCACCTATCAGGATGCCCGCAAGAAGATCGACCAGGCCGCCGAGGCCTTTCGGAGCAACACCACGCTCCCCGAGCAGCGGGCGCGCCTCGACAAGCTGATGAACGCCGTCCGGGAACTCGACGGCAAGCTCGATCACATGGTTGCGCTTGCCCGCAATCCGGCGACCCAGGCCGAAGCGCAGCAGCTGGCGGGCGTCAAGCAGCTCGGCACGATCCGCGAGGTGATGAGCGAGATCAGCCGGGTCCAGGAAGAGCGCGTGGCCTCGACTCGGAAGGTGGAGGCCGATGCCCGTGCCGGGGCGGTCGCCGCGCTTTCGATCGGCGGTGCGTTCGGCATTGCCATGGCGGTGCTGCTCGGCTGGCTGCTCACGCGGATGATCGCGCGGCCGATCAAGGGGATGACGTCGCTGATGGGCCGTCTGGCCGGGGGCGAGAACGCGATCGAAGTGCCGGGCACCGAGCGCGGGGACGAAGTGGGCGGCATGGCCAAGGCAGTGCTCGTCTTCCGCGATGCCGCGGTCGCCAAGGAAAAGGCCGATGCGGCGAAGCTGGTCGCCGATGCCGAGCAGAAGCATGTCGTCGCCGAGCTTACCAATGGTCTGGAGGGCCTGGCGAAGGGCGACCTCACCGCGGAGATATCGAGCGAGTTCGCGCCCGACTATCGCGCGCTCAAGACCAATTTCAACTCCGCGCTGGGTGCGCTGCGTACCCTGATCGGTTCGGTGGTCGAGGGGGCGGCGAGCATCCGCACGGGTTCGGGCGAAATCGCCCAGGCCTCCGAGGATCTGGCGCGTCGCACCGAAAGCAACGCCGCGTCGCTCGAGGAGACCTCGGCTGCGATCAGCCAGATGGACGATCGGCTCAAGGCGACCGCCAAGTCGGCGGGCAGCACGCTCGCGCGCGCCAATCAGGCGATCGCGACGGTGGGCGACGGCCGTTCGGTCGCCGACGATGCCGTCCAGGCAATGACGCGCGTGTCGGAAAGCGCCAAGGGCATCGACTCGGTGATCGAAGGCCTCGACAAGATCGCCTTCCAGACGCGGGTGCTCGCGATGAACGCCGCGGTGGAAGCCGGGCGTGCCGGTGAGGCGGGGCGCGGGTTTGCGGTGGTCGCCGATCTCGTCAGCGCGCTGGCGATGCGCGCCGAGGAAGAGGCCGGCCGCGCCCGCGACCAGCTGACCGCCACCCAGGCGGATATCGTCGATGCCGTGGCGATGGTGCAGAAGGTGGACGGCGCGCTGGTCGCCATTTCGGGGGACGTGGACGAAGTGCATGATCTGCTCGCCAACATCGCAGCCGACAACGAGGCGCAATCCTCGGCGGTGACTCAGATCGCCGTGGCGATTGGCACGATGGACCAGGCGACCCAGCAGAACGCCGCGATGGTCGAGGAAACCTCGGCCGCCTCGCGCAACCTGAGCTCCGAGGTCCAGCTCCTCTCGGAACAGGCTTCGGCGTTCAACACCGGCAACACCGGTGCGAACCTGGCGCCGGCGCGGCGTCCCGCTCCGGCGGTCGACATCCGCGAGAAGGTCGCGCCGGGCTATGTGTCGCCGGTCAAGCCGCTGCCGGCCGCCGCCGTTTCCGCGCTCACCCGTGCCGATGACTGGGCATCTTTCTGAGAATTTGTATAAGAAAACAGATTTTAAATTTGAAAATATAAGTGCAGCGCGCTATAGTATAAGGGCGAGCATTGGAGAAGGGAGGGCGCGAGCCCTCCCTTCTTTTTTGCCTTGTCGCCCTGGCAGAGCGAGCCAGTTCTACAAGTCGATGTTCCGATAATGTTTCTGCGTCCCGCAAGGGTCGCTCCTTGAACGGGTGAGGCATCGACGCAAACTTCCGTGGCCATGGGCGTCCGCCGGGCCAGCGTTCCGCTCTTCGCGAAGGCGTTCGCCGAAGCTTCGCCGGGCCGTGATCGCGCGATGCGGGCGAACATCGGCGCATGAAGGGGCCGTTTCCCGCATATGACCCCGCATATGACAAAGGGCGCCCGAACCATGGTCCGAGCGCCCCCCGCTGCGACGTCCAAAGGGAGGAAGACGTCGCGAGCTATGGCCGGTCCGTCAGGCCGCGTCGGCTTCGCGGTGATCGATCGAGCTCGACCGGCTGCCGGCGTTCACTGCGATCTTCTTTGGCTTCATTGCTTCGGGCACTTCGCGCACCAGTTCGATCACCAGCAGGCCGTCGGCAAGGTCGGCGTTCTCGACGCGGACGAAGTCGGCCAGCTCGAAGCGGCGCTCGAAGCTGCGGGTGGCGATGCCCAGGTGCAGATAGGCGCCCTGGTTGTTCTCGTTCTCCTCGCGCCGCTTGCCCGCCACCAGCAGCAGGTTCTGCTGCGCGGTGATGTCGATCTCGTTGGCCTTGAAGCCGGCGACGGCGATCGTGATCCGGTAGCGGTCCTCGGCGACGCGCTCGAGGTTGAACGGCGGATAATTTTCGGAAGCCTGCTGGCGGGCGCTGGCCTCGAGCAGGTCGAACAGCCGATCGAACCCGATGGTCGATCGGCGGAAGGGAGTGAAATCGAACTGACGCATATCAAGACCTCCATGCGAAGCGAATTGATCGATGTGCCTGGCGTCCGGTGACCCGCGACGCCGGGCCGGCGGCCCCATCGGGCACCGCTTGGCGCTGAGATTGTGTTGGATCGAACCGCTTTCAAGGTGCGCCGGAACGACGCCCGCGGACGCCGGCCAACTCAGGCTAGGGATCGCTAAACATCTCCTTGTTCGCTAATATCTATCAATTGAGTGGAGATTAAGCGCGATACGGCCAAAGGGGATGATGATGAGCCTTGCTTCGCTTTCGCTGCTGCTCCTGGCGAGTAGCGCTCCGGCACCTGCCGGAGCCCTGCGCGACGATCCGGTCGCGGCGACCGCCAATGACGATCAGCAGGCAAAGCCGGCGCAGGAGAGTGGCAGCGGCGAGATCGTCGTCACCGCGCGCCGCCGCGAGGAACGGGCGCAGGACGTGCCGATCGCGATGTCGGTGATCGGCGGCTCGGCGATCGAGCAGACCGGCGCAACCAACCTCAACCGGTTGCAGACCTCGCTGCCCGCGGTGCAATTCTATTCGAGCAACCCGCGCAACTCGGCGATCAACATCCGCGGCCTGGGCGCGCCCTTCGGCCTCACCAATGACGGCATCGAGCAGGGTGTCGGCTTCTATCTCGACCAGGTCTATATCGGCCGCATCGGTGCCTCGACCTTCGACTTTGTCGATGTCGAGCGCGTCGAAGTGCTGCGCGGGCCGCAGGGTACGCTCTACGGCAAGAACACGACTGCCGGCGCGATCAACATCACCACCCGGGCGCCGAGCTTCACGCCCGAGGCCAAGGTGGAGCTGAGCCTCGGCAATTACGACCTGATCTCGGCCAAGGCGTCGGTGTCGGGGCCGCTGGTCGACGACAGGCTGGCGATCCGCATCTCGAGCGCGGTGACCAGCCGGGGCGGGACGATCGACAATGTCCGCACCGGCGAGGATCTCCACAAGCAGCGCACCAGCAGCTTTCGCGGCCAGCTTCTCTGGAAGGTCAACGATGATGTCGACCTGACTTTCGCCGGCGACTGGAACCTCCAGAATCCGCTGTGCTGCGTGCAATATTATGCCCGGGTCGGGGCCACCCAGCGTCCGCTCTCCCGCCAATATGCGGCGCTCGCGGCGGCGTTCGGCTATACGCCGCCGAGCACCGATCCGTTCGACCGCAAGACCGATCTCGATGCCCAGATCAACTCGCGCCAGGAGATCGGCGGTGCCTCGCTGGTCGCGAACTGGAACCTCGGCCCGGCGACGCTGACCTCGGTCACCGCATGGCGCTATTGGGACTGGCAGCCGAAGAACGATCGCGATTTCACCGGGCTGCCGATCACCACGGTCTCGCAGAACCCGTCGCAGCAGCGGCAGGTCAGCCAGGAGCTGCGCCTTGCATCGAACGGCGGCGGCCGGCTCGACTATACCATCGGCGCGTTCTTCTTCCACCAGACGATCGACACCCAGGGCTCGCAGGTCCAGGGTTCGGCCGCGAGCCGCTGGCTGCTCAATCCGGGCAATATTCCCGTCGGCGCCACCGGCTGCGCCACCGCGACGGCGGCCGCGTGCAATCCCCTGGTGCTGAACGGGCTGACCAGCACCAACACGATCAACTTCGACAACACCAGCTTCGCCCTGTTCGGCAAGCTCAACTGGCAGCCGGTGGACGGCTTCCACGTCCAGCCGGGCCTGCGCCTGAACTACGACAAGAAATCGGGCTTCTACGAAGCCGTCGTCAGCATTCGCAACGCGCGCTACAATTATGTCGCCACGGCGGACAATGTCGCCGCCCTGCTCGCGAACGGCACGGCCACCGCGGACCAGCTGAACACGCTGGCCCCGCAACGCTACAGCCCGCGTTTCAGCGATTGGAACGTCTCGGGCGACATCACGATCTCTTACGACGTCGCGCCCGATATCCACGCCTATGCGACTTATGCCCGCAGCTTCAAATCGGGCGGAATCAACTTGTCGGGCCTGCCGCTCAATTCGACCAGCACCGGCGTGGATCTCAGCACCCAGACGGTGAAGCCGGAAAAGGTCAATCACTTCGAGATCGGCCTGAAGACTCAGTTCCTCGATCGCCGCCTGACGATCAACGCCGCCGGCTTCTGGACCGAGGTGAACGATTATCAGGCGACGGTGAACAACAATGCGATCAACGTGATCCGCGGCTATCTCGCCAATGCCGGCAAGGTCCGCTCGCGCGGCTTCGAGTGGGACGCCTCGTTCCGCCCCAGCCGCCGGGCGAGCGTCTATTTCAACGGCGCCTATACGGACGCGAAATATATCGACTTCAAGAATGCGCCGTGCCCGCCCGAACTCTCCGGCGGCACCGCGACCGCTCCGGGCGGCATCACCGATCCCGCGGGCACGCCGGGCGGCCGCAGCCCCGCTTATTGCGACATTTCGGGCCAGGTGCTGCCGGGCATCTCCAAATGGGCGCTGAGCTGGGGCGGCGAGGTCCGTCAGCCGGTGGGCGATGGCGATGTCTATTTCGGCTATGACGGCAGCTGGCGTTCGAAATTCTCGTCCAACCCGTCGCCTTCGGCCTATACTTGGATCGATGCCTATTCGCTCTCGAACGTGCGTCTCGGCTGGCGGCGCGCGGACCTCAACATCTATGGCTGGGTCCGCAACGTCTTCGACAAGCAATATTTCGAGCTGCTCTCCACCCAATCGGGCAGCACCGGCCTGATCGTGGGCCAGCCCGGCGATCCGAGGACCTATGGCCTGACGTTGAGCAAGAGCTTCTGAACTTCGCGAGACTGACCTCCTGCCATGGCCGGGGGAGGTTGGGGAAGGGAGGCGGCGCCCGCACCGCCTCCCTTCTTTTCTTGGCAATTAGATCCGCACAATTTGAGTCGAGCTTAACCAACATCGACTATCATGATCTCCTATATTGGGAAGATCATGCGCGTGGCGACAAGATCCTTGCCGAGTTTCAGCAATGCGGGCCTGCTCGCCACGCTGGTCTCTGCCTGTCAGATCCTCGGCGGGCTGATATGGGTGAATTCCCCGGTCTTCGCGCCGTCGGGCTATGCCAATGTCGCGCTGATCGCGTCGCTCTGCATCTCGGTACTGGTGCTGTCGCGGCTCACCATCCCCAATGGCGTCCGGGTGTCGCTGGTACTTGGCGTGATCACGGTGCTGCTCGGCGTGGCGATTCGGGGCGACATCACCGGCGTGAAGCAGGTGAGCAATATCGTCTCCGCCGCGGTGGGATCCCATCCGGGCGGTGTCGCGATGCCCGAGGATCAGGTCGTCGGCCCGGCGAAACGGCATGTCGCGGCCGCCGCGCGGATCGACCTCCGGCCTGGCGAGGGTGGGGACGGAGGCTGGGCGGCTCGCCTCAACGATGCCGCGCGCGTGCAGATCGATGGCGGTGCGCCGGCGGAGATCCACGGCAACGTCACGCTCGATGGCGGCAACATCGGCAGCCCGCGCATCGGCTGGGCAGTCACCTGGGCGGGAGTCACGCTTTCCTGCGGCCGGATGAGTGCGGCGGGGAATCGCCCCGACGGCCTCACCGGCCAAGTGGTCGGAACGTTCAAGCGCTCGATCTCGCGAACCGCGGCGCTGCAGCGGCCCTCCTGCTATTGAACGGTTTCCGTGTTCGGATCGAGCGTGACGATCACGATCGCCCCGCCGACCGCATAGCCGCTGGCCAGCGGTGCGATCGAGACCCGCGCGCCGATCTCCTCGGCGCCGCCGCATAGCAGCCGCGCGTCGAACGCTTCCGCTTCGGAACGGCCGCTCAGCACACGTTCGATCGCATCGCGCGCAACGGTCCGGTCGCGCACCGCGAGCAGGTCGACGAAGCGCAGCCCCAGGATGCGCTCGCGGGCAAGCCCGACCATCCGGGCGAACTCGGCCTCGACCATTGTCACGGTGCCGCGCACCGTCAGGCGGATCACTTCGATCCGGCCGTGCGCGGCGCGGGCCTTCTCCAGCGCGGTCTGCTCGGCGAGCCGGGCTTCCTCGTCGCCCTCGTAGCTGACTCGCACCAGCAGCGCGACGCCTTCCACCCATGGAAAGGCGCGGACGCGCAGCCGCGTGCCGCTTTCCTCGTCAAGCGCGAGATCGAACTGGGCCTGCTCGCCGCTGCGCAGCACATGGCGCAAGCTGGAGAGTATCGTGGCGTGCGTGGAAGCGGGCAGCGTCTCGGTGATCGGCGAGCCGATCAGCGCGGCGGGCGTGCGCCCCAGGATCAATGCAGCGGCACTCGACGCATCGGTGATCTTCAACTCGGGATCGATCACCAGCAAGCCGCCGTCGATATGCTCGACGAGGAACTGATATTCGAGTTCCCGATGCGTGCTGTCCCGTTCGCCGATCACATGCTCGGCATCCCAGCTCTCGGCCGCCAGCAGCACGTAGCGCGGGCGCCCGTGATAGGTGATCGTGACCGGGCCGTGCATGGCGCGGTCCTGCCAATATGCGAAATTGCGGGTAAGTTCAGCTGATGAAACAGTCTGCACGGATGAGCGTTGCATAGTTGTATGCTCTCGAACGTTTTCGGGACGACGGCAGTTTTTACGTTGCGACCGCAGTAGATTCGAGAATTGCGTAATTTGCTCAATTTCAGTTCGACATGTAGAATACAACAAAGTTAATGTGAATCAAGACCGCCTAGGTCGAAAATGGTGTGAAAAATCAAGAGGATCGCCTCGATCCGGGCGGCCTCGGACATGCGCCTTGGCGGCCAGGGTTTACTGAAAATCCGGATATCCGCCTGGCGGCGACGCGAGCGATTTGGAAGTTCTCATGTGCGAAGTATCGCGCATGTGTTTGCGTTCGCCTTTTTCGGTCGAGAAGCCGCTCCGCGCGGGGCCCCGGCTTTGGCGCGAGCGGCGCGGGGCCGCCGCGATCGAGATGGCGCTTTCGCTGCCGGTCCTTCTGCTGCTGATCTGCGGGATCGTCACTTATGGCGGCTGGTTCCTTTGCGCCAACAGTGTGCAACAGGCGGCGAACGAAGCGGCGCGCGCCGCGATCGGCGGCCTTGATCCCAATGAGCGCGCCGCACTGGTCCGCACCGCGCTGGACGCCAATCTGCGCAAGACCGGGGCGCTCCGGCCCGAGCGCATGGATACGCTCGTCGACGATGACGGGCATACGCTGACGGTCCATCTCTCCTATGACGCGTCGAACGATCCGCTGCTTTCGATCAAGCTGGTGCCGCTGCCCAGCAAGGTGATCGAGCGCAGCTCGACGGTGACGCTCGCAGCCCCATGAGGCGCGCCATGACCCTACTGTCCTTCCTCCGCCGCTGCGGGATCGATCGCCGCGGCAACGTCACCATGATCTTCGCCGGCGGCTTCGTGATGCTGGCGGGATCGGCGGCGTTCGCTGTCGATACCGGCTCGCTCTATCTGGAGAAGCGGCGGTTGCAGGGCGTGGCGGATGCGGCGGCGCTTAGCGCGGCGAACAGCCAGGCGGCGGATGCCGCCGCGCGCCAGACGATGGCGGCGAACCAGGCCGGCGATGCGAGCATCGAGAGGCTGGAGCGCGGTACCTATTCCGCTGACAGCACGGTGGCGCCGTCCGCGCGGTTCACTGCTTCCGGCAGCGACGGCAACGCTATCCGTCTCACCATGGGCCGCGACGTGCCGCTGTTCTTCGGCAAGTTCCTCACCGGGCGGCCGACGGCGCGCGTCTCGGTGACGGCGACGGCGGCGCGGGTGGACCTCGCTTCCTTCTCGATCGGCTCGCGCCTTGCGTCGGTGAGCGGCGGCTTGCCCGGTCAATTGCTCTCGGGCCTGGCCGGGACCGATCTCAACCTCAATGTGATGGACGCGCAGGGGCTGGTGAGCGCGGATGTCGATCTCCTCGCGTTCATCGATGCGCTGCGCACCCAGGCCAATCTCCAGGGGCTGACTTTCGGCGAGACGCTGGCGACCGATGTCAGCCTGCCCAAGGCGCTTAGCGCGCTGGCGGCGGCGACAGGGAGTTCGAGCGCGCAATCGGCGCTGCGGGGCATCTCCGCGCGCGTGCCGCCGGTCACGGTGCAGCTCTCGAAGCTCATCGATCTCGGCCCGCTGTCCGGCGAGACCAAGACCGATCCCTCGCGCCCGATCAAGGCCGATAGCTATGCGCTCGTCCGCGAGATGCTCCAGACCGCTACCGGCAAGCGTCAGGTCGATCTCGACCTGGCCGCGGCCGTTCCCGGGCTGCTCTCCACCAAGGTCTCGCTGGCGATCGGCGAGCGGCCGGCGCAATCGCCCTGGCTCGCAGTGGCCAAGGATCGCAGCGTCAAGGTGCGTACCGCCCAGACGCGCCTCTATGTCGATACCAAGGTCGGCGGCTCGGGGCTCCTGGGCGCGGCCTCGATTCATCTGCCGCTCTTCGTCGAACTGGCCAAGGCCGAGGCTTCGTTGCGAAGTATTTCGTGTCCCACGCCGTCGACCGCGACGGTCGGGCTCGACGTCACCACATCGGCCGGACAAGTGGCGATCGGCGATGTCGACACCGCGGCGCTGGGCAATTTCAACACCGCGATCACGCCCCGGCGGACATCGCTCGTGAAAGTGCTGCTCCTCGCCGAGGTGACCGGCCAGTCCAATGTCAATCTGGGCGGTGCCGGCGCGCAGCAGGTCATGTTCACTGCCCAGGAAATCGCCGCCGGCAAGACGCATACCGTGTCGACCAATGATATCGCCGCCGGCGTGGCGGCTTCGCTGGTCCGGGACATGGATCTGCAAGTCAATGCCCTGGGGATCGGGATCAATCTTTCGCTCCTGACCGCAACGGTGGGGACGGTGCTCCAGGGGGCGGCGGCGCCGCTCGATTCGCTGCTCGGCGATCTGACCGGGCTCCTGGGGGTGAGTGTCGGGCAGGCCGATGTTCGCGTGAACGGACTGCGCTGCGGCAAGCCGATTTTGGTTGGGTAGGGGATCAAATTTGGGGTCGGGGAATGCGTGGTGACCGAAGAGGACCGAAGATTACGCAAGGTGTGGACCGGCGCGAGGCGATGCGCTGGCCGGTCTCGATTGCCGTGGCGGTGAAGGAATCGCGCTTCTGCTTCCAGGACGTGCGCCTGGTGGAGATTTCGCGCCTGGGTTGCCGGCTCGAAACCGGCTTCCTGCTCGAACTCGGGATGGAGACCGTATTGCGGTTGCCCGGTTTCAAGCCGCTGCCGGCCAGGGTGGTCTGGAGCAACCGGGCCGCAGCCGGCCTGCAGTTCATCGTGCCGCTGCATCCCGGCGTGGTCACGCACATCATGAGCTTGCCCACGCCCGAGCAGCAGGCGAATTATCGCCCGCTTTCGGCGCCGAGCTGAAGAGCTGAACCTTCGAGGGGGCCGGAAACGGCAAACGCCCGGACCGTTTCCGATCCGGGCGCCTGCGTGACGAATGCTCGTCAGCCCCCTTTGTCAGGCCCAGCCCGCACACTCGTACTTGCCTACGAGCGGGGCTTGGAGCCTCCCCGAACCACGGCCTTTCGCCTGCGCTTCGACAGGAGTTTTGCTAGGCGCCCGCACCCGCTTTGTCACTGGCATTACAAGGGGTAGGCGCAGTTTGGTGCCACCCTGTGTTGAATCGGCAACATAGCGGTTCGCAGTAGGAATTCGCCGCCATCTGCCCTAGACCGGCGGAAGACCTGTTTTCCCGGCGAGTTACAAGACCCGCATGTTGTTGATTTCACGCTATGAGCGGATGATCGCCCGCCGTTATCTGCTGCCCGGGCGGAGCGAGGCGTTTATCGCCGTCGTCGCCGGGTTCAGCCTCGTCGCCGTCATGCTGGGCGTTGCCGCGCTGATCGTGGTGATGAGCGTGATGAACGGCTTCCGCGCCGAATTGTTCGACAAGATCACCGGATTGAACGGTCATGCCGTGGTCCAGGGCTATGGCGGTCAGCTGCGCAACTGGCGCACGGTGCTCGAGGAGGCGAGGAAGACGCCGGGAGTAACCAGCGCCACGCCGCTGATCGAGCAGCCGCTCTTCGCCACCTATAATGGCCGCGCCGAGTTCATCCAGCTGCGGGGCATGCGGATGGAGGACATCCTCAGCAACCCCACGCTCAAGGGCAAGGAAGTCGTCGGATCGCTCAAGAGCCTGAAGCCGGGGGGAGAGCAGGTGGCGATCGGCTCGCGCCTGGCGGAATCGCTCGGCGCCACGGTGGGCAGCGAGATATCGATCCTCAACCCCGCCGGCGCGGCGACGCCCTTCGGCACCATGCCGCGCATCGTGAAGTACAAGGTCGCCGCGATCTTCGAGGTGGGGGTCTATGATTATGACAAGGTCTTCGCCGTCATGCCGATCGAGGATGCGCAGACCCTGCTGCTGCTCGGCGACGGCGTTTCGATGATCGAGCTGGAGACGGTCGACCCCGACCGGGTAGGGCAGATCCTCCAGCCCTTGAACGACAAGGTGAGCGGCGTCGGCCAGATCACCGATTGGCGGATGATGAACTCCGAGCTGTTCGAGGCGCTGGCGGTGGACCGCACCGTGTCCTTCACCATCCTCTCGATCATCCTGGTGGTCGCCGCCTTCAACATCGTCTCGTCGCTGATCATGCTGGTGCGCGCCAAGACGCGGGACATCGCGGTGTTGCGCACGATGGGCGCCACGCGCGGCGGGCTGATGCGCATCTTCGTGACCGTGGGCACCACGATCGGTGCGCTCGGCGTGGCCGCGGGCGGGGTGCTGGGCTTCCTCTTCATCACCTTCCGCGAAGCCGTGGTGAAGTTCATCGGGCTGGTGACCGGCCAGAATATCTGGGATCCGCAGATGCGCTTCCTCACCGAGTTGCCGGCCAAGACCGATCCGTTCCAGACCATAGGCATCTGCGTGATGGCGCTGATCTTCTGTTTCCTTGCGACTCTCTATCCGGCGTGGAAGGCCGCGAGCACCGATCCGGTGCAGGTGCTGCGCTATGAATAGTCCTGGAGGTTCGGGGCCGGTGCTCCAGACGCACGGCCTCAAGCGCAGCTTCAGCCAGGGCGGCGAGACGATCGAAGTCCTGCGCGGCATCGACCTCACGGTGCAGCCGGGCGAGATCGTCGCGCTGCTCGGTCCCTCGGGTTCGGGCAAATCGACTCTGCTCCAGGCCGTCGGGCTGCTCGAAGGCGGGTTCCAGGGATCGATACGTATTGCCGGCAGCGAGGCTGCGCAGCTCGACAGTCCGGGCCGTACCGCGGTGCGGCGCGACCATCTGGGCTTCGTCTACCAGTTCCATCACCTGTTGCCGGACTTCAACGCGCTCGAGAATGTCGTGCTGCCGCAGATGATCCATGGGGCGTTGCGGGCCGATGCCGACAAGCGTGCCGAGGCACTGCTCACCGCCCTCGGGCTCGGGCACCGGCTGACGCACCGGCCGAGCCAGCTTTCGGGCGGCGAGCAGCAGCGGGTCGCGGTTGCCCGCGCGCTCGCCAACAAGCCGGCGCTGGTGCTTGCCGACGAACCCACCGGCAATCTGGACGAGGCGACTTCGGACAAGGTGCTCGCCGAGTTTCTCGGCCTCGTCCGCACCCAGGGCTCGGCCGCGCTGATCGCCACGCACAATGAACGCCTCGCCGCGCGGATGGATCGGGTGGTGCGGCTGCACGAGGGGCATCTGGAATGAACCCCTGGCGTGAAGTGCCGACTCTTGCGGGGCGGCACGTCACGCTGCGTCCGATGATGCGCGCGGATCGTGCCGGGCTGCTCGATGCATTCGCCGACCTCGGCCACCTGTTCCACACCACGGTGCCCGACGCGGCCAGCATCGATGCCTGGATGAGCCGGATCGAGAATGAGATGGCGGCAGGGCGGGGATTGCCGTTCACCGTGCTCGATGCCGAGGGCCGGATTTCGGGCGCCACGCGCTTCCTGCGGATGAGCGAGGGGCATCGCCGCGTGGAGATCGGCGGCACGCTCTATGCGCCGCGCGTCCAGCGCACGGGCCTCAATACCGAGGCCAAATATCTGTTGTTTCGGCATGCCTTCGACGTGCTGGGGGTGAATTGCGTGCAGATCCGCACCGATTTCCTCAATCAGGCTTCGCGTCGGGCGATCGAGCGGCTGGGGGCTAGGATGGACGGCGTGCTGCGCGGCCATCTGATCCTGAAGGGGCATATGCGCGATAGTGTGGTCTATTCGATCCTCGCGCATGAATGGCCCGGCGTCCGCCGCAACATCGAACTGCTGATGGCCCGCTACGAAGGAGAGGCAGCATGACCGTCATCACTGACATTCCCGTCCGCAAGCCTGGCGGCGAGGAGACCACGCTGGCCGATCATGCCGGCCAGGTTCTGCTCATCGTCAACACCGCCTCCAAATGCGGCTTCACCCCGCAATATGCCGGGCTCGAGGCGCTGCACCGCCAGTATGCGGACCGCGGCTTCTCGGTGCTTGCCTTTCCCTGCAATCAGTTCGGCGCACAGGAACCGGGCGATGCGGAGGAGATCGCCAATTTCTGCGCGCTCACCTATGATGTGACTTTCCCGATCTATGCCAAGATCGACGTCAATGGCCCCAATGCCGCGCCGCTGTTCGATGCGCTGAAGCGCGCCGCGCCGGGCGTGATCGGCTCGAAACGGATCAAGTGGAACTTCACCAAGTTCCTCGTCGACCGGGCGGGCATGAAGGTGGAGCGGTTCGCGCCGACTACCAGCCCCGACGCGATCGGCCCCGCGATCGAGAAACTGCTGTAATCCGCCCCGGCGCCGGAAGCAGGCGCATCGGCGGCGGCACGGGCCGGGCCGGGCGGCGCAGGTGATCGAAAAGGCTGGCCATCACGAAACGGCCGGTGAGTCCCAGCAGCATCGTCACGCCGGTTCGGTGCGGGCGGGGGCGGCGCTGACCGCGCGTCTCGACCGGCGCCTGGTTTCGCGGTCGATGGCGGCGCGGGGCGGGGGGCTGGATCATGCGCTCGGCCACTGCCGCGGCGCTGCCGCTCTGGTCGCGGCGATGCCAGACCACTTTGTGCCCGGCGGGGACTTCTTCCCATTCCTCGGCCCCGATCGCGCGGAGCAGGTCGTCGCCGCAACGGATGCACAATGAGAATTCGCTCTCTCCGCTGCGATGATGCGTCGTCATCGCGGCATGGCCGAGCAACCGGCAGCGCAGCGCGCCCATCAGCGGCGGACCGGGCGCGTGCGGCGCGAGCCGGCGCGGGGTGAATGGCGGTGCGCGACCTGCCAGTTGGCGAGTTCGCGGAACCGGCCTTCGGTATGCGTCACCGCGAGTTGCGGGTTCCAGATCTCGAAGCGGTCGCCCGCGCCCACGATCAGCGCCACGCTCTCGATCCGGCCGAGGTGGCGCATCACCGCCGGCAGCGTCAGCCCATGTTCGCTGCGCGGAGCGACTTCGACGATACCGAACAAGCGCCGCATCCGCTCGTGATGCTGCTGCCCGTCGCGGCCGGCATCTTCGTCGGCGATACGCCAACGCTCGGTGCGCGTGCGGATTTCCTGGAGATGCGATCTGGCATAGCCGACCAGGCACTGGTCGCGCTCATGCGTGGACAGAAACAACGGCTCTTCGGGCGCGGGGAGACCCAGCGCCCGGGCCATGCTGTCCGTCAGCAGGACATTGCCCTCTGCATCGACTTCGCAAAGCGTGCACCCGAGATACAGGGAACTCATTTTACCCCTTCCAACGCAACGAGTTACTCGTACCGTCCACAGGCTTATCCACAGGGTTAACGCACATCAACCAAAATTTGCGGACGAGGCGTTCAAATTGTGGGGTGGGCCGTTGGATTCCCGAGGCGGGACGGGTGCGTAGGCGCTTCCGGCGCCTCCGGGAAGAGGCGGCTGTTAAAATGGCGTTCATCGCAGAACGGGCATCGGCGATTGGGATCGGCTTGAACGGCGCGTGTGGGGCAACTAGAGGTGCCCCGAAAGCCCCCGCCCTTTCCCCGTTTAGGAGAGTTTCGCATGAACTTCGCTTCCAAGCTCGCGCTGGCCGCCGTGCTGTCGCTGGGCGCCACTGCGCTGACGGTGACCCCCGCCGCCGCGCAGAAGAAGAAGGACGACAAGAACGCGCCGGCCGCGAACCAGCTTCAAGTGAGCGACGAGTTCCGCAAGCCTGCCGCTGCTGCCGAAGCCGCGGTGAATGCCAAGGACTGGGCCGCCGCCGAGCCGCAGATTGTCGCCGCCGAAGCCGCGGCAAAGAGTGACGACGAGAAATTTTTCGCGGCCTCGATGCGCCTGCGGCTCGAACTGGGACGCGGCAACGAGGCGGCGCAGGTCGCGCCGCTCCAGGTGCTGGTGGCCAGCCCGCGCACCGCGCCGGATGCAGTCGGCCCCTATAATGCCCGTCTGAACTTCCTGCTCGGCAAGGCCGCCGCGTCGCAGAAGAAGCACGCCGATGTCATCAACTACATGACCAAGGCCCGCCAGTTCGGCGAGAAGAACGTCGACATCGCGCTGATGCTGGCGAATTCCTATGCCGCCACCGGCAAGAATGTCGAGGCTGCCGCCGAGGCGCGCAACGCCATCGAATTTGCCAAGTCGACCGGACAGAAGGCCCCGGAGGCCTGGTATCAGTTCGCCATTCCGAAGGTGACCGCCACCGGCAATCGCGAGGCGACCTATGACTGGCTCGCTTATTATCTGAAGGACTATCCGGCAGTTAAGAACTGGCGTTGGGCGATCGAAGTGCTCGGCCAGGGCGCAAAGGGCACGGATCGCGCCGCCAAGACCGAGCGCATCGATCTCTATCGCCTCCGCCGCATCACGAACTCGCTGGCCGATCGCGGCGATTATGCCGATTATGCCTATGCGGCGCAGTCCTCCGGCCTGCCCTGGGAAGCAATCTCGGTGATCGAGGAAGGCCGCAAGAACGGCAAGCTGCCGACGACCGATGCAGACGGCAACCGGACCTACACGGCGGCACAGGCAGGCGTTAAGAGCAGCCCGTCGCTCGACACGCTGGCCAAGCAGGGCGGCGTCGGCAACGCCGATGCGCTGCTCGCCGCCGGCGACAATGCCCGTGCGCTCGAACTCTACGACGCGGCGCTCGCCAAGGGCGGCGCGGATGCCAACGAGATCAACCTGCACCGCGGCATCGCGCTCCAGCGGCTGGGCCGCAAGGAGGAAGCGAAGACGGCATTCCAGGCGGTGAAGACCGGCCCCTATGTCAACGTCGCGCTGCTCTGGCAGGTCTCGCTCGACACGCCGCCGCTCAGCTGAGCGCGGCTTCGCGCCTAACAGGGAAGGGGCGGCAGCGATGCCGCCCCTTTTCATATCAGGTGACCGGCACGCCCGGCAGCGCCTTGGACGTCCGGATGGTGAGCGATGTCTTCACATGCTCGACGTTCGGTGCGGGGGTGAGCCGCGTCGTCAATATGTGCTGGAAGCTCTGCAGATCGGGTGCGACGATCTTCAGGATGAAATCGATCTCGCCGTTGAGCATGTGGCATTCGCGGACTTCGGGAATATCGGCCACCATCTGCTCGAACGCGCGCAGATCCGCTTCCGCCTGGCTCTTCAGGCTCACCATTGCGAACACGGTGAGATTATAGCCCAGCGCGGCCGGATCGAGCGCGGCGTGATAGCCGGTTATCGCCCCTTGCTGCTCCAGGGCCCGCACACGGCGGAGGCAGGGCGGCGCCGTCAGCCCAACGCGTTCGGCAAGCTCGACATTGGTCATGCGGCCATTATCTTGCAACAGGCCGAGGATCCGTACGTCGATGTCGTCGAATCGCATTTATGTTCCTTCTATCTTTTGATTCGTTTCCGTGTGTTGCGTTTAGACATAATATTATTACGCCGCAACGCAATTGTCCCACAATGCGACGTGCCGAAATCGACGGTTCCGAACGGACGTTTGCCGAGTTAAGGATTCGTTACGGCGCGCGTTTCGGCGCCGGGTAAGGGTGGGCACGCGTTGCGCTTCGACGATACATTGGAGACGGTGCTCGCCTCGGATCTGGGCTCGCCTTATGGCGTCCAGTCCGCTTGGCGCCAGCTCGTCGACCTGATCGGTCGCCGTCGTGCCGTCGCGGGCAATCGTGCGATGGGCGTGCTCCGCACGATTCGCGAATCCGTGCCGGTGCCGGTTCGCGCGGCCAGTGCCCGTGCGCTGGAACATGCCGATCCGCCGCCGCCGCTCGTTCGTCTGTTCGCGCTGGACGAACTCCAGGTCGCGCTGCCGGTCTTGCGCAGTGCGCGGATGAACTCGGCCGAATGGATCCAGTTGCTGCCCGAGCTCGCGCCGGCTGCACGCGCGGTGCTGCGCAACCGGCGCGACCTCAGTCCCGTGGTGCGCCGCGCGCTCGAGAGCTTCGGCCCGATCGACTTCGTGCTGCCCGACGAGACCGTGAAGGAAGTGCCGGTCGAATCCGCCGCACCCGAACCGGAAGCGGTGGTCGAGCAAGTGGCGATCGACTGGGTCGAAGTCGTCGCCGCGCGCCCGGCCGAGCCGGCGCCGATCGAGATCGTGGCGGAGGCGCCCCGGCCCGAACCCGCCGAGGATATCGCCGATGACCTCCCCGAGCCCGTGGAAGCGGTATCGGAAACCGAGGGCAAGCCGCTCGTCTATTGGAGTTCCACCACCCCGCAGCGCCTGCCGGCGCAGGACGCGCCGCTCAACGCGTTGCTGGCCCGGCTGCCCGTGGCGAGCCCGGCCGTCGGAACGGCGAATGACCCGTCGTCCGATGCCCGTGAGCCGGACGATATGTCCGCCGAAGTGCCCCAGGCTCCTGTCGAGCTTGTCCCGGCGCCCGAACCCGTACCCGAGCCCGAAGCGCCGGCCGCTTTGCCTGAAGCCATGGCCGTTTCGGCGGAGGCGGAAGACCTTTCCTTCGTCGCGCTTGCCGGTCTTGCGCCGTCCATGACCGCTCAGGCAACGCAAGTGCTTGAGGAGCTCCAAAATCCGATCCGCCCGGTCCAATCCGGGACAGACGAGTCAGTCGATTCTGCCGAAGCGATTGCACCGCCGGAATCCGGGGCGCAGGATTCGGCCATGGAATATAGTGATGGCCTGGCCGCAGAAGTGCGGCAGATTGCGGCAGAAGCCGCGGGCGACGACGACGGCACCTTTGAAATCGCCGACGTAGTTGCGCGCATCGACGCGTTCTGGCGCCATCGCGAGGAAGTGGGCCCGCAGGATCGGCCCGCGCCGCGTCCGGCTGACGATTTCCGCTTCGAAACCGATGCCAAGGGCATGATCCGCTGGGTCGATGGCGTGAGCCGTGCGCCGTTGATCGGCGTGTCGCTGGACAGCCAGGCTGCGCCCGGCGTGTCGGAGGCGTCGCGTGTGGATGGCGTTGCCGCGGGCGCCTTCCGGCGCCGTGCCGGCTTCTCCAATGCCCGTCTCTCCGTGGAAGGCGAATCGGATGCGGCGGGAGATTGGTTGATTTCTGCCATTCCGGTCTTCGATCCTGGCAATGGCCGTTTCACCGGCTATCGCGGCACCGCGCGCCGCCCGCGCGTCGATGAGCGTGCCGAGCCGGTGCGTGCCGCCACGGCGCCGGCGATGCCGGCGGATTCGCTTCGGCAGCTCGTCCATGAGCTGCGCACGCCCACCAACGCGATCGCCGGCTTCGCCGAGATGATCGAGGCGCAGATGCTCGGCCCGGTGGGCGATGCCTATCGCGATCGTGCCCAGGTGATCCGTTCCCAGGCGCGCGACTTGCTCGGTGCGATCGACGATCTCGATCTTGCAGCGCGGATCGACAGCGCCGCGCTTTCGCTCGTCCCCGGCCAGATCGCGCTTCGGCCGGTGCTCGCGACGATTGTCGACGATCTCGCGCCGCTTGCCGAGTTGCGCGGCTCGGTGATCGCGCTGCCGGTCGCCGATCTTTCCGTCATCGGTGATCGCCGCGCGGTCGAGCGGCTGCTGGCGCGCCTCCTTGCCACGCTCGTGTCTGCCAGCGGGCAGGGCGAACGGATCGGCGTGCACATGGCGCTGGAGGCTGCCGAGACGGTGTCGATCACGATTGATCGTCCCCAGGCGCTTGCCGATTATCCGGGCGATTCGGTGCTCGATATCGATGACGAGCGCGAAGATATGACGTTGCTCGGCACGGGATTCGCGCTGCGGCTCGCGCGCAATCTCGCGCGCGAACTGGGTGGCGCGCTCGTCATCGGTCCGGAAAGCTTGACTTTGCGGCTTCCGGCGGCCGTAAACGAACAAGTGGGCCAGGCACATCTAAGCTGAAGTGGGGAGCGGCGCTCCAGATCGCGGCGGTTATCGCGTACCCGCGCCCGATCCGCGCGCGCGCCTGCACTGGCCGGACGATTTCGGCACCCGTTTCACGATCTTCGTGGACACAGAGGAAGAGTTCGACTGGGGCGCGCCGCTCAGTTCGGAAGCGGACGGGACTCGTCACATGGCCGCGCTGCCGCCGGTCCATGCCCGGTTCGCCGCCGCCGGCGTGCCGCTCACCTATCTGGTCGACTATCCGATCGCGACTTCGCCGCTTGCCGTCGACGTGCTCCGCGAGGTCCTGAAGGATGGCCGTTCGGCGATCGGCACGCAGCTCCATCCCTGGGTCAATCCCCCGCACCTGGAGGACGTGAACGGTTTCAACAGCTTCACCGGCAATCTCCCGATCGATCTGCAGCGCGCCAAGCTGACCGCTCTCACCGATGCGGTGGAGCGTGCCTTCGGGCGTCGTCCGCTCGTCTATCGGGCCGGCCGCTATGGGATCGGACCCGAGACGCCGGCGCTGCTCGCCGATCTCGGCTACCGGATCGATAGCTCGATGCGTTCCGCCTATGATTATTCCGCGGAGGGCGGACCCGATTTTCTCGCGGTGCCCAATCACGCTTTCCGCCTGGGCGAGGTGATCGAATTGCCCTTCACCACCGTGTTCACCGGCCGCATGCGGCGGGGCGGGGCCGGGCTGCACCGCAGGCTGGGCCGCCTCCCGCACGGGATCGGGATCGCCTCGCGCCTGGGCCTGCTCTCGCGCGTATCGCTCACGCCCGAGGACATGCCGCTTGGTGAGGCCAAGGAAGCGATTCGCGTTGCCGTGGGCGAAGGGCTGGGGCTGCTCAACTTCGCCTTTCATTCGCCTTCGGTGGAGCCCGGCCACACGCCCTATGTGCGCGACGAGGCCGATCTCGCAGCGTTCCTGCGCTGGTGGGACGAGGTGCTCGCCCTGCTCGACCGGCTGGGCGTGCGCCCTGCATCCGTGGATCAGATTGTCGCAGCGACTTGCGGCCCGGCCTGAGGTTCCGCTAGGGCCGGTTTGCTGGGGGCCTGTAGCTCAATTGGTTAGAGCTGGCCGCTCATAACGGCTAGGTTGCGGGTTCAAGTCCTGCCGGGCCCACCAGCGGCGGTCTTGTGTCCGGTGCGTCTTGCGCCTAGGGCCGCAATCCGCGTCGGGGAGTGGCGCAGTCTGGTAGCGCGCCTGCTTTGGGAGCAGGATGTCGCAGGTTCGAATCCTGTCTCCCCGACCATTTCCCAATTTTCAGGCCCTGTCGGTTTCCATGGCGGTGCGGGCCGGGCCGGGATCGGCCTTGCCGTCGAGCGCGCGTTGCAAGGCTTCGCGGTCGAGCCGGCCTTCCCAGCGGGCCACGACGATCGTTGCCACTGCATTGCCGATGAAATTGGTGAGGCTGCGGCACTCGCTCATGAAGCGGTCGACGCCCAGGATCAGGGCCATGCCCGCCACCGGAATCGAGGGAACCACCATCAGCGTCGCCGCCAGCGTCGCGAAGCCCGCACCGGTCACGCCCGCCGCGCCCTTCGACGTGAGCATCGCCGTGCCGAGCAGGACGAACTGCTCGCCGAGCGACAAATGCACGCCGGTCGCCTGGGCGATGAACAGCGCGGCGAGCGTCATGTAGATGTTGGTGCCGTCCAGATTGAACGAATAGCCGGCCGGGACGACGACGCCGACCACTTCCTTGTCGCAGCCGGCGCGCTCCAGCTTGTCGATCAGTGCGGGCAGGGCGGCTTCGGAGGAGGAGGCGCCGAGAACGAGCAGCAGCTCGGCCTTGATGTAGCGCAGCAGCTTGAAGATCGAGAAGCCGGCCAGCCAGCCCACCACGCCGAGCACGCCAAGCACGAACAGCGCCGAGGTGAAATAGAAGGTTCCGACGAGCCAGACGAGGTCGCGCAGCGATCCCAGGCCGTATCTGCCGATGGTGAAGGCCATCGCACCGAAGGCGCCGAGCGGTGCGGCGCGCATCAGCAGGGCGACCAGGCGGAAGACGACGAGGCCCAGCTGTTCGAGCAGGTCCACCACCGGCCGCACGCGTTCGCCCAGGCCGGCCAGCGTCACGCCGATCAGGATCGAGACGAACAGCACCTGCAGGATCGACCCGTCGGTAAGCGCCGAGATCAAGGTGGTAGGGATGACGGCGAGCAGGAATCCCTGCACCGTCGTCTCGTGCGCCTGCTTCTCGAACCCCTGGACGGCGGCTTCGTTGAGCGTGCGCGGATCGATGTTGAAGCCGGCACCGGGCTGGACGACATGGGCGACGATGAGGCCGATCACCAGCGCCAGCGACGAGAAGAACAGGAAATAGGCAAAGGCCTTGACCACCACTCGGCCGAGCGAGCCCAATTCCCGGGCGCCGGCGATGCCGGTGACCAGCGTCAGGAAGATCACCGGGGCAATGATCATCTTCACCAGCTTGATGAAGGCGGTGCCCAGCCATTCGAGCGACGCTCCCCAGGCCGGCCAGAGCGCGCCGACCAGCACGCCTGCCGCTATGGCGATCAGCACCTGCACATAGAGCATCTGCCACCAGCGCTGGCGCCGGGGCCCTTCGGCATGGCTCATTGCGACTGCGCCCATTTCCTCTCCCCCCTGATCCGCCCCGGCATAGCGGAGCGCGCGATGGGCCCCAACAGGAAAGGGCGCCCCCTTGCGGGAGCGCCCTTCCTATTCCTCGGTCCGGCCATGCGGCCGGCGCCGAACGGAGATCAGTGCGCGTTCGCCGCGGCGGCGTCGGCCTTGTTCTCTTCCACGTTCGCGGCGTTCTCGAGGGTCGCCTCGGCAGCGGCGTTGGTGGTGTTGTCGGCAGCGGCCTCGTACGCAGCGGCATTCGCCTCGTGCGAGTCGGCAACGTTCTCGGCGGTGGTGTTGGTGGTGCCGCCGTTGCAAGCCGCGAGCGACATCAGGCCGGCGGTCGCAGCAACAATGAGGATCTTCTTCATGTGGTGCTCCTAAAGGAACTCAAACGTTTCGCATCCGGCCCGATTAGCCGTCGCGAACCGCTGGCATAGCGGTCGTTGCGTATGCGTCAATCGCAAATTCACCCCATGGCAAAATTTAGGACATTTTTTCGCCCAAATCTTGCCCGTCCGTCGCCATTAATGAACGGGCCGTCACGGGGTTCCTCACTCCCCGCCACCCTTGGCGATCGGCCCGATGTCCTCGGGTGCGTTCGCCGTCACTGCCAGCATCGCCGTCCAGGCTGCCACATTCTGGCGGAGCTGCTCGGGGTCGACCTTGTCAAGCGTGTCGTCGGGCGTGTGGTGATAATCGAAGTAGCGCAGGCCCGACTGGCTGAGATCGATGACGCCCACGCCGGTGTTGATGATCGGCCCGACATCGGTGCCGCCATGCGCGGTGCCGCGGCCGCGCGAGATGCCGAGCGGCGCCAGCACGGTGGCGAGGCGATCGGCGATCGGCCTGGCGCCCTCGGGCAGGTTCACTTCGAACTTCCAGACGCGATCGGCGCCGAAATCCGATTCCTGGGCGAGCACGTGGCGTTCGCCCGCATGCGCCTTGGCATAGGCCGCGCCGCCGAAGCCGCCGACTTCCTCCGCGCCGAACCAGACGACGCGGATCGTGCGCTTCGGCCGGCCCGCGTCCATGATCCGCTTGGCGGCGGCGGTGGTGATCGCCACGCCCGTGGCATCGTCGATCGCGCCGGTACCGAGATCCCAGCTGTCGAGATGGCCGCCGACCAGGATGATGCCCGCGGAAGGGTCGCTGCCCGGGACATCGGCGATGACGTTGCCCGATTCCGCCTCGCCCCTGAATTCGGGCGTGACCAGGAGCTTGAGCCGTACCGGCCCGCGCTTGAGCAGCCGCTCGAGCTGATCGGCATCGGGCAGCGAAAGCGCCGCCGCGGCAATCGGCTTCACGTCCTTGGCCCAATTGGTGACGCCAGTATGCGGGTTGCGATGATGGTCGGTGCCGATCGAGCGGATCAGCACGGCGACCGCGCCTTTGCTGGCGGCAAGGTTCGGCCCGGCCCGGCGGGCGCCGCCGAAATAGCCATATTGCGAGCCGTCCTGCGTGGGCGTCATGGTATTGCCGATATAGACGATCCGGCCCTTCACGGCCTCGGCCGGGGCGGCCTGGAGATCCGCGAGGGTGGGGAAGAAGGCGATGTCCGCCTCGACACCCTTGGGCCCGGTCGAACCCGAATTGCCGAGCGCGGCGAGGGTTAGCTTCTGCGCCGAGGGACCGACCACTTCGGCGGTCTCTGCGCCGCGCACCCAGAGCGGCATGCGGAAGGTTTCGATGCGTACATTCTGGAAGCCGAGCGCAGTGAGCTTCTTGACTGCCCAGGCCCGGGCGCGCGCCTCCGCCTCGGTCGCGGCCAGGCGCTGGCCGATCTCGGTGGTGAGGCCCTCGGTGATGTCCCAGGCGAGATCGTCCTTCAGCGCGGCATCACGCAGCGCCGCGGGATCGTGCGCGGCACCCTGGGCCAGGGCGGGCAAGGGAAGGGCGAGGGCGGCCACCGCCGCGAACAGGATGTGCTTGGTCATGGCCGGCGAAGCTAGTCGCAGCCGAAACATTCGGCAATGCGGCGCGGGTTTCCGCGAGGTTTCCGCTTCGGCCTCGAACCGATATCCAACCGATTGGTTGTGCAATTCATTGACTCCGTTGACGCGCTCTCATGTGCGGGGCGAAGCACGGTCGATCGGTCGAACCATGCCCGCTCCGGCTGCGCCGTACCGCCCCATGGGGACGGCAGCAGGGGAATCCGACATTGCAAGCGCATGACCGCCGCGTTGCCATTTCCCCGTCCCGTCGCTACATCGCGCCCGAACTTCCTGCATATCCAGACCTGCGAACGGAGACCGCCACGTGGCCGCCCAATACGCCTTCGTCATGAAGGACATGACCAAGACCTTCCCCGGCGCTCCCAAGCCGGTGCTCAACAACATCAACCTGCAATTCTACCAAGGTGCCAAGATCGGCATCGTCGGCCCGAACGGCGCCGGCAAGTCGACGCTGATGAAGATCATGGCGGGCATCGACAAGGACTTCTCGGGCGAGGCCTGGCCGGGCGAGCACATCACTGTCGGCTATCTGCCGCAGGAGCCGCAGCTCGATCCGACCAAGAACGTGCTGGAGAACGTCAAGGACGGCGCGCGCGAGGTGGCCGACATGGTCGATCGCTTCAACGCGATCTCGGCCGAGATGGGCGATCCGAAGGACGACACCGATTTCGACGCGCTGATGGAGGAGATGGGCGATCTCCAGACCAAGATCGACGCGGTCGACGGCTGGACGCTCGACAACCAGCTCGAGATCGCGATGGAAGCGCTGCGCTGCCCGCCGTCGGACTGGGAAGTCGCCAATCTGTCCGGTGGTGAGAAGCGCCGCATCGCGCTCACCCGGCTGCTGATCCAGAAGCCCGACATCCTGCTGCTCGACGAACCGACCAACCACCTCGACGCGGAGAGCGTCGAGTGGCTGGAGAACCACCTCAAGGAATATGCCGGCGCGG
This sequence comes from Sphingomonas sp. 1F27F7B, assembly GCF_005503355.1. Classification (GTDB taxonomy): domain Bacteria; phylum Pseudomonadota; class Alphaproteobacteria; order Sphingomonadales; family Sphingomonadaceae; genus Sphingomonas. Next base: position 88,033 of record NZ_SCMK01000005.1, read on the forward strand.
TGCTGATGATCACCCACGACCGCTATTTCCTCGACAATGTCGTCGGCTGGATCCTCGAGATCGATCGCGGCAAGTATTTCCCGTACGAGGGCAATTACTCGACCTATCTCGAGAAGAAGGCCAAGCGCCTGGAGCAGGAGGACCGCGAGGAATCCGGCCGCCAGAAGGCGATCAAGGACGAGCTCGAATGGATCCGCCAGGGTCCGAAGGGCCGCCAGACCAAGTCGAAGGCGCGTATCGCCAAGTTCGACCAGCTCGTCGCGAGCCAGGAGAACCGCAAGCCGAGCGGCGCCCAGATCGTCATCCAGGTGCCCGAGCGCCTGGGCGGCAAGGTGATCGAAGTGGAGAACATCTCCAAGGCTTACGGCGACAAGCTGCTGTTCGAGAACCTCTCGTTCACGCTGCCGGCCGGCGGCATCGTCGGCGTGATCGGCCCGAACGGCGCCGGCAAGTCGACTCTGTTCAAGCTGATCACCGGCCAGGAGACTCCGGACGAAGGCACGATCGAGATGGGCACCACCGTCCGCCTCGGCTATGTCGACCAGAGCCGCGATCACCTGGACGACAAGAAGAATGTCTGGGAGGAAATCTCGGACGGGCTCGATTACATGAAGATCAACGGGCACGACCAGTCGACCCGCGCCTATGTGGGCGCCTTCAACTTCAAGGGCGCCGACCAGCAGAAGAATGTCGGCAAGCTCTCGGGCGGCGAGCGCAACCGTGTGAACATCGCCAAGATGCTGAAGCGCGGCGGCAACGTGCTGCTGCTCGACGAGCCGACCAACGATCTCGACGTCGAGACGCTGGGCGCGCTCGAGGAAGCGATCGAGAATTTCGCGGGCTGCGCCGTGGTGATCAGCCACGATCGCTTCTTCCTCGATCGTCTCGCCACGCACATCCTCGCCTTCGAAGGCAACAGCCATGTCGAATGGTTCGAAGGCAATTTCGAAGCCTATGAGGAAGACAAGCGCCGCCGTCTGGGCGATGCGGCCGATCGTCCGACCGCGCTGGCCTACAAGAAGCTGACGCGCTGATCCGGATATGATGGACGGCCCGGCCCCGACCCTGATCGCCATGCCGATCATGGTCGGGGCCGGGATTGCTCCGGTGCGGGGCATTATCGCGGGATCGGTCGGGCGGGGTGCTCCGCTGCGCATCGCGTTCCTCGCCGAACTCACTTGCCGGGAACCGTGTGGAGCATGCTGCTGTCCGGCCGAGGGCGGAGGAGCATGGCGATGAGCAGGCGCTCGCCCGGTTTCGGGGAAACGCTCGATCAATGGTTGGTTGCCGAAGGGCTGGTGCCTGCGGACGGCGGCGCCGACGCGCTCGCGGATGTCCGCCGGGTGCGGGCGATGCTGATCGCCGCCGCCCGCGAGCGGCGCGCACTCAGCTATTCGGAAGCACTGGCCGGGCTCGGACTGCGCTTCAGCCGACCCAGGATGCGGGCCTTTTGCCGCACGCTCGACCGGATCGACGAAGCGGCAGTTGCGGGCGAACCCGGGCTGGCCGTGCTGGTTGTCCGCGAGAGCGACCGGCTGCCCGGCCAGGGCTGGTGGACCGGCGCGGCCGATGCCCATGGCTGTCGCGGCGACTGGACCGGGCCTGAGGCCGCGCGGCTGGTCGCGCGGCTTCAGGACGAGGCGTTCGAATATTGGGCGAAGCGCTGATTGCGCTCAGAAACGCTGCGCGATCCCCATATAGAGTTCCACATCCGGGCTATCGGAATTGAGCCCGGCGACGGCGCCGAGGTCGAGCTGGAGGTTGCGCCGCGGCTGCCATGCGAAGGACAGGCTGGCAAGCGCCTGGGTGGCGTGCCCGGCGGGATCCTGGTCGCGCACTGCCTGAAGCTCGAACGCGCTGCTCAACGCGGAAGTCAGCGCCGCGCTCAGGCCCACCGCGCTGCCATAGGCAAGGTGGCGTCCGCGCCGGTCGCCGTCCACCGCCGCGTCGACTTCGGGAGTCAGCGACAGGCCGAGTCTGTCGCTGAGGCTGTAGCTGAGCGGCACGATCAGGCCGGCGCCCCAGTCGCCGGCTCCGATCGTCGCGCCGCCGACCGGCAGTGTGGCATAGGGCATCACCGCCACCGCCAGGCCCGAACCGTCGGGGTGGGAGAAGTTGCGGCGCATTGCCAGGGTGAGGTCGCCGGTGCCGCTGGCGTGGGTCATTGCGCCGCTTGCCCGGTCGCGCGTGCGCACCGCGCCGAGTGCTGTCCAGCCGAGCTGCACTTCCATGTCCGGCGTCGCGCCGTAGCGGATGAGCAGGTCGCCGAAGGTCCAGCTGTCGATGCGCTGGGCCGAGCTGCGGTCGAGCGACCAGTCGACCAGGCCGCTCTCGACTATGAAATGCCCCTGGTCCACGGTGCAGGCGGGAGTGTCGAGCCCGGGGCGATCGGGGCAGAGCGGGCGCAGGTCCTGCGCCTGGGCACTGCCGATCCCGGCGATCGTCGCGGCGGCCAGAAGGAACGAGCGTCTCATGACGCATACATAGACGGCCGCCGAACAGGGCGGTAGCGTTCGCCGCGAATGGGGAGGAAGCGATGCGCGCGTGGATCCGGAGGAACGCCGGGCGACTGGTTGCGCTGGCGATCGTGGGGATGCTCTTCGCCTCGCCGGTTGCGGCATTGTTGTGGATGACGGCGGTGCCCGGCACCTCGTGGCAGGGCCGGCTGCCGCCATTGCGTCCGGAAGAGCGCGACCTTGCCGACCGGCTGCGCCGACACGTCGCCGCGATCGGCGGCAGGCCGCACAATATCGGGCATCCCGAAGCCTATGCCGAAGCTGCCGCCTATATCGAGCGGACGCTGGCGGGGCAGGGCCATGCCGTTTTGCGCCAGCCCTTTGATGACGGGCATGCGGTCAATCTCGAAGCGGTGATCGAACCGGCTTCCGCCGCGGCGGCGACGCTGGTGGTCGGCGCGCATTACGACAGTGCCTTCACGGCTCCCGGCGCCAACGACAATGGCAGCGGCACCGCGGCGCTGCTCGAGCTGGGGCGGCTGCTGGCCGATCTTCGCGGCCGGGCGAATGTCCGCATCCGGCTGGTGTTCTTCGCCAATGAGGAACCGCCTTTCTTCAAGACCGACCGCATGGGCAGCCTCGTCTATGCCCGCGCGCTGGCCGCGAGAGGCGAGAAGCCCGATGCGATGTTCTCGCTGGAGACGATGGGCTTCTACCGCGACGGGCATGGCAGCCAGCATTATCCGTTCCCGCTCGCGCAACTCTATCCGGACACGGGCGATTTCATCGCCTTTGTCGGCACGGTCTCGGCGCGGCCGCTGGTGCGGCGGGCGACGGGGGCGTTCCGGGCCGTCGCGCAGTTTCCGAGCGTCGGGGGCACTGCCCCGGGCTTCGTGCAGGGCATCGACTGGTCGGATCACTGGGCGTTCGGGGAGATCGGCGTGCCGGCCCTGATGATCACCGACACCGCGCCGTTCCGCTATCCGTATTATCACACGCCCGAGGATACGCCCGACAAGATTGATTGCGAGCGGCTGGCCCGCGTTACCGCGGGGTTGGCGCGGATGCTGCGCGGCTGGCGCTGAAGCTTGCTTCTCCGAACGCGACATGGTGCATTGCGCCGGTGATGCAGATGGGAAGCGGGGCCCCGTGACGAGATCGATCCTCCTGGCGGCCGCGCTGTTCGCGGCAGCACCGGCCGCGGCGCAGGCCCCGGCCTTTCAGTCCCAGGTCGACGCATTCGACGATTTCGCGACGGCGAGCACGGCCATGCCCGCCGCTGAACGGGTGCAGGCGTTTCGCGCCAGGTTCGATGCGCTGCTCCCGGGTTTCTACGAGCCGCGCTTCGGCGCCACCGAGGCGCAATATGACGCCCGCGTCCAGAAGGCGCTGGAGGGCTATCCGGCGGCGCGCGGCAAGATCCTTGCCACAGCGCGCGATTTCGCCGGGGCCTATGCGACGGCCAATGCCGTGTTTCGCGGCGTCTTTCCCGACTATGCGCCGGCCATGCCGATCTACCTGATCCATTCGCTGGGCGAGATGGACGGCGGCACCCGCGAGCTGCGGGGTAGGACGGTGGCGATCTTCGGGGCGGACATGATCGCGAAGATCCATGACGGCGGCACGATCGGGCCGTTCCTCGACCATGAGCTATTCCATTTCCACCACGCGCGATACTTTCCGGATTGCCCGGCGCTATGGTGCTCGCTCTGGCAGGAGGGGCTGGCCGTTTATGTCGCGGCGCGGATGAATCCGGGCGCGGACGACCGGACGTTGCTGCTCACCTTCCCGCGCCCGATCCGGCCCGAGGTGGAGCCGAAGCTTGCCGCCGCGATGTGCTTCGTGCGCGCCAGGCTCGGTTCGACGGATCAGGAGGATTATGCGACCTTCTTCTTCGGCCGGGGTGGGAAGGCGCAGGGCGGCTGGCCGCCGCGCTTCGGCTATTATCTGGGCTATGTGCTGGCGAAGCAGCTCGGCGATGCGATGACGCTCGACGCGCTGGCCAAGCTGCCGCCCGAACAGGTGAAGGCGAAGCTGGAGGCCGCGCTCGCCGCCTATCGCTGCTGACCGTGCCGGGAGCCGGCACGGTCAGCATGCAGTCTCAGGCCTTCTTCGTTGCCGCGTCGGCGCTCCACGCGCCGCCGCCGGCGGCCGCGAGGTGCAGGAAGACGAAGCAGTAGAGCATGATCGCCTCGCCGCCGTTCGCGGCGGGGAAGAAGCCGTTCGGGAAATGCGCGATGAAATAGCCGACGGCACACATGCCCGAGGCGATGAACGCCACCGGACGCGTGAACAGGCCGATCACCAGCAGCGCGCCGCCGACCAGCTCGATCGTGCCCGCGGCATAGAGCATCGGGTTGAGCGGATAGGGAAAGGGCGGCAGGCCGAAGAATTTGGAGACGCCGTGCTGCAGGAAGCCGAGACCCGCGACGATGCGCAGGACGCTCAGCAGCCGGGCGGACCAGCTTGCGGGAATGGGCATGGATTCTTTCTCCTCGCCGGACACGCGCCTGCGCGCCGTTTCGAGGCTGAAATGTTTCACCTCATGCCCGTCCGGTCAACCGGACGCCCAGGAAACCAATCGTTTCCGCAGGAACGCCGTCCGTGCCGCCGCCGCGACCGGGCGCTCAAGCGGTGAAGCGCTTGGTGAAGCCCTTGGCGTGCTTGTCGCCCGCGGTCTGGAAGGCCTCGACATGGTCGACCACCGCCATGGGCGGCCCTTCCCGCAGCGCCTCGGTGAGCGAGGTCAGTGCCTCGTCATCCCCTTCCGCGAGCAATTCCACCCGTCCGTCGTTCAGGTTGCGAACCCAGCCCCTGACGCCGAGCTGCTTGGCAAGGCGCACTGCCCAGTCGCGATAGCCGACGCGCTGCACGCGCCCCGACACATAGATACGCTGTGCCGTCATATGTCCCCACGCTCACTTTTTTACCCGGCCGCATCCCTTCGGCCCGGGTGCGACTCTATCAATTTGAAGATGCGAGGGAATCGGGGTGGGGCGCGACTCGTCGCGCGCTAGGGGTAAGTGATCGCAATCACTTCATATTCGCGCTCGCCGCCGGGCAGCGTCACGCGCCGGAGGTCGCCGATCCCGGCGCCGCGCAATGCACGCGCGAGGGGAGCGTTCCAGCCGACCAGGCCCTTGCCGGCGTCGGCCTCGTCGTCGCCGACCAGGGTCAGGGTACGGTGATTGTCGTCTTCGTCCGCGATGGTGACGGTGGCGCCGAAATAGGCGCGGCTCCGGTCCGCCTGCTGGGCAGGGTCGACCACCTTGGCCGCCTTCATCCGCTTCGACAGCCAGCCCAGGCGCCGATCGATCTCGCGCAGGCGCTTGCGGCCATAGATATAGTCGCCATTCTCCGAGCGATCGCCATTGCCGGCGGCCCAGGCGATGGTCTCGACCAGCGCGGGGCGCTCGGTGGCGAAGAGCGCGTCATATTCGGCCCGGAGCGCCGCATAGCCGGCGGGCGTGATGTAGTTTGGGCGGTCCATTCCGCATCTCGTAGCCCAAAGCGTCATCCCCGCGAAGGCGGGGATCGCGGGGATGACGATTTGAGGGGTGTGGCCCATGCGGCTATCGCCGGCCAACCCCTGCGCGCATTGTGAAAAATTGTTTCCGTCAGGCCCCGGCTGTTGCGGCGGCATATCCGCTTGTCCATCCGCCGGGGGACGCCGGTCGACAGGAGCAGGCGCACCGCACGGAGATGATCCATGAGCATTGTTCTCGCGATCGGGCTGGCGCTTGCAGCCGCAGAACCGGTCCATTCCACCCTGGAGCACCGCACCAGCCTCCACCATGCGGGCGAGCGGATCGACGCGCATTACCGCGGGCGCGTCGTTCTGGTTCGACGACAGGTCGGCGCGGTCGCCAAGCCGGGCGTGCCGTCCACGCTGCGTTGTAGCTGGCGGGCGCACCTGCACATCGAGCGGGAGGCGCGATCCGGTCGGGCGCTGCGCTCGAGCCGCAGCATCGAGCGAAAGGCGGTCCTGGAGGGGAGCCGCCCCGGCTGGTGCGGCGCGAGCGAGAATGCGGTAGCGGAGGAAGTCGCGCGGCGCGGCGCGGAGATCCACTCGCACCTGCTGGCCGTCGCGAATGAGGATCAAGCGGTGTTGAAGGCGGAAATCGAACCGAAGGGAAGGAGCCGGGGGAAATGAAGGTCACGCGCGCAATTATGCTGCCGGCAGCGACGTTCGCCATGCTCTTGGGCGGAGCGGCACATGCGCAGAATATCTCCGGCGGCGTGGAACTGGCGACCGACGAGAGCCGCCGTGGCCTGAGCTGGAGCGGCGGGCGGGCCGTGGCCTCCGCCGATGGGCTCATGACGATCGGGGCAGCCGACGCATCCGTCCGGATCGTGAGCATGCGCAATTCGCCCAGGCACGCCGGGGCCGATGCCGTAGCCGATCTCGAACTGGGGATTGCGACGGACGCGGGGCCGTTCCGGCTGCGCGGACATGTGGCCGCCCATCTCTTCACGGGCGCACGCGAGCGGATGGACTATGTCGAACTGGGCGCGCGGGGCAGCTATTCGCTGGGGCCGCTACAGCTCGGCGCCGGGGCCGTCTATGCGCCGAGCCAGAGCGCCATCGGCGGCGACAATCTCTATCTGTTCGCCTCCGCCAATGCCGGCATCCCCGCGACGCCGCTCTCCGCATCCGCGACGCTGGGGCACAGCACGGGAAGCACCGACGATCCGGTGCGCGCCGCCCGGCTCCGGCCCCTGGGCGACTATACCGATTGGCGGCTGGGGATGGAGTATAACCAGTTCCCCTTCACGATCGGCCTCGACTATGTGGGCACCCGCTTCGCCCGGCATGCGAGCATTTCGCCATTCGCCGATCCCGGCAACAGCGGAGACCGCGTAGTCGCGCGCGTTCGCCTCGCATTCTGAGGGTGCGTCCGCCGCAGGCGCTCTCGCAGCGAAAGGGAAGGGGCCTGTTCCTCCGCACCAATACGGGCCTTGCGCGCCGCGCGTGGTTAAGCGAAGAACACCATATGCGGTCTCGCAAGCCCTCCTTGATCCAGACTCTGCTTCGCCGCGCGGGCCTGCCCGCCCTGACGCTGATCGCCATCGGCTTCTTCGGCTACAACGCCGTGCTCGGGCCGACCGGTATCATGCAGACCAAGCAGACCAAGGCGGAGTATGAGCAGAAGAAGGCCGAATATGCCGCGCTCGAGAAACAGCGCGCCGCGCTCAAGAATCGCGTCGACCTGCTTGATCAGAGGCGCGGCGTCGATCCCGATCTGGCCGATGAACTGGCGCGCAAGCAGCTCAATGTCGTGCGCCCCGATGAGGTGGTGATCCCGCTCCAGAAGCACGCGCCGGCCCCCGCAGGGCGCTGATCTCTCGACGCTGCGTTGCAACATACGCAATCTGCATCTATAGTTGCGCAAACTGCAATTGCCGTGGCGTCAAGTGAACGGCACGCGCATTCCCGCATTAGTTGCGCGGCGGGCGAAAACGCGCTTATAGGCACCCGCCTTCCCCCTCCCCGGACGAGGATTTCCTGTGGCCAAAGCACCGGCACGCAAAACGACTGAACCAGCCAAGACCAACCGCGAACGGCCCGACGAGCCGAAGCGGTTCGAAGCTTCCAAGGAGCAGCTGCTCGAATTCTACAAGCAGATGCTGCTGATCCGCCGCTTCGAGGAGAAGGCCGGCCAGCTTTATGGTCTCGGTTTCATCGGCGGTTTCTGCCACCTCTATATCGGCCAGGAAGCGGTTGCGGTCGGCCTGCAGTCGGCGCTCGACGGCGAGAAGGACTCGGTGATCACGGGCTATCGCGATCACGGCCACATGCTTGCCTATGGCATCGATCCCAAGGTCATCATGGCCGAGCTCACGGGCCGCGCCGCCGGCATCTCGAAGGGCAAGGGCGGTTCGATGCACATGTTCTCGACCGAGAAGAAATTCTACGGCGGGCACGGCATCGTCGGCGCGCAGGTCGCGCTCGGCACCGGCCTGGCGTTCGCGCATAAGTATAACGAGGATGGCGGCGTCGCCATGGCCTATTTCGGCGACGGCGCGGCCAACCAGGGCCAGGTCTATGAATCGTTCAACATGGCCGAGCTGTGGAAGCTTCCGATCATCTATGTGATCGAGAACAACCAGTACGCCATGGGCACCTCGGTCAACCGGTCCTCGGCCGAGGACCAGCTCTACAAGCGCGGCGAAAGCTTCCGCATTCCCGGCATCCAGGTGGACGGCATGGACGTGCTCGCCTGCCGCGGTGCCGCCGAGGAAGCGCTGGAGTGGGTCCGCTCCGGCAAGGGCCCGATCATCCTCGAGATGAAGACCTATCGCTACCGCGGCCACTCGATGTCCGATCCGGCCAAGTATCGCAGCCGCGAGGAAGTCCAGTCGGTCCGCGACAAGTCGGATCCGATCGAGCACGTCAAGAAGGAGCTCGAGGAGCTTAAGGTCACCGAGGCGGAGCTGAAGGCGATCGAGGCGGAGATCCGCAAGATCGTGAATGAGGCGGCGGACTTCTCCGAGCAGACGCCCGAGCCCGATCCTTCCGAACTATATACCGACGTGCTGGTGGAGTCCTACTGAGATGGCGATCGAACTGAAGATGCCGGCGCTGTCGCCCACCATGGAAGAAGGCACGCTCGCCAAGTGGCTCGTCAAGGAAGGCGACACGGTGAAGTCGGGCGACATCCTCGCCGAGATCGAGACCGACAAGGCGACGATGGAGTTCGAGGCCGTCGACGAGGGCACGATCGCGAAGATCCTGGTCGCCGAAGGCACCGACAATGTGAAGGTCGGCACCGTGATCGCGACGATCGCGGGTGAGGGCGAGGATGCTTCGGCACCTGCGCCCGCGCCGGCCCCCGCCGCCGAGGCGCCCAAGGCCGAGGAGCCCGCCGCCGGCGAGGACGGCGGCCCGAAAAAGGCCGACAGCGGCACCAAGCAGCTTGCCAGCGAGAAGGCCGCCACCGTCAAGGATCCGGCGATCCCCGAGGGCACCGAGATGGTCAAGACGACTGTTCGCGAGGCGCTGCGCGACGCGATGGCCGAGGAGATGCGCAAGGATCCGCGCGTCTTCGTGATGGGCGAGGAAGTCGCCGAGTATCAGGGCGCCTACAAGGTCACGCAGGGCCTGCTCGAGGAGTTCGGTGCCAAGCGCGTGATCGACACGCCGATCACCGAATATGGCTTTGCCGGCCTGGGTTCGGGGGCGGCGATGGGCGGCCTCAAGCCGATCGTCGAGTTCATGACCTTCAACTTCGCGATGCAGGCGATCGACCACATCGTGAACTCGGCGGCCAAGACCAACTACATGTCCGGCGGCCAGATGCGTTGCCCGATCGTGTTCCGCGGGCCCAACGGCGCCGCCTCGCGCGTTGCGGCGCAGCACTCGCAAAACTATGGCCCGTGGTACGCCAGCGTCCCCGGCCTGATCGTGATCGCCCCCTATGACGCGCAGGACGCCAAGGGCCTGCTCAAGGCGGCGATCCGGTCGGAAGACCCGGTCGTGTTCCTCGAGAACGAGCTGATGTACGGCCGCACCTTCGAAGTGCCGAAGCTCGACGATTACGTGCTGCCGATCGGCAAGGCGCGCATCGTCCGCACCGGCAAGGACGTGACGATCGTGAGCTATTCGATCGGCGTGGGCGTGGCGCTGGAAGCTGCCGAGAAGCTGGCGGCCGAGGGCGTGGATGCGGAAGTGATCGACCTGCGCACGCTGCGCCCGCTCGACACCGCGACGGTGCTCGAAAGCCTGAAGAAGACCAACCGCATGGTGGTGGTCGAGGAAGGCTGGCCGGTCTGCTCGATCTCGTCGGAGATCGTCGCGGTGGCGATGGAGCAGGGCTTCGACGATCTCGACGCGCCGGTGCTGCGCGTCACCAACGAGGACGTGCCGCTGCCCTATGCCGCGAATCTCGAGAAGCTGGCATTGATCACTGCGGACAAGGTAGTCGCGGCGGTGAAGAAGGTTACCTACAGGGGCTGAACCGGTCGCGGTGGCGGGGCCTGCGGGCTTCGCCGCCGCGATCGCCCGCACATCTCAGCTCGAATGCAGGTCGCAGGTCGCTTTGGTCGCGGCGGGTGCCGGATTGTAGAGCTTGGAGAAGTCGCGATTGTCGCGAACGATGAACGACGCGATATAGTGCAGCCGCTGCTGGCTGGTGAACCAGCCCGCCCCGACCAGCGGTGTGTAGAGATAGTTGACCTCTACGAACATCACTCCCGAATTGGGCGGAGCGCTGACCTGCGAGCCTGCATCGCCCATGCCGTTCGGGGCCGCGGTGCCGGCATCGGCCTGTGTGGCGGTAGTGCCGGCAGTGACGCTGGTGGTGCCATAGCTGGAATCATAGCTGGTGCCGCTCAACGTACCGATGCAACGCTGCCAGTGGATGCGCTGCGTTGCAGCGGTGTCGTAGCTTTGCTTGACGTTCTCGAGGCTCGATAGCGTCACCCGGCCCTTGGTGGTGAGGTCGATCGCGCTGCCATGAAGCCGCGTTTGCTGGAGCACGTCGTTGATGTCCGCCTCGCGCAGCTGGATCGTCGTCTGCCCGCTGAACAGGCCGACACGTGAGGCATTGTCGGCAAGCTCCAGTGTGAGCTGGCTCACGCGCTGGTTCATGATGGCGAAATGGGTGAGTTCGATGCCCCACAGGCCCGCCAGCAGAAGTAGCGGGAGCCCGAGCGCGAACTCGATCAGCGAGGTGCCGGACCTGTCGCCGGCCAGGCTGCGCAGCGCGCGACGGCGGCGTCGGTTGAGGATGATTCTCAACTGCATATCTTGGTCACCGTCGGCACAGCCTGGGTCTGATAGGGCTGGTTCTTGAGCAGCGTCGTGGCAGTTGTCGTCTGGGTCTGCGGCCAGCCGAGCAGCTTGGCGAGTGGGAATAGCCGGTTGTAGCTGACGGTGACGGTGTAGAGTGTCACGTCGCTCGCACCGCCCTGGCCGGTAATCCCTGGATCCCGGTCCCACACCCTGTTGCCGTTGACGTCGTAGAAGCATTCACCCGAGTCGTACTGACCATTGTTGTTGGCGTCATCGAAGCGCTCGGGTGCGGCGGTGCCGAAGCTCGAATAGCTCTTGCGCGTGATCAGGAAGGTTGCGTTCGGGATGACGACCCTGACCTTCGCCTTGAGGTTTTCGTCGATGGTCGAGGTGTTTGCCGCCTCGATGCCGCTGTCGCGGCCGGCCTTCTGCATCGCGCCCTCAAGTGCCGCTTGCGCATAGGCATTGTAGGCGATGTCCATCAGTCCCATGATCAGCACGAGCAGAACGGGCGCCAGGATGGCGAACTCGACCGCGGCGATGCCGCGGTCGTCCCGGCACAGGCGCCGAAGCATCGCCCGGGCGCCCGCCGTCATTTCGAGATCCGCAGCATGGCGACGCGCGAGGCGATCGTCTGAAAGGCGCTGTTGAGCTGCGTATCGCTGCTCGCCGAGAAGGCGTTGCCCGACGACGACGCACATTGCTGTTCCTCGGCGGTCATCGCGTCGCCAAAGGCGATCACCCATACGGTGATGCCGCGCCGCTTCGCCGCCTCGCACTCCGCCAGGAAGCGAGCATTATGGCGATCGGTAATCGAATTATAGTCGTTCCCGGTCACCCGCCAGTCGTAATGCTCGAGGCCGTACATGCCGTAGATGTCGATGTTGGGCGCCATCTGGCCGTCGGTCATGAACACGATGTGGCGGATCGGCGGGTTGCGACCCGGCCAGGCGGCGGTATCCGCCTTGAACGGGCCGTTCGGATTGATCAGGCGCGTGCCCCAGATCATGCCGGTATCGTGATAGGTGCCGCCCAACGGGCGAAAATCCGGATCGTTGAGGAAGTCCGACACTTGCTGGCGCGTCATCGTCGCGAGGCGCTGCGCCTGCTTGCCGCAGCTCACATAGCCGCTGCTGAGCTTCGCGCTGTCACCATAATTCTCATAGCGGCTGCTCCCGTCGGCGCTGGAGCTGATCACGTTGGTCGTGTTCGTGGGGCCGTAGTAATTGTAGCGCTCATACACCACGTCCGGCCACATCGGCCGCCATTTCGTGCTGTCGCTGGTCGCGGCCAGGTCCGGGTCCAGGTCATAGGGCAGCGCGGTCTGAGTGAAAGCGGTCAGCGCCTGGGTGTCGCGCTCCTCGACGCAGCCCTGCCACTTGGACTGCGAGCCATTGACCTTGGTCGGATCGTTCACCCAGCCGCCCAGGACATATTGCGATATATCGACCGGCAGATAGCCGAACTTGTAATAGAGCTGCACCGTCTGGCTGGTGACGGTGCATTTGTTGTTGCTCGAACTCCACGAGACCGTCTTCACCGTGGCCTGGCCGGACGAGCTGTAGCCGGTCTTGCCGGCATAGCCGTTGCAGGTGGCCTGGTTGGTGTTGTTGTAGGTCGTGGCGCTCGGAGAGCCGCTGTTCTGCTCATAGGGCACGCGAGTGGAATAGGTGTAGGTGCCGCTGACGAGATAGTTGCTCGGGATGATTTTCCCGACATTCACCGTCGAGGAATAAGGTACGAACCCGTAGCGGATGTTCGTCGTCGGATCGGCCGAGGATGTCAGCGTATCGTAGAAGTTGAGCACGGCGGCGCGCAGCGCCTTGATGCGCGCGTTGCTCTTTTCCTGGGTGTAATAGCCGGTGGTGCCGTCGCTGCGCGTATAGGAATTGATCGACTGGCCGGACATGTTGGTGTCGCTGGCGGTGTAGGCCATCGAACCGGTGGTATCGAGCACGAACATCACATCGAGATCAGCGACGTCGTAGCGCGCTTCGCAAGTGACCGTGATCTGGGTGTTGTTGAAGCCCAGCATCGACGTCAGCGTCATCGGCACGGTGGCCGTGGCGCTGCCCGACACCTGGTTGTCGGCGGTCTTGGTCGGAGTGAAGTTGACGACGTTCACCCCATAGGTGCCGGTCTTGAAATTGTTGCGGAAAAAGGCGTTTGCCTGATCGGTGGCGGCCTGGTCGAGCGTGGTGCTGGCGCTCGATGCCATGAACTTGCGGCCCGCCAGTGCGCCGGCGTCGCATGCCTGCTGCATGCGCACCTTGATCAGGTATAGCCGGGCGGTATCGACGGCAGAGCCTACGAAACCCAGCAGAGGAATCAGCGCGATCGCCATCATGGCCAGCGTGTTCCCCGCGCGATCGTTGCGCAGGCGAACCAGCAAGCTTCGGCGACGTGCGATGTCAGCGGTTTGGCGCCCCGTTTCCCGCATATTCTGATGTCCAGCCTAGACCCGGAAATTGTAGTTCGATGCCTGATCGCATGATGCCGGTTAATGCATCTCTAAACCGCGCCGCGCTCTTCCGTGCGCGGGTGGCAGGCCCTAGAGGAGGCTCGTGGAACCGAACCAAGCCGTCGATCCGGAACGTGACCTGATCCTTACCTACGCCCCGCGCGCGGCCCAGTCGGGATTGCAGGCGCTGCTTGCGCTCGACGATGCGCTGGCGCGGCTGCTGCGCACCACCCGCGAGCCGGCGCTGGGCCAGATGCGGCTCGCCTGGTGGCGCGAGGCGCTGGAGAAGCTGGACCATGCGCCGGCCCCGGCCGAGCCCGTGCTCAAGGCGCTGGAAACCGAGGTGCTGCCGCACGGCGTCACCGGGGTATCGCTGGTGCCGATCGTCCATGGCTGGGAAGTGCTGATCGAGGAGGAGGCCCTCCACGCCGATGCGATGCGCCGGTTCGGCGAGGGACGGGGGCAGTTGTTCATCGCGGCCGGGGACCTGCTCGGCAGCAGGCGCGATCCGCTGGCCGCGGCGGGGCAGGGATGGGCGCTCGCCGACCTGGCCGGCAATCTTCAGGCGGACAGGGAAAGCGCCGTGGCCCGGGATCTCGCCCGGCCGTTGCTCGATGCCGCCACCGGTGTCCGCTGGAGCCGAGCGGGGCGGGCGCTGGGCGCTCTCGCGCATCGGGCAAGGCTCGACCTGGCCGAAGCGCCCAAACCGGCCGGCGCGCCCTCGCGAGTCGGGCGGCTGCTCTGGCATCGCCTCACTGGACGCTGACCCTGCCGGCGGGTTAGCTTCGAATTCTCTAGGGGGAGAGAGACGATGTGGCGCTATTTGGCGGGTGCGGGCGGTACGCTGCTGCTGGTCGTTGCTGGTTTGTTCCTGTTTCGGGGCAGTGCGAGCACCGAGGCCAGGCTTCCTCCGGTACCCAAGGGGGCAATTGCATCCGAAGCGGAGCAGGATCTTCCCGCCGAGCCGCCCAGCGCCGCCGCGAAGACGCGCGAGCAGAAGCGCTTCGACCGGCTCGACAAGGACAAGAACGACAGCATCGCCAGGGACGAGTTCTTCGCCCTGCGCCGCAAGCTCTTCGCCAAGCTCGATACCGATCGCGACGGCAAGCTGAGCTTCGAGGAATGGTCGATAAAGGCCGTTGAGCGTTTCGCCGGCGCGGACAAGGACAAGTCGGGCACGCTCACCCGCGCCGAGTTCGCCACCACCGCGGTCAAGCGCGCCGCCAAGCCGCGCTGCGTCTGCGCTCCGGCCAAGGCGCAGACGCCGGCGGCTCCGCGTCAGGAAGCGGACGACAATGAAGGCTGAGCCATCCAGCCCTGCATCGCTTCGCGCGCCCGGCCGGTGTACATCTGCTTGCGATCGGCTTTCCTGGTCTTGCCCGGGATCGGCGGGAAAAGCCCGAAATTGACGTTCATCGGCTGATAGGTCTCGGCCTCCGCCTCGCCGGTGATGTGCGAGAGCAGGGCGCCCAGCGCCATCTCGCGCGGCGGCGCGCTCAGCGTCTCGCCCGCCAGTTCGGCGGCCGCGAAGCGACCGGCGAGCAGGCCGATCGCCGAGCTCTCGACATAGCCCTCGCAGCCGGTGATCTGCCCGGCGAAGCGGATATGCGGCGCACTCCGCAGGCGCAGCTCGCCGTCGAGCAACTCGGGTGACTTGATGAACGTGTTGCGGTGGAGACCGCCAAGTCGCGCGAATTCCGCATTCTCGAGGCCGGGGATCGTCCTGAACAGCGCAACCTGCTCTGCATATTTCAGCTTCGTCTGGAAGCCGACCATGTTCCACAGCGTGCCCGAGGCATTGTCCTGCCGCAGCTGAACCACCGCATAGGGCCAGCGCCCGGTCCTGGGATCGTCGAGCCCCACGCCCTTCATCGGGCCGAAGCGCAGCGTCTCGACGCCGCGCTCGGCCATCACTTCGATCGGCATGCAGCCTTCGAAATAGGGGACGTTCTCCCATTCGCGGAACTCGGTCTTCTCGCCGGCGAGCAATGCCGCATGGAAGGCAAGATACTGGTCCTTGGTCATCGGGCAGTTGATATAGTCCTTGCCCGTGCCCCCGGGGCCGACCTTGTCCCAGCGCGACTGGAACCAGGCGATCTCCGTGTCGATGCTCTCGCGGTGCACGATCGGCGCGATCGCATCGAAGAATGCGAGCTGGTCCTTGCCGGTGGCGGCGCCGATGCTCTCGGCCAGGCCCGGGGCGGTGAGGGGGCCGGTGGCGACGATCGTCGGCCCGGTCTCGGGCAGCCTGTCCACCCGCTCGCGGACGATCTCGATGTTCGGATGGGCCGCGAGCGCCGCGGTCACGCCCGCGGAGAAGCCGTCGCGATCCACAGCCAGCGCCGAGCCGGCGGGCACCTTGTGCTTGTCGCCCTCGGCCATGATCAGCGAGCCCAGATCGCGCATTTCCTGATGAAGCAGGCCGACCGCGTTGTTCTGCGCATCGTCCGAACGGAAGCTGTTGGAGCATACCAGCTCGGCGAGCCCGTGGGTCTGGTGCGCCGGCGTCATGGTGCCGCTGCCGCGCATTTCGGAGAGGCGGACCTTGAAACCCTTGCTTGCGAGCTGCCAGGCGGCTTCCGAGCCGGCAAGGCCGCCGCCGATGATGTGGATGTCGTGCATCGGCCTCCGATAGAGCCATGCTTGGCAGAGCGCCAGTCACGCGGCATCAAGGGGGCATGGACCGAAATCGCATCGAACCGCTCTTCGCCGCCGCGATCGTCGCCGGCGTCAGCTATTACGCCAATTACTGGCTGGAGACCGGCGGCATCGCCGCCATTGTCTGGAAGGGTGCCGGTGTCGGCCTGCTCGCCTTCTGGGCGCGCGGGAAGGCCGTGAACCAGGACGGACGGATGATCGGTGCGGTGCTGGCGCTCGGCGCGCTGGGCGACGTGCTGCTCGAGCTGCACGGCTTCACCATCGGCGGAGTGGCGTTCATGGCCGGCCATCTGCTGGCAAGCTATCTCTATCTCCGCCACCGCCGCATCGCCGCCGCCAACTGGATCGCTCCGCCGGTTGCCGCTGCAGTCGCGGTGCTGGCCTGGTATCTGTTCGGGACACTGCCCAATCCGGAGCTGCTCGGTGTCTATGTGTTCGGTCTCGCGCTGATGACCGCGTCGGCGATGCTCAGCCGGCTCGGCACGCTGGTGGCGATGGGCGCACTCCTGTTCTTCGCTTCCGACTGGCTGATCTTCCTGCGCATGGGGCCGCTCTCCGGCTCGCCGATCCCGCAGCTGCTGGTCTGGCCGACCTATTTCGCCGGCCAGGTGTTGATCGCCTGGGGTGCGGTCCATGCGCTCCGGGGAGAGAAGGCGATCGCATGAGGGTCTTCACCATCGGCTATGAGGCGACGACGATGGACGCGTTCATCGCCGCGTTGCGCGCAGCCGGGGTTGAGCGCGTGATCGACGTGCGCGCGGTGCCGCTCTCGCGCCGGCCGGGCTTCTCGAAGAACATCCTGGCGGCGAGCCTCAAGGCGGCGGGGATCGATTATGTGCTGCTGAAGAACCTGGGTACGCCCAAGCCCGGCCGCGATGCCGCGAAGAAGGGCGATGTGAAGACGCTGCGCCAGGTCTATGCCGGGCAGCTCCATCTGCCCGAGGCGCAGGCGGAAGCGGCGATGATGCGTGCGCTGGCGGCGGAAAGGCCGAGCGCCTTGCTCTGTTTCGAGCGCAATCCCGAACATTGCCACCGCACATTGCTGCTCGCCGCGGAAGGCGAGGGCGCGGAGGTCGTCGATCTCTATCCCTGACAAGGAGAAGGCTGGTGCTCGATCATGTCGGCTTCGCGGTCTCGGACGCCGAGGCTTCGAGACATTTCTATGCGGCTGCCCTGGCTCCGCTCGGCATCACGCTGCTGATGACCGTGCCGGCCCGGGAGAATGGCTCGGGCGGCAACGCCCATGGCTTCGGCATGGGCGATGATCCCTTCTTCTGGATCGGCGACAATGAGCGCGTGGGCGAGGGGACGCACATTGCCTTTCGTGCCGGCACACGGGCCGAAGTCGATGCCTTTCACGCGGCGGCGCTGGCGGCGGGCGGGCGCGACCATGGCGCGCCGGGGCTGAGACCCCATTATCACCCGAATTATTATGCCGCCTTCGTGCTCGATCCCGACGGGCTCAACATCGAGGCGGTCTGCCATGCTCCAGGCTGAGAAGGGCCTGGCTGGACCGAGAAAGGCCAGGGCGGCCGGAAATTGCAGTCCGGCCGCCCCGTAGGTTGGGGGAAGCCGGCGGCACAGAGGGGCAAGGCGCCGGCTGAGATCGCTCCTGGAGCCTGGGTCTTGCAGCGGTGTTTCAGTATATTTCGTCATGGGGCTGGATGGTTTCGTCTGCCTCCGCGATCGGCAGCGCGAAGCTGAAGATCGCGCCGCCGCCCGGGCCGTTCTCGGCCCAGAGCCGGCCGCCATGCGCTTCCACGATCGTGCGGCAGATCGGCAGGCCCAGCCCGGTGCCGCTTTCCTTGGTGGTGCGGAACGGCTCGAACAGATTGTCGAGCATCGCTTCGCTGAGGC
Source organism: Sphingomonas sp. 1F27F7B (assembly GCF_005503355.1). GTDB lineage: Bacteria > Pseudomonadota > Alphaproteobacteria > Sphingomonadales > Sphingomonadaceae > Sphingomonas. The sequence continues at coordinate 106,199 of NZ_SCMK01000005.1, forward strand.
CCGGTCCGCTATCGGCGATCTGGACGAGCACTTCCTCGCGCCCGACGCGCGTCGTCACACTCATTTCGCGCCGGGCGCGGGCCGCCGTCGCTTCCACGCCATTGCGGATCAGATTGCTCAGCACCTGCTCGATCTGGAGTGCGTCGCCGATCAGATTGGCGGGTGCCGGATCGAGATCGCAGTCGATCCTCGCGTCTCGCGCAATCTTGAGCTGCCGCACCGCGGCACAGGCCGAATAGATCACCGCGTTCAGGTCCAGGCTTGCCTGGACGATCTCGCCGCTCACCGTAAAGGAGCGGATCTTGCGGATGATGTCGCCGGCCCGGAGCGCCTGCGCCCGGGCGCGGTCGAGCGCGTCGAGGATGTCGTGGTCCGGATCGCCGCGTGAGCGCGTGAGGTAGCGGCAGGCTTCGAGATAGTTGGTGATCGCCGCGAGCGGCTGGTTGAGCTCGTGCGCCAGCGTGGAGGCCATCGCCCCCATTGCGTTCAACCGGGCGAGGCGGAGCAGCTTCTCGTGCACTTCGCGCAGCTGGGCATCGGCTTCCACGTCGTGCGTGATGTCGATCACCAGGCCGAGCAATCGCGGTTCCCCGTCATGCGGGTCGTAGCGGCCCTGCAGCGTCACCCAGCGCGCCTCGCCATCGGGCATCGTCAGCCGCAATGTCATGTCGAGCGGGCCCTTGATCCGCCTGGCGCTGACGATCGCCTTGCGCAGCTCGGCGACCTGTTCCGTGCCGAGCCGATCGGCGACATCGGCCATGCGATACTCGCTCTCGTGCCATTCGAGGCCGAACAGCCGTGCGCTCTGTGGGGAGTGGCGCGATCCGCCGCGCACCAGGTCGATCTCCCACACGCCCACGCCGGCGGCCTCCTGGGCAAGGCGGAGCAACTTCTCGCTCTCCGCCAGCGCGCGCTGGGCGGCGATACGCGGCGTGATATCCTGGAGCACCACGGCGATATAGTCCTCGGTGGCGTCGCCCGAGCGGACGAGATTGGCGGTGCAATGCACGGGACGCAGCTCGCCGTCATGCGTCACCACCATGCGGTCGTCCGAATAATAGGGGACCTCGCCCCGCGCGAGCGCCTGGATTCCCTCGATAGTGGCCGGCCATTCCTCGGCGGTGCTGGTCTTGCGGCAGCTCTCGCCGATCAGCGCTTCGCGGGGATGGCCGGTGAGCTCGCAGATCCGATCGTTGACTTCCAGGAACACGCCTTCGAGCGAGAGCCGGCCCACGCCGACCCCGGCCTGCTCGAACACGGCGCGATAGCGGCGCTCGGCCTCTTCCAGCTTGCGGCGCGCCTCCATCTCGGCAGTGACGATCTCGCTGGCCAGCACGATGCCCGCGATGCGATCGTCCTCGTCGTACCAGGGGCGGTGGCTCCAGCGGACATAGTCGACGCTGCCGTCGGAATGCCGCAGCGGATCGCCGTCGCCCGAGAGCTGCTCGCCGTCCAGCACGCGCGCGAACATGGCCCGGCGCTCGGCGGGGCAATCGGGGAAGACCTCGAAATGGCTGTGCCCCTCGAGCGCCATGTCCTCGGGCAGGCGATGATCGGCGACATAGCGTTGCGAGGCGGCGACATAGCGCATGTCCAGATCGAGGATCGCCACTGCGGTGGCGGCGTCGCGCGCCATGTTGGTGAGGTTGCGCCGCGAGACCTCGAGCCGCTTGGCGGCGATGCGGAGCTTGTCCTCGGCATGGCGCTCGTCCGCATGGGCGGCGAGCAGAACGATGGTCGCGCAAGTGACCGCGACGAACATCTGGGCCAGCAGCACGCGATTGTCGGGTGCGGCGAGCGCGAAGGGCCCGGTGGCGATCTCGGTGCTCCACAGCACGATCACTGCGCAGATGGCCATGGCGACGGTAGCGCCGCGCAGGTGCCAGCCCAATGCCGCGAGCACGAGCGGCGGGAATATCGCCCAGGCGACGGGATCTTCGCGCGGCAGCAGGAAGACGATCGTCGTCACGACCGCGCAAAGCAGCATGGTCGCGACGAAGCCCGTCCATCGGAAGAACGACCAGCGCTCGTGCAGCGGCCTTGCCCAGACGAGCACGAGCGGGGCCGCCAGGATCATGCCCAGGCCCTGCTGCGCGAACTTCTCGACGAAGCTGGTCGGCCGTCCCGCCGCGATCGTGCCGAGCGCGACGATCCCCGCTGCCAGGAGCGATCCTGCCAGCGCCGCGACGAACACCCACAGGATCGAGCGCGGATCGAGCAATTCGGTGGGCCGCACGCCGCGCCGCCGGATGATCGTCGCGGTGACCAGCGCGCCGAGTGCCAGGCCCATCGCAGCGGCGAGCTTGGCCACCAGCGGATATTGGGGTTCGAATATCTCATAGGTGGCGAGCACGGCGATCGCGAGCAGCGGCCAGAGCCGCGTGCTGCTCAATATCAGGCCGCTCACCGATACGCCGATGGCGATGCCGATCGGAGGGTTTCGGCCGGTGAAGCGATGCCACAGGGCCCAGCTGACGCAACCGATCAAGGCACCGGCAAACAGCATTAGCGCCGGACGTACCGGCACAGCCCAGTTCTCTGGCAGACGCTCCCTCACCGTTGCCAACTAAAACTCCGCGTAAAGCGCAGTCCATCCAAGATGCCGGCAGCGATGTAAATCCGCTAAATTACGGATCTGTTCCGCAATAATCTATCAAGCGGCGGCCTTACGGCGCTCTGCCATTTCCTCATTGAGCATTTCGGCCAGCAGAAAGGCAAGTTCCAGACTTTGCCCCGCATTGAGACGTGGGTCGCAATGGGTATGGTAGCGATCGGCCAGGCCCTGTTCGGTGATGTCGATCGCGCCGCCCGTGCACTCGGTGACGTTCTGTCCCGTCATCTCGGCATGGATCCCGCCGGCGAACGTGCCCTCCGCGCGATGAACCGCGAAGAAGCCGCGCACTTCGGCCAGGATCCGCTCGAACGGCCGCGTCTTATAGCCGTTCGCCGCCTTGATCACGTTGCCGTGCATCGGATCGCAGCTCCACACCACCGGATGCCCCTCGCGCTTCACCGCGCGGACGAGCTTGGGCAGGCCGGCCTCGATCTTGTCATGGCCATAGCGCGTGATCAGCGTCATCCGCCCGGGCGTGCGGCTCGGGTTGAGTGTGTCGAGCAGGCGCAGCAATGCGTCGGGCTCGAGGCTGGGGCCGCACTTCATGCCGATCGGATTGCCGATGCCGCGCAGGAACTCGACATGCGCCGAACCCTCGAAGCGCGTGCGGTCGCCGATCCAGAGGAAATGGGCGCTGGTGTCATACCAGTCGCCGGTCAGCGAATCCTGGCGAGTCAGCGCCTCTTCATAGGGAAGGAGCAGCGCCTCGTGGCTGGTGTAGAAATTGGTGGCCTTGAGCTGCGGCACGCTGTCCGCATCGATGCCGCAGGCGGCCATGAAGTCGAGCGCCTCGCCGATCCGGTCGGCCAGATCGGCATATTTCTTCGCCCAGGGGCTGCGGCCCATGAAATCGTGGGTCCATCTGTGAACCTGGTGCAGATTGGCATAGCCGCCCTGCGCGAAGGCGCGCAGCAGGTTGAGCGTCGCGGCCGATTGCGAATAGCCCTGCACCATGCGCTGCGGATCGGGGATGCGCGCCTCGGGAGTGAAGGCGATGTCGTTGACATTGTCGCCGCGATAGCTCGGCAGCTCGACGCCGTTGATCGTCTCGGTATCGGCCGAGCGCGGCTTGGCGAACTGGCCGGCCATGCGCCCGAGCTTCACCGTCGGCAGCTTCGACGCGAAGGTGAGCACGACCGCCATCTGGAGGATGACGCGGAACGTGTCGCGGATGTTGTTCGGATGGAACTCGGCGAAGCTCTCGGCGCAATCGCCGCCCTGGAGCAGGAACGCCTCGCCGCGCGAGACCTTGGCCAGCTCGCTGGTCAGCTCGCGCGCCTCGCCGGCGAATACGAGGGGCGGGAAGGAAGTGAGCTGCGTGGTCGCCGCTTCGAGCGCGCCCTGATCGGGGTAATTGGGCAGCTGGCGCGCCTCGGCCGCCTTCCAGCTCGACGGGCTCCAGCTCGCATGCATGTCGTTCTCCGCATCGCGCACGGTGACGTTCCAATCGGCGGCACCCGCAATGCCATGTGCGGCGATCAGGTTCATGACCTTGGCGTTCGCGCGCTTGCCGTCCTTCTCCCAGCCCTGCACGGTGGAGCCCGGAATGTCGAACCACGCGCCGAACGCAGCGCGGGTGAGGGAGCGTTCCTCGCGGAAGCGGCGGATCTTGGTGCCTGCCAGAGTCGTCATGATGCAGACCGCTTACCCTTACTGGGTAAAACTGCGCAAGCGTAAAATTTCCCTGCCTGGGTAAATTGCTCAGCCGCGGCGGAACGCCCAGTTCACGCCCCCCGGTCCGGTGATCCTGAGTGCGCCGCCGGCATTGCTGTAGCTGTACGTCTCGCTGCGCGGCGAGATCGTGCCCGAGCCGCCCTTGCCGCAGCCGCTCCAGCTTTCCTGCCCGCCCTGGATCGCGAAGATCATCTTGCCGCCCGCTGTCTGAATGCGGCCCAGCTTCTCCTGGGTGATCGTCTTGGTGCAGCTTTTGCCTTCCGGCTGGGTCTTGGTGATCCGCCAGGTGAAGGTGCCGTCCTGGCGGATGACGAGGCTCATCTGGCGCCGCACGGTGACCGGCATCGACTCGGTCACGATCGTCGTGTTGGTCGCCGATCCGGGGCCGAAGGTGCCGCCCAGATTGGTGCCATAGCCGGTCGCCATGCTCGGCTGGAACTTGATCTTGGAACCGATCACCAGCTCGGTCCCGGTCGAGGCCTGCGACCAGCTGCCCGCCAGCCCCGGAATATCGCCGTTCGATGCCTTGGCCGAAGTCTGGTCCCCTTCGACTCGCTTCACTGCGATACGCACCGCGCTGGCCGGGGCCGCGATCTCCGCACCGTCGCGGGCGATGCCCAGATAATCGCCTGGCGACGCCTCGTCGTCTCCGTCTACGTCCTTCCAGGCGATGAGCTGCCACGGCCCGCGATCGGGCAGCGCGAGCGCATAGGTCCAACTCGTGCCGCCGGCGTGGCGCAACGGCGCCTCGATCTTGGTCTTGCAGCTCTGATAGGGAGAGGAGCAGGCGACGACCTTGCCGCCTTCCATCCCCACACCCGCCGGCACCTGGACATCGCCCGTGATGGCAATGCGCTGCTGCACACCCTCGGCGGCCGCTTCGGATGCATTGGCGGCGGCCTTGTCCGGCGCGCTGGCGAAACAGGCAGTCGCGGCGAGCAGCAGAGCGGGCGCGAAGGCGGCAGGGCGAGCGGTCACGGGCATGTCGGTCCTCCTGAACCCTGGGAAGGGACGGGCGCCGTGCTCGCGCGTGAAATGGGGCGGGAATAGCGTTCCGCGACGAATGCCCGCCGTGACGCAACGAAGCCGTCAATCGGGCAGCGTCTCTCCCAGCTTGTCGTACTGGAGGCCGATCCCGTGGAAGCGGGATCCATTGTCCGCATAGCCGTCCAGATAGATGCCGTGCTCGGTATGGAGCAGGCGAGTGCCGTCGCCATCGGGCAGCAGCTCGATCGAGCAGAGATTCACCGAGATCGGCTTGCCGTTCAGCTTCATGCGATAGGCATAGACGATGCGCCTGTCCGGCACGATGTCGTGATAGGAACAGTCGAAGCGGGTGACCGTGCCGCTCTGCCACTTGCCTTCCAGATGCTCGGTGCCGCCGACCCGGAAGTCGAAATGGCGATCGACCATTTCCCAGCTCTCGTTGGGCCCCGAGAACCAGCGCGCCTTGCCCTCCTCGTTGGCGAAGGCTGCGAACACCCTGGCCGGGCCCTGCTTGAAGCGGCGCTCGATGACGAACTTGTCGTGGACGGCTTCAGCCATGGTCGTTCTCCTTGTCCTGGGCGTCGAGGAAATGGGCGAGGCGGTCGTAGCGCGCCTCGGTCGCGCGGCGGCGCTCGATGATCCATTGCTCCACTGCTGCCAGGGCGAGCGGCTCCAGCGTGCAGGTGCGCACCCGGCCCGCCTTCTCGGTGTGGACGAGACCGGCGCCCTCGAGCAGGCGGATATGCTGGAGGAAGCTCGGCATCGCCATGGTGAAGCCCGCGGCAAGCGCGCTCACGCTGGCCGGGCCATCGCCGAGCCGCTCGATCACCGCGCGGCGAGTGGGATCGGCGAGCGCTGCGAAGGCAGCATCGATTTTGTTAGGCATGGGACTAACTAATAGCGCAAGGCCGCGGGATGCAAGCGGGAACTCGGGTCTCTAATAGCCAGCGGAAAGATCGACTTCGTTCCGCAACGGCCGCCCGTCCGCGAAGGCCTGGATATTTTCCACGAACAATGCGGCGGCGCGCAGGAACATCCGGGTCTGGCTGCGGCCCGACAGGTGCATCGAGTGGATCACATTGGGCGTGGTCCAGAGCGGATGCCCGGGCGGCAGCGGCTCGGGTGTCACCGTGTCGAGAAAGGCACCCGCGATGCGGCGGCGGGTGCAGGCCTCGATCAGCGCATCCTGGTCGATCAGCTCGCCGCGGCCGACATTCACGATCCAGGCGGAGGGCTTCATCGCGGCCAGTTCCCCGGTGCCGATCATCGCGCGGCTCTCCGCGGTGGCGGGCGCGGCGAGAAACACCCAGTCGGTTTCGGGCAGCAGCGTGCGCCATTCGTCCGGCCCCACCGTGCCTTCGGCGCCGGAGCGAGTGACGCCGGTCACTTCGACGCCGAATCCCGCGAGCCGCTCCCCGATCAGCCGCCCGATCGTCCCATAGCCGATCACGAGCGCCCGGCTCTCGAACAGTTCGAGCTTGCCGGGAGCGTCCACCGGCCATTCCTGGCGATCGGCGGCACGCACCACCTGGTCGAAGCGCTTGGCCGCGACGAGCGCGCCCATCACGGCGTATTCGGCGACGGTGTGCGCATTGACGCCGCTGCCGTTGGTCACGCGCGTGCCGCGAGCCCGCAACAGGCCGGTATCGAGTGCGTCGAGCCCGGCATAGATGGTCGAGAGCCATTGCAGCTTGCCGGCCGCCGCCACGGCGCGTGCCCAGGCGCGCGGATCATTGTTGTCGAGCCAGCCGATATCGGCGTCCGCCGCGAGCGCGACGGCTTCCTCGGTGCTCGTGAACCAGTGGACGTCGAGCCCGGCGGGGAGCTGCGGCTCCACCAGCGGGCGGGCGAGGGCGGGGAGTACGGCCTTCATGGACCGGAGGCTAGCGCGCGCCCTGCCCGGTTTCAAATCGAGACTTGTCCGCCATCAGAGCCCCGGCTTCCAGTCCCAGCCCATCGGGTCGCCGTCCATCACTTCGATGCCGGCGGCGGCGAGTTCGTCGCGGATCGTGTCGGAGCGCTGGAAGTCCTTCACCAGCCGTGCTTCCTTGCGCTCGACCAGCCGGTCCTCGATCTCCTGGGCGGTGATCGCGGCGCCCGCCGGGCGCAGGCGCAGCTCCTCGCGAGTCAGCTCGAGCAGCCGCAGGCCCAGCACCGCGTCGAATGCGGCGAGCCCGGCCAGGCGATCGGCGGGCGACAGCTTCTTCTCGGCGAGCAGCTCGTCGAGCACCGGCAGCGCCCTGGGCGTGTTGAGATCGTCCGACACCGCTTCGTCGAGCCGCGCCAGCCACGCCTCGGGGGCGGTGCCATCGCCCTCGGCACGCGCCTTGAGCGCGCTCACCGTCATCACCAGCCGCTTCAGCCGGGTGAGCGCCGCTGCCAGATTCTCGGCCGAGAATTCCAGTTCGCTGCGATACTGGGCCTGGAGGCAGAGCAGGCGATAGGCGAGGGGGTGCACGCCCGCGTCGATCAGCGACTGGAGCGTGGTGAAGCCGCCCTTGGACTTGCTCATCTTCCCCTGGCGATCCACCAGGAAATTGTTGTGCATCCAGAAATGCGCGCCCGAATCGCCGCAGCCGCAAAAGGCCTGATTCTGCGCGATCTCGTTGGGATGATGGATCTCGCGGTGATCGATGCCGCCGGTATGGATGTCGAACGGGGCGCCCAGATATTTGATGCTCATCACGGAGCATTCGAGATGCCAGCCCGGTGCGCCCTTGCCCCAGGGGCTGTCCCATTCCATCTGGCGCTGCTCGCCCGCAGGCGACTTGCGCCAGATCGCGAAGTCCTGCGGATGGCGCTTGCCCGCCACCGGATCGATCCGCCCTTCGGCCGCGTCGTCCTGGTTGCCGGCCAGGCGGCCATAGTCGGGCACGGTGGTCACGTCGAAATACAGGCCGGAATCGAGTTCGTAGCAATGTTCGGGCGCGATTTTCTCGGCGAAGTCGATCATCTCGGCGATGTGATCGGTCGCGACCGACCAGCGCGAGGGCTGCCGGATGTTGAGATCGGCGACATTCTGCTTGAACGCCGCGGTATAGTGCGCCGCGATGTCCCAGATGCTCTTCGCCTGCGCCCGGGCCGCCGCTTCCATCTTGTCGTCGCCGGCATCGGCGTCCGACGTCAGATGGCCGACATCGGTGATGTTGATGACATGGGTGAGGGAATAGCCCTTCCAGGTCAGCACCCGGCTCAGCGTGTCGGTGAATATATAGGCGCGCAGATTGCCGAGATGGGCATAGTTGTAGACCGTGGGGCCGCAGGAATAGACGCGCACGCCCTGTTCGGGATCGAGCGGCTGGAAGGTTTCCAGGCTGCGGGTCAGCGAATTGTAGAGCGTGAGTTGAGCGCCGGTCATAGCGGCGGCATAGCGGCTCGTCGCCGTGCTGCAAGCCTCGGACGGGCTTGCCCCCGCTCCGGGCGAAAATTGTCGGCGCGATCCGTTCGCCGGGACGTCGCGGAGCTATCGCTCACCACCGCCCCGGCGCATGGCGCACGCCCCGGCCGCGAGAACGCGCGTGCCGACGGCGAGCGTCAGGCGGCGAGCGCCGCCACGCCCCGCTGGCGGATCAGCCCGCTGCCAGTGCTGCCGCCCGCCAACAGCGGCAGAGCGGTGGCGCAAAAGGCGCATTCCGCGGTGAACCGTCCGATCACCCAGTGCGAACCGCCGCAGCCCGGGCAGTAATTCTGCTGCTCCGGACGATAGGCGACGCGATAGCCGGTCAGCGCCTGTCGGATGCCGAAATCGTACATGCCTCGTCTCCCGAAAGTTGGGGGATCAACGGCAGCGAATCGCGATTTGTTCCGCCTGCGGGCCGCTATGGCACCGATGGTCCGTGCGATTCGGACGACGAGTTGCAGGAAAGACACAATGCCGCGGTAGAGCGGGCATCGTGGCGCAGGCAGAAAAAGTGGAGGCCCGAGCCGGAATCGAACCGGCGTGCAAGGATTTGCAGTCCTCTGCGTCACCACTCCGCCATCGGGCCTCGGAGCGAGCGGCGGCAATGCGCAGGTGCTTGCGGCCATGTCAACATTGCAGTGCAAAAATAGCTGCGCGCATTGCTTGGCGAAGGGCTGCGAAGGGGATACAAGCCGCCTACATAATCAGTGTATTGCACAACTAACACGGTTGTGCCAGATAGCCGGGGTAATGATGGCTCTTACGGTAGATTCCGCGCCCGTCGAGGCGAACCGCTTCGAAGCGATGCGCCACGCGATGGTCGCCAGCCAGCTGCGCACCAACGCGGTCAACGACGTTCGCGTGGTCGAGGCGATGGCGCGCGTGCCCCGCGAGGACTTCCTTCCCGAAGAGCATCGCGCGATCGCCTATCGCGACACGCTGCTGCCGCTCGCCGGCGGGCGCAGGCACAACCTGCCGCTCGCCACGGGCCGGCTGCTCACCGTCGCGGAGATTCGTCCTGCCGACAAGGTGCTGCTGATCGGCGCCGCGGGCGGCTATGCGGCGGCGTTGCTCGCCGATCTCGCCAATTCGGTAGTCGCAGTGGAGGAGGAGCCCAGCCTCGCGGCGCTCGCCCGTACTGCGCTTGCCGCCTATGCCAATGTCGAGCTGGTCGAAGGGCCGCTTGCCGCCGGCCATGCTGCGGAAGGGCCCTATGACCTGATCGTCGTCGACGGTGCGGCCGAGGAGCTCCCTGCCACGCTGCTCGGCCAGCTCGAGACGGGCGGGCGGGTCGTGACCGGTCTCCTGGATCGCGGCGTGACGCGTCTCGCGGCGGGCCGGCGCACCGAAGGGGGCTTCGGCCTCGCCGATTTTGCCGATATCGAATGTGCAGTTCTTCCTGGTTTCGAGCGCCTACGAACCTTTCAATTCTGATCTGAAAGAGGCTCATGCGAATTTCCTCTCTGTTCCTCGGCGCCAGCTTGGTCGCGATCGCCGTGCCTGCCGCCGCGCAGACCACGACGACGCGGGCCGGCACCGATATGCCCGTGCAGATGGTGGGCACCGGCGCGCCGGCGCAGGCGGCGCAGCCGACCACCACGCTGCGCGATGCGCTGGTGCTTGCCTACAACACCAATCCGGGCCTTCAGTCGGAACGCGCCAACCAGCGCGCCAACGACGAGAATGTGCCGATCGCCAGGTCGTCGGGCCGTCCCGGCGTGAACGGCACGGGTTCGCTGAGCGACAGCATCTATAATAGCGACGCGCTTGCCGGCCCGCTGGCCGGCCCGACTCGGACCGCCCGCCTGGGCCTCAATCTTTCGGTGCCGATCTATTCGGGCGGTGGAGTGCGCAATTCGGTCCGTGCGGCGGAGACGCGCGTCGATGCCGGCCATGCCAGCCTGCGTGGTGTCGAGGCACAGCTCTTCACCGATGCGGTGACCGCCTATGTCGACGTGCTGCGCTTCGAGGCGATCGTCCGCCTCAACCAGCAGAACGTCCATGTTCTCGAGGTCAACCTCCAGGCGACCCGCGATCGGTTCGAAGTGGGTGATCTCACGCGCACCGACGTCGCGCAGTCCGAAGCGCGTCTGGCGCTCGCCCAGAGCCAGCTGCGCACTGCCGAGGCCGGGCTGATCGGTTCGCGCGAGAATTACATCCGCATCATCGGTGCTCCCCCGGGCGTGCTCGCGCAGCCGCCGGCGCTGCCGAACCTGCCGGGCGACGTGCAGGATGCGGAACAGGCCGCGATCAGCAACAATCCCAATCTCGAGGCGGCGCAGAAGCAGCGCGACGCGACTGCGTTCGACGTGAAGGCAGCCAGGGCCAGTCGTTCGCCGCAGGTCTCGCTGACCGCTGGCTCCAGCTACTATAATTACCTCGGCTCGCTCAGCCAAGAAGCGCGTACGCTGGGCGGCCAGAACCCCAACGGCATCTCGAACACCATCGGCGCGCAGCTGACCCTGCCGGTCTTCCAGGGCGGGCTTCCGGCGGCGCAGGTTCGCCAGGCCCAGGCGCGCCGGGCCTCGGCGCTGGAGACGGTGACGCTCACCGAGCGCGGCGTGATCGCTCAGGTGCGCTCCGCTTATGCCAGCTACCAGTCGGCGCTGCGCGTGATCGAATCGTCGCGCGTCGCAGTGGATGCCAACAAGCTGAGCCTCGAAGGCGTCCGTGCCGAGAACAGCGTCGGCACCCGCACGATCCTCGACATCCTGAACGCCGAGCAGGAGCTGCTCACCAGCCAGGTCAACTACGTCACCGCCGAGCGAGACGCCTATGTCGCCGGCTTTACGCTGCTGGCGGCGATGGGCCGGGCCGAAGCGCGGGATCTCAACCTGGACGGCGGGCCGCTCTACGATCCGGACATCAACTACAAGCGCGTGAAGAATCGCTGGTCGGATCGCAACGATGATCCCGAGCCCCAGCCAGTGGGAACGCGCACCAACCAGACGCCCGCGCAGACGCCGAGCGTCTCCGGAACTTCGCTCGATCCCGTGCTTCAGCGGCGCGATGCCACGCGGCCTGTTGACATTAACCGTAAAAATCCCTGATGACGCGCCTCCGGGGCTTTCAGGAGTAGCCGGTTGATGGGGGACATCAGTAGCGAGCCGTCGATGGAGGAGATTCTTTCCTCCATCAAGCGCATCATCGCCGAGGAGGGTGATGCTGCCATCGCGACGCGTGCGCGCCGCGGCGGACGCGCGACGACGACGGTGGCGGAGAAATCCGCTGCCATCGACGAAGTGCTCGAACTGAGCCAGCCGGTCGACGAGGACAGACTGGAGACGCCGACCCCGATGTCGATGGGTTCCCCCACGCCGCCCGAAGTCGCCCCGAAGGCCGCCGCCACGGCACCTGCGGCGGCGCCCGCCGATCCGATCCTGTCCGATCGCGCCGCCGAGGCGACGCGCGGCCCGCTTGAGGCGCTGTCGCGGATGGTGGTGAAGCCTGAGGTGTCCGGCGCCGACACGCTGGAGGGGATGGTGCGCGAGATGCTGAAGCCGATGCTGCGCGACTGGCTCGATGCCAATCTGCCGCGGCTGGTGGAAGAAATGGTCGCGCGCGAGATCTCGCGGATCACCGGGCGGCAATAGACCTTACCGTTTCCGGTTGTTCCCGTGCTCCCTGCGAAGGCGGGGATCCAGAGCCGCGAGCGCCATGCCCCTGGAGTGGATCCCGCCTTCGCGAGGATGGCGATCGGCTATCGCGACAGCCCGGCCGCTTCCCGCGCCAGCGCCTCGACCTGTTCGTAGCTCGCGCCCCTGGGCGTGACCCAGGAGCCGCCCACGCACAGGATCGGATCGAAGGCCAGCCATTCCGGCGCGGTCGCGGCCGAGATGCCGCCGGTCGGGCAGAATTTGCACTGGTAGAAGGGCGCGGCGAGCGCCTTCAACGCCTTCAGCCCACCCGAAGTCTCGGCCGGGAAGAACTTGAAATGCTCCAGCCCCAGGTCGAGGCCGCGCATGATGTCGCCGGCATTGGCCACGCCCGGCAGGTACGGCACGCCGCTGCGCACGATCGCATCGCCCAGCCGTTCGGTCAGCCCCGGCGAGACGATGAACTCGGCATCGGCCTTCATCACCTGCTCGAACTGTTCGGTGTTCACCACTGTGCCTGCGCCGACGATCGCGCCCTCGACCTTCTTCATCTCGGCGATCGCTTCCAGCGCGGCCCCGGTGCGCAGCGTCACTTCGAGCACGCGCAGGCCACCCTTCACCAGCGCCTCCGCGAGCGGGCGGGCGGTGGCGGCGTCTTCGATCACGAGCACCGGGATCACCGGCGCGGTCTTCATGATGGCTTCGATATTCAAAGGGCATGCTCCTGCGCGAACGCCGCGGCGGCGCCGTACAGGCCCGGCTGCGGGTGCGTGATGAGCTTCACCGGAATGGAGGACATCAGACCCTGGAACCGGCCCTTGGCGACGAACCGCTGGCCGAAGCCCGACTGCAACAGATGGTCCTTCAAGCGCAAGCCCAGACCGCCGGCGATCACCACGCCGCTCGGGCCGTGGCACAGCGCCAGGTCGCCGGCGACGGCGCCCAGGCTGAGGCAGAAGCGGTCGAGCGCGGCCACGGCCAGCTCGTCCTTGCCCTCGAGCGCGAGCGTCCAGATCGCCTTGTCGTCCAGCCGGTGGACCGGCTTGCCCTCGAGCTCGGCCAGGGTCTCGTAGAGCGAGACGATCGCCGGCCCCGCCGCCACGCGCTCCTTGGAAACCCGGGTATAGGTCTTGCGCAGCCGCTTCACGAGTGCATCCTCGATCGGATCGAGCGGGGCGAAGTCGCTATGGCCGCCCTCGGTGGCGATCACGTCGTAACCGGCGCGGTGACGGAAGACCTGCGCCACGCCCAGGCCGGTGCCCGGCCCGCACACGGTGATCGAGCCCTTCTCGGGCAGCGCTTCCTCGGGCCCGCAAAGGTGCAGGAAATGCTCGACGCCCATCTGCGCCACGGCATGGCCGATCGCCTCGAAATCATTGACCACCGTCCAGGTGTCGGCGCCCAGCCGCTCGGGAATCAGGGCAGGGCGGATGATCCAGGGATTGTTGGTCAGCTTGATGATTTCGCCGCCCACCGGCGAAGCCACCGCAAGCGCCGCAGCCTTCGGCAATTCCCGGCCCAGCGCCTCGCCATAGGCCTGCCAGGCGAGTTGCAGGCTGGCATGCTCGGCGACCTTCTGGGTGATCGGCTCGCTGATCGAGACGACGCGGCCGTTCGCCACTTCGGCAACGGCGAAGCGGGCATGCGTGCCCCCGATATCGACCGCGACGACTTCCATTCGGGCTCCTGATCCTCTCGTCTGCCTGGGTCTGTCAACGTTGCCAGACCCGGCCGGGCCCTTCTTCTCCGATGTGGCGCAGAAGTAAAGGGCGACGTCGAAACTACCCTCCCGGCAAGGGAGGGCGGGAGTGGGTTGGGGCACGGCAATATCGAGCCGGCAAGCGCGGGCCCGCCATGTCGCCGGGCCTCGATCCCCTCCCTTTCCAGGGAGGGGAGGCCAATTACAGGCCCGCTTCCGCCAGCATCGCCGAGGCGCCCCTTTCGGCCTCGTCGCAATGATGGCGCAGCATCGCGAACAGCTCGCGGCCCGTGCCCTGGGCGGGAGCGGGTGTGGCGGCATGCGCGCGCGCTTCCCATTCGGCCGCATCGACCAGGGCGTTGAGCTCGCCTGTCTCCGCGCAGAGCCGCACCACGTCGCCGTCGCGCAGCTTGCCGATCGGGCCGCCGCCCAGCGCCTCGGGACTGAGATGGATAGCGCACGGCACCTTGCCGCTCGCCCCCGACATGCGCCCGTCGGTGACCAGCGCGACCTTGAACCCGCGATTCTGCAGCACGCCCAGCGGCGGCGTGAGCTTGTGCAGCTCAGGCATGCCGTTCGCCTTGGGGCCCTGGAAGCGCACGACCACGATCACGTCGCGTTCCAGCTCGCCGGCCTTGAATGCCGCCTGTACCTCGGCCTGGTCCGCGAATACGCGGCACGGTGCCTCGATCGTCCAGCGCTCGCGCTCGACGGCGCTCACCTTGATGCAGGCGCGGCCGAGATTACCCTTGAGGATGCGGAATCCGCCCTCCGGCGAGAAGGGAGCGTCGGCGGTGCGCAGGATCGTGTCGTCGCCGCTCTCGGCGCCGTGCTCTATCCATTCCAGCGCCTCGCCGGCCATCACCGGCTTGCGGCCATAGTCCGCCATGCCGCCCTTGCCGACAGTGAGCGTGTCGGCGTGCATCAGTCCGGCCCTGAGCAGTTCGCGGATCACGAAGCTCGGCCCGCCGGCGTCCTCGAAGCCGTTCACATCGGCCGAACCGTTCGGATAGACGCGCGCCAGCAGCGGCACCACGCGCGAGAGCCGGTCGAAATCGTCCCAGTCGATCGTGATCCCTGCCGCCCGCGCGAACGCCGGCACATGGATCAGGTGATTGGTCGATCCGCCCGTTGCCAGCAGCACGATTGCCGCGTTCACGATGGCCTTCTCGTCGACCACATGCCCGATCGGGCGATAATCGTCGCCGTTCCAGCCGATCTCGGCGAGCCGGTGCACGGCGGCGCGAGTCAGCTCCTGCCGCAGCTTGGTGCCCGGATTGGCGAAGGCCGCACCCGGCATGTGGAGGCCCATCGCCTCCATCATCATCTGGTTCGAATTGGCCGTGCCGTAGAAGGTGCAGGTGCCCTTGGAGTGATAGGCTGCGATCTCGGCGTCGAGCAGCTCGTCGCGGTCCACCTTGCCCTCGGCATAGAGCTCGCGGATCCGCGCCTTCTCCTTGTTGGCCAGGCCCGAGCGCATCGGCCCGCCGGGCACCAGCACCATCGGCAGATGGCCGAAGCGCAGCGCGCCTATCACCAGCCCCGGCACGATCTTGTCGCAGATGCCGAGCAGCGCCGCGCCCTCGAAAGTGCGATGGGAGAGGGCCACCGCGGTCGACAGCGCGATCGTGTCGCGGCTGAACAGCGACAGCTCCATGCCCTGATAGCCCTGGGTCACGCCGTCGCACATCGCCGGGACGCCGCCCGCCACCTGCGCGGTGGCGCCGGCCTCGTGCGCCCAGATCTTCATCTGCTCGGGATAGCGATAATAGACTGCATGCGCCGACAGCATGTCGTTATAGGCCGTCACGATCCCGATGTTCATCGAGCGTCCGGCCTTCAACTGGTCGCGCTGCTCGTCGGTGCCGGCATAGGCGTGGGCGAGATTGGCGCAGCCGAGCTTCGGCCGATCGTTGCCCGACGCACGCTCGGCATCGATCAGCGCGAGATAGGCGCGGCGCTTCGCCTTGGAGCGCTCGATCACGCGATCGGTGACCGCGGCGATTTCGGGGTGGAGCTGGATCATGCACTCATTCCATTTGCGCTAGCTGTTCCCCGGCGAAGACGGGGGCCGGTCCCGGGCCGGCACCTGAGGTGCCCGAACCTCTTGAACGACGTTGCAACTGAACCCCGGCCGTTGCCGGGGAGCAGGGAAAGCATCATGCCGCCCAGTGAATATCCACCGGCAGCTCGACATCGGCAAGCACGCGGCCGACCGGATAGGACGACGACGCGCCCTGGTCGATCGCTGCTTCCAGCACTTCCTTCTTGGCCTCGCCGGTCACTGCGATCATCAGCGCGCGGGCCGAGACGATGGCGGCACGCGACAGCGTGACGCGGGCGACCGGGGCTTCGGGGGGAAGGGGATCGGGCATCACGCCCAGCGCGCGGCGCTCCTTCGGCCCGTTCAGCGCCTCGTCGAAATCGGGGCCGGGGAAGATCGAGGCGCAATGCCCGTCGCCGCCCACGCCGAGCAGGCAGAGATCGAGCGGCCAGTGCACGTCCTGGAGCAGCGCGTCGGCCGAGCGGCCCGCGGCCTTGTAGTCCGGCGCCTTGTCCGAGACGAGCGGGATCACCCGCGCACCCTTGGGGATGAAGATCTTGCCGATCGCAGTGACGTTTGACAGCGGATCGCCCAGCGGCACGATGCGATCGTCGCCGGGCACGATCGTCACGCGCTTCCAGTCGATCTTGGCCTTGGCCAGCTTCTCGTAGATCGGCAGCGGGGTCTTGCCGCCGGCCAGCGCGATCACCGCGGCGCCGCGCGCGTCGATCGCGCTCTCGATGATGAAGCCGATATCGCCCGCGACGGCCTCCGCCATCTCGTCGGCATCGTCATAATCCCACCATTCGATTTCGGTCGTCATGTCAGCTCCTTGGAATTCTTCTTAGGTGGGTGTCGTTCAAACGGTCCGGAAGGCCTTTGGCCCAATCCTCTCTCTCCGGGAGAGGATCGCGAAGGTCACTCGTTCCATGTCACGCCGTCGCGCTCGGTCAGCGCGATCGAGGCGCTCGGCCCCCAGCTGCCCGAGGCATAGGGCCTGGGCTTCACGCCGCCGGCCTTCCAGCCTTCGCGGATCGCGTCGATCCATTCCCATTGCGCCTCGACTTCGTCGCGGCGGACGAACAGCGTGGGATCGCCTTCGATCAGGTCCAGGAACAGCCGCTCATAGGCGATGCGGCGGCGCGTTCCGGCGAACTCATGCTCGAGGCTCAGGTTCAGCGGCACTTCCTTCAGGCGGATGCCCTCGCGATCCAGCCCGGGCTGCTTCGCCATCACGCGCAGCTGGATATACTCCTCGGGCTGGAGGCGAATCACCAGGATGTTGGGCTGGAGCGTGCCGCCGCGATCCTCGAAGATCGAATGCGGCACCGGCTTGAACTGGATCACGATCTCGCTGCGCCGCTCGGCAAGGCGCTTGCCGGTGCGCAGATAGAAGGGGACGCCGTGCCAGCGCCAATTGTCGACATGCGCCTTGATCGCGACGAAGGTCTCGGTGTCCGAGGGCTTTTCCAGATCGGTATCGTAGGAGCGGACGATCTCGCCCTTCACCGCGCCGCCGCCATATTGGCCGGTCACGGTCAGGTTCGGCACGTCGGCGCCGGCGATCGGGCGGAGTGAGCGCAGCACCTTCACCTTCTCGTCGCGGATCGAAGTGCCGTCGAAGCGGGCGGGGGGCTCCATCGCGATCAGCGCGAGCAGCTGGAGCATATGGTTCTGCACCATGTCGCGCAGCGCGCCGACATCGTCGTAATAGCCTGCGCGGCCCTCCAGGCCGACCGTCTCGGAGACGGTGATCTGGACATGGTCGATGCCCTGCGCATTCCACACCGGCTCGAACAGCGAATTGCCGAAGCGCAGCGCCAGGATGTTCTGCACCGTCTCCTTGCCGAGATAGTGATCGATCCGGAAAGTGCGCTCTTCCGGAAAGGCCTTGGCGACGATGTCGTTGACGACGCGGCTGGAGGCGAGGTCGACGCCCAGCGGCTTTTCCAGCCCGATCCGGACATTGTCGCCGGTCAGCCCCGCCGATTCGAGCCCCTTGATCGTCGGGCCGAACAGCGAGGGCGCGGTCGACAGGAAGATGGCGAGCCCGCCCGAGATGTCGCCCAGCTTTTCGGCCAGCGCGGCGAAGCCGTCGGTCTTCGAGGCATCGAGCCGCTGGTAGAAGAGCCGCTCGAGGAAGCTGCCGACAGCGCTGTCATCCTTGCGGTCGGCGGGAACGAAATGTTCGAGGGCTTCCCGGGCGAAGGCGCGGAACCCGGCATCGTCATGATCCGAGCGCGCGGTGCCGGTGATGGTCAGGCCCTCGGGCAGCAGCCCGTCGGCATGCAGGCCATAGAGCGAGGGAAGCAGCATTCGCTGGGAAAGGTCGCCGGTGGCGCCGAACAAAAGCAATTTCCCCGCGGGCTGTCGCATGCTTGCCTCTCTATCGTCGTTTCGGCCCCGCGAGACACCAACGCGCCGCAAAGATCAAGGCCGGTGGCAAAGGTTACCAAGGGTAACCGGTGACATCGCAGCGGCGGCAGCACTTTGTCCACTGTCATTTCCGCGAAGGCGAGACCCTTGGGCGGCGGGCATGTGCCGTGGCACGAGATCCCCGCTTTCGCAGGGCTGATGGCGAACATGGCCGCGCCGACCTGCATATTGCCACGCGGGCGTTGCCGCTGCCGCACACAGCCTCTAGATGCGCCGGATGGCCGAGCCCTTCTACATCACCACAGCGATCCACTATCCCAATGGCCGCCCGCATATCGGGCACGCCTATGAGATGATCGCCGCCGACGCGATCGCCCGTTTCCAGCGCCAGCGGGGCCGCGACGTATTCTTTCAGACCGGCACCGACGAACATGGCCTCAAGATGGTCAAGACCGCGCGCGACCGCGACATGACCGCGCGCGAGCTTGCCGACGAGATGTCGTCTTATTTCAGTGAGATGGCAGAGAAGCTTGATATCTCGTGCGATCGTTTCATCCGTACTTCGGAAGCCGATCACTACAAGGCCAGCCAGGCGATCTGGCAGGCGATGGCCGATGCGGGCGACCTGTATCTCGATCGCTACGAGGGCTGGTATTCGGTGCGCGACGAGGCGTTCTACGAAGAGAAGGAACTCGTCGAAGGGGAAGACGGCGCGAAGCTTTCGCCCCAGGGCACGCCGGTCGAGTGGACCGCGGAGGAGACCTGGTTCTTCCGGCTTTCGAAATACCAGCAGCCGCTGCTCGACTTCTACGCCGCCAATCCGGACTTCATTCGCCCGGAAACGCGGCGCAACGAGATATTGCGCTTCGTCGAAGGCGGGCTGGCGGACCTGTCGGTCTCGCGCACCAGCTTCGACTGGGGCGTGCCGGTGCCAGGCTCGCCGGGGCATGTGATGTACGTCTGGGTCGACGCGCTGACCAATTACCTGACCGGAGCGGGCTATCCCGACGACCAGGAACGGCTGGGGCGCTACTGGCCCGCCGATATCCATTTGATCGGCAAGGACATCGTCCGTTTCCACACGGTCTATTGGCCGGCCTTCCTGATGTCGGCGAAGATTGCGCTGCCCAGGCAGGTGTTCGGGCACGGCTTCCTGCTCAATCGCGGGGAGAAAATGTCCAAATCGGTCGGCAACGTCGTCGATCCGATGGCGCTGGCCGAATATTACGGCGTCGACGCGCTGCGCTATTTCCTGCTGCGCGACGTGAGCTTCGGCAATGACGGCACGTTCAGCGACGAGGCGATCGTCACCCGCGCCAATGCCGATCTGTCGAACAGCTTCGGCAATCTCGCCCAGCGCACGCTGGCCTTCATTGCCAAGAATTGCGAGGGACGCATCGAGGCCGGGCGGGCGGAGGAGGCCGATGCGGTGCTGCTCGCCGAAGTGGACACGGCCTGTGCCGGCTTCACCCGCGCGTTCGAGGATCTTGCGCTCAGCCAGGGCGTGGAACTGTGGATGACCGGCGTGTTCGCCTGCAACCAGTATATCGACGCGCAGGCGCCCTGGGGGCTGCGCAAGACCGATCCCGAGCGGATGCACGCGGTGCTCGGCACATTGCTGCGCGCGATCCGGCGCCTTGCCGTCACGATCGAGCCGGTGGTGCCCGGATCGGCGGCGAAGCTGCTGGCGCAACTGGGCGCCGAGGGCGATCCGGACTTCCGCATCGCGGCGCCGACCCCCATCTTCCCGCGCCTGGAGCTGAAGGAAGACGCGTGAACCTCGCCGACAGCCATTGCCACCTGATCTACAAGGGCCTGGGCGAGCAGCAGCCCGAGGTGCTGGCGCGCGCCCGTGCGGCCGGCGTGGTCGCGATGCTCAACATCTCGACTCGCGAGCGCGAATGGGACGAAGTGATCGGCGTGGCCGAGCGCGAAGGCGATGTCTGGGCCTCGGTCGGCATTCACCCGCACGAGGCGGACGAGCACCCCGATATCGATGCGGCCAGGCTGGTCGAGAAGGCGCGGCACCCGCGCGTGGTCGGCATCGGCGAGACCGGGCTCGATTATTATTACGACCATAGCGACCGCGATCGCCAGCGGGCGAGTTTCCGCGCCCACATCGCCGCCTGCCGCGAGACGCAATTGCCGCTGATCGTGCACACCCGCGATGCCGAAGCCGACACCGCCGAGATCCTGCGGGACGAAATGGCGAAAGGGAGCTTCCCCGGCGTGATCCATTGCTTCACCGCGAGCCGGGAGTTCGCCGATATCGCGCTCGCTCTCGGCTTCTATATCTCGATCTCGGGCATCGTGACCTTCAAGAACGCGCACGACTTGCAGGCGACGGCGGCGCGGCTGCCGCTGGAGCGGCTGCTGATCGAGACCGACGCGCCCTTTCTTGCCCCGGTGCCGCATCGGGGCAAGACCGGCGAGCCGGCGTTCGTGGCGGACACTTGCCGCTTCCTCGCCCAGTTGCGCGGCGAGGATCCCGACGCGCTGGCCGATGCGACTCGCGCCAATTTCCACAAGCTGTTCGCCAAGACCCTGGCATGAAGTTCCGCCTCCTCGGCTCGGGGACTTCGTCCGGCGTGCCGCGGATCGGAAACGACTGGGGGGCATGCGACCCCGCCGAGCCGAAGAACCGGCGCACCCGCGCCTCGGCGCTGGTGTGGACCGAGGCGACCCGGATCCTGATCGACACCAGCCCGGACTTTCGCGAGCAGGCACTGGCTGCCGGCATCACCGATCTCGACGCCGTGATCTGGACGCATGACCATGCCGACCATTGCCACGGCATCGACGACCTGCGGCAGATCATGCACGCCCGCGCGGGGGAACCGGTCCGCGGCCTCGCCCGGCCCTTCACGCAGGAGCGGCTCGAGGCGCGCTTCGGCTATGTCTTCAAGGGCAGCAAGCTCTACCGGCCGACCGTGGCGATCGAGGCGCTGCCCGATGCAATCATGATCGGCGATATCCATATCCGGGTGGTGGATCAGCCGCACGGAGGGATAAGCTCTGCGGGGCTGCGCTTCGAGAGCAGAGGGAAATCCATAGTATATGCTATAGATTTCAATGAGATGACGTGGGATATGCGCAACTTGTATCAGAATCCCGATCTCTGGGTGGCCGATTGCCTGCGCCGGGCGCCGCACCCGACGCATGCGGATCTCGATGCCGTGCTGGGCTGGGTGCGGGAATTGGCGCCGCGACGCACGCTGCTCGCGCATATGGACAATTCGATGGACTATGCGACGCTTGCCGCAACGCTTCCCGCCGGAGTCGAGCCGGGCTTCGACGGCATGGAGGTAGCGATATGAGTGACGATCGCATCATCCAGCTGCTGCTGTTGCTCGGTGCGCTGATGCTCGCGCTCAAGGCACTGTCGGCGCAGCGCATCACCTTGCGCGGGATCCTGCAGACGCTGGTGCTGTGGGCGATCATCGGCGTGACGACGGTGATCGTGATGTATCATCGCCAGGAACTGGGCGGGCTGCTGGCGCGCGCGTCGGAGAAGCTCGGCTATGAGCAGCAGGTGGTCCAGGGCGAGACGGTACGCATCAAGATGAGCCCCGACGGACATTTCTGGGCCCGGGTGCAGATCAACGGAGTCGAGCGGCGCATGCTGGTCGACAGCGGCGCGACCATCACTGCGATCTCGAGCGACACCGCCGATGCAGCCGATGTCAAGCCGGCCCTGGCGCCGCCGGTGCTGATCGAAACCGCCAACGGCACGGTGCAGGCGCAGCCGGCGCGGGCCGACAATGTCGCGATCGGGCCGCTGTCGACGCGCGACCTGCCGCTGGTGGTGGGCGACAGCTTCGGCGATCTCGACGTGCTGGGCATGAACTTCCTGTCACGCCTCAAATCCTGGCGCGTCGAGGATCGCACGCTGATCCTCGAGCCGCGCAAGCGCGCCGAATCCCGTGCGGCGGCCCGGCGCTCGCGGGAACGCGAGTAGAGCCCGGCCGGCTGCGGCTACCGCAGGTCCAGCTCGACGCGCTGATAGAGCGCGTCGGGTTCCAGCGCTTCGGTGGAGTAGAGATCGGACTGCGCGTCGAGTTCGGTGACCAGGGTGCGGCGCGGCACTTCCGTCTTGCGGTCCTCGCTGCCATGTTTGCCATGCTTGGTTGACAGCACCGAAGTCAGCCGGCCGGGGCCGGCCCTGTCCGATTTTTTGGCGAAGCGGCGCCACATGCTGCGCGGCGTGGCGTTGCGGCTGCCATGATGGCCGACCTTGTAGAGATCGACGTCATCGAGCAGCGATGCCATGTCCGATTGCAACGCATAGGCCCAGTTCTCGATCTGCGCGTCGCCGGGGAACAACAGGGTCTTGGAACCGGCCTTGAGCAGCAGGATGACGCTGGTGTTGTTCATCTGCGCGTCGAGCGCGCGCACCAGCCCGACCAGCATCTCCGTATTGGCGGCCTCTATCCGCTCCTGAAGCCAGCGATGCTCGAGCAGGGGCTTCGAGCGCAGCCGATACTTGGCATCCGGGAAGAGGAGGTTGCCCTCTCCGCCGATGGCCAGCGCGTCGTTGAGCCGCTTCGGTGCGAGTTGCCAGAACTCGTCGGGATCGCTCGAGCGCTGCTTCCGGATCGTGTCGGTCTGTCGCAGCGTGGGCGGCCCCAGGACATGCACGTCCATGCCGGGAAGCACCGAGGCAAGGCCCAGGTCGCAGCCATGATAGGCATAGCGTTTCTCGCCGGACATGGTCCGCAGATTGTCGATCGCCGATCTGTTCGAGAGATTGTCCTGCCCGATGAACTGGAGCTGCTCGCCCAAGGCCTTGGGGAGGTGGTTCGCCTGGGCGTTGGCGAACGCCACGAGCGCGCCCGCGGCATCCTCCATCGCCTGTAGCGACGCGCGGCGCTGCCGCAGCGCCTGTCCGGTAACGCTGGCGTCGGGGCCCTCCCAATCCACTGGAGCCTCCGGAGCCTCGGTCCAGGGCTGGACGATGACGCGCGGATCGAGGCCGCGGATCACGTCGCCCGATGCCGCGCCGTCCTTGGTCGCGAAGCCGCTGATGTGATCGGCATGGCGATGGGTGGCGACCAGCACGTCTAGGCGCCGGGTCGAATCGCCCTCGCGCACCTTGGTTTCGATGTCCTGGGCGATCCGGAGCATCTGGGTCTTCTCGGCATGTTCGGGCAAGCCGGTCGTGCCGAAGTCGATCAGCATGTGGCGCAGGTCGCCGCCGGGATAGGCGAAGCGCACCAGGATGCAGTCGCCGAAGCCGACCTGATAGGCATAGATCGTCGCAGTTTCCGGAGCTGTCGGCATGTTCAGGCTCCCATGCGTTGCTGATGGAGGATCGCGAAGCGGAGCCGATCGGGCGTTTCGGGCGCGCCGATCTGTCCGGTGTCGACCATATATTGCGCCCGTGTCAGCTGGCGCTCGGCATCCTCCAGCCGATTGGCGATGTGATATTTGACGCGGCCATATTGATCGAGGATCACCACGCCGCCACCATAGGCGGTATAGCGATCGGTGCTGCGCATGCCCTCCGGCCGCTCGGTGCCGAGCACGGCCTTGAACTCGGCGCCGAACAGGTCGGCGCGCTGCACATATTGGCAGACCGTCTCGTGCAGGGCGATGCCGTCGGGGCCGATCCGGCTCGCCGGGTCGATCGAGATCACTTCGGAATAGGCGCGGGCGCTCAGGCCCAGCGTCTCGCGATTTTCCCACAGGAAGCGAAACAGCTCGTCGGGGCTGCGCGTCATCGCCTGGTAGTTCGACCGGGCATAGGTCAGCGCACCATCGGCCGGATAGCGCTGCCAGCACCCGTCGGCGTCGCAGGTTCCGGCCTGGGGGCGGATGCCGTAGCGTTCGAAGGTCGCACGGATCACCGCGCGATATCCCCATTCGTCCTCGGGCACCAGCTCGCGGTCGGCGGTCAGCAACGCGCTGAGATACTGGCCGAAGTCGAGATCGGTCGGCGGGCAGTAGTCGAGCGCGCGGATCGCCATGTTGAGCAGGTGCCCGGCCAGCTTCGTGCCTTCCTCGACGACGGAGTCGAGATTGTAGCTGTCGCCGGCGAAGCGTCCGAGCTCGGCGATCCGATCGCTCCATAGCTCGACAAAGGCGTTCATCATCGCGGCGACGATGATCTCGCCGCGCGCATGCTCTTCCACTTCGCCATGGAGCGTCCGGACCGCTTCGGGCGTGAGTTCGACCGACCGGCGGAGCGCCCCCCGCTGGCCCGTCTCGAGCGCTTCGCCGACCTCGCGGGCGACGCCCAGCAGGATGGACTTGCGGATCGCCTCGGCGGTCAGCTTGCTCACCGCCACCAGCCGGATCGTGCGATCCGCGTCGACGAAGTGCCCGTCCTCCCCGATCGCAGCGGCGACGACAGGCTTGAGCGAGAAGATCGACAGCAGGGCGACTATGTCGGCAAAGCCTTCGTGAAACGCCGCCTGGTCGGGGCCCGAAGGCTCGGTGAATCGCGACCGCAGACCGTCCAGCAGCGCATGCGCCGTCTCGTGCGCGACGATGTCGTGGCTGAGGCAGGTGAAGACCGGCTGCCCGTCCTGCCGGAAGAAATAGCCGAACATCAGCGCCCGGTCGGGCTCCGAATAGAAAGCGTTCGCCTGAGCGAAGGCGTGCGGGGCGATATGCAACTGGTGACCGCCGGAACTCCAGCTCACGCGCCGCCCCAGCGCCCGCTCGAACGCGCCCAGGGTGCGCATCGCGATCGCATAGGCGTTCTGCGCGTGGAAATTCGGATCGGCGAGCAGGCGATGCTGATAGGCCGGATCCTGGCGCGTCTCGCCGGGGCGGGGTGCGAAGGGGTCGATCAGCGTTCCGTCGCCGGTCTGATATTTCTGCTCGTCGAGATAGGTGCGCCGCTCGGTCGCGTTATAGTCGACGACCTTGATCCGGTAGCCGGTCGGCCCCTTGGCAAGGATTTCCGCCGGGACGCTGACTTCGACGAATGCCATGGGTCCCCCCGGACCGAGGCGCAGTCCGGGATCCTTGGCGATGATCGTGAGCTTGCGTGTCGGCGGCGGCTCGGACATGCGCTTCCTCCCCTGAATTTCCCCTGGATGCAAGGTAATCGTTTCACTTCCTGAAGCCAAGCGATCCACGGCATTGGATAAACCGATTGCCTGGAAACCATGTCCGTTTCGGTGCTTCTTCGATGTCACTCGCTTTCTCGTATATTTTTCTATCATATTCGTCGTAAGGCGATTGCAAGTGCTATGAATTTATGAGCATTCGGATGAGAATACATCGACGCGCAACCTTATTTTCTATTCGATTTCCGGGCGAGTGCGTTCGAGATTCGGGTCCGGCGCGATGGGATCGTCCGGATGTGAGCAGTCTCGGGCCGGCGGTCGGAATGCCGCGGCTCCTTGTGCAAATTTCGGAAACTTTGCCCCGCTCCGGCGCAGCTAGTGCTTGAGTGGAGTAAGACACTCGGTGATAGTCTTTTCATGACCTTGGCCATCGTTCCGCTCATGCCGCTCGAACGCGGACAGCTTCATGTTATCCGGCTGCGCGCCATCCGCACCGCGGCCATCCTGCTCGCGGCGGCGATAGCGGGCGAGTTCTTCGTGCCGGGGCTGCCGATGCAGGGGGCGATCGTCGCGCCGGTGCTGCCGCTCGTCCTGTGGACCGCCGGCTTCGCGCCGGGACGGCGCTGGCGGCGTTGGGGCTACGCCTTCACGGGCGGCGAACTCCATGTCGAGCATGGCCTGTGGACACGGGTGCACACGATCGTCCCGACGCTCCGCGTCCAGCATATCGACGTGGCGCAGGACGTGCTCGAGCGACTGTTCGGCGTGGCGACTCTGGTCCTCCACACGGCGGGCACCGAAGCCAATGTCGTGATCCTGCCCGGCATCGCGCGCGCGACCGCCGAGGAGATACGCGACGCGATCCGCGAGCGCATCGGCAGCGCGCAACATGATTGATCGGGGCGATGCGCCACGGCGGCTCCACATCCTCACGGTGATCCTGCGCTTCGCGATGCGCGCGCCTTCCACGGTCATCGTCCCGCCGCTGATCCTCGGCTTTGCCGGTCGCGAGTTCCACCCGGCGCTGGCGCTGGGTGCCTTTGCCGCCATCGCCGCGGTGGTGATCGTTTCCACCTGGCTGGGCTGGTGGAGCTTCACCTACCGGATCGGTGCGGAGGAAGTGCTGATCCAGCACGGCGTTCTCCAGCGCCGCCGCCGTTCGATACCGCGCGGCCGGATCCAGGATGTGTCGATCGAGCGCGGCCCCTTCGCCCGCATCTTCGGACTGGCGGTGGTCAGGCTGGAGACGGGTGGCGGAGAAGCCGAGGAGGCCATGCTCGACAGCGTCTCCATGGCTGAAGCCGAGCGTCTGCGCGCCCTGCTGCGCGGCCGGCGGGTGGCGCCGGAAATACGGGCCGGCGCCGAGACGCCCGTGGAGCCCGACCGTCATCTGGTCTTCGCCATGTCGCTTGGCCGCGTGCTGTTGAGCGGGGCATTCGGCTTCTCGATGATCTGGATCGCGGCGATCTACGGTGCGATCCATTCGCTCGACCGGGTGCTGCAGTTCGATTGGGAGAAGCTGTTCGGCGAGGCCGAGCGCATCGCCTTCGCCCGGTTCAGCATTCTCGGCCTGTTCCTGGTGCTGGCGATGGCTCTGCTGCTGTGCGTGATCGCCGGCGTGGTGCGCACGCTGCTCAAGGACTATGGCTTCGTGCTCACGCATGAGCCTGGCCGTTTCCGCCGTGTCCGGGGGCTGGTCACGCGGTCCGAAGCCGTCATCGCCGACCGCCGCATCCAGCTCGGCCTGATCCGCCGGGGAGCGATCAGCGGGCGGCTGGGCTGGAACGCCGTGGAAGTGCAGACGCTGGGGGGCAGCGCCGATCGATCGGGGCGGCAGGAAATGGCACCCTTCGCCACTGCGGAGGAAGCGGCGGAGGTGATCGCCGCCACGCCGCTGCCGCCCTTCGAACGCCTCGGGCTGCGCCCGGTGGCGGCGGCGCATATTCTACGCTCGGCGATCCGCCACGGGGCGCCGCTTGCGCTGATCCTGGGGATTGGCGGCTTCTTTCTGGCGCCGCTCTGGTGGGGACTGCTGCTTGCGCCCGGGCCGGTGATCGTCGCGTGCTTCCAGCGTGCCCGGCATCGCTACGCGCTGCGCGAAACCAGCCTGCAGGTGATGCGCGGCGTGCTTTCCCAGCGCGACTGGATCGTGCCGATCGAATCGATCCAGGCACTCACCGTGCGGCGCAGCTGGCTGCAACGCCGGCTGGGTGTGGCGACGGTGAGAGTGGATACGGCCGGGGCAAGCGGCTGGCATCGCCCCGATGTGAGCGATGTTCCCCTCGATTCCGCCCTGGAACTGGCGCGGGCGCTGGCGGCGCGAGTCGATTAGCGCGGTTCGGCCGCCGGCTGCGGTGTCGGTGAGGGCCTGGGAGCAGGCAGGCTGAAGCTCACCATGCCCTTGCCCTGCGCAGGCACCCCGGCGGGGGCGCCGGCCGGCGGCGCCGCCGCGTCGGTCTTGCGCCGGATGCCGGCGAGCGGCGTTGGCGCGGCGAGCGGCGTCGCCCCGGGGATCGGCAGCGCGGCTGCGACAGGCGCCGCCTCCGCCGGGATCTGGGCGCGCATGCACTGGACCGGGCTAGGCCGGCGGAACTGACCGCAGTTCCACAGCGCCTTGGCAAAGCCCTGGGTCTCGTCGCGCAGATAGCTGAACGACATGGTCGAAACCTGGGCACTGGACAGCGGCAGCCTGGCCGGAGTCTGTTTCGAATCCGCCCAGGCCATGAACTTGCAATAGGGCCGCTCGCCGCAGGTACGAATCGCCAGCGCCGCGAAGGCGTCCGGATTGATTCCCCTGGGCAGGGTGAGCATGAAGTTGTTCGATTCGCCGCCCTCGGCCGCCATCGGCGCGGGCACCGCGCTTTGCGGAATCGAGGCGGGGTCGACAAAGGCTCCGTCGGTACCGACTGCGCCGGGCAGCAATGCCTCGAGCGAAGGATCGCTCTGGAAGGCGCCGGGCGAAAGGCGGGCCATCAGCGCGATATTGGGTTCGATGCCCGCATAGGTGCGATTGAACGCCGGCGGCGTTCCCCACCAGCCCGTCCAGCGGAAGAAGAGATGCGTATGCACCTCCGTGATCTTCTCGAGGCTGGCGCTCCAATAGGGGACCACCCAATCGGTATGGTAGTGCGTCGCATGGCCCACCGGCTTGTAGACCGCGCCCGTCAACGCGGTGCGAGCGACATAGCGGGCGCGCTCCCAGGCGGCAGCGGTGGGCGCATAGCGCAGCATCGCTCCGTCGCAGGTGAAGGTGAACTGGCAACCGGTCGACCGCTCCGAGCCCTGGAACACGACGCCGCAGATCGTCTTGGGGAAGGCGGGGTGGCGCGCACGGTTGATGATGACCTGCGCGACCGCGCGCTCGCCCACCGCGTCATCGCCCGCCTCGTAATATACGGCTGCGGCCAGGCAATCGACTGCGCGGGCCCGGCTGTCCTCCGCACCGTAGATGTTGAACGGGCGCGCCGCCGGATTGGGCAGAGGCGAGAAGGGAATGGAAGCATTCCAGGCGCGGGCATCGTCGGGGGTGACGACCTGAAGCTCGACCGGCTCGACTTCGGGCAATTCGGTCTTCGGCACCACGCGATGTGACACCTTCACCGGCATGGGCTTGTGCACCGCCGTGCGCGGCGTCTGGGCCACCAGCCACAATGGCAGGACGATTGCCGCGAGCGTGACCAAGCCGAGCAGTGCGACCAGCATCGGCGGCACGCGGGCGGAGAGCGCTCCGGGGGCGGGAAGGGCAGCGAGGGTCGGCATGGGGTCGCCGCCCATAACGCAGAAGTCGCGCAGTTGGAACCATTGCGGCGCCGGAACGCCGCAATGCCCGGGTCAGCACCTCCGGCGCGAACTCAGTTCGGCCAGAAGCCGGTCGCCTCGCACATGTCCCAATGATCGGCCGTGCCGAGCTTGCACGCCGCCGCGGTGGCGCCCGAACAGAGCCTGATTTCACGCTGATAGCGCTTGTAGCAGCTTTCCGGACGGATGGGCGCGGCCCGCGGCGGCGAGGCAAGCGCCGCCGTCCTCACATGCTTGGGCCTGGAAACTGGGGCGGCCGCCACACCGCGCGCTTCGGCCGGCGTCTCCAGCCCGCGCTGCTTCCCCCCGAAAGCAAGCGGCCACCCCAGATAGATGGCGAGCATGATGCTCACCAGGATCATTGCATTGCGCACGAAGTTCCCCCCGGAAACGACGTTCTCCCCGACTCGGGAAGCTTAGCGTTAATCCGGCGTTAATTCCAGTGCTTCAGCTCTCCGGAAGGAAGTCCGGCACGCTCAGATAGCGTTCGCCTGTATCATAATTGAACCCCAGGATACGGGCGCCCTCAGGGAGGTCCGGCAATTTCTGCAGAATCGCGGCCAAAGTCGCGCCCGAGGAGATGCCGACGAGCATGCCTTCCTCGCGTGCGGCGCGGCGGGCCATATCCTTGGCGACGCCCGCATCGACCTTGATCACTCCGTCGATCGCGTCGGTATGCAGGTTGCGTGGCACGAAGCCGGCGCCGATGCCCTGGATCGGGTGCGGGCCGGGCTGGCCGCCCGAGATGACCGGCGAGAGCTCGGGTTCGACGGCATAGACCTTGAGGCTGGGCCAGTGCTTCTTGAGCGTCTCGGCGACGCCCGTGATATGGCCGCCGGTGCCGACGCCCGTGACGATCACGTCGATCGGCGAATCGGCGAAGTCGTTCAGTATCTCCTGCGCAGTGGTGCGCACGTGCACATCGATGTTCGCCGGGTTCTCGAACTGCTGCGGCATCCAGGCGCCAGGAGTCGTCTCGACGATCTCCATCGCACGCTCGATCGCGCCCTTCATGCCCTTCTCGCGCGGCGTGAGATCGAAGGTCGCGCCATAAGCGAGCATCAGGCGTCGGCGCTCGATGCTCATGCTCTCCGGCATCACCAGGACGAGCCTGTAGCCCTTCACTGCCGCGACCATCGCCAGGCCCACCCCGGTGTTGCCGCTGGTCGGCTCGACGATGGTGCCGCCCGGGCGCAGGCTGCCGTCCTTCTCCGCCGCCTCGATCATCGCCAGCGCGATGCGGTCCTTGATCGAGCCGCCCGGATTGGTCCGCTCGGACTTGATCCAGACTTCGGCGTCCGGGAACAGCTTGCCCGCCCGGATATGGGGCGTGTTGCCGATCGTCTCGAGGATCGTATTGGCCTTCATGTCATCATCTCCTTGGGAGGAATCTCGAGATTGGCCGGAGGATCGAAGGTGCGAGCCCGCCTGAGCTCCGGAAATAGCTTGGCCCATGCCAGTGTGACAAGGATCGCGCCGATGCCGCCGCCCACCACTGCGGCGACCGGACCGATCAGCGCGGCGAGGAAGCCCGATTCGGCCTCGCCCAGCTCGTTCGAGCCCGAAATGAACAAGGTCGAGACCGCGCCGACGCGCCCGCGCATCTCGTCCGGCGTGTAGAGCTGGATCAGCGACTGGCGGACATAGACCGAGACCATGTCCGCCGCGCCGAGCACGAACAGGGCGAACAGCGCGACCATTACCGCCGGGGCAGTATCATGACCCACCGCCGCCGGGCCCAGCACCGGCACGAGCAGCGGCGCGGACAGGCCGAAGATCACGGTCGCCACGCCGAACAGCGCGACTGCGAGCAGCATCTTCACGCCGACATCGCTCTTGAGCGGCCGCCAGGAGAAGAACACCGCCGTGGTCACCGCTCCCACCGCCGGGGCGGCGCGCAGATGGCCGAGCCCTTCCGACCCTACCTGAAGGATGTCGCGGGCATAGACGGGCAGCATCGCAGTCGCGCCGCCGAGCAGCACCGCGAACAGGTCGAGCGAAATCGCGCCGAGCACGAGCCGGTTGCGACGGACATAATGGAGCCCGTCGATCATCTGTGCCCAGGGGCTGCCGTTGAACTTGCGCGCGCTGCGCGGCACGTCGCCGATCAGCATGAGCAGCACGAAGGAGAGCAGGAACAGCCCGCCCGCCACCGCATAGGACAGCCAATCGGCCGCGGCATAGAGATAGCCGCCCATCGCGGGCCCGATCACCGTGCCGATCTGCCACGAAAGCGAGCTGAGCGCGATTGCGGTGGGCAGGATCGCCTTGGGAACCAGATTGGGCGAAAGCGCGCTCAGCGCCGGGCTGGCAAAGGCACGCGCCACGCCGAGCAGCGCGGCGATCCCGAACAGCGCGGGCAGGCTGATCATGTGGGTATAGGTCAGCACGCCCAGGCTGATCGCGCAGAATGCCTCGAGCGCCAGGGCGGCGCGGGCGATCCAGCGCCGGTCGAGCCGATCCGCCACCCAGCCGGCGAAGAGCGAGAGGAACAGCAGCGGCAGGAACTGGGCGACCCCGATCAGCCCGAGCTGGAAGGCGGCTTCCTTCACCGACATCGTCCGGCGGGCGATGTCGTACACCTGCCAGCCGATCACGATCACCATCGCCATCTGCCCCAGCGTCGCCGAGAGCCGGGCGAGGAAATAGTAGCGGAAATTGGGAACGGCGAACGGATGCTTTGCTTCGGCGGCCATGCATCCGCCTCTAGGCGCTTCCGCGACGCAACTGCAACGCGCGATTGCAGGCGAAAGGCTCAGGCAAAGATATCGGGCGGGAACTTCCGCGCGACATCGGAAGCGGGCCGGCCGCATGCGGCCTCAGCGCAATTTGGCGGGCTGCACGTCCTCGGTCTCGGCGGTGCGGGGATTGCGGATGGCGGGGCGCAGACGCGCCAGGCTGCACAGGCCGGCGATGGTGGCCAGGCCCGCCGCGACCAGCGGCGGCACCGTGCCGCCGCCGATATTGAGCGCGAGCAATGCCGCCACCAGCGTCGCGCCCGTCGTCTGCCCGACCATTCGCGTGGTGGAGATGAGCCCGCCCGCCGCGGCAGCACGGTCGATCGGAGCCGAGCCGATGATCAGCCGGGCATTGGGCGAGAGGAACATGCCGAAGCCGGCCCCGGTGAGCGACATGCGCCAGGCGATGTCGAACCAGCTCGGATCCGCCGGGAGGAAGGCGAGGAGGATCAGCCCCGCCACGGCGATCACCATGCCGATCCCGCCCAGCGCGCCGGCTGGATAACGGTCCGACAGCGAGCCGGCGAGCGGCGCGACGATCATCGTGGTGAGCGGCCAGGGCGCGATCACCGCGCCGACTTCGGACGGTGCGAAGCCATAGCCGTGCTGCAGCCGGAAGGGCAGCGACAGCAGCAGCGTCATCGTGGCGATGAAGGCGGTATAGGCACCCACCACCGAGAGCGCGAGCACGGGCCGGGTGAGCAGGTCGATCGGCAGGATCGGCTTGGGCTCGCGCATCTCGCGGCGGACGAACAGCACGCCGATCGCCGCCCCGGCAAGGACCACCGCCGCCGAGACCACGGGACTGTCGCCGTGCACGCTGCTCTCCAGTCCGCCGATCACCAGCCCGAACATGCCGGCGCAGAGCAGCGCCCCCAGCACGTCGAACGGCTCGTCGCGTGCGGGCGTGTCGGGCAGGGCGCGGCCGAACAGGAGGCTCGCGACGGCGAAGGGCACCGCCGATGCGAACACCCAGGGCCAGGGCCCGACTGCCAGCACCAGGCCGCCGATGGTGGGAGCGAGCGCGGCGGAACTCGACACCACCACCGAGTTGATGCCCAGGCCGCGCCCCAGATGCTTCGAGGGATAGATGCGGCGGATCAGCGCCGAGGAGACGCTGAGCGCCGCCGCCGCACCCGCCGCCTGGGCCGCTCGGACGATGAGCAGGAAAGGCAGGCTCTCGGCGAAGAAGCACAGCACCGTCGCCACCGCGAAGACCAGCTGCCCGGCCTGGTACATCCGTTTGAGGCCGATGCGCTCGCCCAGCCCGGCCAGCGGCAGGAGCAGCATCACCAGCATCAGCTGATAGACGGTGACGACAGAGACTGCCGCCGAACTGTCCACGTGCAGGTCCCGGGCGATGGTGGGCAGCGCCACGGTGGCGATCGCGCCGTCGATCACCACCAGCGCCGTGCCGAAAGAGACGGCCGCGATGGCGAGGGTACGGCGGGGCTGGGGAAGGCCGTCGGTCATCACATGCTCAGTGCCTCAACCCGCGGCTCGGTTCCAGCGGAACCGGTATCGTGCTGGGCGGTTATTTTCGCAATCTAAACCAACTACTTGGAGGATTCAGATGGGCAAGGGCATCTTGTTGTGGCTGCTCGGCATTCCGATTCCGGTCATTCTCCTGATCCTTATCCTCTGGCATTGATCCGGCGTTACCGGGCTCGGCATCGGCTGCAACTGCCGGGGCTGCGCCACCGAAGATCAGCTCGCGAATTTCCCATGCATCCGCGACATAGCGATGGTCCGGCTTGCCGGGGCAGGCGCCCCGCTCGTCCACGGGCAGTCGGGAGAGCAGCGGCAGGATATCGGTGGCCTCGCCTTCGAGCCGCTCGCGGATCCGTGCCGTCAGCCAGCGAGTCGCGCGCGCATAGATGTCCCACTGGGCTTCGCTCGGGAAGCCGTGCCAGCGCGTGACGTGCTCGCGGAAATCCGCGACCAGGGCAGCGGTCTCGGCGCTCGCATGGCTTGCCACATGTGCCACTTCGCCGCCCACCTCGTCCATCAGCGGGCCATAGACCTGGCCCTCCATCTTGGCGAAGTGCATCAGCAGGTCGCGGGTGAACAGCCAGCGCCGGAAGCCCAGCCCCTCGACGCTCGCCGGGCGAGGCCCCGAGACGAGCGCTTCGAGCGCGTCGGCATTGGCGAGAATATGTCCGTGCTGCCGCAGCACGCGGTCCACGGGCATGGCGCGACTCCTCATATCCCCCATCTTGGCGCATTATGCCTGCGCGGGCGTGAAGCCGCGGCTCAGGAGCTGTCCCCATCGGGGAAGCTACGGAGGCCCCGCCGCGCCGCGACGGGGCCCCCCGATCGGGTCAGCGGCAGCGGACCTGGTCGCGGTCCACCGAGCTGCCGAGCGCGCCGCCGGCGATCGCGCCGAGCAGCGTGCCCACCGTCTTGGAGCGCCCGCCGGCAATGACGTTGCCGAACAGGCCGCCGGCCGCCGCGCCGACGATCAGGCCGGTCGTGCCGTCCGAGCGCTTGCAATAATATTTGCCGTCCTGGCCGCGATAGATGCGGTCGTCCTGGGTCAGGACGCGTTCCTGATAGCCTGGGGGCGGCGCGCGATAGTCGCGGGCCGCGTCATAATATTCCTCGTCGCGCGGATCATAATAGCCGCCGCGCGGCGGCGGAGGCGGCGGCGCGACGACCGGGCGCGACTTGTAGGCGCGATAGCGATCGACTGCCTGCTGGAACTGATCATATTCCCGCTGGAAGCGCTGCTGCGCGGCGTCGAAGCGTGCTTCCTCGTCCTGCCCGTAGACGGGGCCGCGCTGCGCCATGGCCGGCGTGGCGACCGCCAGGCTGGCGGCAGCGACCGCGGCGAGGGTTACCAGATGCTTCATTGTATCTTCTCCTTCCCGAAGGCCCATACGGCCGGGGACGCTGAAACGTTCCGGACATGCGCGTGAAGCCGCGCTGAACGGACGGCGCCGATGCGGCGGAACCGTAACGAAGCGAGCCGGATCGTGCCGGCGAACGCCTGGAAGGGCGGGGCCGCGCCCCGCCCGCACGGTTCGACGCAACCAGCGCGGCTCTGGATAGTTGGCAGGGCTGGCCGCGCGCGATCTCGCACTGGGCGCGGCGGAAGAGAGGGGCTGATGCGCCGACGATCCGATTTCAACGAAAATCCGGCCAATCTCGACGAAGATCCGGTATCCGAAGCCAGGGCCTTGCTGCGGCGCAGCAAGAATTGCCATAAGGGCGCATGTTCTTGAGTCACGAAGCCGATCCACCCGCCGCCCCCGCGCCGGTCACGCCGATGGTCCTGGAAGGAATCGTGCGCCAGAAATGCCTGGCCGCGACCTATAACCGCACTGCGATGATCCTTGCCCCGCACATCCTCTACACGCGGCACGATGCGCTCCACGTCGATGCCGTCGTGGTCTCCAAGGAGGGCCTGCCGCCCCGCGAGGAGAAGATCGGCACGTTCAAGCTCGACGGGCTCAAGGACATGGCGGTGCTGGAGCAGACGTTCGTGCCGAGCGCGCTGTTCGATCCCGGCCTCGAGAAATATCGCGGCGAGACGCTGATGGCGGTGGCCTGAACCCCGGTTCGCTCCATCCTAGGGCGCCTTTTGCAGTTTCGCGATCATCTGCGTCGCATTGTCATTGGCCGGGTTGAGCGCGAGCGAGCGCCGATACTCCATAATCGCGCCCGCCTTGTCGCCGGTGGCGGCGATCGCCTCGGCCAGGCTGTCATGCGTGTTCCAGCTCTCCGGAAATTGCGCCGCGTTCCAGGCGAAGATGCCGCGCGCGGCCCGGGGCGACGCGCGGAGCAGGCGATAGCCCCAGGCGTTCATATAGTCCTCGGTCAGGTGAAGTTCGGGGAAGCGCGCCTTGGTCGCGGCGATCGTGGCGGATACGTCGCCATAGTTGCTCCGCTCCAGTTCCGCCTCCAGCGCCTTCAGGCCGTGCGGCGGGCCGAACAGGGCTGCGTGGATGGTGTCGGCGAGCGCCTGGCCCGTATTCTGCGCGCCGGCACTGTTGGCGAGGACGACCGCGCCGTAGCGCTGGGCCGGATAGAAGTCGCAATAGCTCGACTGGCCGAAGGTGCCGCCCGAATGGCGCAGATAGAGCTGGCTGTCGGCGGTCTTGGCGATCACCCAGTGGAAGCCGATCGCGCTCGTCTCGGGTGTGCCGAACAGCGGCCGGTGGGTGCGGGCGATGGCCGGATCGCGCGCGGCGAGCTGGGCGGCGACGTAGCGCGCCAGATCCACCGCCGAATAGCGCAGCCCGCCCGCGGCGCGGATCAGCGGCATATCGAGCGGCGGCGCCTCTGCGCCCTTGCTGCTATAGCCGGTGACGAGCAGGCCGGGCGGGACGGCGCCGCCGCCGGCGCGCATGCCGAGCGGCCTTTCGACCAGGCGGGCAAGCAGCGCGTCATAGGGCTCGCCATAGATGCGCTCGGCCAGCACGCCCTGGAGCTGCGAGGCGGTGTTGCTGTGGCGGGGCGTGCGCCCGGGCACGTCGAGCAGCGTGACCGTCTTGAGATCGGGAAGGAAATTCGCCGGGTCATAGCCCTTGAGCAGCTTCGACGCTTCGGCGACGACCTGGTCCTCCGGCACCTTGCCGAGGAAGCCGCTCCAGTCGGGCAGATTGTCTTGCAGCGCCGAGGTGGTGGTGACCAGGTCGGCAAGGCGGATCGGGCGGCCGTCGCGGACGAGATTGTCGTATCCCGGCGGCAGGTGCCGGCGGACATCGTCGTCGATCCGGGCGCGGCCTTCCTCGATCGCATGGGCGAGGAGCAGGCTGGTGAAGGTCTTGGAGATCGAGCCGATCTCGTGGACGGAATGTTCGGTGGCGGGGGCGTGGGTGGTGTGCGAGAACACGCCGGCATTGTAGAAGCGGGTATTGCCGTCGCGAATGACGGCGACCGAGACGCCGGGTGCCTTGCCGCTCGCCACGAAATCGTCGACCAGCGCCTGGACCGGATCGGCGGCGGCGACCGCGCGCGCCAGGCCGGGGAGGAGCGCCGCGCCGGCCGTGGCGGGCATCAGCGCGAGGAGGCGGCGGCGGTCCAGGCGTAGGGCGGGGGCGTTCTGCTGCATGATATCTCCCTTTCGCGACCAGGCTACATTTGTAGCGATGCCTGCGTCAAGGGTGTGATGATGGGGTAAGACACTGAGCGCCGCCATGGCGAGGCGCCAGTCGATCCGATGGCGCATGCCGCGTGAAGCGTCCAACCCATGGTGGCGAGCGCAGGGATGATCCCCCTGCCAGGGGCAATCAGCGGTCATCCTGGTTGATTGCGCCGACGGAAGGCCGAAGGTCCCGCTTCGGCCGCAATGCGCCGAAAACGATCATGGCCAGCTGATGGAGGGAGGGCGCGCGTTCCAGGGGTTCGCGCGCTCACCCCGTCGTAACGAAACTATCCATGACCCGCTTCCGCCCGGCCTGCTCGAAGTCGATCTCGAGCTTGTTCCCTTCGATCTCGGCGATCACCCCATAGCCGAACTTCTGGTGGAACACGCGCATCCCCAGCGAGAGGTCGTCGCGGGGCTTGGCGCCGAAGCTCACCGCGGATGCGCGGCTCTCCACCACTCGGGCGGGCTCGCGATTGAACGTCCGTGAAGTGAACCCGCCACCCGGGTTCTTCAGGTCCACGCTTCCCGAGACTCCCGCCGCGCGCTGCCAGCCCGGGCCCCTCCCGGTGCCGCGGGATACGTCCGCGAAGGGATCGGCGCGCTCGCTCCAGTTCGCCTGCCATAGCGAAGCGCCGCCGGTCATCGTGCTCTCGCTCTCGACATGCGCCTCGGGCAGCTCGGCGACGAAGCGGCTCGGCATGCTGGAGTTCCACTGGCCGTAGATGCGGCGATTGGCGGCGTGCAGGATCGTCGCCTGGCGCCGCGCGCGGGTGATCGCGACATAGGCGAGGCGGCGCTCCTCCTCCAGCGAGGCCAGCCCGCCCTCGTCCAGCGCGCGCTGCGAGGGGAAGATGCCTTCCTCCCAGCCCGCCAGGAACACCGTGTCGAACTCCAGCCCCTTGGCGGCGTGGATCGTCATGATCGTCACCTTGGGCTCGTCCCGCTGCCCCTCATTGTCCATGACGAGGCTGACATGCTCGAGAAAGGCGCCGAGCGTCTCATATTCCTCCATCGCGCGGACGAGCTCGTTCAGGTTCTCGAGCCGCCCGGCGGCCTCGGCGGTGCGGTCGGCCTGCCACATCGCGGTATAGCCGCTCTCGTCGAGGATGATGCGGGCGAGGTCCGGATGCTGGAGGTCGTTGCCCATGCTGCGCCAGCGCGCCATGTCGCCGACCAGATTGCCCAGCGCGCGGCGGGCCTGGGGCGTCAGCTCGTCGGTGTCGAGGATGCGCGCGGCGGCGGTAGTGAGCGGAATGCCCTCGGCCCGGGCATATTGGTGGACTTTCGCCAGCGCCTTGTCGCCCAGGCCGCGCTTGGGGACGTTGACGATGCGCTCGAAGGCGAGGTCGTCCGCCGGCTGGGCGACGACGCGGAGATAGGCGAGCGCGTCGCGGATCTCCTGGCGCTCGTAGAAGCGGAAGCCGCCGATGATGCGATAGGGCAGGCCGATCGCGATGAACCGGTCCTCGAACTCGCGCGTCTGGTGCTGGGCGCGGACGAGGATCGCCGTGTCGTCCAGGCTCTTGCCCCCGTCTTCCCTGTTCCAGGCGCGCTGCAGCCCCTCGATCTCCTCGCCGACGCGGCGCGCTTCCTCGGGCCCGTCCCACACGCCGAGCACCTTGACCTTCTCGCCGTCATTCTTGTCGGTCCACAAGGTCTTGCCGAGCCGGCCGCTATTGTTGGCGATCACGCCCGAGGCGGCGGCGAGGATGTGCGGAGTCGAGCGGTAATTCTGCTCGAGCTTGATCACCCGGGCGCCGGGGAAATCCTTTTCGAACTTCAGGATGTTCTCCACCAGCGCGCCGCGCCAGGAATAGATCGACTGGTCGTCGTCGCCGACGCAGCAGATGTTCTTGCGCTCCTGGGCGAGCAGCCGCAGCCAGAGATACTGGACGGCGTTGGTGTCCTGATATTCGTCGACCAGGATGTAGCGGAAGCGCTGCTGATAGCTCTCCAGCACGTCGCGGTGCGTCTTGAGGATCACCAGCATGTGCAGCAGCAGGTCGCCGAAGTCGCAGGCGTTCAGTGCCTTCAGCCGCTCCTGATAGAGATGATAAAGCGCGGCGCCGCGGCCGTTCGCATAGCGCTCGGACTCGCCGGCCCCGATCTCGGCGGGCGTGAGGCCCTTGTTCTTCCATTCGTCGATCAGCCCGGCGAGTTGGCGCGCGGGCCAGCGCTTCTCGTCGAGGTCCGCCGCGAGGATCAGCTGTTTGATCAGGCGGAGCTGGTCGTCCGTGTCGAGGATGGTGAAGTTGCTCTGGAGCCCGACCAGCTCGGCATGACGGCGCAGCATCTTGGCGCCGATCGCGTGGAAGGTGCCGAGCCAGGGCATGCCCTCCACCGCGGCGCCGACCAGGCGGCCGACGCGCTCCTTCATCTCGCGTGCCGCCTTGTTGGTGAAGGTGACCGCCAGGATCTCGCTGGGATAGGCGCGGCGGGTCCAGAGCAGATGCGCCAGGCGGGCAGTGAGCGCCGCGGTCTTGCCCGTGCCCGCGCCGGCCAGGACCAGCACCGGCCCCTCGGCCGTCAGCACCGCTTCGCGCTGGGGCGGGTTCAGGCCCTGGAGATAGGGGGCGTTGGCATCGGTCTCGACGGGCAGGGTCATCCGCGAACAGGTAGGGAACGCGGGCGGGCGAGGCAATGGCGGATTGCCAGCACCGCGCGATCCTGTGATCGTCGGGCCCGCACGATCGAGGAGACGGGGATGGACAGGGCGATGATCGAGGAGCGGCTCGAACAGTTCAGGCTCCAGCATGCGGCGGGCGAAGAGCGGCTGAAGGCGCTGGATGCGCAGATCGCCGAGGTCAAGCGGACCCAGCTGCGGATACTCGGGGCGATCGGGGTACTGGAGGAGATGTTGCAGGAGCAGGCCCAGGGCTGAGGCCGGACACATTATATGCTGGTATTGGAAACATATCAGCAATAATATCCCTCCTGCGCTGTGGATTCGGTGGCGCGTGCCTGTCTGGGGGACTCGGCATGGGGGGTATCGTTCGAACCGGTATGGTCGGATTGGCGGCGGGGATGATGCTCGCCGCCGGTCCGGCGGGCGCGCAGGCGGTCGCGGCGGCGCAGACCGCCTATCTGGTGCTGCAGCCGGAAATTCGCGTGAAGACCGAGGAGCGGGCATCGGGCCTGTGGCTCCGCACCTCCGCGACGGTACGGGGCAGCAACGAGAGCTGGCGGGCCGACGAGACGCGCTCCTCCTATGGCTTCTCGCTTCAGAAGGAAGTGATCGGGCACACCTGGTTCGGCCTGAGCGCCTATGCGCAGGCGCCGCGTTTCGATGCCGATCGCGGCGTGGTGCGCGACGCGCGGCACTATGCCGGCGCGCGGCTGAGCTTCGAGGCGTCGGATCATGTCGAGATGGGCTTCGCCTGGCTGCGGCGGGTGCGCGGGCGCGGGTTCACAAGCCTGCCCGGCGGCAATCGGGGCATCAAGCCGGGCCCCAAGGCCTATATGCAATTCCGTTTCTAAAGCGGTTCGTTTCAGCGCGATCCTTCGCTATGTCATGCGTTTGTCATATGGCTGTCACACCCTCCGGCCAGAGGCGCGCACATCATGGCATCACTCGCTCTGGACCAAGCCCCGCCGGTCGACCAACCGCAGCCGGGGCCCCGATTCGACTATAAGACCCATCCTCTCGCCAAGCTGCTCTTCGCGGCGATCCTGGTGGGCGGACTGGCCTTTGCCGGCTGGAGCGTGCTGAGCGACACGCGCGGCGTGGGGGAGGAACTGGCCACCGGCGTGTTCCTCTTCCTTGCGCTGGCGCTGTTGATCGCACTCGGCTTCGAGTTCGTGAACGGCTTCCACGATACCGCCAATGCGGTGGCGACGGTGATCTACACCAATTCGATGCCTGCCCATTTCGCGGTGGTCTGGTCGGGATTCTGGAACTTCCTGGGCGTGATGTTCTCGAGCGGCGCCGTCGCCTATTCGATCATCACGCTGCTGCCGGTGGAGCTGATCCTCAACGTCGGCTCGGCGGGCGGATTCGCGATGATCTTCGCCCTGCTGCTCGCGGCGGTGCTGTGGAATCTCGGTACCTGGTATGTCGGCCTGCCCAATTCGTCGTCGCACACGCTGATCGGCTCGGTGCTCGGCGTCGGCCTGGCCAACCAGCTGATCAACGCGGGTTCGCGCGGCGGCACCGCCGGCGTGGACTGGAGCCAGGCGACCAAGATCCTCACCGGCCTGTGGATGGCGCCGCTGATCGGCTTCTTCGCCGCGCTGCTGCTGCTGCTCGTGATGCGCGCGCTGCTGCGCAATCCGAAGCTCTACACCTCGCCGATGCCGCACACGGCGCCGCCGCTCGGCATCCGCAGCGCGCTGATCTTCACTTGCACCGCGGTTTCGTTCAGCCATGGCTCGAACGACGGCCAGAAGGGCATGGGCCTGATCATGCTGATCCTGATCGGCTGCGCCCCTACCGCCTACGCCCTCAACCGCACACAGTCGGCAAGCGCCACGCCAGCCTATGTCCAGACCGCCAATGTCGCCGCGGCCATGTTCGACGCGCGCAGCGGCGGACTGCCCGACATGACCCCCGTCCAGGCGCGCCAGGTCCTCACCTCCGCGCTCCAGCAGCGCAAGGCCGAAAGCCCGCAGGTGTTCGCCGCGCTGGGCGATCTGTCCAAGGACCTTACCGCTCGCGTTCAGGGCTATGGCTCGCTGAGCAAGGTGCCGGCGGAAGCCACCGGCAATCTCCGCAACGACATGTACCTGGTGCTCGACACCAGCCGGCTCGCGACCAAGAAGCCCGATGGCTACCAGCCCGCCGAGCTGACTGCGATCAAGGCGTACCAGGACAATCTGGAGAAGGGCACTCGTTTCATTCCGCTCTGGGTGAAGATCGTGGTGGCGCTGGCGCTCGGCCTGGGGACGATGATCGGCTGGAAGCGGATCGTCGTCACCGTCGGCGAGAAGATCGGCAAGCAGCACATGACCTATGCCATGGGCGCATCGGCCGAGCTGGTTGCGGCGGGCACCATCCTGGCCGCCGATCGCTTCGGCCTGCCGGTGTCGACCACGCACATCCTCTCCTCGGGCGTCGCCGGTGCCTCGGTGGCGAGCGGCGCGGGGCTGCAGGCGCGCACGGTGCGCAACCTGGCACTGGCGTGGCTGCTCACCCTGCCGGCGGCGATGCTGCTCTCGGGCGGGCTCTACTGGCTGATGCTCGCCGCGGTGAAGGCGCTGGGGCTGTAGGGTCAGCCCCTGGCATATGACCGTCGTCGCGCGAAGGCGGGGATGACGGATCAGGGGATCCTTATTTCCGCATGAACTTCTGCACGCGCTGGCCGGCGATATCGACCACGTAGAGATTGCCGGCGCGGTCCGCGGCGATGTCGTGGGCGATCCAGAACTGGCCGTCCTGGTTGCCGATCCGGCCGAAATGCGCGATCTCGCGGCCGTCGAGATCAGCGATGGTCACGCCGTCGTGATCGGGCACCTTGTCCGGGTTCGCTCCACCGTCGAGGATCGCGATGCGATTGCCCGGCAACAGCGCCAGCCCGAAGGGACGGCCGATCGCGGGCGATTTCCATTCGGTGAGATAGCGGCCCTTCGCGTCGAACAGCTGGACGCGGTCGTTCGCCCGGTCGGCGACATAGACGCGGCGGCCGGCATCGACCGCGAGCGCATGGGGGATGGCGAACTGGCCCGGGCCGGCGCCGCGCGTGCCCCATTGGAAGAGCAGCTTCCCGTCGGCGGCGAACTTCATCACGCGCGAATTGCCATAGCCGTCGGCCACGTAGAAGCTGCCGCCGGGCAAGGGCGCAACGTCGGTGGGGCGGTCGAAATGGGCGGCATCGGCACCGGCGACGCCATGTTCGCCGAAGGTACGGAGCAACTCGCCCCCGCGGGTGAACTCGAATACCTGGTTCGAGCCGGTATCGGTGATCCAGACATGATCGTCAGGGCCGATGCTGATGCCGTGCGGAACGACGAACAGACCCTTCCCCCATTCGCGCAACAGCTTGCCGGTGCCGGCGTCGAAGACTTCGACCACGGGCTCCTGCACAAGGGCGAGTGCCTTGGCATCGGTGCCGCGGTTGCCGCGGTGGAGAACGAACACCTCGTCCCTGCTGTTCACCGCCACGCCCGAACAGGGGCCGAGGACGCGGCCTTCGGGCAGGATCGGCCAGCCATGGACGACGGCGTAGCGCGGCGCCGGCGCGGTGGAGGCGAGGAGCAGCGGGGCGAGGATCGCCAGCCCGGTGATGCGCATTCAATTCCTCCCGCCCTTGGGTATGGACCCTAGCCCCATCCGTCATCCTGGCGAAAGCGGGGATCCGGAACGGCGGCGCCAGGTGGGACGGTGCCATGACAAAATGAGGATGCGCGGGAGGAGGGCGCGGATCAGAGCCGCCTCGCCCCCAGTTCGAGCAGGTGAGCCGCCAGCTCGATGCTGAACTTGAAGCCCTGGCCATCGGCGCGCAGATCGGCCTTGAAATGGTCGATGGGGTTCCAGAAGGCCACGACGAACCCGGCGAGCACTGCGAACAGCACGGCATATGCCAGCCGTCTGCCTGCCGATTCGCGCATCGCCGTTCTCCCTGATGCCGGTGACCCGATGGCGGCACCGGTACGCGGGCGAAACTGTCCTGCCGATGAACGGGCTTCCCCTTTGCGGCGGTTCGATCCAAGGAAGAGGCCAAAGGGGAGAGGGCATGACCAAAGCCGCCGCATCGCACCGCCGCATCCTGTTCGCCAGCCTGGTCGGCACTTCGGTCGAGTTCTATGATTTCTACATCTACGCCACGGCGGCGGCGATCGTGTTCCCCGATCTGTTCTTCCCCGCCAGCGAACCCTGGATCCGCCAGCTCGCCAGCTATGCCAGCTTCTCCGTCGCCTTCTTCGCCCGGCCGCTGGGCGGGCTGGTGTTCGGCCATTTCGGCGACCGGATGGGGCGCAAATCCACGCTGGTCGCTTCGCTGATGCTGATGGGCATCTCGACCGTGCTGATCGGCTTCCTGCCCGGCTATGCCATGATCGGCTGGGTGGCGCCGCTGCTGCTTTGCCTGCTCCGTTTCGGGCAGGGGCTGGGGCTGGGCGGCGAATGGGGCGGGGCGAGCCTGCTGGCAGTGGAGAATGCGCCGCCGGGCTGGGCCAATCGCTATGGCAGCTTCCCGCCGATGGGCGCGCCGGTGGGATTCATCTTTGCCAACGGCTTCTTCCTGATTCTCGGCGCGGTGATGGACGATGCGCAGTTCCGCGAATGGGGCTGGCGCCTGCCGTTCCTCGCCAGCGCGGTGCTCGTGTTCCTGGGACTGTGGGTCCGGCTGAAGATCACCGAGACGCCCGAATTCGTCGCCGCGACCGAGAAGGAAGCGCCCCCGGCCGTGCCGATCGGCGAACTGTTCCGCACCAGCGCGCTCGCCACCTTTGCCGGCACCATGGGCACAGTCGCCTGCTTCGCGCTCTTCTACATCTCCA
Organism: Sphingomonas sp. 1F27F7B; assembly: GCF_005503355.1. Lineage (GTDB taxonomy): Bacteria > Pseudomonadota > Alphaproteobacteria > Sphingomonadales > Sphingomonadaceae > Sphingomonas. The sequence goes on from NZ_SCMK01000005.1 coordinate 150,667, forward strand.
CCGTGTTCATCATCGGCTACGGCACCAAGACGCTGGGCTATGACCGCGAGACTTTCCTGGCGGTGGAATTGCTCGCGATCCTGTTCATGGCCGCCGGCATCGTCACGGCGGGGATCAGCGCGGACCGGCGCACGGCCAATTCGGTGCTCATCTTCGGCTGCGTCTTCACCATTCCGGTCGGCATGGCGATGGCGCTGCTGCTGGTGCCGGGATCGCTGGCGAGCGTCGCGGCGTGGCTCGCCTTCGCGCTGTTCGTGATGGGCTTCGTCTACGGCCCGCTGGGCGGCTGGCTGCCCAGCCTGTTCCCGGCGCGGGTGCGCTACACCGGCGTCTCCGTCACCTTCAACCTTGGCGGCATCCTGGGTGGCGGGCTTACGCCGATGATCGCCGAGACGCTGGTGAAACAGGGCGGACTGGCCTGGGTCGGTTACTATCTCGCCGGCGCGGGGATGCTCAGCCTGGTCGGCCTGATATTGATCAGGAACAAGTAATCGACTTCATTTCGTCATCTTCGGTGAATAAAGCGCCCCTGAACGGCCGCGCCGCGGCGAAGAGCGGCTTGTGGGCAAGCGACAGGCCTTATGCGGTGAGTTCCGCCGGGGGCATCGGGGCCGGCGGCCATGTTCAGACCCGGATCTATCGTGCCGGCCGGATCAAGATTGGGCCCTTCGTGTTCCCGGATCTGCTGGTGACGGTGAACAAGCCGGGCACGCTCAGCGAGGGTCGCAATGACGGGCTGATGGGCTTGAGCCTGCTTTCGCAACTCCATCTGACCACCGACGTCTCGGCGGGGTTGCTCTATGCGACACCGAACGGCGCGGCTCGGCCCCGCCACGGCTATCCGCTCGGCGCGCTATGGCTGGAATGGGAGAAGGGTCGCATCGTCGTGGACGATATCGGCACCGGCAGCCCCGCGGCGAGGGCGGGTATCCGCAAGGGCGACATCATCGTCGGCGACAATATCGGCGCGATCCTGCGCGCGGCGGGCGGAGCACCGGGCAAGCAGGTATCGCTCAGGATCGAGCGGGGGGGCGTGCAGCAGGAGGTCGGCTACACGCTGGCGCCCTGGTTCTAGCGTTCAGGCGGCGGGCGCGGCGCGCAACAGCGTGAGCCGCGCCTTGCCGTGCACGCGACTGACGTCCGCCACGAAACCGGCCACGTCGGGCATTTCGTCGCGCGAGGTCTCGATGCTGATCCAGGTGCCGGGCCCCGCCCAGCCGAGCCGTCCGAGCTTGTCGAGCGCGACGCTGCCCGCGCCGGTGCCATAGGGTGGGTCCATCAGGATCAGGTCGAGCGGCGCCCGGGCGGGGCCGAGAGTCAGTACCGAACCGGCGCGCACTTCCGCGCCTTTCGCGGCCAGCTTGGCGATATTGGCCCGCAGCGCATCGAGCGCTGTGCGGTCCTGCTCGACGAACAGGCAGGAGGCCGCGCCTCGCGACAAGGCCTCCAGGCCCAGCGCGCCGGAGCCTGCGAACAGATCGGCCACCGCCAGTTCCTCGAAGCTGCCGATGCGGCTGGCAAGCATCGAGAACAACGCCTCGCGCGTGCGGTCCGCAGTGGGACGGGTGGTATCCCCCTTGGGCGCGACGAGCGGACGGCCGCGCCATTCCCCGGCGACGATCCTCATTTGCGCGTCCTCGGCGGACGGGCGGGCTTGCCGCCGGGTCTGGGACGCCCGGGGCCGGGACGGCCGGTGGCTTTGCCGGCACCGCGCGGACCCCGCGGCCGGTCGACGAAATCGCCGGGGCGCGGTTCCAGCGTCTCGCGGTGCGCACGCGCGCGTGCAGCGCGGGCGGGCTTGGCGACACCGTCCTCGCGCGGCTTGCGGGGCCCCGGCCTGGCCGGCTGACGAGACCCGTCGGCCATGGCCTCGTCCCTTGCCTTGGGCGTGACGCGCGCCGTGAAGACCGGCCTCTTCGCCTCGGGCTTCGCGATCTTGCGGCGTCCCTCGGGCTCGCGGCTGCCCGGCGCGGCGACCGGCTTGGGCCGCGGTGCCGGCTCGACCGCGCGCGAGCGGACCGCGAACTGGAGGTTCGAGGCCGCCTTGCCGCCGCCGGGCCGGGACAGGACGGTGCGGAAGGTGATCAGGTCGTGCTGGCGGATCTCGTCGACATCGCCCGCGGGCATGTCGCCCAGCCAGAAGGGGCCGTAGCGCGTACGGATCAGCCGGTTCACTTCGAGCCCCAGATATTCGAGCACGCGGCGCACTTCGCGGTTCTTGCCTTCGGTCAGGGTCAGCTCGATCCACACATTTGCGCCGGTACGCCGCTCGATATTGGCGTTGATCGGGCCGTAGCGCACGCCTTCGATCTCGACGCCGAGCATCAGCGATTCGAGCTGCGCCTGGGTGACGTTGCCATAGGCGCGGGCGCGATAGCTGCGCTCCACGCCGGTGGCGGGCAACTCGAGCTCGCGCTTCAGCTCGCCGTCGGTGGTGAGCAGCAACAGCCCTTCGGTGCTCAGGTCGAGCCGGCCGACCGGCATCACCCGCGGCAGCCCTTCGGGCATGCGGTCATAGATGGTCGGGCGGCCCTTGGGGTCGCGCTCGGTGGTGAGCAGGCCGGCGGGCTTGTGATAGCGGAACAGGCGCGCCGGCGCCGGGGCGGCGACCGGCTTGCCGTCGACCGTCACTCCGCGCAGCGAAGCGAGCAGCGTCGCGGGCGTATCGAGCACCTTGCCGTCCAGGGCGATTCGCCCGTCCGCGATCATGCGCTCGATGTCGCGACGCGACGCGATTCCGGCACGGGCCAGCAGCTTGGCGATGCGCTGCGGTTCTTTGGTATTGGATGATGACACGCTGGCGATATAGCGATTGTGGCGGTCGCTTCAAAAATTATTGCGCCCTCGAAAGGGATTGGCGCGTTAGCGCCTCGGGTTCAGTGGCTTGGCGGGTTTTCAGGCGAGATGTTGTTCGGGCGGAAGAAGCGGCGAATCGAGCGTGTCCTGGTGGCGGAAGACGAGCCGCTGGTGGCCTTCGACACGGAACATTTCCTGACGGGCGAGGGCTTCGCCGTTGCGGCGACCGTGGACACGGTGGCCGAGGCGCTGCGCGTGATCGCGCTGGATGCGGCGCTGGACCTGGTGCTGGCCGATGTGAGCCTGGCCGACGGCAGCGGCGTGGAAGTGGCGCGCGCGGCGCAGGGCCGCGGGCTGCCGGTGCTGTTCGTGACGGGCAGTTTCCCGGAGGAAGCGCGGGCGCTGGCGGCGGGATGCCTCGCCAAGCCCTATCCCCAGCGCGATCTGCTCGCGGCAATCGAAGCGATCGAGGCAGTGCTGGAGGGCGCCAGAGTGCCCCGGCGGCTGCCGGGCAGTTTCAGCCTGTTCCTGAGCGCCGCCTAGCGGGCACGGGTCAAGCCTAGTAGCGCAGCAGGATCAGCGCAGCGGCGACGACGATCGCCCAGCTCACCGTGCCGATGCCGAACGCGATCAGCAATCCGGTGCCGCGCGGCAGTCGGTTTTCGTCGGAGACATCGAGCAGTTCTCGGGGCGGCAATCGAAGCGGCATGGGGGATCCTCTCGACCTACCTCATAGATAGGCCCGAGGCGCGGGGTCCGAAATCCTGCGAAAATCCTCTCCGGATTCTACCGGAGCCGGGTGTCGACCGCATCGTGGAAGTGGCGGATGCCGAGTTCGAGCGTGCCGAGCGTCACGCGTTCGACCGCGCCCGAGGCCAGGCCCTGCTGGCCGAGCTCGCAGGCCCGGAAGTCCTCCGCGGCGAAAACGCCGCCGTCGAGCAACTCCCAGCTGCGCTCCCAGTGGGCGCGTGCCTTCTCGGTGGCGGGCGGCTCGGGGATCAGCATGAAATCCTCGACCAGCACGCGCCCCTCCGACTGGGGCATCAGCACCATCAGGTTGATATAGTCGGGGCTCACCACCAGCACCGTGCCGGGGAACATCTGATAGGTATAGGTGATCGCCGCGCGCAGCGTCGCCCAGTCGCTGGAGGAAAGCGCGGCGAGCGCAGCCTCGCGCCCCACTGCCGAGCGCTGGTGCGGGCCGATCGCATCGGCGGTGGAGACGCCGTCCTTGAAGAAGGGCGCGATGGTGTCGGCGTGGAGCCGCTGGATGTGATAGCCTTCCAGAAAGGCGTCCATGATCAGCTTCCAGTTCGCCTGCACCGCATGGGTACGGCGCCGGAACAGGTGCTGGCCGGCCAGGTCGAACGCTTCGAAATCGCGCGCCAGCGTCTCCGCCTCGGCGAAATCTGCGTCCTCGGCGAAGGAGAACCAGATGAGCCCGCCCGCCTCGTGCGCCGGCAGGCGCCTGAGGCCGTATTCCTGCTTGTCGAGCCCGGGGAAGGCGTCGGGGCGGGGGAGGCCGACCAGCCGGCCGTCGAGCGCATAGGTCCAGGCGTGATAGGGGCAGACCAGCCGCCCGCCCTTCACCGGATCGCAGCCCTCGACCAGCCGCGTGCCGCGGTGCCGGCAGACATTGAGGAAGACATGTGCCTGGCCCGCCTTGTCGCGTGTAACGAGCAGCGGCTTGCCGAAGCCGTCATGCGGGATCGCCATGTTCGGTTCCGGGAGCAGCGCGGAAGGGGCGATCACGAGCGGCGCCCGGGCGAAGATGCGCGCCTGCTCGGCGGCGAAGCGCTCGGCGCTGGTATAGACCGAGGCCGTGACGTGCGCGATCGCGCCCTCGCCGCGCGATCCGCCCCGGGCAAGGGCTCCCGCCAATGCCAGCTGTCCTTCGGTCGGCGCGTTCATGCCATGCTCTCCTCTGGCCTTCCCGATATTTTCGGTTAGTTTCCACCCAACACAGCGAGGGTGCAAGGTGAGCGACAAATTGAAAGGCCGGGCGCTGCTGCGCGCGGCGATGCGCAACCGCAAGACGGCGGCGATGCTGGTGCTGGGGTTCGCGTCGGGCCTGCCCTTCGTGCTGCTGATCGGCACGCTCAACGCATGGCTGGGCGAGCTCAAGGTGAGCCTGGCCACGATCGGCGTGCTTTCGTGGATCGGCCTGGCCTATGCCTTCAAATTCCTGTGGTCCCCGCTGGTCGATCGCGCGCGGCTGCCGCTGATCGGGCAATTGGGCCGGCGCCGTTCCTGGCTGGTGCTCTGCCAGGCCGGACTGGCGGTGCTGCTCTGCGGGCTGGCGTTCACCGATCCGCTGACGGCGATCGGCAGCTTCGCCGGGCTGGCGGTGATCGCGGCCTTTCTCTCGGCGACGCAGGATGTCGTGATCGACGCCTGGCGCATCGAGATCGCCGACGAATCGGCGACGGTCGACCTGCTTTCGGCGATCTACCAGCTCGGCAACCGGCTGGCGGCGCTCACCGGCGGCGCCCTGGCGCTGGTGCTGGCGGCGCGGCTGAGCTGGCCGACCGTCTATATCGGCTTCGGCGGCGTGATGATCGGCGCGCTGGCGATGACCCTGTTCACGCCCGAGGCCGAGCGGAACGCCGCCGACGAAGCTTCGCCGCTGGCCGGCCATTCGGTGCCCGCCGCCGGCCAGCGCGCCGTCGCGCTGGGGATCGTTGCCGTCTGCTGGGCCTGGGCGATCTACATGCTCGGCAGCTTCATGATCGCGGCGCTGCGTCCGCCCGTGCCGGGCGTGCCGGCGCCGTCGGCCGGCGCGTTCACTCAGGTCTGGGGGCCGTGGATCATCGTCGCGACCGTCATCCTGCCGGCGCTGGTCGCGGGCTGGACCAACCGGCTGCCGCGGCACGTCGAAGGGATCGACCGCGCGCCGAGCGCGCTCCGGGCCGCCGCCAACCACAGCTATCGCGCGCTGATCCTGCCGCTTGCCGAGATCGTCCAGCGGCTGCGCTGGGGCGCGATCCTCGTCCTTGCGCTGATCCTGCTCTACCGGATCGCCGATTCGATCTGGGCGCCCTTCGCCTTTCCCTTCTATCTCGACTTCCTGCATTACACGAACGACCAGGTCGCCTTTGCCTCCAAGGTGTTCGGGGTGATGATGACGATTCTGGGCGTGGCGATCGGCGGCTTCATGCTCGCTTCGATCGGCCGGCTGCCGACCCTGTTGGTGGGCGGCATCGTCGCGGCGGCGTCGAACCTGCTCTATGCCGATCTGGCGCTCGGCGGGCCATGGATCGACGGGTTCGCGCATCTGTTCTTCCTCGACCATATCGGCATCGATCCGCGGATGATCCGGCTGATGCTGGCGATCTCGGGCGAGAATATCGCCGGCGGCCTCGCGGGGACGGCCTTCATCGCCTACATCTCCTCGATCACGTCGCGCGAATATAGCGCGGTGCAATATGCGCTGCTCTCCTCGATGACCTTCCTCGTCGGCGCGCTCGGCCGGGCCGCGGTGGGCGAGGCGATCGAGAAGCACGGCTATGCCAACATCTTCTATGTGACTGCCGGGCTCGGCATGATCGCAGTGGTGCTGGTGCTGATCGAATGGTGGCGTCCGGCGCCGCTGCCCCAGGGCGAGCCGATCGTCTCCACGCCCGAAGGCACGCCGGAAAGCGCAAGCGCCTGATGCCCTTCCTGCTGATCATCGGCTTGCAGGTGGCGTGCATCGTCCACCTGATGCGGCGCGGCGGCAACCCGATATGGGTGACCGCGCTGATCTTCCTGCCGGTGGTCAGCGCGATCGCCTATTTCTTCGTCGAGATCCTGCCCGGCCTGGGCCAGAACCGGCACGTGCGCACCGCGCGCGCAAGGGCCGTGGCGGCGCTCGACCCCGAGCGCGAGCTGCGCGCCGCCCGGGATGCACTCGACCTGGCCGACACCGCCGCCAACCGGCTTAGGGCCGCCGATGCCCTGGCCGGGCTCGGCCGGCACGGCGAAGCGGTGCCGCTCTATCGCGAATCGATTCGGATGACAGCCGGCGAACCCGATGCCCGCACCCGAGGCAAGCTCGCCAATTCGCTCTACGAGACCGGGCAAGGCGTGGAGGCGCTGGCCTTGCTGAACGCCATCCCCGAGGCGGTCGGCCAGAGCGAGCGGGACAATCGGATCCTGTTGCGTGCCAAGCTGCTCGCCCATCTCGGCCGCAAGGAGGACGCATTGGAGCTCTATGCCGATGTCGTCACGCGGATACCGGGCGAGGAGGCGCGCTGCCGCTACGCCGCACTGCTGATCGAGCAGGGCTGGGACCGCAAGGCGCTGGTGGTGCTGGAAGAAGTCGAGAAGCGCATGCAACGCATGGATCGCCAGCAGCGCGCGGCGGAGGCGGACATGTATCGCTGGGCAATGGAGGCACTCGCCGCGCTCCGTTCGAAGGGAGTGACGGAGTGAAGAAGCGCTGGCTGATCGCGCTGATGGTCCTGATCCTGCTCGCCGGCGGCGGCTGGATATGGGGATCGCCCTATTACACGCTGTGGCAGATGAAGCGCGCGGCCGAGGCGCGCGACATCGACGCGCTGGCGCGCCACATCGATTTCCCGACCGTGCGGGAAAGCGTGAAGGCCCAGCTGTCGGCGCGGGCGGGCGGCGAGGGCGGCGGCGTGCTGGGCGCGCTGGTCCGTGCGGGGATCGCGGATACGATGGTTGATGCGGCAGTCTCGCCGGAAGGCATGCGCTTCATCTTCGCGGCGGCGCCGCTCGCCGAGACGTCGCGCCCGGGTACGATCAGGCTCAAGGCGAGCGAGATGCGCTATCGCCGAGTTGCGTTCGGACGCTTCCTGCTTACGCGCGGGGACGGGGCGGCGCTGGAGTTCCGCCTGCACGGCGCCAGCTGGATACTGACCGACGTCAGGCTGCCGCCCGACGCGCTTCACTGATCGAGCGCAAGCCCCATGTCGGCGAAGCTGTTGGCAAGGGCATGGGCAGTGATCAGCACGCCGGTCGCGTCGCGCACGCCGAGCATGTCGGCGAGCAGGACCGCCGAGACCTGAGGCTGGGTACGCACGCGGCCGAGCACCTGGAGCAGCGCGGCTTCCGCGCCGGTCATCCGCGCGCAGCACCAGGGCGCGATCTGGATCGGCCCGGCCGAGACTGCCGACATCTCCTGCATCAGCGCGCGCAGCAGCACCAGCGGGCGGCGGAAGCTCTTGCCGAACGCCGTGACGAAGGCATGGGCGGTGCACGCATCATGGATGCCGTGCGCACCCATCTGGCGAACCCCGAACAGCAGCAGCCGTGCGCCGGGATCCTCGGGCTGGAGTTCGGGCAGGGCAGTGAGCGTGGCATTGACGGTCATGAGGACTCCGATCGCTGTGATCGGAAATCTCGCGTATCCGCTATTGATAGTCAATCGCATTAAGGGCGAAATGCGATGGCGGCTCGTCGCGGGCGAAGCACGGCTCGCAATGTGCCGAAGGGACACCCAGGGCTGGGGGCATGGTGCCCATGAATGGGCGGCTGGTCCGTTCCGGACCGGGATGACGAGGGAAGGATAGAGTCTTCGGCCTAGGCTGGGGACTTATATTCCTTCAATCGTCATCCCCGCGCAGGCGGGGATCCAGGGTAATGCGGGATATCGGCACCACCGCGCGAACGCCGTCCGGATAGGGCTGCACGCCACCACTTCGGCTCCTCGCGTGGCCCTGGATCCCCGCCTGCGCGGGGATGACGTAGGAAAATCAGATACTTGTTTTAGTCCTCACCCTAGGCGAGCAGCTCGCCATTCGCTTCGAGCACGGTTCCGGCCAGATAAAGCGACCCCAGTACCAGCACCACCGGCGCGCCGCCCGCGCGCGCGATGGCGGCGAGAGCGCCCGGCACGTCGGGCGCGATTGCCGCATGCGGGATGCCGAGCGTCCGGGCGACTTCGGCGAGGCGCGCGGGGGCATGGTGCTCGTGCCCGGGCACCGGCACCGCGTGCAGTCCCGACGCGAGGGGCGCGAACGGCGCAAGCAGGCCCTGTACGTCCTTGTTGGCGAGCATGCCGAGGACCAGCCGCACCGGCCGCCCCCGTGCGACCTGGGCCAGCGTAGCGCTGACGGCGGCAGCGGCGGCTTCATTGTGCCCGCCGTCGAGCCACAATTCGCTGTCCGCCGGCAGGAGACGGCGCAAGGGGCCGTCGCTCAGCTTTTGCATGCGCGCGGGCCAGCGGGCGTTCCGCGGGGCCGCGGCGAGCGCTTCTGCGGGCACGGCCAGAACCCGCTGGTGCCGCAGCATCGCGATGGCAAGGGCGAGGTTGGCGGGCTGATGCGGTCCGGCAAGGGCTGGAAGGGGGGTCTCCACCGCTCCCCGGGCATCGCCGTAGTGCAGCCGGTCGCCGCGCAACTCGAAATCCCAGGCCGTTCCTTGCGCGAATACCGGCGCGCCGGCGGCTGCGACGATCTCGGCGATCTGCGGGGCGTAGCGCATCGTTACCAGGGGCACGCCGGGCTTGGCGATCCCGGCCTTCTCCGCGGCGATCTTCTCCAGCGTGTCGCCCAGAAAGGCCTGATGATCGATGCCGAGCTGGGCGATGCCGGTCACCGCCGGGCGCGCGACGACGTTGGTCGCGTCGAGCCGCCCGCCCAGGCCGACCTCGAGGATCAGCGCATCCGCCGGCACCCGCGCAAAGGCGAGGAAGGCGGCGGCCGTGGTCACTTCGAAGAAGCTCGCGCCGATATCGCCGCCGGCATCAAGCACTTCCTCGAGCAGGGGCGCGAGCATAGCGTCGGGGATCAGTTCGCCGGCAAGGCGGATGCGCTCGTTGAAGCGCACGAGGTGGGGGCTTGAATAGACGTGCGCGCGCATCCCCGCCGCTTCGATCGCGGCACGCAGAAAGGCGCAGGTCGAGCCCTTGCCATTGGTACCGGCGACATGGAGCACGGGCGGCAGTGCGAGCTGCGGACTGCCGACGCGCTCGAGCAGGCGAGCGATGCGTTCCAGGCCGAGAATGTCGGCTCCCGGCGAGAGCGCGGTCAGCCGGTCGAGCTGGCGCTGGACGCCCGGATCGGCGGAGATTGCGTGGTCGGCCATCTACTCCCTCTCTCCGCTTGCCGGGAGCGGGCCGGGGAGAGGGGCCTGGCGAGGACGCAGTGCGCTTGCCCCTCTCCCTGACTCTCTCCCCCGAAGGGGAGAGGGAAACCCGCTCACGCCGCCTTCTTCCCCTCGCACAGCAGCCCGATCAGCTGGCCGAGCGTCTCGCGCAGCTCCTTGCGATGGGTGACCATGTCGATCAGGCCGTGCTCGCGATAATATTCCGAGGTCTGGAAATCGTCGGGCAGCTTCTCGCGGATCGTGTTCTCGATCACGCGGCGGCCGGTGAAGGCGAGCATTGCGCGCGGCTCGGCAATCTGGACGTCGCCCAGCATCGCATAGGCGGCCATCACGCCGCCCGAGGTCGGGTCGGTCAGCACGACGATATAGGGCAGGCCGGCATCGTGGAGCATCTCGATCGCCACGGTGGTGCGCGGCATCTGCATCAGCGAGAGTATGCCTTCCTGCATGCGCGCGCCGCCCGAGGCAGTGAAGGCGATATAGGGCGCCCGCGCCGCGATCGCGGCCTCGACGCCCTGGATGAACGCCTCGCCCACGGCCTGGCCCATCGAGCCGCCCATGAAGGCGAAGTCCTGCACGCCGATCACTGCCTTGCGGCCGAGGATCGTGCCCGAGGCATTGAGGAAGGCGTCCTGTTCGCCGGTGCTGGTTCGCGCGGCCTTGAGGCGCGCCGGATAGGGTTTCTGGTCGCGGAACTTGAGCGGATCCTCGGCCACCCTGGGGCTGGGCAGCACGGTATAGCTGCCCTCGTCGAACAGATACTGGAAGCGCTCGGCCGGGCCGATGCGATCATGATGATCGCAATGCGGGCAGACATGCTGGTTGGCCTCCAGCTCCTTCATGAAGGTCATCTGTCCGCATCCCTTGCACTTGTGCCAGAGATTGTCGGGAGTTTCCTTCTTCGGAGTGAAGGCGAGAACGTTGCGGACGCGATCGATCCAGCTCATGCGACTTCTTTCCTTGCGGCTTCCACGGCCGTCTTGAGGGAGTGGATATAGGCGCGGACGTGCTCCGGCGCATCTACCCCATGTTTTCCGACCAGTTCCACGATCGCCGAACCGACGACGACGCCATCGGCCACCCGGGCGATCGCCCTGGCCTGCTCGGGCGTGCGGATCCCGAAGCCGACCGCCACCGGCAGGTCCGTCGCGGCCTTGAGCCGCGCCACGGCGTCTTCGATCGAGGCCTGGGCCGCCTGTTGCAGCCCGGTGATCCCGGCGACCGAGACATAGTAGAGGAACCCGCTCGCACCCGCGAGCACCGCCGGCAGGCGCGCGGCATCGGTGGTGGGCGTGGCGAGGCGGATCACGTCGATCCCGTTCGCCACGAAGGGCGCGACCTCGCCGGCCTCCTCGGGCGGGATGTCGACGATGATCACGCCGTCCGCGCCGGCCCGGGCCGCCGCTTCGGCAAAGGCCGTGGGGGTGGGCCGGGTCATGGTGTTGGCATAGCCCATCAGTACCAGCGGCACGTCCGGATGGCGCAGGCGGAAGCTCTTGACGATCGCCAGCACGTCGGCGGTGCGGGTGCCCCTGGCGAGCGCGCGCAGGTTCGCCGCCTGGATCGCCGGGCCGTCGGCCATCGGATCGGTGAACGGCATGCCCAGTTCGATCACGTCCGCGCCGCCCGCGACGAGCGCATCGAGGACTTCGCCGGTGGGGCCGTCGCCTGCAGTGACGAAGGTGACGAGCGCGGCGCGATTGGCGGGGAAGGCGGCGGAGAGACGGCTCACAGCTTCACCCCCAGCGCATCGGCCACGGTGAAGATGTCCTTGTCGCCGCGGCCCGAGACGTTGACCACGATGATCTGGTCGTCGCGCATTTCCCGCGCCTTGGCCTCCAGGGCCGCGAGGGCGTGCGAGGATTCCAACGCCGGGATGATACCCTCCAGCTTGCAGCAGAGCTGGAAGGCGTCGAGTGCCTGCTGGTCGGTAACGGGCAGATACTCGACCCGGCCGCTCTCGTGCAGCCAGCTATGCTCGGGGCCGATGCCCGGATAGTCGAGCCCCGCCGAGATCGAATGCGCCTCGGTGATCTGGCCGTCCTCGTCCTGGAGCAGATAGGTGCGGTTGCCGTGCAGGATGCCCGGCGCGCCGCCGGTCAGGCTGGCGGCATGCTGGCCGGTCTCGATGCCATGGCCCGCCGCCTCCACGCCGATCATCGCCACGCCGGCATCGTCGAGAAAGGGGTGGAACAACCCGATCGCGTTCGATCCGCCGCCGACCGCGGCGATCAGCAGGTCGGGCAGGCGCCCCTCGGCCTTCTGGATCTGCGCGCGCGCCTCGGTGCCGATCACGCTCTGGAAGTCGCGGACCAGTTCCGGATAGGGGTGCGGGCCCGCCGCGGTGCCGATGATGTAGAATGTGTCGTGGACGTTGGCGACCCAATCGCGAAGGGCTTCGTTCATCGCATCCTTGAGCGTCTCGGCGCCGCTCGTCACCGGATGCACCTCGGCGCCGAGCAGCTTCATCCGGAAGACGTTCGGCTTCTGCCGCTCGACGTCCTTGGCGCCCATGAAGATCACGCAGGGCAGGCCGAACCGGGCGGCAACGGTGGCGGTGGCGACGCCGTGCTGGCCCGCGCCGGTCTCGGCGATGATCCGCGTCTTGCCCATGCGGCGGGCGAGCAGGATCTGGCCGATGCAGTTGTTGATCTTGTGCGCGCCGGTGTGGTTCAGTTCCTCGCGCTTGAAATAGATCTTCGCGCCCCGCTTTTCTCCATTTGGGCCGGGAGCGGCGCCTTGGCGATAATGCTCGGTCAGCCGCTCGGCGAAATAGAGCGGGCTCGGGCGCCCGACATAATGTTCGAGCAGGTCGTCGAATTCTGCCTGGAACGCCGGATCGGCCTTGGCCGCGCGATATTCGCGCTCCAGGTCCAGGATCAGCGGCATCAGCGTCTCGGCGACGAAGCGGCCGCCGAACTGGCCGAAATGCCCCTTCTCATCGGGCAGGTTGCGCAGGGAATTGGGCAAGGTGGCAGTGTTGGTCATTGCATCTCTCATGGGTTCGGATGGCGGGCGCTGGCTTGGGGGCTAGCGATCAACGCCATCGGAATCCGATGCGGACAGGGGCGAACAGCCTCAACATTGCGCCACCGCTTGGAGGAATGCGGCGATCTTGGCAACATCCTTGACGCCGGGCGCGTGCTCGACACCCGAGGAGACGTCGACCAGCCTGGCACCGGTCACGCTCACCGCCTCGCGGACATTGCCCGCATCGAGGCCGCCCGAAAGTGCCCAGGGCAGCGGCTGGGGAATGTTCTCAAGCAGCTTCCAGTCGAAGCGCAGGCCCATGCCGCCGGGAAGTGCGGCGCCCTCGGGAGTCTTGGCGTCGTAGAGGATGCGGTCGGCCGCACCCCCATATGCCGCGGCCCGGTCGAGATCGGCACGCGTCTTCACTGCCACCGCTGCCCAGACGGGCACGCGCATGCGGATGGCCGCCGCACGGCCCGGCGCGGTCTTGTGCAGCTGTGCCGCCCCGATGCCGCTGGAAAGCGCGGCGGAGAGCAGCGCCTCGTCGGGATCGACGAACACGCCGACCGTGCCGATATGCGACGGCACGCGCTGGATCAGCGCCCGCGCCTGGTCGAAGCTCACATTGCGCGGCGAAGGCGGGAAGAACACGAAGCCGACATGGCTCGCCCCGCCGGCAATGGCGGCATCGAGCGTCTCGGGCGTGGACAGGCCGCAGATCTTGGCGGTGACCGGCATCAGAGGTCCTTGACCAGCACGTCCATGAACAGCGGCGGGTCGAGCGGTACCGGGAAGTCGCGCTTCTCGCCCGAGTTGCGATAGCCCCGACGCGCGTAGAAGGCGATCAGTTCGGCGCGCGTGTCGATCACCGTCATCTCCATCGCGCTGGCGCCGAACGCGGCGCGCGCGCAGTCTTCGGCGGCGGCGACCAGTCGCTTGCCGAGCCCGGCCGACTGGAGCGTGGGGTCCACGCAGAGCAGGCCGAGATAGGCGAGGCCCTCGTCCCTGGCGGTCACCTGGACGCAGCCGAGCAGGCCATTGCCGGTATCCGCGATCAGCAGGCGCTGCCTGGGATCGTCGACGATGACGGTCAGCGTGGCGAGATCGGTGCGGGTGCCCTCGGTGATCAGGTCCGCCTCATGCGTCCAGCCGCCGCGCGCCGCATCGCCGCGATAGGCGCGTTCGATCACCGGGTGGAGCGCGGGCAGGTCGTCGCGCGTGGCAGGGCGGATCGTCACGGTTTCGGGCATGCGCCGCTCTGTCGGACGCCGGGGCGCCTTTGGCAAGCCTCAGTCCGTGCCCCGCGCGTCGAACGCGGCGCGCGATGCCTCGATCCGTTCCAGGTTGCGGGCCGCCCAAACCCAGACTCCGCAGAATGCCTCGGCCAGGCTGCCGCCCAGATCGGTCAGCCGATATTCGACGCGCGGCGGGATTACCGGATGGACGGTGCGGATCAGCAACCCGTCGCGCTCCATCTGGCGGACGGTCTGGGTGAGCATCTTCTGGCTGATCCCGCCGCACTCGGCACGCAGCTTCGAGAAGCGCAGCTCGCCATGCGCGGTGAGCGCCTCGAGCACGATCATCGTCCATTTGTCGGCGACGCGGCCAATGATCTCGGTGACGAGCGCCTCGACCCGGGGATCGAGATCGTCGGGATAGGCGTGGGGATGATATGCGGTGGCCATAGTTTCCAGAAGGTGCGTATGAATATTTTGGGTGCCTACTCCCCAATGGGTACCACGCGTCCCTATCTGGCGTCCACATCGTTCGGAGGACGCAATCATGGACATGACCGGCAACACCATCCTGATCACCGGCGGCGGCTCGGGCATCGGCCGCGCGCTCGCCGAGGCGCTGCATGCGCGGGGCAACAAGGTGATCGTCTCGGGCCGCCGCGCCGGCGCGCTGGAGGAAGTCGCCGCCGCCAACCCGGGCATCGCCACCGCGACGCTGGACGTCGCCGATGCGGACGACATCGCCCGCTTCGCCCGCGAGATCGTCGCCGCGCATCCGGACCTCGACGCCGTGATCCACAATGCCGGGATCATGCAGGCCGAGGATCTCGTCGCACCGGGATCGGACCTGGCCATCGCGGAGGCGACGGTCGCCACCAACCTGCTCGGGCCGCTGCGCCTCAACGCCGCGCTGCTGCCGCACCTGCTCGCCCGGCCCAGGGCAGCGGTGCTGACCGTCAGCTCGGGCCTGGCTTCCGTGCCGCTCACTGCCACGGCGACCTATACGGCGACCAAGGCGGCGATCCACAGTTGGAGCCAGTCGCTGCGCCATCAGCTCCGCGGCACCAATGTCGAAGTGATCGAGATCGCCCCGCCGGCCGTGGCGACCGACCTGATGCCCGGCCATGCCCAGAACCCCAATTCGATGCCGCTCGCCGACTATATCGCCGAGACCATGGCGCAGCTGGAGGCCGGTGCGCAGGAAAATCTGACCGAGCGAGTCAAGTTCCTGCGCTTCGCCGAAAGGCGGGGGGAATATGACCAGGTGTTCGCCGCGCTGAACGGCTAAGGCGCGCTCAGCCCGTGGTGACGTGCATCATGGCGACGGCGCCGCGCTTGTTGTCGCCGTCGCCATAGGCTGCGAAGCAAACGATCATCGCCACGCCGCCTTCGGCGCTGCCGTAGAAGCGGCAACGCCCATTGGTGGTGGGCTGAGCCGTTGCTTCGTCCACCACGATCCTGTCCATCGTTATGTCGGTCTCGTTGCCGGGATGACCCTGGAAGACCAGTACCGGCTTCTCCCTGCCCTTGCGGAAGAACGCGACCTGCTTTCCATGGAGGACTTCGGCGCGGTCGCAATTCGGCACCGCCACACGTTTCGCGCCATCGCGCCGTTTGACCATGTCGGCGAGGGGCGGGTCCGGCGCGCAGAAGCCGTTATAGATGCGGGAGGTGTCGGAGCTCTTGTGCCTCGACGGTCGAGGCCGCGAGTGCCAATGGAGACAGCGGCAGCGCGAGGAGAAGGGCGCGCATCAAAGCGTAGCCTCGATCTCGCGTGCGGCCAGGT
Organism: Sphingomonas sp. 1F27F7B; assembly: GCF_005503355.1. Lineage (GTDB taxonomy): Bacteria > Pseudomonadota > Alphaproteobacteria > Sphingomonadales > Sphingomonadaceae > Sphingomonas. The sequence goes on from NZ_SCMK01000005.1 coordinate 166,507, forward strand.
CGGGATCCTGGGCCTGGGTTATCGGCCGGCCGACGACCAGGATCGACGCGCCGGCATCGAGCGCGGCGCGCGGCGTGACCACGCGCTTCTGGTCGCCCACCGTGCCATTCGCCGGGCGGACGCCGGGAATGACGAAGAAGCCGTCGCGCCAGAGCGCCTTGGCAGCGGCGACTTCATTGCCCGAGCAGACGATGCCGTCGACACCCGCCGACCTGGCGAGCTCGGTCAGCCGCATCACCTGTTCGTGCGGATCCGGCCGCAGCCCGATCGAAACCAGGTCGCTGTCGTCGAGGCTGGTGAGCATCGTCACCGCCACCACCTTGGTGCCCGCCGGTGCGGCGGCCTTGGCGTCCTCCAGCATGGCGCGGCCGCCGGCGGCATGCACCGTCAGGATCGCGGGCTCGAGCGGGCGTAGCGCCTGGATCGCCTTGGCGACGGTGTTGGGGATGTCGTGAAACTTGAGGTCGAGGAAGATCGGCAGGCCGATCTCGTGCATCTCGTGCACGCCCGCGCGGCCGTTCGCCATGAAGAATTCGAGGCCGAGCTTGATCCCGCCGACATGCGCCTTCACCCGCGTGGCGATGGCCTTGGCACGCTCCAGTTCGGGCGTGTCGATCGCGACATAGACCGGGCTCATTGCACGTCTCCCAGCGGCAGGGCGGGCTGGGGAGAGGCAGGCACGGAAGCGGGCACGGGCTCCGGCATCGCGTTGAGCGCGCGCAGATCGTTCAGCGCGCGCTCCAGCCCGGTGATCCGCTGGCGCATCCGCCAGCGCAGCGCGTGATAGGCGAGCAGGACCGGCAACAGTCCCGCGAGGAAGACGAGAATCAGCAGCAGCGGCAGGCTGAAATCGGCGATCAGGCCGCTCCAGAGGTGCACGTTCACGCGTTCGTCGCCATTGTAGATCACGAAGCCAGCGACGAGGCCGCCCAGCAACAGCCAGAACAGCACCTTCAGAAACCGCATCCCTCTCCCTTCCTGCGTGAGGTAAGGGTGGTTCTATGCCGGGAAAGGCGGTTTGGCCAGACCGTGCCGGCTGGGGCAGCGGCCGCGTGCATCGAGGCGATCAGGAACTGGTGTAGTTCGCCTCGATGCGTTTCGCGGCCTTGTCGATCTCCGGAAACAGCGTGCTTTCGGTGATGCCGAGCAGTTCGAGCGCGCTCCGGAGAACTTGCTTGGCGCCTGCCGGCACGATGAACCGCGTCTCCTGAATCAGGTGGGCGAAATTGATCTGCTTCGGCGGCTTCAGCCCATAGATGATAAACCCGCCCGCTTGCGACAGAATGCGGCGATTGCTCATCTTGGGATGGACGTAATAGGGTTTGAACAAGTCGATCGGATCGATGATCGGCAGGAAGTGGGCCTTCTCCACGCGAATGAACTGGTGAAGGCGCTGGTATACCGGCGTCGCGTTGATCCGTTCCCGCTCGGTCTTCTTGTCCGTTCCCTTTATCCGGCCTTCGCGGACGTCGATGATCTCCGCCTTCTCTTCCTTCGTCATGTTGGAGAGATTGGCGAGGCAGCTGACGGAGTCGCTGTCGAAATATTTCTCGCGTCCTTCCGGGATCGCGAAGGCGGTGACCATTCCGTCGGTTTGCGCGCCGGTCCCCGGGTCGGTGGCGAAATATAGAGCGACCAGCGGATTGCGCGAGACATCCATCAACCGGGTAGGCAAGCCGAAATGCTGCATGCGGACCAGCCGATCGAACATCGAATGGTCGCTACTGAACTCGTGCGGATGCACCGAGATCAGATCCCGGATCGCCCGCTTCTCGCATTCTTCCAGCTTCTTCAGATCGGGCCGGAAGAGTCCAGGGATGTTCTCCCAGGACGAATCCCGCTGTCCGCGATAGCATTTGAAGAGAGGCTCGGCGGCCGCATAATCCATCACCTTTGCGATGAAATCGGCCAGATCGGACACTGGTTCCGAGATGGTGATAGGGCCTTGCGATTTCTTCTTCGCCGAACTGCTCGTCATTCCCGGCCCCCTAAGGTCGGGCCGGCGCCTCGCAAGCAAAACAAGAACGAGATCGGAGCCTTGTCGCCTCGTCCGTCATCCGATCTCCGCCCGCAATTCCTCGAACAGCGCGGGAATCTTCGTCAGGCGCCTTTCCTCCTCGTCGAGAATCGCGTGGAAGGCCCGGCGCTTGATCGCCGCGGCACGGTCCTCGGGGGGGCGGGTCGCGGGATCGAGAGTCGAAAGCACGATGTCGATCAGCCGGTCGGCGCCGTGCAGGCGGCCCCAGAGATAGTCGTTCTCGCGATAGGCCCGGCTGAAAAAGGCGCCGAAGCTGTTGAACTGGATCCCCTTCAGCGTCGCCTCCGCGCCGCCGGTGCGGATCGCGGTGGCGTCGTCGGGCGCGATGCGATCGACGCGGATCGGGTCGAACTCGTCCACGCCCTCGCCCTGGAGCAGCGGCAGGGTGGCGATGTCGTAGAAGGGAAAGCCCAGATGTGCGAGGAGAAGCGGCCGGCGAAGATCCTTGGCGAGCGTGCTCAGCCCCGCGGCCAGCCGCGCATCGGTCTCGCCGTCGAGCTTCTTCAGCTGCATCCGGTCGGCGAGCCGGTCGAGGATCGGCCCGGCATCGTCGGTCATCATCCGGATCTCGTCGCGCAGATCGGCATAGGTGTCGGCGCGCTTGAGTTCGAGATAGGCCGCGAGCGAATCATAGATCGCCTCGCGCATCGGCCGCAGCACGCCGTGGCTGGTCGGCAAGTCCACTTCGGCGAGCCGGCGAGCGAGCAGGCGCAGGCGCCGGATCCGGAAGCCGAGGTCGTGGGCGCGCAGGAACTCCAGCGTCTCGGGCGAGGCGCCGTTGGAAAGCGTGGCGCCGAACCGGTCCGCGCCGCGCGACTGGACTGCGGCGGCGAGCGCCTCGCGGATCTCGTGCAGCCGCTCGGGTCCGTGATGCTCGCCCACCGTGTAGAGCAGCCTCGCCGTGCGATCGATCGCGCCTTCCACCTTGAGCAGGCCATAGGCGGTGTGGCCGTATCCGGCCTTGGCCGCCGCGGCCACCTGTGCGCGGCGGCGCCACGCGGCCAGCCGCTTCTGGTTCGGATAGTCGAGCCACAGCGTATAGCCGAACAGCGCCTCGACCTGGGTCTCCACTTCGGCACGGATCTCGGTGACGATCGCGAGCATCCGCTCGATCCGGTGCGAGCGGCGGGCGATCTCGTCCAGATTGTCGCGGATCGGCTGCTCGCGCGGCAGTTCGGAGAGTGCGCCGATGATCGTCGCGAAGAAGCCGGGCTTCTTGTCCCCCTCGGCGCCGTAGAAGTCGAAGCGGAAATTGGGGAAGGGATCGACGAAGACGAAGCGCCGGTCGACCTGGCGGCGGGCGGGGCGCTCCTTCAGCGCTTCCATGGCGGGGCGGAAGGGAGCGTTGGCGAGGACCGAGCCGTCGATCAGTATCGCTTTCTCGGCATGGCTGTCGGCCCATTGGCGCGGCAGGACGCGCTCCAGGAACGCATCGCGCTGCGGCCAGGCCTGTCTGCGCTCGGCGAGCAGCTCGTCCATCTCGCCCACCGTCATCGGCGGGAAGGCGCCCGGGAAGCTGGACGTCGCCCGCGCCGCGAAAGTGAGGCTCGCGGCATCGGCGAAGCGCTCGTCCGGCAGGCCATGATCGGTGAAGGAGAAGACGAGCCGGTGCTCGTTCTCGATCACCGAGGCGGGCGAATTGAGCCGCAGGGCCTCGGGATGGCCGCGGAAGTCGGTGACGGTGACGAACAGGTCGAGCGGCTGGCCATCCGGCAGCAGGCGCTTGTCCTTTGGCCCCCTGGCCATGGCGGCGAAGGCGTCGAGGATGGTATTGGCCAGCCGCTTGCCGCCGAACGGCGGCTCGAACCAGCGCGAGCGGACGAAATGCTCGAGCTTCAGGCGCACTTCGTCGCGCGCTTCGGCCGCCACCGTCTCGTCCACTGTCTTCGAGCGGTTGGCGACCAGCCAGGCGATCGGCACCGCCCAGATCTTGGCGAAGCGATGCGAGGGGCGCTGGCGCGGCTCGAGCAGCGCCTCGACATCGGCATTGTCCATCCACAGGTCGGTCAGCGGATCGAGCGACTGGCCCGTGGCGATGGCCTGGGCGAGGAACACCGTGTTGATTCCGCCCGCGCTGGCACCGGCGAGGATGTCCACCAGCACGCGCAGGTTGACACCCGACGTGTCGCGGATCTCCTCGATCAGTTCGCGATAGACGTCGGGCCGCCCGTCGGCCCCGTCGCGCTCGGCACAACTCGCGCGGGCCAGGCGCCAGACCTCCTTGGTGATGCCGTGCATGTACACGGCCAGGCTGATGCCGCCGTAGCAGACGAGCGCGAGGCGCAGTTCCTTGTCGCGGGTTTCGGTCATCAGGCCTTTTGCAGCGTCGCCCAGATGGGCAGGTGATCGGAGGCTGTACGCGCCTGGAGGCTGTCATGCACGCCGGCATCGGTGATGGTCAGCTCCGGGCTGGCCATGATCCGGTCGAGCCGGGCCACCGGGCGGCGCGCGTGGAAGGTCTTGCCGGTGGCGGCGAAGGCGAAATGGCCGGCAAAGTCGCGCAGGCATCCGGACTGGGCGCTCCATTCGTTGAGGTCGCCCATCAGGATCGTCGGATACTGGCGCGTACTTGCCTGGAGATGGGTGATGATCGCGTGCGCCTGGCGCCGCCGCCACAGGCCGGACAGGTCGAGATGCATGCCGACCACGCGCACCACCGGTCCGCCGGCGACGCGCACATCGGCCATCACTGCGCCGCGCGGTTCGAGCGCGGGCAGGTGGATCGCCTCGCAATCGAGGATCTGCGCATCCTTGCGCACGAGCAGCGCGTTGCCGTGCCAGCCCATCGAGCGCACCTTGGTGCCGAAGGGGACGGGTTTGTAGTCGCTATGCTCGGCAAGCAGATGCTGGGTGAGCACGGCGGAGCGTTCGCCGAAGCGGCGATCGGCTTCCTGGAGCGCGACGATGTCGGCGTCGATCTCGCAGAGCACCTGCAAGGTGCGCTCCGGGCGCCGCCGGCGATCGGTGCCGATCGACTTGCGCATGTTGTAGCTGGCGACCTTGATCATCGGCGCCCCTTATCGCGGGGCTTGAGGAACATGCGCAAGGGGCTCAGCTCGGATGCGCCCCGGCGCTGCCCTGGCTTGCGGCTTCGAGCGCGGCCGCGACGAGCCGGCGGCCGGTCTCCTCCGCGGCGCGCGGCGTCATCGCGATGGCGACGCCGTCGGGGCCGTCGAGCAGCACCACGCCCTGCTCGGCGGTCGCGATGCCCGGATCCTCCGCGGGTTCGGCGGGCGAGATCTTCTGTCCCATGCTTTCTCCGTTCGCCATCCCCGCCAAAGCGAGACAGGGAATTGGTGACAAACTCGGATGAACGGGAAAATATCCAAGATTCCCGAAGGAAGAACGCCGGATCTCAGCGGCCGCCGGCTTCGAGCAGGCGGCGCGGGGCGGCCAGTTCCCAGCTGCGCGCGATCCGGTCGCCGACAAAGTCCATGTCGGTATCCGGCTGCCCGACCGCGATGCCCACCCAGCCCAGTCCGAAATAGGCGACCCTGGAATAGATCTCAGGCGCGATCGCGATCAGGTTCGGCCCCTCTTCCTCGTCCCCGGTCTTCACGGCGACGATGGTGCGGCCGTCGCCATGATGATCGTGGCGGAACTGGGCGAACTGCTTGCCGGCGACGAAGAAGGTCGGCTGGCCGTGGCTCGTGCGCTCCTCGGCCTCGGGAAGCTCCAGCGCGATCGCGCGGACCTGGGCCAGGGCGGTGTCGGGATCGGGGCTCAGCCTTGCAGATTCTCGGGGCATAGGAACTCAGCGACTATCCGTGGATAGAGCCGATGTTCCTCCTTCAATACCCGTTCGGCAAGGCTTTCCGGCGTGTCGCCGGGCAGGATCGCCACTTCGGCCTGGCCGAGCACTTCGCCGCCGTCCAGCTCCTCGGTGACCATATGGACCGACGCGCCGCCATGGCTGTCACCCGCTTCGATCGCGCGGGCATGGGTGTCGAGCCCCTTGTACTTGGGCAGCAGCGACGGGTGGACGTTGACGATCCGGCCACGCCAGCGGGCGACGAAATCGTCCGAGAGCAGGCGCATATAGCCGGCCAGCGCGATCGCCTCGACGCCCGCCTGGCGCAGGGCCGCGTCGATCCGCGCTTCATATTCGGCCTTGGCCATGCCCCTGGGGCTCTGCGCGAAGGTGGCGATGCCCTGTTCGGCGGCCCAGGCGAGCCCCTCGGCCTCCGGCTTGTCGCTGGCGACGAGCGCGACTTCATAGGGGCAGTCGGGCGCCCGCGCCGCCTCGACCAGTGCGGCCATGTTCGAACCGCGCCCGGAAATCAGGATACCGAGCTTCCTACGCATTATGCGTGGCGGACCAGTCCGAACGCGCGCTCCAGACTTCGGGGGCGCCGAACACGGTGCAGCCGCGCTCGCCCGCTTCGACGGTGCCGATCACGAACACCGCTTCGCCCGCCGCGTAGAGTTCTTCCTTCACCGTGTCCGCCAGCTCGGGCGCCACCACCGCGACCATGCCGACGCCGCAATTGAAGGTACGCGCCATCTCCTCGGGCTCGATATTCCCCTGGCCCTGGAGGAACGCCATCAACCGGGGAAGCGGCCAGGCGCCTGCGTCGATCCGGGCATGGCAGCCCTCGGGCAGCACGCGCGGGACATTCTCGAGCAACCCGCCGCCGGTGATATGCGCCAGGCCGCGGATATTGCCCTTGCGAAGTTGCGGAAGCAGGCTTTGCACATAGATGCGCGTCGGCGCCATCAGCGCATCGAGCAGGATCACGTCCTGATCGAACAAAGCGGGGCGGTCCATCTTCCAGCCCTTGTCGGCGGCAAGGCGGCGGACCAGCGAGAAGCCGTTGGAATGCACGCCCGTGGAGCCCAGGCCGAGCAGCACGTCGCCCGGCCGGATCGCGCTGCCGTCGAGCAGCCGGTCGCGCTCGACCGCGCCGACGCAGAAGCCGGCCAGGTCGTAATCGCCCTCGGCGTACATGCCTGGCATCTCGGCGGTCTCGCCGCCGATCAGCGCACAGCCGGCCTGGCGGCAGCCCTCGGCGATGCTCGCGATCACGCGCTCGGCCGTCTCCGGCACCAGCTTGCCGCTGGCATAATAGTCGAGGAAGAAGAGCGGCTCGGCGCCCTGGACGATCAGGTCGTTGGCGCACATCGCGACCAGGTCGACGCCGACGCCGTCATGCGCGTTGAAATCGATCGCGAGCTTGAGCTTGGTGCCGACGCCGTCATTGGCCGCGACGAGCAGCGGGTCGTTGAACCCGGCAGCCTTCAGGTCGAACACGCCGCCGAACCCGCCCAGATCGGCATCGGCACCGGGCCGCCGCGTGGACTTGGCGAGCGGGCCGATCGCGCGGACCAGCGCGTTGCCGGCCGCGATCGAGACGCCCGCCTGGGCATAGGTATAGTTCTTCTGGTCGCTCATGCGGGGCGCTTAGCGCCATCTTCCCATTCCGTCATCTCAATATCCGTCGTCTTCGCGAAGGGGCAGTAACACTGCATGTTACATCTGCGCTTGGATTTCCCCGCGCCCTTCGCCAAAAGGGCCCACACATGACCCTGGCCCGCAAATCCCTCACCATCGGCATCGCCTCCGTGCTCGCGCTCGCGGGGCTGGGTGCCGTGCTTGCCGAAGGGGAGAAGGCCGTGGGCGGCAGTGCCGTGCCGATCGATGCCTCGGGCAGCTTCGAGGTCTCTGGCGTCGAGGTCGACGTGAAGGGCAAGGACGCCGATGCCGCGCGCTATGGCGGCTGGCGGCTCGCCCAGCGCAAGGGCTGGGAGATGCTGTCGCGCAAGCTGGCCGGCAAAGCTTCCACCATGCCCGATTCGGCGCTCGATTCGCTCGTCACCGGCATCGTCGTGGAAAAGGAGCAAATCGGCCCGACGCGCTATATCGCGCGCCTCAGCGTGCTGTTCGATCGCAACAAGGCGGGCGGCATATTGGGCGTTTCGGTGGCGGTGAACCAGTCGCCGCCGATGCTGATCGTGCCGCTGGAATATTCGGGCGGCTCGGGCCTGGTGTTCGAGCGCGAGACTGCCTGGGCCCGCGCCTGGAATCGCTTCAAGAGCGGCGGCAGCACGGTCGATTATGTGCGGGTGCAGGGCAACGGGCCCGATTCCATGCTTCTCAACGCCGGCCAGGTGCTGCGCCGCGGCCGCAACTGGTGGCGCTCGGTGCTCGACCAATATGGCGCGGCGGACGTGCTGATCGCCGAGGTGCAGCTGCGCCGCGAATATCCGGGCGGCCCGATCATCGGCATCTTCTCGGCCACCCATGGCCCCGATCGCCAGAAGATCGCCGATTTCGCGCTGCGCGTCGACAATGGCGATTCGCTCGACACGCTGATGGACGCGGGCGTCCAGCGGCTCGACAAGGCCTATCAGCAGGCGCTCGCGCTCGGCCAGCTCAATACCGACCGGCTCCTGGCCACGCGCCCGCCGGGTGCCAAGGCCGAGGAGAAGCCGACCGACGAGGCGACCGAGGCAGCCACGCCCACGCCCGAGCCCAGCGTCGCCGCCGGCACTGCGATCAGCGTCCAGTTCGACACGCCCAATGTCGGCTCGGTCAATGCCGGCGAGGCGGCGCTGCGCGGCATCCCGGGCGTGCGCTCTGCAGTCACGTCGAGCCTGGCGCTGGGCGGCATCTCGGTGATGCGCGTCTCCTATGACGGCCAGATCGCATCGCTGCACGCGCAGCTCGAGGCGCGGGGCTGGAGCGTGCAGGAAGGGCCGGGCGTGCTCCGCATCCGGCGCGCCGGCGGCGGTGGCGGAGCCCAGCCGGCACCCACGCCCCAGGCGACGGAAGCGCCGAACGGCGGATGACGCAGCTTCGCCTGCCGCTGGGACTGCCCGAAGCGCGCGAGACGGAATTCCTGGTCAGCGACTCCAACGCCCGCGCCGTCCACCAGCTCGAACATTGGGGCACCTGGCCCGTGATGTCGGCGCTGCTCGTCGGCCCGCGCAAGTCCGGCCGCAGCCTGTTGGCGCGCATCTTCGCGTCCAAGACCGGCGCGCGCATCTTCGACGATGCCGATCTCGGCAAGGAGACCGAAGTCTTCCATGCCTGGAACCAGGCCCAGGCCGAGCATCGCCCGCTGCTGATCGTCGCCCAGGCCGCGCCGCCGGCCTGGAGCGTCAAACTGCCCGATCTCAAGTCGCGCCTCGCCGCCTCGCCGCTGCTGGAGATCGGCCCGCCCGACGATGCGCTGATCCCCCAGCTGCTGGAGCGCGCCTTCGAGCGCCACCTGCTCCACGCCAGGCCGGACGTGATCGCCTGGATCGCCCGGCGGATCGAGCGCAGCCATATCGCGATCCTGCGCGTTGCCGATGCGCTTGAGCTGGAGGCGGGGCGGCGCTTGTCGATCCCGGCGGTTCGCGCCACATTGGCCGGGGCTGGTCTCATAACCGAAACGGACGGTGACTAACGGCGATGGCCAAGACAGCGAACAGGCAGGCCGTCGAAGGGACCCAGATGACCGAATTGCCGGAGAATTCCACACGTTACTTCAACCGCGAGCTCAGCTGGCTCGCGTTCAACCGCCGCGTGATGGAGGAAGCGACCAACCCGGCGCATCCCCTGCTCGAGCGGCTGCGCTTCCTGTCGATCTCCGGCTCGAACTTCGACGAGTTCTTCATGGTCCGCGTGGCGGGCCTGATGGGCCAGCAGCTCCAGAAGGTGGAGGCGCGCTCGGCCGACGGGCTCACGCCCGGCCAGCAGCTTGCCGCCATCTCGGCCGAGGCCGAGACGCTGGCCGACAACCAGCAGGCGGTGTGGACCGCGATCCGCGCCGACCTGGCCGAGACCGGCATCCACGTCCTCGACGCCGATGCGATCGAGGGCGAGACCGAGGCCTGGCTGGAGACGCATTTCCGCGACCAGATTTTCCCGATCCTCACACCCCAGGCGCTCGATCCCGCGCATCCGTTCCCGTTCATCCCCAACCAGGGATCGAGCGTGATCTTCGACCTGGTCCGCAAGTCGGACCGCGAGCCGGTGCGCGAGCTCGTCCTGCTGCCCACCGCGATCAAGCGTTTCGTCCGGCTGCCCGGCAATCCCGCCCGCTATGTCGCGGTCGAGGCGGTGCTCAAGCATTTCTCGCACCTGCTGTTCCCCGGCTACACGGCACTCGGCGCCGCGGCCTTCCGGGTGCTGCGCGACAGCGACATCGAAATCGAGGAAGAGGCCGAGGACCTGGTCATGACCTTCCGCTCGGCGATCAAGCGCCGGCGGCGCGGCCGAGTGATCCGCCTGGAGATGGAGGAGAGCATCTCCACCGAGCTGGAAGCGGTGCTCAAGGAAGAGCTGGGCGGCAGCGAGGCGCTGCTCACCGAGACCGGCGGCTTTCTCGGCATCGGCGATCTCGCCATGCTGGTCGACGAGGACCGGCCCGACCTGAAGTTCACGCCCTATTCGGCGCGCTTCCCCGAGCGCATCCGCGAATATGGCGGCGACTGTTTCGCGGCGATCAAGGCCAAGGATATCGTCGTCCACCACCCCTATGAGAGCTTTGACGTCGTGCTCTCCTTCCTGGGCCAGGCGGCGGCGGATCCGGACGTGGTGGCGATCAAGCAGACGCTCTACCGCGCCGGCAAGCAGCCCGCCGTCATCAACGCGCTGATCGCCGCGGCCGAGGCCGGCAAGTCGGTCACCGCGGTGGTCGAGCTGAAGGCGCGCTTCGACGAGGAGCAGAACCTCTATTGGGCGACTGCCCTGGAGCGTGCCGGCGTCCAGGTCGTCTATGGCTTCATCGACTGGAAGACCCATGCCAAGGTCTCGATGGTCGTGCGGCGCGAGGGCAATGGCTATCGCACTTATTGCCACTTCGGCACCGGCAACTATCATCCGGTCACCGCGCGCATCTATACCGACATCAGCTTCTTCACTGCCGATCCCCGGGTGGGGCGCGATGCGGCGCAGATCTTCAACTATGTCACCGGCTATGTGGAGCCGCATGGGCTGGAGCTGATCGGGATCAGCCCGCGCGACCTGCGCAACCGGCTGGTCGCCATGATCGACGACGAGATCGCCCATGTCCGCGCCGGGCGGCCGGGCCAGATCTGGGCCAAGATGAACTCGCTGGTCGATCCCGCGGTGATCGAGAAGCTCTACGAGGCGAGCAATGCGGGCGTCGAGGTCGAGCTGATCATCCGCGGCATCTGCTGCCTGCGCCCCGGCGTTCCGGGGATGAGCGAGAACATCAAGGTCAAGTCGATCGTCGGGCGCTTCCTCGAGCATAGCCGCATCTGGGCGTTCGGCAACGGCAAGGCGCTGCCCAATGACGGCGCCAGGCTGTTCATTTCCTCGGCCGACTGGATGCAGCGCAACTTCGATCGCCGTGTCGAGTTCATGCTGCCGATCCTCAACAAGACGGTGCACGACCAGGTGCTGGACCAGGTGATGGTGGCGAACCTGCTCGACAACGAGCAGAGCTGGGTGCTCCAGCCCGACGGGCACTATACCCGGATCGTGCCGGGCGAGGACGGCAGCTTCAACCTGCACCGCTATTTCATGACCAACCCGTCGCTTTCCGGGCGCGGCGCGGCGCTCGAATCGCGCAAGCCGGTGCCCAAGCTCCAGCTCAAGCGGCGCCGCAATCCGCCAAAGGCCAAGGCCAAGGCATGAACACGCTGCCGTTCCGCCGGGCGCGCACCAAGCCGGAAGGGGTCGAGGGCCGCACTGCGATCATCGACATCGGCTCCAATTCGGTGCGCCTGGTAGTCTATCAGGGCTCGGCGCGGCTGCCGGCGACCTTGTTCAACGAAAAGGTGATGGCGGGCCTCGGCCGCGGCCTGGCCGAGACGGGGGCGATCGATGCCGCCAGCCTCGCCGTCGCACGCGGCGCGCTGGCCCGTTTCGCCACGCTCGCGCGCGAGATGCAGGTTGGCGAGCTGCGCACCGTGGCGACGGCCGCAGTGCGCGACGCCTCCAACGGTCGCGAGCTGATCGAGGCGGCACGCGGCCTGGGCCTGGAAGTCGAGACCCTGTCGGGCGAGGAAGAGGCGATGGCCTCGGGCCTGGGCGTGCTCTCGGGCATTCCGGAGGCGGACGGCATCGTCGGCGACCTGGGCGGCGGCTCGCTGGAGCTGGTGCGCGTCGTCGCCGGCACGGTGACCGACCGCGTGTCCTTTCCGCTGGGCGTGCTCCGGCTCGGCGCGATCCGCGCGGAGGGCAAGACCGCGCTCGACCGCCGCGTCGCCAAGCTGCTCGGCGATGCCGGATGGAAGGGGCGGGGGAAGGGGCTGCCCTTCTATCTGGTCGGCGGTTCGTGGCGCAGCCTTGCCCGGCTCGATATGCACCTGAAGCACTATCCGCTGCCGATCGCACACCAATATCCGATGGCGGTGGCGCGGATCGGCGAGCTGGCCAGTTCGATCGCGGCGATGCCGCGTGCCGACCTGAAAGCGATCCCGAACATCTCCAGCGCCCGGATCGGGTCGCTGGAGGACGCGGCGCTACTGCTCGGGGGGGTGCTCCGGCAGCTCGGCAGCAGGGGCACGATCGTCTCGGCCTATGGCCTGCGCGAAGGGCTGCTCTTCCAGCGCCTCTCGGCCGAGCAGCGCCAGGAGGATCCGCTGATCGCCGCCACCCGCGACGAAGGGGAGCGCCTCGGCCGTTTCCCGGAACATGGCGACCTGCTGGACCGGTGGATCGCGCCGCTCTTCGCCGGCGAGCCGCACGAGCTGGCCCGCCTGCGCCATGCCGCCTGCCAGCTCGTCGATGTGGGCTGGCACGCCAATCCGGAGTTCCGCGCCGAGCGCGGCCTGGATGCGGCGTTGCACGGCAATTGGGTGGCGATCGATTCGATGGGCCGCGCGGCGCTGGGACAGGCGCTCTACACTGCGCTGGGCGGAGGGCTCGACACGCCGGCGCCGCTGCCGCAGCTGGCGGACGACGACACGCTGTGGCGCGCCAAGCTCTGGGGCCTCGCCATCCGCCTGGGCCAGCGCCTGTCGGGCGGCGTCGCCGCGCCGATCAAGCGCTCGGAGCTGCACATGGACGAGGAGACGCTCGCCCTCTGCCTCGATCCCGAGGACGAGGCGCTCTATGGCGAAGCAGTGGAGAAGCGCCACAAGGCGCTCGCCGCCGCATTCGGCAAGGAGCCGGTGCTGGAGGTCTGATCGGGGCCGGTCCCCCTTCGGGGGAGGGGAGCTAGGGTAAGACCTCGATCAAGACTTTGATTTCTTTCGTCATCCCCGCGCAGGCGGGGATCCAGGGCCAAGCCCGGAGCCGGTGCGGCAGGCCCCGCCCTCTCCGGACGGCGTTTGCTCGGTGGCGCCGATATCCCGTATTACCCTGGATCCCCGCCTGCGCGGGGATGACGGGGTTCGCTGAATGAGTCCTCGGCCTACGCTAGACGCAGCGCATCCCGGTGATCCGGCCACGTTCGTTGACATCGACGGTCAGCCGGTCGCGGCGATAGTCCATCGTCATCGCTTCGCCCGGGCGCACCACCCGCACCGCCGACGCCCCGCTGCGGGCGCGCAGCCGCGACTGGAGCCGCGGCGACATCTGCGCGCCGACAAAGCCCTGCACCGCGCCCGCGTTGCACATCCGTGGCCCCGGCATCGGGGTGGGATGGCCGTCCATGCAGCCTGCAAGCAGCAGAGCCATCGCGATCATGCCGATAGCGCGCATCAGGTCTCTCCTCGATCGCCCCCCGGCCGCGCCGCTTATATCCCGGCAGCGAAACGAAGGGGAGAGGCGTTTCAGCCGCAATGGGCGGAGTTGATCTTCCCGTCGGCGCCGAGGTGAAGGTTCAGCCGGTCGGGCCGGAAGTCCATCGTGGCGACGGCATCGGGTTCGAGCCAGCGGACGATCTTCGCGCCCGAGAGGCGCAGCGCCTCGGCTTCCGCTTCCTGACCGCGCGGCTTGCCGGTCAGCGCGCCCAGCCGCTCCGCGCTGCATTCCACGCCGGGGATCGCCCGGGGCGGCGTCTCCGGCGCGCAGGCGCCCAGGACGAGCAAGGCGGCGGCAGGGAGCACCAAGCGTATCATTCCGTGGGATCCTCGGTCCGGGTCATCTTGAGCTTACCATTCTTCACGGTGAACCCCAGCTGACCCTCGACCAGCGCCAGCGCGTCGCGGCCGAACTGCTCGTAGCGCCAGCCGTTGAGGATCGCGAGCCCGTCGCGCACCCCCGCGGCGAGCGATTCGAGGTCGTCCGAGCGCGCGAGCAGGCGCGGGGCGACGTTGATCTCCTTGGCGCGGATCTTGAGCAGCAGCTTGAGCAGGTCCGCGACCAGCGCCCCGTCCTTGCCGAGCGAAGGCTTGCGGTCGTCGCGCGGCGGCAGTTCGTCGGAGGACATGGGCGTCGCGCTCTCCAGCGCCGCCATCAGCCGTCCGCCGATGTCATTGCCCGCCCAGGCTGCCGAAAGGCCGCGCACCTTGCCCAGATCTCCCTGCTTGCGCGGCGGGTTGCCGGCGAGGTCGGCCAGCGTCTCGTCCTTGACGATGCGGCCGCGTGGCAGGTCCTTGCCCTGCGCCTCGAGCTCGCGCCAGCGGGCGAGCGCCTTGAGCCGGCCCAGCACCTCGGGCTTGCGGCTGGAGACGCGCACGCGCTGCCAGGATTCGTCGGGATCGTTGCGATAGTTCTCGGGATCGGCGAGCCGCTCCATCTCCTGGTCCAGCCAGGCGCCGCGCCCGGTCTTCTTGAGCTTCTCCAGCATGCGCGGGAAGATCTTGGAGAGGTGCGTGACGTCGGCGATCGCATAGTCGATCTGGCGCTTGTCGAGCGGGCGGCGGCTCCAGTCGGTGAAACGCGCGCCCTTGTCGATCTGGAAGCCCAGATACGTGTCGACCAGGTTCGAATAGCCGATCTGCTCGCCCAGGCCGAGCGCCATCGCCGCCACCTGGGTGTCGAACAGCGGGTGGGGGGTCTTGCCGGTGAGATTGTAGACGATCTCGATGTCCTGGCCGCCGGCGTGGAAGACCTTCAGCACCTCTTCATTGTCGACCATGAGGTCGAGCAGGGGCGTGAGGTCGATCCCCGGGGCCATCGGATCGATCGCGGCGGCCTCTTCGTCGTCGGCGATCTGGATCAGGCAGAGTTCCGGCCAATAGCTGTTTTCCCGCATGAACTCGGTGTCCACGCAGATATAGGGCTTGTTGGCGAGGCGGGCGCAGAGGTTGGCGAGAGTCGCGCTGTCTTCAATCAGACCATGGATATGCATCCAAGGCCCATAGACCGGTCTTCGGGTTGACAAAAGTGGGGTCTGCAAGGAATGCGCGCCCACGCTAATTTATTCGTCATCCCCGCGCGGGCGGGGATCCAGAGCCCCAGGCGGCGTCGCTAGTGACCCTGGACCCCTGTATTCGCTGGGGTGACGAGCAAGGGAAAGACCAGAATGCACGCCTATCGCACGCACACCTGCGCCCAGCTCCGCGCCGCCGATGTCGGCCAGGAAGTCCGTATTTCGGGCTGGATCCACCGCACCCGCGAGCATGCGAATGTGCTGTTCGTCGACCTGCGTGACCATTACGGCATCACCCAGGTGGTGATCGAGACGAGCTCCGACCTCTTCGCGATCGTCGACAATGCCGGCCCCGAGTCGGTGATCACAGTGACCGGCAAGGTCTCGGCGCGCGCGCCCGAGACGCTCAATCCCAAGCTCGACACCGGCGAGATCGAAGTCTTCCCCACCGCGGTGGTCGTCCAGTCCCAGGCGGCGAAGCTGCCGCTCCCCGTCTTCGGCGACAACGAATATCCGGAGGACATCCGCCTCCGCTACCGCTTCCTCGACCTGCGCCGCGAGAAGGTCCACAAGAACATCATGCTGCGCTCGAGCGTCATCGCGTCGCTGCGGCGCCGGATGATCGACCAGGGCTTCACCGAGTTCCAGACGCCGATCCTCACCGCGTCGAGCCCCGAAGGCGCCCGCGACTATCTCGTCCCGAGCCGTGTCCACCCGGGCAAGTTCTACGCGCTCCCCCAGGCGCCGCAGATGTTCAAGCAGCTGCTGATGGTTGCCGGCTTCGACCGCTATTTCCAGATCGCCCCCTGTTTCCGCGACGAGGATGCGCGCGCCGATCGTTCGCCGGGCGAATTCTACCAGCTCGACTTCGAGATGAGCTATGTGACGCAGGACGACGTGTTCGCCGCGATCGAGCCGGTGCTGCACGGCGTGTTCGAGGAATTCGCCGACTGGGAAGGCATGGGCCGCTCGGTCTCGGCGCTGCCGTTCAAGCGCATCCCGTACAGGGAATCGATGCTGAAATACGGCAACGACAAGCCGGACCTGCGCAACCCGCTGCTGATCACCGACGTCAGCGAGTTCTTCAAGGGCTCGGGCTTCGGCCGCTTCGCCTCGATCGTCGAGGGCGGCGACGTCGTCCGCGCGGTCCCGGCGCCGAACACGCATGAGAAGAGCCGCAAGTTCTTCGACGACATGAACAGTTGGGCCCAGAGCGAAGGCTTCCCGGGTCTCGGCTATGCCACCCAGAAGGACGGCGTGTTCGGCGGCCCGATCGCCAACAACCATGGCCAGGAGGGCATGAAGGCGATTGCGGAGGCCATGGGCCTCGGCCCGAACGACGGCATCTTCTTCGCCGCCGGCAAGGAAGCTCAGGCCGCCAAGCTGGCCGGCCTGGCGCGCACCCGCGCCGCCGAACAGCTCGAACTGATCGACAGGAAGCGCTTCGAATTCTGCTGGATCGTCGATTTCCCGATGTTCGAATATGACGAGGACGCCAAGAAGGTCGATTTCAGCCACAACCCCTTCTCGATGCCGCAGGGCGAGCTGGAGGCGCTGGAGACCAAGGACCCGCTCGATATCCTGGCGTACCAGTATGACATCGTCTGCAACGGCATCGAGCTGTCCTCGGGCGCGATCCGGAACCATCGTCCGGAGATCATGTACAAGGCGTTCGAGATCGCCGGCTATACCCAGCAGGACGTCGACACCAACTTCGCGGGCATGATCAACGCCTTCAAGTTCGGCGCCCCGCCGCATGGCGGCTCGGCTCCGGGCGTGGACCGCATCGTGATGCTGCTCGCCGACGAGCCGAACATCCGCGAAGTCATCGTCTTCCCGATGACGCAGAAGGCCGAGGACCTGATGATGCAGGCGCCGTCCTTCGTCAGCGAGAAGCAGCTCAAGGAGCTCAACATCCGCCTCGCCCCGCAGGTGGCGGCGGATCTGGCCAAGAAGGGCACTGACGGCATCGTCGATCCTTCGGCGGGTTGAGCTGGAAGATCCTCCCCCGCGTGGGGCTCGCCGCGAAGCGGCGGTGGAGGGGCTCGCCACGGGCGCATCGCTTGCGGCGCTCCCCTCCCGTCACGCTTTGCGTGCCCCCCTTTTGGGGGAGAATTGGCCTTTGAAGTTATAAAACTTCAACCTACAGACATAAAACTACAACCAACATCGGTAATCCGGCCGGTAGAGCCGGGATGCAGGAGCGAGAATGTCTGACGAGAATACCGCACGGGCCCGCGCCCGGGCGGAGGCGACCATTGGCCTCGCCGACCTGTTCACCATCGGGATCGGCCCGTCGAGCTCGCATACCGTCGGCCCGATGCGCGCCGCCGCGTCCTTTGCCGAACAGGCGCTCGATCGCGGCCCGCCGACCGCCGTTTCCTGCGAGCTGTTCGGATCGCTCGCGCTCACCGGGCGCGGCCACGCCACCGATATCGCGGTGATCCTCGGCCTCGCCGGCTACCAGCCCGAGAGCGTCGATCCCGATGCGGTGAACACCATCGTCGACACGATCCGCGCAGAGGAGCAGCTCGCGCTCGGCGGCCATGTGGTGGTGCCCTTTGTCGATGGCCGCCACCTGATCTTCCGCGACGACCATTTCCTGCCCTCGCATCCCAACGGCATGCGCTTCGTCGCCCATTATGCCGAGGGCGAACCCTGGGAGACCTTCTATTATTCGATCGGCGGCGGCGCGATCGTGGAGGGCGGGTGCGAGCCGCCCCAGACCAACGTCAAGCTCCCCTTCGCCTTCACTTCGGGTGCCGAGCTGCTCGCCGTGGCCGAAGCACAGGGTGCCTCGATCGCCGATATCGTCCGCGCCAACGAAGCTGCCTGGCGCGACGACGCCGAGACGGATGCCTTTCTCGACAGCCTGCGCGCCGCCATGTCCGCCTGTATCGATCGCGGCGTGCGCGGGGAGGGGGAACTGCCCGGCGGCCTCAAGGTCAGGCGCCGCGCCCGCGACCTGCACAATCGCCTGATCGCGCGTGGCCCGCGCACCGATCCTTCGCTGGTCTTCGACTGGGTGAGCCTCTGGGCGCTGGCGGTGAACGAGGAGAATGCCGCCGGCGGCCGCGTCGTCACTGCGCCGACCAACGGGGCGGCGGGGGTGATCCCCGCGGTGCTGCGCTATTACGAGACCTTCTGCGCCAATCCGACGCCGGCCGGCTCGCGCACCTTCCTGCTCACCACGGCCGCGATCGGCTTCCTCTACAAGAAGCGCGCCTCGATCTCTGCCGCCGAGATGGGCTGCCAGGGCGAGGTGGGCGTCGCCTGCTCGATGGCGGCGGCGGGCCTCGCGGCGGCGCTCGGTGCCACCAACGCCCAGATCGAGAATGCCGCCGAGATCGGCATGGAGCATAATCTCGGCCTCACCTGCGATCCGATCGGCGGGCTGGTCCAGATTCCCTGCATCGAGCGCAACACCATGGGCGCGATCAAGGCGATCAACGCCGCCTATCTGGCGATGCACGGCGACGGCAGCCATGTCGTCAGCCTCGACGCCGTGATCGAGACCATGCGCCAGACCGGCGAGGACATGCGCTCCAAGTACAAGGAGACTGCCCAGGGCGGCCTCGCGGTGAACGTGGTGGCCTGCTGAGCCGCCTTTACGAGCCACCTCTGGATTGGGGACTCATATTTCTTCAATCGTCATCCCCGCGCAGGCGGGGATCCAGGGCCAGGTGCGGAGCCGAGGTGGCGGAGTGCTGCCCGCTCCGGATGGCGTTCGCGCGGTGGCGCCGATATCCCGCATTATCCTGGATCCCCGCCTGCGCGGGGATGACGGTGGAAGTGCAACGACGCGCTTGCCACCGGCGTGCGCTCAGGGGATCGTGCCGCCATGCGTATCGCCGTCTTCAACACCAAGCCCTATGATCGCCGCTTCCTGACCGAGGCGAACGCCGCCTTCGGCCACGACCTGCACTTCCTCGAGCCCCGGCTCGAGCCCGCCACCGTATCGCTGGCGGCCGGGCATCGGGCAGTATGCGTCTTCGTCAACGACACGGTCGATGCCGAAGTGCTGGAGGCGCTGGCGAGCCAGGATACGAAGCTGGTCGCGCTGCGCTGCGCGGGGTTCAACAATGTCGATCTCGCCGCGGCCCGGCGACTCGGCATCGAGGTGGTGCGCGTGCCCGCCTATTCGCCGCACGCGGTCGCCGAGTTCACCATCGGCATGATGCTGGCGGTCGATCGCCGCATCCCGCGTGCCTGGGCGCGGGTGCGCGACAATAATTTCGCGCTCGAAGGGCTGATCGGGCGCAATCTCCATGGCCGCACCGTCGGCGTGGTCGGCACCGGCAAGATCGGGGCGCTGGTCGCCCGCGGCCTGCGGCTGGGCTTTGGCTGCACGGTGCTGGCCAGCGACCTTGTCCCCGATCCCGAGCTGGAGGCGATCGGGGTGCGCTATGTCCCCCGCGACCTGCTGCTGCGCGAGGCCGAGATCGTCACGCTCCATTGCCCGCTCACTCCGGACACGCGGCATCTGATCGATGCAGCCGCGATCGAGGCGGCGCGCGACGGGCTGATGATCGTCAACACCAGCCGCGGCGCGCTGATCGACACCGCCGCGCTGATCACGGGCCTCAAGCGCCGCAAGATCGGTGCCGTCGCGCTCGACGTGTACGAGCAGGAGGCCGACCTGTTCTTCGAGGACCTGTCGAGCGAGATCGTCTCGGACGACCTGTTCCAGCGGCTGCTCACCTTTCCCAACGTGCTGATCACCGGGCACCAGGCCTTCCTGACCGAAGAGGCGCTGGCCGCCATCGCCGAGACCACGCTGCGGAGCGCCGCCGATGCCGAGGCGGGCCGGCCGCTCGAAAACCGGGTTGATGCCGCGCGGATGGCCTCTTCGAAGTGAGAATGTCGGCTTTGGTCGCAGTGCCGTTCCCGGAGCGCCGCGCCACCGGCTAGCCCCGCACCGTTCGTGCCGGGAGGGTGATCATGCGCGTGTTGGGAATGGTGGCCGCCCTGGCCATGGTCGCGGCGATGCCCGTGCGGGCCGACGGGATCGACGACTATGTGCGCAGCCAGATGGAAGCAGGGCATATCCCGGGCGTCGCAGTCGCGGTGGTGCACAAGGGCAAGGTCGAGACGGTGCGCAGCTATGGGCTCGCCAATCTCGAATGGGATGCCCCGGTCACACCCGAGACGCGCTTCCAGACCGCGTCGGCGACCAAGATCTTCACCGGCATCGCGCTGATGCGGCTGGTCGAGGCCGGCAAGCTCCGCCTCGACGACACGCTCGATCGCTTCTTCCCCGAGGCGCCGGCGAGCTGGCGCGGGATCACCATCCTCCAGCTCGCCAGCCACAGCTCCGGCCTGCCCGACCGGCTGGGCGAGCATGTCGACAGCGTGGCGGCAACCGTCGCCGCCGCGCAGAAGGCACCGCTAGCCTATGCGCCGGGCACCGAGACGCGCTACGGCTTCACCGATTTCGTCGTGCTGCGCGCGGCGATGGAGCAGGCGGCAGGCAAGGGCATCGCCGCGATCTTCCGCGACGAGATCTGCCTGCCGCTCGGCCTGATGGACACCGGCTTCAACGACGAGCGCCAATGGGGGCCGTTCCGCTCGGCGCTGCCCCTGCCTCGTCGCGCGACCGTCCATGCCTGGAAGGACGGCGAGCAGCGGATCAGCGGGTTCCTCTATGGCGAGACCGGCTATGCGGCGGGCGGACTGTTCAGCTCGGCGCGCGATCTGGCGGCGCTGTTCGCTGCGCTCGACCGGGGCGAACTGCTCAAGCCCGAGAGCCGGCAGCTGCTTCAGACACCGCCCTTGCTCAAGAACGGCAAGCCGGCCGCATTCGGCGTGGGATGGACCGCCGGTACCTGGCACGGCGTCAAGGTGGTCGGTCATAGCGGCGGGCCGGCGCTGGCCGACATCCTCCATGCCGATGCGGAGGGGCTGACGGTGATCGTGCTCACCAACCAGCAGCGTTACTATCCCTTGCTGGCCCGCCGCGTCGCGGATTTCTACCTCCCGCCGGCGCCCCCGCCCGTGGTGCTGGCCGACGCCGAGCCCGCGCTCACCGCGCTGATGCGCACGGCGCTGGCGGAAGCTGCCGCCGGCAAGCTCGACCGCAGCCGCTATGCCGCCGGCGCGATGCAGGGTCCGGTGCCCTTCCTGGAGGATTTCGGCCAGGCGCTGCTCGCCGCACTGGGGCCGGTGCAGCAGGTCAGCCTGATCGAGGACGTGCCCGGCAAGGCCGAGCATGTCCGCCGCTATGCCATCACCTTTCGGAACCAGGCGTTGGTCTGGCGCTTCGCGGTCGATGCGGCGGGCAAGATCACCGATCTCCATCCTCCCTCGGACGACTGACCATGGCCCGAAATCCCCACGCTTCGATCCTTGCCGCCGCTGCGTTGCTGCTGAGCCATGCCGGGCTGGCCGCGGCGCAGGAGGTGCCCGCGACTCCGCCGCCGCCCGCGAAGGATCCCGCCTGCGCCGCGCTGCGTAGCGAAGTCTCCCAGCTCGAGCTCGATATCCAGCGCGAAGGCGTCGCGATGTCGAAACAGGCCAATGACATGCAGAAGAAGCTGCGGGCGCGGCAGGACACGATGCGCACGGCCGGGCTGCTCTCGATGATCCCGGGGGCCGGCATGGTCGGCTCGCTGGTGTCGCGCGCGGCGGGCGCCGGGATGCGCGGCATGCCCCAGGACATGCAGGCGTCGATGGACCGCCAGATCGCCCTGAGCGAGCGGATGGTCGCCGCTTCCCAGGCGCTGCACGACAAATGCGGCGAGGACGCCTATGGCCCGCCGATGTCGGCCGAGGAGCGCAGGGCGCTTCAGGCCGAAGCGACGGCGAGCCAGCCGAACTGATCCGGCCGGCCGGCACGCGCGCGTTCGCCCTTGCCAGCGGGAGCGACAAGGCGGATCGTGCGTTGGGCGCGCACGGAGGCGGCATGAAGATAGATCTGGACGATTACGAAGCCGGCAAGGATTTCGACGGCGACTATGACAAGGCGCTCGCCAGGATCCAGAAGCGGCTGAGCCACATCCATTATGCGCACATCGTCCATCGGCGCCGCGCGATCATTGCGTTCGAGGGCTGGGACGCAGCGGGGAAGGGCGGCATCATCCAGCGCCTCACCGGCGAATGGGATCCGCGCTATTATGAGGTCTGGCCGATCGCCGCGCCCACCCAGGAGGAACTCGCCCATCACTTCCTCTGGCGCTTCTGGCGGCGGCTGCCCGCCCAGCACAATATCGCGATCTTCGACCGCAGCTGGTATGGCCGCGTCCTCGTCGAGCGGGTCGAGGGTTTCGCCAGCAAGGCCGAATGGGAACGCGGCTATGACGAGATCAACGATTTCGAGGCGCAACAGCTCACCGCGGGTACCACGCTGGTGAAGGTCTTCGTCCATGTGACGCAGGAGACGCAGGACAAGCGCCTGAAGGACCGGCTGGAGCATCCCTGGAAGCGCTGGAAGACCGGGCTCGACGACTTTCGCAACCGCGCCAAGCGCCCGCAATATCTCGAAGCGATGCACGAGATGTTCGCGCGCACCAGCACGCAGCACGCGCCCTGGATCGTGATCGACGGCAACGACAAGAAGGCGGCGCGGATCGCCGCGCTCACCGCCATCGCCGACGCGCTGGAGGCGCATGTGCCGATGGAGCCGCCCCGGCTCGATCCCGAAGTGGAGAAGGTCGCGAGGAAGGCGCTGGGGCTCTAGCGGCCCGGAATCGTCGGGTCTCGTGTCGGAAAAGTCGACTTTCGTCGTGCGCGCATGGCCATCCCCGTGCCTGTGTATTATGTGGGCAACTCACATCGTGATCCGGGAGACTCATCCGTGCGTATCTTCGTCATCGCCAGCCTGATGCTGCTCGCCGTTCCGGCGGCGGCCGCACCCGGCGACTTGTCTGGACCCGCTGCCGCCCATGCCGTGGACGCGCTGATCGCGTCGATGAACGGCTATGTCGATCCGCAGACCGGGGCACGGGTGCAGGCGCTTCTCCGCAAGGAGCGCAAGCGCCTGTCGGCGATCCGTGACCGCGAGGCGCTGGTGCGGGAAGTCAACCTGCTGCTCGCCGACGCGCACGACCAGCATCTGAAGATCCGGATCGATACGATGGATCCCAAACAGGCGGCGCGCAGCCCCGAGGACGAGGCGCTGCTGGAGCGGCACCTCGCGCATGGCCTGATGGCGGTACGGCGGCTGCCGGGCAATATCGGCTATCTCAAGCTGCGCTATTTCGCCGCCGACGCCGAAGGGGCCCGCATGGTCGATCAGGCAATGCACATGCTGAAGGACAGTGGCGCGCTGATCATCGACCTGCGCGAGAATACCGGCGGCGGCGGCGCGACCGATACCCGTCTGCTCGGCCACCTCTCCGCCACTCCGATCCCGATGGCGAAGATCCACTGGCGCAAGCCCGATGGCAGCTTCGTGGTCGAGCAGCGCGTGGCGGACATGCCGGCCGGCGGCCCGCTCTACGCCGATCGCCCGGTCTTCGTCCTCATGGCGAAGCGCACTTTCTCGGCTGCCGAGGGCTTCGCATATGATCTTCAGGCGGCACGCCGGGCCACGCTGGTCGGCGAGGCGAGCCGCGGCGGCGGCAATCCCGCGAATCGCAACGTCGAGCTGGGTTCCGGCATGAGCGCTTTCGTCCCCAATGGCCGCGTCGAGCATCCGACGACTCATGGCAATTGGGAGGGGAAGGGCGTCCAGCCCGATATTGCCAGCGACCCGAAGCTCGCACTGGTCGAGGCCTATCGCCGCGCGCTCGCGGTGGCGAGGCCGCTGGCCACGACGCCCAAGTCCGAAAGGGAACGCGCCGACGCCATCGCCGACCCCGAGGCCGTGCTCCGCGCCGACGCCGGCCTGTAGGCCGCTGGTACGGACGCTAGGCCGGCGCGAACGCGCCGTCCGCCCCCATCACGTGCAGCACGCCATCGGCAATGGCGAAATAGGCCCCGTGGAGCGCGAGCTTGCCCGATGCCACCCGCTCGGCGACGAACGGGAAGGTCAGCAGGTTCACCAGCGACACCCGCACCGTCTCCAGCTCCAGCGCGCGCACTGCCTCGGGGCCGGTGCCGTGCTCGGCGACGATCCGCTCGCGTGCCGGATCGAGCATGTCGACCCAGTGGGCGATGAACCCGCCCTGGCCGTTCGGTGCGCCCTTGAAGCGCTGCGACAAGGCCGCCGCCACGCCGCCGCACGCGCCGTGGCCCAGCACCAGTATCTCGGGCACTTCGAGCTGGTTCACCGCGAATTCCAGCGCGGCGGAGACGCCGTGCCGGCTGGCATCGTCCTCGAAGGGCGGCACCAGGTTGGCGACATTGCGCACCACGAAGATCTCGCCCGGCACGGTGTCGAAGATCTGGGCGGGATCGACTCGGCTGTCCGAGCAGGCGATCACCATCACCCGCGGGCTCTGGCCTTCGCTCAGGCCCGACCATCGGTCGCGGTGGCGGCGATATTCGCTGGTCCGGAAACGCTGATAGCCGTCGAGCAGGTCGGTGAAATCGGTCATGGCCGATGCCGTAACGCCCGGCGTCCGGCCTGCCAAGTTTGTATCGAACTGTTGCTCGCGGCTTCGATTGACGAAAGTGCAACCGGGGCTGGAATCGCCGGCCCACCCGCTCTATCTGGCCTGTCATGAACGATCTCTCGCCGCAGCCTCGCCCTGAGCGTCAACGCAAGCCCGACTGGATCCGCGTGAAGGCGCCCACTTCGGAAGGCTTCGCCAAGACGCGGGCGCTGATGCGCGCCAAGAACCTCGTCACGGTGTGCGAGGAAGCGGCCTGCCCGAACATCGGCGAATGCTGGACCAAGAAGCACGCCACGGTGATGATCCTGGGCGATGTCTGCACCCGCGCCTGCCGCTTCTGCAACGTCAAGACCGGCATGCCGCGCAAGGTCGACCCGCTGGAGCCGCAGCACGTGGCCGAGGCCGCTGCGCAGATGGGCCTGGAGCATATCGTCATCACCTCGGTCGACCGCGACGACCTGCCGGACGGCGGCGCCTCGCAGTTCGTCAAGGTGATCGAGGAAATCCGCAAGGCGAACCCGACCACCACGATCGAGATCCTCACGCCCGATTTCCGCAACAAGCACGAAGCCGCGGTCGAGGCGATCGTCGCCGCGCGGCCGGACGTCTACAACCACAATCTCGAGACGGTGCCGAGGCTCTATCCGAACATCCGCCCGGGCGCGCGCTACTATGCGTCGCTGCGCCTGCTGGAGACAGTGAAGAAGCTCGATCCGACGATCTTCACCAAGTCGGGCATCATGCTGGGCCTGGGCGAGCAGCGCTTGGAGGTCCATCAGGTCATGGACGACATGCGTTCGGCCGACATCGATTTCCTGACCATGGGCCAGTATCTCCAGCCGACTCCGCGTCATGCCAAGGTCGAGGAGTTCGTCACGCCCCAGGCTTTCCAGGCCTATGGCGCGATCGGCCGGGCCAAGGGCTTTCTCCAGGTCGCCTCGTCGCCGCTCACGCGCTCCAGCTATCATGCCGGCGAGGATTTCGCCGAAATGAAGGCTGCGCGCGAAGCGAAGCTGGCGAAGGGGGCAAGATGATCCTCCCCGGAACGGGGAGGGGGACCGCCAGCGAAGCTGGTGGTGGAGGGGGTTATCCGCCAGCGATTCGTTCGTCGCGCCCCCCCTCCGCCAGCGCTACGCGCCGCCACCTCCCCGTGCCGGGGAGGATCTAAGAGAAGCAATGCCCAAGCATTCCGAGACCCGCCCGCTGCCCTATACGCCGGAGCAGATGTTCGATCTGGTGGCGGACGTCGCGCGCTATCCCGAGTTCCTGCCCTGGGTCAGCGCGATCCGGGTGCGCTCGAACAGCGATAGCCAGATGGTCGCGGACATGATCGTCGGCTTCAAGGGCCTGCGCGAGACCTTCACTTCCAAGGTGGAGAAGCAGCGCCCCGGCGGGCTGCACATCGAATATGTCGACGGCCCGCTCAAGCATCTTCGCAACGACTGGGGCTTCCGGCCGGATGGGCAGGGCGGCTGCCTGGTCGATTTCTCGGTGGACTTCGCGTTCAAGAACCGCGTGTTCGAGATGCTCGCCGGCCAGATGTTCGACCGTGCGCTCAGGAAGATGATCAACGCGTTCGAGGAGCGCGCCGCGCGGCTCTATGGCGATTCGACGTCGGCTTCGTCAGCCTCCGGCGCCGAGGCCCCCGGCATCAGCAGCTCGAGCGCGCACAGCGCCGCCTGAAGCCGCACGCCGGCGCGGCCGTTATTCTCGAAATGGCGCGCATCGGCGACGATGTGATCGGGATCGGCTCCGCGCACCGCCTGGGCGAACACCACCGTGCCCACCGGCTTCTTCTCGCTGCCGCCATCGGGGCCGGCAATGCCGGTGATCGCCACCGCGACATCGGCATGGGTGCGCTCCAGCGCGCCGCGCGCCATGCTCCATGCGACGGCGATCGAGACCGAGCCGAACGTCTCCAGCACGTCGCTGCCCACCTTGAGCACGTCGTGCTTGGCTTCGTTCGAATATGTGACGAAGCCGGCGTCGAAGACGTCGGACGAGCCGGGGATCTCGGTGAGCGCGGCGGAGACGAGGCCGCCGGTGCAGCTCTCGGCAACGGCGACGCGGCGGCCGGCGGCGCGATTGGCGTCAAGCACCTTGCGCGCGGCGGCAACCAGCTCCGGCGGGAGAATCGTGTCCATAGGCGCGGGCCTTTGCCACCCTATTGTTGCCGACGCGAGTCAGTTCCTTCACGGGGGTGTGAACGCTTGGCGACCTGTCCAATCTCTCCCCCGGCTTGCCCGGGGAGGAATTTCAGAGCACCGGCACCCGCACCGTGGCGATCGCCTGCGCGGCCATGCCTTCGCCGCGCCCGGTGAAGCCCAGCCGCTCGGTGGTGGTCGCCTTCACGCTCACTTCGGACGGTTGCAGCCCCAATATGCCGGCGATGCTCGCGCGGATCGCCTCGCGGTGCGGGCCCACCTTCGGCGCCTCGCAGATGATCGTCAGGTCGACGAAGTCGATCACGCCGCCCGTGGCGGCCACCAGCGCGGCGGCATGTTCGAGGAACTTCGCCGAGCGCTGCCCGCGCCACTGCGGGTCGCTGGGCGGGAAATGCATGCCGATATCACCCGCGCCGATGGTGCCGAGCAGCGCATCGGTGATCGCATGCAGCGCGACATCGGCGTCGCTATGTCCCGAGAGCCCCCTGGCATGCGGCACCAGCACGCCGCCCAGCCAGAGCTCCTCGCCCTCGGCGAAGCGGTGCACGTCATATCCTGTGGCGGTCCGCACGCGCATCGCGCCGCCGTGCCGTGCCTCGGCCGCGGCGAAATCGGCGGGATGGGTGATCTTCTCGAGCATCGAGCTGCCTTCCACGATTGCAACGTCCATTCTCAGCGCGCGCAGCATCTGCGCATCGTCGGTCGCTTCCTGGTCGCCGGGCCAGGCGGCATGGGCCCGCGCTATGGCGGCATAGCGGAAGGCCTGGGGCGTCTGTACGCGCACCAGCCCGTCGCGCGGAACGGACGCTCCGGACGCAGAGACGAGCGTGTCCGCCACCGGCAGCCCCGGAATCGCGCCGTCATGCGTTTCCAGCGCCGCCAGCAGCCGGTCGATCACTGCATGCGGCAGGAACGGGCGGGCGGCATCGTGGATCAGTACGCGATCCGCGCCCTCCAGTGCCGCCAGCCCGTTGGCGACGCTTTCGCGCCGGGTGGCCCCGCCGATGGCGAAGTCCACTTCGCCCAGGGCGGCGCGCAGCGCGTCTTCCTGGCCTTCGCCGATCACCACCAGCACCGCATCCATGGCGGGATGTGACGTCATGGCGGCGTAGCTGTGCGCCAGCATCGGCTTGCCGGCGAGGGGGGCGAACTGCTTGGGCACGCTGCCTCCGGCCCGGGTGCCGTTCCCGGCGGCGACGATGATGGCGGCGGTCTTCATCGCCGCGGGCCTAGAGCAAGTGCCCGGCTTCGTCATCCCCACGCCCGCCACGGGCGGGAAATGGCCTGGCTTCCAATGTTGGAGATCCACTGACAGCCTGGGCGTTGGCCGGCTTCGTCCGGCCCGCTCTTTGAACTGTCCAGCCATCGAAGCGCGCGCAGGCATTTGCGCGCATTCTCAACGCGTTCGCGCAAACCGGATGGAGGAGCCGCGAACTTCCGCGCCCGATCCTCCGCGGGAATGAACATCGACTCGGCGGAAAACCGATGGATTCCAGCCGGTAATGCCCGATCGAAACTGCCGGGAGCGGATCGGTCCCGCACAAACCTCGTCAACATCGGCAGCTGCAATGCTCTGCTTCTTGCCAATCGCCGCTTGCAGCTGTAGGCGCCTCTGCCTATTTTTCAGGCAGTATCATGAGCGAACTCGCACCCATCCAGATCGGCCCGGTCATGGTCGAAGCGCCGGTGATCCTCGCGCCGATGACCGGCGTGACCGATCTGCCGTTCCGCCGTGCGGTGCGCCGCTACGGCTCGGGGCTCAACGTCACCGAGATGATCGCCAGCGCCGCCGCCATCCGCGATACGCGCCAGTCGATCCAGAAGGCTGCCTGGGATCCGATCGAGGAGCCGGTGTCGATGCAGCTCGTCGGCTGCTCGCCCCCCGAAATGGCCGAGGCCGCCAAGCTCAACGAGGATCGCGGCGCCGCGATCATCGACATCAACATGGGCTGCCCGGTCCGCAAGGTGACCAATGGCGATGCCGGCTCGGCGCTGATGCGTGACCTGAAGCATGCCGCCGCGATCGTCGATGCCTGCGTCAGGGCCGTGAAGGTGCCGGTCACGCTCAAGATGCGCATGGGCTGGTGCCATGATAGCCTCAACGCGCCCGAGCTGGCCCGCATCGCCGAGGATCTGGGGTGCAGGCTGGTCACGGTTCATGGCCGCACCCGGAACCAGATGTATCGCGGCTCGGCCGACTGGTCTTTCGTCCGCACGGTCAAGGACGCGGTGTCGATCCCGGTGATCGTCAATGGCGACATCTGCTCGGTCGAGGGCGCCCGCGAGGCGCTGCGCCAATCGGGGGCAGACGGGCTGATGATCGGGCGCGGTGCCTATGGCAAGCCCTGGATCCTGCGCCAGGTGATGGACGCGCTGACCGGCAAGGGCGAGCGCGCCGATCCGAGTGTGGACGAACAATATCGCGTAATCATAGAGCATTACGTTGAGTCTCTCGAACATTATGGTGAGATGACCGGCGTCAACATGATGCGCAAGCACCTGGGCTGGTACACCAAGGGCCTGCCGGGCTCGGCGGAATTCCGCAACAAGGTCAACCAGATAGCCGATGCCAAGACGGTGCTGGCGATGCTCGACGAATTCTACGCGCCGTGGCGTTCCCGCGCGGCGGCTTGAGGCGGCGTCCGGCACCGGCCCTGGGGCCGAATTTCGCCGAGACCTTCGCCGCCCTGCCGGTCGCCGTGCTGGTCATCGACCCCGACGGCCGCATCGCCCATGCCAATGCGGCGTGCGAGGCGATGCTCAACCATGCCGAGACGACGATGATCGGCCAGCCCTATGACGCGGTGCTGAGCCCGCCCGACGGCTATGTCGAGCGCCGCGACGGGCATGGTTTCGCGGCCTTCGATACCGAGATCGAGGCGATCCGCGGACCGCGCATCCGGGTGGACTTTGTCGAGAACCATGTCGCCGATCATCCCGGCTGGCGGATCGTCACGCTCCACCACGCTCCCCAGTCGCGCCGGGTGGCCCAGGGCGCGGACCGCACCGCCGGCGCCCGCGCCGCGGTGGGCGCGGCGGCGATGCTGGCGCACGAGATCAAGAACCCCTTGTCGGGCATCCGCGGCGCAGCCCAGCTGCTGGCCAGCTCGGGCGAGGATCGCGAGCTCACCGGGCTGATCACCACCGAGGTCGACCGCATCGCCGCGCTGATCGACCGGATGCAGGACTTCACCGACACGCGGCCGCTCAAGCTGGTGCCGACCAACGTCTATCCGCTGCTCGATCATGCCCGCCGCGTCGCGCTGGCGGGCTTCGCGCGCGGCATGGTGATCGAGGAGCGCTTCGATCCCTCGCTGCCGCCGGTGCTGATCGATCCGGACGCTTTCCAGCAAGTGATGATGAACCTGCTCAAGAATGCCGCCGAGGCGCTGGCCGGGCTCGCCCAGCCGCGGATCGTGCTGTCGACGGCCTATCGCCACGGCATGTCGGTCAGCACCGGCAGCGGCCGCCCGCGCCAGCCGCTCCCGATCGAGATCCTCGTCATGGACAACGGCCCCGGCGCGCCCGAGGATATTGCCGAGCATCTGTTCGAGCCCTTCGTCTCGGGCAAGCCGGAGGGGAAGGGGCTCGGCCTGCCACTGGTCGAGAAGCTGGTCCGCGACATGGGCGGCATCGTCCAATATGCCCGGGAGCGCGCGCCGGAGATGACCGTCTTCCGCATCCTGCTGCCAAGGGCCAGGGCATGACCGGCACGGTCCTGGTCGTCGACGACGACAGCGCGATCCGCACCGTGGTGGCCGCGGCGCTGCGCCGCGAGGGCCATGCCGTCACGACGGCGGCGAGCCTGGCCGAGCTGCGCCGTGCGATCGGCGCCGCCTTGCCCGACGTGCTGGTCACCGACGTGGTGCTGCCCGACGGCAACGGGCTCGACGAAGTGGCCAGGCTCACCGCCGAGCATCCCGCGCTGCCGGTGATCGTGTTCTCCGCCCGCAACACCCTGGCGACGGCGGTGCGCGCCACCGAAGTCGGCGCCTTCGACTACCTCCCCAAGCCCTTCGACCTCGACGTGCTCGGCCAGGCAGTGCGCAGCGCCATCGCCCGCGGTCGCCACGCTCCCGCCGAGTTGCCCGAGGCGGAGATGGACGGCGGCCCCTCGCTGATCGGCCGCTCGCCGGCGATGCAGGAAGTGTACCGGGTCATCGCCCGCGTCGTTGCCAATGATCTCACCGTGCTGATCTCGGGCGAATCGGGCACCGGCAAGGAGCTGGTCGCCAAGGCGATCCACGACATGGGCCCACGCCGCCGCGCGCCGTTCGTGGCGCTCAACATGGCCGCGATCCCGCGCGAACTGATCGAGGCCGAGCTGTTCGGCCATGAGCGCGGCGCCTTCACCGGCGCCCAGGCCCGCGTCGCCGGCAAGTTCGAGCAGGCGGCGGGGGGGACCTTGTTCCTCGACGAGATCGGCGACATGCCGATGGAGGCGCAGACGCGCCTGCTCCGGGTACTCCAGCAGGGCGAGTTCACCACCGTCGGCGGCGCGCGCCCGATCAAGGCGGACGTGCGCATCGTCGCCGCCACCAACAAGGACCTGGCGGCGCTCGTCCAGGCCGGGCAGTTTCGCGAGGATCTGTTCTACCGCCTGAACGTGGTCCCGGTGGCGCTGCCGTCCCTGCGCGAGCGTCGCGCCGACGTGCCGTTGCTCGCGGGCCATTTCCTCGACCGCGCCGCCGAGGACGGCCTGCCGCGCAAGCGCCTCGCTGCCGATGCTGTGGCGGTGCTCGAAGGCTATGACTGGCCCGGCAATGTCCGCCAGCTCGAAAATCTGATGCGCCGTATCGCCGCGCTCAGCCGTGACGAAGTGATCGACGGCGAAGCGCTGCGCCGCGCCCTGGGCGAAGCGGGGGCGGCTCCGGCGGCCGGGACGCGCGACGAAGGCATCGACGCCGCGGTCCGCGCGCGGCTGGAGCGCATCGCGATCGAAGAGCCCCGCACCCTCGACAACGGCACGCTCTACGACCGGATCATCGGCGAGGTGGAACGTCCGCTGATCGAGGCGGTGCTGACGCGCCACGGCGGCAACCAGCTCCGCGCCGCCCGCGCGCTGGGGATCAACCGCAACACGCTGCGGAAGCGGCTCGACACGCTGGGCATCGATCTCGGCCCCAGCCGCCCGGATGGTGCCGAATAGCGACAGGCCGAGCAATATTATGTGTTCTTTTTGCCACAATCTCGATCTAGCTTGGCGACGATGGATGCCGTTACCACCGAGCCCCTGACCGAGGCGCCGCTGCAGAAGCGGCGGCTAGCGCCTATCCGGCTGCTGGAGATGGTGGTGGTGACGCTGGCCGTGGCGACGCCGGTCATGACCTTCCTGTTCGTCCGCAATTTCGCGCATCAGGTGTTCAATCCCGGCGTCGCCGCGTCGCTGCTGCTGGCGAACCTGCTGCCCTATGTCGCGCTGATCGTGCTGATCGGCCGGCGCATCGCCATCCACCGCGCCGCCAAGTCCGCGCTGGCCGGCGGCGGGCGCCTCCATGTTCGCCTCGTCGCGGTGTTCACGCTGATGGCGAGCATCCCGATCGTGCTGACCGTGATCGCGGCATCGGTGATGTTCCAATCCGGCGTGCAGCTCTGGGGGTCGGAGCGCGCGCGGGGGGCGTTCGACGCGACCACGGATCTCGCCAAGGAAGGCCGGGGCCTGGTCGCCCAGCGCTGGGCGACCGAAGCACGGACCATGGTCGACGACCTGACCGAGCTGTTCCCGAAGATCCCGGCGAATTCCCCCGCCTTCCAGCGCAAGCTGCTGGAGCAGCTCTATTATCGCTCCTTCGACCAGGCAGTCGTGTTCCGCGTGGTCGGCGGCAAGCAGGTCGAGGCGATGTACACCTGGGAAGCTCCCCCGGCGAAGGTCTTCGCCGCCCGGGTTTCCGGGCAGGTGCTGAACCTTCTGCGCGACGAGCAGAGCTATACGAATTTCGACGCCGAGAAACAGTGGGTGGTGACCCCGCTCGATCGGTCGCGGAACATCTTCCTCTACGTCGCCAACAGCGTGAACGTGGGATTCATGAACCGCCAGAATTCGGGCGCCGACCGGATCGTCGCCGAATTCAATGCCCTGCAGGCGCGTTCCCGCTCGCTCCAGCTGCAGTTCAACGCGGTCCTGTTCGGCGTGGCGCTGCTGATCGTCAGCATCGCGACCTGGATCGCACTCGCCGTCGCCGATCGCCTGGTCAAGCCGGTGGAGCAGCTCGTCATCGCGGCCCGGCAGGTTGCCGGGGGCGACCTGACCGCGCGTGTCGACATTCCGCAGACCGACGATGAGATCAGCACGCTCGGCAACGCCTTCAACGGCATGACCGAGCGGCTCGAGCACCAGACCGGCGAGCTGCGGACCGCCAACGCCCAGCTCGAGAGCCGCCGTATGCTGATCGAAGCGGTGATGTCGGGCGTATCGGCGGGCGTCGTCTCGATCGACGCCCAGCGCAATGTGCGCCTGATCAACGAATCGGCGATCGAGCTGCTGCATCCGGGCGAGCAGGAGCTGGTCGGTCATCCGCTCCGCGAACTGGCGCCCGAGCTCGACGCGCTGCTCGATACCGGCGACCGCGAGGCAGTGATCCAGCTCGGCACCGGCGGCGATGCCCGCACGCTCGCAGTGAAGGTCACCAGCGACGAAGCCGGGCGGGTGCTCACCTTCGACGACATCACCCAGCAGCTCAACGACCAG
This sequence comes from Sphingomonas sp. 1F27F7B, assembly GCF_005503355.1. Taxonomy (GTDB): domain Bacteria; phylum Pseudomonadota; class Alphaproteobacteria; order Sphingomonadales; family Sphingomonadaceae; genus Sphingomonas. Next base: position 200,049 of record NZ_SCMK01000005.1, read on the forward strand.
CGCCGCGCCGCATGGTCGGACGTCGCGCGCCGCATCGCGCACGAGATCAAGAACCCGCTCACCCCGATCCAGCTCGCCGCCGAGCGCCTCAAGCGCCGCTATGGCAAGAAGATCGAGCCCGAGGACGGGACCTTCGCCCAGCTGACCGACACGATCGTCCGCCAGGTGGGCGACCTGCGCCGCATGGTCGATGAATTCTCCTCGTTCGCGCGCATGCCCAAGCCGATGTTCCGCCAGGAATCGCTGCTCGACATCGCACGCCAGGCGATGTTCCTCCACGAAGTCGCGCATCCCACGATCCGGTTCGAGATGGATGCGCCCGATCCGGCGCCCGGCCTGATCTGCGATCGCCGCCAGATCGGCCAGGCCTTCACCAATATCGTCAAGAACGCGGTTGAGGCGATCGAGGCGCGCGAGGAAGGCGTCTCGCTTTCCCAGGGCGAGGTTGTCATGACGATCCATCCCGAAGCGGAGGGCAAGCTTGTCCTGACGCTGGCGGATAACGGCATCGGCCTGCCGGTCGAGCGCGACCGGATCGTCGAGCCCTATATGACGACGCGCAGCCGGGGTACCGGCCTCGGCCTCGCGATCGTGAAGAAGATCGTGGAGGAGCATTTCGGCACCATCGCCTTTTCGGACCGCTCCGGCGGCGGCACGCTGGTGACGATCTGCTTCGATACCGATCAGCTCGCCGAGATGGCGAGCACCTCCGAAGGCGAGGGCGGCGAGGAGCCGCGCCCCGCAGTGCTTACGCGTAGTGGAAGTTCCAGATCATGAGCCTTGATATCCTGGTCGTCGACGATGAGCGCGACATCCGTGAACTGGTGGCCGGCGTCCTCGAGGACGAAGGCTATTCGACGCGTGGCGCGGCGGATAGCGACGCGGCGCTGGAGGCGATCGCGGAGCGCCGACCCAGCCTGGTGCTGCTCGACGTCTGGCTGCACGGCTCGCGACTCGACGGGCTCGAGATCCTCGACGAGATCAAGCGTCGCGACCCATCGATCCCGGTGCTGGTGATCTCGGGGCACGGCAATCTCGACACCGCCGTCGCCGCGATCCGCCGCGGCGCCTCGGACTTCATCGAAAAGCCGTTCGAGGCCGAGCGCCTGCTGTTCCTCGTCGAGCGCGCCACCGAGACCGAGCGGCTCAAGCGCGAAGTCGCCTCGCTGCGCGCCTCGATCGGCCGCGAGGAGGATCTGACCGGCCAGTCGGGCGCGATCAACACGGTGCGCGCCACGTTGAAGCGGGTCGCTTCCACCGGCAGCCGCGTGCTGATCACCGGCAGCGCGGGCACCGGCAAGGAAGTCGCCGCCCGGCTGCTCCATGGCTGGAGCCAGCGCGCTGCCGCGCCCTTCGTCATCGTCAGCGCTGCGCGCATGCAGCCCGAACGAGTCGAGGAGGAGCTGTTCGGCGTGGAAGAGGGCGGCGACCTGGTCCGCACCGGCCTGCTCGAACAAGCGCATGGCGGCACGCTGTTCCTCGACGAGATCGCCGACATGCCAGTCGCCACCCAGGCCCGGATCCTGCGCGTGCTGACGGACCAGAGCTTCACGCGCGTCGGCGGCACCCGCGTGGTCAAGGTGGATGTCCGCGTGGTCTCCGCCACGGCGCGCGATCTGATGACCGAGATCAGCGAGGGGCGCTTCCGCGAGGATCTCTATTATCGCCTCAACGTGGTGCCGGTCTCGATCCCCCCGCTTACCGAGCGGCGCGAGGACATTCCCGTCCTGGTCGAGCATTTCGTCGCGCATTATGCCAATGAACGCCGCGTGCCAACGCCGGAGGTCGCGCCCGATGCGATGGTGGCGCTGCAGAGCTACGAATGGCCCGGCAATGTCCGCCAGCTGCGCAACGTGGTCGAGCGCACCGTGATCCTCGCGCCGGGCGATCGGATCGGGCGGATCGACCTCGACCTGCTTCCTCCCGAAGTGCTCGGGCGCCCGGCCGACAATGGCGGCGGGATGGGCACCAGCGCGATCATGGGCGCTCCGCTCAAGGAAGCGCGCGAGAGCTTCGAGCGCGAATATCTGCGCGTCCAGATCCGCCGCTTCTCCGGCAACATCTCGCGCACCGCCAGTTTCATCGGCATGGAACGCTCGGCGCTGCACCGGAAGCTGAAGCTGCTCGGCATCACCGACAGTCGCGAGGAATGATCGCCTAGGTCGAGGCGAGCTTCATCAGCACCAGCCCGCCCAGGATCATCGCCGCTGCCGCGAGCCGCAATGCGCCTGCGCTCTCGCCGAGCACCAGCACGCCCAGCGCGAAGGCTCCGATCGCGCCGATGCCGGTCCAGACCATATAGGCCGTGCCCAGCGGCAGGCTCCGCATGGCGAGCGCAAGCAGACCGAAGCTTCCGAGCATCGCGCCGATGGTCGTCACGCTGGGCCATAGCCGCGTGAAACCATGCGATTGTTTCATGGCGAACGCCCAGACGATCTCGAGCAAGCCGGCGAAGAACAACAGAATCCAGGCCACGGGCCCTCCTTTTCGGACAAGGGCCGGGCCGTCCCGGACTTCTACCCTCGGAAAGAGGGGGAGGACGTGGCCTCGCACCGCGCATCTAGGAAGGCGCCGCCCTGCTTGCAATGCGCGATTGCAGGCGCCGGCGCATTTGGCCAAGCCATTTCCCCATGCAGTGAAGGAATGGTCGCAAGCTGCGCTGGACCATTCGTCCCCCAAAGCTTAAAAGGGCCGCGCTGCGCGCCGGACGGGCGCGCGCTCCGACGCCAGAGAACGGCGCCCATGCGGGAAACTCCCGCCAAGAATGAGAGTCACGACCGATGGCCGAAAAGCAGACTTCGCTTCAGGATCTCTTCCTCAACTCGCTGCGCCGGTCGAAGACACCGGTCACGATGTTCCTCGTCAAGGGCGTCAAGCTCCAGGGCATCGTCACTTGGTTTGACAATTTTTCGGTGCTGCTCCGCCGCGACGGCCAGTCGCAGCTCATCTACAAGCACGCGATCTCCACGATCATGCCCTCGGGCCCGGTTGACCTTGCCCCGCTCCTCGAAGCGGTGGGAGAGTTCCAGTCCAAGAACCCGGTATTGCAGGAGATTTTCCTGAACGCGGTCCGCCGCCAGCAGGAAAATGTCACGATGTTCCTGGTCAATGGCGTGATGCTCCAGGGCCAGATCGCGGCCTTTGACCTGTTCTGCATGCTGCTCCAGCGCGAGGGCATGGCCCAGCTGGTCTACAAGCATGCTGTCTCGACGATCCAGCCGGCCCACCCGCTGAACCTCGCCGAGGAACAGAATAGCGACGACTGAGCGAACGCATGAGCACCGGTTTCGAGCGTGACGCCGACGAATTCACGCGGGGCGCGCGAGCAGTCGTGGTCTATCCGGACCTTGGCGGCAGCTCGCGCGATGCGGATGCGCGCCTGGAGGAGACTGCCGGTCTCGCGGCGGCGATCGGCGTCGACGTGGTCGAGCGGGTGCCGCTGCGCATCCGCGCGCCCAAGCCGGGCACGCTGATCGGTTCGGGTCAGGTGGAAGCCCTGGCCGAGACGGTGCGCGACCGCGAGCTGCAGCTGGCCGTGTTCGATGCGAGCCTCACGCCGGTGCAGCAGCGTAACCTCGAGACTGCGCTGAAGTGCAAGGTGATCGACCGCACCGGCCTGATCCTCGAGATCTTCGGCGAACGCGCGCGCACCGCCGAGGGCCGGCTCCAGGTCGAGCTGGCGCATCTCGATTACCAGGCCGGCAGGCTGGTCCGCAGCTGGACCCACCTCGAGCGCCAGCGGGGCGGTTTCGGCTTTCTCGGCGGCCCGGGCGAGACCCAGATCGAGGCGGATCGCCGGTTGATCCGCGATCGCATGGCGCGCCTGCGCCGCGAGCTCGATTCGGTCAGCCGCACCCGCAGCCTCCATCGCGACCGGCGCCAGCGCGCGCCCTGGCCGGTAATTGCGCTGGTCGGCTATACCAACGCTGGAAAGTCGACGCTTTTCAATCGCTTGACTGGAAGTGACGTCATGGCGGAGAACCTGCTCTTCGCCACGCTCGACCCAACGCTGCGCCAGGTCTCGCTGCCCGGCATCGACAAGGCGATCCTGTCGGATACGGTGGGTTTCGTCTCGGAGCTGCCCACCCAGCTCGTCGCCGCGTTCAAGGCGACGCTCGAGGAGGTTATCTCGGCCGACCTGCTGATCCATGTCCGCGACATCGCGCACCCGGACAGCGAGGCGCAGAAGGACGATGTCGAGCAGGTGCTGGCCGAGATCGGCGTTGCCGAGACGACACCGCGCTTCGAAGCCTGGAACAAGATCGATCTCCTCGCCGGGGAGGCACGCGACGCACTGCTGGCCGAGGCGGCGAGACGCGACGACGTGATGCCGGTCTCGGCGGTGACCGGGGAGGGCGTTGACGCGCTGATTCAGGCTGTCGCGGCGCGACTCACGCAGGGGCACCGCCGCTACACGCTCCACCTGGACCCGGCCGACGGTGCCGCCGCCGCTTGGCTCCACCAGCACGGCGAAGTGCTCGAGCAGGGGATGGACGGGGAACGTGCGGTCTATGAGGTCCGCATGGCCCCGCGGGATTATGAGCGGTTCCTGACCCGGGGCTGAGCCTATGCCCGCGGCAGTTCGCGTATCTCGACGGTGCCGCCGCAAGCATGGACCGGATTGCCGATGAGGAAGGTCCTGGCGTCCTCGATGTCCTCGGCGCGAACGCGGATATAGCCGCCCAGCCGCTCGGAGAGCGGCGCCGGCTCGCCCGCCTGGCGGAAGCATGCGCCCGCACCGATCTCGCTGCCGCCGTCGAAGCGGCCGCTGGCGTTGAGCCGCTCGAAATAGCGCTGCCACATTGCCGGCGTCGGCGCCTCGGTCATGTCATTGTGCATGAGCAGGATGAAGTCGCGCATCAGGCTTCCTCGCGCTTGGCCTTCACCCACAATTCTTCCTTGGCATTGAGGTCCAGTCCCTCGAATGCTTCGCCAGCTTCTGCTTCCATCACTTTGAAACGCTTCTCGAATTTCGCGTTGGCCAAGCGCAGCGCCGCCTCGGGGTCGACGCCCAGCTTGCGTGCCCAGTTGACTACCGCGAAGAGCAGGTCGCCGATTTCTTCCTCGATTTCCCCCGGCGAGGTTGCCGCCGCGACTTCGACAAGCTCTTCGTCGATCTTGGCGCGGGCGCCGTCGGGGTCGGGCCAGTCGAACCCGGTGCGGGCAGCGCGCTTCTGGAGCTTCTCGGCACGGAGCAGCGCGGGCAGGCCGATCGCCACGCCGTCGAGTGCGCTCGCATGCCCCTTTGCGCCGCGCTCCGAGGCCTTGATCTGCTCCCAGAGGTGATGCCCGCCTTCGGCCGCGCCCAGGAAGATGTGCGGATGCCGGCGTTCCATCTTGTCGCTGATCGCATCGGCGACATCGGCCAGCGCGAAATCGCCGGCTTCCTCGGCCATCCGGCTGTGAAAGATCACCTGGAGCAGCAAGTCGCCGAGTTCGTCCTTGAGCTCGGCCATGTCGCCCCGCTCGATCGCGTCGGCGACTTCATAGGCTTCTTCGATCGTATAGGGCGCGATCGTCGCGAAGGTCTGTACGGTATCCCATTCGCAGCCGCTGACGGGATCGCGCAGGCGCGCCATGATGGCGACGAGACGGTCGATGGCGGTAGCGGATGCAGTCAAGACAGGGACTCCGAAGGGCGCGCGGCGACTCTAGGAAGCCGGCCATCCGAAGGAAAGCCTCGCCACGCTTCTGCGCCTGGTTCAATCCGGGCGGAGCCTGAGCACCAGATCGCCTTGCCGCCCGGTGCCGTGCAGTTCGACGCGATCGGCGAAGAAGTCGAGCCGGGCGTAGCTCGTCTCGGGCGTGTCGAGCATTGCCTTCATGTTCACATAATGGATGCCGGCCCGCACGCCATAATTGCCGTCATGATTATGTCCGTCGAGCCAGATCTTGGCGGAGGGGTGGCGCTCGAGCAGCGTCATCACCGCCGGAGCGTTCCACAGGTTATGGGGATTTTCGGGCCAGACGGGAAAGTGGCTGAACAGCATGACTTTCAGCTTGTGCTTGTCCGCGCGTGCCAGCTCGGCGTCGATCCAGGCAAGCTGCTCGCCGCCGATCCCGCCGTCCCACAGCGGCTTGTCGGGATAGAGCGCCGCGTGCGCGGCCATGCTCCGCTTGTGCTCCGGGCTGCCCTCGGGCCAGGCATAGCTGCTCAGGTCGTTGCCGTCGGTGACGAGAAACAGCCAGCCTTGCCGTTCGAAACTGTAATAGCGCCGGGGCATGCCGAGCTTGGCCGGCACCTGGGGCTTATGGGCATCGTCGACCGCGAATTCGTGATTGCCCAGCACGAAATGCACCGGATGGCGCAACCGCCGCGCGATCGGCAGCATCGCGTCGTAGCTGGCCCAGTCCTTGTCGATGAAATCGCCAAGATGGACGACGAAGGCGAGCCGCTGGCGATTGAAGTCGGCGACCGCTGCGGCAAACTTGCCGGGCGCGGTGTGGTACATGCGCTGGCCATTGTCGGGAGCATCGGCATATTGCGCGTCGGCGATCGCTCCGATGCTGAAGGCCGGCCTCTCCGCCGAGGGCGCGGGGGCCGCACCGAGCGCCGCCAGCGCCAGCATGATCGTCCACCGCATCACTTTTCCCCTCCGGCTCGATTCGCAGCGGCTTAGGCGGGGGAGGTTGCAGTTTTAAGCATCCCGTCCCGGGCTGTCATGCGCGCTTCATGGAGCCGGCCTAGCGCTCGGACGGAATGGGGCGATTCCCCCGGGGAGAAGCGGCATGACGGGGCAGGCAGGGCCTGGCCGGGAGGCGGCGCGATGAACGAAGTGACCGCCATCGTCGCGCGCCGTCATGCGGCGGCAGAGGAGGTGGCGCTGCGCGCCGCACTCCAGCGCTTCGTCGAAGGCCGCCTGCGCGACCGGGACGAGGGCGAGGACATCGTCCAGGAAACCTATGTCCGGCTCTACGACTATCGCCGCACGCGCGGAGTCTCCGATGTCGGCGCTTTCTGCTTCGCAGTGGCGCGCAACTTGGTCTTCGATCATTTCCGGCGCCGCCGGGCAATGCCGGAGGCCGCGGAGCTGGCGGAGGACATTGCCTGCCCATTGCCGCGCGCCGAAGAGGTGCTTGATTATCGCCAGCGGGTCGACATCCTGGTCGCGGCGCTGAAGGTGATGCCGCCGCTGCGCCGCGAAGTGTTCCTGCGCCGCCGGCTCGATGGCGTGGCCGGTGCCACCATTGCCGCCGATCTCGAGATGAGCCTTGCCGCGGTGGAGAAGCACTGCACCCGCGCAGTCGCCGACCTGCGGGCAGCGCTGGAGCGACGCGGCTTGCCGGCGGGAGCGGCCCGATGAGCCGGCGCGCGGCGCTGCGAGATGCCGCCCGATGGGCGATGCGCGAGGATGAAGCGGTGCTGGGCGAGGCGCCGCCCGCCGCCGCCGCCGATGTTCAGGCGATGCTCGATGATCCGGCGCTCGCCGATGCGATGGGCCAGTTTCCGCGTCTTTCGGATGGCGACGTTCAGGCGATGCGCGCCAATCGCCGCCGGGCGATCGGCACCGGTGGCGCGCTTGCGCTCGTCGCCGCATTCGGCATCGGCGGCTGGCACGCCGGCTGGTATCGCGCACCCGCGCCCGCGCCGGTCCATTACGAGACCGCACGGGGCCAGCAGCTCGACGTCGCGCTCGCCGATGGCTCGAAACTCCACCTGAACGGCGCGACCAGCCTCGACGTGACGCTGCGCGAGGATCGCCGGACGGTGACGATGCAGCGCGGCGAGGCCTATTTCGACATCGCCCACCGGCCCGATCAGCCCTTCACCGTCCATGCCGAGGGGTCGGCGACGCGAGTGCTCGGCACTGCGTTCGACATCGATATCGCAAGCAGCGGCGTTCGCATCGCAGTCTATCGCGGCAAGGTGCGCTTCGGCGGCGACGGTGCCGACAAGGACGCGGTGATCGTCGAGGCCGGCTGGCGCAGCCGCTTTGCCGGCGGTCAGGCGCGCGCTCCCACACGCTTCGATGCGACGCAGCAGGATTGGCGCCAGGGCTGGCTCGATATCGACAATATGCGGCTCGGCGAACTGGTCGATGCGCTCAACCGCCGCGGTGGCTCGCTGATCGCTCCGCCACCCAAATCGCTGGCCTCCATAGCAGTGGCCGGGCGTTTTCGCCTTGATAATCCACAGCAATTGCTGGACGCAATGGGCGCGGCCTATGACTTTCAGGTGGTCCGCAAGGGGAAGGAACTGCACTTGGTCCCAAGTGGCGAGAGTGTCACGCAATCGACAAATCAGTGACATTGCGCTGCAATAAAATTCTTTTGTCCGGATGCTGACCGACCCCCGTCTTCCTCCCCGGAGGCGCACATCGCGCCCGAGCGGAGGAACATCATGGATCGCACTAGGGGAATCTCACTCATGGCAGTGGCAATCACGCTCGCCATGCCGGCCATGGCCCAGGCGCGCAGTGCCGAAGTCTCGACGAGCGCCCAGATGCGCTTCGACATCGCTGCGTCGGATCTGCGCAGCGCCATCTCGCAATTCTCGCAGGCCACCGGCGTGCAGGTCGTGGTTGCGCCCAGCGTGGTCGCCGGCCGGCGCACCGGCGGGGTGCGGGGCGCCCTTACCGTGCGTGCGGCGCTCGACCAGCTGCTCCGCGGCACCAACCTGACCGCCTCGATGCGCGGCGGCGTGGTGGTGCTTACGCCCGCGCGAGCAGTCGCCGCGCCGCGCCGCATCGTCCATGCCGGAGCCGCCAAGCCGATCGCGCAGGCCATTGCCCAGGCCGAGCCCGAGACGCCGCGGCCCCAGGAAGAGTCGGAGATCATCGTATCCGGCTATCGCGAGAGCCTCACTGCGGCGCAGGCGTTGAAGCGCAAGGCCGTCGGCGCCGAGGACAATATCGTGGCGTCGGACATCGCCGCCTTTCCGGACCTGAACCTCGCGGAGGCGCTGCAGCGCATTCCCGGCATCACGATCACGCGCGACACCGGCGAGGGCCGGCAGATCGCGCTGCGCGGCCTGGGAGCGGATTTCACTCGCACACAGCTCAATGGCATGGAAGTGATGGGCAACACTGCCTCGGGCATGGACAATCGCGGCGCGGTCAGCCGCTCGCGTTCGTTCGACTACAGCCTGTTCGCCTCCGAACTGTTCAACCGCGTCGCCGTGCAGAAATCGTTCGCGGCGGAGCAGGACGAGGGCGGCATCGCCGGCACCGTGCAGCTCTACAGCGCCAAGCCGTTCGACTATGACGGTTCGAAGTTCGTCGTGTCGGCCAAGGGGCAGACCAACACCAATACCAGCGGCGTCACGCCGCGTGTCGTCGGCCTCGCCTCGACTCGCTCCGGCGATTTCGGCGCGCTCGTCTCGGTCGCCTACAGCCAGATCAAGAGCAACGAATATGGCTATCGCAACTGGGGCTGGGGCCTGACCAAGTACGGCGCCGCCAATATCGGTCCCGAGATCGACGCGGCGACCCGCGCCAAGCTGCTCGCCGGTGTATACCAGCCCACGGCCCAGTCGCCTTCGACCTGGTACACCGATCGCCGCCGTCTCGGCATCACTTCGTCGGTCCAGTATCATCCGGGCGACAATTTCAAGCTCGACGTCGACTTCCTCTATGGTCGCCTGTGGGACTATCGCGACGACTATGCGCTGGCCACCGCGGGCAGCAATCCGCTCACTGGCTCCAGCGTCGGCGGGACCCAGGTGATCCGTAGTGCCGTGATCGACGACACCAACACGTTGCGTGCGGCGAGCTATACCGGCATCGATCTGCGATCCGAGCATCACATCGTCAAGAACCACACCGACTTCTATCAGGGCGTCGCCAATCTCAGCTGGAAGATCGGTGATCGGCTGACCCTCCATGCGCTGGCCGGCTATGAGGAATCCGATTTCGCCCAGCCGGTGTTCGACAAGGTGTTCATGGAGGCGAAGCAGACGCCGTTCAGCTACGACACCCGCCCGCGCATCCCGGTCAATACCTATGGCATCGACCTGAAGAACCCCGATCTCTGGACCGTCCAGCGCCTGGACGTGCAGGAGAACGCGATCACGAACCGCTATGCCAACGGCAAGCTCGACGCGGCCTATGATCTGGGTGGCGGCCTGACCTTCAAGACCGGTGGCGCCTACAAGAAGTTCACCAACACCGGCTATACCTGGGCGAACAAGGTCTTCCACAACGTCCCGGCGAACATCGTCGTGCCGAACAGCATGAAGCAGCTCGTCAAGCCCGATACGCTGCTCCAGTACATCGTCGGCAATGTCGATGCGGTCTATGCCTATGTCGGCGACAAGCGTGACCTGACGGCCGCCAATCTGCAGGCGGGCAGCGACTATCAGGTCGATGAAAGGACCTGGAACGGGTTTGCCCAGTTCGACCTCGATACGGATCTCGGCGGGATGCGACTGCGCGCCAATGCCGGTCTGCGCTATTATTCGACCGATCTGACGTCATCGGGGCATCTCGCCACCGGTGCCGGCTTCGTGCCGGTCTCGATCAAGACCAACAGCAATGGCTGGCTGCCCGCGGCCAATGTCGCGCTCGACGTGACCAGGAACCTGGTGATGCGCGTCAGCGCCAGCCGCAACGTCAACCGCCCGGGGCTGGGCGACCTGGCCGCGGCCGGCTCGATCACCACGCGCCCCAACGGCGGCAGCCTCAGCCTCGGCAATCCGTTCCTCAAGCCCTACAAGGCCACGTCGGTCGAAGGCTCGATCGAATGGTATATGGATCGCACCGGCTTCGCCTCGGTCGGCTTCTTCTACAAGAACATGGACAGCTTCATCTCGCCGTCCACGGTGACGATTCCCTATGGCCAGACCGGCCTGCCGCTGTCGCTGCTGATCCAGGGCCAGGACGCCAGCACCCCCTATGACGTGAGCCAGCCGATCAATGGCCCGGGCGCCGACATCAAGGGCGTCGAAGTCGCGTTCCAGCACGACTTCACTTTCCTGCCGGGGCCGCTCAAGCATCTCGGCATGGTCGTCAACGGCACCTGGTTCGACGGGCACCAGCAGGGCAAGGTCGGCACCACCTTCGTCCGCCTGCCGCTGTTCAGCCTGTCGAAATGGGCGGCGAACGCGACGCTCTATTACGAGGACAAGGATTGGGGCGTGCGCGTGTCCGACGCCTATCGCAGCAAATATTATACTGGCCTGGGCACCGTCGGGAATGTCGGCGACTATATCGCCGCTACCCACAACATCGACTTCCAGGCCCATGTGAACCTGACGAAGGGCGTCCGCCTGATCGCCGAGGGGATCAACCTCACCAACGAGCCGATCGAGCAGTTTGCCGGCGGTCCGATCGCACGCCGGGTAGTCTATACCACCAGCGGTCGCACCTTCACCTTCGGTGTCAGCGCCGAGTTCTGATGGCCGAAAGCTTCCGCCCCGGCACTAGCTGCCGGGGCGGATCTTCACCGATCGATCGAAGGGCGGATCCGCAAAGTCCTGGGAATGGGAAGAGGGCCGGTTCGGCAGGCCGGAAACAGCGCGATGCGGCTCGTCGCTCAGTCGAGCACGACCTTGTCGGCGTGGCGCGGTTTGAAACCACGGGCGCGCCGCTCATATTCCTGCGCCATGCCCATATGCGCGCGGAAGCTGGCCATACCCTTGGCTTTCATCGCGGCATCACGCTCTTCATCGGCGCGCTGCGCGAAATATTTGCTGTCGGTCATAACCTCTCCGGCTCCAACCACTTCCGAAGTAAGCGATCGGGGGGGAGGTCCCATTCCGTAGAAACCCCTAGTCGCGGCCGATCCGTGCCGTTTTCGTTCACTCGCCGGCGCGGCCCCCGGAACCGCTCCCTCTCCTTGCAGTTGCGAGGGCCCGCACCATCTCTGCGACTTCACCAATCCGGGCGGAGAAGAACATGACATTTGCCGGGCGCGAGCTGCATTCGAAGATCGCCGAGGACGGCCTGTTGTCCTTGTCGCTGGTCGACGTCGAGACCGGCGATCCCGGTGACGACGAAATCGTCGTCCGCATCGAGGCGACGCCGATCAACCCGAGCGACCTGGGATTGCTCCTCGGCCCCGCGGACCTGTCGACCTTGCGGGAAACGTGTGGCGATCGGCCCGGTCTCGACTTCACCGTGCCCCAGGCGCGGCTCGGGAGCGTGCGGGGGCGAGTGGGCAAGTCGATGCCGGTCGGCAACGAAGGCGCCGGTATCGTCGTCGCGGCGGGCAAGGACGCCAGGGCGCTGGAGGGCAAGCGCGTCGGGATGGTCGGCGGCGCGATGTATGCCGATTATCGCCGGATCAAGGCGCGGGATGTGATTCCGCTGCCCGAAGGCGCGAGCGCCGCCGACGGCGCTTCGATGTTCGTGAACCCCCTCACGGCGCTGGGCTTTGTCGAGACGGCGCGGCGCGAGGGCCACAGGGCGATCGTGCATACCGCTGCCGCATCGAATCTCGGCCAGATGCTCCAGAAGATCTGCCTCGCGGACGATATCCCGCTCGTCAACATCGTCCGATCCGATGAGCAGGCCGGCATCCTGCGCGCCATCGGCGCGACATATGTCCTCAACAGCAAGGATGCCGATTTCCCGGCTCAGCTCGCCGGCGTCCTGGCCGAAACCGGAGCGACGATCGCCTTCGACGCGATCGGTGGCGGCACGCTCGGCAGCGAGATCGTTCAGGCGATGGAGCGCGCGGCCGTCGGCAGCATGGGCGAGTACAACCGTTATGGATCGGACGTGTTCAAGCAGCTCTACATCTATGGCGCGCTCGACCTGTCGCCGACGACGCTCAACCGGTTGGCATTCGGTTTCCAGTGGAGCGTTTCGGGCTGGCTGCTCTTCCCGTTCCTGCGCAAGGCCGGCCCCGAAGTCGCGGACCGGATGCGCAAGCGCGTGGCGGACGAGCTGAGGACGACCTTTGCGAGCCACTATACGCAAGTCATCGGCCTTGCCGAAGCGCTCGATCCGGAAGTGTTGCGACGCTATGAGCGCAAGGCGACGGGCGAGAAATTCCTGATCGACCCGACAAGAGGTTGAGGCACGACCGGCAAGGCCCGGGTGCGGCCACGCCGCATCCCGGCCACCGGGGCCGGCTCAATCCGCCAGCGCGGCATAGCGTGAATCGAGTTCCTCGGCCTGTGCCATGTCGGCGTTCGCGCCGCGTTCGTCGCCGCGCATGCGGCGGACGAGACTGCGATTATAATAGCCGCGCGCCGTGTGCGGCGCATAGCGTATCGCGAGATCGAGATCGGCTTCCGCACGGGCGAGATCGCCTTCATGGCCATGGGCCAGGCCCCGATTGAGATAGGCGAAGGCGAGTTTCGGCTGCACCGCAATGGCCTGGTCCAGCGCATCGATCGCGCCGCGCCAATCGTCTTGCCATGCCCGCGCCAGCCCGTCCGCAAGCCGCGCCGCCGCGATGCCGGCCTCTCCCTTGGCGCCGGGATCGACCAGCCGCTTGCAGCCGCGCAGGCTCCGTTCGGGATCCTGGACCGTGCAGGCGTTCCAGTCGCCGCGCCGATCGGCCTTGCGGGCACGGGCCTTGCGCGTGGCGGTCACGACCAGCTCCTCCGTATCGGCTCCGCTGACCACGGTGACTGGAGTCGCGGATATTGCGGCGCGCGCGGCGAGCCTGTTGCCGGTGACGACGATCGGTTGGCTGGGTGTTGGTTCAGGCTGGGCGGCCGCCATCGTCGACTGGGGCGCCTGGGCAGGAAAGCCCTCGTGCGCGGTCGCCAGGTCCTGGCTGGCGGGGGCGGCATAGAGTGGCGCGGGGGCAGGTCGCTGAAGCTCCGCCCGCGCCTCCGGCCCGGGTTCCGGCGCGGGCCTGACGGCGGCAAGCGGGGCGGGAGAGGAGGGCGAGGGCGAGGACTCGCGCCGTGCCCGGCTGGTGCTGCGCTTGGCTATTGCAGCCCTGGGCGCTGCGGGTTCCGTCGTCACTGTCGGCTCGATCGCAGGCCGGGGCGGGTGGGGGATCGACGGCGCCTCTTCCAGCGTCTGCAATGCGAGGGGGATCGCGATCACGCCCACGAGCAGCACGGAAGCGAGAGCGCCAATCTGCGTCCGCTGGTTCCACCAGCGCGCGCGCGTCGCGGCCGGGCCGGGCCGGGCCGCGGCGGCCGGTTCCCCGTCGCCGTCGAACCTGCGCATGGCAAGCGCGATCGTCGCATCGCGCCGGGCAGGGCGCGAGGGGGGTGGTTCTGGCAGCAGCCGGGCGATATCGTCGTCACGATCCATTCATGCCTCCATGCCGGAAGGTCGGCACTTGCCGAATCCGGGAGTGGAGTGGAGGCTGGGTACGGGCATCGGGCGATCTATAGCTGCAATATCGGCGAGGTCGAAGGCATGATGATACGGGGTCCGAGGCTCGTCGAGGGGAGGGGTGCCGCCGCAGGGCGGCGACACCCGTAAGGTCACTGTTCGAGCGCCGCCATCGAACGCGCGGTCTTGGCCGCACGCACGAGCTGGAGGAATTCCGAGCGATAGCCGAAATCATCCTCTCCGCGCGCCGCGCTCGCCATGCCCAGCACATCGTCGAAGCTGAGCCGGCCATTGTAGCGCCCGCCGCGCAGCAGCTCGGCGAAGCCCGCCACGGTCGCCGCGAAGCGCGCGTCCCGGGGCGCATCCTCGAACCGGGCGAACATGGTCTCGCGGTCGATCGGTGTAGTGATGAGGCGGCTCGTGTCTGACTTGGGCAGCTTGTAGCGGATCTTGACGAAGCCCAGTTCGGCGGTTTGCCCGGCCGCCGCGGCAGGGGCGGGCTCCGCATAGCGCAGGTCGCCGATCGCGCGCGGGCCACCGACCGGCGTGACTTCGTAGATCGCCGTCACGGTCTGCCCGGACCCGACATCGCCGGCATCGACCTTGTCATTGTCGAAATCGTCGCGGTTCAGCATCCGCGTCTCATAGCCGATCAGCCGATATTCGGAGACTGCCCCGGGATTGAACTCGACCTGGATCTTCACGTCCTTGGCGATCGGGAACAACGTCGAGGTCGCCTCGTCGACGAGCGTCTTCCGCGCCTCCCCGATGGTGTCGATATAGGCGGCCGCGCCATTGCCGTTCTGGGCGAGCGCCTGCATCAGCGCATCATTGTAATTGCCCATGCCGAAGCCGAGCACCGACAGGAACACGCCCTTGCCACGCTCGCGCTCGACATAGCCCTTGAGTTCATTGTCGCTGGTGATGCCGACATTGAAATCGCCGTCGGTCGCCAGGATCACGCGGTTGACGCCCTTGGGGTCGAAATTCTGCTCGGCGAGCGCATAGGCCTGGCGAATGCCCTCGGCACCCGCGGTGCTGCCGCCGGCGCCCAGCCGATCGATCACTGCCAATATCCTGTCCTTGCTGCTCGCCGGCGTGGGCTCAAGCGCGGTGCCGGCCTGGCCGGCATAGGTGACGATCGCCACGCTGTCCTTGCCGTCCAGCTGGTCGAGCAGCATCGCCAGCGACCGCTTGACCAGGGGCAGTTTGCTGGGCTCGTTCATTGAGCCCGACGTGTCGATCAGGAATACGAGATTGGCGCGGGGACGGGTGGCGCGCTGGATCTCGTAACCCTTGACGCCGATCCGGACCAGCTTGCGCCCCGGCGACCAAGGGCTGGGAAACACCGCGACGCTGGTGCTGAACGGCTGCTCCGCGGTGCGCGCGGGGGCATAGTCATAGGGAAAGTAATTGACCATTTCCTCGGTTCGCACCGCCGCGGGCTGCGGCAGGACGTTCTGGTTGAGCGAAGCGCGCACGAACGAATAGGAAGCGGTGTCGACGTCGAGCGAGAAGGTGGAGACCGGCTCTTCGCGGACGATCTTGAAGGCGTTCTGCTGAGTGGCAGTGAACTTGTCGCGACCGGTATCGCGATAATAGGGGCTGGCCGGTCGGGGCTCGGGCTGCGCGACATAGCCACGGGTGCGGGCCATAGGCGCGGAAGCGACCGAGGCGGACGAGAGGACCGTGACCGGAGTGCCCGAGACCTGCTGGCTGGTGATCCCGCGCGAGGAGCCGGTCACGACGATGTCTTGCGCTTCCTGTGCAGGCTTCGCCTCGGGCACCGGCGCGGCGGCCGGATCGGGCATGGCGGCGAGGTGCTTGTCGGAATCCGTGCAGGCGGCGACCAGCGCCAGCACGAGCCCGGTGGCGAGCGCCTGGGGCAAACGGGGCATGACTTTCTCCCTTGGTTACAGCGGGCGAGATCGTCCGCATCCCCCTTGGACGCGCCGTTGCGGGAGAACCTTTGAACGGAGTCCGAATTTTTCCGGACGCGGCGGGTCAGCCTTCCGCGCCCGGCTTTCCGGCGACCCTTCGCCGCACTTCGTGCATGCGCCAGGCAATCGTGGCCTCTGCGACGCCCAGGATCGCCGCGGCCTCGCCATGGGTCAGCTGCTGCCCGGCGACCAGGATCGCGGTGTCGCGATAGGCCGGCGGCAGGCGGGCGATCGCGCTCTTCACCCAGAGCGCATCGTGCAGATCGCGCCCGTCCGGGCCGCGTGCAAGGCCGGCCAGCACCGCGAGCCGCTGGGCGACACCGCCGAACGACCGGCGGCGGCGATGCACGTCGCGACAGGCGTTGAACACGATTCCGCACAGCCAGGTGGTGAACTTCGCGTCGCCGCGAAAACCGTGGATCCGTTCGATGAGCGTGCAGCACACGTCCTGTGCGACGTCCTCGGCATCGGCACGCGAGCCGGTCAGCTGCCAGGCCAGGCCATGGATCCGGTCGTAATGGCGCTCGATAAGCAGGCGGAACGCCTCGCGCTCACCGGCGATGGCGCCCGTCACGAGGTCCGCATCCGGATCGCTGGCACGCATCGTCACGGCCCGAGCCGGCGGCCGCGCTGCGCCGGGGCAACGGGCTCATATCGATTCCCGGAACTGCGCGGCGCTTCTTCCCCCGACATGATCCGCTATCTGCCTCAATCCCGGCCGTGGCGCCATCGGGCATGGGAAGGAAGCGGAGGCGGCTACAGATCCGGACGATTGCGGCAGGCGTCGAGAAGCACGCCGTGGCCGCGCAAGCCACGCCTCCTTTCTCCCCACGCGCATCACCGATGCCCCGCGTGCATCCACCCGGCCCGGTGGACCAGCCCGGTCGCGAGCGGGTCGCCTATCGGGAATGCTTCACGGGCACTTCGTCAACTGGCCCTTTTTCGGGCCGGACGCGACATGGCATCTGCCGTTCTTGTCCTTCGTGACCGCGGCTTGCGGCGCCTTCGCCGCCGGTGTTGGACATTTGACGAACTTGCCCTTGGCATCCTTGCAGGGCCCCGCGGCAAAGGCGGGAGTCGAAGCAGTGAGCAATGCGATCGACGCTACTGCGAACGTAATCTTGCGCATATTCTCTCTCCTCGTCGAACGACTCGTCGGTCGGCAGGGGAGAGTAGCATCGTTTTCGGGGATACGACCAATCCGGCCTCCGGGGCCGACGGCCGCCCTTCGCGGGGGCCGGGCCAACCGCACCGGTCTCTCCCTTCTTCGACCTGGATCGTCTATCCGCGCCGGGGCCGGCCCGCGATCATGACTGCTTGACCCTGACGCTGCGTAATCCCCGATAGAGTGATTCGCGTGAAGATGAGGAAATGACATGCGCACGGTCAGGCAGATGGCGAAGGCAGCTGGGATCAGCGTGCGGACGCTCCATCATTATGACGCGATCGGCCTGCTGAAACCTGCGCATGTCGGCGCCAATGGCTATCGCTACTACGGCCGTACCGAGCTGCTGAAGCTGCAGCAGATCCTGTTCTATCGCGAACTGGGGCTGCCACTGGGCGAGATCCGGTCGATCCTCGACGATCCGGCCTTCGACTCGATCGCGGCGCTCCGGGGCCATCGGGTAGCGCTGGCTGCACGAGTAGAGCGCTATGGCGACCTCATCCGCACGATCGACCGCACGATCGCGTCGCTCGAAAAGGATGAAGCAATGGAAGATCACGAATATTATGCGGGCGTCTCGCCCGAGACCCGGGAACGTTGGGAGCGGGAGGCCGTCGCCTTCTGGGGCGAGGATGCAGTACGCGCCGCACAGGCCAGGGCACGCGCCTTTTCGAAGGAGCAGGTAATCGCGATTCAGGCTGAGATGGAGGGGATCCGGGCCGATTTCCAGCGGCTGTTCGCCGAAGGGGCGGCCCCCGGGTCGGAGCTGGTACAGGCGGTGACCGCGCGCCACTATGCCTGGGTCTCGCACAGCTGGGCGCCGGACGCCGCGGCTTTCAAGGGGCTCGGGCGGCTATATGTCGAGAATCCCGAGTTTCGCGGCACCTATGAGGATGGGGCGTCGCCGGGAACGGCGGAGTTCATCGCCGAGGCGATGGCCGTCTATGCCGATCATGCGCTCTGACATGGAGGGGCTGAGCACGCGAAGCCCCGTTTTGCCGTAAGGGCCCAGTCCCAATAGGGGCGGGCGATCGACCTGGCCTGCCAGACCGGTCGCCCGTTCCATTCAGCCGTCCCTCAGCCGTCCCAGTGCGAGCAGCGTATCACCGCGCAGGAATTGCCATGGTGGAAATGCGGCTCCTTGCCGGCGATGACCTCGGCCTTTCGATGGGGGCGAATTGAAGCAAGCCGCCGAATGGGCGAAGATCGTTGCCGACGACTCCAAGAAGTGACCCGCGCATGGTGCGTCCTTCGAGACGGGCTGATGCTTCCTCTCCGCCCCGTTGGCAAGGACAGGCAGAAATGATCGCAGGCCGATGCTGAACAGGCTGATCCCTATCGCCTTCACGTCTGGATTGATGGCCGCCGCATGGCCATGGGGAGCGATCGCACAGGAATCCGCGTCGCCCCCCGCACCAGCTCGCCAAGAGGAGAATTGGGCGGTCCACGGCCAGGCCACGCTTGTCACCCAAGGCGTTCTCGGCTTCCGCTCACCCTATGACGGGCCGAACAGCCTGACGCCACGCCAGGTCAGGGAAACCATCGACGCGACTGTCTATGTCGGCATGCGTCCCTGGCGGGGCGGAGAGTTGTGGATCAATCCCGAGATCGACCAGGGGTTCGGCTTGTCGGACACGCTCGGCGTTGCCGGTTTCCCCAGCGCGGAAGCGTACAAGGTCGGCAAGGCAAGCCCGTATCTCCGCCTGCAACGCTTCTTCGTTCGCCAGGTGTTCGATCTGGGCGGAGCAGCGCAACCGGTCGCGGGCGCCCCCAACCAGCTTGCAGGCAAGCAGACCGTCAACCGGCTCGTGGTCACGATCGGCAAGTTCGGCGTCGGCGATGCCTTCGACACCAACCGCTACGCACATGATCCGCGCGGCGATTTCCTCAACTGGGCGATCGTCGACACCGGCACCTTCGATTACGCGGCCGATGCTTGGGGCTACAGCACAGGCGCCGCGGTCGAGTGGTATCAAGGGCCTTGGACCTTGCGAGCCGGCGCCTTCAATCTGTCGAAGGTGCCGAACGGCGAGACGCTGGAGCGGAATTTCAGCCAGTATCAGTTGGTCGGCGAGATCGAGCATCGCCACGAGATCGCCGGCCATGCCGGCGCGGTGCGGCTGACGCTGTTCCGCAATCACGGGCGCTTCGGTCGGTTCGACGATGCCCTGGCGTTGGCATCGCTGGGCGGCGGCGTGCCCGATACGTCGCTGGTCAGGCGCCGGATGACTCGGTCCGGAGTCAGCCTGAACGTCGAGCAGGAAGTGACCGGCACGCTGGGACTGTTCGCGCGCGCCGGCATCGCCGACGGCGCGATCGAACCCTATGACTTCACCGACATCGATCGTACCGTGGCGGTCGGCGGACAGCTCGATGGCAGGGCATGGGGACGTGGCGGTGACGCCATCGGCTTTGCCGCCGTCGTCAACGCCATCGCTGCATCGCATCAGCGCTATCTGCGGGATGGAGGCATCGGCCTATTGGTCGGCGACGGCCGACTCCCGCGCCCCGGCCAGGAGCTAATCGGCGAAGCCTATTACGACTGGCAGGCGGTGCGCGGCATCCATGTCACGCTCGACTATCAGTTCATCGCGCACCCCGCCTATAACCGCGACCGGGGTCCGGCGAACGTCGTCGCCCTGCGGCTGCATGGAGCCTTCTAGCTGCTGTCAGCTGGTGCGGGATCCTCTCCAGAGGGCAGCGAGGCCTGCCTTGCGCGATCCGAAATGCGGCCATTCGGGCTTTCGAGACGGGCCCCGAGGATAGTCATTCGTTTGGGGCGGCCGTGTACTGGCGACGGCGAGCGCGTGCTCTCCATGGGAAGCCGCCCACCATCACGGCCATGCAGATCGGCATCAGAACCACCCCCTCAGCTTGAACCAGATGAGGGGAACGATCGCGCTGAGGATGATCATCGCCCACCCATAGGGGTAGCCCCAGGCCCAGTCATATTCCGGCATGTTTTTGAAGTTCATGCCATATATTCCCGCGACCAGGGTCGGTGGGATGCCGACGAGCGAGATGATCGTCAGAATCTTGACGATGTCGTTCTGGGCAATGCCCGTCAGCCCGACCAGCGCGTCCATGGCGAACTGGACCTTGCCCGCCAGCCGCTCCTCATATTCGATGAGGGAGCGGATATCCCGGTCGAGATTCGTCAAGCGCGACCCCAGGGTTCCGCCTGACCAGTCGCCGGCATGCTGGCCGATATAGGTGAGGGCGCGACCCAGGCCTTGCAATCCGTCCCTTATTTCGGAGAGCTTGTCGCCAAGCCGCCCGACATTACGCAGTTGCCGCCGCAGGATGCGGTTTTCACGCGCCGCATGGGGGCTGCCGGGATCGTCCGTGCGGAATATCCTGGAGGTAAGGCCGTTCAGGTCGCCAGCTGCTTGCTCGAGAAGATCCGCAATGCGATCGACACTTTCTTCACAGAGCAGAAGGAGGATCTCGAGGCTGCTGCCGGGCGTTTCCCGTCCATCGGCAAGCCTTTCGGAAACGTCGTCGAATGCCGTCAACGCCGCAAATCTGATGGTGATCAGGTGGGTCTGCGAAAGAACGAAGCCCACCGGCAATTGTGTATCGATTGCGTCCGGGTGACGCACGGCCAATGGCGTGCTCAGGTAGAAGACGCCATGCTGATATCGGAGCCGGCTGGAACTCTTGATTTCGCGGAGCGCGTCGATGGAAGGTAGCCGAAACCCCGTCGCGGCCTCAACCTCGGCGATTTCCGCATCTGTCGGACCAACCAGGTCGATCCACATTGTCGCGGAAACAGGGGCGCCCACCTGCTTCGTCAGCGAATCATGCTGCGCGGGGAAAACGTTCAGCATCTGCTCTCGACACGCTATGATCTGTTCCGAAGCATCGTATGGCCATGGCAGACGCATATCCGCAACGGTGGGGGTGGTGCGACCTTCGGGTGGATTGGGTCCCCGAACCGGGAAAGACATCAGTCATCGCAGATAGACCGCGCTGCTCGATGCCTTCATTTCGATCTCCTCCGGATTGGCGCCTTCCGTTCTCTTCCGGCGCCTTATTATGGCATGGATTCACAGCCGGATAGTGCCGTTGATGACCCGCAATGGGTTTCAGTTCGCCGCAACTGCGCGGATGCGCAGATACCCAGGGGCCATTGGAGCCAGTCTCGGTGGCACGCGGCCCTGGCAGCAGAACAGCTTCAGCCGCCTGCGCCCCGACTCCGGCATCACGCGGCGGCAAGCGCACCGACCAGGCCTGAAGCATCTCGGCCTGGCTGACGTCATCGCCGGACCGAAGCGTCCACCGCTAGACCGTAGATGCCGTTCGATTTTCGATGGGGATCTAGAATAAGACCGTTTCCGGTCGATGCCGATGATGATTTGGATATAGAGGTCGGTTTCGCAATCGCGTTGTTGCCTCGACACCCCGGTCTTCACCAGCCAGTTGGCATGTGGATCCCTAGGGGGAATTGGAACAGGAAGAGCCGCGGAAGGGCCAAGGGACGATAGATGCTTGATGACCGCACAAAACTGTCCCGGGCAGAACCAAGCGACGTAGTACCGACCGTTTTTGCGCCGATCGCCCCGACACCGGCGCTGCGCGACGACGAACCCTATTCAAGGGAAGAACTACTTCACGAGATATTCGATGCGACCAGCTTCAGGCATGGCGCGCGGTGCGCGCTGCGATTCCTGGGAGACGACCCGGATAGCAGCCGCCGGACGGAGCTGAGCTATGCCGAGCTGTACGAACGCTCGCTACGCTTTGCACGACAACTGCGGTCGATGGGTGTTTCGCGCGGAGACCGCGTCGTCCTTTGTCTTCCCCGCGGGCTCGACCAGTATATGGCGATCCTCGGTACGCTGCGCGCCGGCGCTTGTTATGTGGCGGTCGACTGGACTTATCCGCAAGATCGTATCGATTTCATCGCGGAGGACAGCGGCGCTGTCCTGATCGTGACGGAAAGCGAGCGCGCGGGCGAGATGTCGGTCCGGACCTTGGCGGTCGACACGGCACTCGGCGATTTGGCGGCGCACGAAGCGATACCCATCGATCGGACCGAAACCGGCGCCGCGCCCGATGACCTTGCCTACATCATCTACACATCCGGTACGACGGGGCGTCCCAAGGGCGTGATGATCACGCATCGAAACGCCTGCCATCTCGTACGTTCGGAATCCGCGATCCTGGCGCTCGAACCCAGCGACAAGGTATTTGGCGGGTTCAGCCTGGCATTCGATATGTCCGTCGAAACGATGTGGAGCGCGTTCTTCGTCGGGGCCGAGCTATTCGTCGCTTCGGAGGCGCTCGCCAAGGCGGGCCCCGACATGGCGACGACACTGGCGGAGGAAGACCTGACGATCTGGCATGTCGTCCCTTCCTTGCTCACGCTTGTCGAGGCCGAGATGCCGGCATTGCGGCTGCTCAATCTCGGCGGTGAAGCCTGTCCTCCCGACCTTGTCGAGCGCTGGGCGCGGCCCGGCCTCACGATGCTCAACACTTACGGTCCAACCGAGACAACGGTGACGGCGACCTGGACGGAAGTACAGCCGGGGCGCCGAGTGACGATCGGCCGTCCCTTGCCTGGCTATACGGCATGGATCGTCGACGAGCAGCTTTGGCCGGTACCGGCCGGTGCCGAAGGCGAGTTGGTTATCGGAGGGCCAGGGGTGGGCGCCGGTTATGTCAACCGGCCCGATCTGACTGTCGAGAAATTCGTGCGCACGCCGTTCGACGGCCCGAACGGAGAGCCCGCCCTGATCTATCGCTCGGGCGATCTGGTCAGGCTCGATGCGGTCGGCGACATCGAGTTCATCGGACGCATCGACACTCAGGTGAAGATACGCGGATTCCGCGTGGAGCTCGGCGAGATCGAGGCAGTGATTGCCGACGATCCCAATATCGCCCAGGTGATCGTCAATCTGTTCCGCGACGATGACGGAGCGGAATTCCTCGCCGCGTTCGTGGTGGCGCGCGGCGATGCGGTTGCCGACCTCGACGCTGCCCGCGCGCGCGTCCGTGAGCGGCTGCCCAATTATATGCGACCGGCCGCCTATCAGTTGCTGGACGTGCTGCCGACGCTGCCGGCCTCGGGCAAGGTCGATCGCAAGGCGTTGCAGCGGCCGGCAATCTCGCCGACGGAAGATCGTGAAACAGTCGATCCGGCAACGCCTCTCGAGACGCAGCTCCACAGCATTTGGGCAGAGATGCTGGCACCGCAAAAAGTGTCGGTGCTCGACGACTTTTTCGAGGACCTTGGCGGACATTCGTTGAAGGCCGCACGGTTGGTCTCGGCGATCCGCAAGACACCGGGCCTGGCCGGCATCTCGATCCAGGACCTTTATGCCGCGCCGACCATCCGTGCGCTTGCTGCGCGGCTCGAAGGCGCGGTGGTTGGGGAAGCCGCCGAAGAACTTCCCTATCATCGCATTTCGACCGCCAGGCGTTGGCTGTGTTACGTCGCCCAGACGATTGCGTTGATCCCGATCTATACGGTCGCGGGGCTGCAATGGTTCTTCCCCTATATCGCCTATACGCGCCTCGCCGATCAGACCGATCGCGTGTCGGCGCTGTTGCTGAGCGGGTTGAGCTTCATTCTCATTCCGCCTCTCGCGATGTTCGTTTCGATATTGGTCAAATGGTTGGTGATCGGCCGCTTTCGCGCGGGGGACTATCCCTTGTGGGGTGCCTATTATTTCCGCTGGTGGTTCGTCCGCCGTTTTTCGGAAGTGATCGCCACACCCTATCTCGCCGGCACGCCGATGATCCGCGGCTATTATCGTCTGCTCGGGGCCAGAATCGGCAAGGGCGCCTTTATCGGCCGCTGCAATATCGACACCGCCGACCTGGTATCGATCGGCGAAGATGCCATCGTCAGTGACTATGCCATGCTGGCCACCAGTTCGGTCGAGCGCGGATTGCTTCGGTTGGGAACGGCCACGATCGGAGCCGGTGCATTCGTGGGATCGATGGCCGTGGTCGGACGCGATTGCACGATCGGTAACCGGGCCGTCTTTGAAGATCTCTCCGCGCTGCCGCCGGGTCGCCGGATTCCGCCAGGCGAACGCTGGAGCGGCTCACCGGCGGCCGCGACGGCTACCGGGCTCGTGCCCAGGGCGGACGGCGAAGCAGGTGCCTTGCGGAGGAACGTCGTCGCCTTCGGCCTTGCCATCGCGGCGTTGCTCCTGCCGTTGGTTGCGATCATGCCGATCGCGCCGGGGCTGATCACCATGATGGAGATAGACTGGAACAGCGACAGCTACGCCTATCTGCTGATCTCGCCATTCCTGGCGGTGACCTATGTCCTGCTGATGTGCACGCTGACGGTCGCTGCCAAGCGATTGATTCTCGGACCCGTCAAGCCAGGCCGCTATTCGATTCATAGCTGGTTCTATGTTCGCTTCTGGTTCGTGCAGCAGGTCAACGACCTGGCATTGCGGCTCCTGCACCCGATCTATGCGACGCTGTACGTCATTCCCTGGTACAGAGCGCTCGGAGTGCGGGTGGGCAGGCGAGCGGAGATTTCGACCGCCGCCGCCATTGTCCCGGATCTCGTGGATATCGGTCCTGAAAGCTTCATTGCCGATGCGGTGCTGTTTGGTGCCGCCCGGGTCGAACCGGGCGTCATCCAGCTTGCCCATACGCGGATCGGCCGACGCTCGTTCATTGGTAACTCCGCCCTTTTGCCGACCGGCGCCACAATCGGCGATGGTGTGTTGATCGGCGTGCTTTCCAAGCCCCCGGCCAATGGCGGAGCCGTGAAACCCGACGGCACCTGGTTCGGCTCGCCGCCGATTTCGCTGCCGGTCCGCCAGACGGTCGGCCTGTTTGACGAGGGCGCGCGCTTCAATCCCAGCAAGCGGTTGGTGGCCATGCGGCTGGCGATCGAAGCTGTTCGAGTGACGCTGTCGCTGACCCTGTTCGTGGCTTTCTTCAGCCTGCTCTTCTCAGCCGTCGGCGAACTGGACGACCTTCGGAACGGCGACACGTTGGTCCTGTACGCTTTTCCCTTCCTCTATATCGGGTTCGCGCTGGCATGCGGCATGTCGGTGGTCTTGCTGAAATGGCTGGTGATGCAGCGTTACAAGCCGACGACCAAGCCACTCTGGAGCACCTTCGTCTGGCGTACGGAGCTCGTCACCGCCACCTATGAGAACCTGGCGGTGCCCAATCTTCTCGAGCCGTTGCGCGGTACGCCGTGGCTACCCGCCTTTTTGCGCTTGCTCGGCTGCAAGATCGGACGGCGGTGCTACATTGATACGACGGACGTCACCGAACACGACCTGGTCGTGATCGGGGACGATGTCGCGCTCAACGACTTCGCGGGCCTTCAAACGCATCTGTTTGAGGACCGCGTGATGAAGGTCAGCGGCGTGACGGTGGGTGATCGCGCAACGATCGGCTCCTACGCGATCGTTCTCTACGACGCCGAGATCGGTGAAGACGCGCAGTTGGGAGATCTTTCGGTTGTCATGAAGGGGGAGACCTTGCCTCCGGGAACGTCCTGGGAGGGGTCGCCGGCACGTCTTGCCTCCGGTGGATGACAGGGCCATCTGGTTGATCGGCGGCATGGCTGCGCTGCCGAAACTGGGGAGGGCGCCGCTGCTTTGGCAAACGCGGCTCGATGATCCGGCGGTGGCCGCGCTCGCTTGCCGCGCGTCACTGGATGCGGCCGACCTTCGCGATCTCGCGAGATTGCCGCAGTCAGCCATGCGTGCCACGCGGCGGAAATTGACCAAGTTTCTGCTCTCCGGGCTGGCTGGCCTGCACCCGCAACAAGTCCTTCTGGATCGATCCGAAACCGGGGCGATCAAGGTGGCCACGCCGGCCGGCTGGCATGTGAGCCTGGCGGGGCAATGGCCTTTTTGTCTGATAGGCGTCTCGCATCGGCCGCTTGGTGTCGACATCGAACCGCGCGATGTCGCCGCACCGCCTGACAGCGCTTTCACATCGCGCGAATATGCCGAGCTTTCGAATGCCTCCGACAGCGAAAGGCTGAAGCGCTGGCTCATGAAGGAAGCCCATGCCAAATTGTACGGCAATGCCGCGCAAGTGGCGCCGGACAGCATCGAGACCTTTATGGACGGCGATCGGGCGACAGCGCGGTCGACGTCCGGCTGGTCGGAAATCGCGTTCCACCATGGCGACCAAGTCGTGTGTGCGGTTGCCCAGGAGATATACTAGGCCGTGAACTAGGGGATCGGATGGGGCTGGCTCCAGGTCGGGCACCAGCTGAAGCGGGCGCCGTTCGAGACCGAGAAGAAGCCGCAGGCGTCGATCATCGCGACCATCGGGTTCTGAGCCGATGCCGTGCTATGCGGCACGGCGTTCCGGTTGCGGGCGGCGATCGGTGCTGAGGGCTTACATTCCAATGTTAAACCGCATTCGAGAAGGGACAATTTCGCCAGAGGCTCGGCCGTGGGGCCTGAAGGTACTTTTGTGGGCGGGCTTGTCGGCTTTGGCGCAGATCAGTTGAGCGGGACGTCCGACGCAATCGGGAGTGGGGTTGCTGACGCGATCGATTATGTGGGATCGGGACAGTCGGGCAGGGACTTCCAGGATCTCATCCGCTCCTATGTCGATCTGTTTATCCCGGATGAAGTGAAGTACCCAGACACCTCAACGCCCAGTGCACCCTCACCGTGATATGAGAAGTGAAAATGATACTCGCTAAGACAAGTGTGCTGAAGGTTGTTTGTATGTGGCTGATATTGGCCATGCCACTATTCGCAATCAGCAAGATTATCTATCGCGGGCAGTCATTTATCGATATTATTTCCTATATGGCGGATACTGGAAAGCTCCCGGGCTTTCTAATCGCTGTGGCGGCTTTCCTCTATTTCCTAGTTCGCTTTTTCTATCCGGCTGCTGTCGAGACTTTCGCTCCTCGGACGCTGAGGATGGTCGGCGACGATCTGGTGATCGGCAGGCACATTTTGCCGCTTGCGAGTATCATCGCAGTGTCCCGGTACAATAGTTTGCTGGGGAAGGGCCTGCAAATCCGAACCGCAGACAAGACCCTGTACTGCAACATGGTCATGAAGAACGGCGACGCGAACTCCGCCATGCAGGCGATTGCGGCCAGGATGCCGGCAAAGGGGGGCGGCACGGCTTGAAGTGCCGGGGGAGCCCGATTGTGGAATCGTTTCAGCTCGATATCCACACCTCCGGCTACCTGTTAGCGCAATTCTGAAAAGAGACAGTTTTCACCAACATTGCTCTTTGGTGGGCGCCGTGCGGCAGAGCATAGCGCTGCAGCCTCCATGCCACCACCGCCGCGCGGATCCAAAGCGCTGGTGGCGGTGGTGGCATGGAGGCCTGCCCAGGGGCTCAAAGATAGCAGGGACAGAAGTGGACCCGCTGCGAGTGCGGCGGGTCCGGTCGATTTAGCCGCATTGGCAGTAGGCGTCACCGTTTCCACGCAGCCGATGCTCGACGTGCGTGAGATGATCCGCGCGAATCCTTCGGGTTCAGGGGCGACTCTTCCTTTATCTTGAATATGATGAACATCGCGAACGCGATAAAAATCTCGGTTCCGCAGGAACTTCAAGCATCTCTCTAGGTTTGCTTGAATAGGGGCGTTCTTCCCTACAGCATATGTGAACAAAACCGATACGAAGCGGAGGTTGCTGATGACCCGCGTTGTTTCGTGCCGTGTAGCTCTGTTGGGCAGCAGTACACTTGCTCTTCGAGATCAGGCGCGAAGCGGGCGAAGGCAGACGGCCGCGCTGCTTGGCGCGGCGATGCTCCTGGCGACCGCGGCACCGGCTTTCGCACAGAGCGCTCCGCCCATGCCGAGCGGCGGCGTGTTCACTGCGGGGAGCGGCACGATCCAGCCCGGTCCGTCGACGATGACGATCACCCAGAGCTCGGATCGCGGGGTGATCGACTGGCATGATTTCTCGATCGCCGCCGATCATCAGGTATCGATCCTCAACGGCAGCGGCGCCACGCTCAACCGGGTGAATGGCGGCACGCTGTCGCGGATCGACGGCATGCTGACCGCGACGGGATCGGTCTATCTGATGAACCCGCATGGCGTGGTCGTCGGCCCGGGCGGGCAGGTGCTCACCGGCGGCAGCTTCGTCGCCTCGACCCGGGCGATCGACGGCGATACGTTCATGGCCGGCGGCGCGCTGACGGCGAAGGGCAGTTCCGACGGCGCGATCGTCAATGCCGGATCGATCGTCTCGAGGACCGGTAGCGTGGTGATGATCGCTCGCGCGGTGGAGAACAACGGCTCCATCGTGGCCGGGCAGGGCCATGTAACGCTGGCGGCCGCC
The DNA here is from genome assembly GCF_005503355.1 of Sphingomonas sp. 1F27F7B. GTDB lineage: Bacteria > Pseudomonadota > Alphaproteobacteria > Sphingomonadales > Sphingomonadaceae > Sphingomonas. Next base: position 228,598 of record NZ_SCMK01000005.1, read on the forward strand.
GACGAGGTGCTGCTCGCCGCCACCGATGGCAAGTCGGACGGCATCTATGTCTCCGTCGCCGGCGGGCGTGGCGACGTGACCCAAACCGGCCGGATCGAAGCGGCTTCGGTCGCGCTGCGCGCGGCGAACGGCAACATCTTCGCGCTCGCCGGCAATCGCGACGGACTGATCCAGGCCACCGGATCCGCGACGATCGATGGTCAACTCTGGCTCACCGCGCCGCAGGGCAAGGTGGAAGTATCCGGCACGCTCAAGGCAGTGAATGCCGATGGCAGCGGCGGGCGGATCGGCGTCAACGGCCATGACATAATCCTGGCGGGAACCGCCAACCTGTCCGCGGCGGGCACGCGCGGAGGACAGGTGCTGATCGGCACGTCCGGCTATGGCACCGGCGAGGGGCTGGCGCACAGCACCGTGATCGCGGATGGCGCACGGATCAGCACCGGCGGCCCGGGCGGGGGCGGGCTGATCGAGACGTCAGGGCATAGCTTCGATCTCGGCCCGGCCAGGATCCTGCCGGGCACCGGCGGCATCTGGCTGATCGACCCGGATGACCTGGTGATCGATGCCGCCGCAGCGACCGGCATCGTGACCTCGCTCAATGCGGGCGGCTCTACGGTCATGGTGCAAACCACCGCCGGCGGGACCGGCGGGGTGGGCGATATCACCGTCGCTTCGCCGATCGTCTGGACCCAGCCGACGGGCAACCTCACCATCGATGCCTATCGAAATATCGCGATCAATGCCGCGATCACCGGACCGGGAGACATCACGCTCAACGCGCAGGGCGCGCTAAGCGTGGGCGCGGCCGTTTCGGGTCGAGCAGTGCTTGCGCAGATCGCTGGCGCAGTGACGATCAACGCCGGGGGATCGCTGAGCGGCACTGGCAATGTCGACATTGTGGGCGCCAGCTTCACCAATCTGGCTGGGGCAGGCGCTGTTAGCTCGAGCGGCGGCACCTGGTCCATCGTGAGCGACGATGCCGCCAATTCGAGCGACGGCGGCCTGACGCCGGATTACTATCTCTACGACTATCTCAACGCCACCGGCGCGCCGACGACTGGCAACAGCCGCAAATATCGTGAGGCGCCCAGCGTCAGTTTCACGCTCGGCGCAGTCACCAAGACCTATGACGGCACGCCCGACATCGTGCTGGGCGCGAGCAACGTGAACCTGACCGGGTTGGTCAATGGCGACGATTTCACGCTCGACGGGATCTACGCCTCGAAGAATGCCGGCAACGGGATCGAAGTGACTGCCAGCAACTTCCTGGCGAACCGCGGCGGCGTCCCGGTCTATGGCTATAGCGTCACCACGCCCATGGTCACCGCGGCGGTGGGCACCATCGACCGCGCGGTACTGACCGCCGGGATCATCGGCACGCCGACCAAGACCTATAACGCGACCACGGCCGTTGCGCTCACATCGGCGAATTTCCAGCTGACCGGCGTGGTCTCGGGTGAAAGCATCGCGATCACCGGCGCGGCGAGCGCGGCCTATGACAGTGCCGGTGCCGGTTCCCGCACGGTCGACGCCACATTGCAGGCACCGAATTTCTCCGCGGGCAGCGGCACGCTGCTCACCAACTATGTCCTGCCCACCACCGCAACCGGAGCGGGACTGATCAATGCGGCCAAGATCCTGATCAGCGGTGTGACCGCCAACGACAAGATCTATGACGGCAACACGACCGCTCTGCTCAATACTGCCCGCGCGACAATTTTCGGCGTGGTGCCCGGCGACACGGTGACACTCGATGCGGCCGGTGCCACCGGCGTGTTCGCGACGAAGAATGTCGGCAATGCGATTGCAGTCACGGGCACCGGCTTCGTGCTGAGCGGGGCCAGTGCGGGCAATTACGTCATCAGCCAGCCGACTGGCCTTGCCGCCAACATCACCCCGCGCGATATCCTGGTCACCGGCCTGGTCGCCAACGACAAGGTGTATGACGGCACGCGCTTCGCCTCAGTCAACACCGATGGCCTGGTCATCAGCGGTATCGTCGTCGGAGACGACGTAATCCCGGTTGCCGGCACCGGTGCGCAGATCGCCTTTGCGCAGAAGGACGTAGGCAATGCGATCGGCGTCACCATCTCGGGTATCGGGCTGGGCGGCGTCGATGGCGGCAACTACAACCTCAACTTCGCCTCGAACCTGACCGCCAATATCACGCCGCGGCCGCTGACGATCAGCGGCAACGCCATGCTGACCAAGGTCTATGATGGCACGACCAACGCCGTGGTCGATTCCTCGCAAGTCGGGCTCGGCAACCTTGTTGCTGGAGAGTCGATCTTCATCACCCAGGCATCGGGGGTGAATTATGCCTCGAAGAATGTCGGCATCTGGAACGTCGATGTCGCGCTGAATCCGTCCGATTACCAGGCCGGGCCGAACACGTTGCTTTCCAACTATATCCTGCCGACGCTTGGCACGATCCAGGGCGAAATCACGCCGGCGCCACTGCATATCACGATCATCGGTAACCCGACCAAGACCTATGACGGCAACAACAGCGCTTCGCTGGGCCCGTCCAATTATCAGGTGGACGGCTTCATCACCGGCGAGGGCGCAGCGGTCAACCAGCCGAACGGCACCTATGCCTCTTCGGATGCCGGTGTGTGGACAGTCACCTCGGTGCTGAACGGCGGCAATTTCGATCCCTTCGCGGGCACGTTGATGTCGAACTACTATATTCCCGCGACGGCCACCGGCCTGGGGACGATCGTCCGGCGCAACCTTGGGCCGGGCGTGATCTATGTCGACATCACCGGCAATCCCACCAAGATCTATGACGGCAACAACATCGCGACGCTTGTGCCCGGCGACTATACGCTGGGCGGGTTCATTGCGGGTGAGGGGGCCATCATCACCCAGACGGTGGGCCAATATGGCGGCATCGATGCCGGCCCCCAGGCTGTGACGGTGCAGCTTGCCCCGGGCGACTTCAATCCCTCCCCTGGCACCAACCTCAACAACTACACGCTGCCCACGGTGGCGACCGGCATCGGCACGATCCTGAAGGCACCGCTGAGCATCGCGATCACGGGCAATCCCACCCGTGTCTATAACGGTCAGACGCGCATCGGTCTCACCAATGACGTGTTCACCATCACCGGCGTGGTGGCGGGCGAGAGCGTCACGGTGACGCCCGGCAATATCGGCAATTTCGACAGCGACGATGCCGGCAACCGCACGCTCACCGTCAATTTCCCGAGCCAGGCCAATTTCATCGCCGGCGCGAACACCTTGCTCACCAACTACACGCTGCCCACGGTGGCGACCGGACCCGGCACGATCACGCCGGCGCCGCTCAACGTCCTGAACGTTTCAGCGCTGAACAAGGTCTATGACCAGACGACCGCTGCGCAGCTGACGGGGACCGCGAGCCTGTTCGGTGCCATCTCGGGCGACGATGTCGTGTTGAGCTCGGTGGGATCGACCGGGACCTTCGCCACAGCGAATGTCGGCAACGGGATCGCTGTGACGGTGGCAGGTTACACGATTTCAGGTGCAGATGCCGCCAATTACCAGCTCTTCCAGCCGAGCGGAATCACCGCCAACATCACTCGGCGCGGGCTGACGATCGCAGGGCTGATCGCCAACGACAAACTCTATGACGGCAACACGACCGCTACGCTGGGCGGATCGCCCGTGCTCGTCGGCGTGCTGGGCGGCGACACGGTGATGCTCGATGGCGCCGCATCGACCGGCAGCTTCCTCCAGTCCAATGTCGGTGCCGATCTGCGGGTGAATATTGGTGGCTTCACCATCGCCGGCGCCCAGGCCGGCAATTATTCGCTCAGCCAGCCGACCGGGCTGACCGCCGACATCAATCCTGTGACGCTGATCGGCACGATCACCGGCAACCCGACCAAGACCTATGATGGCACGAGGAGCGTGTCGCTGGGTGCCGGTAATTATTCGCTGACCGGCTTCATCGCGGGCGAAGGCGGATCGATCGCCCAGTCCGCCGGTGCTGCCTATGACAGCGCCGATGCCGGTGGGCGCACGGTGACCGCGACGCTGGTGGTTTCCGATTTCGTCGCCAATGCCGGTACGCTGCTCAGCAACTACATCCTGCCCGGCACGATCTCCGGTGCGGGCACGATCAACCAGGCGATCCTGACCGCCGCGATCGTGGGCAACCCGACCAAGGTGTATGACGCGACCACTGTCGCGACACTGGGTGCCTCCAACTACGAGCTGGACGGCTTCGTTGCGGGCGAGGGCGCGACCGTCAATCAGACCGTGGGCGCCTATGGCGAGAAGAATGTCGGCACCCGCGGTGTCACCGCCACGCTTGGCTCGGGCGATTTCACCGCGAACAGCGGTACGCTGCTCTCCAACTATTTGCTGCCGGTCAGCGCTGCGGGCACCGGCACGATCACCCGGGCCCAGCTGCACGTGATCGGCATTCTGGCCAACGACAAAGTCTATGACGGTGCAACCGTCGCGACGCTGAACAGCGCGGGCGGCGGCCTGTCGGGTCTTCTCGGCAGCGATGTCGTCACGCTGGTTTCGGGCGGTGCCAGCGGCGCCTTCGCGACCAAGAATGTCGGCACCAACATCGCCGTTACCGCAACCGGCTACGGCATCACCGGTATCGATGCGCTGAACTACACGCTGCTGCAGCCGACCGGGCTGGCCGCGAATATCACTGAGGCGACGATCTCGCTCGCGTCGGTCATCAAGGTCTATGATTCAACTACCGGCCTGCCGACCGCGAACAGCGCCTATACGCTGAGCGGCGTCGTCGCCGGCGACACGGTATTCGTCAACGCCGCGGGGATCACCGGCAATTATGCCGACAAGAATGTAGGCACCGGCAAGGGCGTCACCGTGTCGGGCGTCGCGATCGGCGGTGCGGACGCGGCGAACTATACGATCGCGACAACGGCCACGAACCAGAATATCGGCATCATCACCCCGGCGCGGCTCGATGTCGTCGGCGCTGTGGCGCAGCGCAAGACCTATGATCGCACCACCACGGCGCAGATCGACAACACCAATACCGCGCTCGCCACCGTCTATGCGGGCGACCTGGTGACTCTCAATCTGACGAGCACCGGCAATTTCACTAACGCCAATGCCGGCGCCAGCAAGCCTGTCACCGCCACCGGATACAGCATTTCGGGCGCAGACGCCGGAAACTATCAGCTGTTCCAGCCGGTCGGTCTCAGCGCGACGATCGATCCCAAGCAGGTCTTCCTGATCGCAGTGCGCCGCGATTATACCGGCGATGTCACTCTGCCCACCGATGCCTCCGGCTATCTGTTCGACGGCGTGATCGCGGGCGACACGGTGTCAGCTAATCTGGCGGGCATCGGCGGCGCCTATGCCGACAAGAATGTCGCTGGCTCGCTTTCGGGCACCACGGTGAACAACGGCATTCCGGTCACGGTGACCGGCCTGATGCTCGGCGGCGCCAGCGCCGGCAACTATTTCGTTGACCCGAGCGTCGCTAGCCAGCCGATCGGTATTATCGATCCGAAGCAGCTCATTGCCGCGATCGTCAACAATCCCACCAAGACCTATGATGGCAACGACGTCGCTACGCTGGCCACGGGCAACTACCAGATCACCGGCTTCGTCGCCGGCGAAGGTGCGACGATCAACCAGACCCTGGGCACCTACGGCTCGGTCAATGCCGGCACCCGGTCGGTCACCGCGACCCTGACGGCCGGCAATTTCGACGTCGCCGGCGCTACCGCGCTCTCCAACTATATCCTGCCGACCAGCGCCACCGGCAACGGCACGATCGATCCCCGGATGCTCACTGTCTCGGGGGTGATCGCCGGCAACAAGATCTATGACGGCAACACTGTCGCCACGCTCAACAACGCGGGCGCGACGCTCAACAACGTCGTGCCGGGTGACACCGTGGCGCTGAACAGCAGCACGGCGACCGGCCAGTTCGCTACCAAAAATGTCGGCACCGGCATCATCGTGACGGCATCGGGTTACACGCTCGATAACAATTCCTTCGGCAACTATACACTGCAGCAGCCCGCCGGTCTTTCGGCAAACATCACCCAGGCACTGCTTACCCTCACCGGCGTGACCAAGGTCTATGACGGCACCACCGCGCTGCCGGGTACGGCGGGCGCGTATACGCTGAGCGGCATAGTGCCGGGCGATACCGTGACGATCGATACCGCAGCGGCGGTGGCGAGCGGCGGCTATGGCGACAAGAACGTCAACACTGCCATCCTTGTCTCGATCGGCAATCTGCAGGTCACCGGCGCGGACTCGGGCAACTACTCGATCGCGCCGTCGATCACGAACCTGGGGATCGGCACGATCACCCGCGCGCCGCTGACCGCGGCGATCATCGGCACGCCGACGCGAACCTATGACGGCACGACGGCGGCCGCACTGCTTTCGTCCAACTATCAACTGACCGGGTTCGTCGCAGGTGAAAGCGGAACCGTGAGCCAGACGATGGGCAGCTACAACTCCCCCGATGTTCTCACCGCCACCACGGTTACGGCCAATATCAACGGCTTCATCGTCGCAGGCACCAGCACCGACCTGAACAATTATGACCTGCCGACCAGCGCCAGCGGCGCAGGCATGATCAATCCCGCGGCGCTGGCGATCGCGATCATCGGCAGCCCGACCAAGATCTATGACGGCAACACTGCCGCGGCACTTGCCGGCGCCAACTATCAGCTGACCGGCTTCTTCCTGTCGGAAGGGGCGACGGTCACGCAAACCGCGGGCAGCTATGACGGTGCCAACGCGGGCGGGCACACGGTGACGACGACCCTCGTTGCGGGCGACTTCACCGCCAATGCGGGCACGCTGCTTTCCAACTATGTGCTGCCGACCAGCGCGAGCGGCACGGGCCAGATCGACCAGCGGGCTCTCACCGCGGCAGTGATCGGCACGCCGACCAAGACCTATGACGGCAACATGATCGCCACGCTGCTTTCGTCCAACTATCAGCTTACCGGCTTCGTCATCGGCGAAGGCGCAACGATCACCCGGACCGACGGCACCTATGCCGCTGCCAACGCCGGCAACCAGCTGGTCACCGTGTCGCTCGCCGCCGGAGACTTCGCTGCCAATCCGGGCACGCTGCTTTCCAACTATGTACTGCCCGGGGTTGCGACCGGGCCGGGCCTGATCAGCCGTGCAGTGCTCACCGCGCTGGTCATCGGCAACCCCAGCCGGGTCTATGACGGCACGGACGACGCCATCCTCGCCGGCGCCAACTATCAGCTGACCGGCTTTGTCACGGGGGAGGGGGCGACTGTCACCCAGACAGCCGGCAGTTATGACTCGGTCAATGCGGGATCGCGGACGGTGGATGTGCTGCTCGCAGCGGGCGACTTCACCGCGAATGCTGGGACCGATCTCGCCAACTATGTGTTGCCGACCATGGCCACCGGCGCCGGCACGATCACCCAGGCGATGCTGACCGCTGCGATCATCAACACGCCGACCAAGATCTATGACGGCAATGCGATAGCCACGCTGACCAGCACCAATTTCGGCCTGACGGGTTTCGTCAGCGGCGAGGGCGCGGTGGTGACCCGCACCAGCGGCGCCTACAGCTCGGCCAATGCCGGATCCCGGAACGTGACGACGAATCTTCTGGCAAGCGATTTCACTGCCACGGGCGGGACGCTGCTCAACAACTATATCCTGCCCACCAGCGCCAGCGGCGCCGGGCTGATCAACCAGCGCGCGCTCACCGCCGCGGTGACTGGTGTTCCGGAAAAGGTCTATGACGGCACCAATCTCGCCACGCTGACTTCGGCGAACTACCAGCTCACCGGTTTCGTCGCAGGCGAGGGGGCGACGGTGACCCAGACGAGTGGCACCTATGCGTCGAGCGATGCGGGCTTCCGTCAGGTCACGGTTGGACTGGGCATCGGAGATTTCGTCGCAAACTCGGGTACGTTGCTCAGCAACTACACTTTGCCGGCCGGCGCCAGCGGTGCCGGCCTGATCACGCGCGCGACCTTGACTGCGTTGATCATCGGCAATCCGACCAAAGTCTATGACGGCACGATCGGCATGCAGATCACCAGCGCGAACTATCAGCTGCTGGGGTTCGTATCTGGTCAGGGCGCTACCGTCACCGAAACCACGGCGCGGTACAACATCGCCGATGCAGGCGTCCGCACGATCCTGGCCAGCCTAGGCAGCGCCGATTTCGTCGCCAATCCCGGCACGTTGCTGACCAACTATATCCTGCCGGTCAGTGCTTCCGGTATCGGCACGATCGATCGCGCCACGCTCACCGCCGCGATTATCGGCAACCCGACCAAGGTCTATGACGGCAGCACCACCGCCACGCTGACTTCCGCCAACTACCAGCTCACGGGCTTCATCGGCAGCGAAGGCGCGACCGTCACCCGGACGGCAGGCACCTATGGCGGCGCCGACGCGGGCACCTGGACGGTCATGGCGGGCCTGTCCGCGGGAGACTTCACTGCGAACAGCGGGACACTGCTCTCCAACTATGTCCTGCCACTCAGCGCCAGCGGCACGGGAACGATCATCCAGGCCCAGATCCTGGCGAGCATCATCGGCACACCCAACAAGGTCTATGACGGGACGGATATCGCCACGCTGCTGAGCAGCAACTACCAGCTCGCCGGCTTCGTCGCAGGCGAGGGGGCGACCGTGACCCGGACCGCCGGCACCTATGCCTCCGCCAATGCCGGCTCGCGTGCCGTGAATGCCACGCTCACCGGCAGCGACTTCACTGCCAATGCCGGCACCAACCTGGCCAATTACATCCTGCCCACCAGCGCCGCCGGCCCCGGGCTGATCAGCCCGGCAGTGCTCAGCGCGATCGTGATCGGCATGCCGACCAAGACCTATGACGGGACCACGCTCGCCACGCTCAATTCCGGCAACTACCAGCTAGGCGGCTTCGTCGCGGGCGAAGGCGCGACAGTCACGCAGACGGCGGGCACCTATGCAAGCGCCGATGCCGGCACGCGGTTCGTCACTGCCACGCTCGCTGCAGGCGATTTCACCGCCGATGCCGGCACGCTGCTCTCCAACTATGTACTGCCCGCCACCGCCACCGGGCTCGGCCGGATCGACCAGGCAATACTCAGCGCGATCATCATCGGTAACCCCGGCAAAGCCTATGACGGTACCACGCTGGCCACGCTGATCCCTGGCAACTACCAGCTGAGCGGCTTCATCGCCGGCGAGGGGGCCAGCGTGAGTCAGACCAGCGGCAGCTATGCCACTGCCCAGGCCGGCGCGCATCTCGTCACCGCCAATCTCGGCAGCGGCGATTTCACGGCGAATGCCGGTACCAATCTGGCCAATTACGCCTTGCCGACGAGCGCCAACGGACTCGGCACGATCAATCGCGCCGTGCTGACGGCGGCGATCATCGGTAATCCCGGCAAGACCTATGACGGCAATGCCGTCGCCGTGCTCACTTCGGCCAATTACGCGCTCTCCGGCTTTGCGAGCGGCGAGGGGGCGGTCGTGAGCCAGGGCTCGGGCAGCTATGCCTCGTCCAATGCCGGATCCTGGCTGGTGACCGCGCTGCTCGGCTCGGGGGACATCACCGCCAATGCGGGTACCGATCTCGCCAACTACATCCTGCCGACCAGCGCCATGGGGCCCGGAACGATCAATCGCGCAATGCTCACCGCTGCGATCATCGGCAACCCGACGCGTATCTACAACGGCACCACCGCTGCCGCGCTAACCGCCGCCAACTACCAGTTGATCGGGTTCATCGCGGGCGAGGGAGCAACGATCAATCAGGCGACGGGCAATTACGACACGCCCAACGCGGGCGCGCGCACCGTGACGGTGATCCTGGCGAGCCAGGACTTCGCGGCGAATGCGGGCACGCTGCTCGGAAATTATGTACTGCCCGTCAGCGCGAGCGGCGCCGGGCAGATCGACCGCGCCTTGCTGACAGCTGCGATCGTCAACACGCCGACCAAGACCTATGACGGCACGACGCTCGCCACGCTGACTGCCGGCAATTTCGCGCTTACCGGCTTCGTCGCCGGGGAAGGCGCAATGGTCACCCGCAATGCCGGGATCTACAGTTCCGCCAACGCCGGGGCGCGTACCGTCACTACCAGTCTGGTCGCTTCCGATTTCGCCGCGAGCCAGGGCACGTTGCTGTCCAACTATATCCTGCCGGCCGGCGCGACCGGCGCGGGCCTGATCAACCGGGCCGACCTCGTCGTCACCGTCACCGGCAACCCCACCAAGCCCTTTGACGGTAACACCAGTGCCACGCTTGGCGCATCGGACTTCACCATCGGCGGCTTCGTACCGGGAGAAGGGGCGATCATCACCGAGACCCATGGTAACTATGCCAGTGCAAGGCCCGGGACTCATCAGGTGAGCGTATCCCTCGATCCCGGGGACTATTCCGCGAACCAGGGCACTTTGCTCTCGAACTACAATCTGCCTTCGGTTGCGGTCGGCCCGGGCGAGATTACCCGGTCGGGCACTGCCTGCGCAGTCCCCTATGCCACCGATTGCGAGCTCAACGGGCTGGCCCAACTGTTCGGCGTGCCGCGCTTCTACATCCCCTATCCCTCGGCCTACACGCCGTATTTCGCGCGGACCAACGGGCTTGCCGGCCTGCCGGGCGTGCTGCGCCAGGCGAGCGTCACTCCCATTCCGGGCGGCCTGCTGATCCGCACCGGCATGCCGACGATCAACTCGCCCGAGGCGATCCTGATGCAGGGTGAAGCGGGCAAGACCTTCACGATCCTCTTCCCGCCCGAGCAAACCCCAGCGCCGCTCGATCTTGAGGAGACCAAGCCCTGATGCGCCGCCTTGCATGCCTGTCGCTGGCCGCGCTCGCCGCCGCGACTCCCGCTGCCGCCCAGGATTTCAAGCGCGTAGTCCCGAAGCTGCCCCCGGCGCCGGCGCCAGCCGAGGTGAGGGTCCCCGATCAGGCTCCGCCGCCGGTGGACGATCAGACGGTGCTGGTGCCCGAACTCAAGGGTGTCGTATTCGTCAACGGCATCGCGGCGGTTCGGCCTGTCACCGACATGCCCGGCGGCCTGGCCGCACCGGATCTGCCGCTGCTTCAGACCCCCGAATTCGCTGCCCGCGTGCGGTCCTATCTTGGTCGCCCGCTCACCCGTGCAGGACTGAACGCGATCGCCCGGCTGGTGCGTGACGCTTATCGCGCCGCGGAACAGCCTTTCCTGGAGGTCAGCGTGCCGCCGCAGAATGTGCAGTCGGGCGTCGTGCAGTTCGTCGTCACGCCCTACCGCGTCGGCGAGATACGCGTGACCGGCAACAAGCATTTCTCCGGCCGGCTGATCCGCGGGATGGGCGACTTGCACAGCGGTGAACAGCCCACGCTGCCGCGGCTGCGCAAGGCTCTCGACGACTATAACCAGAACCCCTTCGTCACGATCAATGCCATCGCCAGTCCTGGCGCGGAGACGGGGGTGACCGACATCAATCTCGAGGCGAAGGAGACCTTCCCGCTTCGCGTCTATGGCGGTTACGACAATCAGGGTACGGCGCTGCTGGGGCGCGACGAATGGTATGCCGGTTTCAACTGGGGGAATGTGCTCGGCACGGGGCAGATACTGTCCTACCAGTTCACCCGCAGCTTCAAGGGCCGCTATACCTCGCATTCGGTGAGCGACACCGTGCCGCTCGGCCCGGACGATCGACTGCTGTTCTTTGGCGCCTATGCGATCCAGGATCCTGATCTCGGCCCGATCTTCAAGAGCAAGGGGCATTCGGGGCAGATCAGCGGCCGCTGGGCGCATGATTTGCCGGGCTCGACCCGCGTGAAGCATAACCTCCAGATCGGGGTGGATTACAAGCGCACCGACAACAACCTGGACTTTCTGGGTTTCCGCATCCTCGATTCCGCGGTGGAGATATTCCAGATCCCCGTCACCTATAACGGTACCTTCATTGATGGCGGCGGCCGCACCGTGGTCGACGCAAGCTGGACCTTCTCGCCGGGCGGAGTGACTGCGCACAACAAGGATGCCGCGCTCAACCTGCTCGTGCCCTATTCGGACGCGACCTATGGCTATGGCCGCATCTCGGTGACGCGCACCACTTTCCTGCCCAAGGGTGTCACCTGGATCGTGCGCGGCATGTTCCAGGGGGCGACGGGCAACCTGCCCAACAGCGAGCAGCTTGGCGGCGGCGGCATCGGCAGCGTACGCGGCTATGATCCAAACACCGCGCTCGGCAGCGAAGGCCTGCTGCTCAGCACCGAGCTGCGCACGCCGGTCTTCCATCTGCTCGACAAGAAGATGGACGATTATCTTCAGTTCGGCGTGTTCATGGACTATGCCAGCCTGTGGCAGCCCACGCCCTATCCCGATCTCCCGCATCGCGACGAACTGGCCAGCGTCGGCTTCAACGTGAACTACGGGATCGGCCGGCATCTCGACCTGCAGCTCCAGGTCGGGCGCCAGCTGAAGCGGGCGCCGTTCGAGACCGAGAAGAAGACGCGGGCGTCGATCATCGCGACCATCGGGTTCTGAGCCGATGCCGTGCCATGCGGTGGGGCGATAGGGTTGTTGCTGCCTTTCATTGCCGCGCCGATGCTGGCGATCACCGGCATCACCTCGGCCGTGCATGCACCGGAGGCCAGCGTGACCGGCATTGAGCTGGCGATGATCCATGCTCCTGGCGACGCAGATGAAGTGCCGGCCGATGGCGGCAACGCCATTCGATCTGTCACGGCCATGATCTGGCCGCGCCGGTACGAGCGTTGAGGGCGCCCGGTTTCGATTGCGCCCGGCGCATCATCTGCCTCATTGCCAGCGTCGCTGAGTGCGTGTGGTGCATCCGCGCCGGTTGCAGAGCCGGAAACCGTACCGCCGAAGCCCATGGGGCGGCACGGTCATGCTGAGAGTGGAGCAGATCGCAGCCGCCGGCATCGCCTTTGTCCGTTTCGCTCCAGGAGGGGCGGGGCCGCGATCAAAGTCCCCGCCGAGGCGTTCGACCTGCAACAGATGCGGCGCCCGAGGACATCATCGACACGGCGCATCCGCACCTCCGACAGCCAGATTAGATCACTCATGGCGCGCCATATTCACGCGGCGCTGGCTGATCTTGCGCCGCCGTTTCGAGCCTGCTGAGCCGATCTGGGCAACCAGCTATCGCCGCCTTGGCATCGGCGCCTATGATGGGTGGTCCGAATCCGGAGGACGACCATGACGCCTATCGAGGCCCAGCCCGTTGCCGCACGCCTCTCGCGCTCCGCGATCTTAGTGGCGTCCGGCCCCGGACGGGCCACGGCGGCGTGAGCCCGTCACCGGCCAGCGCGATCGAGCTTCCCATGCGCCGGCTCGGCCTTGCGGAATCTGGAAACGAGGCGTTGACGCGGCTCGTGCCGATCGAGGCACCGGTCTCGGTCGAGGTCGGCGGCCTCGGCTATGCGGTCATGATGGCCACGCCTTCCGACCTTCACGACTATGCGCTCGGCTTCGCCCTGGGTGAAAATTTGGTGGACCGGCCGGACGAGGTCGACGGCGTCGATGTTGATGAGGTCGCCGGTGGGTGGGCCGTGCGAATCTGGCTGCCGCCCGAGCGAATGGAACGCGTGCACGCGCGAGCGCGCCGGCGCGTCTCCGAAAGCAGCTGCGGATTGTGCGGCATGGACAATATCGACGAAGTGCTGCGCCCGCTGCCGAACGTCACCGTCCGGATCCGCGTGGACAGCGCCGCCATCGCGCGCTCCCTGGCGTCCCTGCGGAACCATCAACCGCTCGGCCGGGAGACCGGCGCGGTCCACGCCGCCGCGTTCTGCACGGCGGACGGCCAGATCCTTTGCGTGCGGGAGGATGTCGGCCGGCACAACGCGCTCGACAAGCTGATCGGCGCGCTGGCGCTCGGAGGGATAGATCCGGCGGGCGGGTTCATCCTGCTATCCGCGCGGTGCAGCTACGAACTGGTCGAGAAGACGGTGCGCGCCGGCTGCCCGATGCTCGTCACCATCTCCGCGCCGACCAGCCTGGCCGCCGAGCGGGCGGCGGGGGCCGGCTTGACGCTGGTTGCGCTTGCGCGAACGGATTCGGCACTGATCGTCAGCGATGTGCAGCAGATGATCGCATGAGAACGCTGGGCGTTGTTCTGGCCGGCGGCCAATCCCGGCGCTTTGGATCGGACAAGGCAGTGGCGATGCTGCGCGGCCGAACGCTGCTCGACCATGCGATCGATGCGCTACGGCCCTTTTGCGAGGCGCTGGCGATCGCCGGGCGAGCCTCGTCCGACCTGATGTCCATCGACGATCGGCCGCACCCCGGGCTAGGGCCGCTCGGCGGCCTCGCCGGTGCCCTGGCCTATGCCAACGACCAGGGGTTTGCCCAGGTGCTCAGCATCTCCGTCGATTGCGTCTGGCTGCCACCCGACATCCTTCGACTTCTCGATCCTGCTCCCTCCTGCCTGGCCGGGCAGCCGGTCATCGGCCTGTGGCCCGCTGCCGCCCTGGCCGACCTTGACGCCGAGCTGGCCGGCGATGGCGGACGATCCGTCCGCGCCTTTGCCGCGCGGATCGGCGCGCGGGCGGTGGTGGGGGATTTTGCGCCGCCGAACATCAATACGCCGGCTGACCTGGCACAGGCGGCCGCCGCCCGCGCCGCGCCGCGCTAGCCGGCCACCACGCGAACCGGAATGGACTTGGCGGCCGGCGTGCCGCTGGTCTTGTCGTGATAGTCGAGCGGCAGAAGCGGATTGAGCTCCGGATAGTAGCCGGCGACCGATCCGCGAGCCATCGGATAGTCAAGGAGCGTCAGCCCCTCGACACGGCGGTCGATCCCATCGTCGCTGATCGTCTCAAGCGCGACGCGCGATCCAGCCTCCAGTCCGCGGCAGGTGCGGTCCTCGGCGTTCATGAAGAGGACCATGCGATCATTGTACACGCCGCGATAACGGTCGTTGTAGCTGTAGATCGTCGTGTTGAACTGGTCGTGCGAGCGCACCGTGGCGAGGCGCAGCATCTCCGGGTCGGCGACCGGCGCGTTCACCTCAAGGCCGGGTAGGACCAGGAAGTTGGCCTTGCCATTGGCGGTCTGCCAGACGCGGCGGCGCGGCGGCACATCGAGGTGGAAGCCGTTGGGCGCTTGAATACGCTCGGAAAAATCGCTGTATATCGCCGGATAGACGTCAGCGATCCTGTCGCGGATGCGGCCATAGTCGTCGATATAATCGGCCCAGGGCACCTTGCTCGCCGGCAGCGTCGCCATCGCCATCCGGCAGACGATCTCCACCTCCGGCATGAGGTCCGGGCTCGCCGGCTCCAGAACGCCGCGCGACGAGCTGACGTTCGAGAAGGAATCCTCGATCGTGATGAACTGCTCGCCCAGCGCCGTGCGGATCGCCTCGGAACGCGCGACGACGGGGAGGATGAGCGCCTCGCGGCCGTGAACGAGATGGCCGCGGTTGAGCTTGGTGGTGATCCCGACGGTCAAGGCGAGCTTGCGCATCGCCGCATAGGACCGGTCGGTGTCGGGGACGGCACGGACGAAATTGCCGCCAAGACCGATGAAGACCTTGGCGGTACCCCGCTCCATCGCCGCCACGCTCTCGACCGTGTGGTGGCCGTGGGCGCGGGGCGGGTCGAACCCGAAGACGTCGCGGACGCGGTCGAGATAGGCCGTTGACGGCTTCTCGTCGATGCCGACGGTGCGGTCGCCCTGGACGTTGGAATGGCCGCGGATGGGCGAGATGCCGGCGCCGGGCCGGCCGAAATTGCCCTTGAGCAGCAACAGGTTCGCGACCTGCTGGACCAGTTCGGACCCCCGCAACTGCTGGGTGATGCCCATGCCGTAGCAGATCATCGTCGCACGGGCGCGGATATAGATTTCGGCGCAGCGGCGGATCTGCGCCTCCTCGACGCCGGACGCGGCGACGATGTCGGGCCATGCGAGGGCCAGGACCTCGTCGCGGACCGCCTCGATGCCGACCGTGTGTTTGGTGAGGAAATCGTGATCGAGAATCGCCTCGCCGGCCGCTTCCCGCTCGAACATGACCTTCATCATGCCCTTCAGCAGCGCGAGGTCGCCGCCGATCCGGATGTGCACGAACTCGCTGGTGATCGGGGTCGAGCCGAACGTCGCCATCTGCACGATGTCCTGCGGCTCGGTAAAGCGGATCAGCGCCCGCTCCGGCATCGGATTGACCGCGACGATCGGGACGCCGCGTTTCCGCGCCTCGACCAGGTTGCTCATCATGCGTGGCGAATTGGTGCCGGTATTCTGCCCGAGGATGAAAATGGCGTCCGTATGCTCGAAATCCTCCATGACCACGGTGCCCTTGCCGATCCCGATCGAGAGCGGCAGGCCGCGGCTGGTCGGCTCGTGGCACATATTCGAGCAGTCTGGGAAATTGTTCGTCCCGAACTCGCGCACGAAGATGGAATAGAGGAAGGCCGCTTCGTTCGGGGTGCGTCCCGAGGTATAGAATTCCGCTTCGTCGGGGCTGTCCAGCACCTGGAGATGGCGCCCGATCGTGGCGAACGCCTCGTTCCAGCCGACCGGCACATATTTGTCCGAAGCCGCGTCATAGCGCATCGGCTCGGTGAGGCGGCCCTGCATCTCCAGCCAATAATCCGTCTGTTCCATCAGCTCGGTGACGGTGTGCCGTGCAAAGAAATCCCGGGTAACGCGGAATTTGGTGGCCTCATGCGCCAGTGCCTTGGCGCCATTCTCGCAGAAATCGAGCGTCTTCTTGCAGTCGGCGTCGGGGTAGGCGCAGCTCGGGCATTTGAAGCCGCCGGGCTGGTTCATCGAGAGGAGGGCACGCGAGCCCTTGGTGATGACGCTCTGCTCGAGCAGAACCTTGGCGGTCGCCGCCGCGGCGCCCCAGCCACCGGCCGGATGGTTGTAGGTCTTGTACCGAGGCGTGTCGTCGACCATCGCGCAACTCCCCGACTTTCGTAGAACATATTCCCTGTCATCTCCATAGGGGCTTGGCGCGCCGCGCCCGCAGGAGCATCATCCCGCGATGGCCAACGCGGCGCCCCTGATCGACGGCTTCGGACGCCGCATCTCCTACGTCCGGCTGTCCGTCACCGACCGCTGCGACCTCAGATGCCGTTATTGCATGGCCGAGAATATGACGTTCCTGCCCAGGGACCGGATACTGAGCTTCGCCGAGATCGAGCAGCTGAGCGACATCCTGATCCGGCGTGGAGTGCGCAAGATCCGCCTCACCGGCGGCGAACCGCTGGTCAGGCGTGGCATCCTCGATCTCGTAGCCGCGCTCGGCACACGACTCGGCCAGGGGCTCGACGAGCTTACCCTGACCACGAACGCGACCCAGCTCGCGGCGGCGGCGTCCGCCCTGTTCGAGAGCGGCATCCGGCGGATCAATGTCAGCCTGGACAGCCTCGATGCGGCGCGTTTCGCTATGATCACGCGGCGGGGCAGGCTCGACCAAGTGCTGGTTGGCATCGCCGCTGCGAAGGCTGCGGGGCTGCGGCTCAAGATCAACATGGTCGTGCTCAAGGGGCTGAACGACGACGAAATCGTGCCGATGATGCGCTGGTGCGCGGGCGAAGGGCATGATCTTACCCTGATCGAGACCATGCCGCTCGGGACGATCGACGAGGACCGGGCCGACCGCTACGTGCCGCTCGACGCGGTGAAGGCCGATCTCCAGGCGCGGTTCACGCTGACGCCGTCGATCACCCGGACCGGCGGGCCGGCACGCTATTTCGACGTGGCCGGGTTGGAGCTGCAACTGGGCCTCATCACGCCTCTCACCAACAATTTCTGCTCCGGTTGCAACCGCATCCGGATCACCGCGACGGGGACGGTGTTCGGCTGCCTCGGGCACGACGACAAGGTCGAGTTGCGCGGCTTGTTGCGGCGTGGCGGGGCGGCGCGCGTCGAAGCGGCGCTCGACGCGCTGCTGGTGGCCAAGCCGAAGCGGCACGCGTTCGACATCGCCGCCGCGGCGCCCGCCGTCGCTCGCCATATGAGCGTAACCGGAGGCTGACTGCCCGGCGCGGTGCTGCCGGTCGCCGGCACCGAAATGATCCTCGCCTAGAAATCGAGCACGTCGACGGTCTCGCCGGCCACGCGCGCCGGCGCGCCGATGCCGCGACGTACGAGCAACTCGGCGGCGGCGAGCGCGCGTTGCGCGCCGCTGTCCTGGTCCGAAAGCGGCATGACCCGGTTTCTGGCCCAGCATGCGCGCGCGAAGGTCTCGCGATCGCGAACCGCCGGAAGCCCCTCGGCCAGCAAGGCCTCCCGCCAGCACAATGCGGAGCTCGGATCGCCGCCGCTCATGCGCAGCAATAGCGGCGCGAGGAACAGGCGTGCGGCGACCAGCGCCGACGTCGGATTGCCCGGCAGGCCGAGCACCAACTTGCCCCTCGCGCGCCCGAGCCACACGGGTTTGCCCGGCTTGATGGCGACTTTGGTGAAGATGAATTCGAGGCCCGCCGGCCCGAACATGGTCTTGGCATGATCCTTCTCGCCCACCGACGCGCCGCCGGTCACGACGATCAGGTCGGCCGCATCCAGCGCGGCGCGGGCCGCGTGTTCCAGCACGCCGGAATCGTCGGGCAGCCGGTACCGGCCGGCCGGCGCGCCGCTCCATTGCGCTGCCATGGCAGCGACGCCGAAGGACACACTTTCGGGAATCGCAACCGGAGAAGCGCGAGCCGTGCCCGGTTCCGCCAGCTCATCGCCCGTGGCGAGCACGATCACGCGCGGCCGGCAATGGACTTCGATCTCCGGCAGATCGGCCGCCGCCGCCGTCACTATCGACCGCGCATCGAGCCGCGTTCCGGCGGCGAGCAATATCTCTCCAGAGCGAAAGTCTCCTCCCTGCGGCCGGATGTGCCTGGCAGGCCCGAGCGGCTTCTCGAAGCGTACGACACCGCCGTCGCGCGTCACCTGCTCCTGGATCACAACGCGATCGGCGCCCGGTGGAACCGGGGCACCGGTGAAGATGCGCACGCAGGCCCTCTCGCCGACTTCAGGCAGATCGGGCTGGCCGGGAAGGGATTCGCCGGCCAGCCGCAGCCGGGCCGGCAAGCGAGCCAGATCCGCCTCGCGCACAGCATAGCCGTCCATCGCCGAGGCGTCGGCGCGCGGGGCGTCGAGACTGGCGACGATGTCGACGGCAAGAATCCGTCCGGCGGCCTGGTCGAGCGGGATGCACTCAACCGCCGTGCGTTCCGGCAGCGCGGCAATGCGCTCGCAAGCTTCATCGAAGCCGATCATTCGGCCGACCAGCGGTTCGGTCTGCCGCCGGCCCTGGCTGTCGGGCGCAAATTGGCAACCCACATGCCGCGGTCGATCGCGCTCAGCTTGTCGTAGGGCGTCGGGGCGACGGCGCTGCACGGCGCGTCGATCTCAAGCCCAAGTTCGCGAATAACCCGGTCGGCCGGCCGGCCGAAGGCGACGATGGCGAGAGCCCGGCTCATGGAGCCCGTCTTGGCACGGGCATCAGCGGTGCGCTACTCTCATCTCGGACCCATTAGGTCGTCCGGGTCGCACTTCCAGCCTCCCGCAGGCTCTGGGATGCATGATGTTCCGTGTTCACCGAAAGGTCTGCAGCGTCGGTAGCTAGAATGCCCGCTTTCTTGCTGTTCTCGCTCAATAGCCGCCAGTCCGCTTCCGGCCCAAAAGCTGCCGGACCGGAACGCGCCTCAACATCGGTCATTGGGAGTGACTGCAGGAGATCTCGAAGCAGCTGTCTGCTCAACCCGACAGGAGCGCCGCAATTGGGGCTTTCCTTCGCCGACCGCTTTGCGCTTGCGGGGGCAAGGCAAACAACCGTCGCTCCCGAATGCAACAGAATGGGCAATTTTGTTGCACGATGAATCATTTAATTTCAGATACTTAAATTACTCGATACTATCGTTGGCATTGCATCTTTCCCCATTCTCCATGAGCGATCGCCGTTAATAAAATAACATCCGAAATGGCTTGAATTGTCGTAGCGGATTTCTCGTGTTGGCAAGGCACCGCTTTCCATCAATACTCAAGCCGCTTGCAGGATCGCCCGCGATTCTTTCAAGCCAAAGAAGGGGGAGGTATGCGCATGAGGCTTCTACTCGGCGTCGGCCTGGCTGCGATGATCGCTTCATCGGCGCAGGCCTCGGAGACCGTCACC
>NZ_SCMK01000006.1 GCF_005503355.1 Sphingomonas sp. 1F27F7B
GCCCGCCCTGCTCGGCATGGCGCTGATCATCGCCGGCGTGCTGGTGATGAACCTCTTCTCGCGCGCCGCCGCGCATTAGAGCGGGATTCGTTCAGCAAACCCCGTCATCCCTGCGCAGGCGGGGATCCAGGGCAACGCGGGATATCTGCGCCACCGCACGAACGCTCTTCGGAGAGGACAGGACCCGCCACACCCGTTCCGCGCTTGGCCCTGGATCCCCGCCTGCGCAGGGATGACGGCTATTGGATCATCCCTGTCTGAAGGGGATGATCGCCGACTGGTTCCGGGGTCCACTGCGCGCCAGGCATAGGGCGGGAGATTCGCGGCGTGGCACCGCGGCGGGGTGAACCCGGCACGGGGCCGGGGTGACGAACCATTTGCGGAAACGGTCGTGCCTAACTGCAAATGGCAATCCGTCCTCGACCGGGATTCGTTCCCATCGTCCCCGGCGCAGCGCGGCGACTCGCCGCATTCGCGCGCCAAAGCGGCGCTTGCCGGCACTAAAGCATTGCCTCCCCCGGTTTTGCGGCTAGGCTCCGCGCTTTCATCTAAAAGGGGCGGCGGAATGAACCGCCGTCGAGGGGACCATCCAATGATCTTCGGGCGCGTAAAGCCACTCGATGCCATCCTCGCCACTGCCGAGAAAAAATCGCTCCACCGCTCGCTGGGGGCCTTTCAGCTCACCATGCTCGGCATCGGCGCGGTGATCGGCACCGGCATTTTCGTTCTCACCGCCGAAGCCGCGCAACGCGCCGGGCCCGGCATGATGGTCAGCTTCATCATCGCCGGCGTGGTCTGCGCCTTCGCGGCCCTCTGCTATGCCGAAATGGCGTCGATGGTGCCGGTATCGGGCTCCGCCTATACCTATAGCTATGCGGTGATGGGCGAGCTGATCGCCTGGATGGTCGGCTGGGCGCTGATCCTCGAATATGCCGTGGCCGCGGGAGCGGTCTCGGTCGGCTGGTCCGGCTATGTGATCGGCCTGATCGAGCACAGTTTCCACGTCGACATACCCGCTTCGCTGGTCACCGGTCCGTTCGACGGCGGCCTGATCAATCTGCCGGCGATGCTGATCGCGGGCCTGGTCACCTGGCTGCTGGTGATCGGCACCAAGGAGAGCGCCACGGTCAACGCGATCCTCGTCGCGATCAAGATCACTGCGCTCACTGCGTTCATCGTGCTGGCCGTGCCGGTGATGAACGGCGCGCAATTCTCGCCCTTCGCGCCCACCGGCTTTGTCGGCATCTCGATGGCGGCGGCGTCGATCTTCTTCGCCTATGTCGGCTTCGACGCGGTTTCGACCGCGGCCGAGGAGACCAAGAACCCGCAGCGCAACATGCCGATCGGCCTGATCGGCAGCCTCGCCATCTGCACCATCTTCTACCTGCTCGTCGCCGCCGGCGTGATCGGCGCGCCGGGCCTCAGCACCCAGCCGGTGCTCGATGCCGCGGGCCATGCGCTCGAGCCGGGCAGCCGCGAGCTCGCCGCCCAGTGCGCCACCCGCGCCGCCGAAGGCTTCAAGGACGTGGTCTGCTCGAAGGAGGCGCTGGCCTTCACCCTGCGCGAGATCGGCTGGCCGCAGATCGGCAACCTGCTCGGCCTCGCCGCCGGCCTGGCGCTGCCCTCGGTCATCCTGATGATGATGTTCGGCCAGACCCGCATCTTCTTCGTGATGAGCCGCGACGGCCTGCTCCCCGCCGCCTTCTCGAAGATCCACCCGACCTTCAACACCCCGCACGTGATCACGATCATCACCGGCGTCGCCGTGGCGCTGTTCGCCGCCTTCTTCCCGGTCGGCCAGCTTGCCAACATCTCGAACTCGGGCACGCTCTTCGCCTTTGCCGCCGTGTCGATCGCGGTGATGGTGATCCGCAAGACCGATCCGGACCGCAAGCGGCCGTTCAAGACGCCGTTCGTGTTCGTCACCGCGCCGATCGCGATCCTGGGCTGCCTCTATCTGTTCGTCAGCCTGGACCACAAGAGCATCATCCTGTTCCTGTCCTGGGCAGTGATCGGCCTGGTGGTCTATTTCGGCTACAGCCGCTCGCGCAGCCATGTCGGCCGCGGGATCATCGACGTGCCCGAGCACGAGGCCTATACCGAGATCAAGCCCGAGGTGCCGGGCACCCATTGAGGCGCCGATCTCGAGGCAAGAGAAAAGGGCCGGAGGAGCGATCCTCCGGCCCTTTCTTTTGCCGCTTCGGATATCGAGCCGGCAGGCTCAGCCCAGCTTCTCTTCCGCCAGCACCTTCAGGTCCACTTCGGCGCGGGCGCCATAGTGCTGGATGATCTCGGCCGCGCAGAGTGCGCCCAGGCGCAGCGAGTCCTTCACCGAATGCCCCCGTGCCTGGCCATGGAGGAAGCCGGCCGCGAACATGTCGCCCGCGCCGGTGGTATCGACCAGCCGCGCGATCGGCTCGGCCGGCACTTCGACGCGCTCGGCACCGACCAGTGCCATCGCGCCCTTCTCGCTGCGGGTGACGACCAGCACCGGCACCTTGCCGTGGAGGTGCTGCACCGCCGCCTCGAACGCCTCGTGCTGGCACAGCGCCAGCAGCTCGTTCTCGTTGGCGAACAGGATGTCGATCAGTCCGTCCTCGATCAGCTTGCGGAAATCGTCGCCATGGCGCGAGATGCAGAAGACGTCGGACAGCGTGAAGGCCACCTTGCGGCCGGCGGCGCGGGCGATCTCGATCGCCTTGCGCATCGCGGCGCGCGGTTCTTCCGGATCCCACAGATAGCCTTCGAGATACAGGATGGCGCCATTGGCGATCAGCGCCTCGTCCAGCGCCGCGGCCGGCAGGAATTGCGAGGCGCCGAGGAAGGTGTTCATCGTGCGCTGGCCGTCCGGCGTCACGAAGATCAGGCAGCGCGCGGTGGTCGGCTGGCCGGGGCGCACCGCGGTGTCGAAATCGACGCCGGCGGCGCGGATGTCGTGGGCGAACACCTGGCCGAGCTGGTCGTCCGCCACCTGGCCGATGAACGCCGTCCTGCCGCCCAGCGCGGCGATGCCCGCCACCGTGTTCGCTGCCGAGCCGCCCGAGATCTCGCGGCCCGGGCCCATCTTCGCATAGAGCGCATCGGCCTCTTCCGGCGAGAACATGAGCTGCATCGAGCCCTTGGCGACGCCGATCTCCTCGATGAAGCTGTCCTCCGCCTGGGCGAGGATGTCGACGATCGCGTTGCCGATGGCGACGACGTCATAAGTCGGGCTGGTCAAACTTGGTGCTCCAAAAAGATTGCGTCGCCGCCCTAATGACGGGCAAAGGATAGCGCAATGATCCAGGCCTTCTTCCTGTCGCTGGGGCAGCTGTTCGACCGGCCGATACTCGCCGTCTTCCTCAAATCCGTCCTGCTCACCCTGGTGCTGTTCGTCGCGGCGAGCATCGGCCTGTGGTTCGGCATGCACGCGCTGGCGGACGGAATCGCGGCCTGGCTGGGGGGCTGGAGCGGTTCGGACACCTTTGCCGACATCGGCACGATCGTGCTGGTGATATTCTTCCACTGGCTGATGTTCCGCGCGATCGCCGTCGCCGTGATCGGCGTCTTCGCCGATGAGGTGGTCGCCGCGGTCGAGAAGAAATATTATCCCGGCGCCCATGCCCAGGCGCACGACCTGCCCTTGGGCCGCGCGCTGGCGATGGGCCTGGGTTCGGCGCTGCGGCTGATCGGGGTGAACCTGCTGCTGTCGCCGCTCTATCTGATCCTGCTGGTCACCGGGGTGGGCACGGCGCTGGCCTTCTTCCTGGTCAATGGCTGGCTGCTCGGCCGCGACCTGGGCGACATGGTCGCGGCGCGGCACATGCCGCGCGACGAACTGCGCGGCTGGCGCCGGCGCACGGGCATCAGCCGGTTCGCGCTGGGTGCAGCGGGCACCGCGCTGTTCCTCGTCCCGATTTTGAACCTGGTCGCCCCGGTGCTCGGAGCCGCGATGGCCACCCATGCATTTCACCGCGGGAGGCGGGCATGAAGAAACTCATTCTGATCGGAACGCTGGCGCTCGGCGCCTGTGGCGAAGGCGGCGTGATTCCGCCGCCGCGCGCCGGCTATGTCCCGGTGCCGAGCGCACGGCCGGCGCCGAGCCCGTCGCTGCCCCCCAGCCTGGCCGCGCTGCGGGGCGCCACCGCTCCGCGGCTGATTGCCCAGTTCGGCAAGCCGCAGCTCGACATGAGCGAAGGCACTGCCCGCAAGCTCCAGTTCGCAGGCCCGGTCTGCGTGCTCGACACCTATCTCTATCCCCAGGGCCGCGGCGAGCCGGTGGTCACGCACATCGACGCCCGCCAGCGCGACGGCCGCCCGATCGACGAGGCGAGCTGCGTCTCCGCGCTCAGCGGCGGGCGCTGATCCGGCGCTGATCTAGGGTAGAGACTCATCCAGCGAACCCCGTCATCCCCGCGCAGGCGGGGATCCAGGGTGATGCGGGATATCGGCACCACCGCGCGAACGCCGTCCGGAAAGGACGGGGCTCGCCACTCTCCGCTCCGCGCCTGGCTCTGGATCCCCGCCTGCGCGGGGATGGCGGTGGAAGAGCGGCGGATCGGCGTGGAGCTGGGATAATCGCTATCGGATGCTTCCTGTCCCCAGGGAATAATCGCCGAGGGGAGGAATTCAGGCGGCCAGCCTCGCCAACGCCCAGGCAGCCGCTTCGCGCACCGTCTCGTCGGCGTCCTCCAGCAACGCCCGCACCGGCTCCATCAGTGCTGCGTCGCCGCTGTTGCCCGCCGCGATCAGGCAGTTGCGCATCATCCGGTCGCGTCCGATCCGCTTGATCGGCGAGCCCGAGAACACTTCGCGGAACCCTGCATCGTCGAGCGCGAGCAGATCGGCCAGCGCCGGCGCGGTCAGCTCGGCGCGGGGCAGGAAGGCCAGGTTCGCCTGGGCGGCCTGCGCGAACTTGTTCCACGGACACACCGCCAGGCAATCGTCGCAGCCATAGATGCGGTTGCCGATGCCCGCGCGGAATTCCTCCGGGATCGGCCCCTTGTGTTCGATCGTCAGGTACGAAATGCAGCGCCGCGCATCGAGCCGATACGGCGCCGGGAACGCATCGGTCGGGCACGCCGTCTGGCAGGCGTCGCAGCTGCCGCAAGTGGTGCGCACCGGCGCGTCGGGCGCCAGTTCGAGCGTGGTGTAGATCGCGCCGAGGAACAGCCAGCTGCCATGGGTGCGGCTCACCAGATTGGTGTGCTTGCCCTGCCAGCCCAGTCCCGCCGCCTCGGCCAGCGGCTTCTCCATCACCGGCGCGGTATCGACGAACACCTTGAGTTCCGCCCCGGGCGCGGCCGCGACCAGCCAGCGTCCCAGCTCCTTCAGCCGGCGCTTCATCACGTCGTGATAGTCGGCGCCCTGGGCATAGGTGGAGATGCGGCCGATCCCGCTTTCCCCCGCCAGGGCGAGCGGATCGGTGCGCGGCGCATAGCTCATGCCCAGCGAAATCACCGTCCGCACTTCCGGCCACAGGCCGGCGGGGCGCTCGCGGTGATGCGCGCGCTCTTCCATCCAGATCATCGATCCGTGGCGCCCCTCTTCGAGCCATTGGCGCAATCGCTCGGCGGTTCTGGGCGCGGCATCGGCGCGCGCGATCCCGCAATCGGCGAACCCGATTTCCGCCGCTTTGGCCTTTATTCGTGCTTCCAGTGGCTTGTGCTGTTCCACGCCGACCCGCTACCACGTTTCCGCGGCTTGCGGCACCGCCCTCGGCCCCGCCGAGGCACGAAGGAAGGGACTCTTTTTTGACTGGCGAATTGGCCGTGAGCGCCCGGGGGCTCGTCAAATATTTCGGGGATCGGCGCGTCGTCGACGGCGTCGACATCGCGGTTCCCAAGGGGCTCGTCTACGGCGTGCTCGGCCCCAATGGCGCCGGCAAGACCACGACGCTGCGCATGCTGCTCGGCATCATCGAGCCGGACGAGGGCGATCGCGACATGCTCGGCCGCGCCCATCCGCGCGACGCCAGCGACCTGGTCGGCTATCTGCCCGAGGAGCGCGGCCTCTATCCCAACATGAAGTGTCGCGAGGCGATCGCGTTCATGGGCGCGCTGCGCGGCCTGCCCTGGGCGACGGGGCGCAAGCGCGCCGACACGCTGCTCGAAAATGCCGGCCTCGGCCACGCCAAGGACGAGAAGATCCGCAAGCTCTCCAAGGGCATGGCGCAGCTGGTCCAGCTGCTCGGCTCGGTGGTCCACGAACCCGAGCTGCTCGTGCTCGACGAGCCTTTCTCGGGCCTCGATCCGGTCAATCAGGAAAAGCTCGAAAAGCTGATCCGCGCCGAGCGCGATCGCGGCGCGACGATCCTCTTCTCCACCCATGTCATGGCCCATGCCGAGCGGCTGTGCGACCGGCTGTCGATCATCGCCGGCGGCAAGGTGCGCTTCGAGGGCACGGTGAACGACGCCCGGGCGCTGCTGCCGATGAAGGCGCACTACACGCCGCACCACAATGTGGAAGGGGCCCGGGCACTGCTCCCGGCCGATGCCGAGCGCGAAGGCGATGGCTGGCGCTTCACTCTGCCCGGGGGCGGCGTCGAATCGCTGCTCGTGAAGCTGATCGACGGCGGATACGGCGTCTCGGGCCTGTCGATCGAGCGGCCCGGCCTGCACGACGCGTTCGTCAGGATCGTCGGCGCGGACGCCCTCAAGGATCAGGAGGAAGCGGCGTGAGCAAGTTTTCGCGCATGCTGCGCCAGGCGCTGACCGTCGCGCGCCGCGATTTCACTGCCACGGTGTTCACGCCCACCTTCCTGCTCTTCCTGCTCGCCCCGGTGCTGATGATCGGCTTCGGCACGGTCGGGGGGATCGGGGCCCAGTCGATCGTCGGCGACGATTCGCAGATGCGGATGGTGGTGATCGCGCCGCCCGCCCAGGCGCCGACGCTGATCGAGACCGACCGGCAGCTCCGCAAGCTCTTCCCCAAGAAGAGCGAGCTGATGCCGCCCCCGCTCACGATCGAGACGCCGACCGGCGATCCCGCCGCCCAGGCGCGCGCCTATTTCGACAGCGACAAGGTCGATACGGCGGCGGTGCTCTACGGCCCTCTCGACAAGCCCGACGTGCTCTATGTCCACCGCGGAGCGACCGAGGCACGGTTCCTCGCGCAGCTGGCCGAGCAGAGCCTGCGCGCGCAGAAGCTGGGCAGCGCCGCCCCCACCAGCACCGTCACCAAGACCGTGGTGAAGCGCGGCCAGGGCTCGCCCAGCGGGCGCGGCCAGGCCGCCTCGATCGGCGTGTTCGCGATGTTCTTCCTCACGCTCTTCCTCTCGGGCCAGGCCGTGGGCACCATGGCCGAGGAGCGCTCGAACAAGGTGATCGAGATCCTGGCGGCGGCCGTGCCGCTGGAGAGCGTGTTCTTCGGCAAGCTGATCGGCATGTTCGGCGCCGCGGTGCTGTTCGTGCTGTTCTGGGCGACGATCATCATCAACGCGACCCGGCTGCTCCCGCCCGACATCGCGGGCAGCTTCCCCAGCCTGGTCGCGGCGATCGGCGCGCCCACCTATGCGCTGCTGTTCATTGCCTATTTCACCATGTCCTACATGCTGCTCGGCGCGATGTTCCTCAGCATCGGCGCGCTGACCTCCACCCAGCGCGAGTTGCAGATGCTGTCGCTGCCGATCACCATCTTCCAGATGATGATGTTCGGCCTGGCGCTCGGCGCGGCGACGCGGCCCGGCAGCTGGATCGAGACGGCGGCGCAGATCTTCCCGTTCAGCTCGCCCTTCACGATGATCGGGCTGGCGGGCAGCTCGCCGACGATCTGGCCGCATCTGGTCGCGCTGGGCTGGCAGGCGCTGTGGGTCGCGATCATCATCACGGTGGGCGCCCGCGTGTTCCGCCGCGGCGTGCTCAAATCGGGCAGCCCCAAGCGCCGCACGAAGATCGAGGCAACGGCCTAGGATCAGGACTATTCAACGAACCCGTCATCCCCGCGAAAGCGGGGATCCAGAGTAGTGCGGGATATCGGCGCCACCGCGCGAACGCCGTCCGGAGAGGACGGGGTCTGCCACACCGGCTCCGCGCCTGGCCCTGGATCCCCGCCTTCGCGGGGATGACGACTATTTGCGCAATGCCCCTGTCCCGACCATTTCTCACTATTGACACTTCTGTCAATTAGGCGTTTCCTCCCTGCAAAAGGCAGGAGAGGCAGCATGGCGACGCTCGCGACCCAAACCGAAGCTCCCGGAACCCAGGCCGTCGATCCGCTCGACGTGAGCCGGCCCGAACTGTACCGCGACGATGTCTGGCACGCACCCTTTCGCGAACTGCGCGCCCGCGGCGGCATCTATCGGTGCGAGAACAGCGGCTTCGGCCCCTATTGGTCGATCGCCACCTACAAGCCGATCGTCCAGGTCGAATCGCTGCCCGACATCTTCTCGTCCGAGGCCGGCGGCATCACCATCGCCGATATGCAGGAAGGCGACATCAAGATGCCGATGTTCATCGCGATGGACCGGCCCAAGCACACCGACCAGCGCCGCACCGTCGCCCCCGCCTTCACGCCGAGCGAGATGGTGCGGATGACCGACAATATCCGCGCGCGCACCGCCGAGATTCTCGATTCGCTGCCGGTGGGCACCGAGTTCGACTGGGTCGACCAGGTCTCGATCGAGCTGACCACCCAGATGCTCGCCATCCTGTTCGACTTCCCGTGGGAGGACCGGCGCAAGCTGACCTATTGGTCGGACTGGGCGGGCGATATCGAGATCGCCAAGGATCCGGTGCGCAAGGAGGAGCGGCGGGAGATCCTGTTCGAATGCGCCGCCTATTTCGGCAATCTCTGGCAGGGCAAGGTCGGCAAGGAGCCCACGCCGGACCTGATCTCGATGATGATTCATTCCGACGCGATGAGCCACATGGACCAGATGGAGTTCCTCGGGAACCTCATCCTGCTGATCGTCGGCGGCAACGACACCACCCGCAATTCGATGAGCGCCTATGCCTGGGGGCTCGAGCAATTCCCCGACGAGCGCGCCAAGCTCGAGGCGAATCCGGGCCTGATCGGCAACGCCACGCAGGAGATCATCCGCTGGCAGACGCCGCTCGCCCATATGCGCCGCACCGCGACCCAGGATACCGAGCTGGACGGCCACAAGATCCGCGCCGGCGACAAGCTGGGCCTCTGGTATCTCTCGGCCAATCGCGACGAGAGCATCTTCCTCGATGCCGACCGGATCATTGTCGACCGCGAGAATGCGCGGCGGCACCTCGCCTTCGGGCACGGCATCCATCGTTGCGTGGGCGCGCGGCTCGCCGAGCTGCAGATCGGGGTGCTGATGGAGGAAATGGCCAAGCGCCGCCTGCGCGTGAACGTGCTGCGCGAGCCCGAGCGCGTCGCGGCCTGCTTCGTCCATGGCTACAAGAAGATGGCGGTGGAGCTGTCGCGCTATTGAAACGGCGGATTGCGGGAGGGGTGCAACTTTTCCCTGCCTTCGTGCGAACCTATATCGTTGCAATAACGAGAGGTTCGTCATGCATACCGACCGTCGCGCCTTTCTCACCGTTGCCGGCATCGGCGTCTTCACTGCCGCGTGCGGCGGCGGCGCCCCTGCCCGGGCCGCGCAGAAGTTCGAGTTCACGCTCAGCGATGCCGAGTGGCGCAAGCGGCTGAGCCCCGCTGCCTATCGCGTGCTCCGCCAGGGCGCGACCGAATACGCCTTTTCCAGCCCGCTCAACCAGGAGCACCGGGCCGGCACCTTCGCCTGTGCCGGTTGCGCGCTGCCCCTGTTCAGCGCGGCGACGAAGTTCGACAGCGGCACCGGCTGGCCGAGCTTCTGGCAACCCCTGCCCAATGCGGTGATCACCCGTGCCGACAATTCGCTGGGGATGCGCCGCACCGAAGTGCTGTGTCGCCGCTGCGGCGGACATCTCGGCCATGTCTTCGACGACGGCCCCCGGCCCACCGGCAAGCGCTATTGCATGAACGGCGTAGCGCTGGCGTTCGTGCCGAAGGGATAGTCGCTCGCGACTTCCGTATCCACTGCGCGCGTTGTCCTGGATCCTCGCCTCCGCGAGGACGATGAAGAAAGAGGGGGCGGTGCGGGCAGGGGACGACGAAGCGGACCGGATCTCGACCGAGTTTCCGGCCTAGGTTGAGAACCCAAGCAAGTATCTGATTTTCTGTCGTCATCCCCGCGCAGGCGGGGATCCAGGGCCAGGCGCGGAGCCGAGGTGGCGGGGTCCTGCCCTCTCCGGACGGCGTTCGCGCGGTGGTGCCGATATCCCGCATTACCCTGGATCCCCGCCTGCGCGGGGATGACGATTGAGGGAAGGGGATGACGATTGAAGGAATATGAGTCCCCAGCCTAGGCCGAACGTCCCGCCTTTTCGTCGATCCCTGACACGCCCTCGCGGCGGGCGAGCTCGGCACGGACGTCGTCCAGGCCCAGGCCGGCATCGGCGAGCAGCACGAGCAGATGGAAGACGAGGTCGGCGGCTTCCTTGGTCAGTTCCTCGCGATCGTCCCGGATCGCGGCGATGACGGTCTCCACTGCTTCCTCGCCCAGCTTCTGCGCGATCTTGGCGCGGCCGCGATGCGCGAGCTTTGCGACATAGGAGCTGTCGGGGCTCGCCGTGCGGCGGGCGCGGATCACCGCTTCGAGAGCGTCTAGGGAGTCGGCCATGGTCCCCGGCTGGGGGAGGCGGGGGCGGCTGTCAATCCTCGGGCCTCAATCGCGGGGCGCGGCCTTGCGGAAGCGCGCGCGCAGCCGGCTGCGGACGAACCACACGCCGCCTACGGCGCAGGCGGCGAGCGCCAGGTCCGAAAGCTCGGGCATCGAGCGGGTGCCGGCCCGGCCGGTGTGCGGCGGCTCGTCGGCGGCCAGCGCCGGCATCGCGGCGAGTAGCAGCAGCAGGGGAAGCAGGGCGTTGCGCATGGGAAGCGAGCTTAGCCGCAACGCCCCGACAAATCGTTAACTGCGGCGACGGGCCCGGCGCGCGGCAAACGCGCCGATCGTGCCGAGGGCGAACAGGCCGAGCATGCCCGGTTCCGGGATCGAAGTGGGGCCGCCCGAGCCGCCGCTGCTGCTGGTGGTACCGCCGCTGCTGGTGCCGCCGCTGCTGCTGGTGCCACCGCTGCTGCTGCTCGACGAAGGGCTGCCCGGATCGGTGGGCGGCTTGTCCATGGCGAAGGCGGGCGTGGCGGACAGGGTAACGACAAGGCCGAATGCGGCCAGATTGGCGAAGTTGCGGATCATCGTCTTTCCCTCTTTTGTGATTACCGAGAGAGAGCAAGAAACCAGCCGCTTCGCCGATGGCGCGGTTTTCCGCGATCTGCGATGGTTAAGAAGCGGGTGCGGCGAATAGTGAATGTAAAGCTAACCGACGTCGGTCGCCGCTATCGCATCCGCTGGAATCCGTGCCTGGCTCCACATGCCGGCGCGCCGGCAATATCAGGCATAGGCAGGCGAACGCACGGGAATGCCCGCCTCGCGCAGCGCGGCATGCGCATCGGCGATGCTGGCCTCGCCGAAATGGAAGATCGAGGCTGCCAGCACCGCGCTGGCATGGCCGTCGCGAATCCCCTCGACCAGATGGTGGAGGTTGCCGACGCCGCCCGAGGCGACCACGGGCACGGTCACCCGGTCGGCGATCGTGCGGATCAGCTCCAGGTCGTAGCCGTCGCGGGTGCCGTCGCGGTCCATCGAGGTGACGAGCAGCTCACCGGCGCCGAGATGGGCGAGCGCGAGCGCATGCGTCACTGCGTCGATGCCGGTGGGCTTGCGGCCGCCATGGGTGAAGACTTCCCAGCCATTGGCGGTGCGGCGCGCATCGACCGAGGCGACGACGCACTGGCTGCCCATCTTCTCGGCGATCTCCGCGACGACTTCGGGGCGGGCGACGGCGGCGCTGTTGACCGCGACCTTGTCCGCGCCGGCGAGAAGCAGCGCACGGGCATCCTCGACGCTGCGCACGCCGCCGCCGACGGTGAGCGGCATGAAGCAGACTTCGGCGGTGCGGCGCACCACGTCGAGGATGGTGCCGCGCGCCTCGTGGCTGGCGGTGATGTCGAGGAAGCAGAGCTCGTCCGCGCCGGCGGCGTCATAGGCGCGCGCCTGCTCCACGGGATCGCCCGCATCGACCAGATCGACGAAGTTGACGCCCTTCACGACTCGGCCATTGGCGACGTCGAGACAGGGGATGACGCGGGCGCGGACAGTCATGCGATCCGCTCCCGCGAAGGCGCGGAGGATGCGGACCGTCTTGCGGCGTCAGCCGCGCTGGCTGGCGCGAGGTTCCCGGCGTGCGGACGCGAGAAGGGGCTGCTGGTGCGGCCCAACCTGGTCTCCGCGTCTCCGCGTCTCCGCGTGAACCGAATCGCCGCGTCGCCGCGTTGCTGCGCGAACGTCATGCCTTGCCCACCTCGATCGCCCATTTGAGGTCGAGCCGGCCGTCATAGAGCGCACGGCCGGTGATCACGCCCTCGACGCCGTCTTCGACGTGCGGGCGCAGCGCATGGATGTCGGCGATGTCGGTGACGCCGCCGCTGGCGATGACCGGGATCGCGACGGCGCGGGCGAGGGCGACAGTCGCTTCGACGTTGCAGCCCTTCAGCAGCCCGTCGCGGCCGACATCGGTGAAGAGGAGCGCGGCGACGCCGGCATCCTCGAAGCGACGGGCGAGGTCGACCACCGCCACGTCCGACACGTCCGCCCAGCCGTGCGTGGCGACCATGCCGTCGCGGGCATCGACGGCGACGACGATGCGGCCGGGATTGTCGCGCGCCGCTTCGCGGACCAGGTCGGGATTCTCCAGCGCGGCCGTGCCGATCACCACGCGGCGGACGCCGAGGTCGAGCCAGCGCTCGATCGAATCCCGGTTGCGGATGCCGCCGCCCAGCTGGACGTGCCCGCCGAAGCGCTCGAGGATCGCGGCGACGGCGCCGCCGTTGACCGATTCGCCGGCGAAGGCGCCGTCGAGATCGACGACGTGCAGCCATTCCGCGCCGGCATTCGCGAAAAGTTCGGCCTGGGCGGCGGGATCGTCGCCATAGACGGTGGCGCGGGCCATGTCGCCCTCGGCCAGGCGGACGACCTGGCCGCCCTTGAGGTCGATGGCGGGGAAGAGGATCAGGGGCGCCACTGGAGGAACCTTTCCATCAGCGCGATGCCGTAGCGCTGGCTTTTCTCGGGGTGGAACTGGACGCCGATCATGTTGTCGCGGCCGATCGCCGCGGTGACCGGGCCGCCATGGTCGGTGGTGGCAAGCACATGCTCGCCGGTAAAGGCGAAGCTGTGGAGGAAATAGGCCTGGCCGGCTTCGATCAGCGGGTGCGGGGCGGCGGGGGCGACGTCGTTCCAGCCCATGTGCGGCACGCGGATGCCGGGGGCGGGCGCGATCGCGCGGACGGTGCCGGGGATCCAGCCAAGGCCTGGATGCGTGCCCATCTCCTCGCCCGCATCGGCCATCAGCTGCATGCCGACGCAGACACCCAGGAACGGGGCGCCCTGTCCACGGACGCGGGTGTCGAGCGCCTCGACCATGCCGGGGATGACGCGAAGTCCCGCCGCGCACGCGCCGAATGCGCCGACGCCGGGCAGGACGATGCGATCGGCCTTGCGGACGGCATCGGGATCGGCGGTGACGGCGATGCCCGTCGCGCCAGCGGCGTTCAGCGCATTGTGGACCGAGTGGAGATTGCCCGCGCCGTAGTCGATCAGGGCGATGCTCATCGCGTCACCGTCACAGCACGCCCTTGGTGCTCGGCACCACGCCCGCCTTGCGCGGGTCGATCTCCACTGCCTCGCGCAGCGCGCGGGCCAGGCCCTTGAACGCGGCTTCGGCGATATGATGGTTGTTGGTGCCGTAAAGTGTCTCGATATGGAGCGTCAGCCCGGCAGTCTGGGCGAAGGAATGGAACCAGTGCTCGAACATCTCGGTGTCCATCTCGCCCAGGCGCTTCTGGCTGAATTCGGTCTTCCAGACGAGATAGGGGCGCCCGGAAATGTCCACCGCGACGCGGGCGAGCGTCTCGTCCATCGGCGAGAGCGCGTCGGCATAGCGCCGGATGCCCTTCTTGTCGCCCAGCGCCTTCGCGATCGCCTCGCCGATCGCCAGGCCGGTATCCTCGACCGTGTGGTGCTGGTCGATGTGCAGGTCGCCCACCGTCTTCACGTCGAGATCGATCAGCGAATGGCGGCTGAGCTGCTCGAGCATGTGATCGAAGAAGCCGATCCCGGTGGAAATGGCATAGGCGCCGGTGCCGTCGAGGTTGACGGTGACGTCGACGGCGGTCTCGCTCGTCTTGCGGCTCACTGTGGCGGTGCGCATGGCGTCCCACATAGCGATGGTTGCTGCGCATGCAATCTTGACCATGCTGTCCGGTACGCTACCCAAGGGGGATGACCGGCAACGTGCCTGACAGCCTGATTCCCTATGATGAGATCGTGCAGGAAGCCCTGCGCGCCGTGGTCGGCCGTGTGCTCGGCTCGGTCGCCGATTCGGGTGGAAACCTGCCCGGCGGGCATCATTTCTACATCACCTTCAAGACGCACGCGCCGGGAGTCGACATCCCGCAGCGGCTGATCGATCGCTTCCCGGACGAGATGACCATCGTCCTGCAGCATCGATTCTGGGACCTGAAGGTCGACGACAACAAATTCTCGGTGGGCCTGAGCTTCAATCAGGTGCCGGCGATGCTCAACATCCCGTTCTCGGCGATCACCGGCTTCCACGATCCGGCGGTGAACTTCGAACTGCGCTTCCAGGCCGCCGATGGCGGCGACGAGCCCGAGCCGCAGCACGACGAGGCCGAGAATGACGAGCCGCCGGCCAAGCCGGTAGAGGACGGCTCGAACGTCGTCTCGGTGGACTTCAAGCGGAAGAAATAGGCGGGCGCGCAGCGCCGGCCGGTGCGTGTCGCAGCCGGTATCAGCGCAACAGCCGTGCGCGCAGTTCCTGCATCGCCACCGCGTCCACGGCGGCGGCCGGGTCGTCGGCGCCCAGGATCGCGCCCAGATGGTCGAGGATCTGGCTGGCGCGATCGAGATTCTGCAGCGACGCCATATGCGTGGCGATCACGTGCGGATCG
Source organism: Sphingomonas sp. 1F27F7B (assembly GCF_005503355.1). Lineage (GTDB taxonomy): Bacteria > Pseudomonadota > Alphaproteobacteria > Sphingomonadales > Sphingomonadaceae > Sphingomonas. The sequence continues at coordinate 15,019 of NZ_SCMK01000006.1, forward strand.
TCGATCAGCTGCTCGCCCAGCCGGTCGAGCAGTTCGCGGACATGGTAGATTTCCTCGACCAGGCGCGTGCCGAGATTGGCGAGATCCGGTGCAGCGGTGGCCGCGGCCGGTTCCGCTGGCAGCGCATCGCCGCTGCGCACCGCCTGCTGGATCGCATCGACCCGGGCCTGGCCGCGATGCCCCTGGAAACTCGCGACGCGATTGCCGGAGACCCATTCGTCGACGGTAATCGCGCTGGTATCGAAGGCGACGCCGCAACGCCCCTGAGTCTGCCACACGACCCGGCCGCCGACTTCGATCTCGGCGCGGGTGAGAGTCAGCAGGGTTCCGGCGCGGGGAAGCACCGATCCGTCCACCATCGCCCCGCCCTCGGAGAGATTGCGGATGCGCACAGGCACCCTGAGCCCGTCCGCCTCGATCGTGGCGGCGAGCAACAGGTTCTTGCGCGGCAGGCGTTCTTTCGCCGCGCGGGCAGCAATGGACGCATCAACGTACATGATTCGCTTCTAGCCGGCGAAGAACGCACTCCCGGTTAACGCCGCCGCAGAATCCCGGAGCGCTGGAATCGCAGCGGCGCAGGGGCTAGGGGAGCGCGGAACGGACAAGAGGAAGAGCCAGCGTGACCACCCGTACTGAAACCGATTCGATCGGCGCGATCGAAGTTCCCGCCGATGCCTATTGGGGCGCGCAGACCCAGCGCTCGATCGAGAACTTCCCCTTCGGCGAGATGGAGCGCATGCCGCTCGGCATCGTCCATGCCCAGGCGATCGTGAAGCAGGCCGCGGCGCGGGTGAACGTGAAGCACGGCCTCGACCCCGAGATCGCCAAGGTGATCGACCAGGTCGCCCAGGAGATCGTCGACGGCAAGCTCGACGACCAGTTCCCGCTGGTGATCTGGCAGACCGGCTCGGGCACCCAGACCAACATGAACGTCAACGAAGTGATCGCCGGCCGCGCCAACGAGATCCTGACCGGCAAGAAGGGCGGCAAGTCGCCCATCCATCCGAACGATCACGTCAACATGGCGCAATCGTCGAACGATTCGTTCCCCACCGCACTGCACATCGCCGCGGCCCGTGCGGTGACGCTGAAGCTCTACCCGGCGCTCGACCGGCTGCATGCGTCGCTCGAAGCCAAGGTCAAGGCCTGGGACCACATCGTCAAGATCGGCCGCACCCATTTGCAGGACGCGACGCCGCTGACGCTCGGCCAGGAATTCTCGGGCTATGCCGCGATGCTCGAATCGGCGAAGGCGCGCTTCCAGAGCGTGCTCGAGCTCGACATCTTCAAGCTGGCGCTGGGCGGCACCGCCGTCGGCACTGGCCTGAACTCGCCCCCGGGCTATGCCGAGGACGTGGCGGCGGAGATCGCCAGGATCACCGGGCTCCCGTTCGTGACCGCGCCGAACAAGTTCGAGGCGCTGGCGACCAAGGACCAGCTGGTCAACCTGTCGGGCACCTGCAACACGCTGGCCGTGTCGCTCACCAAGATCGCCAATGACATCCGCCTGCTCGGCTCGGGCCCGCGCTCGGGCCTGGGCGAGCTCGACCTGCCGGCGAACGAGCCGGGCAGTTCGATCATGCCGGGCAAGGTCAATCCGACCCAGAGCGAATCGCTGACGATGGTCGCGGCGCAGGTGATCGGCAACCACATCGCCGTCACCGTCGGCGGCATGCAGGGCCATTTCGAGCTCAACGTGTTCAAGCCGTTGATCGGCTCGAACGTGCTGCGCTCGATCGAGCTGATGTCGGTCGGCATGGTGAGCTTCGCCGAGCGCGCGGTGGACGGCGCCAAGGCGAACGAGGCGCGGATCAAGGAACTGGTCGACCGTTCGCTGATGCTGGTGACTGCGCTGGCGCCGGCGATCGGTTACGACAACGCCGCCAAGATCGCCAAGAACGCGCACGAGAAGGGGCTGACGCTCAAGGAGAGCGGCCTGGCGCTGGGGCTGGTCGACGAAGCGACGTTCGACAAATATGTCCGCCCGGAGACGATGATCGGGCGGTGAGTCCGTCACGCCATCTGTTTCGCCTGTCACCCCGGACTTGTTTGGCGCTTATCCCCTTGGGACAAGGATGGTCCAATAGCCGTCATCCCCGCGCAGGCGGGGATCCAGAGTCACGGGCGACACGGCGGAGAAACCCTGGGTCCCCGCCTGCGCGGGGATGACGAAAGAGGGTACTTGTCTCGAGGGGACAACCGCCGATCAAGTCCGGAGTCAGCATGACGGATGGGACGACAGGTGAACCCGGCAATCGCACCGCAGAGGTCGGGGGTCGGCTGATTCCTCCGGAACAACCGGCCCTTTCAATCGCTTGCTCCCGCGTAACCACCAAGGGAGCGTATATGATCGGCGACGTGATCGCAGGCTGGATCGGCAACCGGATCGATCGCCGGGACGGTGAGGGCGGGGCGCTGGGCGCTGTTGCCGGAGTGCTGGCCTGGAAGGCGGCGAAGAAGATCGTGCCCGCCGCGATCGTGCTCGGCGCGGCCGCCTATGGCGCGCACCGGATATCGCAGCGGATGCGCACACCCGCCTGAGTCGACTCGCATGACTTGACGCGGGTGGGACTCCCAAGCCAAAGGCGCCCATGCCCCATCGCACCGAGACCGACCCGCACGGATTCAAGCGCCGCGGCGTGTTGTTCGTGCTTTCCTCGCCCTCGGGCGCCGGCAAGTCGACGATCGCACGCAAGCTGCTCGCCGCCGACGACCATCTCCAGATGTCCGTCTCCTACACCACGCGCGCGATGCGCCCGGGGGAGCAGGACGGCGTCGACTATAATTTCGTCGATCTCGAGAAATTTCGCGAGATGGTGTCGAACCACGAGTTCCTCGAATGGGCGCATGTGTTCGACCATCGCTACGGCACCCCGCGCGCGCATGTCGAGGCGATCCTCGATTCGGGCCGCGACGTGCTGTTCGACATCGACTGGCAGGGCGCCCAGCAGCTGTTCCAGCTCGCCGGCGGCGACGTGGTGCGGGTGTTCATCCTGCCGCCGTCGTTCAAGGAACTCCATCAGCGCCTGATCAACCGCGCCACCGACACGACCGAAGTGATCGACGCCCGCATGGCGCGCGCCGCCAACGAAGTGAGCCATTGGGACGGCTATGACTATGTGCTGGTCAATGACGATGCCGACCAATGCTATCGCTCGGTCCACACCATCCTGAATGCCGAGCGGCTGAAGCGTTCGCGCCAGACGGGCTTGATCGGATTCATCCGCGGGTTGATGAAGTAGTCTCCCAACAGGGGAGATACTGATGGCTAGACTGTTACTCGGCGGCGCGCTCGGTGGGCTTGCCATGTGGCTGGTGGGCTTCGTCTTCTGGGGCACGCCCCTCAGCCTGCTCGCGCTTTCGCAGACCGATGCGGCGACGACGGCTGCGGTGCAGGCGGCGCTCGCCCAGCATCTGGGGCCGCTCGGCAGCGGCGCCTATCCGATCCCCTGGGCCGGCACGCCGCAGGGCACCCAGCTCTATGGCCAGGGGCCGACGGCGCTGGTGATGTTCAACACCGGCGGCTTTGCGATGCCGGACAGCGGCGCGCTGATCGGCGGGCTGGTGCTGGCGATCGTCTGCGCGCTGCTCGCCGGGTTCGCGCTGCGTGCGGTGGCGCATGGACATGATTTCGCGGGGCGGCTCAGGCTGGTGGCGATCGTGGCGGCGGCAGTCACTGCCTATTCCGATCTCGGCCAGCCGATCTTCAACCATGCCCCCTGGGGCTATTTCTTCTATCTCTGGGTAAGCGATCTGGCGAGCTGGATCGCGGCGGGCGCGGTGCTCGCCTGGGCTTTGCCGCGAGCCGTATCGGTTGGAAAGTGAAAGATGCTCCCGCCTCGGCGGGAGTAACGTTTCGGACCCGGCCGCGACGGCCGGAAAGGGGAAGAACGCCGCCGCGATCAGGTGAAGGAACGGATCGGCTATTCTTCGATCGCGCCGAAGGCCTTCCATGCGGTGTTCGTCCCGTCGACCACGCACACCCAGCCGATGTTCCCGCCTGCGATCGGCGAATCGTTCAACCAGATTGCGCCCTGATCATAGGTGCCTGAGCCTGGCGGGTTGGAGCCGGCACCGACAATGCCCGATTTGCCGCTGCCGCCGGTTGTGAACCCCTCCTGCAGATGCGGTCGCTTGGGGCTAATGTTTCCGGTGAAGGCGCTGTTGGGGAAACGGATGACCGGATGGTCGTCGTTGAGAAAATCGGTGTAGTTGGCCGAGAGAACGCCATTCAATTTGACATAGGGTGATGCGGCAGTGGCGCGATACACGATGCCTTCGTCGCCGACCGCGATCATCTTTCCTGCATAGGGAGCATGGCCAAGCGCATTGGCGACATCGTCGCTGGCGGCAATCACGAGTTGCTGCGTCAAATAGGCGGCGCCAATCGGAAGTCCCGAGAGGCCGATGCCCCCTGAGGCACGACCGGGCTTGTAGAGGCCTTGGGAGCCGGCAATCGTGCACAACGCGCCGATGCTGAAATGCGTTTCGGTTTCCGAGTAGCAACCCAGATACGTGGAGCGAATTGGCTTGTCGGGATTGGAGTAATAGCCCCCTTCGTCATTGCTATCCGCTTCGCAGCCGAGATAGCTATTCCCCAGCAGGCTGTCGTCACAGAAGCCCCAGGCGCCATTGCTCGGGGATCGACATCCCAGCAAGACGCAAGCGTTCGCATTGTTTCCGCGGAGGTGAAAGCCGTGGCGGCCGTTGCGCAAGGCCTCGCAATTGATGAAGGAGGATCCGTTCGCGTTGCCAACCGGCATGCCGGCCAGCGCTTCGGCATCGCCGGTCTGCGCCGCCAGGATCGAAATTCCGTCTCCGCCAAATTGCTCCACACTCAGTTCGTAGCAATATATCGGTGCCGAAATCAGAAGCCCTGACATGTTGGATAGTGTTGCAGCGCCAACGAGTGTCAGGCCCGACAAAATGCTCCGCCGGGCATCGCCGCCATGTTCCGGAACAGTCGTACTGTCGTGCAGGAACCAGAATCCGACTCTCTCGTTCAGTCCATTTTGTACATATGACCCAGACGGAGAGAAGATTATCTTGCTCTGTTCCCGGGTTGTGCCGATAATACGGATCGGCTTCTCGAAAACGAGACTTTCGGAAATCAGAAAGCTACCTTGATCGAGCGATAGCGTAGCGCCACCGGGCAAAGTTGCGATGGCCCTTTTGAAGGCGGCGGTATCATCGTGATGTCCATCGCCAACCGCTCCGAAATCAGATCGAATATTTGCCATTGATGTTCTCCATGTTCGATTGGAACATATGAAGAACATCAAATCCTACATTGCAATCGCCGATCCGTTGAGGGGGCGGACTGGCCGACGCCTAGAGGTTCGCCAGAAACCTCACCCCCGCGTCGAAATCCGCCCGGCGGGCATCGCGGGCCTGGACCGCGAGCATGTCCTCGCCCCATTGCTCGGCCTGCCACAATTCGTCGACATGCGCGGCCTGCCACAGCGTCTCGGCGCCCACCGCGCCTTCGAGCAGGGCAAGGCCGCCGACCAGCGAGCCGCTCACCGTCACCACCGGCGAAAGGCCGGCGATGTGGAAGGCGTCGAGCGCATCCACCACCTCGGCCAGCCGGGTCACCGTCGCTTCGGGCTGTGGCTTGTGGATCACGCCGGTCGCCGTCTCGAAATGCACGTCGTAGCGGCGGCGTGCCCAATCGAGCAGCGGATCCCAGGCTTCGGCCTGGCGCGCGACCAGCGGCTCGGGGCCGTCGGCGCGGTAATAGAGCAGGTCGCTCTCGCCATAGGCGGCGAGGCCCTGGGCGAAGGGCGCGGGATCGGCCGAGATCTTGTCGATCGCGGCATTGGCGAGCCCGGTGAGCTTCATCGCGCGCGGATCGAGCGTTTCGCCCACCGCACGCCACTCCTCGGCGACCGCTTCGGCCAGCGCTGGCGTGGGGAGCTTCAGCGGCGCGCGGCCCGGGGTGCGCACCGGCTTGCCGTCGAGCGCCACCTGGCCGTTCTCGACGGTCACGTCCTTCCAGAAACGCTTCATGCCTCGGGCGTCGCCTCCGCGGGGGTCTTCCAGCGCCGCGCCAGGCTGCGCGGCACCACCGCCATGAAATAGAGCGAGGAGAGCAGGACGGCACCGCCAAAGACTGTCATGCCATAATGCTGGGCCCGCCCGGCGATCAGCAGGCCGAGCACCGCGCCCGCGGTGCCGAGCATGTTGACCGCGACGATGATGTAGTAGCGCTTGCGCGCCAGGCGATCGGCCTCGGTCATAGACTCTCCAGATGCGCGAAGAGCTGGCTCGCATGATCGGCGACATGGTGCGCGCCGGCACCGAGCAGTTCCCCGGATGTGTGGTATCCCCATAGCACACCAACGGCGTGCGTGCCAGCGGCGCGCGCCATGGCCATGTCGAAGCTGGTGTCGCCGATCATCGCCGTGGTCTCCGGCGCGGCGCCGGCCTCGGCGATGGCGAGTTCGAGCATCGCGGGATGCGGCTTGGAGGGGTGGCGATCGGCGGTCTGCAGCGTGACGAAGCGCTGGCGGATGCCGTGATGCTCGAGGATCAGGCCCAGTCCGCGGTCAGACTTGCCGGTGGCGACGCCGAGCAGCCAGCCGGCATCGTCGAGCGCCGCGATCGCCTCCAATATGCCGTCATAGAGCGGTTCGGGATCGAGCGCGTTGGACGCGCGCATCGCGAAGAAGGCGCGCTTGTACTCGGCCGCCATCGCTTCGTGCTGATCGGCCTGCGCCTCGGGCACCAGCCGGGCGATGGCGGGGACGAGGCTGAGGCCGACGATGCTGCGGATGGCGCCGCGATCGGGCGGGTCGAGCCGGTGCGCGGCGAAGGTGGCCTCCATCGCGCGGCAGATATTGGCCTGGGAATCGACCAGCGTGCCGTCGCAGTCGAACACGGCGAGGCGGTTCATTTCGCCCCCCGCATCAGCGCGGCGATCCCGTCGCGGCCCTGCGCCGCCAGCGCGTCGGCAGCGGCCAGGCGGGCGGCGTCGGGCTTGTTCTGGCCAAGCTTGCGGGTGCCGCGCCAGGCCCGGATCTCCATCCGATAGCCGATGATCGCAGTGAGCAGCCTGGCGGTCCTGGCGGGGTCGACCTTGGCCAGCGTCCATTCGGGCTTGGGCGCGAGGCGGCGCTCCTGCTCACGGCTGATCGCGTCGAGGATCGCGACCAGCCCGTCCTCGTCGGTGCGGGTCACCTGGCCTTCGAGCTCGACTGCGACATAGTTCCAGGTCGGCACTTCATCCGGGCCGGCGCCGTACCAGTCCGGGCTCACATAGGCATCCAGCCCCTGCAGGTTGAACAGGGCAGTGGCGCCGTCCAGATGGCGGGCGAGGCCGTTGCCGCGCGCAAGGTGGAAGCCGAGCGTGTCGTCGTCGAGCCAGACCACGGGGACATGCGCCACGCGCGGCCCGTCGGGCGTCGCGGCGAAGAGCGCGCCGAAGCCGATGTCGCGAACCAGGTCGCGGATCGCCGGGCGATCCTCCCAGCGAAAGGCCGGGTGCGGATGCATCAGCGGCTCCGCGGCGCGCGGGGCTTGTCGCCGCCCGTGCGCGGGCCGGGCCGGGCGCCGCGCGGCGAAGGCTTGCGCGCCGCCGGCTTGCCGCCCGGCTTGGCGGCGGGCGGCTTGCGCGTGCTCGGCTTGCCGCCGCCGCGGGGCGCGGGCTTGTCGCCGCCGTTCTCGCCGCGCCGGCCGCGCTCGCCCCGCCGCTCCTTGCGGACCGTCTTGGCATGGGCGCGGGCATTGGCCTTTTGCTGCTCCTTGGTGAGGGGCGCGGGGCCGTCGTCAAGCTGCAGCGCGTCGCCCTCCGCTTCCTCGAAGCCCAGCGTGGCGAGCGATTCGGCGAAATGATGCGGCAGCGCCGCGCGCACGTCGATCTTGTCGCCATCGGGATGGTCGACGCGGATGCGGCGCGCATGGAGGTGCATCTTGCGGCTGATGCCGCCGGTCAGGAACGCCTCGGGCCCGCCATATTTGCCGTCGCCGACGATCGGGAAGCCGATCGCCGCCATGTGGACGCGCAGCTGATGGGTGCGCCCGGTGAAGGGCTGGAGCTCGACCCAGGCGGCGCGGTTGCCGGCGCGGCCGATCAAGCGGTAGCGCGAGCGGCTGGCCTGGCCTTCCTTCTCGTCGACCTGCATCTTCTCGCCGCCGGTGCCCGGCTGCTTGCCGATCGGCAGATCGATGATGCCGTCCTCGATGCTGGGCACGCCGACGACCAGCGCCCAATAGACCTTGCGCGCGGTGCGGCTGGAAAAGTTCTTCGAGAAGGCCGCGGCGGCGCGGGCGGTGCGGGCGACGAGCAGTGCGCCCGACGTGTCCTTGTCCAGCCGGTGGACGAGCTTGGGCCGGCCCTCCGCCTCGAACTGGAGCGCGTCGAGCAGGCCGTCGACATGCTCGGTGGTCTTGGTGCCGCCCTGGGTGGCGAGGCCCGGCGGCTTGTTGAGCACCAGCGCCGCGTCGTCGCGGTGGATCACCAGGCTGCGGGCGAAGTCGATCTGCTCGTCGCTGAGCTTGATGCGCTCGCGCTTCGGCCGGGCGGGCTTTTCGACCTTGGCCGGCTCGGCCGGAGGCACGCGGATCACCTGGCCCTCGCTGACATGGTCGCCCGGCTTGGCGCGCGCGCCGTCGACGCGCAGCTGGCCGGTGCGCGCCCAGCGCGAGACGGTGTTGAAGCTGGTGTCCGGCATGTGCCGCTTGAACCAGCGATCGAGCCGGATGCCGTCGTCATCGGCCTTGACCAGGAATTGGCGGACGGCATCGCTCATGGCAGGACCCTCAAAACTACGAGCCCGGCGAACAGGGCGAACATCGAACCGATCACCGAGACCAGCGCATAGGCGAAGCCCATTCCCCAGTCGCCGCGCTGGACCATGTTCATCAGGTCGAGCGTGAAGGCCGAGAAAGTGGTGAAGCCGCCCAGCACGCCGACGCCGATCAGCAGGCGCCATTGCTCGCCGCCATGGCCGATCCGCGCCAGCGTGCCGACGAACGTGCCCATCAGGAACCCGCCGATCAGGTTCACGGCGAGCGTGCCCCAGGGATAGTTGGGCCCGAGCCAGCCGAGCGTGAGCTTGCCGGTGAGATAGCGCGCACCGGAACCGAAGGCGCCGCCGAGCATGACGAGGAGAAGGGCAGGCATCCCGAGCGGTTAGCGCGGAATGGCGATCAGGGGAACCTTGGTAATTCCTCCCCCCGCGGGCGACGGGTTCCGGGGATCAGATCCCGTTGTTCGCCACCATGTCGATATCGGTGCCGCCGTCCGGCCGCCTGGTCAGGAACAGCACATAGGCGCCGCCGTCCTTGTCGCGCGTGCCGCCCAGGATATGCTCCTGGCCGTCGACCTGATGCTCGCTGGTGTAGCCGCCGCGGATCGCCTTGGTGTAATACCAGTCGAGCATCGCCTGCATCGGCTGGGGCGAGGAGAAGCTCACCACGCGCAGCTGGCATTTGCCGGCGGTGCTGCCCGCCGCCTCGGTCACGCGCGCCTGCGGATAGAGCGGCAGGTCGCGGGGCAGGCGCTGGGCCCAGGCCGCGGCATATTGCAGCGAGGCGGCGCACTGGCTGGACTTCGGATCCTTCTGGCGCGCGGCGAGGCCGCCCAGAGTGACGGCATCGCGCGCCGCGGCGCACTGGGTGCATTCCTTGGTCGCCTGGGTCGGAGCGGGCGTCTTGAGCAGCGGGCCATGGTCGATCTTGCTGCCGTTCGCCGCGACATTGTCGTTCGGCACGGCGCCCGAATAGGGCTGGCCGGGAGGACGGATCGCATCGCCATTGGCCTGGCGGCCGAGCTGGGGATCGACCATGATCTGATCCTGCAGCGCGCTGGCCAGTGCCGGATCGGCGGCGTTGCCGCTCTCGGTCTCGGAGACGTCGCCCAGGTTCCCGCGGCTGCCGCACCCCGCCAGCGCGAGGGGCAGGGCAAGCATCAGGAAATATTGTCGGCGGACCATCTCGAACGCTCCTTTGGGCCGTTTTCATGCCCGAGGAAGGTTAAGGAAGCCTTGGCCAAGGCGGATTCCGGCCGGTCTGCGGGGCGACGGCAAGCGGAACTCCGGCCGCCCATATGCGTATCTGCACGAGCGATCAGATGGGGTTTTCATGCCGCTCAATGCGAAGATGGTCGGCGCCGGCGTCGCCGCCGCGGTTGCCGCCGGTGTCGGGTACGCACTGCTCTTCAGACCGGAGGACGAAGCCGCCTTCAGCATCGTCGCGCGCAACGGCGCGTTCAGCGTGCGCGACTATCCCCGGCTGCTGGTCGCCGAAGCGGTGGTGCCGGGGACTCGGCAGGCGGCGCTCTCCGTCGGCTTCACCCGGCTCGCCGACTATGTGTTCGGCAGAGGGCGCGCGGGCGGACGGTTGCCGATGACGGTGCCGGTGCTGTCCGACGGCGACGAGGATGGGCGCGGCTGGCGCACGCGCTTCGTGATGCCGGCCGATGCAAGCATCGAGACCTTGCCCGATCCTTCCGCCGGCGTGCGGCTGCGTGCGCTCCCCGCCCGGCGCATCGCCGCACTGCGCTTCACCGGCGTGGACAGCGACGGCCAGCTCGATGCGCACGAGGCGGAGCTGCGCGCCTGGATCGGCGACAACGGCTTCCGTCCGGCCGGGCCGGTCGAGCATGCCTTCTACAACTCGCCCTTCACGCCCGCCCGTCTGCGGCGCATCGAGGTGATGATTCCGCTCGCGGCGTGACTGTTGTATATTGCTAATACACCTTCGGTGGGATATAGCGGCGCCATGCTGAACCTGCTCTCGATCCTCGTCGGCATCATTGCCCTGCCGCTCATGCTGATCGCGCTGATCCCGCTGCTCGGCTGGCTCAACTACATGGTGATCCCGGTCGCGGTGATCGGCATCGCGCTGGGTGCGCTGTCCGATTCCAATGCCGGGCGCAACCTCAACATCGTCGTCGCGATCGTCGGCATCGTCCGCCTCTGGCTGGGCGGCTTCATCTTCTGATCCGCGCCGTTCGCGGATGAGAAAGGGGCCCGGCGTTTCCGTCGGACCCCTCTCTGCCTGCGTGGCAAGCCCTTAGCGGCAGCGAACCTCGCCGCGATCGACCGACGAGCCCAGCGCCGCGCCCGCGGCCGCGCCAAGCAGCGTGCCCAGCGTGGCGTTGCGGCCGTCCGACAGCGCGTTGCCGAGCAGGCCGCCGGCGACGCCGCCGACGATCAGGCCGGTCGTGCCGTCCGAACGGCGGCAATAATAGCGGCCGTCATTGCCGCGATAGATGCGGTCGTTCCGGGTCAGGCGGCGCTCGCGATAATAGCGGCCGTCGCGATAATAGTCCGACGGGTTGTAATAGCGCTCGCCCGGGGGCAGGCGGTTATAGTCATAGTTGCGATAGCGGCGCCAATCGCTGCGCCACTGGCGGTCGTCGCGACGGTCCCGGCGATCGTAGCGGTCGCGATTGCGATCGCGGTCGCGCCAGTCCTGCGGGGCGCCTGCGGTCCCGGCCGCGATCGCGAGCGGCGCATTGGCGATGGGGGCTGCGGTGGCGGGCGCGGCGGCAACGCCGGCGCCGGCGATCGCAACGGCAAGAAGGATACGCATGGGAGTTCTCCTTATGGTTCCTGCCGTCCAACGTACCGTAGGGAGGCGAGTTGCGTGAACGGGAAACTACCCCCCGTTCATCGCATGGCCATGCTTCAGAGACGTGTCTCGCCCGGATAGGCGAAGAGCAGGTCGCTGCCTGCCTCGGCATGGAGGTTGGCGCTGCCCTGGAGCGTCACGCATTCGCCGGCGCGGAAAGCCACGCCGTCAACCACGCCTTCGCCCCGCAACGGGATCAGCCAGCCGGTGGTGCCGTCGGGCAGGTTCAGCGTGCGCGGGCCGCCTTCCCAGCGCTCGAGCACGAATTTCGGCCCCTCGACCAGTATCTCGCGGCCGTCCGCGACGCGCCCCGGCATCGGATGCGGCGTGTAGGGGACGGGATCGGAGACGGCGATGCCCTGGTCGAGATGGAGCTCGCGGGGGCGCCCATAATCGTAGAGGCGATAGGTGGTTTCGCTGTTCTGCTGCACTTCGACCAGCGTGATCCCCGCGCCGATCGCATGGATCGTGCCCGAGCCTGAATAGAAGAAATCGCCCGCCTTGACCGGCTTCCAGTCGAGCAGCTCCTCGATCGAGCCGTCGAGCGCGGCGGCGCGCAGGGTCTCGCGGTCGACGGGCTGCGTGGTGCCCAGCGCGATCGTCGAATCGGGTTCGGCATCCAGGATCACCCAGCATTCGTCCTTGCCGCGCGGCAGCCCGGCGGCATGCGCCTGCTCGTCGTCCGGATGGACCTGGACCGACAGCTTCTCGCTGGTGAAGAGATATTTGATCAGCAGGTCGGGCGAGCTGTCGCCCGGCGTCTGGAACCAGATCTCGCCCACCGGCTCCGCGTCCGCCGCCGGATCGGCGAAGCCCGGCCACAGGCGGTGGCGGCCCCAGGGTTTGTCGACGCGGTGGGTGGCGAGCAAGGTGGCAGTCACGAATTTCCTCCCGAATCAGGGCTCGCTAGCGCAACGCGCGGCACCTGTCGCGGGTCCGCCGCAATCCCGCCGCGAAAAGGATTGTTTGACGCCACTGGACCGGGCTAAGACCCCCATCCATGCGTACTCCCACCACTCGCGCGCTCGCGCTCGCTCTTCTCCCGGTTCTCGCGCTCTCGATGGCCGGTTGCGCCAAGAAGGGTGGCGGCAAGGATCTTCCCTATGTCGCGCGCGATGTCGGCACGCTCTATTCGACGGCCAAGCAGAAGCTCGACGCGCACCAGTACAAGCTGGCCGCCGCGCTGTTCGACGAAGTCGAGCGCCAGCATCCCTATTCGGTCTGGGCCCGCCGCGCGCAGCTGATGGGTGCGTTCAGCTATTATCTGAACCGCGACTACACCGAATCCATTTCGTCGGCGCAGCGCTTCCTCGCCGTCCATCCGGGCAACCGCGACGCGCCCTATGCCTATTATCTGATCGGCCTGTCCTATTACGAGCAGATCCAGGACGTGACGCGCGACCAGAAGATCACGCAGCAGGCGCTCGATTCGCTGGGCGAGCTGACGCGCCGCTATCCGAACACCAAATACGCCGCCGATGCGCGCCTGAAGATCGACCTCGTCCGCGATCACCTCGCGGGCAAGGAGATGGAGATCGGCCGCTTCTACGAGACGCGCGGCCAGTGGCTTTCGGCGACGCTGCGCTTCCGCACCGTGGTCGACCAGTATCAGACGACCACGCACGTGCCCGAGGCGCTGATGCGGCTGACCGAAGCCTATCTCGCACTCGGCGTGCCCGAAGAGGCGGAAAAGGCCGCGGCCGTGCTCGGCGCCAATTATCCGGGCACTGACTGGTACAATCACGCCTACAAGCTGATGCAGCAGAACCAGGGCAAGCTGAAGCAGGCCGAGGCGGCGGCGGTGGTCAAGCCCGCGAGCTGATGCTCGGGGCTTTCGTTCCTGTTAAGTTCCTGCGATAGGGTGAGGCGCATGCTGACTGCGCTGGCCATTCGCGACGTTGTCCTGATCGAGGCGCTGGACTTGGAGTTCGGCGCCGGGCTCGGCGTGCTCACCGGCGAGACCGGGGCCGGCAAGTCGATCCTGCTCGACGCGCTCGGGCTGGCGCTGGGCGCGCGCGGCGAGACCGGGCTGGTGCGCCAGGGTGCGGTGCAGGCCGTGGTGACGGCGACCTTCGACGTGCCGGCGCGGGACGGCGAGGTCGCCAACCTCTTCCACCAGAACGGGCTGGAACTGGAACCGGGCGAGCCGCTGATCGTCCGGCGCATCGTCAAGGCCGATGGCGGCAGCCGCGCCTTTCTCAACGATCAGCCGGCCTCGGCCGGCCTGCTGCGCGAGCTGGCGCCGCATCTGGTCGAGATCCATGGCCAGCATGACGATCGCGGCATGCTCAATTCCCGCGGGCACCGGGCGCTGCTCGACGCCTTCGGGCGTTGCGATGCCGGTCCGGTGGCGATTGCACACAAGGCCTGGCGCGACGCCGAGGCGGCGCTGGCGGTGGCCCGGGCCGAGCAGGACGTGGCGGAGCGCGATCGCGAATGGCTGGAGCATGCCGTCGCCGAGCTGAAGGCGCTCGCACCCGAGCTGGGTGAGGAGGAGACGCTTGCCGAGCGTCGCGCGGGGATGCAGCGCGGCGAGAAGATCGCGGGCGAATTGCAGGGCATCGCCGAACTGCTCGACGGCTCGGAAGGGGGGCTGAGCCAGCTCCGCCAGGCCGCACGGGTGCTGGAGCGGATCGCCGGGGACCATGAAGCGCTTGCCGAGGCGCTGGCCGCGATCGATCGCGCGATCACCGAGGCCGCCGAGGCGCAGGACCGGGTGGACGCTGCCGCCGAGGCGCTGGCCTTTGATCCCGCCGCGCTGGAAGCGGACGAGGCGCGGCTGTTCGAACTGCGCGGGCTCGCGCGCAAGCATCGGGTCCAGCCCGATGATCTGCCGGCGCTGCTCGAGGACCTGGCCGGCCGGCTGGAGCGAGTTGAGAGCGGCGGGGCGGGGATCGCGAAGCTGGAAGCGGCCATGGCCGATACGCATCGTGCCTATGCCGACGCCGCAAGGACGCTTTCCGCCAACCGCACCATGGCGGCGGCCCGGCTCGACGCGGCGGTGGCGACCGAATTGAAGCCGCTCAAGCTCGACGCCGCGCGCTTTCGCACGGTGGTGGAGCCGCAGGCGGAGACGGGTTGGTCGAGCTTGGGCATGGACCGGGTGGAGTTCGAAGTGTCGACCAACCCCGGCGCGCCTTTCGCTCCCCTGGTCAAGATCGCCTCGGGCGGCGAACTCTCGCGCTTCATCCTGGCGATGAAGGTGGCGCTGGCGGAGGAAGGCGGGGCGCGGACGCTGATCTTCGACGAGATCGATCGCGGCGTTGGTGGTGCGGTGGCCAGCGCCATTGGCGAGCGGCTCGCCCGGCTGGCGGGCACGGCGCAGGTGCTGGTGGTGACGCACAGCCCGCAAGTGGCGGCGCGCAGCGCCCGCCACCTGCTCATCGCCAAGAGCCATGATGGCACGGTGACGCGCACCGGCGTCACGCCGCTCGACGCGGCCGAGCGGCGCGAGGAGATCGCCCGCATGCTCTCCGGCGCGGAGATCACCGACGAGGCGCGGGCCCAGGCCGAGCGGCTGATCGCGGCCTAGCCGATCAGCTTGCCCAGGGCTTCGAGATAGGCGGCGAAGGCCTTGCGCCCCTTGGGCGTGATCCGGGCGCGAGTGAGCGGCTTGCGGCCCATGAAGCTCTTCTCGATCAGGATATAGCCGGCCTCTTCGAGCTTGCGCAGATGGACCGAGAGATTGCCCTGGGTCGCCTGCAGCAGCGCCTTCAGCTCGTTGAAATCGGCGACTTCGGCGTCGACGAGACAGGCCATGATCCCCAGCCGCATGCGACCGTGGATCACGTCGTCGATCTTGCCGATGTCGAAGCCGGACATGCTCAGCCGCGCGCGGACCGCCAGAGCACCCAGCCGGGCAGCGCCATGAGCAGCAGCAGCCCGAAGCCGAGCAGGAGCAGCAGCGGCGCGACCAGCCCCTTGTTCAGCAGCACCGCCATGGCGACGGCGCTCAGGTGCCAGCCCGCGGAGACGATCCCCAGCCAGATCCGGCGGCGGATCGCAAAGGCGATGTACCAGACGGTGCCCTGCACCACGAATATGGTGATTGGATGGAACATCCACAGGAAGATCTCGCCCCGGCTGATCGCGAGATAACCGAAGATCGTCGCCGTGGTGAGCGAGGCGATGCCCGCCCCGCCGAATGCCGCGTTGAGCGCGCGCGTCGCCACGCCGTGCTGCGACTGTCGGCGGTCATGCCATACGACATAGCCGATCAGCACGAGGAAGATCAGCGTCGGCGCCAGGGTGAGCAGCAGCCCGAACAGATTTTGCGGCCAGGCGAACCAGCCCGCTTCCTGCCCCCAATAGAACAGCGCCTGCACGCCATAAAGCAGCCCTGCCCAGAACAGCAGGAACCCGAGGGAGGACTGAGCCTGTCCCCCCTCGGATACCAGCGCTTTCAGGAAGACGATGTCGTCGCGTGCGGTATCGAGTTCCCCGCTCATGCCGTCTGCATCTCCATCCCCGGTTTCGCCGCGCCCCATGCCAGCTTGCGGCCGTTGAGCCATTTGCCGATCCAGCTGTGGCGCACCAGCAGGTGATAGCTGGCGAAGAGAATAAGGAAAGCGCCGCCAGTGACGATCCCCCATTTCACCAGCGCCGGCACGCCGAGGCCGAATATCGCGACTTGCAGCGCCATCACCACGGGCAGGTGGATCAGGTAGATCCAGTAGGAAGCGTCGGCGACGTAGCGGATCGCCGGGCGTTCGCCCGAGAGGAAGGTCAGTGCCGCGCCGATCAGGCCCAGCGTCCAGCTCCAGACGGCGAGCGCATAGCAAAGGGCATAGGCGTTCCTCGCGTCGTCCGCGGCCATCGGCGTCACTACCGGAGTGGTGCCGATCTGGGCGAGACAGGCGATGGTGAGCGCCACCGCCACCACGAGATGCGCCGGCCACCAGCGCGCGACTGCCATGAGCAACGGACGCTGCCGCTCGAGCAACCAGCCAAAGGCAAAGGCGGTGCCGAAGCCGGTGAGCGCGGCCGCATTGGGGAAGAGGCCGGTGTCGGGCGTCGGGATGCCGAACCAGCCCATCCAGTTCGGCGCCCAGATCAGCGCGATCCCCAGCGGCGCGGCGAGCAGCGGTGCCGATGCAGGCGTGGCCGTGACCAGGCGCATTGCCGGATCGACGATGCGCGTCCGCAGCCGCTCGTCCCGGTCGACCAGCATGGCCAGACCGTGCAGCGCCAGTGCCGCTGCATAGAAGAGGATCAGCAGATAGAGGAACCACAGATGCGTGAGCGGGAAGGTGTCCGGCGTGATCGCGGGTGGCGGCGGCGCCTTGGCGGGCAGCGTGCCGCCGTTCATCGCCGCCGCGCCCCAGATCATGCAGGCGACGATCCCGCTGATCACGATCGGCCAGAAGACGAACAGCGGCAACATGATCCGCTTGGTCCGGTTCGCGACGAAACCGCGCGTGCCGCGGCGCTGGAGCAGCATCCGTCCGAAGAAGCCGGCGATCACGAAGAACAGCGTCATGCGGAACAGGTGCGAGACGTAGAAGAAGATGCCGATCCCTTCGTTCGGCGCGTCGCGGACCATCCAGAGCTGTGGCCCCGGCAGATAGGGTAGCGCCGCGTGGAAGGCGACGCCGAGCAGCAATGCCCCCGCGCGTACCGCATCGAGCGCGTGCAGCCGCCCGGTGGAAGTTTCAGCACCCATGACTTGCCCTTTCCTCACACCGTCCGTCCAGGCCGGCGAATCGCGATATACATCAACAGGTTTGTAAAACAAACTTGTTGGACCGGGCGGGCCGTGACGCTGGCCGTGCGCCGGGAACATGGGGCCGCTCCGACGAGGTGCCCCCATGTTCACGAAGGGCGTCGGCTCCGGGCCCAGGGCTCATTCTTCCTTCGTCACCCCGGCCTTGAGCCGGGGTCCCGCTGGCCGTCCCCTGGCAAGAAGCGGCCAGGCCCCGGCTCGAAGCCGGGGTGACAAGGGGAATCGGATATTTGCCTGGGCGCGCAACCTGGGGCCGCGGCTCGTTCAATGACGCCAGTCCCCGAGCCCGCCTGTCCGGGCGGCGGTTCAGGCGCGCGCGAGTTCGCGCATCATGTCGCGGCGAATATCGTCCTGTCGGGTGCGGATCATGCCGGGGATCAGCAGCGCGTCGATCAGCGCCCAGATGAAGCCGATCAGCACGAAATAAGACAGGATCTGCAGTATCGCCGAAACCGGCTTGCCCAGATAGAAGCGATGGGCACTGACGAACCAGAGGAACAGCCACAGCAGATAGGCGACGACTACGCTCGGCGCGTCGTTGGTCACGCGCTGCTCGACGAGCGTCAGTTCGGCAATCGAGAGCGCCATCTGCTTCCTCTTGGTTTCCGGCCGGGAATCTAGAGGCGCCGCGACATGCGTCAATCGATTCGGCCAGCGCTCGGGTCGTCGCACCGGCGCCTCGCCCTCCCGAAGATGAACGGAACCGCGGGCCGCGCGACAGCTTGCGACACAAAGACGCAGGGATCGGGACAAGCATGCGACAGGCGCTGCGCATACCCGGTTTCAGGCCGCAGGGGCGGCCCGGTTTCAAAAGAGGAGCGTAAAATGAAGAAGTTCACCCTGATGCTTGCCGGCCTCGGCATCGCCGCTTCGGCCGTTCCGATGACTGCCGCGATGGCCGCGTCATATCCGGCGCCCGCCTATCAGGCATGGCAGTCGATCAATGGCCGTCAGGCGAATCTCGACGCCCGCATCAACCAGGGCGTGCGCTCGGGCCAACTCACCCGTAGCGAGGCGGCCCGTCTCCGCGCCGAGTTCAACAGCCTGGTCCGGCTCGAAGCTCAGTATCGCCGCTCGCGCCCGGGCCTGACGCTCGCCGAGCGCCGTGACCTGGATCGCCGCTTCGACGCGCTTTCGGCGCGTATCCGCGTCCAGAAGCATGATCGCCAGCACCGCTGGTAAGCGCACGCAGACTCCAAGCAGGCTCCCCTTCCCCGATCCCCCAGGGGGACCTGACCAGGACGGGCTCCGCCGAAAGGCGGGGCCCGTTGCCGTGCCGGCTCAGCGCAGCGGCTTGCCGCTGTCCTTCCACTTGTCGAGAATCTGCGATTCGCCATTGTCCGCCGGCGTGGCGGCGGGCTGGGGCCGGGGCGCATAGCCGCCGATCGGCGTGCCGCTCTGGGCATAGGCCGGCTGGATGGTCTCGCGCGGCGTCGCGACTGGCATGGTGGTCTTGCCGGGCATCATGGGCATCGGCACAGGCACCGGCATCGGCACCACCGGCGCGAGCAACGCCGCCAGGTCGGTCCGCACATGCGGCTCGGGCAGCGGCTCGCCGCCGCGATAGGCCTGGCGGAAGGCGGCGGCGGTGCCCCACCAGCCCTTCCAGCGATGGAAGAAATGGGCGCCGAACACGCCGGTCATCACCAGGCCGCGGTTCCATGCGGGCGTGACGGCATAGGTGTGATAATGCGTCGCCATCCCCACCGGTGCGAACACCTGGCCGGCGAGCGCGGCCGCCGCGACGCGGCTGGCGCGGTCCCAGGCCGAGCGGGAAGGCGCGCGGTCCATCGCGCCGTCACAGGCGAAGCTGAACTGGCAGCCGCGGCGCTCCGATCCCTGGAACACCACGCCGCACACGGTGGCGGGGAAGGCCGGATGGCGCACGCGGTTGAGGATCACCTGTGCGACGGCGCGCTGCCCGTCGGTCGGTTCGTTGGCGGCTTCGTAATAGATCGCCGTGGTCAGGCACTGGAGCGCGCGCGCCTTGTCCATGCCGCTGCCGGTGAGGTGGAAGGGCAGCGCCGGCTGGATCGATCCGTCCACGGGCGCATCCATGGCATCCGCCGGGATCGGCATGTCGGGAAGCTTGGTCGTGCCCGTCGTGCCTGCGCCGACCGCGGCATCCTCGTCGACGGCATAATAGAGCGCGGCGCCGGGGAAATGGTCTTCGGCCTCATAGCCGGTCACGGTCGGTCTGGGCTCGGCCTTGGGCTTGCTTGCCGGCGCCAGTGCCTGGGCGGAGAAGCCCGCGCCGATCAGCGACGCGACGATCGCCGCAGCGATCCCGCGTGCCTGCATCTTTGAGAAACGCTGCCAGAACAAAGTTGCGCCTATCCCGCCAGGGCCGTTTGCCCGTGCGCGGCAATAGCCGATTTCAGCGCCTCCCGCGCGCCCGGATTTCTCCGCGTCCCAGGACGAAACACTTGATGGTGAAGGTAATTTTTACTCTAGGTTGGGGCCTCATATTCCTTCAATCGTCATCCCCTTCCCTCAATCGTCATCCCCGCGCAGGCGGGGATCCAGGGTAATGCGGGATATCGGCACCACCGCGCGAACGCTGTCCGGAGAGGACAGGACCCCGCCACCCCGGCTCCGCGCCTGGCCCTGGATCCCCGCCTGCGCGGGGACGGCGACGGAAAATCAGGTACTTGTTTGGGTTCCCAACCTAGTGCCCGCCGCCCGTCATGCGGGGCAGGAGCAGCAGGATCACCACCAGATTGACTGCCATCCCGGCGATCAGCAGTGGTTCGACCGGCTTGCTCGGCACCAGATAGCCCGCGAGCGCGACCGAGAAGACGCCGAACGCATAGGCATTGGCGGCGACCAGCGCCGGCGCCGCGCCCCGGTTCGGGATCAGCGCGGCGAGTACCATTACCGCGCCCACGGCAAGGTCGGGCACCTTGAACAAGGTGCTGGTCATCTGCCCGTCGAGCACGCGCCACGCCGTGAAGCCGCCGACGAGCAGCGAGAGCAGGCGAAGTGCAAGTAACATTGGATCCCCCTCTTTCGCTGCCGCGATCCTAGTCCCGCCCGCCATGATAGGAAGCGCGGAAGCCGTTCGCGAATTCGGTCAGCCGGCCCTCGCCGATCGCGGCGCGCAGGTCCTGCATCAGCACCTGGTAGAACCAGATGTTGTGTTCGGTCATCAGCATCGCGCCCAGGATCTCGCCTGCACGGACGAGATGGTGGAGATAGGCGCGGCTCCAGCCGGCACAGACGGGGCAGGGGCAGGCGGGATCGAGCGGGCCCTGATCCTCGGCGAACTTGGCGTTGCGGATGTTGATCGGGCCGGTGCGGGTGAAGGCCTGGCCGGTGCGGCCGGAGCGGGTGGGCAGCACGCAATCGAACATGTCGATCCCGCGCTCGACGGCGCCGACGATGTCGTCGGGCTTGCCGACGCCCATCAGGTAGCGCGGCTTGGCGGGATCGAGCTGGCCCGGCGCGAAATCGAGCACGCCGAACATGGCTTCCTGGCCTTCGCCCACTGCCAGGCCGCCCACCGCATAGCCGTCGAACCCCACGTCGAGCAGCGCGTCGGCGCTCGCCTTGCGCAGCCCCTCGTCGAGCGCGCCCTGCTGGATGCCGAAGATCGCGTTGTGTGCCGCATGCTCCTCGGCGGCGAAGAAGGCGTCGCGGCTGCGCTTCGCCCAGCGCATCGATCGCTCCATCGCCGCGGCCTGCACCTCGCGGGTGGACGTGGTGGGGACGAGTTCGTCGAACGCCATGGTGATCGAGCTGCCGAGCAGTCGCTGGATCTCGATCGAGCGCTCGGGGCTGAGCATGTGGCGCGAGCCGTCGAGGTGCGACTTGAAGGCGACGCCGTCCTCGCTGCGCGTGGTCAGGTCGGCCAGGCTCATCACCTGATAGCCGCCCGAATCGGTCAGGATCGGCTGGTCCCAGCCCATGAACTTGTGCAGCCCACCAAGGCGAGCGACGCGCTCGGCGCCGGGGCGCAACATCAGGTGATAGGTGTTGCCGAGGATGATGTCGGCACCCGCGGCGCGGACATCGGCGGGCTTCATCGCCTTGACGGTGGCGGCGGTGCCGACCGGCATGAAGGCGGGCGTGCGGATCTCGCCGCGCTGCATCGCGATGGTGCCAAGGCGCGCCTTGCCGTCGGTGGCGTGGATGGTGAACTCGAAACGGGGCATGGATGTGCCCTTGCCCCCTTTGCCGGGGGAGCGCAACGGGAGGGCATGACCATGACCAACCTGCTGGCCGACCTGCCCGATGCGGGCGCGGCCGAAGTCTTCACCGAGCTGCTGCGCCGTCCGGGCGTCCGCATCGAGCGCATCGTCTCCGCCGGCCAGTCGACGCCCGAGGATGCGCCGATGGTGCAGGACTGGGACGAATGGGTGCTGCTGCTCGAAGGCGCGGCGGGGCTGCGCATTGAGGACGGGGCGGCGGTCGCGCTCGCGCCGGGCGATCATGTGCTGATCGGGAAGGGCCGGCGCCATTGGGTGACCTGGACCGCGCCCGACCGCGCTACGGTGTGGCTGGCGATGCATCTCGGCTGAGATCGAGCGACCAGGTCTCGCCCATCACCGGCTCGCCGAACAGCGTGTGCGCCGCGCTGTCGACGAGTTCGAAGCCCTGTGCGGCATAGATGCGCCGCGCGCTCGCCAGGATGGTGTGCGTCCACAGATCGAGCCGTGCATAGCCCGCCTCGCGCGCGAACGCGACGCAGCGGCGGACCAGCGCATCGCCGATGCCCAGCCCGCGCGCATGGCCCTCGACATAGAGCAGGCGCAGCTTGGCGACGCCGTTGCCGCCATCGGCGAGCATCACCGATCCGAGCATCTCGCCGCCGCGCTCGGCGACCCAGCATTGCTCGCGGCCCGGTTGGAAATCGCGCAGGAAGCCGGTGGTGACGTCGCCCAGCAGCAGCTCCATCGGCCGTTCCCAGCCATAATGCTCGGCATAGAAGATCGCCTGGCGGCTCGCGATCGCGCCCATGTCGCCGGTGCGGAGCGTGCGGATCGTCCAGCTGCCAGTGCCGCCTTCGATCAGCGCGCGCGCGGCGGCGAGGTGATGGCCGAGCAGGGCGCCGCCGCCGGGGCCCAGCGATTCGAGCTGGCGGCCGCTATGGGCGCGTGTCGCGTCGTCGAGCGCGTCGAAGGCGGCGCGCCCGGCGGGAAGCAGCACGATCGGCCGCTGGCGGCCATCCTGCTCGCCCCGCTCGCGCGCGATCCAGCCGCGATCCTCGAACCGCTTGATCGCGCGGCTGACATAGCCGGCGTCGAGCCCCAGCACTTCCTGTAGCGCAGTGGCGAGCACCGGCTGGCGCCCGGCGATCTCATAGAGCAGGCGCGCTTCGGCGACGCCCATGTCGCTGTCCATGTAGCGCGGCGAGAGCACGGCGGCGAAGCGGGTATGGGCGCGGTTGAAGGCGCGGAATTGTTCGATCGGCTGTTCCATGCACTGGAGATGCGCCTTTATAGTTGATTGAGTCAACTATTATCGCATGCGCGAAACGCGCTACTTTTGCGAGCTTAGGGGACCAGAGTGGTGAACACGAACACGCCGAAGATGACGAGGTGCACCACGCCCTGCAGCACCGTCGTCCGCGCGGTGGCGAGCGACTGAGTGGTCACCAGCAGCGTGAGCGAGAGCAGGACGATGCCGCGCGCATCGAGCCCCAGTGCCAGCGGCAGGCCCTGGGCCAGCGACAGCACGGCCACCGCCGGGATGGTGAGGCCGATGGTCGCCAGCGCCGAGCCGAGCGCGAGGTTGAGGCTGGTCTGCAGCCGGTTGGCCATCGCGGCGCGCACCGCCGCCACGCTCTCCGGCAGCAGCACCAGTGCCGCGATCACCACGCCCACCACTGCGTGCGGGGCGCCGGCGGCGGCGACGCCGTCCTCGATCGCGGGGGCCAGCGCCTTGGCGACCAGCACCACTTCGACGAGGCAGGCGACGAGCAGCACGCCCGACAGCAATGTCTGGCGCCCGCTCGGCGGCGGGGCATGCGCCTCGAGGTCCGCGGCGGCCTCGTCGGGCGGCAGGAAATAGTCGCGGTGGCGCACGGTCTGCACGGCGACGAAGGTGAGGTAGAGCAGCAGCGAGACGATCGCGACGAAGGCGAGCTGCGACGGCGCATAGAAGGGGCCGGCCGACGCGGCGAAATTGGGCAGCACGAGCGTCAGCACGGTCAGCGTGCACAGCGTCGCCAGCGAAGCGCTGACGCCGACCTGCTGGAAGCTCTGCTCGCGGTGGCGCAGCGCGCCGAGCAGTATGAACGCGCCGACCAGCCCGTTCAGGATGATCATCACCGCCGAGAACACCGTGTCGCGCGCCAGCGTCTCTGCACCCGACTTGCCCTGCAGCATCAGCGTGAGGATCAGGCCCACTTCGATCACCGTGACTGCGAGCGCGAGCAGGAAGGTGCCGAAGGGCTCGCCCACCTTGTGCGCGATCAGCTCGGCATGATGGACCGCGGCCAGCACAGTGATGATCAGCACCAGGCCGAGCAGCAACGGCGGGATGGCGACCATGTTGCCGAGAAGCACGCTGGCTGCGCCCGCGAAGGGCGGAAGCCAGATCCAGGTCCAACGCAGTCGTTCCATGCCCGTCACTCTACAGACGGAAGCCGCGAGTTCAACGACGACGGGGATCAGCGGAAGATTTCGGGAGAGATTTCCGGCTCATGGCCCATCCAGCGAGCCGCGCTGGGCGTGAACAGCAAGCAATAGGCGTAGATCTGGGCCAGGGCCGCCAGCGCCGGGACCACCGGCGAGCCGATCGCCGTGCCGTTGAGGAAGGGCATGACCGTGAGGGGCAGGCCGAACGCGAACAAGGCGATGCCGATCCACATCGCCACCTTGCTCCGCCGCCGCGAAACCCACAGCGTAAGGGAGGCGGTCACCAAGAAGCCCAGGGCCAATGACAGGACGAGCAGAATCGCGGGGTGCGCGCTTATGTTCGCCGTGCGATCGAGCAACGCGCCCCAGTTGAGCGCGCCGTTGAGCAGGCCCGCGAAAAAGGCGGCGAAGGTGATTCGCTCGAAAAGGACGATCGATTGCGGTCGCATGCTCTCCCCCTCCCTTGCCTCGACCTGGTGCCGCCCGTCAGCGATGGGCGGCGACGTGCTCGATGATGTCCTGCGGCGTGCGGAACAGCACGTCGGGCCGCATCGCGATCAGCAATTCTTCCGCGGCATAGCCCCACAGCACCGATCCGGCGCGCATGCCCACTTCGCGCGCGGCATCGATGTCGCGGGTCTCGTCGCCCACCGCCAGCACCTCATGCGGCTTCACGCCCATCTTCTTGAGCACCCGGCGGAATTTGGGCGCCTTGCCGAACAGCGAGGAGCCGCAGGCGAAGAAGTCGATTCGCGCGGCATGTTCGGGGCCCAGGATCTTGCGGACATTGGCCTCGGCGTTGGAGGTGACCAGCGCGATCTTCACGCCGTTGGCGGCGATCTGCTCGAGCAGGTCGGGCGTGCCCGGAAACAGCTCGATCTGGTGCGCGTTGCGGCCGACCAGCCGGCGCACATGGCGTGCGATCAGCGGCAGCTTCCACCTGGAGATGCCCAGGAACTCGATCACGTCGCGCGAGCTCTTGTTGCGCAGCATGTCCACTTCGTCCGGCTGGACGGTGCGGAAGCGGAATCTGCGCGCCAGCTCGTCGACGACGGAAAGGAACCAGTCGCCGCTGTCGGAGAGCGTGCCGTCGAAATCGAAGATCACCAGGCGGATGGGCGACGCGTCAGTCATGCGCGTGTCCATTCCCATGCATCCGACATTCCGCCCCGTCCCCCAATTCGATCTGGACGGTCGTATGATCGATCCTGAAGTCGTGCGCCAGCCGATGTTGCAGCGCGATCAGGAATGCATCGCCCGGATGGCCCTCCGGCATCACCAGATGCGCGGTCAGGGCCGCCTCGGTCGTGCTCATCGGCCAGATGTGGAGGTCGTGGACGCGGCGGACGCCGGGCAGGTCCGCCAGCGCCGCCTCCACCGCCGCCGAATCGATCCCCTTGGGCACCGCCTGCAGCGCCATGGTCAGCGATTCGGTGAACAGGCCCCAGGTGCTCCACAGGATCACGACGACGATCAGCAGGCTGACCACCGGATCGATCCATTCCGCGCCGGTGAACAGCATCAGCGCGGCCCCGACGACGACTCCCGCCGAGACCGCCGCGTCGGCGGCCATGTGGAGATAGGCGCCCCGGATGTTGACGTCGCCCTTGCGCCCGCGGGCGAAGAGCAGGGCGGTGGACAGGTTGACGACGATGCCGGCGCCCGCGACGAGCATCACAGTCAGGCCGGGGATGTCGCGCGGCTCCGAAAGGCGCTGGATCGCCTCGAGCAGGATCGCGCCCACCGCCACGAACAGCAGCACTGCGTTCGCGAGCGCGGCGAGAATCGAGGAGCCGCGCAGGCCATAGGTGAAGCGCGGCGAAGCCGGCCGCTTGGCGAGCTCGGCGCCGCCCCAGGCGATCAGCAGCCCGAGGACGTCGGAAAGATTGTGCCCGGCGTCCGCCAGCAGGGCCATCGAATGGGTGAGGAAGCCGGCCGCGCCTTCGATGAGGACGAAGCCGAGGTTGAGTGCGGTGCCGATGGCGAAGGCGCGCCCGAAGTCCGCGGGCGCGTGACTATGGCCGTGGTGGCTGTGGTTATGGTCGTGATGCGCGGCCATCGTTCCGCTCTTAGCCGGGTCGCGGCATGTGATGCTAGGACATCAATTCCGGCCGCGGCGCTTCTTGCCTCGGCCCATGTCGGGGCCCGGCGTGGCCTGCGGGCGGATGGTGACGAGCTCCTTGCGTTCGAGCACGCCGTTCTTGTCCGCATCGAAGCGCTTGAACAGCAGATCGAAGCGCTCCGCGAGTTCGGCGAAGGTCACCTTGTTGTCGCCGTCGCGATCCACTTCGAAGGGGCTGGGCACGGTGTTGCGATCGCCCATCCAGCGCTCTTGCCAGTCCGAATAGGCGATATAGCCCAGCCAGCCCTGGTGCCGTGTGTCGACTGCGTCGAAGCTGTGCTTGAGCCCTGCATCGAATTCGGCGCGAGTCACCTTGCCGTCGCCGTCTGCGTCGAACGCGGCGATCATCATCGCCACCGGCTCGACGATCACGGTGAAGGCCGGCTGCTGGGGTGTGCTCGTGCCGATGGGGGCGCCGCCATTCCCCTCGGGCGAGGGAATGCGCACCCGTTCCTGCGCGAAGGCGGGAGTCGCGATCAGGGCCGCGAGGACGAGCAACAGGCGCATGAGGATCCTTCCGATTCGCGACGAGGAACAGTGCCGCGCCGGCACCCAAGCTGCAATCTATGGCGAAGGTGGGGCATTGTGCCATCGCCCTGGCCGGCACCCGCGACGGCCGTGCCGTTCAAGGCAGCAACAGGCTGGCGTCCCCATAGGAATAGAAGCGATACTTCTCCGCGATCGCATGGGCATAGGCGCCCTGCATCCGGTCGAGCCCCATCAGCGCTGACACCAGCATGAACAGCGTCGAGCGCGGCAGGTGGAAGTTGGTCACCAGGCCGTCCACGCCCCGGAAGCGATAGCCCGGGGTGATGAAGATCGCAGTGTCTCCCTCGAAGGGGCGGATCACGCGGTCGTCGCCGGCGGCGCTCTCGATCAGGCGCAGGCTCGTGGTGCCCACTGCGATCACCCGACCGCCGCCGGCGCGGACCGCGTTCAGGCGGTCGGCGGTGGCCTGGTCGATGCGGCCCCATTCGGCGTGCATCCGGTGGTCCGCCGTATCCTCGGCCTTGACCGGCAGGAAGGTGCCGGCGCCGACATGGAGCGTCAGCATGCTATGGCCCACGCCGGCCGCATCGAGCGCCGCCAGCAATCCCGGTGTGAAGTGCAGCGCCGCCGTCGGGGCCGCTACCGCGCCGGGCTCGCTGGCGAACATTGTCTGATAGTCGTCGGCATCGCGGGCGTCGGTAGGGCGCTTGGAAGCGATGTACGGTGGCAGCGGCATGCGGCCGCAGCGGGCCAGCAGCAGCTCGACCGGCTCGTCGCCGGCAAAGTCGAGCGCGAAGCTGCCGTCCGCGGCGCGGTCGCCGGCGGTTGCGGCGACGCCCTGGCCGAAATCGATCGTGTCGCCATCGCGCAGCCGCTTGGCGTTGCGGATGAAGGCGCGCCAGCGGCGCGGCCCTTCGCGCTTGTGGAGCGTGGCCCCGATCTTCGCCCCCGACGCGCTCGGCACGTCGTCCTCCCGGCCCCCCCGCATGCCCTCGAGCTGGGCGGGGATCACGCGGGTATCGTTGAACACCAGGCAATCGCCGGCGCGCAGCTGGCCCGGCAGATCGGTCATGCGGAGATCGCGGGTCCCGGCGCCGTCCAGTACCAGCAGGCGCGCCGAATCGCGCGGTGCCGCGGGGCGCAGCGCGATCCGGTCGTTCGGAAGCTCGAAATCGAAAAGGTCTACGTTCACGTCTGCACTTGCCGGGACCGGCGCTCGTTATTTCGGCAGCGTCGCCTTCACCTCGCCCGGCGGCAATGCCTTGGGAGCATCGGCCGGCAGGTTGGCATAGGGCGGCGGATTGTCGGACTGGATATAGGCGTGGACGATCTTGGTCGGATTGGCCGGCGGTTCGCCGCGCTCGATCTTGTCGACCCACTCCATGCCGGCGACGACGCGGCCGAACACGGTATAGTCGTGATCGAAGGCGAGCTTGGGCGCCATCATGATGTAGAACTGGCTGTTCGCGCTGTTCTCGGCATCGGTCTTCTGCGCGGGCGTGGCGTGCTCGGGCGCGCCGCGGCGGGCGGCGGCGACGGTGCCGCGCACATGCGGCAGGTTGTTGAACTCGGCCGGCACGTTGGGCAGGTCGGAATCGCCCGTCCCATCGCCTTTGGGATCGCCGCCCTGCGCCATGTAATAAGGATCGTCGACCACGCGGTGGAAAGTCAGCCCGTCATAGAAATGGCGGCGCGTGAGCGTCTTGATCCGCTCGACCATCTTGGGCGCGGCGTCGGGGCGCAGCCGGATCAGCACGCGGCCGCCGGTCGACAGGTCGAGAACCCAGGTCTCGGCCGGATCGGCGGGGACCACCGCCGGATGGACGCTGTTCACATCTTCTGCGCTCACGCCCTTGAGCGGCTCGGCGGCCGGCTTGGCGGCCTTGCCGCCGCCCTGGGCGAACGCGGGCGTGGCAAACATCATCAAGGCCGAAGCGGCCAGTGCGGCAAACAAACGCATCAAATTCCCCACTCGGATATACACCCTCGATCGACGGTCTAGACCAATCGCGCGGCCTCAACCACTCCCTTTGCGGCCGATCGCGGCGACGCGCGCGGTCATCTCGGCATCGACCGCGGGCGAGACGAACTTGCGGATATCGCCGCCATAGAGCGCGATTTCCTTGACCAGCCGGCTGGCGATCGGCTGGAGCGAGACATCGGCCATCAGGAAGACCGTCTCGATCCGGTCGTTCAGCTGCTGGTTCATGCCGGCCATCTGATACTCATATTCGAAGTCGGCGACGGCGCGCAGGCCGCGCACGATCATGCTGGCGCCTTCGCGCTCGGCAAAGTCCATCAGCAGCGAATCGAAGCTGACGACATGGATCTCGCCCGCAATCCCCTCCACCTCGCGCTTCACCATCTCCATCCGCTCTTCGACGGTGAACATGGGATTCTTGGAGGGATTGGTGGTCACGCCGATCACCAGCCGGTCGACCAGCTTCGCGCCGCGCCGGATGATGTCCATATGGCCGAGCGTGATCGGATCGAAGGTGCCGGGATAGACGCCGGTGCGAGTAGTCATAGGTCCTTTCCTCCGTCGCGATGACGGCAAGAATAAGTCACCGGTCGCGTTCCAGCGTGTAGCGCGCGATGTCGCGCAGCAGATCGGCCTCGGGGCCATAGGGTTTCAGATGGGCGATCGCCTGGTCGACGAGCATCCGTGCCTGTTCCCGCGCGCGGTCCATGCCGAGCAGCGAGAGAAACGTCTCCTTGCCCGCCGCGCCGTCCTTGTGCAGTTTCTTGCCGACCAGCGCTTCGTCGCCTTCGGCATCGAGGATGTCGTCGGCGATCTGGAAGGCGAGGCCGACGTCGCGGGCATAGCCGCGCAGGCCGGTGCGGCCCTCGTGCGGCACTCGGCCCAGGATCGCGCCGCTCTCCACCGCGCAGCCAATCAGCGCGCCGGTCTTCATCGCCTGCAGGCGCGTTACGGTGGCCAGGTCGAAGCTCGCCTTCTCGGCCTCCAGGTCCATCATCTGCCCACCCGCCATGCCGGCAGGTCCCGCGGCGAGGGCGAGCGTGCCCGAAAGCTCGATGCGGACGAAGGGATCCGCGTGCGTGCGCTCGTCGGCGATCACTTCGAAGGCGAGCGCGTGCAGGCAGTCGCCGGCCAGCACCGCGGTCGCCTCATCGAACGCCTTGTGCACGGTCGGCTTGCCGCGGCGCATGTCGTCGTCGTCCATCGCCGGCAGATCGTCATGGATCAGCGAATAGACATGAATGCATTCGAGCGCGAGCGCGGTGCGGGCGATGCAGGTGCGGTCGACGCCGAAAAGCTGCGCGGTGGCGGAGACCAGCAGCGGCCGCAGCCGCTTGCCGCCGCCGATCGCAGCATGGCGCATCGCCCGGTACAGCCCCTCGCGCGGATCGGACGGGATTGCCAGCAACAGGTCGAACTGGCGGTCCATCTCCGCCGAGACCTGCCTGAGCGCCGCCTGCAGCGCGAGAGAAGCGTGCGCCATCGCCGGGTTCAGCCGGCGGCGAAGGGTGTGGTGCCGGCGGCGCGACCCTCGGCGTCGGTGCGGATCGCCTCGATGCGCGCCTGGGCGGCATCGAGCCGCGCGGCGCATTGCCGGCGCAGCCGATCGCCGCGCTCGTACAGGTCGATCGCCTCCTGGAGCTGCGCCTCGCCGCTCTCCAGTCGCGCGACGATGCGCTCCAGTTCCTTCAGCGCTTCCTCGAACGAGAGCGCAGCGACGTCCGCTTCTTCTGCCATGCATCCGCTATGCGCCGGGCCGGGGTGCGAAGGCAACCTGCCATGGCGCGATTGCAACCGGGCACCTTGCTACCTAGCTCCGCGTTATCCCGGCCCAGCCCTAGGAGACGCGCATGTTGACCAGCATCAATCCCGCCACCGGAGAGACGATCGATACTTGGCAAGAGCTCGATGCGGACGGGGTCGAGACGGCGCTCGCCCGCGCCGAGGCGGCGTTCCGCTCCTGGCGCGATTCGCCGCTGGAGAAGCGTGCCGCCCTGCTCCTGGCGATCGCCGATGCGTGGGAAGCGAACAAGCAGCATCTCGCCGAGACCGCGACGCGGGAGATGGGCAAGACGCTCGCCAGCGCGGTGGCCGAAGTGGAGAAATGCATCAGCGGCTTCCGCCATTATGCGAAGAACGGCGCCGCCTATCTGGAGCCGGTCACGGTGCAGACGGCGAGCGGCCATGCCGTCGCGCGCTGGCTGCCGATGGGGCCGGTGCTGGCGGTGATGCCGTGGAACTTCCCTTATTGGCAGGTCGTCCGCTTCCTCGCGCCGACGATCATGGCGGGCAATGTCGGGCTGCTGAAGCACGCGTCGAACGTGCAGGGCTGCGCGGTGCTGATCCAGCAGATGGCGAGCGCGGCGGGCGCGCCGGACGGGCTGTTCCAGAACCTGGCCGTAAAGTCCGACAAGGTCTCGGCGATCATCGCCGACCGGCGGGTAGGGGCGGTGACGCTCACCGGCAGCGAAGGCGCGGGCGCGCAGGTGGCGCAGGCCGCCGGACGGGCGCTCAAGAAAGTGGTGCTCGAGCTGGGCGGATCGGATCCGCTGATCGTGATGCCTTCGGCCGATCTCGATCTCGCGGCCAGAACGGCGGTGACCGCGCGCATCCAGAATGCCGGGCAGAGCTGCATCTGCGCCAAGCGGATGATCGTCCATGCCGATGTGTACGACGCGTTCCTCGACCGGTTCGAGGCGGGCATGAAGGCAGTGAAGATCGGCGATCCGATGGAGCAGGGCACGGGCATGGGGCCGCTCTCCAGCATTGCTCAGCGCGACACGGTGCTCGATCAGGTGGAGCGCGCGAAGGCGGCGGGCGCGACGCTGCGTCTCGGCGCGGAGAAGATCGAGCGCGAAGGCGCCTGGATGACGCCGGGCGTGCTCACCGATCTCGATCCCGAGAGCGAGGTTGCCAAGGAAGAGATATTCGGGCCTGTCGCGGCGGTCTACAAGGTCGGCGACATCGATGCGGCGATCGCGCTGGCCAACGACGTGCCCTATGGCCTCGGCTCTTCGGTGTGGACCGCGGACGATGCCGAGATCGAGCGCTTCGCCCGCGACATCCAGTCGGGCATGACCGCAGTGAACTCGCTGCTCGCATCCACGCCCGAGGCGCCGTTCGGCGGAGTGAAGCTCTCGGGCCATGGCCGCGAGCTCGGGCCGTGGGGCATGCACGAGTTCATGAACCTGAAGGCGGTGATGTTCGGGAAGGACGCGAAGGCCGGCGATTGAACCCTTAGTTCACTACGAACTTCCCCGTCATCCCGAAGCTCGCATGGAGCAGGTGGGTGCACTTGATCGGATAAGTGCCGGCCCCGGGCGCGGTGAAGTGGAGGTCGACGGTCGTGTCGCTATCGAGCTCCACCTTGCCGTCCCGGATCTTCGCCCGGTCCGCCGCGGGCATCGCCGCCGCCGCGAAGAAGTCCTTCGCCGCGAAGCTGTGCCCGCCGCTGCTGGTCAGGTGCAGCACATAGCTTTGCCCATGGACCAGCAGGATCGTCGACGGCGTGAACTTGAAGTTGGAGAGGGCGACGTCGATCCGCTGCTCGGGTGCTGAGGGAGGAGCTGCGGCCGTGAGCGCGAGCGCCAGCACGGGCAGCAGCGTCCTCATCCCTGGCGCTCCGCCATGATCTCGTTGATCAGGTCCTTGCGGCTGAGCTTGCCGATCATCGTCTTGGGCAGGCTGGCGCGCACCACCACTTCTGCGACGCGCTCGTGCTTGCCGATGCGGGCGTTGAGCCACTGGGCGAGCGCGGCGCCGTCCACCGGCGGGGCGTCCTCGTTGAGCGTCGCATAGGCATGCGGCATCTCGCCGTGATAGGCGTCGGGCAGGCCGATCACCAACGCTTCCTTCACGGCCGGATGCTGATAGAGCACCGCCTCGATCTGGCTCGGGAACACCTTGAAGCCGCCGACCGCGATCATGTCCTTCAGCCGGTCGACGATGCGGACATAGCCGTCTTCGTCGATCACGCCGACATCGCCGGTGCGCAGCCAATGCCCGTCAACGAAGACCTCGGCATCGGCATCGGGGCGGTTCCAATAGCCCTTCATGATCTGCGGGCCGGAGACGACGATCTCGCCGGGTTCGCCCGCCGGCGGCGGGCGGCTCGGGTCTTCCTTGTCGACCAGGCGGACGCGGGTGCCCTGGATCGGCTGGCCGATCGTGCCGGGCTTGTTGAGACCCTGATAGGGATTGGTCGAGACCACGCCGGAGCTTTCGGACAGACCATAGCCCTCGATCACCCGCGCGCCGGTCACGCGCTCCCATTCCTCCTTGAGCTGGGCGGGCAGGGGGGCGCCGCCCGAGATGCAGAAGCGCAGCGACTTGAAGTCTTCGGGCTTCATGCCCGGTGCGTCGAGCAGCGCCTGGTACATGGTCGGCACGCCGGGCAGTGCGCGCGGCTGGGTGCGGCGCAGCTCGGCCAGCGCCTGCTTGGCGTTGAAGCGCGGCAGCATCACGATCTCGCCGCCGGTCACCACGGTGCGGTTGAGCACGCAGGTATTGGCGAAGACGTGGAAGAACGGGAGGACGGCAAGCACCGTGTCCTTGGCCACGCCCATCTCGGGATCGAGCCGCGCGACCTGGCGGGCATTGGCCGACAGATTCTGGTGGGTCAGCATCGCGCCCTTGGGGGTGCCGGTGGTGCCGCCGGTATATTGGATCAGCGCCAGATCCTTTTCGGGATCGATCCTGGGTACGGTGCAGATGCCGTCGTTCGCGATCAGCCGGGAAAAGGCGAGGACGCGCTCGTCCTGCGGCCGCTCGGTCACTTCCGCGCGCTTGAACAGGCGATAGAAGAAGGATTTGGCTGCGGGCAGCGCCCCGGCCACCGATCCGACCACCAGCCGCTCGAGCGCGCTCTGCTCGAGCACCTTGAGCGCAGTGGGCAGCAGCGCCGAGGCCGAGATGGTGAAGAGCACCTTGGTGCCCGAATCCTCGACCTGGTGGCTCAGTTCCTCGACCGTGTAGAGCGGCGAGAAATTGACCACCGTCGCGCCGAGCTTGAGAATGCCGTAATAGGCCGCGACATAATGCGGCACGTTGGGCAGGAAGAGCCCGATCCGATCGCCCGGGCCATAGCCCAGCGCCTGCAGGCCGCAGGCGACGCGGTTGGCGCCGTCCAGCGTCTCGCCATAGCTGTAGCGCCGCCCCATGAAATCGAGCAGCGGCGCGTCGGGATGCGCGCGGGCGCTGCCCTCGAACAGATCGACCATGGATTGGGGCGGGAAGTGGGTGTCCCATGCGCCCGGGTGACGATAGCTGGTGCGCCAGATCTGTTCGGGGTCGGTCATTGACACAGGTGTAAGCAAGCCTCTCCGGGGGTCAAGTCGTAAGCCGCTTGCTCCAGGTGATGAGCACCGAGACGGCGAAGATGCCGATGTCCAGCACGGCTTCGAGACGCTGCGGCGAGAGATCGTCGACGCGCTGCATCTGGATGGCGATGTCGGCGCGCCGGTGGGGCGATGCAAAGGCAAGCAGCGCAAGCGCAGCTAGCGCCCCGAAGGCTATCCTTCTGGCTCGTCCCGACATGGTAAAGGGCCATACGCCCCGCGGCGCGGCCCGGCAAGCGGATCAGGCCGCCTCGCGATGCGCCGAGCGGGCACGGTCGCGCCCGGCGGACTTGGCCTCGAACAGTGCGATGTCGGCGCCGCGATAGAGCGTCTTCCAGTCGATGTCGCTGGTCAGTGGCCCGGTGCAGGCGCCGATGCTGGCGGTGACCTTGAGGTCGAAGGGCATGCGTGTGGTTCGCAGCCTGGCGAGCAACTGTTCGGGTTCCACGCCTGCATCGGCGGGGGCCAGGATCGCGAACTCCTCCCCGCCCAGACGCGCGACCAGGGCGCCGAGGGGCGCGCTGTGGCGGAGCGTGCGGGCGAGCAGGCGCAGCACCTCGTCGCCGCCGTCATGCCCCAGCGTCTCGTTGACGCGCTTGAAGTGATCGATGTCGGCGATGAGCAGCTGCTGCTCGCCCGGCCGGCCGATCGCCTGGGCGAGGAAGGCGCGGCGGTTGAGCAGGCCGGTGAGCGGATCGGTGTCGGCCAGGCGGCGCGCCATCACTTCGCTGGCGATCGCGTCGTCGCGCTCGTCGCGCAGCAGCTTGATGCGATAGGCGATGGCCAGGCTCGACATCAGCGCCTCCAGCGCCATGGAGAGCAAGGTCGAATTGTCGAGCCAGAAGCTCCAGCGGAGGACGTGGAAATTGGCGAGCGTCCGCATCAGCGAAGTGAGGATGGGCGCGCCCCAGCCGATCGCGAACAGCCACAGATAGTTGGAGCGCACGCGCCAGGCGCGCCACAGCGTGGGCGCCACCGCCGCACCCAGCATCAGGAACACGGTGCTGAAGGCTGCATCGACGAGCTGGACGTTGAGCGGGGCGAAGCAGAAGACGAGCAGCCCCACGCCGAGCAGCGCCCCGGCCACCACATAGACGAAGCGGCCGAGCCAGCCGGCGAACACCTGCTCCTCGAAGAAGCTGCGGGCGAAGACCAGAGCGCTCGCCCCGGTGAAGCCGAGCAGGAGATAGTTGAGCCGCAGTCGATCATTGTTGGCGATGTCGGGAAAGGCCCAGGCCAGCGCGCCCGACGAGGAGAAGACATAGCCGAGCAGCCCCAGTGCCATCACGCAGTAGAAGAGCTGGAACCGGTGACGCAGCGCGCCCCATAATGCGAGATTATAGACGAGCAGCGCCAGGCAGAGCCCGCCAAAGCCGGCATAGAGCGCAGTGAGCGAAATGTTCGCCTGCTGGCTCTCCGTGCCGGTCACCAGCCGCGGCCCCAGCACGACGCCGCGCATGTTCGCCGATCCCTCGATGTGCCAGAGCAGGCGGACGACCTCCGCCTCCCGCTGCTCGAGCGGAATCTCGGCGATCGCGCCGAGCTGGATCCAGCGCGTGATGCCGCGGGCGTCCGTGCGCTGCGTCGCCATCCGGCCATCGGAATAGAGCGTGTGCAGCGCCAGGCCCTGCTGCCACAGGCTGGCGAAGCGTACCGAGAGCGGATTGTGCGCGCGCGAGCGCTGGTCGATGTCCCGCGAGATCACCCAGAAATCGCCCGGACCGAGCCGGTATTGCGGTGTCCTGCAATCGAAGCGTTCGGGGTGACGGATCAGCTCGGCCGGGTTCATCCCGCCGGTGTCGCGCAGCACGCAGATGTCGAGCCCGCGCCCCGCATTGGCCTGCGCCCGCGCGGGCGCAACCATGCCCAGCAGCGCGATCAACGCGCCGACAAGGACGGACAGCCGCAGGAAACGCAACGCCAGCATGGCGCACATCTACGCCCGACATGACAAACAACCCGTAAAGATACATCCGTACCGGGTCGTCTTTATGAGGCCGTTCAGCCACTTATCGCCCGCCAGGGGCTCAGCAACCGTCGCCGAGGCCCGCGGCGCGCTTCAGCAGCCCGCTGATCTTGGGCTTGCAGGGCTTGGGTTTCTGCTCGGGCCGTCCTTCCCCGCGTTCGGGCATCTGGCCGCGCATCGCCTCGCCCATGTCTGGCATGCCGGCCATGAAATTGCCGAGCGCGCGGTAGCGGACCTTGGCGGTCCATTTCGGGCGCCAGGCGCGCTTCGGGTCGCCGGGTCTTTCGGGGAAGGCGAAATTCGCTTCCGGGCCATAGGCGTAGAGGAAGCCCATCAGCACCTCGCCCGTGGCCTTCTTCACCTCGGCGGGAATGGTGCAGCTCGCCTGGCTCGGCGGCATCACCACTTTCTGCCCGACCAGCCGGCTCACCGTGGCCGGCGAGAGCCAGCCCCACAGGTCGCCGCCGAACTGGCGGGTGGCAGAAGACGCCCACCAGACCATGTCGTCCGTGCTCGCGCCGGCCGAGCCCATCGCCCAGGCATAATAGCCCGTAGCGGCGGGCACCGCCGCCCAGGTGAGCGGTACCGATCCGTCGGGGGCCTGGCCGGACTTCACGCGTGGCGCAGCCATGAAGTCCTGGGTCAGCGCGAAGCCGATCTCGGGGCTGTAGTTGCCGGCGATCCGGTGCTGGCCGATCAGCGAGGAGTTGCTCCGTACCTTCGCGTTGGTCTTGCCGTTCGGCCAGTCGCCATAGGTGCGGCTGGTTCCCGGCCGCGGCACCGCTTCGGCCGGGATGCGCGCGCTGAACAGTTCGGGCGGGGTCTGGCCCTTGCCGAGCTTGGCGAAGTCGATCACCATCGGCTGGCCCGGCCCGGCATGCGCGCCGCAGCCCCAATAGATCAGCAGCCGCCCCTTGGGCCGCGCGAACTTGTCATAGGCATATTTGTCTTCGTCGTCGCGCGTGCCCGGCCTGGCGGGTTCGGGCGAGACGAGCGGCACCGATGCGCCCATCCGCATGCCCTCCGGCAGGAAATGATCGGCCCTGGGCGCCCCGCCGGCGGCGGGCAGGCGCGAACCGAGCCGCAGCGTCATCTCGCGGTTGTCGCCCTGGCCCATCATGCCGGCGGTGGTGCCGACATCCATCACGTAGCGCGCTTCGGGCGCGGTATCGTTGCCCGTCTGCGCAGCAACCAGGCCGGCGGCGAGCGTACCCGTCAGCGCCGTGCCGGCGCCCACAATTCTCCATTTCATCGATTGCATTCGGATTCTCCCTGGAAAGCCCATGGCCGCGACCCGAAACGCAAGCGCTCCCCGCGGCGTCGACACGAAGACGCGACGAGTGTGTTGTCTATGTATAACGCATGTGCCATCGGCGAAGGCGAAGCGCCTGGCCCATCGCAATCGTCACATCAAAGACTGCGCGACGTAATCGTCCGATCATGCGGCTGACGCATCGCGCAACTAGGGCGCGCCCGGGCCGGCGATAGATCGGCTGCGAGGAGCGGGTAGAAGCACCATCTCGCGCAGGAGCATATCATGAAGATCCTTCTCATCGCCGCCGCGCTCGCGGTTCCGGCCGTGCCGGCGTTTGCCCAGAACAGCGTGAAGGTTTCATACCGGTCCGGCGAGCTCGCCACTGCCACCGGCCGGGCGGCGCTGCATCGTCGCGTGAACCACGCCGCCGCCCGTGCCTGTGGCGACGATCGCGTTCCCGGCTCGATACTGCCCAGCCGTGCCGTCCGCGCCTGCCACAAGATCGCGGTCGAGGCCGCGCGCCCGCAGGTCGACCGCGCCATCGCGCTCGCCAATCGCGGCGCCGAAGTCGCGAGCCGCAATCGCTGATCCTTCGGCGCCCGCGTCATCGGGCGCGAACACAGGCCCGCGACACCAGAATGGGTCCGCCGCAGGGCCTGGCAAAGAAAGCGGGCCGGGAGTTGCCTCCCGGCCCGCATCGTCCTTCAAGGGCCCAAGCGCCTATTTGGACGCCTTGGCGGCTTCGGCCCTCTTGCCCTTCTTCGGCTTGGGCGCGGCCGGCGTGATCTGGAAGTTCAGCACGCCGTCCTTCAGCTTCACGTTCACCTCGCCGCCATGGACGAGCTTGCCGAACAGCAACTCCTCGGCCAGCGGCTGCTTGATCTTCTCCTGGATCAGACGGCTCATCGGGCGGGCGCCGTACAGCTTGTCATAGCCTTTCTCGGTGAGCCATGCCTTGGCCGGTTCGTCGAGCTGGATGTGGACGCCGCGATCCGCCAGCTGCAGCTCGAGCTGGAGGATGAACTTGTCCACCACCCGGCTGACCACCGCGGTGGGCAGGTAATCGAACGGCACGATCGCATCCAGGCGATTGCGGAATTCCGGCGTGAAGAGCTTCTTCACCGCCTCTTCCTGCACGTCGTCGCGACTGATCTCGCCGAAGCCGATCGACTCCCTGGTCATGTCCGATGCGCCGGCATTGGTGGTCATGATCAGGATCACGTTGCGGAAGTCGACCGTCTTGCCGTGGTGGTCGGTCAGCTTGCCGTTGTCCATCACCTGGAGGAGGATGTTGAACAGGTCCGGATGCGCTTTCTCGATCTCGTCGAGCAGGAGCACCGAGTGCGGCTGCTGGTCGACCGCGTCGGTGAGCAGGCCGCCCTGGTCATAGCCCACATAGCCCGGAGGCGCGCCGATCAGGCGGCTCACCGAGTGGCGCTCCATATATTCCGACATGTCGAACCGCTGGAGCGGAATGCCGAGCAGTTCGGCGAGCTGCTTCGCCACTTCGGTCTTGCCGACGCCGGTCGGGCCCGAGAAGAGATAGTTGCCGATCGGCTTGTCCGGATCGCGCAGGCCCGCGCGGCTCAGCTTGATCGCGGACGACAGCACCTCGATCGCCTTGTCCTGGCCGAACACGACTCGCTTCAGGTCGGTCTCCAGGTTCGCCAGCGTCTTGGTGTCGTCGGTCGACACGCTCTTTGGCGGGATGCGCGCCATGGTGGCGATCACGGCCTCGATTTCCTTGGGCGTGATCGTCTTCTTGCGCTTGGACGGCGGCACCAGCATCTGCATCGCGCCGACTTCGTCGATCACGTCGATCGCCTTGTCGGGCAGCTTGCGGTCGTTGATGTAGCGCGCGCTCAGCTCCACTGCCGACTTGATCGCGTCGGGGGTGTACTTGACGTGGTGATGCTCTTCGAACGCGGTGCGCAGCCCGGCGAGGATCTTGATCGTGTCCTCCACGGTCGGTTCGTTCACGTCGATCTTCTGGAAGCGCCGGAGCAGCGCCCGGTCCTTCTCGAAATGGTTGCGGAATTCCTTGTAGGTGGTCGAGCCGATGCAGCGGATCGAGCCCCCGGAGAGTGCGGGCTTGAGCAGGTTCGACGCGTCCATCGCGCCGCCGCTGGTGGCCCCGGCGCCGATCACCGTATGGATCTCGTCGATGAACAGCACCGCGTGGGGCAGCTTCTCCAGCTCGGTGACGACTTGCTTCAGCCGCTCCTCGAAATCGCCGCGATACCGGGTGCCGGCGAGCAGCGCGCCCATGTCGAGCGAATAGATCACCGCTTCCTTGAGCACCTCGGGCACTTCGCCCTCGACGATCTTGCGTGCCAGGCCTTCCGCGATCGCGGTCTTGCCTACGCCGGGATCGCCCACATAGAGCGGGTTGTTCTTCGAGCGGCGGCAGAGGATCTGCACGGTGCGGTCCACTTCGGCGGCGCGGCCGATCAGCGGATCGACCTTGCCGGCCTTGGCCTTTTCGTTGAGATCGACGGTGAACTGCTTGAGCGCGCTCTCGCCCTTGCCGGATTTGGTCTCCTGCTTGGCGGCCTTGTCCTCGTCGGCGGCACCCTTGGGCGTGGTCGCCTCGGTGCTGCCGGTGCCGCCCTTGCCGACGCCGTGCGAGATGTAGCTGACCGCGTCGAGGCGGCTCATGTCCTGCTGCTGGAGGAAATAGACGGCGTAGCTCTCGCGCTCGCTGAACAGGGCGACGAGCACGTTGGCGCCGGTCACTTCGTCGCGGCCCGAGGACTGGACGTGCAGGATGGCGCGCTGGACGACGCGCTGGAAGCCGCTGGTCGGCGACGGATCGGTGGCCTGGTCGACCTTGAGCGCCTCGAGCTCGGTGTCGAGATAGTGCGCCACGGTGTTCTTGAGCTCGCCCAGGTCGACGCCGCACGCGCTCATCACCTTGCTCGCATGCTCGTCGTCGACGAGCGCGAGGAGAAGATGCTCCAGCGTGGCATATTCGTGGCGCCGCGAGCTCGCAGCTTCGAGCGCCTTGTGAAGGGTCGATTCCAGGGCGGAGGCGAAACTAGGCATTCAGGTACAACTCCTGTGGGCCGGAAAGGATACGCGGCCCCTGTCTCCCCCTATGTCGGGAGGCATGGGCCCGGCATCAAGCGCAGCGGCCCCGCACCGGAGCGGATTGGCGTTTCGCCCCATCTCCGGTGCCGTCACGCTCATTTCTTAAATAGAGCGTCCGCGCTTGCGCGGTGGTTAAGGGCAAATGAAATTTTGTTTCGACTTCGCGCAATCTCGGCCTCGAGCAGCGCGATTCGCTCGTTAAGCTCCTCAACCGAAAGGGGATCGAGGTCCTGCTTCGCGAGCTGGACGACAAGGTCGTCCTTGCGACGCGGAAGATTTTCGTCGGCGTCCATGATGACCCAGCGTTGACCGGGGCCGGGCCGATGTCAATAAGACCCGCGGTTTCACCTGCGTTCGAAAGCGACGAGCCGATGGGTCTTCCGGAAACGATGCTGGCAATCGACCCCGAGGCGCCTGGCGGGCCCGAGATTCTCGTGCCGGTCTCGCGCCCCGTGCCGCGGCCGGGGCGGGGCGAGGTGCTGGTCAAGGTCGCCGCGGCGGGCGTGAACCGGCCCGAAGTGATGCAGCGCAAGGGGCTGTATCCGCCGCCGCCCGGCGCGTCCTCGATTCTCGGCATGGAGATTTCCGGCACCGTCGCGGCGGTGGGCGAGGAAGTGCCGCGCGAGCTTCTGGGCCAGCGCGTCTGCGCGCTGATCTCGGGCGGGGCCTATGCCGAATATGCGGTGGCGCCGCAGGGCCAGTGCCTGCCGGTGCCGCCCGCGCTCTCGATGGTCGAGGCCGCGGCGATGCCGGAGACGCTGTTCACTGTCTGGAGCAACGTCTTCGAGCGTGCCTATGCGACGGAGGGGGAGTGGATCCTCGTCCATGGCGGCACCAGCGGCATCGGCACGATGGCGATCCACCTCGCCAACCTGTTCGGGCTGACGATCATCGTCACCGCCGGATCCGACGAGAAGTGCGCGGCCGCGCGGCGGATCGGCGCCGATCACGCGATCAACTACAAGGCCGAGGATTTCGTCGCCCGGGCGATGGAGATCACGGCGGGCAGGGGTGTCGACATCGTGCTCGACATGGTCGGCGGCGACTATGTGCCGCGCAACCTCCAGTGCCTGGCGGAGGAGGGGCGCCATGTCTCCATCGCCGTGCAGGGCGGCATGCAGGCGACGATCCCGATCTTCGAGATCATGCGCAAGCGGCTGACGCTGACCGGGTCGACGCTGCGGCCGCGTCCCCCGGAGTTCAAGGCGCTTCTTGCCGACGAACTGCACCGTACGGTGTGGCCGCTCGTCGCCGAGGGCAGGCTGAAGCCGGTGATCGACACGGTGTTCCCGCTTGTCCGGGCAGCCGAGGCGCATGCCCGCATGGAAGCGGGCGGGCATGTCGGCAAGATCGTGCTGACGATCGACTGAGCCGGGCCGCAGGACGCGTTGAAACCGCACCGAATCTTCCGGTGGAGCAGTGCGCGGGCAGTATCCGATCATAAGCGCTGCTTGTGATTCGCATGGCGTATTCTATTGGACGCCACGTCCCGGCCGGTCCGAAGGGGCGGGCCGGTCAAGGGAGGACATGATGGCTGCGCTGGTGCTTCACGAATATGCCGCGTCGGGCAATTGCTACAAGATCCGGCTCACCGCCGCGCATCTGGGGCTGCCGCTCGAACGGCGCGAATATGACATCGTGAAAGGGGAGACGCGCACGCCGGCGTTCCTCGGCGAGGTCAATCCCAATGGTCGTATCCCGGTGCTTCAGGTCGGCGTCGACGATTTCCTGCCCGAGAGCAATGCCGCCTGCTTCTATCTGGCCGATGGCAGCGACCTGATTCCGCACGACCGGTTTGCGCGCGCCGACATGCTGCGCTGGCTGTTCTGGGAACAATATAACCACGAACCCAATGTCGCGACGCTGCGGTTCTGGCAGGTCTGGATCGGCCTGGACAATCTGAGCGAGGGGCAACGCGCGATGCTTCCGGCGAAGCGTGCGGCGGGCGAAGCGGCGCTCGCGTTGATGGACGAGCATCTGGAGAAGCGCGACTGGTTCGTGGCCGACCGGCTCACGCTCGCCGATATCGCGCTCTACGCCTATACGCATGTCGCCGAAACTGGCGGGTTCAGCCTCCGGCCCTATCCCGCAGTCCGCGCCTGGCTCGACCGGGTGGCGGCGCTGCCGCGGTACATTCCGATGGACGCTTGAAGCAGGCAAGCCGATCGAGTCGGGGGAAGCTATGAGATTATGCAGGTTTCTGTGACATCCGCGTGAAGTCGAAACGATTCGAAATGTAATATTCCGCGGCCATTTAGCCGAGCCAGGCAAGGGCATTTGCAGGGCTGGTTAAATGGCCACGATCACCAGGCTTCCGTTCGACGCGCAGCACGTCGCGGATTTTCATGCGTCGACGCCGTCGATCCCCGAAAGGGCGATCACGGAGCGCAAGCGCTATCGTTCGATCTGGATCTCGGACGTCCATCTCGGCACGCGCGGCTGCAATGCCGAGATGCTCATCGACTTTCTCGACCATGTCGACAGCGACGTGATGTACCTGGTGGGCGACATCATCGACGGCTGGGCGCTCAAGAAGCGCTTCTACTGGCCCGACGCGCACAACGACATCGTCTGGCGCGTGCTCAAGCGGGCCAAGCGCGGCACCGAGATCGTCTACATCCCGGGCAATCATGACGAGATGTTCCGCCAGTTCTCCGGGCTGAACTTCGGCGGCGTCCATATTCGCCGCCAGGCGATCCACACGACCGCCGACGGCCGTCGCCTGCTTGTCCTGCACGGCGATGAGTTCGACGCGATCACCATGTCGCACCGCTGGCTCGCCCATCTGGGCGACGCGGCCTATGAAATGATGATGGGCCTCAACCGGCTGGTGAACCGCGTCCGCCGC
This sequence comes from Sphingomonas sp. 1F27F7B, assembly GCF_005503355.1. GTDB lineage: Bacteria > Pseudomonadota > Alphaproteobacteria > Sphingomonadales > Sphingomonadaceae > Sphingomonas. Next base: position 57,986 of record NZ_SCMK01000006.1, read on the forward strand.
TGGCTCGACATGCCCTATTGGTCGCTGAGCAAATACGCCAAGGCTAAAGTGAAGAACGCAGTCGAGTTCATCTCGAAGTTCGAAGAGATCGTCGCGCACGAAGCCGGTGCGCGAGGAGTCGACGGCGTGATCGCCGGGCATATCCACACTGCCGAGATGCGCAACATCGAAGGCATCGCCTATTACAATGACGGCGATTGGGTGGAGGGTTGCACCGCGCTCGTTGAGCATTACGACGGTACCATGGAAATTCTCCATTGGGCTGAAGAGATGGCGAAGCGCGAAAGCGAAGCAGCGTCCGGGGTCAGACTGGCGGCTGCGTGACGGCAACGGAGGTCGGACCTGTGCGGATAGCTATCGTGACCGACGCCTGGGAGCCCCAGGTGAATGGAGTGGTGCGCACGCTGCAGTCGGTGCGCCGAGTGCTCGAGAAACAGGGGCATCTGGTCGAGGTGATCTCGCCGGATCTCTTCTATTCGCTGCCCTGCCCGACCTATCCGGAAATCCGCCTCGCGCTCGCCCGCGTCGCCAGCGTGGGCGCGATGCTCGAGGAATTCGGGCCGACCGCGATCCATCTCGCCACCGAAGGGCCGTTGTGCGTCGCGGCGCGGCGCTGGTGCATCCGGCACGAAATGCCTTTCACCACGGCCTATCATACGCAGTTCCCGGATTATGTTTCGGCGCGCTCGGGCGTGCCGTCGGAGTGGATCTGGCGCTACATCCGGTGGTTCCACGCCCCGAGCCAGGCGATCCTCGCTTCCACTCCCTCGATCCGCCAGTCGCTGACCGATCACGGGCTGTCCCATGTGAAGCATTGGGGACGCGGCGTGGATCTCGGCAATTTCCGTCCCGGCCTTGTTCCGCATCCGGCGATGAAGGATCTCGAAGGTCCGGTGCAGCTCTATGTCGGCCGGGTTGCGATCGAGAAGAATCTCGAGGCGTTCCTCAAGACCACCCATCCAGGCACCAAGGTGGTGGTGGGCGACGGGCCGGCGCGTGCCTCGCTCCAGGCGCGCTTTCCCGAAGCGAAGTTCCTCGGCCCGATGTTCGGCGCCGAGCTCGCCTCCGCCTATTCCGCGGCGGACGTGTTCGTCTTCCCGAGCAAGACCGACACGTTCGGGCTGGTGATGATCGAGGCGCTGGCCTGCGGCGTGCCGGTCGCCGGTTATCCGGTCACCGGGCCGATCGACGTGCTCACGCCCGAAACCGGGGCGATGGACGTCGATCTGACCAAGGCGATCGGCGAGGCGCTGACCAAGGACCGCGCGGCATGTGCGGCCTATGGCCGGACCTTCACCTGGGAAGCCAGCGCCCGCCAGTTCCTGAGCGCGCTCCACCCGATGCACGGGGAGCGGGTGGCGGCTTAGGTTGGCAACTCGAGCCAGCATCTGATTTCCCGTCGTCACCCCGGCCTTGAGCCGGGATCCCGCTTCTTCTTCTGCCCGCAAGGCAACGGGCCTCGAGCGCTAGGTTGAGGACCCATATAAATATTTGATTTGCATGGAGACAATGCTCCCACTTCGTCATCCCCGCAGAGGCGGGGATCCAGGGCCAAGGGTGGGGTGCGTGCGGCAGGCCCAGCCCTCTCCGGAGAGCGTTCGCGCGATGGCGTCGATGTCTCATACTACCCTGGATCCCCGCCTGCGCGGGGATGACAAGGTTTGCTGAACGAGGCTTCGCCCTAGGCCGGAATGACGAAGGAAGAATATGAGGTCCAACCTGGGTATGAGGTGCATCCCGGCCTTCGCTGCGACGGCGGAGATTGGCGATCGCGTCGAAGACTCTTTCCGCCCCCTTTTCCTTGCTCTTCGCTGCGCATAGCATTAAGTCGTCCCCGTTACAGGCCGCCCGTGATGGGCGGCCTCTTCTATTTCTGGAGACTGTAAGTGGCCCAGCCGCTGATGCCCCATGCGACCGCTTCCTGGCTGGTCGACAACACTTCGCTCTCGTTCGATCAGATCGCCGAGTTCTGTGGCCTGCACATCCTCGAGGTCCAGGCGATCGCCGACGATACCGCCGCGACCAAGCTCACCGGCCGCGATCCGGTCCGTGCGCACGAGCTGACGATGGACGAGATCGAGAAGGGCCAGAAGGACGCGAACTATGTCCTCAAGATGCTCAAGGGCCCCGAGCAGGTCCGCCGTACCAAGGGCCCGCGCTACACGCCGGTCTCCAAGCGCCAGGACAAGCCGGACGGCATCGCCTGGATCCTGCGCAACCATCCCGAGATCTCGGACGGTGCGATCGGCAAGCTGATCGGCACCACGCGCACCACGATCGCCGCGATCCGCGACCGCAGCCACTGGAACATCGCCAACATCGTGCCGAAGGACCCGGTCACGCTGGGCCTCACTTCCCAGCGCGAGCTCGACGCGATCGTCGCCAAGGCCGCCAAGGCCGCCGGCATCGAAGCGCAGGTGGATACGCGTCTTGAAGGCGACCGCGAGGCGCTGATCGAGCAGCTCCGCGCCGAGCGCCAGGCCGCGGCCCGCGACGCCGAGGCCGCCGGTGAAGACGCTCCGGCCGCTCCGATCGAGCATACCGCCGAGACGCTGTTCCGCAACAACAGCAGCAGCAACTGACGGTGAACCGGCCCGTAGAAACGGGGCCGGGCTAGGTTTCGTCCGGAAAGAGAGCGGCGTGGCGCGCGCGGATCCCGTCCCATAGCTCCGCCGCTTCCGGCACCTGCAATCCGAAACGCTGATCGAGCCGCTCGACCAGCGTCCGGGCATCGGGGAGCAGTTCCTGCGTTTCCCCTTCCGGCCCGCGCTCGGTCAGCACCCGCCCGCGTAGCGTCGTGTGGCGATCGCCGCGGCGCTGCAGGACCACGAGATTCTGGACAAAGGGTGATTCGGGCCGGGTCTGCAATTCGTCGCAGCGCCGCGCGAGCAATGCCTCGTCGGCAGGCGCGTCCCGAAAGTCGTAGCTGAACGGGTCGCCCGCGCCATAGCGCTCTTCGAACCGCCACCATCCTTCCGCTTCGCGCAGCGCGACGTCATAGGGTGCATGGTGCGCTTCCGTCGGCAACAGCGGCAGCGGCGCCGCCTGCATGCCCCCGAAGCCGACATCGACCAGCCAGGGCCGGCCCTCCAGCATGACGACCAATGCCAGATGGTTGCCCATCGCCTGTGCGCCGTGCACGTGCCGCATCACGCCCGCGCAGATCCGGCGCACTTCGAAACCCAGCGCTTCGAGCACGCGCCCGAACAGTCCGTTCTGCTCGAAGCACCAGCCGCCGCGCCGGTGCGTCACCAGCTTGGCAAAGATCGCGTCCGGCGCGATCGAAACCGGTCGCTTCAGCTGCACGTCGAGATTCTCGAAGGGAAAGGCCGCGAGATGCGCTTGCATCAGCGTGCTCAGTGTCGCGCGATCGGGCGTCAGCGGCCCGTCATGCCCGATTCGCGCGAAATAGGCCTGGATATCCATGCGCCGCCCTCTCGTGACGGGGCGACGCATGCCGGGCTCAGCCGTCGATGTCGAGCCCCAGCGCGACGCGGCCGGCCAATGCGAGTTGCGGCTCGCGCTGCAACGGGTGGAAGCGGGCGCCCTGCACCTCGCGAAAGGCGCGCTCCAGCCCGGCCTTGCGATAGAAGCTCGCGCCGCCGGCGACGTCCATTGCCCGGCTGACCGTGTCGATCGCCGCCGTGCCCAGCAAGGTGCGGCAGATCATCGCTCGGCTGGTCGTGTCCGGCCCCGGCTGGCCGCCGACGGCGATCGCGATCATCTCGCGCGTCGCCATGTCCGCCGCGGCATGGGCGTTCTCCATCTCGCCGACGCGCTGGAGCATATGCGCATCGGGCGTGCGGGTGCGGGCGATCTCCAGCGCGCGCCGCCGCGCTCCATCCGCCACGCCCATATAGGCCGAATAGATCGCGGCAAAGGCAATCATGCTGATCACGTGGAACAGCATGTGCCACTTGCCCTGCGGCCGCCGCCCGGCGACCGCCGCGTCGGCCAGGAACACGCCGTCGAGCACCAGGTCGTGCGAGCCGGTGCCGCGCATGCCCAGCACGTGCCAGGCATCGGCGATGGCGACGCCGTCCGCATTCAGGGGCACGCCGAAATGGAGCACGGTCGGCCCCGCCTCGGGATCGTCGTACACCGCGCTGGTCATCAGCAGATGGCCCATCTCGCAGCCGCTGGAGAAGGGCTTGCGCGCAGTGATGCGGAAGCCGCCCTCCACCTTCTCGGCGGTGCCGGCGCTCTCCAGCCAGTCCGATCCCCCGCTCGAGACGAGGATCAGGTCCTCGGCCGCCACTCGGCGGAGCAGCCCTTCGGTCGGCGCGTCCTGATGGCGCAGGCGCCACGCCGCCGCGGCGACCAGATGAGTGTGCATGGAGAAGGCGAGCGCGGTCGATCCGCAGGCCGCGCCCAGCACGCGGATCGCGCCGCAGATATCGGCGAGATCCGCGCCTCCACCCCCCAGCGCCTCCGGCACTAGCGCCTTGAAGAATCCCGCTGCCCTGAGCCGCGCATAGCCTTCGGCCACGAAGCTCTCCTCGGCGTCGTGGCGATCGGCGTGCGCCTCGATTTCCGCCGCGATCACCCTGGCGTCGGCGATCCAGTCCCGCGTCTCCGTCTTGCCTTGCATCGTCATTCCTCTCTTCGGCGATTGGTCGCGTCGCCAATCACCCATCTTGGGGAACCCACTCCAGTTCAGAAACTGAACTTGCCCGGTACAGAGTCTGAACTAATGTGCCTGCACGTTCGTGAAGGATCGGGGATGACGCAAGGGAGCTACAAGCAATTCTGTCCCGTCGCGATGGCGGCGGAGATATTGTGCACGCGCTGGACGGTAGTGCTGCTGCGCGAGCTGTTCGCGGGATCGACGCGGTTCAACGACCTGCGCCGCGGCGTGCCGCGCATGTCGCCCGCACTGCTCTCGCAGCGGCTCAAGGAGCTGGAATGCGCCGGCATCGTCGCGCGCGAGGCGGGCGGGGCCGATTATCGGCTCACCGAGGCGGGGCGCGAGCTCGGGCCGGTGATCGAAGCGTTCGGCATCTGGGGGCAGCGCTGGGTGGAGTATGACCTGTCGCTCCAGCACCTCGATGCGCAGCTGCTGATGTGGGACATGCGCCGTCACCTCGACCCCACGCCGCTGCCCCCGAGGCGCAACGTGATCCAGTTCCGCTTTCCCGAGCAGCCCGATCCGCGCCGCCGTTACTGGCTGGTGGTGGATCCGCAGGCGGGGGTCGATCTGTGCTCGATCGATCCCGGGCACGACGTCGATCTGTTCGTCTCTTCGGATCTGCGCACCATGACGGCGATCTGGATGGGATATGAGACCGTGCGGGATGCGCTCGATCGCGAGGCGCTGCTGCTCACCGGCGCGCCCGGCATCGCCGCGCAGATGCAGCGCTGGCTCGGCCTCAGCCCCTTTGCCCGCCATGCCCGGCAGGATCGCCTCGCGGCATGACGGCGGCGGACGGGGCGTGTAGCCTCGCAGCCGCGACTCGGCGTGCCGGGGCGCCATCCGAAGCCGTGGAGGGATCCCGTGTGTGACGAGCTGACCGCCGCCGACAATGCGCACTTCCTGATGACACGCCGCGAATTCGGTGCGGGAGCGACCGCCGCGGGCGTCGCGGCGCTGTTGCCGATGCCTGCCAAAGCAGCCGAGATCGCGGGGCGCGACACCCTCATCGCCACGCCGGACGGCAGCTGCGACGCCTATTTCGTCGCGCCTGCGACCGGCCGGCATCCTGCCGTGATCGTGTGGCCGGACATTTTCGGGTTGCGGCCCGCTTTCCGCCAGATGGCCGATCGGCTCGCCCGCTCGGGCTATGCGGTGCTCACCGTCAACCAGTTCTACCGCTCGACCAAATCGCCCTTCGTCACGCTCGGCCAGGGCTTCGACGACGCGCTTCGGGCCAAGGTCGGCCCCTGGCGCCAGCTGCTCACGCCGGACGCGACCACGCGCGACGCGAAGGCCTTTGTCGCCTGGGTCGACCGGCAGAAGGAAGTTGATGCCAAGCGCGGCATCGGCAGCACCGGCTATTGCATGGGCGGCCCGATGGTCATGTACACGGCCGCCGCGGTGCCGGCGCGCGTCCGTGGCGGCGCGACCTTCCATGGCGGCGGGCTGGCGGCCGACGGCATGATCGCGCTGGTGCCGCAGATGAAGGCGCGCTGGCTGATCGCCATCGCCGAGAATGACGATGCCCGGTCGCCGGAGGACAAGGACAAGCTCAAGGCCGCCTTTGCCGCGAGCGACCAGCCGGCGGAGATCGAAGTCTACAAGGGCACGATGCACGGCTGGTGCCCGCCGGACAGCCAGGTCTACAATGCCGACCAGGCCAATCGGGCATGGGAACGCCTGCTCGGCACCTTTGCCGCGCTCTGACCGGCGCTTGACGCGATCGACGATTCTGTTCACTTTATGTTCGATTGATTCGGAGGGAAGCCATGGCGGACGAGCTGATCTTCTACACCCATCCCCAGTCTCGCGGGCGCATCGTCCGCTGGGCGCTGGAAGAGGTTGGCGCATCTTATGATACGCAGCTCGTCGAATATGGCACGACCATGAAGGGCGAGGATTATCTCGGCATCAATCCCATGGGGAAGGTGCCGGCAATCGTCCATGGCGGCCGCGTCGTCACTGAGTGCGCGGCGATCTGCGCCTATCTGGCCGAAGCCTTTCCGGCGGCGGGCCTCGCGCCCGTTGCGGACGAGCGCGCCGATTATTATCGCTGGCTTTTCTTCGCCGCCGGCCCGGTCGAGCAGGCGGTGACCAACCATGCCGCGCAGTTCGTCCCCCGCCCCGAGCAGGGCCGCATGTTCGGCTATGGCAATTACGAACTGACGGTGGACGTGCTGGAAAGGGCCGTCTCCGCGCATCCGTATATTGCGGGCGACCGCTTCACTGCGGCGGATATCTATGTCGGCTCCGCGGTCGGTTGGGGCACGATGTTCGGCACGCTGCCCAAGCGCGAGGCGTTCCTGGAATATTTCGGCCGGCTGAGCAGCCGCGAGGCCTATCAGCGCGCCTCGGCCAAGGACGATGCGCTGGCGGCGGAGTTGCAGCCGGCGGCCTGAACGCCGCTACGCGCTCACAGCTTGTAGAAGCGCACGGCGTTGTCGTGCAGTATGTCCTGCTTCTGCGCTTCGGTCAGGAAGGCCGCGCTCTCGATCCCCTCGATGGCAAGGCCGATCGCGTCGGGCCAGTACATATGGTCGGATCCGAACATGATGCGCTTGGAGAAGCCCGAGTCCACGAAGCTTCGCAAATAGGCGTGAAAGGCCGGGCGCGGCAGCAGCCAGTCGATCGCGCCGGTGTCGATGTTCACGTTCGGATAGAGCATCAGCATCGCGATCGTGTCGTCGAGATAGGGCCAGCCGCCATGCATGATGTTGAGGCGCAGCTTGGGATGGCGGTTGAGCGCTTCCTCGACCAGTTCGGGATTGCCGAAGCGTGCCCGCGCAGCGGTGCAGCAGGGATCGAAGCTCGTCCCCGCGGGCATGGTGCCGGTGTGGAGCGCGACCGGCACGTCGAATTCTTCGGCCAGCGCGAGATAGGGGTCGTATTTGGGGTCGCTGAGCGACAGCCCGGCATATTGCGACGTCACTTCGCCCAGCACCTTTAGCCTGCCGTCGGCAAAGGCCTTGCGGAGCACCTCGAGCGGCGGCAGCGGCGTATCTTCCGAGCCGCGAATGCCGGCGCCGGCGACGAAGCGGCCGGGGTCGCGGTCATGCCAGTCGATCGCTGCCTGGAGCCGGTCGCCATCGCCGCCGCTCACTACGCCCTTCACGACATTGTGCTTCTTCATCTCGGCGATGCACGCGGCGAGATGGTCGGTGCCGGTCCGGATCGGGCTCTTGAAGCCCGAGATCGGATTGGTGACCGGGGCGGGAAGCTGCATCGTCGCCGGATAGGCATGCATATGGACGTCGATAATCGCGCGCCCGATCGCGGGAGCGGCCATCGCGCCCGGCAAAAGGGCACAGGCGGCCCCGGCGCCGCCCAGCTTCAGAACTTCCCTGCGGCCGATGGGCATGACGATCCTCCCTGAAGGCTCGGTTCGTGCCGTCGCCTGGTCCCTGGATCGCAGTCCGAAGGTGCGGTTGTCCATGTCGTTCGTCCCGCCGCCGGCGCGTTCGTCACAATGTCGCGGCATTTGAGCGTTCGGCGCGCTGAAGGTCGCTTCTAGCGCTGCTGCAGGATCAGCGTGTTGCCGCTGGGATCGTCGATATAGAATTCGCGCGTGCCCCAGCTCTGGTCGATCGGCTCCGCATGCACGGGGGAATCGGGCCGGGTCGGTATGGCCAGGCCCCGCGCGCGGTAGGTGGCAAGCAGCGCGTCGATATCGCTGCAGACCAGGATCGCCGTGGCGGGCCCCTGCGGGATACCGCCCGAGCGCAGCGAGAGGTGCAATTCGTCCGGCCCCCCGATCAGGACCAGGTAGAAGGGATCCGCTTCGGGAAGCCGCGCCGCGATCTTGAAGTCGAGCACTTCGGTGTGGAACGCGATCGCCTCGCGCATGTCGCGAACGGTTAGCGTCGGGATCAGCATCGCGCCTGCTCCGGATTCAGTCCGCGCAAGCTCTCATACGCGCCGGCCGATTGCTATCCTCGCCGTTCCAGCCTCTCCATCCGCGCGGGCAGCTCGGCCGTCACGGCGTCGCGATCGGCCTGGTCGGTGATGCCCCAGCGAGCGATCTCGTCAAGCGTGCGGCCGCAGCCGATGCACCAGCCGGTGGCCGCGTCCATCACGCAGATGCTGACGCAGGGACTCTCGACGATGGGTACATATTCGATCATCGGGCCCAGCGCACCAGTAAGCCGGCCAGCAGGAACGGCAGCCGGTCGAGTGCGCACCCGCCGATCCGCGGAGCGATCTGCCGGGCCGGCGCCGCGCCGGGCAGCATCGCCGCCGTCAGTGCCGGCGCCAGCCCGGCACACCGGATCATTCGGCGAGCGTGTAGTTCAGGAAGTCCGGGATCGGGCCGTTCCAGCCCTCGTCCGGACCGTCGTCGCGCTCGTCGCGGCGGCGGCCGCGTTCGCGGCGCGGCTGATCGTCGCGCGTTTCGCGCCGGGGCGCTTCGCGGCGGGCTTCATCGCGCTTCGGCTCGGCCTCGCGCTTCGGCTCGGCCTTCGCGGCGCGGCTCCGGCCGCCCTGCTCGCCACCCTTGTCCTCGTCGCTCTTGCGCTTGCGGCCGCGCGGCGCTTCCTCGCGCTCGTCCTCTGCCGACGGGGCGGGCGCGCTCCGCAGCTTCACCCGGTCGATCTTCTGGCCGGTGAGCTTCTCGATCTGCGCGATATTCTCGGCGTCTTCCTTGGTCACCAGCGTATAGGCGGTGCCCTTGGCGCCGGCGCGGCCGGTGCGGCCGATGCGGTGGACATAATCGTCCGGATGCCAGGGCGCGTCGAAATTATAGACGTGGCTCACGCCCTTGATGTCGAGCCCGCGCGCGGCGACGTCCGAGGCGACGAGGATGTTCACATCGCCCTTCTTGAACCGGTCGAGCTCGGCAAGGCGGGCCGGCTGGTCCATGTCGCCATGGATCTCGGCCGAACGGAAGCCGTGGCGCTGCAGGCTCTTGTTGAGCTCGCGCACCGTGGTCTTGCGGTTGCAGAAGATGATGCCGGTCTGGACGTTCTCGGCCTCGAGCAGCGCGCGCAGCGTCTCGCGCTTCTTCATCGTCGTGGTTTCGATGAGATACTGCGTGATGTTGGTGTTGGTCGTCGCCGGGCGGGCGACTTCCACGCGCTTGGGATCGTTGAGGAACTTGTCCGCCAGCTTCTTGATCACCGGCGGCATCGTCGCCGAGAAGAGCAGGGTTTGCCGTTCCTTGGGCAGCTTGGTGCAGATCTCCTCGATATCGGGGATGAACCCCATGTCGAGCATCCGGTCCGCCTCGTCGATCACCAGCAGGTTGCAGCCGTTGAGCAGGATCTTGCCGCGGCCGAACAGGTCCATCAGCCGGCCCGGCGTGGCGATCAGCACGTCCACGCCCTTTTCCAGCGCCTTCACCTGGTCGCCCATCTGCACGCCGCCGATCAGCAGGGCCATGGAGAGCTTGTGATGGGTGCCGTATTTCTCGAAATTCTCGGCGACCTGCGCGGCAAGCTCGCGCGTTGGCTCGAGGATGAGCGATCGCGGCATCAGCGCGCGGGTGCGCCCTTCGCCGAGGATGTCGATCATCGGGAGGACGAAGGCGGCTGTCTTGCCCGTGCCCGTCTGGGCGATGCCGATCAGGTCCTTGCCCATCAGCACGGGGGGGATCGACTGCTGCTGAATCGGCGTGGGCTCGGTATAGCCCGCATCGGTCACTGCGCGCAGAAGTTCGTCAGAAAGGCCGAGATCGGCAAAGCTCATGCAATTTTCCGGAAAATCGGCGTGGCAAAACCCACGCGCGAAGTCTGCACGCGCTTGCGGATTTGTCGGGGAAAGTCAAGCGTAGAGGCGTTCAGCGTGCCAGTTCGAGCGTCCTGAAGTCCTCGACGTCGCACGAACGGCCTGCGCGCGTGCGGATCGAATCGCGTCCGGCGCAGATCTTCTGGTCCTTGTTCGTCTTCACGTAGAACCCGTTGTAGAAGCCCAGCGCCTGGCATTTGCGCCCCAGCTTGGCGCGCAGCAGCGAGCCGTCACGCAGCACCAGGTCGACGCTGTCCTGCGTGTTGACGCCGGCGAAGCCCGAGATGTCGCGGACCTTCACGCAGTCCTTGGCCTTTTTCTCGATCACGCGCGGCGCACGGCGCACCACGATGGTGGCGCTGCTGGTGATGGTGACGCGCGGCACCTGGATCGTCACGCGCTCCTGCTGCTCCTGCTGCTGTTGCAGTGCGATGGTAACCGCTTTCCAGTCAGGCGCGCCCGCAGGCGCCGCGGCGGGCGCGGCGACGAGGAGCAGCAGGCTGGATGCGACCAGGAACGGATTCGGCATTTCGCGTTGGTTATGTACGTTGCAGGTTTGAACAGTGGATGAACTGGCACCCCGCGTGCTAGCCCAAAAATACCATGACACCAGCCCAGCAGCAGCTCGTCGATACCATCCTGGAACGCTTCGGCCCCAAGACGGTGACCACCGATCCCCACGAGATCGAGCCCTGGGAGTCGGATTGGCGCGGTCGCTATCATGGCAGCGCGCCGGCGCTTCTCTCTCCCGGATCGACGGAGGAAGTCGCCGCGATCATCCGCCTCGCCGGCGAACTGGGCGTGAAGATCGTGCCCCAGGGCGGCAACACCGGCATGGTCGGCGGGGCGACGCCGCCCGCGGACGGTTCGGCGCTGCTCCTTTCCACCCGGCGGATGAACCGGATCCGCTCGGTCGATACCGCCGGCAACCTCGCGGTGGTCGAGGCCGGGGTGATTCTCGCCAATTTCCACGACGCCATGGCCGAGCACGGCCGCCGCTTCCCGCTCACCTTGGGCGCCAAGGGCAGCGCGACGATCGGCGGGCTGGTCTCCACCAACGCCGGCGGCACCCAGGTGCTGCGCTTCGGCAACATGCGCCACCTCGTCGCGGGGGTGGAGGCAGTGCTGCCCGACGGTTCGATCCATGACGGGCTCGTTCCGCTCAAGAAGGACAATCGCGGCTATGATCTCACTCAGCTGCTGATCGGCGCGGAAGGGACGATCGGCATCGTCACTGCCGCCACGCTGCGCCTTTATCCGGCGATTCTCGATCGGGCCGCGGCCTGGGTCGGCGTCGCCGATCCCGAGGACGCGCTCAAGATCCTGCGCATGATGGAGGCGCGCACCACCACGATCGAGAGCTTCGAGATCATCCCGGGCGAGATACTGGGCCATGTCCTCCATCACATTCCCGGCACCCGCTCGCCGCTGGCGGGTGAGCATGCCTGGCACGTGCTGATCGAATCGGTGGCGACCGAACCGGGCGCCGAGCCGCCGGCCGCGCTGCTGGAGCGCCTTCTCGTCCCGGTGTTCGAGGCCGGGCTGGCCGAGGACGCGGTGATCTCGACGAGCGAGGCGCAGGTCGAGGCCTTCTGGCACATCCGCGATTCGATCTCGGAGGCCGAGCGCGCGCTCGGCCCGGCGATGCAGCACGACATCTCGGTGCCCGTCGACAAGATGCCGCGCTTCATGATCGCGGCCGCGGCCGAGGCCGAGCGGCGCTTCCCCGGCACGCGCGCCACCGCCTTCGGGCATCTGGGCGACGGCAACGTCCATTTCCATGTCCGCGCACCGCAGGGCGCCGATCGCGACGCCTGGTATGCCGGCGACGGCCCCGCGGTGAGTCGTCTCGTCTACGACATGGTGGTGGCGGAGGGGGGATCGATCTCCGCCGAACACGGCATCGGCCAGATGAAACGCGCCGAACTCGAGCGTTTGAGCCCGCCGTCGCGTATCGCGGTACTGAAAGCGATCAAATCGGCTCTGGATCCCCATGGAATCCTGAATCCCGGCAAGCTCGTAGCGCTTGCGCCCGACGCTCGCACCCCATAGACCCTCGGCTCGGGATTCCAGACATCAGCATTTTTAGTTCCCAGGAGATTTAGGATGGCTTCCGCCCCGCAGCAGTCGCTGCCTCTGTTCTACAATGAGCTTGAGCCGCTCTCGAGCCAGCAGCACGCCGATTTCAAGATTCGCGCCGCCGACAAGGCGCCGTTCCTCGCCAAGCAGCACGCGGTGCCGGTCACCGTGGAGGAATTCCCGCTGGTGCAGCGCTTCATGCCGATCGTCTTCTCGCAGGGCGAGGAGCCGGTGCCGCTGGCGCTGATGGGCCTGAACGAGGGCATCAACACCTTCTTCGACGAGGATGGTTCGCTCAACGAGACGAATTTCTACGTCCCGGCCTATGTCCGCCGCTATCCCTATCTGCTGGCGCGCCTGCGCCCGGACAGCGACGAGCTGTCGCTCTGCTTCGATCCGACTTCGGACTCGGTCGGCGCGTTCGACGAGGGCGAGGCCCTGTTCGTCGACGGCCAGCCGAGCGACACCACCAAGAACATCCTGCAGTTCAACGAGCAGTTCGAGCAGGCCGGCGCCCGCACGGGCCAGTTCATGCAGGAGCTCAAGGAGCTCGACCTGCTGATCGACGGCGAAGTGACGATCCAGCCGGACGGCGCGGCCCAACCCTTCGTCTATCGTGGCTTCATGATGGTCGACGAGAACAAGCTCAACGAGATGCGCGGCGATCAGCTGCGCAAGATCGTGCAGAACGGCATGCTGCCGCTCATCTACGCGCATCTCTTCTCGCTGGGCCTGATGCGCGACATCTTCGGCCGCCAGCTGCGCCAGGGCAAGATGCCCGAGCCGCAGCTCGTCCAGCCGACCGCCTGAACATGATCGAGCGCGGCGATCGATACAGCCGGGGAGCGATCGCCTTCCACTGGGTGATCGCCGCGCTCGTCCTCTTCAACCTGATCGTCGGCCTGTTCCACGACGCGATGCCGCGGGCGTGGGGCGTGATGCCGATCCACAAGTCGCTGGGCATCGCCGTGCTGGTGCTCACGCTCGGCCGTATCGGCTGGCGCCTTACCCACAGGCCGCCGCATCTGCCGGAATTGCTGCCGGCCTGGGAAAAGGCGACCGCGCATACGGTCCACTTCATCCTATACGCGCTGCTGCTGATCCTGCCGCTCAGCGGCTGGCTGCTCTCCTCAAACCCCGAACGGCCGCGCCCGATCAACTGGTTCGGGCTGTTCGAGATTCCCGTGCTGCCCGCCACGCCCGGCATCGCGCACAATGCGCACGAGGCACATGAACTGCTCGGCTATCTGATGGCGGCGCTGGTCGCAATCCACATCGCCGCGGCGTTGCGCCACCATCTCATCCTGCGTGACCAGGTGCTGGCGCGCATGCTTCCGGGGCGTCGCCGGCGCGGTTGATCGCGCGTTGAAAACGGTTTCCCGCGACCCCTTGAACTATCCGGGCTCTCACCTATATTCCTCTTGTACGGCATCGTGTCCCCCCTTTCGCGACGCCGTATGGCACGCCCTCGGGCGTGTCTCCTCCCTGAACCTTGGCCACCTCGTGGGTAACCACGAGGTGGTTTTTTATCGCCAGGGGCCGATGGGCATTGGCGCTAGAGCCAGCGCTGGGCCTTGAGCTCCGCCAGCCGCCGCCGCGCGACCGGGACTTCCAGCCCGTTGACCAGGCGCAGCCGGAGCTGGCGTCCACCGCCTTCGATCCGGTCGATCGCGGCGCGGGCGATCCACCAGGACCGGTGGACCTGCGCGCCGTCGATGCAGCGGACGTCGCGCACCGCGTCCGACATCCGCATCAGCAGCAGCGCTTCGCCCTGCGGCGTGTAGACCCGCACATAATGGTCCTCCATCCGCAGCGCCTGGACATCGCGCCCCAGATGGCGTGGCAGCCGCGCGGCCAGCATCTCGCCGATCCCGGCATCGTCGCCTTGGCGCGCGGGCGCGGGCGCCTCCGTCAGGCGCGCGCGTACCAGGCCGAGCCCGCCGATCGCGAGCACGGCGATGACGAGGATCTGGAGATAGGTTTCGAGGAACTCCCCGCCGCGCGGCAAGCGGCGGCTCGGGTCGATCTCCGGCCCGAAATACCAGAGCCATAGCGTCATGGGCAGCGTGACCGCCCCTATCGCGATGGCCCAGGCGGCCGGCAGGCCGATCCCATGCCGGCGGGCGAGACGCTCGGCGAGCCACAGCGCCGGTCGATACAGGACATAGCCGGCAGCCAGCGTCCGCAGCCAATAGGCGAGCCGGTCGCTCCAGGGCCCAAGCCCATAGGTGCCGAAGGGGCCGGTGATGCCGAGGACGAGAATCACCAGCCCGATCAATGCCGCTTCCGCAAGAATGACGGGCGATGCCGGCCGGGCGCGGTCCGTTGGCGCTTCGCGAGCGGTCATCCGTGCGCCCGGCCGTCCGTTCGCGACATCCACTGGCCCATTCCCGCATTCCCCCTAGCTGCGTGCCCGCGGATTCCTATCGCCCCCGCTGCAATGCGAACAGGGAAAGATGACGCAATGTCCACCGCTGCAGCCAAGGATGCTCCCCCCGCGCGCCGATGGCCGCGCCTGCTGCTCTGGCCGGCCGCGCTGGCCGCACTGAGCCTCACCGTCGGCAACCATGCGCTGGGTTTCGCCGCCTGGGCGGGGCCGCTGCTGCTGCTCGCCTTCACGCGACAGGGCGCACGATGGCCGGTGCTCGCGATGGGAGCGCTCGCGATGGTCTGCGCGCAGGCGATTGGCTGGCGGGGAGTGTTGCCGCTTCCGGCCGACGCCTATCTCGCCACGACGGCGGGTGCTGGGCTCGCCCTCTTCCTGCCCTATGCGATCGACCGGCTGGCCGGGGGGCAGCTGGACGGTGTCGGGCGCCTGCTGCTCTTTCCCAGCGCCTGGGTGGTCGCCGAGTATCTGGTGACTCGGGCCGGGCAGGGAAGCTGGGGCGCGATCGCCTATGCTCATCTCGATTCGCCGGCGCTGTTGCAGCTTGCCGCCGTCACCGGCCTGTCCGGCATCGCGTTCCTGAACGGCGTCGTCGCGACGGCGTCGCTGGCATTGTGGGAGCGCCGGCTTGCACCCGCGGCGCTCGTCCCGGCCGGGCTTGTCCTGGGCGGCCTGGCCGTTGTGATGATCGCCGGCACCCTGCGCCTCGCCGCTGCGCCGCAGGGCGCCACGGTTCGCATCGCCGGCATCGTGGCCGACAATCTCGATGCGTTTCGCAGCAGCTGGGGGCCGCTGATGCGGGGCAAGGGGCTGGACGCCGCCATGGCCGAGCGCGCGCGCCCCGCCGTCCGGCGGCTGCACGAGGCCCTGTTCGACGCGTCTCGGCGGGAGGCGCGCGCCGGTGCGCGGCTGATCGTCTGGAGTGAGGCGAATGCGTTGGTCCTGGCGGACGAACAGCCGGCCTTCCTCGCGGCTGCTCGCGCTCTGGCGGCGGGGGAGCGCATCCATCTCTTCCTCGGCATGGCGGTGATCACGCCTGGACGCTCCCTTGCGGAGAACAAGCTCGTCGTGATCGACCCCGCGGGCCGGGTGCGCGCCAGCTATCGCAAGAGCCATCCCACGCCCAGCGAGGCGTCGATTCGCGGATCCGGCAAGCTGGGGTGGATCGATACGCCGTACGGCCGGATCGCCTGGGCGATCTGCTATGATCTCGATTATCCCGAACTCGTCATGCAGGCCGGGCGGGCCGGCGCCGATCTGCTGATCGCGCCGGCCTGGGACGATGCCGGTATGACTCCGCTCCACGCCCGCATGGCGGCACTGCGTGCGATCGAGAGTGGCGCCGCCCTGTTCCGCCCGGCCAATGGCGGCCTCAGCCTGGCGAGCGACGGGCGCGGCGTCGTGCTCGCCCAGGCGATGACCGCGCGGGGCGGCGTGCTGGTCGCCAACCTGCCCATCCGCCGGTTCGGTGCGCTCTATCCGGTGCTGGGCGACTGGGTGCCCGCCTTGGCCGCGATCTTCCTGCTCGGGCTCGCCGCGCGGCGCTACTCCGCCGCGATCGCGCCCGGCAGCGCCTCGTCCGCCACGGCGTCGATCAGGTCGCGCAACAGCCGCACCGCGACCTTCAGTCCCGGGCCCGGTGCGTCGAGTGCCGAATCGAGATAGAGTGCGCGGTCGAACTCAAGCTGGATCGCGTGCACGCCGCGGCGCGGATCACCGTGGCGCTCCAATATGTGCCCGCCCGAATAGGGCGTGTTGGCGGCGGTGCGGATGCCGTGCGCGCGTGCCACGCCTTCGATCCTCCCAAGGAAACGTGCTGCGGCCGCCTTGCCGAACCGGTCTCCCGGCACGAGGCGCGCCGCCGTTGCCGGGCTGCCCAGCGGCGGCATCGAGTGTACGTCGAGCAACACCGCCACGCCGAAGCGCGCCCGTGCGGATGCCAATGCGGCGGCGATTGCGTCATGCCAGGGGCGGTGATCGGCCAGGATGCGCTGCTGCACTTCGTCGGCGCTCAGCCGGCGCTGCCAGATGTCGCCCGCGCTGCTCACCCGCCGCGGCACCAGGCCCAGCCCGGAGCGGAGCTTGGCGGAGAGCGGTGCGCCATGCGTCCAGGCGCCGTCGTCGAGCCGCGGGTCGCGCTCATGCTCGGCGCGGTTGAGGTCGATCCAGGCGCGCGCCCGGGTGGCTACGAACAGTGTCTCGTCGCGCCGGGCGGCGAGGGCGATCGCGTCGGCATGGCGGTCCTCCAGCCCCTTCAATGCCGCCAGCGGCACGCGCAGCGCTGCGCGCAGCGCGTCCGGATAGTCGCGCCCGGCATGCGGCACGGACAGGATCACCGGGCTTCGCGGTTCGGCGGGGCCATGGCGGACGAAGGATTCTCCGGTCACGACGTCATGACTATGCCTGCCATCGCACTGCCGCAATGGCGTGGAATGGTATAGGGGCGGAAAATCTTAAGGGCTTCGGGTATAGGAAGGGGCCTGTCGATTTCGAGTGGGGGAACATGATCCGGATATTGCTGGCCGAGGATGACCGTGTGATGCGGGAATATCTTACCCGGGCGCTGGAGCGTTCGGGCTATGCGGTCAGCGCGGTCGATCGCGGCACCGCGGCGGTGCCGCTGCTCGAGAGCGAGCGGTTCGACCTGCTGCTCACCGATATCGTGATGCCCGAGATGGATGGCATCGAACTGGCGCAGAAGGCGAGCGAGATCGCGCCGGACATGCGGGTGATGTTCATCACCGGCTTCGCGGCGGTCACGCTCAAGGCGGGCAAGCAGGTCCCCCAGGCACGCGTGCTCTCCAAGCCTTTCCACCTGCGCGACCTGGTGCTCGAGGTGGACCGGCTGTTCGAAGCGGAGAATGCCGGGTTCAATTGACATTTGCGATTCTGGCAGCGCCGGCCGGGCGTCGCAAAAACTGAAAAGCGCGCTTGCACGGGCTGATGTTGCCCGCTAAAGGCCCGCTTCCCGTTTCGGCCGAGAGGCCCATGGGCGCGTAGCTCAGTGGTAGAGCACTGTGTTGACATCGCAGGGGTCGCAAGTTCAATCCTTGCCGCGCCCACCATATAGAAAAGCCGCCAGGTCATCGATCTGGCGGCTTTTTTGATGCGCCGCGCTGGCGTCGCGTCGCGCTTTGGCGCATCCTCGGCTCCATGCAGAAGACAGCTTCGGAATATGACTGGGCGGGCGGCCGCGGCGCCCAGTGGCGCGATCAGCTCGACGGCATGGAGCAGATGCTCGCGCCGATCGACGCGCCGTTGGTCGATGCGCTGGCGTTCGACACGCCCTGCCGCGTCGCGGAGATCGCCTGCGGGGGCGGCGGCACGACGCGTGCCATTGCCGCGGCGGCGCCTCCGGGCAGCGAGGTTATCGGCTTCGACATCTCGCCCGATCTGGTCGCCGCCGCCACGGCGCGGGCCGGCGACGTCGCACGGTTCGTAGAGGCGGACGTCGCGATCTATCGGCCAGAGCGGCCGTTCGAACGGCTTGCCTCGCGCTTCGGCGTGATGTTCTTCGCCAATCCGCCCGCAGCCTTCGCCAACCTCCGCCACTGGCTCGTGCCGGGCGGGCGCCTGGCCTTTGCCGTCTGGGGGCCGGCGGCCGAAGTGGGCTTCATGGCGCAAATCCGCGCGGCGGTCGCTTCGGTGATCGAGCTGCCGCCCGCCGATCCCGATGCGCCCAGCCCCGTCCGTTACGGCGATCCCGGCAAGCTGGTCGCGCTGCTGCACGCCACCGGTTTCCAGGATGCCGCCAGCCGCAGCGTGCATTGCGTGCTGCCCGTGCCCGGCGCGACGCCCGAGGCCGCGGCTGATTTCCTGCTTGCTTCCTCGTCGATGGCGGCGCCGTTGCTCGGTGCGCCGCCCGCGCAGCGCGACGCCGCCCGCGCCCGCCTGGCCGAGGCCTGCGCCCGTCACCATGCGGATGGTGCGGTGCGCATGCCGGTGCGCGTCGAGATCGTCACCGCTACCGGCTAGGCGACGCGCAGTTCCGCCAGAAAGGCATGGACCTGGTCCGAAAGGGCATCGGCGCCGACATGGAGCCGGCCCGCCACGTCGCGCATCGCCCGCGCCTGTTCCGAGGCGTCGCGCGACGTACCGCCGATCGCCTCGACGTCGCGCTGGATGCCGGTACTGGCCTGCACCGCTTCATCGACGTTGCGCGCGATCGTCCGCGTCGCTTCTTCCTGCCGCGCGACTGCGCTCTCCACTGCGTCGGCGAGCGTCGCCATCGCGCCGATCGCCTGCTCGACCCGGCTGTGTCCCGCGGCCACTTCGTCGATCCCGCCGCGGATCTCGCGGACATGGGCAGTGATCCGGTTGGCGGCGATGCCGGTCTGGGTCGAGAGCTGCTTCACTTCGTTCGCCACCACCGTGAAGCCGCGCCCGGCCTCGCCGGCGCGCGCTGCTTCGATCGTGGCGTTGAGCGCGAGCAGGTTCACCTGCCGGGCGATGTCGCTGATCAGCCCGATCACCGAATCGATCGATTGTGCCGAATGCAGCAAGTCGCGCGTGCGCTCGCTCCCACTCTCGACGAGCTGGGAGACCGCCGCGGCCGCATGGCGGGCGTCGCTGGTGTTGTGGGCGATGCCGGCGAGCGCACCGGCCAGGTCGCGCCCGCGCGCGGCGATTTCCGCCATGTTGTCGCTGGTCTGCGAGGCGGCGGTCGCCACCGCCACGGCGCGGTCGCCCACGCCGCTCGCCCGGTCCGCCGTCGCCACTGCGCCTTTCTCGAGCGCGGTCGAAAGCATGCCCATGTCGCGTGACAGCGCCTCTACCTGTGCCTCGAAGCGCTTGCTTGCCGCCTCGATCCGCGCCGCGCGTTCCACCTGGGCGCGCGCCGTCGCCACTTCGCGCTCCGCTGCGAGATGGACGAGCCGGCGATTGTTCACCGTCGCCTGAACCCGGCCGCCGCGAGTCAGGATCATCCCCTCCGATCCGCCTGACGCGCGATAGCTCTCCATCAGCTGGCCGAGATCGTGAGTCATCTCGGCCACCGGGCAGGCACGGACATAGCGCGACACCGCCGCGCCATAGGAGGGGTTGCGCATCAGCGCATGGCCGAAGGGATTGAGCAGCAGCCGCCGCACGTCCTTCTCGAAGATCGCGCCCAGCGGCTGGGCACGATCGTCGACGATCGCCACCAGCCGCAGCTCGGGATCGTCGCCGAACAGTTCGGCCGCCCGCCACATCGTGTCGGTGAGCGTCAGCAACGGCGGGTCGAGCTCGCGTTCGGTGAGCCAGGTGCCGCCTGGGGCGGGCGAAGGATCGGCCAAGGACATTGCCCGCCGGATAGGGCGCGGTTGGTAAATGCGCGCTTAGCCTAGCGTTACAGTACCGAGACAAAGCGCATTTTTTCGCGACTTGCGGACGATTCCTCGCGAAAATTGTGCCGCGGGCTGTAACCATGTTGTCATCTGCCGATGCCTAGGGCGGGGAATGAAGCTCGGCATCGACAATCTGGCCCTCAGCCATGGCGAGCATCGCCGGCTCGAGGGCGTGGATGCGGTGCTGGCGCCGGGCAAGGTTACGGTGATTCTCGGTGCCGCCGGCGCTGGCAAGGGCCTGCTGCTGCGTGCGCTGGCGGGGCTTGCCGATGCCGATGCCGGCCATGTCCGGCTGGGCGGCAGGCTGATCGGCCGTTTGGGCAGGGCCGAGCGCGCCCGGACGATCGCGCTGGTGGCGCGCGGGCGGCGGCGCCTGTTCGCCCGGGGCCATGCCGATCTCGACGGAGCATTGGCAGCGCGCCCGGCCTGGCTGCTCGTCGCGGATCCACTGAGCGCGCTCGATCCGGCCGCGCAATTCGCCCGGATCGCCCAGCTGCGCGCGGCGGCGGAGCAGGGGATGGGGATCGTCGTCACGCTTGCCGATCCCGTCCTTGCCGCGCGCGTGGCCGACGCGGTGCTGCTGCTCGGCGGCGGCGGCATGATTGCCTTCGGTACGCCCGGCGAAGCGCTCGCCCATCAGCCGTTGCGCGCGGCGTTCGGCGTGGAGGTGATGGTGATCGGCGACGCGCAGGGCCGCCTCCTCCCCGTGCCCATCGGCCCTGCCCGGGCCTGAGCCGCTCCGTCGGGCGGCGCGTGACAGCGCCCGTGGCTTGTGCCACTGCGTAATTAAATTACACGAACGAGTCGGGCCGCCGGAGTCCGCAGGAGAGCGAAATGCGTATCATCGACCATGTCATCGTCGGGCACACGGGTTCCTCGGCGGGCGGAGCAGGCGCCCGCGAAGGTGAGGTGTTCAACCCGAACACCGGCCAGGTCCAGGCGAGGGTCCAGCTCGGCAATCAGGCGGATCTCGACAAGGCCGTCGCCGCCGCGCTCGCCGCCCAGCCCGGCTGGGCCGCCACCAACCCGCAGCGCCGCGCTCGCGTCATGTTCCGCTTCAAGGAACTGGTCGAGGCGAACATGGAAGAGCTGGCCCATCTGCTCAGCTCCGAGCATGGCAAGGTGATCGCCGATGCGAAGGGCGACATCCAGCGCGGCCTGGAAGTGATCGAGTTCGCCTGCGGCATCCCGCATGTGCTCAAGGGCGAATATACCCAGGGCGCGGGCCCCGGCATCGACGTGTACAGCATGCGCCAGCCGCTCGGCATCGGCGCGGGGATCACGCCGTTCAACTTTCCGGCGATGATCCCGATGTGGATGTTCGGCGTCGCCATCGCCTGCGGCAATGCCTTCATCCTCAAGCCCAGCGAGCGCGATCCCAGCGTGCCGGTGCGCCTCGCCGAACTGCTCCGCGAGGCGGGCGCGCCCGAAGGTATCCTCCAGGTCGTCCACGGCGACAAGGAGATGGTCGATGCGATCCTCGATCATCCCGCGATCGCGGCGGTGAGCTTCGTCGGCTCGTCGGACATCGCGCACTATGTCTATCGCCGCGGCGTCGAGGCGGGGAAGCGCGTCCAGGCGATGGGCGGCGCCAAGAATCACGGCATCGTCATGCCCGATGCCGATCTCGACCAGGTCGTGGCGGATCTGTCGGGCGCGGCCTTCGGGTCGGCGGGTGAGCGCTGCATGGCGCTGCCGGTGGTCGTCCCGGTCGGCGACAAAACCGCCGACGCGCTGCGCGCGAAGCTGATCCCGGCGATCGAGGCGCTTCGGATCGGCGTCTCCACCGATGCCGAGGCGCATTACGGCCCGGTCGTCAACGCCGCGCACAAGCAGCGCGTCGAGAACTGGATCCAGACCGGCGTCGACGAAGGCGCCGAGCTGGTGGTCGATGGGCGCGGCTTCCAGCTCCAGGGCCATGAGCAGGGCTTCTTCATCGGGCCGAGCCTGTTCGACCGCGTCACGCCGGACATGCAGGCGTATAAGGAAGAGATTTTCGGTCCGGTCCTCCAGATCGTCCGCGCGCCCGATTTCGAGACGGCGCTCCGGCTCCCGAGCGACCATCAGTACGGCAACGGCGTCGCCATCTTCACGCGCAACGGCCATGCCGCGCGCGAATTCGCGGCGCGGGTGAATGTCGGCATGGTCGGCATCAACGTGCCGATCCCGGTGCCGGTTGCCTATCACACGTTCGGCGGCTGGAAGCGCTCGGCGTTCGGCGACACCAACCAGCACGGCATGGAAGGCGTGAAGTTCTGGACCAAGGTCAAGACCGTCACCCAGCGCTGGCCGGATGGCGGCGCGAGCGGCGACAGCGCCTTCGTCATTCCCACCATGGGGTAACCCGAAAAATCCTCTCCCGGAGGGAGAGGGGGGCCGCGCCCGAAGGGCGGTGGACAGGGAATGCCGCGAGCGATGCAGCCTGTGGCGTGCCCCCTCCACCAGCCTGAGGCTGGTCCCCCTCCCCCTGCGGGGGAGGAGCGGGTTACGCCTCGACGACCTTGTTCTTCCGCCCACCGAACCACGGCACCGCCGCCGCTTCGAAATGCTCGTGGTAGCGCGGATGCTCGGTGCCCATCCAGCGATCCCACCAGGTGAAGTAGAGCCCGAAATTATGTCCGCCACCGCTATGGTGCAGGTCATGATGCGTCGCCGTGGTCAGCCAGGCGGTGAGCGGGAAGCGCGTGAATCCCGGCGGCATCAGCTCATGCCCCGAATGGCCCAGCACGTTGCGGCCGATCTGGTGGAGCAGGAAGGCGAGCACCACGATCGCATGCATCGGCACTACAGCCAAGAACAGCGGCAGGAACATGCCCTCCAGCACGCCCTCGATCGGCGCGAAGCTGTATGCCGCCCAGGGCGTGGGCGTGCGCGACTTGTGATGGGTCAGATGCGCGCGGCGGAACATCGCCCTGGTGTGCAGCCCGCGGTGCATCCAGTAGAAATAGGCGTCATGGGCAAGGACGATGCCCAGGAATTCGAGCGCCGCCTGCCACCAGGTCGGCAGGGCGAAGCCCATATGGATGATCCCCGCCTGGTTCATCGCCAGCGTGGCGATGCTCCACAGCGCGAAGATGCCGACCGACAGCATCGAATGGCCGAATTCGCGGGCGCGATCCCCCTTGGCGGGCGCGCGCTTTTGGATGCGGCGGGCCGCGGTCCAGCGCGCGCCGGCCCAGAGGATGGCGGTCATCCCGCCGGCCGCGGCGAGATAGCGGGTCAGTTCGACGGCGAAGCTGTGCGTGCCGTGCGCGGCGAGCGGTACGATCCAATGTTGCATGTCGCATCCTCGAAAGCGGATGCCGCCTTGCTAGGGCGCCGCGCGGCACCGGTCCCGCCGCGCCCGGAAAATGCCGCGCATTTCCGGAATCGATCAGCCTTTTTCAGGATCGAGTATCGCCGCGCGCCGATATTCGCTGGGGCTGGTGCCGGTGGCGTCGCGAAAGGCGCGGTTGAACGGGGCAAGGCTGCCATAGCCCAGGTCCATCGCCAGGGTGAGCACCGGCAGGTCCACCCTGGCGGGGTCTCCCAGCCACGCCTTCGCATCGGCGACGCGGTGCGAATTGAGGAAGTCCGAGAAGTTGCGATAGCCCAGCCGCTGGTTGATCAGCGCGCGCAGCCGATGTTCGGGCACGCCCAGCTTGCCGGCCAGCACGCCGATGGTCAGTCCGCTCTCGCGATGGACATGCGCGGCCATCGCCGCGTCGAGCTTCTGCTTGAGCACATGCTCGGCCGGCGAGAGCGGCGGATGCGCCGGCCGCGGCGCATCGGCGTCGAACAGCAGCTCGGCATTGGCCGAGAGCATCGCCGCGCCGAACGCCAGGATGGCAAGCAGCGAGGTGCCCGACTGGAGCAGCATCAGCCGCATGTCGGTGCGCAGGAAGTCGTACCAGCTCTCGGCCAGCACCACGCCCAGCGTCTCCAGCCCCACCACGATGACGAAGCCCAGGCGGAACATGCGGCGCTTCTCGCTCAGATCGTCGCCGCGATTGGCGATGGCGATGGCGATCGCGTGCGCCGCGCACAGAAAGGCGATCGCGTGCTGCACCGCGCCGGCCGCCACTGGCATCTGGTGCGTCACATAGCGCGCGTGCAGGAAGAAGCTCCAGTCGACCAGCGTCGCGCCCAGCGCCAGCGCGAACAGGCGCTTGTCGATCGGCCGCTCGAAGATCAGATGGGCGAACACCCACAGCGCCAGCGGGGCGTTGAGCGAGAAGATCTGGATCACCGGCCACGCCGCCGAGCGCCACAGCTGCAGCGCCGGCGAGACGATCGCGAGATAGGCGGAGACGCACACCAGCAGGGCGATCGTCGCCCGGCGGATCGGCGCCGGTGCGCCGCTGCGGCCCACCACCAGCGCCATCAGCAGCAGCTGGCCCACGCCCATCAGCCGCATCGCCGTATCGATAAGCAACAGCCGCTCCATGCGCAGCCTTATGGCGCCGCCCTCTGCCAGCGTCTATTGGCTGGAATGGCTGGAACCAGGGAGGAAGGGCGATGACCGGGTTGCGCTTCGTGCTCAAGGCGACGATCGCCTGCATCGCGCTGGCGCTGGTGGTGCCGGGCAAGCGCACGATCAGCGTGATCGCGTCGACGCCGCTCCAGGCGACCAAGCGCATCGCGCTCAGCTTCGACGACGCGCCGCGCGGCCGCGGCGCCTTCCTCACGCCCGACGAGCGCACCGCGCGCCTGGTCGAGACTTTTCGCTCGCGCCGGGTCCCGCAGCCGGTCTTTTTCCTCAACCCGAACCGGATCGTCCATTTCGGCGACGGGATCGACGCGCCGAAGCGCATCGCCGCCTATGTCGCCGCCGGCGCGGCGCTCGCCAACCACACCAACACGCATCCCAAGCTGACCAAGGTCACGGCGGAGTATTTCCTCGCCGACATCGATCGCGCCGAGGCCTATCTGAAGACGCAGGGCAGCGCCTATCGCCCCTGGCTGCGCTTCCCCTATCTGGACGAGGGCGGGCCCGACAAGGCGAAGCGCGACGCGGTCCGCGCCGGGCTCGCCGCGCGCGGGATGATGAACGGCTATGCGACGATCGACGGCTCGGACTGGAACCTGGAGGGCCAGGCCATCGCCGCGCGCAAGGCGGGCAAGGCGATCGACATGGAGGCGCTGCGCGACCTCTATGTCGAGACGCATGTCCAGTCCGCCGATTTCGGCGACGATCTGGCCCGCCGCGCGCTTGGCCGCTCGCCGGCGCACATCCTGCTGCTGCATGAGACCGACATGGCGGGCCTGTTCCTGGGCGACCTGATCGATGCGCTGCGCAAGGACGGCTGGGAGATCATCGGCGCCGACGAGGCCTATGCCGATCCGATGCACCGCGAGCGCCCCGACGTCGCCTGGACCGCGGGCACGATGATCGAGCAGATCGCCTGGGAGAAGAAGCTCGCCAAGCCGCGCTGGTACGAGCGCAACGACGTCAGGATCGCCAATGCGCTCTTCGCCGACCGCGTGCTGCATGAGGGAACCGGGAAATGATCCTGACGCTTGCATTCATATGGGCCCTTTCCGCGCAAGACGGATATTCCGGCGAAATGAAAGGACCGGGCTTGGTTTGCGGGCAGGCGTTCGCGATCGTCTTGCGCGAGAATGAGTCGCTGTCCTGGAAAAACCCTGCGGAAGACTTCATCGTCTATCGGCTGGTCCGACCTGATGGGACCAGCGTCATTTATGAAGGAAACGCCCCGCAGCCTGGAGGTGTTGTTACCAGGACTGGCCTGAGCTGGCCGGCCAAGGTGGTTGTCCACGACAAATCCGAAATCGCCAAGCGCCTGCGCTTCGGCAAATCCATCCTATCCAAATGCCCAGCTGCAGGAGGCAGCAAAAAGTGACCCAGTTCGAACTCACCGACGACCAGCTTGCCATCCAGGAGATGGCGCGGAAATTCACCGCCGATGCGATCACCCCGCACGCGGCCGAATGGGACGAGAAGCACATCTTCCCGCGCGAGACGATCCGCGCCGCGGCGGAGCTGGGCTTTGCTTCGATCTACGTCTCCGAAGAGAGCGGCGGCATCGGCCTCGGCCGGCTCGAGGCGGCGCTGATCATGGAGGCGATGGCCTATGGCTGTCCTTCCACCAGCGCCTTCATCTCGATCCACAACATGGCGAGCTGGATGATCGACCGGTTCGGCAGCCAGACGGTGAAGGACAAGTATCTGCCCTCGCTGATCACGATGGAGCGGATCGCGTCCTATTGCCTCACCGAGCCGAGCTCGGGCTCGGACGCCGCCGCGCTCAAGACGCGCGCGGTGCGCGACGGCGACCATTATGTCGTCAACGGCTCGAAGCAGTTCATCTCGGGCGCGGGCGAGAACGAAGTCTATGTCACCATGGTCCGCACCGGCGAAGAGGGGCCGAAGGGCATTTCCTGCCTGGTGATCGAGAAGGACATGCCTGGCGTTTCCTTCGGCGCGAACGAGCGCAAGCTGGGCTGGCATTCGCAACCCACGCGCCAGGTGACGTTCGATGCCGTGCGCGTGCCGGTGGAGAACCGTATCGGCGGCGAAGGCGAAGGGTTCCGTTTCGCCATGATGGGCCTCGACGGCGGCCGCCTCAACATCGGCGCCTGCTCGCTCGGCGGCGCCCAGCGCTGCCTCGACGAAGCGGTCAACTACACCAAGGACCGCCAGCAATTCGGCAAGCCGATTGCCGATTTCCAGAACACCCAGTTCGTCCTGGCCGACATGGCGACCGAGCTGGAGGCGGCGCGCGCGCTGCTCTATCTCGCCGCCGCCAAGGTGACCTCGGGCGCTCCCGACAAGACCAAGTTCGCGGCTATGGCCAAGCGGCTGGCGACCGACACCGGCAGCTCGGTGGTCGATCGCGCGCTCCAGCTGCACGGCGGCTATGGCTATCTGATGGACTATCCGATCGAGCGTTTCTGGCGCGACCTGCGCGTCCATTCGATCCTTGAGGGCACCAACCAGGTCATGCGGATGATCGTCGGCCGGGAACTCACCCGCCAGTGATGCCGCTGTCAGGCCAGCCTGATCGACACGGCTTCCAGCCCGCGATTGCCCATGCGGGCTTCGAAGGCGAGCCGCTGGCCTTCGGCGAGAGTCTCGATCCCCGCCGCGTGCATCACGGGAAGGCGGAACGGCACATCCTCGCCGCCGGAGTCGGGCGTGATGAAGCCGAGCCCCTTGAATTCATTGTACCACTTGACCTTGCCGGTTTCGAGCATGCCATGCCTCTCCATGATCCTGAGAGGCTATTGCGCCACCGCCGGCCGGGCAATCGAATGAAGGACGAAAATGAACGCTGACGTCATCCTCCAGGTCGAAGGCAGGGCCGGCCGCATCCGGCTTCACCGGCCCAAGGCGATCCATGCGCTCAACACCGGCATGTGCCGGGCGATGCTCGATGCGCTGACGGCGTGGCGTGACGATCCGGTGGTCGAGATCGTGCTGATCGACCATGCCGAGGGCCGGGGGTTCTGCGCCGGCGGCGACATCCGCATGATCGCCGAGAGCGGCGCGGGCGACGGCGGCCGGGCGCGCGACTTCTTCCGTACCGAATACCGGCTGAACCATGCGCTGTTCACCTATGCGAAGCCGATTGTGGCGTTCATGGACGGCATCACCATGGGCGGCGGCGTGGGCATTTCGCAGCCGGCGCGCTATAGGGTGGCGACGGAGAATACCAGGTTCGCCATGCCGGAGACCGGCATCGGCCTGTTCCCCGATGTCGGCGGCGGCTGGTATCTCTCGCGCCTGCCGGGGAAGCTCGGCGAGTATCTCGCGCTGACCGGCCACCGGCTCGACGGCGCGGAATGCCTCGCGCTCGGCCTCGCCACGCATTATCTGCCCGCCGAAGCGCTCGACGACGCCAAGGCGCGCATCGCCGCCGATCCGGCCTCGGCCGAATCGGTCCTTGCGACGCTTGCGATTCCGGCGCCCGCGCCCCGTATCGCTGCGCATTATGACGAGATCGATCGGCTCTTCGCTGCCGACACCGTGGAGGGCGTCGTCGCCGCGCTTGCCGCCGACCCGGGGGAATGGGCCGCCGCCCAGCTCGCGACCTTGCGTACCAAGTCTCCCCAGTCGATGAAGGTCTCGCTCCGCCTGGTCCGCGACGGCAGGTCCAGGACCAGCTTCGCCGAGGAGATGGCGCAGGAATATGCGATCGGCAGCCGCGTCGCGCAGAGCCACGACTTCATCGAGGGCGTCCGTGCGCTGATCGTCGACAAGGACAACGCGCCGGCGTGGAACCCGGCTACGCCCGAAGCGGTGAGCGACGCGGCGGTCGACGCCATCTTCGCGCCGCTGCCGGCCGATCAACAATGGGAGCCCTGATGCGCTACGCCACCCCCATCGATCTCTATCATGCCGTCAAGCAGGGTTGGGGCCCGGAGACGATTTCGAGCGCCTTCGATCCGGCCGATCCGTGCCGCAACCAGTGCGCGGTGACCGCGCTCGCCACCCAGCATTTCTTCGGTGGGGACATCATGAAGACCGCCACCAAGGGCGGCACCCATTTCTACAACCGGATCGACGGACGCTATTGGGACCTCGCGACCGACCAGTTCGACGAGCCGATCCCCTATGACAACACCCCCAGCTCCACCGAGGAAGCCCATGAGCACGCCACGCCCGTGCAGCTCGCGGCCTTGCTCGCCAATCTCGAACGCGTGCCCAGGAGGCCTGAATGAACTACGAAACCATCCTCGTCGAGCAGCGCGGCGCCGCCACGCTGGTCACGCTGAACCGGCCCCAGGCGCTCAACGCGCTCAACAGCCAGGTCCTGTCCGAGCTGCTCGATGCGATGAAGGCGCTCGACGCCGATCCGTCGCAGGGTTGCGCGGTGATCACCGGCAGCGAAAAGGCCTTCGCGGCCGGGGCGGACATCAAGGAGATGCAGGCCCAGGGCTTTGCCGACATGTACGGCCACGATTTCTTCGCCGGCTGGGACGTGTTCACCCGCACCCGCAAGCCAGTGATCGCCGCGGTTGCCGGCTATGCGCTGGGCGGGGGCTGCGAGCTGGCGATGATGTGCGATTTCATCCTGGCCGCCGACAATGCCAAGTTCGGCCAGCCCGAGATCAAGCTCGCCGTCTCGCCCGGCATGGGCGGCTCGCAGCGCCTCGCCCGTGCCGTCGGCAAGGCCAAGGCGATGGAGATGTGCCTCACCGGCCGGATGATGGATGCCCAGGAAGCCGAGCGCGCCGGCCTGGCCAGCCGCATCCTGCCGGCGGCCGAGCTGGTCGAGGAGGCGGTGAAGACCGCCCAGCTGATCGCTTCGATGGCCCCGCTGGCGGTGCTGGCCAACAAGGAGATGGTCAACGCCGCCTTCGAGACCGGCCTGGCGCAGGGCGTGCAGTTCGAGCGCCGCCTGTTCCATGCGCTGTTCGGCACCGCCGATCAGAAGGAGGGCATGGCGGCGTTCGTCGAGAAGCGCCCGGGGAACTGGACGGGGAAGTGAGGCGTCGATTCGGCAGCCGAGAACAGGACGAATTGAGAGAGGATAACGGGAAGTGGCACGCGTAGCATTTATCGGCCTGGGCCATATGGGCGGCGGCATGGCGGCGAATCTCGCCAAGGCGGGCCACGACGTCCGCGCCTTCGATCTTTCGCAGGATGCGCTCGATCGCGCCAAGGCTGCGGGATGCCTCCCCGCCGCCAGCGCCGCCGATGCGATCGCGGGCGCCGAGGCGGTGATCACCATGCTGCCGGCGGGCAGGCATGTGGAGGCGGTCTATACCGACACGCTGCTTGATCATGCCGATGCCGGCGCGATCCTGATCGATTGCTCGACCATCGACGTCGACACTGCCCGCCGCATGGCGCAGGCCGCGACCGAGCGCGGGCTGATGGCGGTCGACGCGCCGGTCTCGGGCGGCATCGCTGCAGCCAATGCCGGCACGCTCACCTTCATGGTCGGCGGCACCGAACAGGCGTTCGGGCGGGCGGAGCCGTTCCTGGCGGACATGGGCAGGGCCGTGATCCATGCCGGCGCCAGCGGGGCAGGGCAGGGAGCCAAGATCTGCAACAACATGATCCTCGGCGCGACGATGATCGCCACTTGCGAGGCGTTCGCGCTCGCCGAGAAGCTGGGGCTGGACGCGCGACGCTTCTACGACATCGCTTCGGTCAGCTCGGGCCAGAGCTGGTCGATGACGAGCTATTGCCCCGTTCCCGGCGTCGGCCCCGAAAGCCCCGCCGATCGCGACTATCAGGGTGGCTTCGCCGCGCCGCTGATGCTGAAGGACCTGAAGCTGGCGCTGGAAGCGGCGGTGAGCGTCGGCGCGAACGTGCCGATGGGCACGCGCGCGGAGGAACTCTATCAGGCGTTCGTCGACGGCGACGGCGCGGGCCTCGATTTCTCGGGCATCATCAAGACTTTGCGGTAATCGCATTCCTCCCCCAGCTTGCTGGGGGAGGGGGCGCTCGAGAAGCGAGTGGTGGAGGGGTGGCGGCGGAACGCCGGCACCCTCGCCGGCACCCCTCCACCAGCCTGCGGCTGGTTCCCCTCCCCGAGACAGGCTCGGGGAGGAATCTTAACTCCCCGGGGCCCATAAGGCGGCCATGCGCCTGCCCATCCTCTCGGCCCTTGCCCTGATCGCCGCGCCCGTCGCCGCCCAGCAGCAGCGCGCGCCCTTCGTCATTGCCGAGACCGGCCAGGGCTTCGCGCACCTCGACGATGCCGTGAACGCCGTGCGCGACGGCACCGCGACGATCCTGATCGCGCCGGGCACCTATCGCGAATGCACGGTCCAGACCGGGGGCAGGATCACCTTCAAGGCAGTCCAGCCCGGCACCGCGATCTTCGAGAACCAGACCTGCGAGGAGAAGGCTGCCTTCGTATTGCGCGGCCGGGGCTCGGCGGTGGACGGCATCGTGTTTCGCGGCTTCGCGGTGCCCGACGGCAACGGCGCCGGCATCCGCATCGAGATGGGCGACCTCACCGTCACCAATTCGATGTTCCTCGACAGCCAGGAAGGCATATTGGGCGGCGGCCACGAGACGGTGCGCCGCATCGCCATCGACCACACGACTTTTGCCGGCCTCGGCCAATGCGAGACCGAGAATTGCAGCCACGCGATCTATCTCGCGGTGGACGGCGAGGTGGTCGTCACCAATTCGCGCTTCGAGCGCGGCACCGGCGGCCATTACGTCAAGCTGCGCGCCCGCCGGGTGACGATCACCGGCAACAGCTTCGACGACAGCCGGGGCAACAAGACCAATTACATGATCGACCTGTCCGAGGGCGGCACCGGCCTGATCGCCGGCAACACCTTCGTCCAGGGGCCGCGCAAGGAGAACAGCTCGGCCCTGATCGTCGTCGCGGCGGAGGGGCGAACCTATCCCAGC
The DNA here is from genome assembly GCF_005503355.1 of Sphingomonas sp. 1F27F7B. Classification (GTDB taxonomy): domain Bacteria; phylum Pseudomonadota; class Alphaproteobacteria; order Sphingomonadales; family Sphingomonadaceae; genus Sphingomonas. Next base: position 89,449 of record NZ_SCMK01000006.1, read on the forward strand.
ACCGGCCTGCGCATCGAAGGCAACACCGCCACCCTGGCGCCCGGCGCGCCGGGCAATCCGGCATTCGTGGCGGACTTCACCGGCCAGCTCGGCACACTCGGCCAGAACGATCTCGGCCCCGGCATCCGCATCTTCGAACGGCGGCGATAGGCCGAGGCGTCGTGCTGACCCCGGATTTGATCCGCGGGCCAGCATTCAACTCTCCATCAGCGACATCGCTCGAGGGGCGATCATCCCCTTCGGGCGATACCCTCATTCGTCATCCCCGCGCAGGCGGGGATCCAGGGTTTCTCCGCCGTATCGCCCGTGACTCTGGATCCCCGCCTGCGCGGGGATGACGGTCATTGGACCCTCCCTGCCTCAAGGGCATAGGTGCCAGACAAGGTCAGGTGACGGTGAAGAAATGGGAAGAGCCCGCGAGAAATCTGGCGAACTGCCCGCGTCACCTCATTTGCACGTATCGCCGGCGCCGGCATCCAGATCGAGGCAGCGTCCGTCGATTTCCACCGGCACCGGCACATGGATGAGCGCGGCAAGCGTCGGCGCGATGTCCACCGTCTCCACCGACAGCGGCTGCTCGAAGCCGGTCATGCCCTTGCGCCAGAACAGGATCGGCACGCGGCGGTCATAGTCCCAGAAGCTGCCATGGGTGGCGATCGAGCCGCCCTCGGTGCCGGCGATCGGCGTGACGCGCGGCTTGAGCGCGATCACCAGATCGCCCGAGCGCTGCGGATCATAGGAAGCGCGGGCGCGCTCGAGCAGCGTCCAGGTCTCGGGCGGGGTGTGGACGATCGGCGTCGCCGCGATCTGGGCGCGGGTGAACACCGCCTCGACCTGCGGATTGGCCGACCAGCGCTTGATCGCCTCGGCCTGCACGCGGGCGCGATCGGTCTTGCTCAGATCGGGCGCGAGATAGACGTCGCCCGAATTGCCGCCCACCAGCACCGGGCCGGCGATGCCGAGCACGGTGCCGATCTCCTTGCCCATCGTCTTGGCGTCGAGCCCCTTGGCGATGCGCGCCGCCATAGGCGCGGCATGCTCGCGGTTGCGCTCGGGCATGTCGTGGCCGCCATGATCGGCGGTGAGCACCACGGCATAGTCCACGCCGGTCTTGTCGAGCACGGCGAACAGCTTGCCCAGCGTCTGGTCGAGCGAGAGGAGTTGCAGGCACATCTCGCTGCCCTCGGTGCCCAGCGTGTGGCCGACATAGTCGGTGGCGGAGGCGCCGACGATCAGCAGGTCGGTATGGCCCGACTGGCCGAGCTTCATGTCGGTGGCGAGTCCGGCGGCCGTCGCCACGATCGCCTCGTCGAATTCGGGCGAGGCGCGAAAGGCGGTGCCATTGCCCGCGGCGCGCGCGAAGCGGCCGTCGCCGACGCTGCGGTTCGGGTTGAGCTGGAAGGCGCGGCTGCGCGCCTGGCAGAAGGGCGGCAGATCGAGCGGCCCCTGGGCCTCGGCGATTCGCTTGGTCACGTTGGCGTTCATCCGGGTGACCATCGCCGGCTCGGCGCGGCCGGCATAGGAGACGAACGCCTTGCCGTTCCACCACCAGATCTCGTCGGTCTTGTGGCCGCCCATCATCACCGCGGCGCGGTCCTTGCCCGCCACCGAGACGACGCGGCTCTGCGGATCGGCGAGCTTCATCCACTCGCCCAGCGTCGGCACCTTCAGGTGCTTGTCGGAGACGGTGTAGTTGTTGGAGGTGCTGCCGGGCACGCTCTCGTCCTCGGCGCAATAGACCGTCTTGTCGGCGCGCGGCGCGCTGAAATCGGTCCAGTCATTGGCGATGATCCCGGTCTTCGACGGATGGTCGCCGGTCAGGATCGTCGAGTGACCGGGGCAGGTCTCGGTCGCGGCATGGCTCTGATAGCCCGAGGGGAAGACCGCGCCCGACATCAGCCGCGCGAAGCCGGCGCTGAACTGGGCGCGATATTCGGCGAACAGATCGGCCGAGAACTGGTCGACCGAGATCACCACCACCAGCGAAGGTGCGGCGCGCGGCGCTTCCGACGGTACGTTCTGCGCCGGGGCCGCCTGCTGGGCGCAGAGCGGCGTCGTGGCGAGCAGCGCGGCGGCGGCCGCGAGCGGGCGGAACAGTTTCATGGCGGGTAGGGACCTCCGGCGTGTGCAAATCCTGCCGGGCTGCTATTGGGCCAACAGCTCTTCCACGGCAAGGACGCTCCATGAAGGCGGTTCGTTTCGGATTGATGGCGTTGATGGCCTGGCTGTTTGCCGGCGCGGCATTCGCCCAGGCGCCCGGCGAGCAGCACGTCCGGATCAGCCTGGTCGCGGAAAGCGACCGCCCGGCGCCGGGCAGCGAAGTCACGCTCGCGCTCGCCTCGGTGCCGGAAAGGGGCTGGCACGCCTATTGGCTCAATCCGGGGGATGCGGGCCTGCCGGCCCGCGCCGAATGGACGCTGCCCAAGGGCACCGGCATCGGCGCGTTCCGCTATCCGGTGCCGCAGCGGCTGACGATCGCAGGACTGATGAACTATGTCTATGAAGGGCCCTTCGCTCCGCTGGTGACGCTCAAGGTCCCGGCCGATGCGCGCGGCGCCTTTCCGATCCGGCTGAAGCTCAGCTACCTCGTCTGCACCGATGCGATCTGCGTGCCGGGCAAGGCGGACCTGTCGACCACGCTCGAGATCGGCGACGGCAGTATCGCCCCCGGTATCGGCGCGCAGTTCGACGCCTGGCGTGGCGCGCTGCCCAGGCCGCTGGGCGCGGAGGGGCGCTATCAGGTCGAGAACAAGGCATTGCGTCTCGCCATTCCGTTCCCCGCCGCGGCCAGGACGGAAGGGCAAGGCTATTTCTTTCCCGCCACGCACGGCGTCTTCGATTATGCCGCCCCCCAGAAGGTGACGCGCGACGGCGACCGGGTAGTGATCGAGACGGCGGGCCTCAAGACGGCGGGGCCAGTCGAGGGGCTGCTGGCGTTCGGCAAGCAGGGCTTCTGGGTCCGGGCCCTTCCCGGCGCCGTGCCGGCTGCCGCGGCAGCACCGGAGCCGGCGCCGTGGCGCAGCGCCGTGCTCGCGTTTCTCGGCGCGGTGCTGGGTGGGCTGATCCTCAACATCATGCCCTGCGTCTTCCCGATCCTCAGCCTCAAGGCGCTGAGTCTTGCCAAGGCCAATGCCGAAGGAGGCAATCCCCGCGGCGAGGCGCTGGCCTATACCGCCGGGGTGGTGCTGGTCTGCCTCGCGCTCGGCGGCGCATTGCTGGCGCTGCGGGCCGGAGGGGCGACGCTGGGCTGGGCCTTCCAGCTGCAGGATCCGCGCGTGATCCTGGTGCTGCTGCTCCTCGTCACCGGCATCGCCTTCAACCTGGCCGGGCTGTTCGAGCTGTCGGCCCCCGGCTTCGTCAACCGGGCGGCATCCAGGGGCACGGGCGGCGCCTTCATAACCGGCGCGCTCGCCGCTTTCGTCGCGACGCCATGCACCGGCCCGTTCATGGGCGCGGCGCTGGGCGCGGCGCTGGTGCTGCCCTGGCCGGCGGCGCTCGCGGTGTTCGGCGGGCTGGGGCTCGGCATCGCGCTGCCCTTTCTGCTGCTCGGCTTGGTTCCCGCCTTTCGCCGCATGCTGCCCAGGCCGGGCGCCTGGATGGAGACGCTCCGGCATATCCTTTCGGTGCCGATGTTCCTCACTGCGCTCGCGCTCGCCTGGGTGCTTGGGCGGCAGGCGGGGGTTGCCGGCATGACGATCGGTCTCGCCGCCGCGCTGCTTGCGACACTGGGCTTGTGGTGGACGGGCCTGCGCCAGCGACGCGGCAAGGCCCGGGCCTGGCTGCCCGCGGCGCCCCTGCTGTTGATGGCTGTCGGCGGGATCGCCTTTGTCAGCGCCGTGCCCGCCGGCGCGAAGGCCGAGAGCGTGGCCGGTGCCGAGCCGTTCAGCGAGGCTCGCCTCGCCGAGCTGACCGCGCAGGGCCGGCCGGTCTTCGCCTATTTCACCGCCGACTGGTGTCTGACCTGCAAGGTCAACGAGAAGGCGGTGATCGAGACCGACGCGGTCGCCAGGGTGCTGGCCGACCACAAGGTCGCGGTGCTGGTCGGCGACTGGACCGACGGGGATCCCGCGCTCGGCCGCTTCATCGAGCGCCACAATCGGGCGGGCGTGCCGCTCTATCTGTGGTACAAGCCGGGCGAGCCCGAGCCGCGCGTCCTGCCCCAGATCCTGACCCAGGCGATGCTGCGCGACCTTGCGAGCGGGGGCTGAAGAGGAGAGCGAAGATGATCCATCGCATGCTGGTCGGCGTCGCCATCGCCGGAGCGGCCATCGCGGCGTCGCCGCTCATGGCCGAGCCCGAGCTTGCCGCCACCGTTCCCAATTTCCGCGCCCTCGACATGCACGGCAAGGTGGTCGACCTCGCGGCCTATCGCGGCAAGACCGTGGTGCTGGAATGGAACAACCCCGGCTGCCCCTTCGTGAAGAAGCATTATGGCACCGGCAACATGCAGAAGACCCAGGCCGCGGCGACGGCGCAGGGCGTGGTGTGGCTGACGATCAATTCGGGCGCGCCGGGGCAGCAGGGGCACATGACCGGCCCCGAGGCCCGGAAGTTCGTCGCCGCCGAGAAGGCAAGGCCCACTGCCTATCTGCTCGACCCCAGGGGGCTGGTCGGCAAGGGCTATGGCGCCAAGACGACGCCGCACCTCTACATCATCGATGGCCGGGGCCGGCTCGTCTACAAGGGCGGGATCGACGACAGGCCGACGGCCGATGTCGCGGACATCGCCGGGGCGCGCAACCACGTGCTCGCCGCGCTCGCCGAGATGCGCGCGGGCAAGCCAGTGTCGGTGCCCGAGACGCGCCCCTATGGCTGCAGCGTGAAATACGCGAGCTAGCTGTCAGGGGAGGGGGCCGAGGGAAGGCGGGAGATTCTGCCCCTTGTGCGACGCAGCAAAGCGTTGCAGCATGGAGCCGGTCGATATCATCGGCATTTGGGAGGCGCATGGGGGCACCGGGGGCGTTCGACGAAATCTGGGGGCATGGCGGGCCCGACAGCCCGCGCGCCGAGTTCGCCGCGCTGTCCCGCTGGCTGGCGGAAACCGATAGCGCCGAGCTGCATCGCCGCCAGCAATCCGCCGAAGCCGCGTTCCGCCAGCTGGGCATCACCTTCGCAGTCTATGGCGACAGCGACGCGGCCGAGCGGATCATTCCCTTCGACATCGTGCCGCGCGTCTTCCTCGCCGGCGAATGGGCGCGGCTCAGCGAGGGGCTGGTCCAGCGCGTCGAGGCGATCAACGCCTTTCTGGAGGACATCTATGGCGAGCGCCGGATCCTCGCCGAAGGGATCGTCCCGCCCGAGCTGATCTACCTCAACGAGCAGTTCCGCGCCGAGGTCGACGGCGTCCGCCCGCCGCACGGCATATGGGCGCATATCTGCGGTATCGATCTGGTGCGTACCGGCCCCGACCGGTTCTTCGTGCTCGAGGACAATGCCCGCACGCCCTCCGGCGTGTCGTACATGCTCGAGAATCGCGAGGCGATGATCCGGCTTTGTCCGGAGCTGTTCCGCGATTTCCGCGTGGCGCCGGTGGACAGCTATCCGGACATGCTGCTGCGGACGATGCAGTCGGTCGCGCCGGGCAGCAATCCCAGGCCGGTCTGCGTCGTCCTCACTCCCGGCCATTTCAACGCGGCCTATTACGAGCATTCGTTCCTCGCCGATTCGATGGGCGTCGAGCTGGTCGAGGCGGCGGACCTGGTGGTGGACGACGACATCGTCTGGATGCAGACGATCGGCGGGCGCGTGAAGGTGGACGTCATCTATCGCCGCATCGACGACGATTTCCTCGATCCGCTGGTCTTCCGGCCGGATTCGATGCTCGGCGTGCCCGGCATCACCGCGGCCTATCGCGCCGGCAACGTCGCGATCCTCAATGCGCCGGGCAACGGCATCGCCGACGACAAGGCGATCTACAGCTACATGCCCGAAATCGTCCGTTTCTATTCGGGCGGCGAGGCGAAGCTGCCGAACGTCGAGACCTGGCGCTGCCGCGAGCCGCAGGCGCTGAAATACGTCCTCGATCGCCTGCCCGAGCTGGTGGTCAAGCTGGTCGACGGCTCGGGCGGGTACGGCATGCTCGTCGGCCCGACCGCGACCAAGGCGCAGATCGAGGAATTCCGTGCAGCGCTGATCGCCGAGCCGCACCGCTACATCGCCCAGCCCACGCTGGCGCTGTCCACCGTGCCCACGCTGGTGGAGCAGGGCCTCGCCCCGCGCCATGTCGATTTCCGCCCGTTCGTGCTGACCGGCAGCGACGGCGTCCGCGTCGTGCCCGGCGGGCTCACGCGCGTCGCCCTTCGGCAGGGTTCGCTGGTGGTGAATTCCAGCCAGGGCGGCGGCACCAAGGACAGCTTCGTGCTGCTGGACGACGGGGCATGAGGGCGCAGGCCGGCTTCCTCCTCCCCCTGGCAGGGGAGGATCGCAGGTGCTGATGCTCTCGCGCACCGCCGCCGCGCTCTACTGGCTCGGCCGCTATCTCGAACGGGCCGACTTCATCGCCAGGCTGGTCGAGGCGACCATCCGCCTCGATGCGCTCTCCGCCCGGCCCGCCGGCGAGGCGGCCTGGCAGAGCGCCCTCGCCGTCACCTATACCGACCAGGCCTTCGCCGCGACCGGGCAGGAGATGACCCAGGCCCAGGTCGCCCGCTTCCTCACGCTCGACGACGGCCATCCCGGCTCGATCGTGCGCTGCCTCGACATGGCACGCAACAATGCCCGCGCCGTGCGGACGGCGCTCACGCGCGAGGCCTGGACCGCGATCAACCGCGCCTGGCTGCTTTCGCAAAACCGTCAGGCCACCGGGGGAGCCACCGCGACGCTCACGCTGCTGGAGCAGGTCAAGGGCGAAACCCGCGGCTTCGAAGGCGCGATCCACCGGATGATGCGCAACGAGGCGACCTTGCTCATCCAGCTCGGGGCGGCGATCGAGCGGGCGGACAACACCGCGCGGCTGGTCGACGTCAAATATCACCTGCTCCTTCCGGAGGACGAGAGGGTCGGCGGCGTGGTCGATCGCGACCAGTGGAACACGATCCTCCAGACCGTGTCGGCGGTGAATGCCTATCGCTGGCTCTACAATGATGGGCTCCGGCCGGCCAATGTGATCGATCTGCTGATCAGCCGCGCCGAGCTGCCGCGCAGCCTGGCGGCCTGTGTGGAGGAAGTGGTTGCGCTGCTCAACGCGCTCGCCAAGCGCACCGGACTCCAGGGCGAGGCGGACCGCATGGCCCGCGCCCGCCTGGCGCGGATGCAGAAGACGCGCACGCACGAGGTGATCGTGTCCGGCCTGCACGAGCATCTGGGGGCGTTCGTCCGCGAAAATGCGATGCTCGACGGAGCGATCGCCCGGCAATTCAGGTTCATCTGATGCGCATCGCGATCGAGCACAGGACGCACTACCGGTTCAGCGAGCCCCAGGCGCGCATCGTCCAGATGCTGCGCCTCACCCCGTGCGACACCCAGGACCAGTCCGTGGTGAGCTGGCTGGTCGGCGTGGATTGCGATGCGCGCCTCCGCGACGCGAACGACGGCCTCGGCAACGCAGTGACGATGCTCTATGCCGAGGGACCGATCGAGGCGCTCGATATCACGGTGACGGGCGAGGTGCTCACCAGCGAGGCGAGCGGCGTGGTGCGCGGCGCACGCGAACCGTTGCCGCCGCTCTTCTATCTGCGCCCCACCCCGCGCACCGGGAGGAGCGACGCGCTGTCCGCCTTCGCCGCGGACATCATCGGAGGCGGGGGCGACACGCTCGAGCAGCTCCACCGCCTCAACGCCGCGCTCCGTGCGCGCTTCCCCTGCTACCCGATCTGCCCGACACCGGCTGTACCGCCGCCCAGGCGTTCGAGGCAGGCAAGGCGAGCTCACGCGACGTCGCCCAGATGTTCATCGCCGCCGTGCGCGGGCTCGCGGTCCCGGCGCGCTACGTCTCGGGCTATCGTGCGGAGGATGCCGCGCGTTCGGCCCCGCACGCCTGGGCCGAAGCCTGTATCGAGGGGCTGGGCTGGGTCGGCTTCGATCCCTCGACCGGGCTCAGCCCCGACGAAAGCTATGTCCGCGTCGCGATCGGGCTCGACGCGAGCGGCGCCGCGGCCACCGGCGGCATGCGCATCGGGCCGGGGCAGGAGCAGCTGGCGATCGATGTGCAGGTCGGTCGGCTGGGAGCGGAGGAGTAAGGGCTTCTCACCGGCGTCCCTAAATCCCGTCATCCCCGCGAAGGCGGGATGACGAAATCCCAACGCTTGGCTTGGTTCAGGCGAAAGCAGCCGCGCTCTGCGTCATCGGCATCGAAACCGCCAGATCCTCGTCCTCCAGCACGGCCCAGCCATTGGGGCCGAGCACTTCGATCGGGCGATACCGCGTCTTGTACGCCATCCGATCGCTGCCCTTCACCCAATAGCCGAGATAGACATAGGGCAGGCCCGCCGCCTGGCTGCGCAGGATGTGCTCCATGATGATGAAATTGCCCAGGCCCGGGCGGCCGTCGTCATCGGCGAGGAAGAAGCTGTAGATCATCGACAGGCCGTCGGCCTGCTGATCGGTGATGCAGGCGCCGACGAGCCGGCCGCGCGCGCCGTCCACCGAAGGCTCGCGATATTCGATCACATAGGAACTGACCGGCGACTGTTCGACCATGTCGGCATAGTCGTTCTCGTCCATCGCCGCCATGCCGCCGCCCGGATGGCGCGCCTTGAGATAGCGGTGGAGCAGCGTGAACTGCTCCTCGGTCGCCCAGGGCTTGCAGGCGGTGATCTCCAGGTCCGAATGGCGCTTCAGCAGCTTGCGCTGGCTGGCATTGGGCCTGAATTCGTCGGCGACGACGCGGACCGAGACGCAGGCGGTGCAGCCCGCGCAGCTCGGCCGGTACGCGACCGACTGGCTGCGGCGAAAGCCGATCCGGCCCAACGCGTCGTTCAGCTCGCCCGCATGCAGTCCCGAAAGCTCGGTGAAGATCTTCCGCTCCTGCCGGCCCGGCAGATAGGGGCAGGGGGAAGGGCTGGTGACGAAGAACCGCGGAAAACGGGAAAGTGCAGTCACCCTGATGCCCCTATTCTCTGGCCGTTACGCTGACCCGACAGCGCTGAATATGCGGTGGTTCGGCAAGGATGAAAAGCGGCTTTACCATGAAAGAGGGTTAACGATTCACCAGTTTCGCGGAGAGCGCGGGCGTTAACCATCGGGCCGCGTAACACGCTGCCTGAAAAGGAGAATTTGTCCTGTGCGGTCATCATACCGGCTGCGGTGAATCGTGTGAATCCAGCGACGACTCAATTCGTCGCGCGTGCGATTCGTTTCATCGGGTCGGTGCGGAACAGAAGGAGTCCTGCGGAGTCGCGGGCGGTTTCGACGGACAGGAAGGCGTTGGCCTCGTCCCGCCATACTGAACTCGTTTCAGCATCCAGCGTGCGGCGGGGGCCAATAGCCGTCATCCCCGCGCGGGCGGGGATCCAGAGACATGGGCGATACGGCAGAGAAACCCTGGGTCCCCGCCTGCGCGGGGATGACGAAACGGAGTATCTGCCCGGAGGGGATGGGTGCCAAACAAGTTCAGGGCGATGGGAGAGGGCCGGTGGCGTCGGCCCGCCGCCTTGCAAGGTAGGATTCCGCCTGCTCGATGCTGGCGGATGCAAACCGAGCCCTTCTCCCCCGTCGCCAATGCGCGCCGCCCGGATCAGGCCAGCTCGACCAGCTGCACTTCGTACTGGGCGCGGCGCAGCGCGGTCATCAGCCGGTCCAGATGGTCGCGGTCGCGCGTCTCGCACTCCACGTCGAGGCTCAGGCCCTTGGCCGGCAGATTGGTGAAGATGCGCTGATGCGACAGCTCGAGGATGTTGACCGAGAGCTGCTCGAAGATCTGCGCCACCTTGTAGAGCGCGCCGGGCCGATCCTGCAGGCGGATGCGCAGCCGCGCCATCCGGCCCGAGCGGGCAAGGTCGCGCAGCAGCACATAAGCGAGCAGCCGCGGATCGATATTGCCGCCGCACAGCACGATCCCCACGGTCTTGCCCCTGAAGCGCTGGGGCTCGGCGAGCAGCGCGGCGAGGCCGGCGGCGCCGGCGCCCTCGACCACCGTCTTCTCGATCTGGAGCAGCAGGCTCACCGATTCCTCGAGGCGGCGCTCGCTCACCAGCACGATGTCGTCGACCAGCGCCTCGACCAGCTTGGCGGTGATGCCGCCCGGCTGCTTCACGGCGATGCCTTCGGCCAGCGTGTCGCCGGCGCAGGGCATGTCGGTGTGGTGGATGCGGTTGTACATCGACGGGTAGAGCTCGGCCTGGACGCCGACGACTTCGATGTCGCGCCCTTCCGACTTGGCCACGGTGGCGCAGCCCGAGATCAGGCCGCCGCCGCCGATCGGGATGATGAGCGTGTCGATGTCCGGCACATCCTCGATCATCTCGAGCGCCACGGTGCCCTGGCCGGCGATGATGCGCGGATCGTCGAAGGGATGGACGAAGGTGAAGCCGTGCTCGGCTTCCAGCTTGCGGGAATGCGCATAGGCGGCGTCGAACGTCTCGCCTTCCAGGATCACGTCGGCGCCGTGATGCTCGGTCTGCGTCACTTTCACGATCGGGGTGTTCTTCGGCATCACGATCGTGCTCGGGATGCCGAGCCGGGTGGCGTGATAGGCGAGGCCCTGAGCATGGTTGCCGGCCGATGCGGCGATCACGCCCTTGGCGCGTGCCGCCTCGTCCAGCTGGAGCAGCGTGTTGAGCGCGCCGCGCTCCTTGTAGGCGGCAGTGAACTGCAGGTTCTCGAACTTGAGATAGACCGTCGCGCCGGTCAGATCCGACAGCGTCTTGCTGACCAGCGTCGGCGTCCGCACGATCTGGCCCATGATGCGCACCTGCGCTGCACGGACGTCGTCGATCGATACGGAGAGCGGCTGGGTCGCCGGGACTGTCTTGCTGGCCATGATTCCGCTCGCCTAGACCATCTGGAGGCGGGGGGAAACCACGCTTCTGCGATGAAGGCCATGTTCGTCGGGCATGAAGGCGCCGTATCTGGCGTGCGGGGAGAACAGGCCCTATGCCCTGGCCCATGCTGAAGCGCCTCCTGCGGCTGTTCGCCGCGCTCGCCCTCCTCCTAGCACCCGCCGCCGCCATGGCGGACGGGCTGATCGACAACGTCAACGGCATGACGCTGGACGAGAAGGGCGACGTGGTCCGCTTCAACGGCATATTGTTCAACCGCGAGGGCCAGGTCACGGCCCTGCTCACTCGCGAGCACAAGCGCCCCAAGAAAGTCGAGTGGAAGCTCGACATGGGCGGCAAGACGCTGCTCCCGGGCATGATCGACGGGCATGGCCATGTGATGGGGCTGGGCGCGCAGCTGCTGCTGCTCGATCTCTCGGCCACCACGTCGCTCGACGAGGCGCTGGCGAAGATCAAGGCCTATGCCGATGCCAATCCCACCAAGTGGATCATCGGCCGCGGCTGGAACCAGGAGACCTGGAAGCTCGGCCGCTTCCCCACCGCGGCGGAGCTCGACCGCGCGGTGTCCGACCGGCCGGCCTGGCTCCAGCGAGTCGACGGCCATGCCGCCTGGGCGAACAGCCGCGCGCTGCAAGTCGCCGGCGTCACCGCCGCGACCAAGGATCCGGCCGGCGGGCGTATCGAGCGCGATGCCAAGGGCGTGCCCTCGGGCGTGTTCGTCGACGGCGCCACTGCGCTCATCGACAAGTTCGTGCCCCGGCAGACCCCGCGCGAGCGCAATGCCGCCTTCCTCGCCGCGCAGGACCGGCTGCTGTCGCTCGGTATCACCGCCACCGCCGACATGGGCACCAGCGTCGACGACTGGCTCACCTATCGCCGCATGGCGGACCTGGGCCAGCTGCGGATCCGCATCATGAGCTATGCCAGCGGCGTCGAGACCGCGCTGGCAGTGGCGGGGCAGGGGCCGACGCCCTGGCTCTATGGCGACAAGCTGCGCATGGGCGGGATCAAGCTCTACGCCGATGGCGCGCTGGGCAGTCGCGGCGCGTGGCTCAAGGCCGCGTATAGCGATGCGCCGGGCGAGAAGGGACTGGGCTTCCTAACCGACGACCAGCTCCTCAACATGATGACGCGCGGCGCGATGGACGGTTTCCAGATCGCGGTCCACGCGATCGGCGACCGTGCCAACCAGCAGGTGCTCGACGCGGTCGAGGTGTTGTCGGACACCTATAAGGACGATCGCCGCTGGCGGATCGAGCATGCCCAGATCGTCGATCCCAAGGATCTGCCGCGCTTCGCCAAGCTGGGCGTGATCGCGTCGATGCAGCCGGTCCACCAGACCAGCGACATGAAGATGGCCGAGGCCCGGCTGGGGCCCGACCGGCTGGCCGGCGCCTATGCCTGGAAGACGATGCTCCGGGACGGCACGCGCATCGCCTTCGGCTCCGACTATCCGGTCGAGAGCCCCGATCCCTGGGCGGGCTGGGCGGTGGCGTTCACGCGCACCGATGCCAATGGCCAGCCCTTTGGCGGCTGGCGGGTCGAAGAGGCGGTGACGCGCGAGCAGGGCTGGGCGGGCTTCACCACCGGCGCGGCCTGGGCCGGCTTTGCCGAGAAGCAGATCGGCCGCCTCGCGCCGGGCATGCGCGCCGACTTCATCATCGTCGACCGCGATCCCCTGCTCGCCTCCCCCGCGGATCTGCGCGGCACGCAGGTGCTCGAGACCTGGGTGGGCGGCGCGCGGGTCTTCGTGAAGAAATAGGCGGGCGGATGCGGGTTGCGATCGGGCAGCTGGATCGACTGCTGCGCCTGCGCCAGCTTTCCGGCACCAATTGGCGGGAGCGTGCCGTCGCCGCGCTGGGGGCTTCGCTTGCCATTGGCGCGGCCGGGGCGATCAGCGCGCTGATCGTCGGCAGCCATGCGGCATTGCTGCTCGCCGCGCCGATCGGGGCGTCGGCGGTGATCCTGTTCGCGGTGCCGTCGAGCCCGCTCGGCCAGCCCTGGCCGGTGATCGGCGGCACGATCCTGTCGATCGCCTGCGGGATCCTGGCGACGCAGCTGCTCGGGCACGGCCCGATTGCCGCCGGCCTGGCGGTGGGCGGGTCGATCCTGGTCATGTCGGCCACGCGCTCGCTGCACCCGCCCGGCGGCGGCTGCGCGCTCCTGGCCGTGCTCGGCGGCCCCGAGCTGCTCGCCAAGGGCTATTGGCTTGCGCTGGTGCCGGGCGGGCTCAACGCCGCATTGCTGGTGGTCGCCGGCCTGATCTTCCACCGCTTCTCGGGTCACAGCTACCCGCATCGCCCGGTGCCGGTGCCCGCCGATCCCCATATCCTGCCCGAGGATATCGATGCGGCGCTCGAGGCGGCGCATGAGAGCTTCGACGTGAGCCGCGAGGATCTCGCCGCGCTGCTCGAGGCGGCGGAACGTCACGCAGTGGCGCGGCGGCGGCGCAGATGAGCGAAAGGCCGCGCTCCCTTCGGACCGCGGCCTCGCCAACCCCCGTTGAAATCACTGTGTCAGGCGACGGCCGAAATCGGCTCCTGGCCTTCGGCGCCGTCCGGCTCGCGCAGCACATAGCCGCGGCCCCAGACGGTCTCGATGTAATTCTCGCCCTCGCATGCCATGCTCAGCTTCTTGCGCAGCTTGCAGATGAACACGTCGATGATCTTGAGCTCGGGCTCGTCCATGCCGCCATACAGGTGGTTCAGGAACATTTCCTTGGTGAGCGTCGTGCCCTTGCGGAGCGAGAGCAGCTCCAGCATCGCATATTCCTTGCCGGTGAGGTGGACGCGGGCGCCGTCGACTTCGACCGTCTTCGCATCGAGGTTCACCGCCAGCTTGCCGGTGCGGATGACCGACTGGCTATGGCCCTTCGAGCGGCGGACGACCGCATGGATGCGCGCCACCAGCTCCTCGCGGTGGAAGGGCTTGGTGACATAGTCGTCGGCGCCGAAGCCGAACGAGCGCACCTTGGAATCCATCTCGTTGATGCCGGACAGGATCAGCACCGGCGTCTGCACGCGGGCGACACGAACCTTCTTCAGGACATCATATCCATGCATGTCGGGCAGGTTCAGATCGAGCAGGATGATGTCGTAGTCATAGAGCTTGGCCAGGTCCAAGCCCTCCTCGCCGAGGTCCGTCGTATAGACGTTGAACCCCTCGGTCGTGAGCATCAGCTCGATCGCCTTGGCAGTGCTCGGCTCGTCTTCGATCAACAGCACGCGCATCGTCAAAGTCCCCTTGCCCGCAGGCTGCCTTGCCCCAATGAAAGGCATGCCTTGGAGCGATTCATTAACCTAAGCGTGTCTGAAGGCAAAAGGTTAATTTCTCCCTAACCGGCCTGAATCCACGAGTCGTAGGGAATCTACCTAAGCGGGGACTCAGATGCGTTACGGAGTCGAGTCATTTTGATGGAATGCGCCGCAGCTCTTGCGAAGGCTCTCCGAGAGGAATTCGATCAATGCCTCCACCCGCGCGGGGCGCAACGTGCCCGGCGGCGTCAGCAAGTGGATCGCTGCGGCGCTGGCCGACCAGTCCTCGAGAACCGCTTCCAGATTGCCCTTGGCGAGTTCGCCCCTGATCATGAAGTCGGGCAGGCGGGCGATGCCCAGGCCGGCGCGCAGCGCAGGGATCATCGCGTCGCCGCTGTCCGTGCGGATCGGTCCTTCCACACGCACCGCGGCTTCCTCGCCGCCCGCCTTGCGGAAGCGCCACACATCGGGGTTGGATGTGTTGGTATAGACGAAGCACGCATGATGGGCGAGGTCGGCGGGGTGGCGCGGCCGGCCGACCCTGTCGAAATAGTCCGGCGACGCGACGATGTGCATCACCACCGGCCCGAGACGGCGGGCACGCAGCGAACTGTCGGGCAGTTCGGCGATGCGCAGCGCGATGTCGATCCCTTCGCCGACGATGTCGACGAACGCATCGGACAGGCGCAGCTCCACCTTGATGCCCGGATAGAGCTTCATGAAGTCGGCCAGCACCGGCGCCACGGCCTGGATGCCGAAGGTCAGCGGCGCGGCGACGCGGACCAGCCCGGCGGGTGCGCTGGCGGATTCGAACGCGGCTTCCTCCGCCGCCTGGCCCTCGCTCAGAATGCGCTGGGCATGTTCGGCGAGGCTGCGGCCACTGTCGGTGAGGGTCAGCCGGCGCGAGGTGCGGTGGAAGAGGGTAGTGCCGAGCTGCCCCTCCAGGCGCGTGATCGCCTTGGAGACAGTTGCCTTTGAAACGGCAAGGGCGTCGGCGGCGGCGCTGAACGAGCGGTGCTCCACCACCGCGGCGAAAACGGCCCAGGCCTCGAAGTCCGGTAGCTTCATGCCGGATGCGTAACACGGAAACGATCGGTTTCCAACGTTTCCATTTACCGCGCGATCCGGCGGCCTATCTTCCTGTTCAACACAGGAGGTTCAGACCCCATGATCGACAAACGACCCTTTGAAACGCTCGGCCATGCCGACCATGGCTGGCTCAACGCGCGGCATCATTTCAGCTTCGCCGACTATTATGATCCCAGCCGGATGAACTGGGGCGCGCTGCGCGTCTGGAACGACGACGAGATCGCCGCCGGGGCCGGATTCCCGCCGCATCCGCACCAGGACATGGAGATCATCACCTATGTCCGCCAGGGTGCGATCACGCACCAGGATTCGATGGGCAACAAGGGCCGCACCGGCGCCGGCGACGTCCAGGTGATGAGCGCGGGCACCGGCGTGCGCCATGCCGAGTATAATCTCGAGCCCGAGACGACGACGCTTTTCCAGATCTGGATCATGCCGCGCGAGCGGGGTGGCCAGCCGAGCTGGGGCGCCAAGCCTTTCCCCAAGGGCGATCGCTCGGGCAAGTTCGTCACGCTGGCGAGCGGCTTTGCCGACGACGAGGACGCGCTGCCGATCCGGGCCGATGCCCGGGTGCTGGGCGCCACGCTGAAGGCCGGCGAGAGCGTCACCCATGAAGTGGGCGCCAACCGCCACGCCTATCTGGTGCCCGCGGTCGGCAGGATCGAGATCGACGGCGAGCCGGTCGATGCCCGTGACGGCGCCGCGCTCACCAGCGGCAAGACCTACACCATCACCGCGATCCAGGACGCCGAGCTCGTCCTGGTCGACAGCGAATAATCAGGAAGGGAAGCATCATGTCGAAGATCCTCGTTCTCTATTACTCGTCCTATGGCCACCTCGCGAAGATGGCTGACGCCATGGCCGAAGGCGCGCGCAGCGCCGGCGCCCAGGTGGACGTCCGCCGCGTGCCGGAGACGGCGCCGTTCGAAGTGGCGCAGGCGGCCGGCTTCGTCGCCGATCACAGCCATGCGGTGCTCGAGGATGTGGGCGAACTCGCCGGTTATGACGGCATCATCGTCGGCGCGCCGACCCGGTTCGGCCGCATGGCGAGCCAGATGGCTTCGTTCTGGGACCGTGCCGGCGGCGTCTGGTTCCAGGGTCAGCTCAACGGCAAGGTCGGCGGCGCCTTCACTTCGACTGCCACGCAGCATGGCGGGCAGGAGACGACGCTCTTCTCGATCATCACCAACCTGCTGCATTTCGGCCTGACCGTCGTCGGCCTCGACTATGGCTTCCAGGGACAGTCGGGCGTCGGCGAAGTGAAGGGTGGCTCGCCTTATGGTGCCACCACCATCGCGGACGGCGACGGCAGCCGCCAGCCGAGTGAAGTGGAGCTGGACGGCGCCCGCTACCAGGGCCGCAGGATCGCCGAGCTGGCCAACAAGATCGCGGCTTCCTCCCGCGAAGTCGAGACCGCGTAATCTCCCCCTCCTGGCGCGGTCTCCAGGGACGGCGGCCGGACCTCGTGTCCGGCCGCCGTTTTCATTTGCGCGCGCGGGGCGGCGGGAAGCGCCGGGAAGCTCGCCTGCGCCGCGGCGAAGCGGGCACGGGCGCCGGGCGCCCCCACCCAGCGCCAATGCCAGGGTTCCCAGCCCACGCCCTGCTTGTTGCCTGCCGGAAAGGAGAGTTCGAAGCCGAACTCCGGCGCCCGGCGCATCAGCCACTGCCCGCCCGGCGTGGATGCGAAGCACTGCTCGACGGCGCGGCAATGCTCGCCGCGCTGGACGAAGTCGATCGCATAGCCGGTGGCATGCTCGCTATAGCCCGGAGGCGCCACGAAACGGGCCCGCAACGCTGCTCCCACGTCGCAATCGCCGGCCCCGGCGCAGAATACACGGCGCTGATGCGCGATCGAACGGAAGCAGGACAGGGCACCGAGCGCGATTCCTTCCGCACGCGCCGCGGCGAGCAATCGCTCGAGATCGGGTACCGCCGCGCGCGCCATGACGCAGCCGGGCAGCGCCGGCACGGGCTGTAGGTCGGCCGGGGCCGCCTCCCCATAGGGAAGGTGGTTGAACAGGCGCGTCACGGAAGCGGTCGCGGGCGGCGGGGCATCTTCCCGGGCATACGCGGTCAGCGGCAGAAGCGAGAGCAGGGCCAGGGCCGAAAGACGCATACGCAACCTCACGACGCTGCCGAAAGGGCATCATCCGTTCAAACGCGGTTCAAGCGAAAAGGCTCACGCAACTTTGCACATTGCTGTGTCGTTGCGCAGCTGTGTCCATAGGGTCCAAAATAGGCCCGCCGTTGCAGCAGAGGGAGAATGATCATGTTTCTACGAGTTTCATGCCTTGCCTTGTCCGCGGTGCTGTTGAGCACCACCGCTTCGGCGGCGCCGGCACCGAACCACGCCGCGCCCGCCGCCATGCAGCGCGTGGACGGCAACAATGTCGGCCGCGTCCGCCACAGCGGGGGCGGCGCCTTTGTCGAAACGCGTCCCGGCCGCTGGGTCGAGTTCGCCGATGACGGCACGCTCATCCACCGCTTCGACGAGACCAACCGCAGCCGCGACGCGGTCAACCTCTACGATCCGTCGCGCGGCGCGCGCGTGCGCCTCGACCTGCGCCGCGGTGACATTTCGGGCGTGCCGCGCTCGGGCCCGCCGCGTTTTCTCTACCGTATCACCGACGTCGACCCGCGCCGCTCCAGCGGCTGGGGCGACAATGGCGGCTGGGGCGAAGGCGGCTGGGGCCGTCCGGGCGGCGGTCGTCCGGGTGGCGGCGGCTGGGATCGTCCGGGCGGCGGCGGCTGGGATCGTCCCGGCGGTGGCGGCTGGGATCGCCCCGGCGGCGGTCGGCCGGGTGACGGTCGCCCCGGCGATGGCCGTCCCGGTGACGGCGGCGGCTGGGGCACCGGTGGCGTGATCCGCGACATCGAGGTCGGGCCGCTCTGGAACCAGTCCGACGCCGATCGCAAGTGCCGCGACACCGCCCGCGACATGCGCGGCGAATGGACCGGCAACTGGCGCACCACTGTTCAGGGCCGCCAATCGGTCTGCTCGATCCGCTTCCAGCGCTGATCGGTATCCACCACCGCTGGCGCTCCGGCGCCGGCGGTGGCATGGGCAGGCGATGTTCAAGGATCGCGTGCTCTTCATCGACGGCGAGGCATTGGTGATCGACAAGCCCGCGGGCCTGCCGGTCGATCGTCCGCGGGATCGCGCGGAGAGCCTCGAGGACCTGCTCGACCAGCTGACCTTCGGCTTCCAGCGCCTGCCGGTGCCCGTCCACCGGCTCGACCGCGATACCAGCGGCTGCCTGCTGCTCGCCCGCAACCCCAAGGCGCTCAAGCGCTTCGCCCAGGCCTTCGAGACCGGGGCTGTCGCCAAGCGCTATCTGGCGATTCTCGACGGCGAGCCCGGAGAGGACAGCGGCACCATCGACCTGCCGCTGGCCAAGGTCTCGACGCGCGAGGAAGGCTGGCGGATGGTCGGCGATCCCCGGGGCAAGCCTTCGATCACGCGCTACAAGGTGATGGAGCGCAAGGGTGGCAGGAGCCTGGTAGCCTTTTATCCCGAGACCGGCCGCACCCATCAGATCCGGGTCCACGCCGCCGAAGGGCTGGGCGTGCCGGTGATGGGCGATCCCGTCTATGGCCGGGGCGGGCCGGCGATGATGCTCCATGCGATCGAGCTGACCGTGCCGCGCGAGGGCAAGGACGATATCCACGCCACCGCCCCGCTGCCGGTGCGCTTCCACAATGCCGGGTTCGGGGCCGGGTTCGGGGCCGGGTTCGGCCGTGGTTGAAATCCCCGACGAGGCGATCGTCGAGGAGAAGTTCCTCGCCTCGACCGGGCCGGGCGGGCAGAACGTCAACAAGGTCGCCACCGCCGTCCAGCTGCGGATCGACGTGTTCAGGCTGGGGCTGGCGCCACACGCCTATCAGAAGCTCAAGACGCTGGCCGGCACCAAGCTGACCGCGGGCGGCGAGCTGGTGATCACCGCGCGCAAGTTCCGCACCCAGGAGGCCAATCGCGCCGATGCCCGCGAGCGCGTCGCCGAGCTGATCGCCAGGGCCTATGAACGCGATGCCAAGCGGATCAAGACCAAGCCCAGCAAGGCCGCCAAGGCGCGGCGGGTGGACGAGAAGAAGGGCCGCAGCGCAGTGAAGGCGGGCCGGGGCAAGGTGCGGCTCGACTAGGGCGGGCCGCGCTCGATGCCCGAGCCTTTGCGAGCCGCGGCGGCTCCTGCCTATATCGCCGACGGACCGAATCACCGGAGCTGTCGCAAGAGTCGCCAAAGGTAGCGAAAGTCGCCCATGGACCCTCTCTTTGCGGCGGCTCATTTTCCCTCCTTTCCCGGAAACGCGCCGCATCCCGCAACATCCTTGCGCGCGCGTGATCCTATCTTTCCAACAGCACCAAAAAGAGCGGCCGGGCATGACCCTGGCTGCGCGAGCCAAGCAGGCGAAATCCTACATTGCAAGTGGTGGGCGGCCGGGCGATTCGGGACCGGACATCCTGGAGTTAAATCTCGATCAAGACTTTGATTTCTTTCGTCATCCCCGCGCAGGCGGGGATCCAGGGCCAAGAGTGGGGTGCGTGCGGCGGGGCCAACCCTCTCCGGAGAGCGTTCGCGTGATGGCATCCATATCCCGCACTATCCTGGATCCCCGCCTGCGCGGGGAGGACAAGGTTTGCTGAAGGAGTCTTGACCCTAGCCTTCCCGCTCCTGCCAGCCGCGCGGGCTGGTGCCGGTCCAGCGCTTGAAGGCGCGGGAGAAGGCGCTGGGATCGGAGAAGCCGATCAAATAGGCGGTCTCGTTCACCGAAGTCCGGCCGCCGCTCAGATAGTTCAGCGCCATGCGATGGCGGAGCGCGTCGAGCAGGGCTTCATAGCCCATATCCTCGTCCTTCAGCCGGCGCTGGAGCGAGCGCCGGCTGGTGCCGAGCTTCCGGGCGACTGTCTCCATCGCGACATCGCCCTTGTGGAGCATCGGAATCAGCACGGCTTCGACCCGGCCGCGCATCGACTTGGCATTCTCCAGCTCGCGCATCAGCCGGTCGGCACGTTCGCTGAGCACTCCGAAGGCGTAGCGGCTGGGATTGTGCAGCTCGATACCGAGCCAGGACGGATCGATCCGGATCGCGTTGCGATCGCTGGCGAACGTCACCGGCGTGCCGAAGACGGCCGCATATTCGGCGGCATGGGCCGGGGCGGGATGGGTGACGTGCACGGCCAGCGCGAAGGGCGCGTCGGGGAAGTGACGCCGGGTTTCGCCGATGAAGCGCGCCCAGGTCGCCTCGGTCATTTCGGGAAAGGCGTCCGGATCGGCGCGGATATCGGTCAGCCAGGTGCCGCCGTCGCGCTGCTCGATCCGGAAGCGCGGGCCGGTCATCGCCAGATCGACTTCGGCGACGAGCCGGCCATAGCGGTTCAGCTCGGCCAGCGCCTCGCCCATGGTTGGGGCCGCATAGCAGATCAGGCCCACCACCGAGAATTCGCGAAAGTCGTTGCCCGCGCCCAGGTGCAGCGCGAGCCCGGGCATGCGGCACAGCGCCTGTGCGGTGTGCATCAGCGCCTGGTAGCGGGCGAAGGGCACGCGGGCATCGGGATCGGCGAGGCCGGCCGGATCGATCCCCGATCGCCGCGCCAGTGCGTCTGCATCGGCGCCGCGCGCCAGGGCGAAGCGCCACAGATAGCCGGCATAGCCCGCCGAGACGGTCGGCGCTCCTTGGCGCGCAAAGTCATGCTTTCCGGTCGGCGCGGTCATGTCCGCCGCCAGTCTCACCGGGTTATCGCCCTGCTGGCAAGTCCGGGAGGGAAGATGACCGACAAGACCGTCGCGGCGTGGAGCGGAAAGGCGCTCAAGGGCTCCGCCCTCTTCTGGTTCGCCGTCGCCACGATCGGCCAACTCGCCTTCGTCGTCTATATCGTCGGCTTCTACGGCCGGGCCGCGGTGGAGGGCGATTTCGAGCGGTGGAACGAAGTACTGGTCGGCGGCTATGTTCCCGGCGGGCTGGCCGGCAACCTCGTCCTGGCGATGCATCTGCTGCTCGCCGCCGTCATCACGCTGGGCGGGCCGCTCCAGCTCGTTCCCGCGATCCGCCGCCGCTGGCCGCGTTTCCATCGCTGGAACGGCCGCGCCTATATGCTCACCGCGCTGCTGATCAGCCTTGGCGGGCTCTACATGGTGTGGACCCGGGGCACGGCGGGCGGCCCGTCGCTGCGGATCGGGATCAGCCTGAACGGGCTGATGATCATCGGCGCGGCAATGGTCGCGTGGCGCCTTGCCCGCCGGCGCCGCTTCGCCGAGCATCGCCGCTGGGCGCTTCGCAGCTTCGTACTGGCGAGCGGCGTGTGGTTCTTCCGCGTCGGGCTGATGTTCTGGATCCTTGCCAATCGCGGGCCGGTGGGCATCGGGCCGGACTTTGACGGCCCCTTCGTCCGCGCCTGGGCCTTTGGCTGTTATCTCGCGCCGCTGGCGATGCTCGAACTCTATCTGGCCGCCGAACGGCGCGGTCCACTGCCGCGCTTCGCCGCCGCCGCGGGGCTGGGGCTGCTTACCCTTGCGGCCGGGATCGGCATCTTCGGGGCAGTGATGGCGATGTGGCTGCCGCGCCTGCTCGGCTGACCCCTCCCGCCTGGGGATCGGATCGACTATATGGGCGCGATGTATGCCTTCGATATCGACACCGCCGACAAGACCGAGCTCTATCGCGACCTCGCCGCCGCGCTCGACGCGCTCACCGCCGACGAGCCCGACGCGATCGCCAACATGGCGAACGTCGCGGCGCTGATCTGGCAGTATCTGCCCGATCTCAACTGGGCGGGCTTCTATCGCAATGTGCGTGACGAGCTGGTGCTCGGTCCGTTCCAGGGCAAGGCCGCCTGCATCCGCATTCCCTTCGGCAAGGGGGTGTGCGGTGCCGCCGCCGCGACGCGCGAGACGCAGCTGGTCGAAGACGTGCACGCCTTTCCCGGCCATATCGCCTGCGACGCGGCCAGCCGGTCCGAGCTGGTCGTGCCGATCGTCGTCCAGGGCGCGCTGATCGGGGTGCTCGACCTCGACAGCCCCAATCCTGCGCGCTTCGACGCCGGCGACGCTGCCGGCTGCGAGGCGCTGATGCGCATCCTGGGTCCCCGTCTGGTCGGCTGACCCGGATCGGGACTCCGTTAAGCATAGGCAAAAGTGGCGCCCCGCAGATACGGGGTTTAATCCTTTGGAAACCATGGGGGCAGTGCGCGCTCCGGCATGGGACGAAGGAGTATCGATATGCGTCACCTGTTGAAGCCGGCCCTGATGGCCTCGGCGCTGCTGGCCGCAATGCCTGCGGCTGCGCAGGTGGCGCCCGGCCCAGCCTGGGGCGGCAGCGGTGGTCCGATCCCGGCCCCCGGGGGTGTCTATGGCGGGCGCAGCGTGCCGATGCCGCCGCCGCCGCGCGTTCCCGGGCCGCCGCCCGTCGTCCAGAATGGCCCGGGCGTGCCGACCGCCGGCGCGCGCGTCTGGCAGAATGGCCGCTGGATGGCGCTGCCGCCGCGCGGCCATGGCCAGGCCGTCCAGCGGAACGGCAATCGCTGGGGCGGCATGATCGGCGGTCGCTGGTATGCCGGCGCGCAGGCGCCCGGTGGCTGGAACGGCTATCGCCGGCTCGGTCGGGGCCAGCATCTGCCCAGCTATTGGATGGGCGGCGGCTTCCGCATTCCCGACTATCTGAGCTGGGGGCTCGCCGCGCCGCCTGCCGGCTATTTCTGGGTCCGCTATTATGACGATGCCGTGCTCGCCGACGATCGCGGCGACGTGTGGGATTCGGTGAGCGGCATCGGCTGGGCCGATGCGGATGCCTGGGCCGATTCGAGCGGCGGCTATTCGAGCGCCTATCGCTATTCCGGCACGGGCGCGGGCTATCGCGAGCCCATCCAGCCGATCGATCCCAATGATTATTATGACGGATATCCCGGGGACTATGCGCCGCCGGCCCCGCCGCCGGGTGTGCAGGTCCAGGGCTATTATGGTTCCGGCGGCGCCTATTATGGTGCGGGCGGCTACCAGTCCGGCGCCTATTATTACGGCGCGCCCATGGGCTCGACCGTGATCGTCACCATGCCCGCCGTGACCACGACCACTGTCGTGACCGAGGAAGTGACGACCAGCTATGTCCGCGCGGCGTCGCGCCGAGTAGTGCGCAAGGCGCCGGTGCGGCGGTACAAGCCCCGGGTGCAGTGCTGCGTCTGCGGCTGCCGCTGATCGTCGGCGGCGCCGGCGCGAATTCGAACCGCGGAAGCCTGGCGAGTTTGCACTGGCGCGCGTGCCCCCGGTGACGGGCTCCTGAGGGGTCAGCCTCCGCGCCGGCCGAAGGTGACCAGGCTCTCCGCGCCGTCCGCGCCGATCGCGGACACGCCGACGAAATTGTCGTCGACGATCACGCCCTTCAGGCTCGCTTCGGTGGCGGTGACGTCGAGATGGTCGGTCCAGTCGCGCGCATCGGCGCGGCGCCAGTGGACGCGATACTTCACCGCGCCGGGGACTGCGGCCCATTTCACCGAGGTATCGGAGGCGAGCGCGCCGCCGATCGTCACCTTGTCCGGTGCTGCCGGTGCCGCGGCCAGGCGGCGGATCGTGGCGATGTTGAGCGCGGTCACCCGCGCCAGATAGGGGAAATCCATCCGGTCGACCGTGTCGCCCTTGCCGGGGACGAGATCCTGATGCTGTGCATCGTAATTCTCGATCCCCACCGAGAAGCGTATCGCCGGATAGCCGAGCTTGAGGAACGGCGTGTGATCGCCGCCGCGGCCGAATCGATCGGGCCGGCGGACAAGGAAGGCCTGGAGCCCGCCGGGAAGGGTGCCCGCCACCTGGCCGATCGCCTTGGCGAGCGCGCGCGAGGGGCCGTCATCCTCGCCGCCATCGGCGCGGAGCCCCTTGAGCGCCCGGGGCTCGTCATTCTCGCCAAAGCTTTCGGAGAAGACGCGCACCCGGTCCGCGACCTTGTGCCCGTCGGTGCCGATGGTGTTGCCGACAATGTCGTTGTTGAGCACCGCGGTGACCGTCCAGCCGCGCTCCTTCGCGGTCTCGGCGAGCAGCTGGCCGCCGAACAGGCCCTGCTCTTCGCCGGAGAGCGCGGCGTAGACGATCGTCGCCCGGAATTTCTGCTTCGACAGGAGCCGCGCCGCCTCGAGCACCAGGGCGACGCCGGAGGCATCGTCATTGGCGCCGGGGGCGTCGGCGGTGGCATTCATCACGTCGCTGACGCGGCTGTCGATATGGCCCATCACGATGACGACGCGCTTGGGATCGGTGCCGGCCTGGAAGCCGAGCACGTCGACGATCTGCACCCCGTTCGGCGCGCGCTCGCCGGTGAAGCCGCGGGCGATGTTGGCGACTTCGATGCAGCTGCACTGGTCGCCGATCTTCGAGAGTTCTGCCGCGAACCAGCGCCGGGCGGCACCGATGCCGCGGGTGGGATTGTCCGGGTCCGAGAGCGTGTGGCGGGTGCCGAAGCCCACCAGCCTCTCGACGCTCGCCTTGAGCCGGGCGGGGTCGGGATTTTCCTGGGCCTGGGCGGGAAGCGCGAGGAGGGCGAGCGGAGCTAGGGCGAGGATGCGCATGGAAGCGGAAGGTGGCGGCGGAACGAGGGCGGGTCAATCACTCTCCCTACCCCTCAAGGGGAGAAGGAGATTCGCTCAGCTCAGCCGGTCGATCGCGTCCATGTCGAGCGCGCCGGGGATGATCATGAGCGGCACCGGCAGCTTGCCCGCATCCGACCCGGAGAAATGCGTCACCAGCGGGCCCGGCGGACCGCTGGCCGCCGCGCCGAGCACCAGCGCGGCGATGTCGCGATTGGCGGCGATCATCTCATGGACGATCTTCGGCCCATCGCCCTCGCGCACCGTGATCGACGGCTGCAGCCCCGATTCGGCGAACAGGGTGCCGGCCGCGCGCGCGACCAGCGCTTCGGCGCGTTCGCGTGCTTCCTCCTCGATCGTCGCCATCACGCCGCCCCATTGGACGAAATCGGGCTTGGGTATCAGGGCCAGGATTTCGACGCTGCCACCGGTCTTCACGGCGCGCCGCGCGGCGAAGCGCAACGCAATCTCCGCCTCCGGGCTCTCGTCGATCACCACCAGATAGGTGCGCATGGATTGATCCTTTCGCTCATGCGTTACGTGCCCCGTAGCGTCATTTCCTGCAAGCGCGTCTCTTGACCCGGGGCGGGGGCGGCGCAAAGAGGGCCCGAACCTGTTCAGGGCTCCAACAACGGGAACCTTCATGTCGATCGAAATCAAGATGCCGGCGCTTTCTCCCACCATGGAAGAGGGGACCCTCGCCAAGTGGCTCGTGAAGGAGGGCGACACGGTGAAGTCCGGCGACCTCATGGCCGAAATCGAGACCGACAAGGCCACGATGGAGTTCGAAGCGGTGGACGAAGGCGTGATCGCCAAGATCCTCGTTCCCGAAGGCACCGACAATGTGAAGGTCGGCACCGTGATCGCGGTGCTGGCGGGCGAGGGCGAGGATGTCTCCTCGGCTGCTGCGTCGCCGGCTCCGACTCCGGCGCCCGCTCCCGCGGTTGCCGCCGCACCGGCCGCTGCGCCTGCGCCGACTCCGACTCCGGCGCCCGCCCCGGCCCAGCCGGCCACCGCCTCGGGCGACCGGGTCAAGGCGAGCCCGCTCGCCAAGCGCCTCGCCGCCGAGAAGGGCGTCGACCTGGCCGGGGTGACCGGATCGGGCCCGAACGGCCGCATCGTCAAGGCGGACATCGACGGCGCCAGGCCGGGCGCCGTCCCGGCCGCCGCCGCTCCGGGCGCTGCCGCTCCGGCGGCGGCCGCTCCGGCCGAGCACAAGCCGGTCTGGTGGGACGAATCGATCCCGCACGAGGCCGAGAAGCTCTCGAACATCCGCAAGACGATCGCGCGCCGCCTGACCGAGTCGAAGCAGACCGTCCCGCACATCTATCTCACGCTCGACATCCGGCTCGACGCGCTGCTCAAGCTGCGCGGCGACCTGAACAAGGCGCTCGAGGCGCGCGGCGTGAAGCTCTCGGTCAACGACCTGCTGATCAAGGCGCTCGGCGTGGCGCTGGCCCAGGCGCCGAAGTGCAACGTCACCTACACCGGCGACCAGCTGATCAAGTACAGCCGGTCGGACGTGTCGGTAGCGGTCTCGACTCCGACCGGGCTGATCACCCCGATCATCCGCGACGCGGCGAACAAGGCGGTTTCGGCGATCTCGACCGAGATGAAGGACCTCGCCGCCCGCGCCCGCGACGGCAAGCTGAAGCCCGAGGAATATCAGGGCGGCACCGCGTCGCTCTCGAACATGGGCATGTTCGGCATCAAGCAGTTCGAGGCGGTGATCAATCCGCCCCAGGGCATGATCATGGCGATCGGCGCGGGCGAGAAGCGCCCGTACATCGTCGATGACGCGCTGGGCGTGGCGACGGTGATGTCGGCGACCGGCAGCTTCGATCACCGCGCGATCGATGGGGCCGACGGCGCCGAGATGATGAAGATCTTCAAGGAGCTGGTCGAGAATCCCTTCGGGATGATCGCCTGAACCGGAGGGCTGCGCCGATGCGCGTGCTGATCGAAGTGGTGCATATCGCGATCGGGCTGATCGCCGCGACGTTGATCTCCGCGGCGGCCGCCTGGTCCTATCCGCGCGCGACCGACGATATCTGGCTGGTCGGCTATGCCTGCATGATCGCGGTGATCGCGATGGGCGTGGGGCCGGTGCGCAAGGCGTTCGCCGAGGACAGGGCCAGGCTCGCCGGCGGCACGGAGCCGCGCGCCGATGGTTGAAGGATCGCCGACGCCGCCGGATCAGCAGCCGGCGATCCGCGTCAGCACCATGCCGGCCGACGCCAATGCCTATGGCGACATCTTCGGCGGCTGGCTGATGGGCCAGATGGACCTTGCCGCGGGCCTGGTCGCGGCGCGCCATTCGCGCGGGCGGGCAGTCACCGTCGCGGTGGAGGGCATGAAGTTCCACGCGCCGGTATCGGTGGGCGACGAAGTCTCGGTATTCGCCGACATCGTCAAGGTAGGGCGCACCTCGATGACGATCGACGTCCAGTCCTGGCGCCGCGCCCGGCATTCGGAAGAGAGCTGCCTGGTCACCCAGGCCCAGTTCGTCTTCGTCGCGGTGGACGAGCACAAGCGGCCGCGTCCGGTGGAAGCGCCGCCGGCCGATACTATCTGACATAGAACCAATAAGCGGAAGGACTTCCCCCTTGGCTGACACTTATGACGTGATCGTGCTCGGTTCGGGCCCCGGCGGCTATGTGGCGGCGATCCGCGCCGCGCAGCTGGGCCTCAAGACGGCGATCGTCGAGCGCGAGCTGCTGGGCGGCATCTGCCTCAACTGGGGCTGCATTCCCACCAAGGCGCTGCTCCGGTCGTCCGAAATCTTTCACTATATGCAGCACGCCAAGGATTACGGGCTGGTCGCCGAGAAGATCAGCGCCGACCTGGGGGCAGTGGTGAAGCGCTCGCGCGGCGTCGCCAAGCAGCTCAACCAGGGCGTCACGCACCTGATGAAGAAGAACAAGATCGCGGTGCATTTCGGCACCGGGGTGCTGACCGCGCCGGGCAAGCTGACCGTGACGGCCGAGGACGGCAAGAAGACCGATATCGAGGCGAAGAACATCATCGTCGCCACCGGCGCCCGTGCCCGCGACCTGCCTTTCGCCAAGGCCGACGGCAAGCGCATCTGGACCTATCGCACGGCGATGACGCCGCCGGAAATGCCGAAGAAGCTCCTCGTCATCGGCTCGGGCGCGATCGGCGTCGAGTTCGCCAGCTTCTACAACGACATGGGCGCAGAGGTGACGATCGTCGAGATGCTCGACCGGATCGTGCCGGTGGAGGACAAGGACGTCTCCACGCACCTGGAGAAGCAGTTCAAGAAGCAGGGGATGAACATCCGCACCTCGACCGGCGTCGACAAGATCGAAGCCACCGGTTCGGGCGTGAAGGCTTCGATCAAGGACAAGGACGGCAAGACGACCGTCGAGGAGTTCAGCCACGTCATCGTCGCGATCGGCATCGTGCCGAATACCGAGAATATCGGGCTGGAGACGCTGGGCGTGAAGACCGAGCGCGGCCACATCGTCACCGACGCTTCGTGCCGGACCAACGTGCCCGGCCTCTATGCGATCGGCGACGTCACCGCGCCGCCGTTCCTCGCGCACAAGGCGAGCCACGAGGGCGTGATCGCCGCCGAGGCGATCGCCGGCAAGCATCCGCACGCGATGGACGTGCGCAACATCCCGGGCTGCACCTATTGCCACCCGCAGATTGCGTCGGTCGGCCTCACCGAGGCCAAGGCCAAGGAAGCCGGTTATGAAGTGAAGGTCGGCAACTTCCCCTTCATCGGCAACGGCAAGGCCATTGCTCTCGGGGAAGCCGAGGGCTTCGTGAAGACCGTGTTCGACGCCAAGACCGGCGAGCTGCTCGGCGCCCATATGATCGGCGCGGAAGTGACCGAGATGATCCAAGGCTACACGATCGGCAAGACGCTGGAGACCACCGAGGCCGAGCTGATGGAGACGGTGTTCCCGCATCCGACGATCAGCGAGACGATGCACGAGGCCGTGCTCGGCGCCTATGGCCGCGCGCTCCATATCTAGGCGGTATTCACGCTTTGTTTGAGATCTTCCGCCATGTTCGCCCGAACTGGTGGGAGATTCGGCGTGCGCATGTTCAAGCTGATCGTGTCTATGCTGCCCCTCGTCTTCATCGGGGGGCTGCTCTTCTATTTCACCGGCTTCGAGGGCTGGAACGGCGGGGACTTCACGCAGGGGCTGGGGCCGACGGTGCTCGGATTGGGCGCAGTCGGGCTGCTCTTCTGCGTCCCGCTCGCCTTCCGGCTGTTCAAGCTGGTCATCACTCCGCGCGGTCCCGCGGCGGCGAAGAAGGGCGATGCGGAGGAGGAGGCGTCGAGCTTCGACGCCGATGCCGCGCTCGGCCGCTATCTGGCGCGCAAGGCCGCCGCCGGAGAAGCGATGCCCGAAGCGCCCGCAGCCTTCCCCCGGGGCGACGCTCCGGTGCGCCCGGTGTTCGGCCGCAAGATCGGCTAGGAGCCTCGCGTTGAAGCGCGTGTCGCCCGCAGCTCGGGCGGCGCTCGCGGCGTTGCTGCTCTGCCTCGCCATGCTCGCGCTGTTCTGGCCGGGCGTGGCGATGTTCGACAGTCTCAACCAATATGCCCAGCTGCGCTCGGGCAGCTATGACGACTGGCATCCGCCGGCGATGGCGCGGTTCTGGGCACTGTTCCATGGCGCGGGCTGGCACGGCCAGGCGCCGATGTTCCTGTTCCAGATGCTTTTGTACTGGACCGGCCTGGGCCTGTTCGCGGCGGTGCTGGCCCGGCAGGGTTCGCGGGCCGCGGCCGCCGCCGTGCTGCTGCTCGGCATCTGGCCGCCCATCATCGGCTGGCAGGTGGCGGTGCTGAAGGACGCGCAGATGGCGGGGGCGCTGCTTGCCGCCACCGGCCTTGCCGCCTGGAGGCGATTGCGGGACCGGCCGCTGCCGCGCCGGGCGGCGCTGCTCGTCGGCCTGTTGCTGCTCTATGCGACGCTTGTCCGCATCAATGCGGTGTTCGCCACCGTGCCGCTCGCTTTCGGGCTGCTCGGGCAGGGGGAGTGGCGGCGGCAGCCGGTGCGGCGCGGGGCGATGATGCTGGCGGCGATGGTCGCAGTGCTTGCGGCGCTGCCGCTGGTCAATCACGGCCTGCTTCGCGCCGGGGCCAGCGATGTCGGGCGAGCGCTGCCGACCTACGACCTGGCGGGCATCGCGCATCACGCCGGCCCCGAGGCGGTGCCGGTGCTGCCGGCAGAGGTGTGGCGCGCGGCGGAGGCGGAGCGGTGCATCCGGCCGATCCTCTGGGATCCGCTCGGCGATCGCTGCGACTTCGTCGCGGACGGGCTCGCGGTCACTGCGCCGGGCCGCAAGCTCACAGAGGTCTGGCTGGTGACGATCGCACGCCACCCGATGGCCTATGCCGCGCATCGGCTGGCGCATTGGAATGCGACGATGCGTTGGTTGGTCCCCTGGCGCTATCCACTGGCTGAGCCGCAATCGGATTCTGAACCCAATATGCTCGGGCTCGGCTCGCCGTCGCCGCGGATCGCGCCGCTCCAGAAGCTCGCGGGGATGCTTGCCGAGAGTCCGCTCGGTGCGCCAATATTGTGGCTGTCCGCGGCGCTGGCGGTGCTGGCGCTCGGCTGGCGGCGCGACGACGGGCGGAGCCGGCTCGCCGTCACGCTCGCGCTGTCGGCGGTGCTGACCGAACTCGCCTTTCTCGTGATCAGCGTGGCCGCCGACTATCGCTACCACCTCTGGGCGATGCTCGCGACCGGCCTCGCCGTCGTGCTGATGGCGGGTGCGCCACTGCCGCGACGCGGCATGCGAATCGCGCTCGGCGCCTTGCTGCTGGTGGGCGCGACGAGCGTGGTGGCACGGATCGCGCTGCCACCTGTCGGTGAAACTTACACCGATGCGGCTGGATAAAATCATTCGCTACGGGAAACCCCTGATAGGGGAAGCCGTTACGCATGGGTAACATGACGTTAACGGAGAAACGGGTGGCCCAACGCGACGACCATGAAGTGATCTGGCGCAAGTTCCATGAAGTGGTGAACATGACGCCGGGGGAAATCGAGGACTGGCTGGAGACGGCGGAGAGTCGCAAGGTTGGCCTCAAGCGCGACGGCGGGGAGAGCGTGGGCCATGCCTCGGGCCGCCGCATCGTCGGCATCCTGCGGACCGGGAAGGAAGATCTGGACGGCGGTGACTATGCGCACATGCGCAAGGTGGTCGGCTTCGTTGCCCGTCACCGGGCGCAGGGGCCGCACGAGGAGTATCGCATCCCCACCTCGCGCTGGCGCTATTCGCTGATGAACTGGGGGCATGATCCGCTGAAGGTGTGAGGTTCCCGACCATTCCCTTCCGGGCCGTCAGGCCCGGGCGGCATATTCCTTTGTCAGCGTCTCCCAGTCGTTCCAGTCCGGATCTCCCGGATAGCGCTTCGCTGCGCCCGTCTCGACCCAGGGGAGCTTCTCGCTCGTCCAGGTCTCGAGAAAGGGCCGGGCATCGTCGGGCGCGTCGAGCATCGTCGTGCGGACATTGACGAACCAGTCGATGCCCTCGGCCCGAGTGAAGACCCAGCTCTTGCAGTGGTCGCAGTGATAATGATGGGCGACCGGCCCGTGCAGCCCGCCGATCACCGGCTCGCCCTGGAGTAGCTCGAAGGCCGCTGCGGGCACGGTCAGCGTCAGCGAAAAGGCGCTGCCGCTCATCTTCTGGCAGCCGGTGCAGTGGCAGGCGCTGGTCAGCATCGGCGCGCCGGTCAGGCGGAAACGCAGTTCGCCGCAGCGGCAGCCGCCTTCGTGCGCCTGGGCCCAGTCGGTCATTCGATATCTCCCTTGTCGGTTCGCCGCATCCTCCCACGGTAGCCGGAACGGCGCCTGCATGCTCGCGTTCCTTCTTCTGAAACAGGAGGAATGCCTGGATGAACAGATACTTCTTCGCGCTCGGGCTCGGCCCGGCCTTCGCGCTGGGCGCTTGTGGCGGCAGCGAACCGGTCACCACGGTCGACAATATCGTCGCCAATGCCGCGACCGGTACCGATGGCGGGGCATCGATCGGCGCAGCAGTGGCGACCGGCCAGGCCTTTGCCGACGCCGCCGGGGCGAGCGACGCCTATGAAATCGAAGCCGGCAAGCTCGCCCGGCAAAGGGCGACGGTACAGGCGCTCAGGGATTTCGGCGGGATGATGGTGGCCGGCCACACCGAATCGACCGCCAGGCTCAAGGCGGCGGGTGCCAGGGCGGTGCCGGCGATCACGCCGGATCCCAGGCTCAGCGCCGAGCAGGAAGCGAACCTTGCGACGCTGCGCCAGGCGACGGGATCGGATTTCGACGATGCCTACAAGGCGCAGCAGGTCGTCGCGCACGAAGCGGCGCTGGCGGCGGTGAAGGACTATGCCGCGCACGGCACCGTGCCCGAGCTCAGGGCCTTTGCAGCGGAGGTCGCACCGGTGGTGCAGCAGCATCTGGACAAGATCCGGGGGCTCTGAGCCTCCTGGCTTCCATTCTCCCGGCGAAGGGCGAAAGGGCGCGCATAAGCAAAGGGCGCGCTCCCCAGGGGGAACGCGCCCTGTTTCCCCAAAGCGGGAAGCCTATTCGTTGGCGGCCGCCGCGAAGGGCGAAGGCGCCGCCTCGACCGGGCGCGGGCCCGCCGGGGCCGCGGGGGCCACCGCCGAAACGGCGCTCATGTGCTTCAGGCGACCGTCGATATGGCCGCCATTCTCGATGGTGATGTTCTCATATTCGACATCGCCGGTGATCTTGGCCGAGCGCTCGATGGTAAGCAGGCGGACGCGTACCGTGCCTTCGATCGCGCCGGCGAGGCGCGCGGTCTCGGCGGTGACGTTGCCGAAGACCTGGCTGTCGGCGCCTTGCGCGAGGCTGCCGCAATTGACGTCGCCTTCGATGCGGCCGTCGATATGGAGATCGGCGCTGGCCGAGACATTGCCGGTGACGGTCACGTCCGGACCGATCACCGAGAACATGCCACGCTTGGCGCCGCCACCGGACTGTTGCGGCGGGGCCGGCGGCATTGCCGGACGTTCGTCACGATCGCGACCACGATTATTGCCGTTGAACATTCACGCTACTCCCCAAATTCGGAACCCGAATCCCTGGCGATTTCCCTAGCATAATGGAGAGACGCAGGCATCGGCCAAAAGCGCCGCATCCGTTCCAGAGAGGGATTGTCGTTCGCGGCCGGGCAGCGGGCGCGGCAAAGCCATGCGGCGGCGAGCATCGCGCCGCCGGCGGCCGCTGCCGCGACCGGGCCGGTGCCGAGCGCGGCGAGCGCGCCCGCGAGCGCCAGCATCGCAGCGAATCGCTCGGTCGGCGGCAGGGCGAAGGCGAGGGCGGCGGGCACGAGCAGGGCGGGCGCGCCGATGTGCGGAAAGACGATCAGCGGCGCGAGCGCGGCAGGCAGCGCGGCCCGGGTGACCGGGGCGGGGGGCAGGGCGGTCAGCTGCGCGAGGTGCCAGGCGAGGAAACCGGCGCCGCCCGCGATCGCGAGCCCGAACAATTCCCAGGAGAGCAGGCCCGCGGGGCCGGCGAGCGCCGGGCCGAAGCCGCCCAGCAACAGAGTCGCGGCGAGCGCCGCCAGCGCGGCGACAAGCGGCCTGGATTGGGGAGCGTGACGAACCATGCCGCTCGCTCTAGCCCGGCGGAGGTTGACGCTCTCTTATCTCCCGGGCGACTCAGTTGACCCGCTCGCCACCCATCGCTATAGGCGCCCCCGTTCCGCACGGGGCCGGTCTGCCGGCGTCAATCCCGCGTGGGGCAAGAGCTGAACGTTGCTGGAGACGCAATGGCCCGGGGGGTCAAGGACACCCGGGGCCTTTTCGTATTTCTCGTACCAGGGTTCCAGCAAAGTAACCGCCGGCCATGCCGGTAACATAAGGTGAAGGGCTTCATGCCGACGATCAACCAGCTGGTCCGCAAGGGCCGCGAACTGCAGAAGACCAAGTCGAAGGTCCCTGCGATGGAGCAGAACCCGCAGAAGCGCGGCGTCTGCACCCGCGTCTACACGACGACTCCGAAGAAGCCGAACTCGGCGCTCCGCAAGGTTGCCAAGGTCCGCCTGACCAACCAGCGCGAAGTCATCTCGTACATCCCGGGCGAAGGCCACAACCTGCAGGAGCACTCGGTGGTGCTGATCCGCGGCGGCCGTGTGCGCGACCTTCCGGGCGTGCGCTATCACGTCCTGCGCGGCGTGCTCGATACCCAGGGTGTCAAGGACCGTCGCCAGTCGCGTTCGAAGTACGGCGCCAAGCGTCCGAAGTAATCACAGCCATAGTAAGCCCCGGACGGGTTCCGGATCGGCTGAAGTTTGTAAAGGAAGTTTCAGATGGCTCGTCGTCGTCGCCCCGAAAAGCGGGAAATCCTGCCCGACCCCAAGTTCGGTGACATCGTTCTTTCGAAGTTCATGAACTCGGTGATGCTGGACGGCAAGAAGTCCGTCGCCGAGGGCATCGTCTATTCGGCCCTGGAGACCGTCGAGACTCGCGCCAAGCGCGATCCGATCGGCGTGTTCCATGACGCGCTGAACAACATCAAGCCGGGCATCGAGGTCCGCAGCCGCCGCGTCGGCGGTGCGACCTATCAGGTGCCGGTGGAAGTGCGTCCGGAGCGTGCCCAGGCGCTCGCGATCCGCTGGCTGATCTCGTCGGCCCGCAACCGCAGCGAAAACACCATGTCGGCTCGCCTCTCGGGCGAACTGCTCGACGCTTCGAACAACCGCGGCAACGCAGTGAAGAAGCGTGAAGACACCCATCGTATGGCCGAAGCGAACCGCGCTTTCAGCCACTACCGCTGGTAAGACTCGCGGCGCCGGCCACGAGGCTGGCGCCCGACAATTTCGTTCCTACATATCGGGGAGCCCGGATCGTCCGGCTCCCCACATCCTTAAGGAAACCAGGTCATGGCCCGCAGCCATCCGCTCGAGCGTTACCGCAATATCGGCATCATGGCGCACATCGACGCCGGCAAGACGACGACGACCGAGCGCATCCTCTACTACACCGGCAAGTCCTACAAGATCGGCGAAGTGCACGAAGGCACCGCGACGATGGACTGGATGGAGCAGGAGCAGGAGCGCGGCATCACCATCACGTCGGCCGCAACGACGTGTAAGTGGCGCGCGGAAGAGGGCAAGGGTGAAGAGCACCTGATCAACATCATCGACACCCCGGGCCACGTCGACTTCACCATCGAAGTCGAGCGTTCGCTGCGCGTGCTCGACGGCGCGGTCGCGTGCTTCGACGGCGTTGCCGGCGTGGAGCCGCAGTCGGAGACCGTGTGGCGCCAGGCGGAGAAGTACAAGGTTCCGCGCATGTGCTTCGTCAACAAGCTCGACCGCACCGGCGCGAGCTTCGAGCGCTGCGTCGACATGATCAAGGATCGCCTGGGCGCCCGTCCGGCCGTCCTGTATCTTCCGATCGGCATCGAGGGCGGCTTCAAGGGCCTGGTCGACCTGGTCGAGAACCGCGCGATCATCTGGCTCGAAGAGTCGCTGGGCGCGAAGTTCGAATATCAGGACATCCCGGCCGACCTGGCCGACGCCGCCGCGACTGCCCGTGCCGAGCTGATCGAAATGGCCGTCGAGCAGGACGACGATCTGATGGAAGCGTATCTCGAGGGCAACGAGCCGTCGGTCGCCGACCTGAAGAAGCTGATCCGCAAGGGCACGCTCAACTTCTCGTTCGTTCCGATCGTCTGCGGTTCGGCGTTCAAGAACAAGGGCGTGCAGCCCCTGCTCGACGCCGTGGTCGACTATCTGCCCAGCCCGCTGGACATCCCCGACGTGCAGGGCGTGAAGCTCGATGGCGAGACCCCGGATTCGCGTCCGGCCTCGGACACCGCGCCGCTCTCGCTGCTGGCCTTCAAGATCATGAACGATCCGTTCGTCGGCTCGCTCACCTTCGCCCGCATCTATTCGGGCACTCTCACCAAGGGTCAGTATCTGAACTCGGTGAAGGACAAGAAGGAGAAGATCGGCCGTATGCTCCTGATGCACGCGAACTCGCGTGAGGACATCGAAGAGGCGCGCGCGGGCGACATCGTCGCGATCGCGGGCCTCAAGGAGACCACGACCGGTGATACGCTGTGCGACACGGCGCACCCGATCATCCTGGAGCGCATGGAGTTCCCGGAGCCGGTGATCGAGCTGTCGGTGGAGCCGAAGACCAAGGCCGACCAGGAGAAGATGGGCCTCGCCCTGAACCGCCTGGCCGCCGAGGATCCCTCGTTCCGCGTTTCGACCGATCACGAATCGGGCCAGACCATCATCAAGGGCATGGGCGAGCTCCATCTCGAGATCCTGGTCGATCGCATGAAGCGCGAGTTCAAGGTCGAGGCGAATGTCGGCGCGCCGCAGGTGGCGTATCGCGAATATCTCGCGAAGCCGGTGGACATCGACTACACGCACAAGAAGCAGTCGGGCGGCACCGGCCAGTTCGGTCGCGTCAAGGTCAAGCTCACGCCGGGCGAGCGCGGTTCGGGCTTCGTCTTCAAGGACGAAGTGAAGGGCGGCAACGTTCCGAAGGAATATATCCCGGCGATCGAGAAGGGCTTCCGCGAGACCGCAATGACGGGTTCGCTGGTCGGCTTCCCGATCATCGACTTCGAAGTGCTGCTGTATGACGGTGCGTATCACGACGTCGACTCGTCGGCGCTCGCGTTCGAAATCACCGCTCGTGCGGCGATGCGCGAAGCGGCGCAGAAGGCCGGCATCAAGCTGCTCGAGCCGATCATGAAGGTCGAGGTGGTGACTCCCGAGGATTATCTCGGCGACGTCATCGGCGACATCAACAGCCGCCGTGGCCAGATCCAGGGCACCGACAGCCGCGGCAACGCGCAGACGGTCGAGGCGATGGTGCCGCTGGCCAACATGTTCGGCTATGTGAACCAGCTCCGCTCGTTCACTCAGGGCCGCGCGCAGTACAGCATGCAGTTCAGCCATTACGACGAAGTGCCGCCGAACGTGGCCGACGAAGTGAAGGCGAAGCTGGCCTAACGCACTTCGTGCTTGGGCTGGCGTAACCCGTAATCAGCCGCTATGGGGCTCGCCTTCCGGCGAGTCCCTTGAGCGACGCGGAATTTGACTCAGAAGGTAGGAAAACAATGGCGAAGGCAAAGTTTGAGCGGAACAAGCCGCACCTCAACATCGGCACCATCGGCCACGTCGACCATGGCAAGACGTCGCTGACCGCCGCGATCACCAAGGTTCTGGCCGAAACGTCGGGCGGCGTCGCCGTCGATTTCGCCAACATCGACAAGGCTCCGGAAGAGCGCGAGCGCGGCATCACCATCTCGACGGCGCACGTCGAGTACGAGACCGCCAACCGCCACTATGCGCACGTCGACTGCCCGGGCCACGCCGACTATGTGAAGAACATGATCACCGGCGCGGCGCAGATGGACGGCGCGATCCTCGTGGTCGCCGCCACCGACGGCCCGATGCCGCAGACCAAGGAGCACATCCTGCTCGCCCGTCAGGTCGGCGTGCCGACGATGGTCGTGTTCCTCAACAAGGTCGACCTGGTCGACGACGAGGAAATCCTCGAGCTCGTCGAGATGGAAATCCGCGAAGAGCTCTCGAAGCGTGACTTCGACGGCGACAACATTCCGATCATCCGTGGCTCGGCGACTGCCGCGCTCTCGGGTTCGGACCAGAAGCTCGGTCAGGACGCGATCCTGGCGCTGATGGCCGCTGTCGACGAGTCGATCCCGCAGCCGGAGCGTCCGCTGGACAAGCCGTTCATGATGCCGATCGAAGACGTGTTCTCGATCTCGGGCCGCGGCACCGTGGTGACCGGTCGCGTCGAGACCGGCATCGTCAAGGTCGGCGAGGAAGTCGAGATCGTCGGCATCCAGGAGAACGTCCGCAAGACCACCGTCACCGGCGTCGAAATGTTCCGCAAGCTGCTCGACCAGGGCGAGGCCGGCGACAACATCGGCGCGCTGATCCGCGGCGTGGGCCGTGACGAAGTCGAGCGTGGTCAGGTTCTGGCCAAGCCGGGCTCGATCAAGCCGCACACCGACTTCCAGTCGGAAGTGTACGTGCTGTCGAAGGACGAGGGTGGCCGTCACACGCCGTTCTTCGCCAACTATCGTCCGCAGTTCTACTTCCGTACCACGGACGTGACCGGCACGATCGAGCTGCCGGAAGGCACCGAGATGGTGATGCCGGGCGACAACGTCGCGCTGGGCATCAAGCTGATCGCGCCGATCGCCATGGACGTCGGCCAGCGCTTCACGATCCGCGAAGGCGGCCGCACCGTCGGCGCCGGCGTGGTGGCCGAGATCCAGAAGTAATTCTGGGAAGCTAAGGGCAGCCGCCCGGCACTCCAAAAAAGGGGTGCCGGGCGGTTGCTTTTTTATGAGGGCGGCGGTAATGGCGCGCCTTCGGTTTTTGGGTACAGCATAGAAGTCCGGCAACGGGCTCCGCTCTTTCGCATTGGTAGGGACATGGAAACGCAGAATATCCGTATTCGCCTGAAGGCGTTCGATCATCGAGTGCTCGACCAGGCGACCGGCGACATCGCCGACACTGCGCGCCGCACCGGCGCTCTCATCCGTGGCCCGATCCCGCTTCCGACGAAGATCGAGAAGTTCACGGTCAACCGTGGTCCCCACATCGACAAGAAGTCGCGCGAGCAGTTCGAAGTGCGCACGTACAAGCGCATGCTCGACATCGTGCAGCCGACTCCGCAGACGGTCGACGCGCTGATGAAGCTCGACCTCGCCGCCGGCGTCGACGTCGAGATCAAGCTGGCCTGAGCCAGTTGAAGCCCCTGCGAAAGCGGGGGCTTTCTCCTTCCGGCGCATTCCCGCACGGGATTGCAGGTGAGGGGGTGGACAGGGAAGCGCTGCTGACGTAAAGGCGCGCCTCCACACGAGATTCGCGATTCCCTTTTGAGGGATTCGCCGGTTCCTCCACAGGATCGATCCCGATCCGAAGCAAGGAACCCGGAGGGCGCCAAGCGCGCACTCACATCGCGATAGGGATACCGCCGGCCTCTTCGGAGAACCGGGTCTGCGTCCCCCGTCGCCTCTTCCTTCGGGGAGAGGTTCAGCCCGGACGGGGGCTCGCATCATATTTTCGGGCTGAAGCACGCACCCGAGGGAATGGTCCCGAGGGTGCCTATGCATAGGAGCAACTGGTCATGCGCACTGGCGTGATCGCGAAGAAGTTGGGGATGACCCGCCTGTTCCAGGACGACGGCCGCCACGTGCCGGTCACCGTTCTGGCTCTCGAGGGCGTGCAGGTCGTCTCCGTCCGCGAAAAGGATCGTGACGGCTATACGGCCGTCCAGCTCGGCGCCGGCACGGCGAAGAGCAAGAATGTCGCCAAGCCGCAGCGCGGCCATTTCGGCAAGGCCGAAGTGGAGCCCAAGGCGGTGGTCCATGAGTTCCGCGTCGACGCGGACGGCCTGCTCGAAGTGGGCGCCGAGATCTCGGCCGACCACTATGTCGCCGGCCAGTTCGTCGACATCCAGGGCAAGACCCAGGGCAAGGGCTTCGCCGGCGGCATGAAGCGTTGGGGCTTCGGCGGTCTGCGCGCCACTCACGGCGTCTCGGTCTCGCACCGCTCGCTCGGTTCGACCGGTCAGCGCCAGGATCCGGGCAAGGTCTTCAAGAACAAGAAGATGGCCGGCCACATGGGTGACAAGTTCCGCACCCAGCAGAACCTCGAGATCGTCGGCACCGACGTCGAGCGCGGCCTGATCTTCGTCAAGGGCTCGGTCCCCGGCTCGAAGGGCGGCTGGCTGTTCGTCAAGGACGCCGTCAAGGTCGCCCG
Source organism: Sphingomonas sp. 1F27F7B (assembly GCF_005503355.1). Lineage (GTDB taxonomy): Bacteria > Pseudomonadota > Alphaproteobacteria > Sphingomonadales > Sphingomonadaceae > Sphingomonas. The sequence continues at coordinate 129,051 of NZ_SCMK01000006.1, forward strand.
TCCCGACGCCGCGCCGTTCCCGGCCGGTATCAAGTCGGTCGCCAACAACAACGACACCGCCCCCGCGGAGACCCCGGCTGAAGTGACCGAGGCCCCCGAGGCGACCGAAGGCCAGGAGGGCTAAGTGAAGGTCAAGGTTCAAACCCTCGACGCCAAGGCATCGGGCGACATCGAGCTCAACGACACCGTTTTCGGTGTCGAGCCGCGCACCGACATCCTGCACCGCGTCGTCACCTGGCAGCTCGAGAAGCGCCGCGCCACTGCGCGCGGCACTCGCGAGCGTGCCGACGTCGCCCGTTCGGGCAAGAAGTTCGGTCGCCAGAAGGGCGGCGGCACCGCCCGTCACGGCGATCGCCGCGCTCCGGTGTTCATCGGCGGTGGTAAGGCGCACGGCGCCCGCGTCCGCGACTTCAATCCGTCGCTGAACAAGAAGATCCGCGCGCTCGGCCTGAAGATGGCGCTCAGCAGCCATGCCAAGGCGGGTTCGCTGATCGTGGTCGACGCGTTCGGCACCGCCAAGACGGCCGAGCTCAAGGCGCAGTTCGCCAAGCTCGGCACCGGCAAGACCGCGCTGGTGATCGACGGCGAGGCCGGCAACGGCTTCCTGGCCGCGCGCAACCTGATCGGCGTGAACGTCCTCCCCGCGGTGGGCGCCAACGTCTACGACATCCTGAAGCACGACACGCTGGTCCTGACCCGCGCTGCCGTCGAGAAGCTGGAGGCGCGCTTCAATGGCTAAGAAGCTGGCAGCCGCGATCGACAACCGTCACTATGACGTGATTGTCGCGCCGCACATCACCGAGAAGTCGACTCTGGTCTCCGAGCACAACGCCGTTGTGTTCAAGGTCGCCGGCGACGCCACCAAGCCCGAAATCAAGGCCGCTGTCGAAGCGATCTGGAAGGTCAAGGTGACTGGCGTCAACACGATCGTCCAGAAGGGCAAGACCAAGAAGTGGAAGGGCGCCCCCTACAAGCGCTCTGACGTGAAGAAGGCTATCGTGACCCTCGCCGACGGCGAGCAGATCGACGTGACCTCGGGGGTCAATTCGTAATGGCACTCAAGAATTACAATCCGACGTCGCCTGGCGTCCGCGGCCTGATCCTGATCGACCGTTCGGCCCTGTACAAGGGTCGTCCGGTCAAGGCTCTGACCGAAGGCAAGACCAAGACCGGCGGCCGCAACAACAAGGGCCATGTGACGTCGCGCGGCATCGCCGGCGGCCACAAGCAGCGCTATCGCATCATCGATTTCAAGCGCCGCCTGTGGGACGTCGAGGGCACCGTGGAGCGGATCGAATATGATCCCAACCGCACCGCCTTCATCGCGCTGGTCAACTACGGCGCCGACGAGAACGGCAAGGACCGCGTCGCCTACATCATCGCGCCGCAGCGTCTCGCCGTCGGCGACAAGGTGATCGCGGGCAAGAAGACCGACGTGAAGCCGGGCAACGCCATGGAGCTCTCGTCGATGCCGGTCGGCACCATCGTCCACAATGTGGAGATGAAGCCGGGCAAGGGCGGTCAGATCGCGCGTTCGGCGGGCACCTATGTGCAGGTCGTGGGCCGTGACCGCGGCATGGTCATCGTTCGCCTGAACTCGGGCGAGCAGCGCTACATCCACGGCAACTGCATGGCGACGGTCGGTGCGGTGTCCAACCCGGACAACCAGAACACCAACCTCGGCAAGGCCGGCCGCAACCGCTGGAAGGGCATCCGCCCGCTGACCCGCGGTGTCGCGAAGAACCCGGTCGACCACCCGCACGGCGGTGGTGAAGGCCGGACCTCGGGCGGCCGCCACCCGGTCACGCCGTGGGGCAAGCCGACCAAGGGTGCGCGCACCCGCCACAACAAGGCGACGGACAAGATGATCATCCGCAGCCGTCACGCGAAGAAGAAGGGCTAACCGATGGCTCGCTCCGTTTGGAAGGGTCCGTTCGTGGACCTCCACCTGCTCAAGAAGGCGCAGACCGCGCAGGAGCAGGGCACCCGCGCCGGTCCGATCAAGACCTGGTCGCGCCGCTCGACGATCCTGCCGGACTTCGTCGGCCTGACGTTCAGCGTCTACAATGGCCGCAAGTTCGTGCCGGTCTCGGTCAACGAGGACATGGTCGGCATGAAGCTCGGCGAGTTCGCGCCGACCCGGTTCTTCCCGGGCCACGCCGCCGACAAGAAGGGTAAGCGCTAATGAGCAAGCCTGCAGCCCCCCGTAAGGTCGGCGACAAGGAAGCCCTTGCCGTCGCCACGCAGATCCGCGGCTCGGCCCAGAAGCTGAACCTCGTCGCGGGCCTGATCCGCGGCAAGAAGGCCGGCGATGCGCTGAACATCCTTCAGTTCTCGACCAAGGCCATGGCCGTGGACGCGCGCAAGGTTCTCGCCTCGGCGATCGCCAATGCGGAAAACAACCACAACCTCGACGTCGACGCGCTCGTCGTCGCCGAGGCTTCGGTCGGCAAGTCGATCACGATGAAGCGCTTCGCGACCCGCGGCCGTGGCAAGTCCACCCGCATCCTGAAGCCGTTCAGCCGTCTTCGCATCGTCGTCCGCGAGCAGGAAGAAGCATAATGGGTCACAAGAGCAACCCGATCGGCCTTCGCCTCCAGGTCAACCGCACCTGGGACAGCCGCTGGTTCGCCGAGGGCGCCGACTATGGCCGGCTCCTCATGGAGGACCTCAAGATCCGCAAGTACATCCTCGAGACGCTGCCCCAGGCCGCGATCTCGAAGGTGGTGATCGAGCGCCCGGCCAAGCTGTGCCGCGTGTCGATCTATGCTGCCCGTCCCGGTGTGATCATCGGCAAGAAGGGCTCGGACATCGAGAAGCTGCGCAAGACGCTGAGCGCGATGACCTCGAGCGACGTGAGCCTGAACATCGTCGAGATCCGCAAGCCGGAAGTCGACGCCAAGCTCGTCGCCCAGGGCATTGCCGATCAGCTCGAGCGCCGTATCGCCTTCCGCCGCGCCATGAAGCGCGCGGTGCAGTCGGCGATGCGTCTCGGCGCCGAGGGCATCCGGATCAACTGCGGCGGCCGTCTCGGCGGCGCCGAGATCGCCCGTTCGGAATGGTATCGCGAGGGTCGCGTTCCGCTGCACACGCTGCGCGCGAACATCGATCACGCCACTGCCGAAGCGCACACCGCCTATGGCGTCTGCGGCGTCAAGGTGTGGATCTTCAAGGGTGAGATCCTCGGCCACGATCCGATGGCGACCGATCGCCTCAACCTGGAATCGCAGACGACGGGCGTTCGCCCGGCGCGCGAAGACCGCCGCTAAGGGTTAGGACAGAACCATGTTGCAACCGAAGCGCACCAAGTTCCGCAAGGCCTTCAAGGGCCGCATCCATGGCGACGCCAAGGGTGGCACGGCGCTGAACTTCGGGTCGTATGGCCTGAAGGCGATGGAGCCGGAGCGGATCACCGCCCGCCAGATCGAAGCGGCTCGCCGCGCGATCACGCGTCACATCAAGCGCCAGGGCCGTCTCTGGATCCGCATCTTCCCCGACGTGCCGGTTTCGTCGAAGCCCGCCGAAGTCCGCATGGGCTCGGGCAAGGGCTCGCCGGAATTCTGGGTCGCCCGCGTCAAGCCGGGCCGCATCCTGTTCGAGCTGGACGGCGTGCCCGGCCCGCTCGCGGCGGAAGCGTTCGAGCGCGCGGCGATGAAGCTGCCGATCAAGGTCAAGGTCGTGGCTCGCCTCGGCGATACCTCGCACCTGGAGGGTTGAGTAAGATGAGCATCCTCAAGAACCGTCGCGAAGACCTTCGCACGAAGAACGACGATCAGCTCGCCGAGGAGCTGGGCAACCTGAAGCGCGAGGCGTTCAACCTGCGCTTCCAGGCGGCGACCAGCCAGCTTGAGAAGCCGACGCGCGTGACGCAGGTCCGCAAGGACATTGCCCGTATCAAGACGCTGCAGAACGAGCGCTCGCGCTCGGCTGCGAAGTAAGGACGTAAGACCATGCCGAAGCGCGTGCTGACCGGGAACGTGGTTTCCGACAAGGGCGACAAGACGGTCGTCGTGCTCGTGGAGCGTAAGGTGAAGCACCCGCTCTACGGCAAGATCATCCGTCGCTCGAAGAAGTATCATGCCCATGACGAGGGCAATGAGTACAAGGCCGGCGAGACCGTGCGCATCGAAGAGACTGCGCCGATCTCGAAGCTCAAGACCTGGAAGGTGATCGAGCGGGTGAACACCCACGCGACTCCGGCCAAGTCGGACACCGCCGCCTAATCTTTTTAACTGGAACCGCCGGGCGATCCGTCCCGGTAGGCCGAACGAGAAGGAACCGGATCGATGATCCAGATGCAGTCCAATCTCGACGTCGCAGACAACAGCGGCGCGAAGCGGGTGCAGTGCATCAAGGTGCTGGGCGGATCGAAGCGTCGCTTCGCCTCCGTGGGCGACGTCATCGTCGTCAGCATCAAGGAAGCTGCTCCCCGCGGCAAGGTGAAGAAGGGTGACGTGCACCGCGCCGTCATCGTCCGCACCGCCAAGGACGTCCGCCGCGCCGATGGCTCGGTCATTCGCTTCGACGGCAACGCTGCCGTCCTGGTCAACAAGAACGAGGAGCCGATCGGCACCCGTATCTTTGGCCCGGTGGTCCGCGAGCTGCGCTCGAAGGGCTTCATGAAGATCATTTCGCTCGCCCCCGAGGTGCTGTGATGGCTGCTGCCAAGATCAAGAAGGGCGACCAGGTCATCGTCCTGTCCGGCAAGGACAAGGGCCGGACCGGTGAAGTCGTCAAGTCGCTGCCCAAGGACGGCAAGGTCGTCGTCTCGGGCGTCAACGTCGCCGTGCGCCACCGCAAGCCGAGCCAGACCAACCCGCAGGGTGGCCTGGAGCGTTCGGAAGCGCCGATGGCGGTGTCGAAGGTCGCGCACGTGACCAAGGACGGCAAGCCGACGCGCGTCCGCTTCGAGGAGCGTGACGGCAAGAAGGTCCGCATCGCCGTCAAGACCGGGGAGGTCATCAATGGCTGATTCCTACACGCCGCGCATGCGCAAGCTCTATGACGAGCAGATCGCCAAGGCGATGACCGAGAAGTTCGGTTACAAGAACGTCATGGAAGTGCCGAAGATCGAGAAGATCGTGCTCAACATGGGCGTCGGCGAAGCCACGCAGGACAAGAAGAAGGTCGAGCAGGCCGCGTCGGAGATGGAACTCATCGCCGGCCAGAAGCCTGTCGTGACCAAGGCGAAGAAGTCGATCGCGCAGTTCAAGCTGCGCGAAGGCATGCCGATCGGCGCGAAGGTCACCCTTCGCCGCGAGCGCATGTACGAGTTCCTCGACCGCTTCATCACGATCGCGCTGCCGCGCGTTCGCGACTTCCGTGGCCTGAACCCGAAGTCGTTCGATGGCCGTGGCAACTATGCCTGCGGTCTCAAGGAGCAGCTGATCTTCCCGGAAATCAGCTACGATAAGGTCGACAAGATCCGCGGCATGGACGTGATCGTGACCACCACCGCGAAGACCGACGACGAGGCTCGCGAGCTTCTCCGTCTCTTCGGTTTCCCGTTCCCGCAGGATGCGGACGGCGAAGCCAAGGCCGCGTAAAGGAAAGAGAACTTAAGTCATGGCGAAACTGAGTTCCGTGAACAAGAACGAGCGTCGCAAGCTGCTGGTGAAGAAGTACGCCGGCAAGTATGCGAAGCTGAAGGCGATCGCGAATGACGAGAGCCTCGATGAGACCGAGCGTCTCATCGCGCGTCTCAAGATGGCCGAGCTGCCGCGCAACGGCAACCCGACCCGCATTCGCAACCGGTGCGAGCTCACCGGTCGTCCGCGCGGTTACTACCGCAAGTTCCGTCTCGCTCGTGTCATGCTGCGCGATCTGGCCAACAAGGGCCTCATCCCCGGCGTCACGAAGTCGAGCTGGTAAGGATCACGAAGATGGCAGTGACCGATCCCCTGGGTGATATGCTCACCCGCATCCGCAACGGCCAGCGCGCCCGCAAGGACTCCGTCCTGACGCCGGCGAGCAAGCTGCGTGCGCGCGTCCTCGACGTTCTCCAGCGCGAGGGTTATATCCGTGGCTACAGCGAAGAGCAGATGGGCCCCGCGGCCGGCATCCGCATCGAGCTGAAGTATTTCGAGGGCCAGCCGGCGATCAAGCACGTCGCGCGCATCTCGAAGCCGGGCCGCCGCGTCTACTCGGGCAGCCAGGAGCTTCCCCGCGTGCGCAACGGCCTGGGCATCACGATCGTCTCGACGCCTCGCGGCGTTCTCTCGGACGCGGAAGCGCGCGAGCAGAATGTCGGCGGCGAAGTGCTGGCGGAGGTGTTCTGATGAGCCGCATCGGTAAGAAGCCGGTCGCGATCCCCGCAGGCGTGACCGCCACGATCGAAGGTGCCGAGATTTCGGTGAAGGGGCCCAAGGGTACCCTGACCATGCCGAAGGCCGATCTGATCAGCTACGAGCTGGTCGAGGGCGGCATCTCGGTGCAGCCGGCGAACGAGACCAAGCGCGCCCGCGCCTTTTGGGGCATGCAGCGCACCCTGGTGCAGAACCTCGTCACCGGCGTGACCACCGGCTTCTCGAAGAAGCTGCTGATCACCGGCGTCGGCTACCGCGCGAACGCGCAGGGCAAGAAGCTCAAGCTTCAGCTCGGCTATTCGCACGACGTCGACATCGACGTGCCGGAAGGCATCGAGATCAAGACCCCGGATCAGACCACGGTCGAGATCTCGGGCATCGACAAGCAGAAGGTCGGCCAGATTGCGGCCGAGATTCGCCGCTGGCGCAAGCCCGAGCCGTACAAGGGCAAGGGCATCAAGTACGACGGCGAGTTCATCTTCCGTAAGGAAGGGAAGAAGAAGTGATCAGCACCAAGGGTCTCTCGCTTTTCGAGAAGCGTCGTCGCCGCAACCGCACTGCGCTGCGCGCGCGTGCCGGCGGTCGTCCGCGTCTTTCGGTCCATCGCTCGGGCAAGCACATCTATGCCCAGGTGATCGACGATACGCAGGGCAAGACCGTTGCCGCGGCTTCCACCCTCGACAAGGACGTGCGCGGCAAGACCGGCGCGACCATCGAGGCTGCGCAGGAAGTCGGCAAGCGCGTTGCCGAGGCCGCCAAGGCCGCCGGCATCACCCAGGTCGTGTTCGACCGCGGTGGCTTCCTCTATCATGGCCGCGTCAAGGCGCTGGCCGATGCCGCTCGTGAGAGCGGGCTGGAGTTCTGAGAATGGCTGACGAAAACAACCAGGCGCCGGAAGGCGCGGGCTTCGAGGCCCAGGACGCCGGTGCGGCTCCCCAGGAGCAGCAGGGTCGCGGCCGTGGCCGTGGCCGTGGTGGTCCGGGCGGCGGCGGCGATCGCGGCCGTGGCGGCCGTGACGGCAACCGTGGCCGTCGCGACGATCGTCGCGGCAACCAGGAAGACGGCGGCGAGGAGCTGATCGAGAAGCTGGTTCACATCAACCGCGTCTCGAAGACCGTGAAGGGCGGCAAGCGCTTCGGCTTCGCTGCGCTGGTCGTCGTGGGCGACGGCAAGGGCCGTGTCGGCTTCGGCCATGGCAAGGCCCGCGAGGTGCCGGAAGCCATTTCGAAGGCGACTGCCTCGGCCAAGAAGAAGATGCTGCGCGTTCCGCTCAAGGAAGGCCGCACGCTGCACCATGACGGTGCGGGTCACTTCGGCGCCGGCCGCGTCTATGTGCGCTCGGCCCCGCAGGGTACCGGCATCATCGCGGGCGGCCCGATGCGCGCCGTCTTCGAGAGCCTGGGCGTGGCGGACGTGGTGACCAAGTCGGTCGGCACTTCGAACCCCTACAACATGATCCGCGCCACCTTCGAAGCGCTTGGCGAGCAGACCTCGCCGAAGAGCGTTGCGCAGCGTCGCGGCAAGAAGATCGCCGACCTGCTCGGCCGCGGTGGTTCGCAGACCGCCGAGGCGGACGCAGCGGCCGTCACGGAGTAAGCGACCATGGCGAAGATCAAGATCCAGCAGATCGGCTCGCCGATCCGCCGCACCAAGGATCAGCGCGCGACGCTGATCGGCCTTGGCCTCAACAAGATGCACAAGGTTTCGGAGCTCGAGGATACTCCCGAAGTCCGGGGCATGATCCGCAAGCTGCCGCACATGGTGAAGGTGCTCGAGGGCTAAGCCTTCGTTCGCCATCAGCGACAAAGGAAAGGGGCGGTAGGTAACTACCGCCCCTTTTCGTCATTGGAGCTTGTCCTCTCAAGGCAAGGACGGTTCGATAGCCGTCATCCCCGCGCAGGCGGGGATCCAGAGTCGCGGGCGATGCGGTGGAGAAACCCTGGATCCCCGCCTGCGCGGGGATGACGAAACAGGGATGGTTGTTTGAAGGGGATACCTGCCTGCGTTCCGCCTCAGGCGTTAGGTTGAGAACTCAAACGAGTATCTGATTTCCCTCCGTCATCCCGGCCTTGTGCCGGGATCCTGCTTCTTCTTCTGCCGGCAAGGCAGCGGGACCCCGGCTCGAGGCCGGGGTGAGGATGGAAGAATAGGAGTTCTCAACCTAGCGCTGCACCAGCGCCACGACGAACAGCGCGAGCGCCGCAGTGGAGCTCAGCGTGCGGACATGGTTCCACATCGTCCACTCCCTGACGTAGCGCGCCCATATCTCCGCCGAGCCGCCGCCGTCGCCAGCTGCGGTCAGCGCATCGTTGAGCGGCACGTTGAACAGCATCGTCACGCCGAACATGCCGAGCAGATACAGGGTGCCGCCAGCGAGCATCGCAAGCGAGCCCGGCTCGCCCCAGCGCAGTGCGCCAGCTGCCGCGAGCAGCCCGGCCGCGACGGTGGTGGCAAGGAACAGCGGCAGGAAGGACGAGCGCAATATGTCGACATTGATCGCGTTCATCGCCGCCATGCCCGATGCCGGGGCGATCCGGCCGAGCGCAGTCATGATGAACGTCGAAAAGGCATAATAGAGCCCAGCCATCAGGCCGCAGCCGATCGCCGAGAACCAAAGCAGTCCAGGGACGAGGAAGGTTCGCATGGTCAGACCTTTCGCTCAAAATACGAGAATATATCGTATTTGCAAAACCCGATAGTCTCTCGTATTCGGATCGTCAAGCGATGCGATGGGAATCGGAATGGGGCGAAGGCCGGCAGGGAAGGCGCAAGGGGCGGAAGCGTCCGATGCACGGGAGCGGATGGTGCCCGTGCAGAAGCGCAGCCGCGAGCGGTTCGAGCGCATCCTGCAATGCGCGGCGGCGGTGATGGCGGAAAAGGGGGGCGAGGCTTTCCGCATGAGCGACATCGTCGAGCGCACCGGGATACCCTTTGGCTCGCTCTATCAATATTTCCCGGACAAGGCGGCGATCATCGGCACGCTGGCCGAGCGCTATAACGCCATGGGCCGCGCCTGTGTGGAGCGCGATCTCGCCACGGTGAAGACGGTGGCGGATCTGCGCCCGGCGCTGAGCCGGATCGTCGACAGCTATTATCGGATGTTCCTGGACGAGCCGGTGATGCGCGACATCTGGCAGGCCACCCAGGCCGACCGCGCGCTGCAGAAGCTCGACGAGGAGGATGGCGCCTTTCTCGCGGGCCTGCTCGGAGAGACGGTGCGGCCGATCGCGGGCGGCGCGAGCCCGGCGGCGATCGCCTGCCATGCCCAGCTGACGATGACGCTGATCGCCGCGGCGGTGCGCCACGCGATAACCCTGCCGCCCGCCGAGGCAAAGCGCGTGCTCGCCCTGTTCAAGCAATGGCTGCCGGCCGATCTCGCGGCGCTCGAGGCGCAATGAGCGCGAGCGAGACGCTTTCGCTGGCCCAGGCCCGCCGCATCTTCCTCGCGGCACAGGGCTTCGGCCGGCCTCGCCCGGCCAGCGTCGGGTCGGCGCATCTGCGCCGCACCGTGGATCGGCTTGGGCTTCATCAGATCGACAGCGTCAACGTGCTGGCCCGGATGCACTATCTGCCCGCCTTTTCGCGGCTGGGGGGCTATGACCGCGCGCTGCTCGAGCGCGATGCCTGGGGGCCGAGGCGCGGGCGCAGGCTGTTCGAATATTGGGCGCACGAGGCGTCGCTGCTGCCGGTGGACCTCCATCCGCACTTCCGCTGGCGGATGGCGCGGGCCGAGCGCGGCGAGATCGGCTGGCGGCAGCTCCGGCTGTTCGCCCGGGAGCGCAATGCCGAGGCCCAGGCAGTGCTCGCCCGCATCGCCGGCGAAGGGCCGCTTGCCGCTTCCGACTTCGAGAATGGCAGCTCGAAGAGCGGATGGTGGGAATGGAGCGAGACCAAGCTCGCGCTCGAATGGCTGTTCTGGTCGGGCCGGATCACCACCGCCACCCGGCGGGGCAGCTTCGAGCGGATCTATGATTTGAGCGAGCGCGTGATCCCGCCGGCGGTCTATGGCCTGCCGACGCCGGATGCGGCGACTGCGCAACGTGCGCTGATCGAGCGCAGTGCCCGCGCGCTCGGCGTGGCGACCGCAACTGACTTGCGCGACTATTTCCGGCTCAAGCCCGAAGAGGCGAAGGGCGCCTTCGCCGAGCTGGAGGAAGAGGGGGTGCTGATCCCCGTCCAGGTGAAGGGCTGGGGGCAGAGGGCGTGGCTGCACCGTGATGCGCGGCTGCCGCGCCGCGTGCGCGGCGCGGCGCTGCTCGCGCCGTTCGATCCGCTGATCTGGGAGCGCGGCCGCACCGAGCGGCTGTTCGACTTCCATTATCGGATCGAAATCTACGTGCCTGCCGACAAGCGGACGCATGGCTATTTCGTGCTGCCCTTTCTGATGGACGAGGCGCTCACCGCGCGCGTCGATCTCAAGGCCGATCGCCAGGCCGGCCGGCTGCTCGCCCATCGGGTGACGCTGGAGCCGGGCGCCCCGCGCGACACCGAGGAGCGGCTGGCGATCGAGCTTGCCCGCATGGCGGACTGGCTCGGGCTAAGCGAAGTGCGTATCGGCGAGACGGTTAGGGGAAGCCGATGACCGACGATCTGCCACGTTGCGCCTGGGCGGTGAGCGATCCGCTCAACCGCTCTTACCATGATGCCGAATGGGGCGTGCCGATCCGCGATTCGCGCGCATTGTGGGAAGCGCTGATGCTCGAGGGCTTTCAGGCGGGGCTTGCCTGGATCGTCATATTGCGCAAGCGCGAGGCCTTTCGCGAGGCGTTCGCCGGTTTCGATCCGGTGAAGGTCGCCGCCTTCGGGCCCGATGATGTCGAGCGGCTGATGGCAAATCCCGGCATCGTTCGCGCGCGGGCCAAGATCGAGGCGACGATCAGGGGCGCGCAGATCTGGTGCGACATGGCAGCGCGAGGCGAGGATTTCGCCGCCTTCTGCTGGCGCTTCACTGGGGGCAAGCCGATCCTGAGCGCGGGGAACGGCTTTGTCGCCACCACGCCGCTCTCCGAAGCGATCTCGAAGGAGCTGAAGCGCCGCGGCTTCAAGTTCGTCGGGCCGACGATCGTCCATGCCTGGATGCAGGCGGTGGGGCTGGTGAACGATCATCAACGGCATTGCTTTCGCCGCGCGCCCGTGGCCGCGCTCGCCTGAAATCGTTGCGGGCGCTGCGGGATAGTGAGAAAATGGCCGTGAACCGGCGGGGGAATGGACGATGACGATCAAGCTGTTGCCGTGCGCGCTCGTGGCGCTGGGCCTGCTCGCCGCCTGCTCGCCCGCGCCGAAGAAGCCGGTGGAGAGCAACGCCGCGGCCAATGAGACCGAGATCATCGTGCCACCCGCGGGCACCGCCGATGCGCCGAACGCAAGCGAAGAGGCGCCGGGCGTCGCAGTCAATCTGGCGCCGGACGAACTGACTCTGGTATTGCCCAACGGCGCTTCCCGTCATGTGACCTTCGGCATCGCCAGGGCCGATGCGGTGCGGATGCTCGCGGCCGCGCTCGGCAGCCCGATTGAGGAAGCGAACAGCCAGGATTGCGGCGCCGGTCCGCTCGCGCATGCCACTTTCCGGGACGGGCTCTCGCTCTATTTCCAGGACGGCAAGTTCGCCGGCTGGGACCTGGACGGGCGCGAATCACCCAGGTTCACCACGGGCAACGGCATCGGCATCGGCACCAGCCGCAAGGCGCTGGAGGCGGCGGGCACGGTGGATGTCGGCGAGACGACGATCGGCAACGAATTCATGATGGGCGAACTTTCCGGCCTGCTCAGCTCGCCTGCACCCGACGGCAAGGTGACCAATCTCTGGGCCGGCGTCACCTGTATCGCGCGATGAGCGCCGGGAGGCTGTTGATCGAGATCGCGGGCTGGGCCGGAGCGGGGCTGATCCTCCTTGCCTATCTTCTGCTCTCGTCCGGCAAATTGACCGGCCAGTCGCGTGCCTATCAGTGGATGAACGTGGTCGGCGCCGGCTGCTTCGTGATCAACAGCGGCTGGAACGGCGCAATCCCCTCCGCCACGCTGAACATGGTGTGGCTGCTGATCGGCGCGGCCACGCTGTGGCGCATCGCCCGGCGGCCGGCATGATCCGGCAGGCGCGTGCCGAGGACGCGGGGTCCGTCATCGCGCTCTGGGGCGATTGCGGCCTCACGCGCCCGTGGAACGATCCCGAGCGGGATTTCGCCCGTGCCCTCGCCGCGGAAGCCTCGACCATCCTGGTGGCGGAAGGCGAGGGCGGCGGGATGACGGGCAGCGTGATGCTGGGCGACGACGGCCATCGCGGATGGGTCTATTATCTCGCGGTGGCACCCGTCGCCCGTCATACCGGGCTTGGTCGAGCGCTGATGGCCGCGGCGGAGGCGTGGTTGCGCGCACGGGGCTGCCCGAAGATCCAGCTCATGGTGCGCGAGGGCAATGGAGAAGCGCTCGGCTTCTACGAGGCGCTCGGCCTGGAGCGGCAGGGCGTCGTCACGCTCGGGCGTTTCCTGAACGACTAGAGCTTCTCGCCGGGCAAGGCGCTGGCCTGCCGGAACCACGCCGCCAGCTGCACGGCGTCGATCCTGTCATCTTCGCGGATGTCGAGGTAGCGCACCTCCGCCTGCTTCGAGGTGCCGGGCGGGACCGGATCGAGCGACGTGCCGCGGAAGAAAGTGAGCTTCACATATCGGTCGAAGCAGTGGAAGGCGAGGAACCAGCCCTCCCGGTCGGGCGCGCCGTAAAAGGGCGTGTTCCACTTCACTGCCTTGCGCGCGCCGGGGACGGCGCCTGCCACCAGATCGTCGACCGTGCGGCCGATGCGCTGCTTCCAATCGGGCATCGCGGCGATATAGGCCTGCACCGGCGCGTCGCCGTCGGCCTTGGGAATCTGGGGATTGCCGCCCGACAGGAGCTTGGGCGCGCTCACCTGGCGCACCCACCGGCCGAGTTCCGGGCCTGTGGCGAAGAGAGAGCCGCCGCCGCCGGTGCCGGCCTTTCGAACCGATACATCATCGCATCATCCCGATACCGTTCGGCGACAGCCTAGGGCATGTCCCGCCCGATCGAAAGCCGGCTGGCTTTCGCCGCGGAGCACGCTATCGCGCATCGGAGGCCATGAGCAGGCGAGGACGCGACGTGACGGTCACCATGTACGGCATCAAGAATTGCGACACGATCAAGAAGGCGCGCGCCTGGCTGGACGAGCACGGCATCGCCTATGCCTTTCATGACTACAAGGCGGCGGGGATCGACGCGGCGCGTCTCGCGCGCTGGAGCGGGATTGTCGGCTGGGAAGTGCTGCTGAACCGGGCCGGCACCACCTTCCGCAAGCTGCCCGATGCCGATCGCGAGGGCATCGATGCCGGCAAGGCGGCGGCGCTGATGCTGGCCCAGCCGTCGATGATCAAGCGCCCGGTGCTCGAATATCCCGGCGGCATCCTGGTCGGCTTCAAGCCTGAGCATTACGCGCGGACGCTGCTCTGATCGCAAGTCCGCGCGGAACTTCTCGAGCGCCCGGATCTCCGGGCTGGTTCATGCCTCCCAGCTGAATACTTCCTCGAGCGGCTTGTCGAACACCTGGGCGATCCGGAACGCGGCTTCGAGCGACGGCGAGTATTTTCCTTGCTCGATCGCGGCGATGGTCTGGCGCGTGAGGCCGATCTTCTCGCCCAGCTCGGCCTGGGTCATTTCGCCGGCGAGGAAGCGCAAGGTGCGCACCTGGTTGACGACGCGTCCCCGGACCATGGCTCAATGCCCCCTGCGGTAGCCGGCGATCTGCGCGGCATAGTGGACGATCTCCGCGATCACGATCGCGCCCATGATGCCATAGGCCATGCCGACGGCGTGAACGCCGAAATGGACGCTCGCCGCAACGCAGACGACCAGCGCCAGCAGCACCGGATAGGCGAAGGCATAGGCACGCCGGGCGATGTCGCGGTCGCGCTCGTCGCTGCCGGCGCTGGCATCGGCCGGCGCGAGCACTGCAGTGACGATCGCTGCGGCGATCATCAGGATCGTCTGGACGATCACTGCGCCGATGAAGCCGGCGAGATAGGCTGGGCCGTACAGCTTCCCGCCGGTCGCGAGCATGAAGCCGAAATAGCCGCCCCACACCAGCGCAGTGGTGATCACCGAGATCCAGGCGATCTTCTCCTTGAATGACATGATTCACCTCGAGTTCGAAATATACGACTCAATGTTAAGTATACTGAACATAGAGTCAAGTCATTCGAACTGGCGTGCTGCTCGGTGCTGGCGGGCGGTGGGCGGAGACGCTAGAGAGCCGAGCATGTCGCACGTCACCATGGATACGGCCACGAGCCGTGCAAACCCGACCCCCGCTCCGATGAAGCGGCTCACGGTCCCCTCGATTCGCGATCGCAAGGGCAAGGATCCGATCGTGATGCTCACAGCCTATACGACGCGGATGGCGCAGCTGCTCGATCCGCATTGCGACGTGCTGCTGGTGGGGGACAGCCTGGCCCAGGTGATCTACGGCCTGCCCTCCACGCTGCCGGTGACGCTGGAGATGATGATCGCGCACGGCGCCGCGGTGGTGCGGGGCAGCTGGCATTCGCTGGTGGTCGTCGACATGCCCTTTGGCAGCTATGAGCAGGGCCCCGAACAGGCCTTCGCCTCGGCGGCGCGCGTGCTGGCGGAAACGGGCGCCGCCGGTGTGAAGATGGAGGGCGGCGAGACGCTGGCGCCCACCGTCGAATTCCTCACTCGGCGCGGCATTCCGGTGATCGGGCATGTCGGCCTCACGCCGCAGGCGGTCAACGCGCTCGGCGGCTATGGCGCGCGGGGCCGGAGCAACGCGGAACATGCCCAGATCCTCGACGATGCGCGGGCGATCGCTGCCGCCGGGGCGTTCGGCATGGTGGTGGAAGGCGTGGTCGAGACGCTGGCCAGGGAGATCACCGCGGCGGTCTCGTGCCCGGTGATCGGCATCGGCGCATCGGCCGAGTGCGACGGCCAGGTGCTGGTGATCGACGACATGCTCGGCATGTTCGAGCGCACTGCCCGGTTCGTGAAGAAATATGACGATCTCGCCGGCCGTATTTCCGCCGCGGTTGAAACCTATGCCGCCGATGTTCGGTCGCGGGCCTTCCCGGGGCCCGATCAGGTCTATGCGCCGCGGGATTGACGGGCTACCGAGCGCTCTGTTGATTCCCGCGCGGCACGATCAGGTTCGCGCCCGCTAGAGACGCATGGAGTAGATTTTGGCGCTTCCCCCCTCCGGCACCACAGACGAAGCCTTCCTGCGCGAAGTCGACGAGGAATATCGCCGTTCGCAGATGCTCGGCATCTGGCAGAAATATGGGCGCCTGATCGTCGGTGCCGTCGTGGCCGGGTTCATTGCCCTTGCCGGTTTCCTGTTCTGGCAGCATCAGAGCGTTTCCGCCGCGGGCCAGAAGGGCGAGCAATATGACGCGGCCCTGCGCGACATCGAGCAGAACCAGTTCGACAAGGCGAACCCGGTGCTCGCCAAGCTCGCCGCCGGCGGCACCAATGGCTTCGCCGCAATGTCCGCGATCATCGAGGGCAATCTGCTGGTGCAGAAGAAGGATGCGAAGGGCGCCGCCGCCAAGTTCGCCGGGGTTGCCGGCAACACTGCCTATGCCAAGCCCTATCGCGACTATGCGCTGCTCCGCCAGACGTCGGTGGAATATGACACGCTGAAGCCGGAAGTGGTGGTCTCGCGCCTTCAGGGGCTCGCCAGGCCGGATTCGGCCTGGTTCGGCAGTGCCGGCGAGATGGTGGCGGCCGCGCAGATCAAGCTCGGCAAGCGCGCCGAGGCGGGCAAGCTCCTGCAGCAGATCGCCCAGGGCGGCGACAATGTGCCGGATACGACGCGGCAACGCGCGGTTCAGCTGGCGAGCGTATTGGGGATCGACGTCCTCGATCAGTCTAAGGAAAAGCAGGCTAAATGAACAATAAGCTGAGGGTGGCTGGGGCCCTTGCGGCACTCGCGCTGGCTAGCGGCTGCGGGGTGATCAAGGGGCAGGGCAAGAAGACGCCCGTGCTCGGCGAGCGCGTTCCCATCCTGATGTCCGAGAACGACATCACCAGCGACAAGTCGCTGGCGAATGTCGACGTGCTCGTGCCGGAGGCGGCAGTGAACGCGGACTGGAACCAGCCGGGCGGCAATGCCGCCAAGGCGATGGGCCATCTCGCCTTGTCCGCCACGCCCTCGCAGGTCTGGAGCAAGGAGATCGCCAAGACCTCCAAGAAGGAGCGTCTCGCCGCTTCGCCGGTGATCGCGGGTGGCAAGCTGTTCGTGATGGACACTGACGGCCAGGTCCATGCGCTCGCCGCCGACACCGGTGCCGAGCTCTGGCGCGCCGCCACCGTCAAGGCTGATAGCAACAAGACCGCGCGCTTCGGCGGCGGCGTCAGCGTCTCGGGCGAGCATGTCTTCGCTACCAACGGTCTTGGCGATGTCGTGGCGCTGAAGGTCGCCGACGGCACCGAAGTGTGGCGCAAGCGCCCCGGTGGCCCGCTGCGCGGCGCGCCGTCGCTCGCCAACGGCAATGCCTATGTCGTCACGCAGGACAACCAGCTCTTCGTGATGAGCCAGGAAAATGGCGATGTCAGCTGGACCGCGTCGGCCAGCCTCGAATCGCAGGGCGTGTTCGGCGTGGCGGCGCCGGCTTCGGCGCAGGGCACGGTGATTGCCGGCTTCTCGTCGGGCGAGCTCAATGCCTATCGCTACGAGAATGGCCGCTCGCTGTGGAGCGACGTGCTCTCGCGCAGCAGCATGACCACTTCGGTCTCCTCGCTGTCGGACATCGATGCCGAACCGGTGATCGACCAGGGCCGCGTCTATGCCGTGGGACAGGGCGGCCGCATGGTCGCGATGGACATCGCCACCGGCAACCGCATGTGGGAACAGAACATCGCCGGCATCTCCACGCCCTGGGTGGCGGGGGAATGGCTGTTCGTGGTGACCGACGACGCCCGGCTGCTGTGTCTTTCGCGTACCAGCGGCAAGGTGCGCTGGATCTCGCAGCTCAAGCGCTACAAGAACGACAAGAAGCCCAAGGACCCCTGGGGCTGGGTCGGCCCCGTCCTTGCCGGCGGCAAGCTGATCCTGGGCAATACCCGGGGCGAGCTGGCCTTCGTATCGCCGGCTGACGGCAGCGTGAGCTCGACGATCGAGCTGAAATATCCGATCTCGCTCCAGCCGGTAGTGGCAAACAACATGCTCTACATTCTGGACGACCGCGGGCGCCTCACTGCGTTCCGCTGATTTAGTGTCCCGGCCATGGCAGGCGGGCGGGGCCGAAAGGCCTCGCCCGTTGCTTTTTGGGGCGCCATGCCGTTTTCCTGACCGAACCACGTCGACAAGAGTCTTCACGCCATGCCACTGCCCATCGTCGCCATCATCGGCCGGCCGAATGTCGGCAAATCGACGCTGTTCAACCGGCTGGTCGGCAAGAAGCTCGCGCTGGTCGACGATCAGCCGGGCGTGACCCGCGATCGCCGCGAGGGCGATGCGAGCCTGCTCGGGCTCGAGTTCCGCATCATCGACACGGCGGGATATGAGGACGAGGACGCGGCGACCTTGCCGGGCCGGATGCGCCAGCAGACCGAGGCGGCGGTGCAGGACGCCGATGTCGCGCTGTTCCTGGTCGATGCGCGCGCCGGCGTGACGCCGCTGGACGAAGAGATCGCGCGCTGGCTGCGCTCCACCGATCGCCCGATCGTGCTCGTCGCCAACAAGGCCGAGGGCCGCGCGGGCGAGACCGGCGTGATCGAGGCGATGGCGCTGGGCTTTGGCGATCCGGTGCAGCTCTCCGCCGAGCATGGCGAAGGCATGGGCGACCTGTTCGAGGCACTGCTGCCGCATGTCGAGCGCGAAGAGGAGGACGTCGAGGAAGAGGATCCCGATAACCCCAATGCGCCGCTCAAGCTGGCGATCGTCGGCCGCCCGAATGCGGGCAAATCGACTCTGGTGAACCGTTTCCTGGGCGAGGACCGGATGATCACCGGGCCGGAGGCCGGGATCACGCGCGATTCGATTGCGATCGATTGGGAATGGGAGGATTTCGAGGGCAATATGCGCCCGGTCCGCCTGATCGACACGGCGGGCCTGCGCAAGAAGGCTCGCGTCGAGGAGAAGCTGGAGAAGCTGTCGGTCGCCGATACGCTGCGCTCGATCGATTTCGCCGAAGTGGTGGTGCTGCTGCTCGACGCCACCCGCGGGCTGGAAGTGCAGGACCTCAAGATCGCCGACCGCGTGCTCCAGGAAGGTCGCGCGCTGATCATCGCGCTCAACAAATGGGATGTGGCCGAAAATGCCTCCAGCCTGTTCAACGGCGTGAAGGGCGCGTTGGACGAGGGGCTGGCGCAAGTGAAGGGCGTGCCGCTGCTCACGGTCTCCGCGGCGACGGGGAAGGGGCTCGACACGCTGATCGACGTTGCCTTCAAGACGCGCGAGGCCTGGTCGCGCCGCGTCTCCACCGGCCAGCTCAATCGCTGGTTCGAGCGCGCGATCGAAGCGAATCCGCCGCCCGCGCCCGGCGGCAAGCGGATCAAGCCCCGCTATGTCACGCAGAACAAGACGCGTCCGCCCAGCTTCGTCCTGTTCGGTACCCGCGTCGATCTGCTGCCGATGAGCTATCAGCGCTATCTGATCAACGGCTTGCGCCGCGAATTCGATTTCGGTGCGGTTCCGGTGCGGCTGACGCTGCGGGCGCCGAAGAATCCGTTCGACCGCGATAAGGAATGAGAATCCAATCGCTTCCGTAACGATCCTGATCCCAAATCAACTCTGTGTTTACACACGGGCGATACCCTTTGGGGGACGCTCTGGAGGGTGCGGAGTAGGGGAATGAAGCGATGACCGGCAATGTGCAGCTGGTGAACTGGGACAGTTTTTCGCAGGCTCGGGCCGAGCTCGGCGCCAATTTCGTGCGCATTCTCGGCTATTTCCGCGAAGACGGCGTCAAGTCCGTCGCGCGGATCGAGGAGGCGATGCGCGCGAACAACGCCGCCTCGATGGTGATTCCCGCGCATACGCTGAAGGGCGAATCGCGCCAGTTCGGTGCCGATCCGCTGGCGGACCTGGCCGAGACGATCGAAATGAGCGCCCGCCTGTGCATGGAGCGGCAGGACACGCCGACGGACGTGCTCGAACATGTCGTGCAGCTGCGCCCGCTCTTCGAAGCGACGCTGGCCCTGCTGGAACGCGAATCGAACCCGCTGGTGGAGCGCCGTCCGGTGTTCGGCCGGCGCTCGCTCGCGGGCTGACGGCGGACCCTAGCTCGCCTCGGCCGCCTCGCTGTTGAGCTGGATATAGTTCTCAAGCCCCATGCGCGCGATCATGTCGAACTGCTTCTCCAGCGTATCGACATGCTCTTCCTCGCTTTCGAGGATATGGGCGAACAGGTCGCGCGAGACATAGTCGCGCACGCTCTCGCAATGCTGGATCGCGTCGCGCAGCAGCGGGATTGCCTCCATCTCCACCGCCAGGTCGGCCTTGAGGATCTCCTCCACCGTCTCGCCGATGCGCAGGCGGCCGAGCAGCTGGAAATTGGGCAGGCCGTCGAGGAACAGGATGCGCTCCGCCAGCTTGTCGGCATGCTTCATCTCGTCGATCGATTCGTGGCGCTCGAGCTCGGCGAGCTTGGTGATGCCCCAATTGTCGAGCAGCCGGTAATGCAGCCAATATTGGTTGATCGCGGTAAGCTCGTTCTTGAGCGCCTCGTTGAGATAATCGAGGACCTTGGGGTCGCCCTTCATGTCGCGTGCCTCTGTTGTATTTTCAGGCAGCGATCATAGGCGCGCGGGTTCGCCTTGGACAGTCAAAAAATGGCTGATTTCTGCGGCTTTCGGCTGTTGCGAACGTTACGCAGCAGCACGTTCCTGGGCGATGATCTCGCGTGCGAACGGCACGCATTGTCCGCATTTGGCCTGGCAGCCGAGCGCCCGATAGGCCTGGCAGGCACTGGTCGCGCCTTCGCGCGCGGCCTCGCGCACCTCATGTTCCCGAAGAGCATTGCAAACGCAGACGACCATCGAACCCTCACGACTCTCAAGGGAGGAAGTAGGGCTATTGACACTGATTCGCAAGACTATTGCGAGGCACTCGCATTACTATCTTGTGCGCTTCCGCGAATCGGCTGGAAGCGCCCGCGCGCCAGGCTGCGCCACAGCCATTCGAACGGGCCGAATCGGAAATGGTCGAGCCAGGCCCTGGACCAGAGCAGGATCAGCGCCCAGATCCCGAGAACCACCGGATAGAGCTGCCAGCGGGTCAGCTGCCCGTACCAGCCCAGCCCATAGCCGTAGAAGAGCGAGGTGCAGATCAGGCTGGTGGCGAGATAGTTGGTGAAGGCCATGCGCCCCGCCGCGGTGAGGCGGGTGGTCAGCGCGCCGCCCGGGCGGGCGAGGAGCAGGATCAGGCAGATCCATCCCGCGATCATCGGCGGGCGGACCAGCGCGGTAAGCGGCAGCATCGCCGCGACCACGCAGATATCGAAGCCCGAATGCCATTGCCACCATGCGAGCATGGCATAGGCGGGCAGGCCGATCCCCCAGCAGACGGCCAGCCAGCGGCGATAGCGTGCCCGGGTCCATTCGCCGCGCAGCATGCCGCTGCGGAGCGCCGCCATGCCGAACAGCATGTAGCCGAGCGTCTCCGGCCCGAAGAAGACGAGCAGCGCGATCAACTCGCTGCCGTCCTCGTGCAGCCGATTGGCCAGGAGCGTGCCATAGCTGCCATGGTGCAGGGCGAGATCGCGTGCGATATTGGCTGGAGCCGGGACGCCGAAGGACTGAGCGTAGCCGCGAAGCTCGGAGGCGTTCGGTGCGCTCGCCTGCAGCTGGACGATGGTGAGCGGGATGGTCGCGAACAGGAGGGCACCGGCCAGCGCGAGCATCGTGCCGAGCACCAGCAGCCGCGGGACGGGCAAGCCGCGCATCGCATAGGCGATCATGCCGATCATGGCATAATGGGCGAGGATGTCGCCGTGCCAGACCAGGAACAGATGGGCGAGGCCGAAGACGAGCAGCCAGGCCATGCGCCGGTAGTGTGCGCCGGCCGGGCTGCGTCCGCTCGCTTCGGCGCGCCCGATCACCAGCAGAAGCGATGCGCCGAACAGGAAGGAGAAGAGCCCGCGCATCCGCCCGTCGAACAGGACGAAGTTGATCGCCCAGGCCGCCAGGTCGGCGCCGTGCCAGCCGCCATAGGCGCGCGGGTTCACATAGGCGGCCTCGGGCATGGCGAAGGAAAGGATGTTGAGCAGCAGGATGCCCAGCACCGCCACGCCGCGGACCACATCGAGAGAAGCGAGCCGGGTGCCCGCGGCGGAAGGGGGCATTCAGCGCCGCGCGGCGACGAGTGCGATCGGGATGCCGACCAGCACGATGTGGCAGAAGAGCTGAGTCGCGATCGTCTGCAGGCCGAGATGCGGGAAGATGCCGGGCCAGCGCAGCGGCAGCACGACCAGGTTCATCACCGCCCAGGTGGCGACGCCATAGCCGACGCCCGCGGTCACGCGCCGCGCCTTGAGCAGGGGCAGCCGATCGGCGGCAAGGACGAAGACCGCCGCCATCACGGCCATGATCGCGAAATGGACCGCCAGCCCCAGCGCCGCGCCGCCCGCGCCCCAGGACGTCGCGCCGGGAAAGGGGCCGCTGGCGACACCGCGCAGCATCGCGTCGGGCGTGCGCCCGGCCCGGAGCGAGAGGATCGCCGCCGCGCCGATGTCGAGCGTGCCGGCGACGAGGGCGGCCACCAGGATTCTGCGTCCGGCTTGAATCATGTCGCTTGTCCTCCCCGCGCTTCTGGCGGGGACGCTACATCCAGGAACTGATCTCCTCCAGCGGCTTCTTTGCCGCCCCGGCCACCGGGATCGTGGCATCGGCGGCCGGGTGGCCGGCGACGATCAGCATCAGCGGCTTCTCGCTGTCCGGACGGCGGCAGACACGGTTGAGGAAGCGCATCGGCTTGGGCGTGTGGACCAGCGTGGCGATCCCGGCGGTGTGCAGCGTGGCGAGCAGGATCCCGGTGGCGATGCCGACGCTCTCGATGACGTAATAGTTGCGCGGCACGACCTCGTCATCGGCAAGGCGCCGGGCGAAGATGGCGATCAGCCAGGGGGCTCTCTCGAGAAAGGGCTTGTCTGCATGGGTGCCGAGCGGGCGAACCGCGTCGAGCCAGGACCTGGGCGCGCGGCTGGCGTAGAATTGGCGCTCCTCCTCCTCGGCCGCGACCCGGATCGTCGCCTTGGCCGCCTCTCCCTCGATCGCGCAGAAATGCCAGGGCTGACGATTGGCGCCGCTCGGTGCCGAACCCGCGGCCCGCAGCGCCGCCTCGATCACTTCGCGCGGTACGGGGCGCTCGGAGAAGGCGCGGCAGCTGCGGCGTGTGGCCATTTCAGCGAGGAAGGCCTGGGCCCGCTCGACTCGCGCATCATCGCTCAATTCCGGATAGGGCTGCCAGGGCAGCGCTTCATGCTCGGCCATTACCACGCTCCCGGGCCGCTGATGCCACCGGTGTCTCGGGGCGGGCAATCCGGTTTTCCCCGTAGCGCTCAGCGGTTTTCCCTGCGGATCACCAGCTTGAGGCCCGACCATATCCGGTCGACTGCGCAGACCTTGATGTCGACCAGGCCCTTGGGCAGCGCGACTTCGCGGATCACGTCCTCGGTGATGTCGGTCTCCATTCGGGCGGCCTTTTTGGGCCAGGAGACCCAGATGAAGCCGTTGCGGTCGATCAGCGCGAGCAGTGCGCCGAGTTCGTGTTCCAGCTTCGCCCGCTCGGTGACGAAGATGTGCGCTGCCTGCAGCCCGGCACAGGCGGCGGCATATTCCTCGACCCCCAGCCCCCGGGGATCGATTTCGGCACGGACGCTCTCCGGCATGCCGTGGAACCAGCTGCGCATGCCGGGCTTGAGCCCCAGTTTCTTCGCGAGCGGCGTGCCCGAATAGCCAGCGGTCATCACTGGACCTCCTCATTGCCGGCCCGGCACGCCGAACTTCATGCCAGGGCGGCGTCTTCGCCCATCAATTCAGGGAAGAAACGCTCATGCGCCGCCTTGAGATCGGTCAAGGCCACGCAGAAATCGCCTTCTTCCAGCTCGAAGATGATCCGGTCCTTGATCGTGCGACCAATCGGGTCTGCCGCGAGACCGGCCTTGTCGGCGGCGACCAGAAAGTCGGCGAGCGATTCGTCGCGCACGGTGACGACGTACAGCCCCTGATCCTCGCCGAAGAAGGAGCCCGCGATTCCGAAGGGCTGGGGCTGGTCGATGATCGCGCCGATGCCCGAGGCCATCGCCATCTCGGCGAGCGCCACCGCCAGGCCGCCATCGGCCACATCATGGCAGGCGGTGATGCAGCCGGTGTTGATCGCCGAGCGGACAAAGGCGCCGGTGCGGCGCTCCATCATCAGGTCGACCGCCGGGGGCGGGCCCTCTTCGCGGCCGTGCAGCTCGCGCAGCCAAAGCGACTGGCCGAGATGGCCCGAACGCTCGCCGACCGCCAGGATGATGTCGCCGGTGCCCTTGAAGGCGATGGTCGCGCTCTTGCTGTAATCCTTGAGCAGGCCGATCGCGCCGATCGCCGGGGTCGGCAGGATCGCCGAGCCGCCACCGGTCGCCTTGCTTTCGTTGTAGAGCGAGACGTTGCCCGAGACGATCGGGAAGTCGAGCGCGCGGCACGCCTCCGACATGCCCTCGAGGCAGCCGACGATCTGGCCCATGATCTCGGGGCGCTGGGGATTGGCGAAGTTGAGGCAGTTGGTCACTGCCAGCGGCGTGGCACCCACCGCCGACAGGTTGCGCCACGCCTCGGCAATGGCCTGCTTGCCGCCCTCGACCGGATCGGCGAAGCAATAGCGCGGGGTGCAGTCGGTGGTGATCGCCAGGCCCTTGCCCGAGCCGTGCACCCGGACCACCGCGGCATCGCCGCCCGGGCGCTGGACGGTGTCGGCGCCGACCATGTGGTCATATTGCTCCCAGATCCAGCGGCGCGAAGCCAGGTCGGGCGTGCCGACCAGCTTGAGCAGGTCGGCGGCCGGATCCGCGCTCTCGGGCACGTCCGCCAGCTCGGCGGGCTTCGGCGTCGGCACATGCGGCCGGTCGTAGAGCGGGGCTTCGTCCGCCAGCGGGGCGAGCGGAATGTCGGCGACCGTGTCGCCCTTCCACTTGAGCACCATGCGGCCGGTGTCGGTGACATGGCCGATCACCGCGAAATCGAGCTCCCACTTGCGGAAGATCGCCTCGGCAAAGGCTTCGCGGCCCGGCTTGAGCACCATGAGCATGCGCTCCTGGCTCTCCGAGAGCATCATCTCGTACGGCGTCATGCCGGTCTCGCGCTGGGGGACATCGTCCATGATCAGCTCGATGCCGACGCCGCCCTTGCTGGCCATCTCGACCGACGACGAAGTGAGGCCGGCGGCGCCCATGTCCTGGATCGCGACGATCGCGTCCGACGACATCAGCTCGAGGCACGCCTCGATCAGCAGCTTTTCGGTGAAGGGGTCGCCGACCTGGACGGTGGGGCGCTTTTCCTCCGAATCCTCGCCGAAGTCGGCCGAGGCCATGGTCGCGCCGTGGATGCCGTCGCGGCCGGTCTTCGAGCCGACATAGACGATCGGATTGCCGACGCCCGAAGCGGCCGAATAGAAGATCTTGTCGGTATCGGCGATGCCGACGGTCATCGCATTGACCAGGATGTTGCCGTCATAGGCCTTGTGGAAATTGACTTCGCCGCCGACGGTGGGGACGCCCACGCAATTGCCGTAGCCGCCGATGCCATGGACCACGCCGGCGATGAGGTGCTTCATCTTGGGGTGATCGGGCCGGCCGAAGCGCAGCGCGTTCATGTTGGCGATCGGGCGCGCGCCCATGGTGAACACGTCGCGCAGGATGCCGCCCACGCCGGTCGCTGCGCCCTGATAGGGCTCGATATAGCTCGGGTGGTTATGGCTCTCCATCTTGAAGATGGCTGCCTGGCCGTCGCCGATATCCACCACGCCGGCATTCTCGCCCGGGCCGCAGATCACCTGGGGACCCTCGGTCGGCAGCTTCTTCAGGTGGATGCGGCTCGACTTGTAGCTGCAATGCTCCGACCACATCACCGAGAAGATGCCGAGCTCGGTGAGGTTGGGCTCGCGGCCCATCGCCTTCAGGACGCGCTCATATTCTTCGGGGGTGAAGCCGTGCTCGGCGACGATCTCGGACGTGATCTGGGTCATGGGCGCAGCCCATAGCGAGGGCATGTGCCCGCGTCACCCCCGAGCGGGAGCCGCGCGAAAATGTTGACTGCGTTGACTCGCCTTCGCGTGCGCGGAGGGCGGGAGGGCACGGCGCGCACGCGCATGCCTGCTCCGGCAAGGGCGGCGAGCGGAAACGCGGCGGGGAAGGGATGGGGCATCGGCATTACCGCCAGCCAAGCAGATGGAATCCCGCATTAAAAGACCGGGTCGTCGCTGAAACTGGGTGCTGGACATTAACCATTGGAGGAGTAGCAAGGCGAACGGGGTGGAGCCTTGGGTGTAGCATGGCGAGTCACTGGATAGATCGGGTCGCGGAGCCGCCCGTCGGCCGGGTGCCGATGGGCTGGGCAAACGGGCTGCACGTCGTGCCCGATCATGCCCCCGGCTTGCTCGCGCCGATGCCGGCCGCCTGGGAATGCGATCTTTCCGACGATTCACTGCGCTGGACGCCGGGTGTGTTCGAGATCTTCGGCCTGCCGCCCGGCCGGCCGGTGCTGCGCGACGAAGTGGTCGCGATGTACAGCGCGGAATCGCAGGCCGAACTGGCCCGGCTGCGATCGGAGGCGATCGCCAATTGCGGCAGCTTCACCTTCGAAGCCGAGATTCGTCGGCCGAGCGGCGAGATGCGCTGGATGCGGGTGACCGCCGATGTCGAAGTGCGCGATGGCCGGCCAGTCTATCTCTATGGCTTGAAACAGGACATCACGCACCTGAGACGGGGCTAGTTCCTTCCCCGGAGGGGGAAGGGCACCATGCGCGGCGTGGCGGAGGAGTCCCTTCCGCCGCGTATGCACGGCTTGGGACAAACGCCCGCGCTCCACCACGGACGTGAAGAAAGACGGTTCCTAGGCTGCGGAGGCCACCGGCAGCGTGGAAGTCACCACGCGATCCTTGCCCGCATGCTTCGCGGCATAGAGCAAGTCGTCGGCGAGGCGCAGCGCATCGGCGTGATCGCCCGTGATCGGTGCGACGCCCGCCGAGAAGCTGATCCGGCCGATCGGCAGGTCGGTGGTCTGGTCGCGCAGCAGGCGCTCGCGCAGTCGCGCGCGGCAGTCATCGAGCCGGTCGGCGGCTTCCTCGGCGTCGGCTCCCTCGAACAGGCAGACGAATTCCTCGCCGCCATAACGCGCGACCATCACCCGGCGGCCAAGATCCTCGCGCAGGAAGCGCGCGACGAAGCGGAGCACGCGGTCGCCAGTATGGTGGCCATGCCGGTCGTTGATCGCCTTGAAATTGTCGATGTCGCACAGCGCGAGGGCGAAGGGAGCGGCATCCGGCCGCGCCAGCGTTTCCTCCATCCGCGCGAAAAAGCCGCGGCGATTGGGCAGGCCGGTGAGGTGATCCTCCTCCGCCTCGCGCACCGCGCGTTCGAGATCGGCGCGCAGGCGGCGCGTGTCCTCGCGGGTGCGTTCGAGCCGGCCGCCGATCTTGCGCGTCGTCTCGGCGACTTCGAGCGTGACTTCAAGCAGCCGGCGATAGGCCTCGCCCGGCTCGCTGCCCATCTGGTCCGCCGCTTCGCCGAGCGCGGTCGAATAAGCGCTGGTCGAAGCGGTGGCGTCGCCCACCGCGCCAAGACAATCGGCGACCTTGCTCTCCAGTTCGCGGGTAAGCTTGTCGAGCTTGTCAGGCGTTTCGCTGGCAGCGCAGCGCTCGACGATCCGCTCGATGTCGCGATCGGTGAGGCGGCCCTTGGCGTTGAGCAGTTCCTGGGCCGCCCGCACCAGCGGAGCCTCCAGGCCGTCGAGGAAGCGGCCGGCGAAATCGAAGTTGGTCGTGCTGGGCTCCAGCCCGTGCTGGAACAGGAAGGCGCCGATCTGCTCGTAGCGTAGCCGGTGCAGCGCGGTCCGGTCGGGCGCGGCCCAGGGGTCTTCCCCTTCGCCGCGGCGAAACCAGGAGACGAGCCGATCGAGCGGGGAGTGGAGCGAGACGGGCGTGCTCATGGCCGCGCACCGCCGGTCCGTGCGGGATCCTTGCCCGCGCAATGCCCATCGATCCTGACCCTTGTCCGCATTTCCCCGCCCCCGTTTCCTGGGGATTGTTACGGGAGCGATCGTAATATTCGCGTTAATCCTGCCGGGAATTCGCCAAATCGGGTAGCGTGGCCGGCTCTGGGTCGGGGACTCACATTCCTTCAATCGTCATCCCCGCGCAGGCGGGGATCCAGGGCCAGGTGCGGAGCCGAGGTGGCGGGGTGCTGCCCGCTCCGGATGGCGTTCGCGCGGTGGTGCCGATATCCCGCATTACCCTGGATCCCCGCCTGCGCGGGGATGACGAAGGAAAATCGGATACTTGTTTGGGTTCTCAACCTACAGGATCTCGCGCACCCGCTCCGGCGGGCGGCCGAGGCGGACGCCCTTTTCGGTCGCCACCAGCGGCCGTTCGATCAGGATCGGGTCGGCTGCCATCGCATCGAGGATCGCATCGTCGTCCGCACCCTTCAGGGGCTTGGCGGCGTCCTCGGCGATGCGCAGGCCCTCGCGCGCGGTCATGCCGGCGCGGGCATAGAGGTCCTTCAGCGTCTCGCGGCTCGGCGGGGTCTTGAGATACTCGACCACTTCGACCTCGAGGCCCGGCGTTCCGTTCAGGATCGCCAGCGCCTCGCGCGACTTGGAGCAGCGGGGATTGTGGTAGATGGTGGCCTTCATGCCTCGTCCTGCCGGGCGAGCCACTCTTCCAGCCACTTGATCGTATAGTCGCCCTTCTGGAAATCAGGATCGTCGAGCAGCGCCTGGTGGAGCGGGATGGTGGTCTTCATCCCGTCGATCACGAACTCCTCGAGCGCGCGGCGCAGGCGGCGGAGCGCACCCTGGCGCGTGGTGCCGTAGACGATCAGCTTGGCGATCATCGAGTCGTAATAGGGCGGCACCTTGTAGCCGGCATAGAGACCCGAATCGACGCGGACGTTCATGCCGCCCGGCGCGTGATAGCCCTTCACCAGGCCCGGCGAGGGAGCGAAGGTGCGGGGATCCTCGGCGTTGATGCGGCATTCGATCGCATGGCCGCGGAAGACGACGTCTTCCTGGCGCAGCGTCAGGCCGTGGCCTTCCGCCACGCGGATCTGCTCGCGGACGAGGTCGAGGCCGGTGATCGCCTCGGTCACCGGATGCTCCACCTGCAGGCGGGTGTTCATTTCGATGAAGTAGAACTCGCCGTTTTCCCACAGGAACTCGATCGTGCCGGCGCCGCGATAGCCCATGTCGGCCATCGCCCTGGCGCAGATCCCGCCGATACGCTCGCGCTCCTCGGCCGAGAGCACCGGCGAGGGGGCTTCCTCGAGCACCTTCTGGTGGCGGCGCTGGAGCGAGCAGTCGCGCTCGCCGAGGTGAATGGCGTTGCCGTTGCCGTCGCCGAACACCTGCACCTCGATGTGGCGCGGGTTGCCGAGATACTTTTCCAGATACACCGTGGCGTCGCCGAAGGCGGCCTTCGCCTCGCTGCCGGCCTGGAGCATCTGCGCTTCGAGGTCGGCGGGGT
This sequence comes from Sphingomonas sp. 1F27F7B, assembly GCF_005503355.1. Taxonomy (GTDB): domain Bacteria; phylum Pseudomonadota; class Alphaproteobacteria; order Sphingomonadales; family Sphingomonadaceae; genus Sphingomonas. The sequence continues at coordinate 158,034 of NZ_SCMK01000006.1, forward strand.
TGGTGACCACCTTCATGCCGCGGCCGCCGCCGCCCGATGCGGCCTTGATGATCACCGGATAGCCCGCGGCCTCGGCGATGCGCTTGGCTTCCTCGACATCGCTGATCGCGCCGTCCGAGCCGGGGACAAGCGGCAGGCCGAGCGCACCGGCGGTGCGCTTCGCCTCGATCTTGTCGCCCATCGTGCGGATGTGCTCGGGCTTGGGCCCGACGAAGATGATCCCGTGCGCCTCGACGATCTCGGCGAACTTCGCGTTCTCCGAGAGGAAGCCATAGCCCGGATGGATCGCGTCGGCACCGGAGATCTCCGCCGCGGCGATGATCCGGTCGATCTTGAGATAGCTCTCGGCCGCGGCCGGCGGCCCGATGCAGATCGCTTCGTCCGCCAGCCGCACGTGCATCGCGTCCGAATCGGCGGTGGAGTGCACCGCGACGGTCTTGATGCCCATCTCGTGACAGGCGCGGTGGATGCGCAGCGCGATCTCGCCGCGATTGGCGATCAGGAGCTTCTTGATCTCGGGCATGGTTACTCGACCACGACCAGCGGCTGGTCGAACTCGACCGGCTGGCCGTTGTCGACCAGGATCGCCTTGACCGTGCCGGCCGAAGTGGCGTGGATCGGGTTCATCACCTTCATCGCCTCGATGATCAGCAGCGTGTCGCCGGCCTTCACCGTCTGGCCGACCGCGACGAAATTGGCCGCCTCGGGATTCGGCGCCAGATAGACGGTGCCGACCATCGGTGACTTGACCGCGTTCAGCGCCGACGCCGCGGGCGCGGCCTCGACGGCCGGCGCGGCGGCTACCGGTGCCGCAATCGCGGGCGCTGCCATCGGCGCCTGCATTATCGCCGGCGCGGCCTGCACGGTGCGGGCGACGCGGACCTTGCGATCGCCGTCCTCGACTTCGATTTCGGTGAGATTGGTGTCGTCCAGCACGGCGGCGAGCTGCCGCACCAGGTCGATGTCGACCTGCATTGCGCCCGTCTTGTCGTTCTTTTCTGCCATTTGATCTCGTCTTCCGATGAAACGGCGCCCTTTGTCAGAGGAGCGCGGCGGCTTCAAGCGCAAGCATGTAGGACAGCGCCCCGAAACCCGCGATGGTTCCCCTGGCGGCCATGCCGACATAGCTGTGGTGGCGATATTCCTCCCGCGCGAGCGGGTTGGAGATATGGACTTCAAGTACCGGCGTCCTGATCGAGCGGATCGCGTCGTACAGCGCGAGGCTGGTATGGGTGAACGCACCCGCATTGAGCAGCACCGCCCGCGCGCCGCGGGCCTGGGCCTCGTGGAGCCAGTCGATCAGATGGCCCTCGTGATTCGACTGACGCAGATCGATCTCGAGGCCGAGCGCCTTGGCCCGGTCTTCCAGCCGGCCCGCAATGTCGTCGAGCGTGTCCGAACCGTAGATCTCCGGCTCGCGCAGTCCCAGCAGGTTGAGGTTGGGACCGTTGAGGACGTAGATCGTATCGGCCAAGGCCAAGCCTTTCGGTTGCGGGCGCGGGAGCGGCTTCCCTATATGAGCCCGCGCTCCCGATCAAATATCCAAGGACAGTACATGCACAGCGACGGCACCGTCTCCATCACCGTCAACGGCGAGCACAAGCGAGTCACTGCGGGCCTCACCATCGCCCGGCTGGCCGAGGAGCTGGGGCTGGTGCCCGCCAAGCTGGCAGTGGAGCGCAACCTGGAAGTGGTGCCGCGCTCGACGCTGGACCAGGTGATGGTCGAGGATGGCGACGAACTGGAGATCGTGCACTTCGTCGGCGGCGGCGACCATCCGGTCGCGGCGGGCGGCGGCGATCATGGCAGGCGCGTCGATGACGATAGCTGGACCGTGGCGGGCAGGACCTTCCGCTCGCGGCTGATCGTCGGCACCGGCAAGTACAAGGATTTCGAGCAGAACGCAGCGGCCGTGGCCGCGTCGGGCGCGGAGATCGTGACCGTGGCGGTGCGCCGGGTGAACGTGAGTGATCCCAAGGCGCCGATGCTCACCGACTATATCGATCCGAAGAAGATCACCTACCTGCCCAACACCGCCGGCTGCTTCGATGCCGAATCGGCGATCCGCACGCTGCGGCTGGCGCGCGAGGCGGGCGGCTGGGAGCTGGTGAAGCTCGAAGTGCTGGGCGAGGCGCGGACGCTCTATCCGGACATGGTCGAGACGCTCCGTGCCACCGAGATCCTCGCGAACGAAGGCTTCAAGCCGATGGTCTATTGCGTCGACGATCCCATCGCCGCCAGGCGGCTGGAGGATGCCGGGGCAGTGGCGATCATGCCGCTCGGCGCGCCGATCGGATCGGGGCTGGGCATCCAGAACCGGGTGACGATCCGGCTGATCGTGGAAGGGGCCAAGGTGCCGGTGCTGGTCGATGCCGGAGTCGGCTCGGCGAGCGACGCGGCGGTGGGCATGGAACTGGGCTGTGACGGCATCCTGATGAACACTGCGATCGCCGAGGCGAAGGATCCGATCCTGATGGCGGCGGCGATGAAGGCGGCGGTGGAGGCCGGGCGGCTCTCCTATCGCGCCGGGCGCATGGCCAAGCGCCGTTATGCCGATCCGTCGAGCCCGCTCGCGGGGCTGATCTGATGCGGGGCGCGGCGGCCGCGGCGCTTGCGCTGGTCGCGCTCTCCGCCTGCCACCCCAAGCCGGCGAATGTGCCCAAGGAGGCGCGCGCCATCTCCGCCGAGCCGGTGACGCTCACCGCGGCGGACGGGGTGAAGGTGGCCGGGGTCTATACCGGGGTGGAGAAGCCCAAGGCGCTGATCCTGCTCTTCCACCAGGCCGAATCGGGCCGGGACGAATATGCCACCATCGCGCCGCGGCTGGCGACCTGGGGCTATGCGTCGCTCCGCATCGATCAGCGTGCCGGCGGCGACCTGTTCGGCGGCAACGAGACGGCGAGGGGCGTCGGCGTCAAGCCGGGCCATATCGCGACTTCGGCGGAATATCTGGCGGCCAAGCCCGATCTTGAGGCCGCGCTCGCCTGGGCGGAAACCCGGAAGCTGCCGGTGATCCTGTGGGGCAGCAGCTATTCGGCCTCGCTGGCCTTCCTGCTCGCCGCCGAGCATCCGGGCGAAGTGAAGGCCGTGCTGGCCTTCTCGCCCGGCGAGTATTTCGACGATGCGAAGCTGGTAAGGACCGCGGCCGCCAAGGTGAAGGCGCCGGTGTTCGTGACTTCCGCCCAGGACGGGCGCGAGATCGACGCGGCGCGCGACATCCTTGCCGCGGTGCCGGGCGAGAAGGAGCAGTTCGTGCCCAAGCAAGGCGGCGTGCACGGTTCCTCGACCCTGCTGCGCCCGAAGAATCCCGATGGCGCCGAGCCGGCCTGGGCCGCGGTGATCGCGTTCCTGCAGAAGGTGGCGCCCTGACCCTGGTTCCCCTCCCTGGAAGGGAGGGGTTAGACCGAGGACATTTGATTTCCCGTCGTCATCCCCGCGCAGGCGGGGATCCAGGGTAATGAAGCGGCGCCCTTTGCGGCTCTGGATCCCCGCCTGCGCGGGGATGACGGAGGATAGGGGCCGGCGCGCTCAATGCGGTTTCCGCACCAGCCACACCGAACGGCCGCCGGTCGCGGCGTCCTCCGGCTTGTAGGCGAGTTCGAACAACCCGGTCTTCGCGAACACCGCGCGATATTCCGCCGGGTCGGCACTGGCGTGGAACAGCGCCTCGCCGAACTGGCACCCGATCGCGCTGCCGCGCGCGGGCCCCGTGTTGAACAGCAGCGCACCGCCGGGCGAGAGCCAGGAGGCCATCCGCTCGAGCAGGGCGAGCTGATCGTCGGCGGGCAGGTGGAAGAGGCTGTCCCAGGCAATGATCCCGCCGAACATGGCGTCCAGCGTCACGTCGCGGATGTCCGCCGCGATCCAGCGCTCGCGCGGGAAGCGCGTGCGGCACAGCGCGATCATCTTCTCCGAGACGTCGATGCCGGTGATCGGGTGGTGCGCGTCGTGCAGATAGCGCGCGATCGGCTCCCCCGCGCCGCAGCCCAGGTCCAGGACCGGCGCGCCCTTCGGCACCCCCAGCAGGAAGCGGTCGAGCCAGGCGCGTTCGGCGAAACGCTTGCGCCGCTCATGATCGAAGGCATGGGCATGTCGCTCATAATGTTCGGCAATCCGCTCTGGCATGACGGAACCCATATCCGGCGCTGACCGTTGTTTCAGTCAGACGGATCACAGGCGCGGCCAAGCGCCGATCCGCGGCAGGAGATTGGAATCATGGGTGAACTTACCGACAAGATCAAGGGCAACGTCAACGAGCTGGTCGGCAAGGCCAAGCAGGCGATGGCGGGCGACGCCGACGATCCCAACCGCACCCGCGCGGACGACAAGCTCGACGTCGAGGGCAAGCTGCAGGAGCTGAAGGGCAAGGGCCAGCAGCTCATCGGCAAGGTCAAGGGCGCGCTCGGCGACGATATCTGATCCCTTGGCGGATACTCAGGGGAGGCCGTTCCGGGAAACCGGGGCGGCCTCTTCGTTTGCGCGAGCTTCGGGGCTAGGGTGCGACATGGTTTCGAAGACCAGCCTCACCGAGAGCATCCGCCGGCACCGCCTCGAGGAGGTGCGCGAAGCGCTCGCGGCCAGGCCCGATCTGCTCGGCCATCGCGACGAGCGCGGCCGAAGCTGGCTGCACCTGGCCTGCGCGACGCCCGGCACCGGCGTCGCCATGGCCGACCTGCTGCTTGGGCTCGGCCTCGCGCTCGACGATGCCGCCTTCACCGAAGGCGCGTGGCGTGCGACGCCGCTCTGGTTCGCGGTCGCGCGCGGATCGAACCATCCGCTCGCCGAGCATCTGCTGGCGTGCGGCGCCGACCCCAATCATTGCCTGTTCGCCGCTGCCTGGAACGAGGATCGCGCGATGATCCGCCTGTTGCTCGCGCAGGGCGCGGACATCGAGGAAGGGGCGGACCGCGGCGACACGCCGCTGCTGGGCGCGGTTGGCTGGAGCAGGTTCGGGCCGGCGGAGGAATTGCTGATCGGCGGCGCCAATCCCGATGCGCGGGACGGAAAGGGCCGGACCGCGCTGCACCGGATGCTCGCGAAGGGCAGCGGGGCGGAGCATTTCGCCATGTTCGTGCGCGCCGGCGCGCGCGGGGACATTCCCGACGGCGAGGGGCGGACGGTGGTGGAGATATTGGGGCGGAAGCGGGATCCGATATGGTGGGAGATCGCGGAGGGACTGGCGAGCTGATCCGGATCCTCCTCGGTCAGGACCGGCGCGCACCGCGACCGATCAATCCGGAACGTAGAACGACCAGAGCTCGCTTTGCAGCTTGTGCGCGGCGAAGCGCACCGGGCGCGTCCTGGGCCCGATCTCGCAGATCATGTGCGAAAGGACGTCCGCCGGTACGAGCGGATCGGGCAGGCGCACAGTCTCGCCATTGATCCAGCGCCATTCTTCCTGCCAGACGCGACGATCCCGGATCGTCAGATTGTCGCCCTTTCGTCCGACGTGCAGGTGCCGCCAGCCCATGTACTCGCCTCTTCGATTGCCTCGTGCGCATTATAGGGCGTGCGCGGCAGCCAAAGCCGTGCGCCGGCGGGATTATTTGCTCCGGAGGCCCGAGACGGTGAGCCCCGGGGTGATGAATTCGATGTCGGTCTTGAGATGGAGCAGGCGCAGGCCGGTCTGGGCGAGCGCGCGCTCCAGCGCGGGGGCGAACTGCGCGGTGGTCTCCACTGTCTCGGCCCAGCCGCCATAGGCGCGGGCGAGCGCGGCGAAATCCGGATTGCGCAGCGTCGTGCCGGAGAGGCGCAGGGGATATTCGCGCTCCTGATGCATGCGGATCGTGCCATAGGTCGAATTGTCGACCAGGAGGACGATCAGCTCGGCATCGTGCTGGACGGCAGTGGCGAGTTCCTGGCCGTTCATCAGGAAGTCGCCGTCGCCGGCGAGCGCGACCACTGCGCGGCTTGGGAAGCGCAGCGCGGCGGCGACGGCGGCGGGCACGCCATAGCCCATCGCCCCGGCGGTGGGGGCGAGCTGCGACGGCTGGGCGGCATAGGGCCAGTAGCGGTGCCACCAGCTGGAGAAATTGCCCGCGCCGTTGCAGATGATCGCATCCGCCGGCATCGCCGCGCGCATCGCCGCGACGCATTGGCCGAGATCGAGCGCCACGCCTTCGCGGGGCTTGGGCGTGGACCAGTCGATCCATTCGGCGTGCGCGGCCCCGGCGTCGAAGCGGGGCAGCTCTACTTCCGTGTCGGCCGCGAGCGTTGCCGCGAATTCGAACGGGCGCGCGCAGATCGGCAGGTCGGCCAGATAGACGCGGTTGAGTTCGTCGGGGTCCGGGTGGACATGGATCAGCGTCTGCCCCGGATGGTCCGGTGTGATCAGCGCATAGCCGTCGGTGGTCGCCTCGCCCAGCCGCGCGCCGACCACGAGCAGCAGGTCGGCGTCCTTGATCCGCTGGACCAGGCGCGGGTTGGGGCCATAGCCGAGATTGCCGGCCCAGACCGGCGCGGTGTTGGGGATCGCGTCCTGCCGCCGGAAAGCGCCCGCCACCGGCAGGCCGATCCGCTCGGCGAACTTGACGAATTCCTCGCCGGCCTCCGCGTCCCAGCCGGCGCCGCCGACGATCGCGACGGGGCGCTCGGCCTTGCGCAGCAGCGCGTACATCTGGTCGAGGTCATAGGCGTCGGGTGCCTGGAGCGGCGGCGCGAGCTCGGGCCGGTCGAGCGCCTCGACTTCGTCGCACAGCATGTCCTCGGGCAGCGCGATCACGACCGGGCCCGGCCGGCCCGACATCGCCACCGCATAGGCGCGGGCGACATATTCGGGGATGCGGCGGGCGTCCTCGATCCGGGTCGCCCATTTGGCGAGCGGGGCAAACATCGCGGGCAGGTCGATTTCCTGGAAGCCTTCGCGATCGCGCATGCCGCGGTCGACATCGCCGATGAACAGGATCATCGGCTGCGAATCCTGCATCGCCACGTGCACGCCGATCGACGCGTTGGTGGCGCCCGGCCCGCGCGTCACGAACGCGATGCCGGGCTTGCCGGTCATCGCGCCGTCGGCACAGGCCATGAAGCCGACGCCGCCTTCCTGGCGGCAAGTGACCATGTCGATCGCGGGCACGTCGTGCAGCGCGTCCAGCACGGCGAGGAAGCTCTCGCCCGGCACGTGGAAGATGCGGTCGCAGCCCTGTGCGACCAGATTGTCGACGAGGATCCGGCCCCCGGTTCGTTTTGCGGTCATGATCCATCTCTAGACCGGCCGGGGCAGGAAGCGTAACCCCCATGGCCATGCTGATCATTGGCAATCATGTCTCGCCCTATGCCCGCAAGGTATTCGTCGCACTCGATCACAAGGGCGTCGACTATGAGCTCGACCCGATCGTGCCCTTCTACGGCACCGACGCATTCACCCGGGTCAGCCCATTGCGCCGCATTCCGGTGCTGATCGACGGCGAGCTGGTGCTCAACGATTCGACCGTGATCGCCGAATATGTCGACGAACGCTGGCCCGAGCCGCCGCTGATGCCGCGCTCGCCCGCCGATCGGGCCCGGGCGCGGTGGATGGAGGAATATGCCGACAGCCGGCTGGGCGACCTGATCATCTGGCGGCTCTTCTATCAGAAGACGATCGTCCCCTATGTGTGGAAGCGCGAGCCCGACCAGGCGCTGATCGCGCAGGTCACGACCCGCGATCTGCCGGAAGCGCTCGACTGGATCGAGGCGCGGGCGCCCGCGGACGGCTTCCTGTTCGACCATGTCTGCATCGCCGACTTCACTTATGCCTGCTTCTTCCGCAACGCCTCGCTCGCCGGGTTCGAGATCGACGCGGATCGCTGGCCGCGCACGGCCGCATGGCTCGAACGGGTACGCGCGGTGCCGGCGTTCGCGGGGACGATGAAGTACGAGGCCGCGATCGTCGGCGTGCGCTCGGTGGACCGGCCTGAGGCGCTGCGGGCGGCAGGGGCGAGGGTAGCCGCGCAAAGCTATGGCGGGCGCGAGCCGCATCGCTCGATCATGCTGGACGACGGGCCCTAGCCGCCGCTCATTTCCCAAGCCACAGCACCAGGAGCCCGATCGCGACGGCCAGCTGCACGGCCGCGATCAGCAGGAGCTGGGTGGAAAAGGGCTGCTTCCGGGTCTTGTGGCGGAACAGCCGCCGCGCCGCGAGCGCGCCCGGCGTGCCGCCCAGGAGCGCGAGCCGGAGAAGCCGGGCCTCCGGAATGCGCCGCGCACCGGCGGCCGCACGGCGCTTGTCCTCCTGGAAGCGCAGCATCGTCCACAGGTTCACGCCGACGATCCATGCGAGAAGGGCTGCAAGCATGCCGCGCTATCGCAGCGGAACCGCGAACGGAAAAGGGCCGCGCAGTTGCCCGCGCGGCCCCTTCGTTCCGGATCGTCAGGCGATCAGAAGCGGACGCCGAGGCCCGCGAGCACCTGGTGACGCTCCACATCCTGGCTGTAGTTCGAGTAGCGATACTCGACCTTGCCGTAGAGGCGCTGGCCGAACGCATGCTCGACACCGGCGCCGAGGCGGAAGCCGTCCAGATTGTCGGAGACGCGGACATTGCCGGTCTCGCCGGTGATGCGGCCGTTGGTGTAGCCGCCCTTGGCATAGACCAGGGTGGTCGGGGTGACGGCGATGCCGGCGCGCACGCCCGCATACAGGTCACGGCCGGCCTTGACGGTGACGCCGGCCTCGGTGGCCTTGGTGGTCGAGCCGGTCACTTCGGCGTCGACGCCGAACACTGCCTTGCCGCGCTGCAGGTCATAGCCGATGGCGCCGCCATAGACGAAACCCGACTTGCCGTCGCCATCGCCGTTCACGCGGTCCCAGCCGCCGATCACTTCGGCGCGCGGACCCTGGAAGGTGCCGTCCTGCGCGAGGGCGGGGGTTGCGGTGGCCGCCACGAGGGCGAGCGCGGTCGTTGCGAGAATTCGCATTTGTTTTCCTACCTTTGGACTTATTACTCAGGTTCGGATGGCCATCCGGGGCTCTACGTAGGCCTCCGATTCCGCAGTGCAATATGGCAATTTAATTACAACCCTGCCGTGTTGCCATTGTGCCACACCACCGGTGCCGATCATCTCCTGTTCAGCTTGGATCGAGGGCGATCCCGCCCGTTGCTGCGGCGCAGCGAAGTTGAAAGTCGGTTCAGGTTCGCTTGACCGGAGCTTCCGCGCCGGACTATCGCCCCCGGCGAAGTCAGGAGAGAATCGCGGATGAAGAAGCTCTACCCCAACGCCGAAGCAGCGCTGGAAGGGCTGCTGTTCGACGGCATGACGATCTGCGCGGGCGGTTTCGGCCTGTGCGGCATTCCCGAGCGGCTGATCGATGCGATCCGCGATGCCGGGACCCGGGACCTCACCATCGCCTCGAACAATGCCGGCATCGACGGCGAGGGGCTGGGCAAGCTGCTGCGGACGCGCCAAGTGAAGAAGATGATCTCGTCCTATGTCGGCGAGAACAAGGAGTTCGAGCGGCAATATCTGTCGGGCGAGCTCGAAGTGGAATTCTGCCCCCAGGGCACGCTGGCCGAGCGCTGCCGCGCGGGCGGGGCGGGCATTCCGGGCTTCTACACCAGGACCGGCGTCGGCACGCAGGTGGCCGAGGGCAAGGAAGTGAAGGTCTTTGACGGCGAGGAATATATCCTCGAGCGCGGCATCCGCAGCGACCTGTCGATCATCAAGGGCTGGAAGGCGGACGAAGCGGGCAACCTGATCTTCCGCAAGACCGCGCGCAACTTCAACCAGCCGATGGCGACGGCGGGGCGCATCTGCGTCGCCGAAGTGGAGGAAGTGGTGCCGGTGGGCAGCCTTGATCCCGACCAGATCCATCTGCCGGGCATCTATGTGAAGCGCATGATCGTCGGCGCCCCCTATGACAAGAAGATCGAGTTCCGGACCACCCGTCCCCGCCCAGAGACCCTGGGGGCCGCGTGAACCGCATCTGCGCGATCGCGGGCCTCGCGCTCGCCGCGAGCGGCCTTTCGGGCTGCATCGCCGCGGCGGCGGTGCCGCTCGGCGCCGCGGCGGGCGTGATCAAGACGTCGCAGGACCACAAGCGCAAGAAGAGCAAGGCCGAGCGGGCGGCGCCGCAGCCGGGCCAGGTCTTCGAGACCGGGGATGGGGAGAAGGTCCAGCTCACCAACCTCACCGCGCTGCCGCCCCCGAGCGGCACGCCGGTCGCATCGAGCGCGCCGGGCGGGTCGGCTCCCGCGCCAGGAAGCGTGCCGCCCGAGATGCAGTTCCTCTACGGCTCGGGCGAGGCTTCGGCGCTCAGCCTGCAGGCCTATGCGGCGCTGTGGAACTATGTCCATGGCGAGCTGCGCTTCCGCCGCGACAAGAGCCAGATCACCTCGGTCGTGATGACGCGCGATTCGACGCTGACTTCGCCCCGGTTCGAGACCTGCGGCAAGCGCCCGCTCGCCGTGGTGTTCGACGTGGACGAGACGGTGCTGCTCAACCTGGGCTTCGAGAGCGACGCCGCCCGGCGCGGCCCGGGCTATGATCAGGGCCGCTGGACGCGCTGGGAAGAGACCGGCGCGGACAAGGTGGAGGCGGTGCCCGGCGCGCCCGAGACGATCGCGGCGCTGCGCGGCGACGGCATCACCGTGATCTACAACACCAATCGCTCGGCGAGCACCGCCGCTTTCACGATCCGGGCGCTGGAGCATGCCGGGCTGGGCCCGGTGACGCTCGGCGACACGCTGATCCTGCGCGACGATGCCGCGCCCGGCGGCAAGGACGAGCGGCGCTGGAAGATCGCCGAGCGCTATTGCATCGTCGCGATGGGCGGCGACCAGCTCGGCGATTTCAGCGACTTGTTCAACGCCAAGGACCTGTCGGTTTCCGCCCGGCGCAACACCACCGCCAACACGCTGATCGCGCCGCTCTGGGGGCATGGCTGGTTCATCCTGCCCAACCCCGTCTACGGCACCGGCCTGAAGGGCCAGATGGACGACGTGTTCCCCAAGGACAAGCAATGGGCCGATCCGGCCGGGGCGGCGAAACCATGAGCTGGTTGCGCCGATCCGAGCCGGAGCATCCCGGCGCCCTTCCGCTCGAGGGGCATGCGGGCCTGACGGATGATTATTTCGAGCTGGCCCGATTTTGGGTGAGCGCCGAGCAAGGCCGTTCGTTCAGCATCGTCGGCACCATGACGCATTGGCCGCCGGAACTGCTTGGCTCGCTGCTCGTCGAGTGTGTCGAGACCGCCGCAGCCGGCTATGCCGCGCACACCGGCCTGGCCGAGGCCGACGTGCTGCAGGGAATCTGGCGGGGATTTGACGAGGAGCGCGCCCGGTCGGTGGCCGACGGCGCAAAGGAGAACTGAGAAATGCCCTGGACCCGTGATGAAATGGCGGCACGCGCCGCGAAGGAGCTGCGGGACGGCTTCTACGTCAACCTGGGCATCGGCATCCCGACGCTGGTGGCGAACCACATTCCCGAGGGCGTGGAAGTCACGCTCCAGTCGGAGAACGGCATGCTCGGCATCGGGCCGTTCCCCTATGACGACGAAGTCGATCCCGATCTGATCAATGCCGGCAAGCAGACGATCAGCGAGCTGCCCCAGTCGGTCTATTTCGGCTCGGAGCAGAGCTTCGCGATGATCCGCGGCGGCCATATCGACCTGACCGTGCTCGGCGCCATGGAGATCAGCGAGGGCGGCGACATCGCCAACTGGATGATCCCTGGCAAGATGATCAAGGGCATGGGCGGCGCAATGGACCTGGTCGCGGGCGTGAAGAAGATCATCGTGGTGATGGAGCACAATTCCAAGAACGGCGATCCCAAGTTCGTGCCGAGCTGCGAGCTGCCGCTCACCGGCAGGAACGTGGTCGACATGATCATCACCGACCTCGCCGTGTTCCAGCGCGCGGATCATGATTCGCCCTTCCGCCTGGTCGAGTTGGCGCCCGGCGTCACCGAAGCGGAAGTCGCGGAAAAGACGACGGCGAAGTATGAAGTGGCGCTCGTCGCCGCCTGATCGCCTTCGGCGCTTATCCCTTTCGGACAAGGATGGTCCATCAGGTTGAGAACCCAAACAAGTATCTGATTTTTCGACGTCATCCCCGCGAAGGCGGGGATCCAGAGCCAAGCGCGGAGCGAGAGTGGCAGGTTCCGCCCTTTCCGGACGGCGTTTGCGCGATGGCGCCGATATCCCGTGCTGCCCTGGATCCCCGCCTTCGCGGGGATGACGATGGAAAGAGCGAGGATGACGACGGAAAGAGCGAGGATGGCGACGGAAGGAGCGGGGATGACGAAACAGGGGTATTTGTCCGAAAGGGATCAGTGCCGTCGCCTTCATGGCCACATGACTGCGAATTAATCTTTGCCCGGCTGGCGGGGGCGGAAACAAAGGCGTAGCATTCGGCAATGCTAGCATGGTTCCGCCGCCGCTATCTCGACCTGCTGGGCTCGATCTACATCTATAACGAGCATCGCGGGTATACGAGCATCGACCGGGTGCTCGAGGCGGTGAAGGCGCGGGCGCCCGACGACCATGCGCTGATCGCCGCGATCGAGAAGCACCGGGCCGACGAGCGCAAGCATTATGTGATGTTCAAGCGCTGGTTCGAACTGCAGGGCAAGATGCCGCTGCAGGTCGACCGGACCTGCGGCCATATCGACCGCTTCGTCGAAATCATGTTCCGGCGCACGATCGACGAACTCGATACCCAGGCGGTGATCGACGACGATGCGCAGTTCGAGCGGCTGTGCCGGGTCATCTCGCTCACCGAACGGCGCGGCTACAAACAGGTCGACATTCTGCTCCGGCATCCGCTGGTGCGGCACGACAAGGTGCTGATGAAGATCTTCCGGGTCATCGAGAAGGACGAGCCCAGCCATTGGGCACCCTATGACGGCTGGCTCCAGGCGAACGGCAAGCGCGATCCCAAATGGTGGGAGCGGGCGATCGACACCTTCATCCATTCCGAGCTGCTGTTCCTCAAGCTGCCGGTGCTGTTCCTCAATCCCGGCGTGAAGCGGCGCACCGAATGGGCGGATGCCCGCGAACCGGCCGAGATCCGGGCTTCCGCAATCCCCAGCCTGGCCTGATTTCCCCGCCTTCGACGCGCGCGCGTGCGTCGTGATCGCCGTCAGGTCCGGATTCGTCGCAATGCTGTGGCAATGCACGGCCGCCTGACGCACCCGGCCTCGCCGCAGCATAAGGTCGCACTGCTGCAACCGCCGGAGAGGGCGTGCCGGAATGTCGGCGCGCGGGCGTAACGGGGTTTGTGCATGCGTAGGATGGTCTGCGGCCTGACCGGGCTGATCGTGTTTCTTGCGGCTTTGGATCTGTCGAGCGGTCTGGAGGATGGCGATGCCGCGGTTAAGGCGGAGCGCGGGAGCGGCGCCGGCCGCGAACGGGGTGCGTCGCATTTCTCGACGCACTGGACCGCCGCGTCGTGCCGCTATCTCGTCTCGGACTGGCAGCGGGGCTGACACTCCGCTATCGGGTGCACATGCATATTCTCCTGACAGGCTCCTCCGGCTGGCTCGGCCGTTTCCTCGCGCCCCTGCTCCGTGCGGAAGGGCACGTCGTGACCGGGCTCGACGTTGCACCGGGCGCGGATACCGACCTGATCGGATCGGTCGCCGACAGGGCGTTGATCGATCGCATCTTTGCCGAGCGCGGCATCGAGGCGGTGATCCATGGCGGGGCGCTGCACAAGCCCGATATCGCACGCTATCCGGCCCGGGCGTTCGTCGACGTCAATGTCACCGGCACGCTGAACCTGCTCGAGGCGGCTGCCCGTGCCGGCCATGACCGGTTCGTCTTCACGTCCACCACGTCGCTGATGATCAGCCAGGCGATCCGCGACGAAGCCGGGGATTCGGCGATATGGCTCGACGAGCGTTCCGGGCCGATCGAGCCGCGCAACATCTACGGCGTCACCAAGCTCGCCGCCGAGCAGCTCTGCCGGCTGGCCTGGCTGAACGACGGGCTCAATTGCGTCGTGCTGCGCACCAGCCGCTTCTTCCCGGAAGAGGACGACACGCATCGGGCGCTGTCCGGCGAGAACATGAAGGCGAACGAGTTGCTGTACCGCCGGCTGACGGCGGAGGACGCCGCGCGGGCCCATCTGCGCGCGCTGGAAAGGGCGCCGGAGATCGGCTTCGACACGTTCATCGTCTCCGCGCCGACGCCCTTTGCGCGCGCGGACTGCGCGGCGCTCAAGGCCGATGCGCGCGCTGTGATCGCGCGGTATTTCCCGGACGCTCCGGCGCTCTATCGTGCCCGGGGCTGGGAACTCCCCGCGAGCATCGGCCGCGTCTATGACGCCGGCCATGCGGAGCGCCGGCTCGGCTTCCGGTGCGAGACCGGGTTCGTGGAGGTGCTGGAGGCGTTGCGGACGGGGCGGCCGCTGCCGTTCGCGCACGACCCGGCCTATGTCTCGCCCAATGAAGCGGCGGGCGCGGCCTGACCGGGAGGATGCCGAAGGGTGTCGTCGCGGCCCTGTAACGAAACTGCGCTCTGGATCGCGCCCGGGAATCCGGGGGGAATCCGATGCGGGGCGTGGTCAAGCTGTTCGAAGTCCTGGTGGCGATCGCCATCGTGCTGGCGGCCGGGCTCTTTGTTGGCTCCGAATGGATCATCGGGCGCGGCCATGCCGTGCCGGACGATCGAATCGCCATTCCGCGCGATCCCGCGGCGATCGCCGAAGGCGGGCGGCTCGCCACGCTCGCGGGCTGCCGCAGCTGCCACGGGCCGAACGGCGAGGGGCGGGTCTGGACCAGCGACCGGCTGACCGGGACGATCGCGCCGCCGGCCATCGCCCGCAAGCTCGCTTATTATTCGGACGCGGAGCTCGTCCGGCTGATCCGCTACGGCGTCAAGCGGGACGGCAGCACGGTCTTCATCATGCCCACCGGGGCGCAGCGCGCCTGGGCCGATGACGATCTTGGCCGGATCATCGCCTGGCTGCGCACGCTGAAGCCCGGCGCGGGGGATTCGCGGGCGGAGACCGGCTATGGCCCGTTGCCGCGCCTCGGCATGCTGGCCGGCAGTTTCGAGGAGGGCTATCGCAACGTCCGGCTGGCTCCGGCGCACCGGCCGCCCGAGACGGGCCGCTATGTCTATGACACGGCGTGCGCCGCCTGCCATCGGCTGGGCGACGATCATGCGCTGGGCGAGGGGCCGGTTGCCCCTGCGCTGGCGCCCATGGCCGCCGGCTATGATCCCATCGCCTTCCGCCGGCTGCTGCGCATCGGGGTGGGGAAGCGCCGACGCGACCTGGGGCTGATGTCGGCGGTCGCCCGGGAAGCGACGCATGCGCTCAACGACGCGGAAATTGGCGCGCTCCATGCCTATCTCAGGGGCGAGGCGGACAGGCTGGGCCGCTGACCGGAGAATAGTTCAACTATGCGATGGAAAATTGCACGAACGCTTGCCTGTGCGCAAGAATCGACTAAAGCGCCTGCATGACCGCTCAACCGCGCACTCTCTATGAAAAGATCTGGGCCGACCATGTGGTCGAGCGCCGGGACGACGGAACCTGCCTGATCTATATCGACCGCCATCTCGTCCATGAGGTGACCAGCCCCCAGGCCTTTGCCGGCCTGCGCGCGGCCGGGCGGCCGGTGCGCCGCCCGGACCTTACGCTTGCGGTTCCCGATCATAACTTGCCGACCACCGCCCGCGTCGACGCTGCCGGCGATGCGCTGCCGATCGCCGATCCGGCGAGCGCGGGCCAGCTCGCCGCTCTCCGTGCGAATGTCGCCGAGTTCGGCGTGCCCTATATCGACGCGCTCGATGCGCGGCAGGGAATCGTCCATGTCATCGGCCCCGAACAGGGCTTTACGCTGCCCGGCGCGACGCTCGTCTGCGGCGACAGCCATACTTCGGCGCATGGAGCGTTGGGAGCGCTGGCCTTCGGCATCGGGACGAGCGAGGTCGAACATGTGCTCGCCACGCAAACTTTGCTGCTGTCCCCGTCCAGGACGCTCGAGATCCGCGTCGATGGCAGACTGGGCTTCGGGGTCAGCCCCAAGGACGTCGTCCTGGCGATCATCGGCAGGATCGGCGCGGCGGGCGGTACCGGCCATGTCATCGAGTTCACCGGCGACGTGATCCGCGACATGTCGATCGAGGGGCGGCTGACCGTCTCGAACATGTCGATCGAGGGCGGTGCCCGCTCGGGCCTGATCGCGCCTGACGAGACGACCTATGCCTATATCAAGGGCCGGCCGATGGCGCCCGGGGGCGAGGCCTGGGACCGGGCGGTCGCCCATTGGAAGAGCCTGGCCACCGATGCCGGCGCCGCGTACGACAGGAGCGTCGTCCTGCACGCGAGCGACATCGCGCCGTCGCTCACCTGGGGCACCAGCCCCGAGGACGTGGTGCCGATCACCGGCGCGGTGCCCGATCCCGAGAGCTTCGCGGATCCCGCCAAGCGCGTCGCCGCGCAAAAGTCGCTCGATTACATGGGCCTGACGCCCGGTATGCGGATGGAGGACGTGCCGATCGAGCACGTCTTCATCGGCTCGTGCACCAACAGCCGGATCGAGGACCTGCGCGCCGCCGCGGCAGTGGTGAAGGGCCATCACGTGGCTGATCGCATCCGCCAGGCGCTGATCGTGCCGGGCTCCGGGCTGGTGAAGCGCCAGGCCGAGGCCGAGGGGCTGGACCGCATCTTCCTCGAAGCCGGGTTCGAATGGCGCGAGCCGGGCTGCTCGATGTGTCTCGCGATGAACCCGGACAAGGTTCCCAGCGGTGAACGTTGTGCTTCCACCTCGAACCGGAATTTCGTAGGGAGGCAGGGTCCGGGGGCGCGGACGCATCTGCTTTCACCCGCAATGGCGGCGGCAGCGGCGATCCGGGGACGCCTCACCGATGTCAGGGAGCTGATGTCGGAGGATGCGTAAGGGGATGTTGTATGAAGCGGGCGCTCATCGCGTTGATTGCGGGTACGGTGCTGAGCGGCCTGGCCGCGGCCTATGCGGCCACGGGCAAGGCAGTCGAGGCCAGGGCGGAGGTCACGGCCACCCGCTGATCCGGGAGGTTGTGTAGAGTGGAAGCCGTTCGCAAGGTCGACGGGCGCGCCTATCCGTGGGGCGCCAAGAATATCGACACCGACATCATCATTCCCGCGCACTGGCTGAAGACCACCACGCGCGAGGGGCTGGGCAAGGGCGCGTTCGAGAGCGTGCGCGCCCAGCCGGGCAATATCTTCGACGATCCGCGCTATGCGGGGGCGCCCGTGCTCGTCGCCGGCGACAATTTCGGCTGCGGATCGAGCCGCGAGCATGCCGCCTGGGCGCTCGCCGATCTCGGCATCAAGGCCGTGATCGCGCCGAGCTTCTCGGACATCTTCTCGGGCAACGCCTTCAAGAACGGCATCGTGCCGGTGGTCCTTCCCCAGGAAGCGGTCGACCGGCTCGTCGAGGTCGCCAGGACCGACGAGATCACGGTCGACCTGGAGACGATGACCGTCACCACGCCCTTCCAGGATCGCTTCGCCTTCGATCTGGACCCGTTCCGCCGCCAATGCCTGATGGAAGGGCTGGACGAGATCGGCATGACGCTGGCACAAGATACCGCGATTTCGAAATTCGAAGCCGGAATGGCGAAGGATCGCCCCTGGCTGGCGGTGGAGACGGCGAATGAAGGCATTGCTCTCGAAGCAACCGGGCGGACCTGATACTCTAATCTTGGAGGATCTGCCCGATCCGACGGCGGGCAGGGGGCAAGTGGTCGTCGCGGTGAAGGCCTGCGCGATCAACTATCCCGATTTCCTGATCATCGAGGACAAATATCAGTTCAAGCCGCCGCGCCCCTTCGCGCCGGGCGGCGAGATCGCCGGCGTGATCGAAAGCGTGGGCGAGGGCGTGACCGATTGGGCGGTGGGCGACCGGGTGATTGCAGTGACCGGTCATGGCGGGCTGGTCGAGAAGATCGCGATCGAGGCGTTTCGCCTGTTTCGCCTGCCCGAGGGGCGCAGCTTCGAGGAAGGCGCGGCGCTGCTGCTCACCTATGCCACCACGATCCACGCGTTGCTCGATCGCGGGCATCTGCGCGAAGGGCACAACCTGCTGGTGCTGGGTGCCGCGGGCGGCGTCGGCCTCGCCGCGGTGGAACTCGGCAAGGCATTCGGCGCGCGCGTGATCGCGGCGGTCTCCTCGGAAGAAAAGGCGGCGGCGGCGAAGGCTGCCGGCGCGGACGAGGCGCTCGTCTATGGCCGCGCTCCGTTCGACAAGGACCAGTCCAAGGCACTGGCGGAGCAGTTCAAGACGGCGCTGGGGCCCCAGGGCGCGGACGTGATCTACGATCCGGTGGGCGGCGACTATGCCGAGCCGGCGCTGCGCGCGATCGGCTGGGAGGGGCGTTATCTCGTGGTCGGCTTCCCGGCAGGCATTCCCAGGCTGCCGCTCAACCTGACCCTGTTGAAGAGCTGCGACGTGTGCGGCGTGTTCTGGGGTGCCTTCGCGGCGCGCGATCCCAAGGCGAACGCGGCGCATGTGGGGCAGCTGTTCCGGCTATGGGGCGAAGGGCGGATCGCTCCGAAGGTGACGGAGACCTTCTCGCTTGCCGATGGCGGCAAGGCGATCGCCAAGATGGCCGCGCGCCAGGTGATCGGGAAGGTCGTGGTGACGATCTGATCCTCCCCGGCACGGGGAGGGGGACCACGACGCGAAGCGGCGTGGTGGAGGGGTCTCGCCGCGAGCAAATCCCGTGTTGCGTTCCCCCTCCACCGTGCTGCGCATGGTCCCCCCTGCCGGGGAGGATCGGCTGCTTGCTCTCCGGCCTTCGCCCCCCTATCTCCACACCAAACGCCATATAGGGGACTGCAATGACCACGTTCGACGATCGCGAAAAGGCATTTGAGGCGAAGTTCGCGCGCGACGAGGACATGGCCTTCCGCGTCACCGCCCGTCGCAACCGTCTCGTCGGCCAGTGGGCCGCGGCGCAGATGAAGCTGACCCCGGAAGAGACCGATGCCTATGCCAAGGCAGTCGTCCAGGCCGACTTCGAGGAAGCGGGCGACGAGGATGTGATCCGCAAGCTGCTCGGCGATCTGCTCGCCGCCGGCATCGAGACCGACGATGCCACCGTGCGCCGCGCGCTTGAGGAGCAGGCAGTCGAGGCGCGCCGCCAATTGATGGGTGAAGCCTGATGCCAATGGCGGCCAGCGAGATCGAAGACCTCATCAAGGCCGGCATCCCCGATGCCCGGGTCGAGATCACCGATCTCGCCGGTGATGGCGATCATTATGCGGCGCGCGTGGTCGCGCCGATGTTCAAGGGCATGCCGCGGGTGCGCCAGCACCAGGCGGTCTATGCCGCGCTCGGCGGGCGCATGGGCGGCGTGCTCCACGCTCTCCAGCTCACCACCGAAGCGCCCCTCGAGGAGCAAGCGAAGTGACCGACGATACCCAGGCGCGCATCAAGGCGCTGGTCGACAGCAACAAGGTGCTGCTGTTCATGAAGGGCAGCCCGCTCTTCCCGCAGTGCGGCTTCTCCAGCCGCGCGGTGGCGATTCTCAACCATCTCGGTGTCGAGTTCGAGAGCGTCGACGTGCTCCAGGACCAGGGCATCCGCCAGGGGATCAAGGAATTCTCCGACTGGCCGACCATCCCGCAGCTCTATGTGAAGGGTGAATTCGTCGGCGGCTCGGATATCATGATGGAAATGTACGAGAGCGGCGAACTCGCCCAGCTCTTCGCCGAGGCCTGACCCCGGCAAGGCCTGCTTTCCGATGACGCCCTGGTGAAAGCCGGGGCGTTTTTCGTCGCCGGGCGTGACGTTGCGGCGTAAAATCGTCTTGCTGCCTGATTCTGGGAGGCCCCGGGTGGGTGGGTCGACGCGAGACCGGGAAGTAGCGGTCGACCCACCCAATGAATGAAGCGTAGAACGCTTGGGGTGCCCTTTACTTTGCACTCGCCGTGCCAGTTTGGGCCAAGCCCGGATTTCCGGGGTTTCGATGGTTAGCGATCGTTAACCAGGCATCGCGCTTGTAAGCAATTCCGACAGTTTGGCGAGCTTCAGAGCCCTTCGCTCGAGAAATCCCATTTGGCGCCGTTCACCCAGCCTTCGCCCATCGCGATCGTGCCCTTGCGATTGAGGACGACATGCTGCCACTTCGGATTGGCGGTGTTCGAGCGCAGATAGCTCATCACTAGAACCATCATCTGCTCGGCATCGGGCTTGTTGCGCCAGAGCAAGCCGTTCTTGTTCGCATCCTTCACATGGCCGGCGGTGCCCTTCACCGCAGCCAGGAAGTCGCAGATCACGTCGTCGGCGTGGTCGGGGCTGTTGGCGGCGATGAAGTCCTTGACCCTTTGCGGTGAGAGGGTCTCCAGCCCGCCATTCTGCGTGATGATGTCGAAGAACCAGCAGAACAGCCGCTTGCTGGGCGTGCCGTCGTCATAGCCCCTTGCCCAGGCCGTGGCGCCGGCATGGGCGCGGCCGGCGACTTCGCCGATCACCTTGTCCTGCTGCGCGCGCATCGCCGTGCCGCCCATCAGCGCGCGAAGCTCGGCCTTGGCGACGGGCTTCAGCGCCTTGCCGTTCTGCCAGCCGTTCACGATCGCCAGGCCGTTCCGCACCGTGCCGGTGCAGGCTGCCCAAATCTGCGCACCATAGGTCGGCATCGCGGCAAGCACGACCGGCTGGCCCACCGCCTTCACCATCGGCTGCAGCGAGTTCTGTCCGATATTCCATTGCAACGCGCCGCAGGAGATCCCCATGCCGTCGAAATTGCCGGACGCGCCCATGTACGGGTCGCCGGCCACTTCGAAGCCGGGGGTGATCTTGACGGCGGACTTGATCCAGTCGGCAGGCGGGTTGGCCATGTCTCTTCTCCAGTGAAACCGTGTGGAATCGCCAGTGGTGCGACTTTCTCACTGGAGGGAGATGCATGCGAAGTTGTGCAGATATTGGCAAATCCTGAAGAGTCCATGTTGGATCGTTCAGCCGGCGTTCACCCAGTTGACTACAGACGTAATCGAGACGATTACAGACGTAGTCATTTCAAAGAGGGAACGATGACCGAACGGATCAGCGACGCCGAGCACGCCGTGATGGAAGTGCTGTGGGAGGAGTCGCCGCTCACTGCCCAGGAAGTGGCCGAGCGGGTGCCCGCCGCCCGAGGCTGGAGCGCCAATACGGTCAAGACTCTGCTTGGGCGCCTCCTCGCCAAGAACATCATCGCGCACCAGGAAGAGGGCCGCCGCTATCTCTATCATCCGTTGGTCGTGCGCGGCGATTATGTCGCCGGGGAATCGCGCAAGCTGATGGACCGGCTCTTCGGCGGCAAGCTCACGCCGCTGGTCGCGCATCTCGCCGAGCGCGACGAACTTACCGAACAGGACATCGCCGAGATCGAGGCGCTGCTGAAGGAACTCAAGCAATGACCGGCTGGATCATCGAGACCTTCGTCGCGAGCACGCTGCTGATGCTGCTGGTGCTCGCTATCCGCGCACCCGTCCGCCGTGCGTTCGGTCCGCAGATGGCCTATGCGCTCTGGGCGCTTCCCGTGATCCGGATGCTGATGCCCCCGCTGCCCGGCGACTGGCATCTCACGAGCCTGATCGCACCCTTCGTCCGCGAAGCCGACGTGCCGGGGATCGTCACCGGGGTGATCAAGCCGGAAGCGCTGCCCAGCGGGATCGACAAGGGCGCGGTGACGATCGTCGAGATCGGCGCTGGCAGCCACCCCGTCGCGGCTGCCCTGGTCGCGCCCGCACAAAGCGCGAGCGGGCCCAGCCTGCTGATCCTCGGCATCAGCCTGTGGGCGATCGGGGCGCTGGCCTTTCTCGCCTGGCATCTGATCGCCCATCGCCGGCACTGCGCACGCCTGCTCAAGGCCGCGCGCGTCGATCGTACCGTGGCGCAAGGCAAGGTGCGGGTGATCGAGACCGATGCGGTGCACGGGCCGCTCGCCTTCGGAGTGCTGCGCAAATATGTCGCCTTTCCGTGCGATTTCACCGAGCGCTATGACGAGCAGGAACGCGATCTCGCGCTGGCCCATGAGCTCGGCCATCATGTCCGCGGGGATCTGATCGCGAACTGGGTCGCGCTGGTCGTCCTCGCCATCCACTGGTTCAATCCGGTCGCCTGGAGGGCCTTCCGCGCCTTCCGCGCCGACCAGGAAATGGCCTGCGACGCCCTGGTGCTCGCCGGCCGCGCCCAGGCACTGCGCCATGCCTATGGCCGTGCGATCGTCAAGTCCGCGCATGGGGGTGCGGTCTCGGCGGCGTGTCACTTGCATACGATCAACGAAGTTAAAGGGAGGCTCCGCATGCTTTCGAAGACCCATAAGAACACTCCCGCCCGCCTCGCTGCCGGCCTGGTCGGCACCGGCGTGCTCGGCCTCGCCGCGCTCGGCCTCACCGCCTCGGGCACGCAGGCCGCCGAGCAGATCAAGGCAAAGGTGGCGACCGTCACCGGCGTGACGCTGGATCAGGACGTGCCCGCGCCGCCGCCCCCGCCGCCCGTCGCCGCGCCGGCTGCTCCCGCGACGCCCGCCGCTGCGCCGGAAGCACCCGCGGCGCCCGTCAGAGTGGAGCGGTACGTCTATCGCTCCACTGAGGGGGGCAAGGAGAAGGACGGCAAGCGCGTCACCAAGATCGTGATGACGCGTGCCGATGGTTCTTCGTTCGAGACGAAGATTCCCGATGTCGATGCGATCCGCGCCAGCGTGCCGGAAGTCCGCAACGGCAAGTGCGCGGACACCACGGACGGCAAGCCGGTCGTCGAGAAGTTCGAGCGCGACGGCAAGAAGGTGATGATCATCTGCTCCAACCGGATCGAGAAGATCACGGTCGAGGCCCAGAAGGTGGCGATCGACGCCAGACGGATGGGCATGCAAAGCGCGATGATGGGCCTGCGCATGGCCCGCCGGTCGATCGAGGGCCAGTTCGATCTCAGCACCGAGCAGCGCGCCAATGCGCTGAAGGGCATCGATGAAGCGATTGCCGAAGTCGAGAAGAGCGTCCCCGACGACAAGTGACATGGAGGGGAAGGGCGTTCGTCAAAAAGCCCCTTTCACGAACGCCTTTCGACGGGGCCGGCCGATCTCCTTCGCGGCCGGTCCCGTTTCGTTGCTCCAGACGGCCTTGCGCTGCGGCGCGGCAAAGGCCATTTCGGGAGCATGGACATCATCGCGGATGCCCCGACCGGCCTGGCCATGACCCTTGATCCGCTGGTCACGCGGGTGCTGGCGCCCAATCCCTCGCCCTTCACCTATACCGGCACCCAGACCTATCTGGTCGGCACCTCCGTGCTCGCCGTGATCGATCCCGGGCCGGCCGATCCCCGTCATCTCGCGGCGCTCGTCGCCGCGATCGGCGGGCGGTCGGTGGCGGCGATCCTCTGCACCCACACGCATCGCGATCACAGCCCGGCCGCCGCCCCGCTCAAGGCGGCGACGGGCGCACCGATCATCGGCTGCGCGCCGCTCACGCTCGAGGATGCCGGCCCGCGCGCCGATGCCGCGTTCGATACCGGCTATGCGCCCGACCGCGTGCTGGCGGACGGCGAATCGATCTCGGGCCCGGACTGGACACTCGTCGCGGTGGCCACGCCCGGCCATACGTCCAACCATCTCTGCTTCGCACTGCCCGAAAGCGGCGCGCTGTTCTGCGGCGACCATGTCATGGGCTGGTCGACCACGGTGGTCGCGCCGCCCGACGGCGACATGGCCGCCTATATGGCCAGCCTCGACAAGCTGATGGCGCGTGAGAGCGACCGCATCTATTTCCCGGCGCATGGCGAGCCGATCGACAAGCCGCACCGTTTCGTCCGTGGGCTGATCGGGCACCGCAAGCAGCGCGAGGGGCAGATACTGCGCCTGCTCAAGGCCGATGTCGGCGCGGTTCCCGCCATGGTCGAGCGCATGTATGCTGGGCTCGATCCCAGGCTGAGCGGCGCGGCCGGACGATCGGTGCTCGCGCATCTGATCGACTTGCGCGACCGCGGGCTCGTCATCGAGGAGGACGGCGTTTGGAAGACGACAGCGTGAAGCAGGGCGGCGGGGGCTGCCTCAAGCTGTTCGGCGTTACCCTCGTGATCGTGCTGGCGGTGGTCCTGACGATGGGCGCTGGCTTCTGGTTCCTGGGCGATACGATCAAGCGGCAGTTCCAGGGCCCGACGCCGGAGACGGTGGCGCAGGCCAGCCTGCAGGGGCTGCGGGAGCAGAACCGCCTGTCCGCCTTCGCGGCCAAGTTCGTCGCGGTGGTGACGTCGAAGCAGAGCCAGCTCGGTCTCACCGCGCAGAAGACCATGATCATGCCGGGCAGCGTGCGCTACGAAGTCGATCTGTCGCAGCTGCGCCAGGAGGACGTTGCCTGGGATGCGCAGAACAGGCAGCTCACTGTCCGGCTGCCCGCGGTCGAGGCGATGGGGCCGGACGTCGATCTCGACCAGGTCCGCCAGTACGACAATGGCGGCATCCTGCTCTCGGTCACGGATGTCGGCGGCAAGCTGGACGACGCCAATCGCAAGGCCGGCCAGCAGGAACTGCTTCGCCAGGCCCAGTCCGGGCCCTATATGCGCATGGCCCGGGAGGCGACGCGGCGCGCAGTGGAGCGCAGCTTTGCCATGCCGCTCAGGGCGACGGGCATCGACGCCCAAGTCCGGGTGCTCTTTCCGGACGAAGCCAACCGCTCGACCGAGCGCTGGGACGTATCGCGCCGGCCCGAGGAGGTTCTCGGCAACCGGGAATGATGCATATCTGCGTTGTTGAGAAGGTGTAACGAAGCGAGTAGAAGGCGCCATCGACTTTGGGGGATGGTCACATGGCTACTGTTGCCGAACCGTTGCCGCGCGCCGGGGGGCGCGATCGCTTCTTTCTCTATCTTTCGCTGGCGATGTGTGCCGTCATCGTTGCCGGGTTCGCGCTCAATCTTGCGCTGGGGCGCTCCAGCTTCGCACTGCCGCCGATCTACCATGTTCATTCCGTCATATTCTTCGGCTGGGTGGCGCTGTTCCTGACGCAGAATCTGCTCGTCGCCTCGGGCGCGGTGCGGATCCACCGGAGGCTGGGCATGCTCGCGCTCGCCTGGGTCCCGATGATGGTCGCGGCCGGCGTCGCGATGATGCTCTTCTCGGTGCGCGACCATGGCGGCCCGCCGTTCTTCGACCTGCGCGAGTTCCTGTTCGGCAATGCCGCCGACCTGTTCTGCTTCGCCGGGCTGGTGCTGACGGCAGTGGCGATGCGGGGGAATTCGCCATGGCACCGGCGGCTGATGATCTGCGCGACGGCGATACTCACGGGGCCCGGCTTTGGCCGCCTGCTGCCCACGCCGTTCCTTGTGCCCTGGGCCTGGATCATCGTGGGCGGGCTGACGCCGCTGATCTTCCCGCTGATCGGCGTCGCCGGCGATTTCCTCCGCGCGCGCCGCGTGCATCCGGCCTGGCTCTGGGGAATGGGCGCGATGATCTTCGCGCATTTCGGCGCGGAGGCGATCGCCTTCACGCCGTTCGGCGAATCGGTGACGCGCGCCGTGGTCGCAGGAACGCCCGGTGCCGAACGCGATTTCGCGGCACACTTTCCCTGACCAGCCTTGAACCCGCGCGTCTGCCGGGCCATGTGCGGCGCGGGCAAGGGAGAGTGAGGCATGGACGCGCGCAAGGGTATCGGCGGAAGCCTGACGGGGCTGGATCTCCGCGCTGAGATCGACCGGCTGCGCAAGGAGCGCAATGTCGTGATCCTCGCCCATTATTATCAGAAGCCCGAGTTGCAGGATCTGGCGGATTACGTCGGCGACAGCCTCGACCTGTCGCGCAGGGCGGCCGAGACCGATGCCGAGGTGATTGCCTTTTGCGGCGTGCGTTTCATGGCCGAGACCGCCAAGATCCTTTCGCCCGACAAAATCGTGGTGCTGCCCGACATGGATGCCGGGTGCAGCCTGGAGGACAGCTGCCCGCCCGAGCAGTTTGCGGCTTTCCGTGCCGCCCATCCGGATCACATCGCGCTGACCTATATCAACTGCTCGACCGAGGTTAAGGCGCTCAGCGACATCATCGTCACCAGCAGTTCCGCAGAGAAGATCCTCGCCCAGATTCCGGAGAGCCAGAAGATCATCTTCGGCCCGGATCGCAATCTGGGCGGCTATCTCAAGCGCAAAGTCGGCCGCGACCTCCTGCTGTGGCCGGGCGTGTGCATCGTGCACGAAGCGTTCAGCGAGACCGAACTGCTCAAGCTCAAGGCGCAGCATCCCGGCGCCCCGGTCGCCGCGCATCCCGAATGCCCGCCGCACGTGCTCGATCACGCCGATTATGTCGGCTCGACCCGCGGCATCCTGGAATTCTCGCAGACCATGCCGGGCGACACGCTGATCGTCGCGACCGAGCCGCACATCATCCACCAGATGCAGAAGGCGATGCCGGGCAAGACCTTCATCGGCGCGCCCGGCGCCGACGGCAACTGCAACTGCAACATCTGCCCCTATATGGCGCTCAACACGATGGAGAAGCTGTATCTCGCGCTGCGCGACCTCGAGCCGCGCATCGAGATCGAGGAAGGGCTGCGCCTCCAGGCGAAGAAGAGCCTCGACCGGATGCTGGAAATGGCGGCAGGCACAGTGGGGCAGGGTGACCTGGGTGCGATCGGGGATCCCGCCAGGATCCGCTGAGGGCATGCCCTTCCGGAGAACAGGCGTTGCCGGTCATCGCCATTCCGGCTGGATGCCCATCTCCGCCGAGTAATAATTCACATATTGCGCGAGCCGTGGCCGGGCCGCCAGATTGGGGCTGGCGCCGTGCGGGAGATCGTGCCGCCAGATGATCAGGTCGCCGGCGCGCGCGGGCACGCGCACCGCCTGGTCGCTCAGGTCCACCGTCCGCGGGTCCGTCTCGCCCAGCGCCGCCAGCCAGTCGGCCAGGCGGTGATGAAAGCCGGGAACCAGCTCGAACGCGCCCTGGTCCGCCGCGGTATTCGAGAGATAGAGGATGCCCTGGGTCGCGAAGGCGATCGGCGGCACCAGGCTCACGTCCCAGTGCAGCCGCGGTGCGGCGAAGTCGTGGTGGGGGCGGACGGGCGCGTTGAAGCTCATCCGGTCGATGCGCGGCCACAGGTCGCTCGTGCCCCAGAGCTGGGCGAAGGCCTTGTGCACGCGCGGTGCGCGCCGTGCCGCCTCCAATGCGGGGTGCTGGAAACGCTGGATCATCAGCCCGTTGGTGCGCGGGCCATACCAGCTCGCCGGATCGTCCGGATCGGCTCCGGCCGCTTCCCAGAGCAGCGCCGCGGCCGCGGCGACTTGTTCGGGGGTGATCGCGCCGCGCAGGATCGCATAGCCCTGGGCTTCCCAATGGGCGAGGTCCGCCGCGTCGAGCACCGGCGGCATCGCGTCGATCTCCGCAAGCCGCGCCGCGACTTGCGGCGGGGGCGGAGTGCCATCCAGAGCGGCGTGATAGCGGGCGATCGCAAGCCGGTCGGGCGGCCCCGCCGTCGCGACGATCCAACGCCGAAAATCTTCGAAATCGGGCTGCTCGAGGCCGAGATATTGCAGCGTCTGCTCCAGCCCCAGCCCCAGTGCGTCCAGCAGCAGCTTGTCCGCGATCCATTCCCCGGACGGTGACGGCCGATGTGCGACGCGCCGCTCCCAATAAGCGTGCAGCCGGCGGACTTCGGGCATCATGGCGGGTTCGATATCGGCCATGGCGGCCAGCCTGCCCCGCGCGCCGGGTTTCAGTCAATTCGAGTTGCGACCGATCCTGCGCGGTCCTGCGCGCCGTCCACACCCCCTTGCCGTCCGCGCAGACTGTGCCACAAGCGCGCCATGTCTCAAGTCTTCGCGCTCCCGGGATTCGATCTCGACGCCTTCGTTGCCGCCACGCTCGCCGAGGATCTGGGCGACAAGGGCGACATCACCTCCGCCGCGGTGATCCCGGCCGATGCGGTTTTCGCCGGCGTGATGGACAGCCGCGATGCGATCACCGTTGCGGGCCTGCCCATCGCCGAGGCCTTCTTCCGTGCGCTCGATCCCCAGGTCGAGATCGAGCGGCTGGTCGAGGATGGCGACAGCGTGGCGCCGGGGACCGATCTGATGCGGTTGCGCGGGCGTGCGCGCGCGCTGCTCACCGCCGAGCGCTCCGCTCTCAACGCCGTGCAGCATCTCTCGGGCATTGCCACCCTGGCGCGAGCCTATGTCGATGCCATGGCGGGGACGGGCGCCACGCTGCTCGATACGCGCAAGACGCTGCCCGGCCTGCGCCGGCTGGAGAAATATGCGACCCGCATGGGCGGTGCGACCAACCATCGCATGGGCCTGTGGGATGCCGCGATGATCAAGGACAATCACGTCGCGGTCGCCGGATCGGTGGCCGAGGCGGTGCGCCGCGCCGTCGCCGCGGGGATCGAGCGCATCATCGTCGAGGTCGACCGGATCGACCAGATCGAACCCGCGCTCGCCGCGGGCGCGACGCATCTGCTGCTCGACAATATGGAGCCGGAGACGCTGTGCGAGGCAGTCGCGCTGGTCGCGGGCCGGGTGCCGACCGAGGCGTCGGGCGGCGTGCGGCTCGACACGATTCGTGCGATCGCCGAGAGCGGCGTCACTTATGTCAGCGTCGGCCGGCTTACCCAGTCGGCACCCGCAGCCGATATCGGCCTGGATTTCGCGCCGGAGGGCGCAGCATGATGCGCAAGCTGGTTCTCGGATTCCTGGGCACGGGGCTCGCGCTCCTGCCCGGCATCGCCTCCGCCCAGGCGATGATGTGCCCCATGCCCGGCAAGATCGAGCGGCCGCGCCCCGATCTGCCCGGCGCGAAGGAGCCGCGCCGCATCATGCCAATCGGCTCCTATACGCTGGCGCTCACCTGGAGCCCCGGCTTCTGCCGTGCGCATGGCGACGAACCGGAGAATCGCTTCCAGTGCCGCCAGGGCGCGCGCTTCGGCTTCACGCTGCACGGCCTGTGGCCCGATGGCGAGATGCGGAGCTGGCCGCAATATTGCGCGAACACGCGCATTCTGCCGCCCGCGCAGATCAAGTCGATGCTGTGCACCACGCCCTCGGCGCAGCTGATCCAGCACGAATGGGCCAAGCACGGCACCTGCACCACGATGTCGCCGGCTGCCTATTTCGGCACGGCGAAGCGGCTCTACGACGCGGTCCGTTATCCCGACATGGATCGGCTTTCGCGCGGCGACCTGACCGTCGGCGAGT
This sequence comes from Sphingomonas sp. 1F27F7B, assembly GCF_005503355.1. Lineage (GTDB taxonomy): Bacteria > Pseudomonadota > Alphaproteobacteria > Sphingomonadales > Sphingomonadaceae > Sphingomonas. The sequence continues at coordinate 187,100 of NZ_SCMK01000006.1, forward strand.
TCAAGGCGCGCTTCGCCGAAGTGAATCGCGGCATTCCCGCCAATGCGATCCGCGTGACGGTGACGCGCGAGGGGTGGCTCGACGAGCTCTGGCTCTGCCTCGACAAGGGGCTGCGCTATGAGGCCTGCCGGCCCGGCACCGGCGGCGCGGCCGATCGCAGTGCGCTGAAGATCTGGCGGGGTGGGCGGCGCTAGGCCGGATCCCGCATCCGGGTCATGGGCCTGGCCGCGCGAGCCCGGCAGGTGAAATCCCGCATTGCGAGCCGGCGCCGGGAGCATGTCCTTCCCCGAGGCGCCACGCGCTAGCGGTGATGGACCGTCGCGGTGCCCGGGTGATGCCGGTCGAGATGGCGCTTGATCAGCCGGAGGTTGCGGGTGTTCGATCGGAAGAGGAAGTCCGCCGCGTCGCCCACCACCGGCACCAGCCCGATCAACCAGTCGAAGCCGACATTGCCGACCATGCGCATCATCGTCGTCGCCGGCATCTTCAGGTTGCGCGCCTCCCAGACGATATAGAGACCGAGCAGCGCCGCGATCAGATCGCCGCCCACGGGCACCAGGCCCAGAATCGCGTCGAGACCGACCTTGGCCTTGGTGCCGGGAATGGGAACGCTGCGCTCGAGCAGATGCTCCATCATCTCGATTCGCCGGCGGACGTCCGCCGCATGCGATCCCAGCGGCAGCGCCGCGGCTGCCGCCTTTGCCCCCGAAGCCATCCGCGTCGTCCTCGCCACGTTCACCTCGTCTCGTTGCGCAGGTGGTTCAACGGGTGCCACGCGCGAGCGTTCCCCTGCCAGGCCTGCAGCCGCAGGGCGACGATAGACCATCGGAAGGGCTGGGCGATAGGGATGAAAGCGCCGTCCGCGGTGAGCGCGGCATCGGCCTCGGCGATGCGATGGGCCCGGGCGTAGAGGTCCGGCGCGTCGCGCCCGGCATCGATCAGCGTCTGCGCATCGCTGGAGCAGGCCTGGCAGGCGGTGGCGACGAACCACCGCGCACTGTCATAGGGCGCGACGGCATCGACGAGGCGCAGGTCCGCGGGCGCGTTGGTGGCAGCGCGGACCGGGTTGAGCCCGATCGCATAGAACGCCTCGGCCAGCCGCGACCAGACGAGCGTGGCGCCAGGCCCGGCGGGCAAGGCGATGCGCATGGTGACCGGGCCGGGATGCGCCCGCCGCCAGCCGGCGACTGCGGCCCGCGCGCTCTGCCGGCGCTGATCGAGGTCGAGCGCCGCCCAGGCGGGCTGCGCAGGCGGGCTGGCCGAATCGAGCTGTATCGGAAGCAGGGTCTCGACGGGCGTCCAGTCCGGATGAATCTCGTGGACCAGCGTCGCGCGGTCGATCGCCATGGCGATCGCGGCGCGATTGGCCGGATCGGCGAGAAACCCCTCGCGCGAGACGACCGCCAGGCCGAACAGCCCCAACGCATTGTCGAGCTTCACATTGGGTGCGGCGATACCCGAGGCCGTCACCAGCGGCCAGTCGATGAAGCTGCCGCCCAGCACCAGGTCCGACTGGCCGTCGCGGAAACGGGCAAGCGCCACCGCCGCGCGCTCGCCGTGGAATTGCAGCGTCTCCTGTGGGCGCGGCGCGGCGCCGTCGTCGGCCGTGTCCGGATCGGGCGCCGGCCGCAGCAGCACGCTCGCCCGGTGCTGGATGGCGCGGAACGGGCCGCTGCCGTCGAGTCTGTCCAGCCGGAACACTGCCATTTCAGGCTGGGCGAAGAGCTTTAGCAGATCGGGCCGAGGGCGTTTCAGTCGCACCTCGATCACCTGCGGTGTCATTTCGACGATCTCGTCGATGACTGCGAGGAAGGGAGAGAGCGCGTTGCGCGAGCGTGGCGCGATCGTGCGGCGCAACGTTCGCACCACCTGTTCGGCGGTGACCGGCTCGCCATCGGGCCAGGTCGCATCGTCGCGCAGGCGGAAGATGTAGCTGCGCCCGTCGTCGATCACGATCCAGCGCTCGGCCAGTCCCGGCTCGATCTGTCCGGCGGCATCGAACCGCACCAGGCCCTGGGCGGTCGCGCCGAGCAGCACGCGGCGGGCGGGATCGAGCGCTCCGGTGTCGGGATCGCCGAGTGCGCTGCCCGAGCCGATCGCGCTGACGACCACTGCGGTGTCGTCGCGTCGCTGCCCCGCGCCGCCGTCGCAAGCCGATAGCGCGATCAGGGGCAGCAGGCAGAGGAGGCGAGGGGGCATCAGGTAAATCCGGCTGGGCGGAAACGGGTGTATGATCGCCGGCCGCCGCTGCCAACCCCTGCGGCACCGCAGCGATTCGCTGCGGTGCGGGAACCATCGGTGCGTGCGAGGCATTTCACCACCATTCCTTTGAAAGGGGAGTGTGTACGATGCGTATTCTCGGTAAGGTCGCGGCTTTCGCTGCGCTGTTCTCTTTGGCTGCCGTGCCGGCACTCGCCGCGCCTGGAACCGCGGCGTCGAAACTGTCGCTGCGTTCGTCGACCGGGGCCAAGCACAAGTCGGATATCGGCGGCGCGCCGATCATCGCGATCATCGGCATTGTGGCGATCGTGGCGGGCGGCGTGATCATCGCCACCCAGGACGACAAGCCCGACAGCCCCTGAAAGGCGCGGGCCGGACCGCGGGACTCGAACCCGCACGTCCCCGAAGGGCGGAAGATTTCAAGTCCGGGCAATGGTGAGGCAAGAGATTGCCTTGCCGCTCGGCACGTCTCTCCGGCCGGTTCCCGTATATTGCCGGCAAGGCCGGCATATGGCCCGAAGTAGCGATCCTCCGGCGCTTCCCGCGATGCCCGTCGCGGCCGAATGCCGAACCGGCGCGCCAAGGTCGGCGATGCGCCGCGCGCCTTTCCGGGGCGGCGGAAATTCCATTTCACCTTCCCTTGCGCGGATCCGGTCAGGGGCGCGGCGTCGAAGCCGAGGAACGCCATAATTGGCGTCGTCATCCGAAGGCGGCCGTCAACCGCTTTTCGGACCTGGTGCGGGCGGGGGGACTCGAACCCCCACAGGCCTTGCGGCCTTACGGATTTTCTTACCAGCTACGGCTTTCGCCGCCGCCCGGATGGGCGTTTGTGGTCTGGACTATCCCTTCACCTTGCCCTGCGGATGCAGGGGGTAGGTGCTGCCCGTCTAGTCTCTACACCTTCCCGTTTCCGGGCTTGGCTCGGGATTGCCATCTGACAGGGTTCCCCGAATTTGAGCAGTTCTACTGCGCGGGTTTCCCCGCGAGCACTCAAGTCTTTGTCTAAGTCCGGTGCGTCTACCAATTTCGCCACGCCCGCACGGCCGAGGACGCTATAGCTGGGGGCGGATTCCCCGCCAAGGGCGATTGCGGTCCGGCGACACCGAGCGGCCGCCAAGCGGCGCGGGAGTGTCGTCGAGATCGAAAGCCATGGCGGGCGCGGCCGAACATAAGGCGCGCCGCGCCGTCCGGCGTCGATGATTTCGAACTCCGGGTCCGCCACATCCGTGCGCATCCACGCGAGCGCTTGGAATCCCCGGCGTCACGCGGTGCGCATTGCTCAGACGTTGAGCTTGATGCGCATTTCCTTGCCGGGCTTGAAATAGGGAACGCGCTTGGCGTCCACCTCGACCGTCTCGCCCGTACGCGGGTTGCGGCCGACGCGTGCATCGCGCGCGCGGGTGGAGAAGGCGCCGAAGCCGCGCAGTTCCACGCGGCCATCTTGCTGAAGCCGGCCGACGATCTCGTCGAAAAAGACCGACACGATCTTCTCGACCTCGCGGACCGAAAGGCCCGGATTGTCCTGCACCAGCAACTGAACCAGTTCCGAGCGGATCATCCGCAACCCTCCCTTTGCGCACGCGGACCTGCGGTCTTCCGCGTCAGCGCTAGTCCCTGACGGGCTCTGTAGCCCCGTTCACCAACCTGCATCAACCCGCAGATTGGCTATTAACCTATGATATTCGGGAATAAACGAAACGGGGAGCGGTTTTGCCGCTCCCCGCACGGTATCTTAGTTCTTTTCGTTGCGGGCCTTGAGGGCCTCGCCCAGGATGTCGCCCAGCGACGCGCCCGAATCGGACGAGCCATATTGCGCAACCGCCTGCTTCTCTTCGGCGATCTGCATCGCCTTGACCGAGAAGGTCGGCTTCTTCGAACGATCAAAGCCGGTGACCATCGCATCGAGCTTCTGGCCGACGGCGAAACGCTCCGGACGCTGCTCGTCGCGGTCGCGGCCGAGGTCGGTGCGCTTGATGAAGCCGGTCGCGCCGTCTTCGCCAACCTGGACTTCGAGGCCCGCGTCGCGGACTTCGAGGATGTTCACGGTGACGACCTGGTTCTTGTTCAGGCGATCGGCCGAGGCGGTCGAGCCCGCAGCGGCGACGCCGCCACGCTCGAGCTGCTTCATGCCGAGCGAGATGCGCTCCTTGTCCGGCTCGACTGCGAGAACGATGGCCTTAACCACTTCGCCCTTGCGGTGCAGGTTGAGCGCGTCCTCACCCGAGATGCCCCAGGCGATGTCCGACATGTGGACCATGCCGTCGACGTCGTTGTCCAGGCCGATGAACAGGCCGAACTCGGTGGCGTTCTTGACTTCGCCCTCGACTTCGGTGCCCACCGGATGCTCGGCGGCGAAACGCTCCCACGGGTTCTGCTGGGCCTGCTTGAGGCCGAGCGAGATGCGGCGCTTCTCGGCATCCACCTCGAGCACCACGACTTCGACTTCCTGCGAAGTCGAGACGATCTTGCCCGGGTGCACGTTCTTCTTGGTCCAGCTCATCTCCGAGACGTGGACCAGGCCCTCGATGCCCGGCTCCAGCTCGACGAACGCGCCATATTCGGTGATGTTGGTCACGCGGCCGCTGAGCTTCGCGCCGACCGGATACTTGGCGGCGGCGCCGTCCCACGGATCGCTCTCAAGCTGCTTCATGCCCAGCGAGATGCGCTGGGTGTCGCGGTTGATGCGGATGATCTGCACCTTCACCGTGTCGCCGATGCCCAGCATCTCGGACGGGTGGTTGACGCGCTTGTAGCTGAGATCGGTGACGTGGAGCAGGCCGTCGATGCCGCCCAGGTCGACGAACGCACCGTAATCGGTGATGTTCTTGACGACGCCGTCGATGATCTGGCCCTCGGCCAGGCTCTGGATGAGGCCCGAACGCTGCTCGGCGCGGGTCTCTTCGAGCACGGCGCGGCGCGACACGACGATGTTGCCGCGCTTGCGGTCCATCTTGAGGATCTGGAAGGGCTGCGGGATGTCCATCAGCGGCGTGACGTCGCGCACCGGGCGGATGTCGACCTGCGAGCCGGGGAGGAAGGCCACCGCGCCCGAAAGGTCGACGGTGAAGCCGCCCTTGACGCGGCCGAAGATCACGCCCTCGACACGGGCCGACTTGGCGAATTCGGCTTCCAGCTTGTCCCAGGCGGCTTCGCGGCGGGCGCGGTCGCGGCTGAGCATCGCTTCGCCATTGGCGTTCTCGACGCGGTCGACATAGACTTCGACTTCGTCGCCGACCTTGAGATCGGCCTTCTGGCCCGGCGCGGCGAATTCGCGCAGCGGCACGCGGCCTTCGGACTTGAGGCCGACGTCGATGACTGCGAGGTCGTTCTCGATGCCGGTGACGGTACCGATCACGACGCGGCCTTCGAAGCCGTCCGCCTGACCGAGGGTCTGCTCGAGAAGCGCCGCGAAATCGTCGCGGCTCGGATTTGCCGTAGTGGCCATAAGGGTTTCAGTTCCTAATCATGTTGTTTCCGGCCGGTCGGTTGGATCCGACGGTCTTTGGGCCAGACTCGCCGCGGCGGCCGATCGCCGGTCGCGGCATCCATTGTGCGGGAGCAAGCGAAGGAAGCAAGACGCCGGTGAAAGCGAAAACGGCGCGTGAGAGTCTCCCCTCCGCGCCTTCCTCCGCGGACACCCGCCCGCTGGACGCGCGCGCTCTAGCCGAAACTGCCGATATCCGCAAGCATTGCAGAGCGGCGCGCGGGATGCGACCTGCGGATTCCGAGGCCGGGTCGCGAGGAATGAAGATGGAATATGACAGCCAGCGTTTCACCAATGCCGAGATCGTGCTGGACGGCAACACCTTCCGCAATTGCACCTTCAACGAAGTGGTATTCGTCTATTCGGGCGGGCCGGTGGAAATGGCCGATTGCGGCATCGAACGCTTCTCGATGAAGTTCGACGGCGATCTCGCCCAGGGGCTGTTCACGCTCTACCAGCTGTTCGGCACCGAGGGCATGCTCCAGATCATCCGCGGCTTCACCCAGCCGACCGAGGGCGAGATCCAGATCGATATCTAGCGGGCGTGTCAGCCGGAAGCGTGGATCGCGTTCGTCTTGCTCTCGACGATCGCGATCGCGCGCTGGACGGCGGCATCGATCGAGAGGAAGCTGGTGTCGAGCAACGCGGCGTCCCTGGCTTGCGCCATCGGCGCTTCGGTGCGCTTGGAATCGCGTTCGTCGCGCGCGCGGATGTCCGCCAGCACCTTGTCGAGACTGGTGAGCACGCCGTGCTTGCGCAGTTCCAGGTGGCGGCGCTGGGCGCGGATCATCGGAGTCGCCTTGACGAAGAGCTTCACGTCCGCGTCGGGCGCGATCACCGTGCCGATGTCGCGTCCGTCGAGCACCGCGCCGCCGGGTTGGCGCGCGAACTTCTTCTGGCGGTTGAGCAGGGCGGCGCGCACCAGCGGATGCGCCGACACGACGGACGCCGCCTTGCCCACTTCGTCGGAGCGCAGCCAGGGATCGTCGAGCAGGTAATCCTCGAAGCTGCAGGCGGAGACTGCGTCGGCTTCCTTGGCCGGGTCCAGCTCCTCGCGCAGCACGGTGGCGGCGACGGCGCGGTAGAGCAGGCCGGTATCGAGATGCGGCAGCCCGTAATGCTGCGCCAGGGCGCGCGCGATGGTGCCCTTGCCAGAGGCTGCCGGTCCGTCGACTGCGATGATCATATGCCCCAGCGTTCGCGGCACATGGGCGCGCCGTCAAGCGATTCGAGCGCAAATCCGCGTTCAGGCGGCGTCGTGGCGTGCCATCCAGTCGCGCAGCAGCGCCAGATAGGCCTCGGGCTGGTCGGACAGGATCGAGTGCGCCGATCCCATCACTTCCCGAAAGGTCGCGCCGGGAACCCGTGCGGCGAACCCGGCGACAGTCTCGGGCCGCGCCTCGTCATATTCGCCGCAGACGAACAGCGTCTTCGGCCCGTCGAGCTTCGCCAGCAGCGGCTCGCCGTCATAGTCCCGGAGCGTGCCGGTCGAGACGAACTCGGCCTTGCCCCACATGCGCCGGTAAAGCGTGTCGCCGGCATCGCGCGGCGCCCGGGCGCGATAGGCGGCGATGCCGTCCGCCCGCTGCGAGCGGATCACGTGGCGGCGGTAGAAATCCCAGGTCGCCGCCTCGCAGGCCCGGGCTGGCGGCGGGGCGGCGGTGTCGCACTTCTCCAGCGTGGTGCGCACTTCCGCCGGCATCCGCGAGCGGAGCAGATCGGCATCGGCGATCCAGCTCTTCGTCGAGACGAGCGGCGACTGGACGATCAGGCTGGCGGTATCGGGCCGCCGCCGCGCGCCATATTCGATCGCCAGCGTGCCGCCCCAGCTACCGCCGCCGACATGCCAGCGGGTGATGCCCAGCGCGTCGCGGATCCGGTCGATCTCGTCGACGAAGCGCGACACCCGCCAGTTCTTCGGATCGAGCGGCGCGTCGGAGCGGCCGCTGTCGAGCTGATCCCACAGGATCACCGCGCGCTCGTTGGCCAGGGCGGTGAGGGGGAGGAGCCCGGAATGATCGCCGCCCGGGCCGCCATGCGCATAGATAAGCGGCGGGCGGGCGCCCTCGAGGTCGCCGTTCACTCGCACATAGACGCTGCCGCCCTCGACCGGGACCATCAGCTCCCGGTCCGGCGCGAAGCGGATCTCGTCCCGCATCCGGGCCCAGGCGGGAAGGGCGAGGGTGCCTGCGGCAAGGCCGCCGAGAAAGGCGCGGCGGCCGAGCCGGATCATGCGGTCAGGCCGTCCAATACGTCGAAAAAGGCGGGATAGCTGGTCTGCACCGGTGCGACGTCGTCGATCGCGATCGGCGCGGCGGCCACCAGCCCGGCGACGGTCATGCTCATCGCGATGCGGTGGTCGAGCTTCGAGACGGCATTGCCGCCGCCCGGGATCGGCGCGCCGCCGGTGCCGGTGATGGCGAGCCCGTCGTCAAACTCCTCCAGCGAGACGCCATTGGCTTCGAGCGCGGCCCGCATCGTCGCGATCCGGTCCGATTCCTTGACGCGCAGCTCGTGCGCGCCGCGCGCCACCGTGCGCCCCTCGGCGACCGCGGCTGCGACGAACAGGATCGGATATTCATCGATCATGCTGGGCGCGAGCTCGGGCGGCACTTCGATCGCCTTCAGCGGGGCATGGCGCACGCGCAGATCGGCGACCGGCTCGCCGCCCACTTCGCGCGCATCCAGTTCCTCGATCGAGGCGCCCATCATCCGCAGCGCCTGGATCAGGCCGGTGCGGGTGGGGTTCATGCAGACATTGGCGATGGTGACGTCCGATCCCGGCACGATCGAGGCGGCGACCATCCAGAAGCCGGCGGAAGAGGGATCGCCCGGCACGATGATGTGCTGGGGCTTCAGTTCCGCCTCGCCGCGGATCGAGATGATCTTGCCCTCGGGGCCGTCCTCCACGGTCAGCTCGGCGCCGAAGCCGCGCAGCATCCGTTCGCTATGGTCGCGAGTCGGCACCGGCTCGATCACCCGAGTGATGCCCGGCGTATTGAGCCCGGCGAGCAGCACCGCCGACTTCACCTGGGCCGAGGCGACCGGCAAGGTATAGGTGATCGGCACGGCGGGGCTGATCCCCCGCAGCATCAGCGGCAGAGTCTGACTCCCCTTGGCGCCCGGGCTGGCGGTGATGTCCGCGCCCATCTGGCCCAGCGGCTCGATCGCGCGGCCCATCGGCCGGCTGGAGAGCGAGGCGTCGCCGGTGAAGGTCACCGTGATCGGATGGCTGGCGACCAGGCCCATCAGCAGCCGGGTGGAGGTGCCCGAATTGCCCATGTCGAGCGCGCCCTCGGGCTGGAGCAGGCCGCCGACGCCGACGCCGTGCACGGTCCAGGCGCCGTCCGCGCCGCGAGTCACCACGGCGCCCATCGCGCGCATCGCCGCGGCCGTGGCGAGCACGTCCTCGCCCTCGAGCAGTCCCTCGATCCGGCTTTCGCCGACGGCGAGCGCCGAGAACATCAGCGAGCGATGGCTGATCGACTTGTCTCCGGGCACGGTGACGCGGCCCCGCAAGGGGCCACGGGCGGAGATGCTGAGCGGACGGGGAGGAGAGGCGGACATGACGCCCGGCTTTGACAGCGCCCTTGCGGCATGGCAAGGCGCCTCCCACTTTCCGGGACCTGTTCCCGAAATCCAAGATTTGAAAGGCGAAGAGGCAACACATGGTGAAGCCCGAATGGGGCACGAAGCGCGCGTGCCCGAAGTGCGGAACGCGCTTCTATGATCTGACCAAGGACGAACCGGTGACCTGCATCAGCTGCGGGTTCGCCTGGGATCCGGAACCGATCCTCAAGTCGAAGCAGCCGCTGCCTTTCGAGGCGGTGAAGGCCGAGAAGCCCGCGACGGAGGATTCCGATCTGGGTGACGAGGATCTGGACATCGGCGACGACGACGAGGAGCCCTCGGCGGACGACGATGTCGATCTGGGCGGCGACGACGACCTGGGCGTCGAGACCGGCGGCGACGACGAAGAGCAATAAATCCGGGAAAATTGGCAGGGACCGAAAAAAGGTCCTTGCCAGACCCGCGGAGCCCTTTTAGAGGGCCCGTCTTCCCGGGGTTTGGGGCCGTAGCTCAGCTGGGAGAGCGTCGCAATGGCATTGCGAAGGTCAGGGGTTCGATCCCCCTCGGCTCCACCATTCCCCCGATGAAATGAGCCCGCAGAAATGCGGGCTTTTTTCGTTTGCGGGTCGTGCCGTCGGTGGCGGGCGGAGGCCAATCCGCAGACCCCGGTAGCGCAGACGGACGCCGGCAAGCGCGCCTGCCGCCCTTCGGCCGCTTCACGCGGGGAGCGGCGGCGCCATGCGCAACGGCATGCGGAGCGTCGCGGTGAAGCCGGCCTGCTCGGCGATTATATCCAGACGAGCATCGGGCCCGTAGAGCGTGGCGAGCCGCGCCCGGATATTGCGCAGCCCCACACCGGTCCCGCCGGAGGGGGCCGTTGTGCCATCGCTTCCGGTATCGATGACCGAGATCAGCAGGAATCCCTCCGCCCCGCGCACGATGATGCGGATCATCGCGCCCGAGCGCGAGGGGGCCACCGCATATTTCACGGCATTCTCGACGAGCGGCTGGAGGATGAAGCTCGGCACGCTGGCGTCCAGCAGGTGATTCGGGCAATCGATCTCGACGCGCAGCCGGTCTCCGAAGCGGACCGCTTCGATGTCGAGATAGGATTCGATGATGGCGAGCTCGTTCGCGAGGGGGATGGGCGCCTTGGCGTCGGTGGCCAGGCTGCCGTGCAGAAAATCGGCCAGCTTCATGGTCATCGCCTCGGCTTCGACGTTGCGGTTCATGGCGGCCAGGCTGGCGACGGCATTCAGCGTGTTGAGCAGGAAATGCGGATTGAGCTGGAAGCGCAGGGCTTCGATCCTGGCCTCCTGCGCGGCGAGCTTCGCTTCGGTGGTGATCCTTTCCTGCCGCTTCGCCTTCTCGTCGACTCCCAATGCCCAGAACAGCGTGGCATTCAGGCAGAAGGTCCAGGAATAGAGCGCGAAATTATTGCCTGCGCGCGGGCCGAATGCATGCGCCCAATCATGCCATCGCGGAAGAAACAGCGTGGCCAGCCAGTCATAATAGATCAGGTCGATCACGCTCAGGGCCGCCCCCGCCGCGAGGCAGGCCAGGCCCAGCAAGGGCCAGCGGCCCATCACGCCATGCGCTTCGAGACCGCGCCAGACGAGGTAGAGGATCGCGACGGCGGCCAGCGAGAGAGCCCAGAGCGGAATCTCGACCAGGAACTGGACCAGATAGCCGCGCCCCTTCAGCCCCCCGATCAGGACGGTCAATCCATGACCGAATGTCCAGAGGATCAGCGAGATGCGGGCAACGGCACCGGTCAACCCGGGAGCAGATATCGGGCCGCCTCGCATCTGTCGTGATCGCTCCCCCGGAATGGCGTGCCGCTCAGGGCCTTCATGTCCGCCCTCGAGGCGGAGAACGGAGCATAGTTCCGGCTGCGACGAAATCCCATATCCGCGCGACGAAAACGGACATGGGCACGATGAAAGGCGCGCGCCGCTGCGTCCCTTCGGAGCGAAGGCGGGCGGTCAGGCCACGCGGCAGAGCGGATTGGGCTGCGCCGATGCGAGCGCCTGGACAATGGCGGCGATGAGCGGCAGTCCGTGCAGGATCGCTTCGTCGCTGGTTCGTCCGAGCAGTCGTGAGGTTTCGGCAAGCCCGAGCATGATCGCGACCATTTCTTCGGCGCCGCGTTGCGGATCCCGGTGGAAATCGCGGGCCCGCCGCGTGCCGAGATAGGTCGCGAGGGACGTGCCCAGCGGATCGAGAATCTCGCGCTCGAAGGCGCTGCGGAGTTCCGGATGATCGTTGCCATGGCGGACCAGCGCCAGGTGGAGATCGGAGAAGCAGGTGCTGGTGAACAGCACGAGCAAGTCCCGCATGAAGCGATTCAGTGCCGGATGCAGCTGCTGTTCGCCGGGTGGGGCGGCCGGCACCTGCGCCTTCAATTGCCGAAGCGTCTGGTGAATGACCGCGACGAAGAGCTCGTCCACATTGGCGAAGTGATTGTAGATCGTCCGCCGAGTCAGCCGGGCTTCCCGGGCAATATGCTCGAAAGTGACCCCGGCGAGGCCGTGGCGCGCAAAGAGGGCGCGGCCGGCGAGCAGGATCGCGGCGCGGTTTTCGCGCCGGCTGCGCGGCGCGGAAGTCTCCGGAGGGATGTTCCCGACGATGAACATTGCTGTCCCCTTTTCAACGCTGGCCGAGCCCATGCGCAGGGAAGACGGACGATGCTGCATCGGCTGCGACGGAAGCCGTCCGCCGCGCGACGGGCCGGGGATTGCACGTTGCCGGGAAGGAATGGCGGCTGTGCGGCGATCTCCGGCGGCCGCTATGCTATCCCATCGTTCCGGTCCGCCTGGGGGGAGATTGCATGCGGTTGCTGGCCAGCTGGGAGCTGGGGCTGGGATATGGACATGTCGCGACTCTCGCGCCGGTCTGCCGCGCGTTGCGTGCGGGCGGGCATCATCTGACCTTGGCGGCACGGACGCCGCAGACCGCGTTGCGCCTGGAGCGCGATGCGTTCGACTTGGTGGTGCAGAGTCCGCGTTTCGCCGGCGCCGTGCCCAGGCGCGAGACGCTGACTTATGGCCAGGTAATCGCGGCGGGCGGGCTGGCGGACGCGGCCGGTGCGATACCCCTGGTCCGGCAATGGCTGGACTTCTTCGAGCAGCTGGCGCCGGATGCGCTGCTGGCGGAACATGCGCCCTTGTCGTTGCTGGCGGCCCATGTTGCCGGGCTCCCCGCGCGCCGGCTCGGCCCCACCTTCGTGGCGCCCCGCGCGCGCGATGCGGGCGCAAGCCTGCAGCCCTGGGCCGGACATGATGCCGCCGAGCTGGCGGCGGCGCAGCTTCCCGCCGATCGGGCGGTGCGGGAAGCCTGCCGCCATTTCGGCGCGCCCGAACTTGCCGGGCTCGACGAGTTGCTGGCGGGTGCGCCGCTCCATTCGCTCGCCTGGGCCGAACTCGATCACTACGGGCCGGACGGGACCGCTTCCTATTATGGCCCGCTGATCGGCATCGAGGCCGATGCCCGCCCCGACTGGCCGGAAGGCGAAGGCCCGCGGACGCTCGTCTACCTGCCGTTCGACCGGGCCGGCAGCGCGATCGTGGTGCGTGCGCTCCGCGCGCTGGGCTGGCCCGCGCTCTGGCATTCGGCGAGTTCCCCTGGCGAGGCGCTGCCCGGCAACATCCGGTACAGCGCCGCGCCCATCGATCTCGCGGCGGTGGCGCGCGAAGCGGCGCTCTATGTCGGCCGGGGGAGCTATGGCGCCTCGGCGAGCATGCTCGCCGCCGGAGTGCCGCAGCTCCTCTTGCCCGATACGCTGGAATCGCTGCTGCTCACCTATCGGCTGCGCCTTGCCGGCGCCGCCCAGTCGCAGGCCGTGTCGGCGGGAGCGGATGCGGTGCGAGCGGCGCTCTGCCGCGCCGCCGGCGACGATCGGATACGCGCGCAGGCCGCGCGGATCGCGGCGCGCCACGCCAATCATCGCGCCGATACGATGACCGGCCTGCTAGTCCGGAACCTCCTGTCCGGAATAGCCGACTGAAAACTGCACAATCGCGTGAAGTTGCATTCCGCTGTGTAGTTAAAGCGTTGGAACTAGTTTTCGAACATCGGCATCTGCCCTTGCTGTTCACGCTGGCGCGTACATCCGAGCCGGCACTTCCGGCATTGGAGCAGCATCATGGCGCGTACCGCCCTTCCGACTCATATTCCTCCCCGCGCCAAGGGCCGTGCCGCGTTGTTCGTGAGCGCGGCGACGCTGGCCATTGCCCTTTCCTCGACGGCGGCGCGTGCACAGTGCGCGGGCGAAGGTACGCAGATCGTCTGTGCCGGCACCTCGGCGCCTTTCGTCATGGCGGTAGCGAATGGCACCGTCACCGTGCAGCCCGGTGCGACCGTCGGCAGCCAGGCGACCGAGGGCGCGGCGCTGCGTTTCGATGTCGGCGGCAGGCTGATCGTCGATGGCGGCGTGTTCTCGCAGGGCCCTGCGGTCCTGCTTGCCGATACGGCGAGCCTCGATGTTAGGATCGGCAGGTCGGGCACGCTTTCGGGCGGCAACGCGCTGCGCCAGGACGACGATGCCGGCAATTACCTCTCGCTGGACAATAACGGCCTGGTGCGCGGCACCGACGGCCCGGCGGTGCGCGCGCGCGCGTCCGTGCTGGATCTGCAGAACCGCCGCGGCGGTCGCATCGAAGGCGGCGTGGACGTCCGCGAAGCCTATGGAAGCAATGCGGGCACGATCGAGGCGGGCGACGCTTCGGCGATCCGCGCCACCTATGTCGATCTCGACAATAGCGGCACGATCGCGAACAATTCGGCGGCCGAAGCGACCATCGCCATTTCCGGCCAGGGCGATATCCGCAACACCGGCCTGATCGAGGCGCGCGGCGCGGCCCCGGCCATCTCGGCGTCGGATCTCAGCCTCCGGAACAAGGCCGGCGGCGTGATCCGCAGCGCCGGCGGCACGGCGATCCGCGCGACGGGGCAGGCGATCATCGAGAATGCCGGCCAGATCGGTGGCGATGTCGTGCTCGGCGAAGCTGGCGATCGCTTCTACCAGCGCATCGGCGGCGGCATGGCGGGCAATCTCGCGCTGGGCGACGGTGACGACATATTCTGGCGCGAGGGCAATGGGGCTGGCCTCGCCGCCATGCCGACCGGCACGCTCGACGGCGGCGAAGGCGTCGACACCTACGGCATCCGCATGACCGGTTCGGGAACGGTCGCCTTCGGCCAGCTGCCGACGGGCTTCGAGCGCTACGGCCTCGATCTGTGCGGCTGCAATCTCGCCGTGACCATCGCGGCGGAGAACCTGACCGGCGCCCTCGACGTGTCCGGGCCGGGAACCGTGACCAACCTGGCCAGCTTCACCTATGCCGGATCGGACGCCGGCCTCAGGATCACTTCGTACAACGAATATAACAACGGTGCACCGCTGACCTTCGTCAACCGCGGCACGCTGAGCTTCACCGGCGTTTCGACTCCCGAGAACGACGCTCCGACCGCGCTGATCGAGGCCGGCGACTACAACGCCAGCTTCGTCAACGATACCGGCGGCACCATAAACCTGTCGGGCGAGGCACAATTCGGCATCCGCGCCTCGGGCGCCGGCTCCGCCGACAACGCACATGGCTTCGTCAATCGCGGCACGATCCGTGCCGAGGGACGGGTGGACACCGCTGTGGAGGTGAGCGGATCGGGCTATAACAGCGGCACGATCTCGAACGCGGCGGAAGGCGGCACGGGCCTGAGTCTGCGGAGCCTCTATGGCACCTTCCTCAACGATACGGGCGGCGTGATCCGCGGCGACCAGGCGGTGTTCCTGCAATATGGCGCGGCCCTGACGAACCGTGGTTCGATCATCGGCACGGGTGAGCGCGCCGCCGTCTCCGGTTACAACGAGCAATATTATGTATCGCCCAAGCTGATCAACGAAGGCGAGATTCGCGCGGGAACAGGCGCCGCGGTCGGAATAAATACCGGGGCTCAATCCGGCGCACAAGTTGCGAACAAGGGCCGGATCGTGGGCGACGTCGTGCTGGGCGGCGCGGGCAAGGACATGGTGTGGCTCGCCGAGGGCAGCTCGGTGCAGGGCAATGTCTCGACCGGCGCCGGCGATGACAAGCTGGTCGTCGACATCAGGCGGCTCGGCCAGAACGGCAGCGTCGATACGAGCGGACTGGTGACGGGAACGGTCGACATGGGTGCGGGCAACAACGTGCTGCAGGCCCGTGCCGGCGAAAGCCAGACCTTCTCGGTGCTCCGGGCGAACGCCGCCGGCTTCTCGGGCGGCACGATCTACGAGGCGGCGGGTGCCGGCACGGTGCTGACGCTGCAGGGGCCGGCCGACGGCACCGGCGGCCATTACAGCTATGACGGGCTGCTGCGCGTGGCCGGCGACGGCCGCGTCGTGCTCGACATGAACTTCAACAATGGCGGCTATGCCCGACCGTCGATCATCGTCGAGAGGGATTCCACGAGCAGCGTGTTCGGCGAAGGCGGACAGGGGCTCGACCTGGTGATCGCCGGCGCCGTGAACGGCGGCACCGCGGGCATTGCAGTCGACGCGACCCATGCCCGCCGCGTCGAGCTGTTCGCGCAGAGCGGCTATATCGGCATCACCGGCGGCACCGCGCTCAAGACCGGCGCCGGCACCGAAGTGCTGATCTCGGCCAGCTCCAATCTGCGCAAGATGGGCAGTGCCTATGGCGTGCTGCTCGAGGCCAATGGCAGCCGGATCACCAACCGCGCCTCGATCTGGGAAGATTCGAAGGACGCCTCGACCGGCAATTTCGGGCTCGGCGTGGACCTCCTGAACGGCGTCTTCACCAATGATCGCGGCAATCTGGGCATCGGCCGGGTCAGCATGCAGGGCACCGGCATCCGGATGGAAGGTTCGGAAGTCCACAATAGCGGCGACATCGTCAGCGCCCATGGCAATGCGATCGAGATGGTCGGGTGGGAAGGTATCAATCGCGTCGTGAACACTGCGACCGGCACCATCGCCGGCCATGTGACGAGCAACACCACCGGCACCGCGGGCGCGGCAATCGTGGGCGGCTATGCCAGGGATATCGTCGAGAATGCCGGCACCATCACCGGCCATGTGCTGCTCGGCGGCGGCAACGATCTCTATGTCGCGACTGGCGGCAAGGTGACCGGGAACCTCGACATGGGCGACGGCAACGACACCGTGCTCACGCGCAACGGCGCCGCGCTCGACGTCAGCGGAACGGTGACCGGCGGCGGAGGCGCGGACGCCTATGGTCGGTCCTTCACCAGCAGCGGCACGTTCGATCTTGCCACCAACGCGATCCCGGCGGGTTTCGAGATGCATGGCGTCGAGGCGAGCGGCGCGAATACCGAAGTGACGGTTATGTCGGCGACGACCCAGAACAGGTCGCTGCGTATGCTCGGCGACGGCAAGATCACCAACAACGCCAATTTCGATGTCGTCGATAACGAGAATGGCGACATATACGCCGCGATCGAGGTGGCCGACCCGCGCTACGAGGCGAAACTCGCCTTGGTGAACAACGGATCGATCAAGGGCGAGGTCGCCGGTATCTTTTCCTTGAACACGCTGTCCAGCCTCACGAATACCGGCGCAATCGACACGCGCTATGACGGTGTCGCGGTCATCAACGAATACGGCGCCTTCTCGCTGAACAATAGCGGCTCCATCTCCTCGGCCCAGGGCTATGGGTTGCGGGTCGGCAGCTATGGAATGGACGAGCACGGCCGCAGCATCGACGTAACGAACAGCGGTCAGATTACGGCCTCGAGCGACGGCAGCAATGCAGTCTACCTCGAAAGCGAGAGCGGCCTGGTGAAGCTGGCGAACAGCGGCGCGATTCGCGCGGGCAGCGCATATGCCGGCGCCGCCGTGGCGATGGGTCAGCAGTATGACGTGGCCAATAGCGGCACGATCGAAGCGACCGGCCGGGGCGTTGCCGGCCTGCAGCTCACCTCCTTCGGCGGCGCCTTCGAAGAGGACTGCATCGATCAGCAGCCGGTACGGGTCGGCAAGCTGGTCAATAGCGGCCGGATCGCGGCCAATGGCGGCGGGAGCACCCAAGGCTCGTCGGCGGCCGTCGCCACCGGCGTCTTCGCGGCCCTGCTCGGCAACAACGGCATCGTCGGCATGACCAACGCGGCGGGCGGTACGATCGAGGCTACCGGCGGCACATCGACTGCGCTGATGGTCGCCGGCCTGGACGACGAAGGCTATGGCAGCGCCGGCGTCGACGCTGCCTTGCGCCTGTTCGAGCTCGACAATCTCGGCATGATCCGGGGCGGAGCGGACACGGTTCTCCAGGACAACAGCAATTTCGATGCGGGCGGAGTCGACCTCCATGCGCCCGGCGGCGATGCGGCCGGAACCTATGTGATCGCGGGCGGCATCCAGACGCTGCATACCACCGACAGGATCCGCAACCTCGCCGGCGGCACGATCATCGGCAATGTCGACCTGGCCGATGGCGACGACCTGTTCGAGAATTACGGCACGCTCCAGGGCGACCTGCGCCTGGGCAGCGGAAACGACACCTTCGTCTATGCCGCATCGGGCATCTTCACCGGCACTGCCTATGGCGGTGAGGGCAGGGATACGCTGCTCGTCGACGTGAATGGCGGCGGCTCGGTCAATTTCGACCAGTTCCGCGGCTTCGAGACGCTGAGCCAGCGCGGGGCCGGCGCGATCACCATCCGGGGCACCACCGATCTCGACACGCTCAGCATGGCGGGCTCGAACGTGACGGTCGCGGCCGGCACGCGCTTCCAGACCCAGAGCGCGACTGCGCTGATCGGTTCGGACGCGGCGGAATCGGTGACCGTCGCGGGTGCGATCGGCGGCGGCATCGCCATGGGCGGCGGCAACGACACCGTCACGCTCAATGCCGGCGGCGTGGTCGAGGGCAATATCGACCTCGGCGCGGGCGACGACCGCCTTGTGCTTGCCGGCGGCACCGCTACCGGGCTGATCGACGGCGGCACCGGCATCGACACCGTGGCCTTCCAGATCGCCCAGGACACCAGCGACCTGCCCAATGTCGTCAACTTCGAGTCGCTCGACGTCTCGGGCAATGCCCGCCTGACGATCGGCATGAACCAGGACTTCGACACGGTAACGCTGCGCAACGGCGCCAGCCTGACGCTCAACCCGGGCGAGGGCGATCACCGCATCGGCAACATCATCGGCGACGACAGCGCACAGTCGGTGATCCTCAACACCGCGCTCACCGGCGGCGTGTCGCTGGGCGGCGGCGACGACACGCTGACCATGATCCTCAACGGCGCGCTTTCGGGCATGCTCGACGGCGGCGCGGGCAATGACGTGCTCAACCTCAACCTGACGGGCGATTCCCGGATCGCCGGCGGGATCACCAGCTTCGAGACGATCAACGTCGCCGGCAGCGCGTCGCTGACGCTGGGCGGCACGATTGCCGCCGATCAGACGCTCAACTTCGACGAACACGACAACCTGCTGATCGTCGACGGCGGCTCGATCCTGGGCACGGTCAATGGCGGCGCCGGGCACGACGCGCTGGTGTTCAACACGCTCGCCGACCAGACCGCGACGCTGGCCACCGCCAAGATCCTCAACTTCGAGGACATCCTGGCGCGCGGCGCCGGCAACCTCGCGATCAGCGGCAACGGCACCTACCAGAACATCACCGTGGACCAGGGCGACCTGACCATCGCGGCGGGCAGCTCCATCGCGGCCACGCAGACCAGCTTCGGCGCGGCGAACAACGTGCTGACCCTGGCGAGCGGCGCGATGCTGAGCGGCGCGATCGATGGCGGCGACGGCATCGATCGCCTGGTGCTCAACCAGGCGGCGAACACCGTGCGCCAGCTGAGCAGCGTCAACGCCAGCGGCTTCGAACAGCTCGAATCGGGCGATGCCGGCGAACTGATCATCGATCGCAACGCCGGCTTCGACGTCGTCGACCTGTTCGGCGCGAAGCTCACGGTCACGGCGGGCTCGACGCTCACCGTGCCGACGCTCGCGGGCAATGACGGTGCCAACAATCTCAACGTGCAGGGCACGCTGGCGGGCAATGTGGCGCTGGGCGCGGGCAATGACCGCCTCACCCTCGGCCGTGCCGGTGCGATCACCGGCATCGCGAGCGGCGGCACCGGCTATGACACGCTCGAGTTCGACACCCAGGGCACCTATGCCGCGCCGACCGCGTGGAACGGTCAGGGCTATACCGAATTCGAAGCGTTCAACGTCGCCGGCGGCGTGGTCTCGCTCACCGGGAACATTAGCTACGACACCGTCTCGGTCACTGGCGGCCGCCTGATCGGTCAGGCGGGCACCACCATCACCTCGGCCCAGACCATCATCGTCAGCCGTGGCGCGACCTTCGGCAGCGCGGGCGCGGTGAATGCCAATATCGAAGTGCGCGGCACGCTGTCGCCGGGCGCCTCGCCGGGCACGATGACGGTCAATGGCGACGTCCTGTTCACCAACGGCTCGAACCTGCTGCTCGAAATGGCGCCGACCGGCAGCGACCGCCTGAACATCTCCGGCGCGATGCGCATCCAGCCGGGGGCCACGCTGGACATCACCGGCATCCTCCAGTCCACGCCGGGCGGCGCGCTCGACCTTGTCGTGGCGCAAGGCGGGATCACCGGCGGCTTTACCACGATCAACAAGTCGGAGACGGTGTTCGGCTTCGTGGCGACGCGCGGCAACCGCATCCAGCTGGTCGGCGAGTTCCAGAACGACAATGCGTTCGGCGCCAATGTGCGCGATTCGATCCGCTATGCCAATGCCGTGCTGGGCGGCGGGCAGATGGTGCAGGCCTTCACCAACGCGCTGCCGGCGCTGGTCGAGACCAACGGCGCGTCGCGTGCCGCCGGCTTTGCCCAGCTCAGCGCCGAGGCCTATGCCGCGGCCGACCAGGCGAGCATCGACAACGGCCTGGCCGTGGTCGATGCGATGCGCACGCTGGAGAATGGCGGGAAGGGCCATGTCGGCTTCTACGGCTTCGCCCAGGGCCTGTATCAGGAGGGTGCGCTCCAGGGGAATGCCGGCACCGGCGCGCATGACTTGCGCAGCGACAGCCGCGGCCTGCTCGGCGGGTTCGGCTGGGGATTCTCCGAAACGGCGCGGGTGAGTGCCTTTGTCGGGACGCTCTCGACCAACCAGACGGTGGAGGGCCTGGCTGCCACCACCAAGCTGGAGGGCATGCAGATCGGTGTCTCGGCCAGTGCCGAGCTCGGCGGCCTCGCGCTGCGCGGCCTGGTCGCCTACGACCTGTCGCGGGCCAAGACCCGTCGCGCCGTTCCGGGCGGCACCGCCACGTCGCGCTACGACCTGGGCGGGTTCATCGCCGACATGTCGGCTGGCTATCAGGTGTCGCTGGGCTTAGCTCGCATCACGCCGCGCGTCGGCCTCACTTATGTCGAAGGCCGCCGCAACCACCTGACCGAGGGCGGTTCGGGCTTCGCGCTGGAGTTGGTCAAGAATGCCGGCAACGCGCTGTTCGGCGATGCCGCGCTGGGCATCAGCTTCGACCTGGGCGGCGTCACTCCCTGGGCAGAGGCGGGCATCCGCCATCAGTTCCAGGGCAATAACGGCCGGGCCAGCGCTTCCTATGCCGCGGCGGATGCGGGCGGCATGATGCTGGCACGGGGCGCGGAGCGCGGCGACACCATGGCGCATGTCGCGCTGGGCCTCACGGCTCCCGTGTCGAAGGGCATTCGCTTGAACCTGAGCTACACCGGAGAATATGGCGCGGGCGTCGGCAACAAGTTTGGCGACGTCGCCCGTCACAGCGTGAATGCCGGCCTCTCGGTCGCGTTCTGATCGCGCCGGCCGAGGCTCGAGCTCGTTTCCGACTGTCGAAGGGACATTTACCCGGTGCATTTCTTGTCGAAGCCGCTCCTCGTTGCCGCGCGGCCGCGTGCCGGATGGATCTGCTCGATCCTCGCCAGCGCCCTGTTGCTGGCCGATGCCCTGGTCATGCTGCTGGCGCCGGAGGTGCTGGCAGCTCCCCAGGCACATATCGGCTATCCGCCGGGCCAGCTTCCCTATCTGGCGGGAATCCTGATCCTCGGCGTCTGCGCGTTCCTTACCCGCAGGTTCGGGGCGATCGGCTGCGGCCTCCTCACTGCCTTTCTCGGCGGTGCGGTGGCTTGCCATGCGCGCATCGGCGAAGCGTTTTCCGCGCCGGTGCTGATCTGCGGCATCCTGGGGGTGCTGCTATGGGTCGGCTGGTTGCTGCGGGGGGCGGTGACGGAGGCACCCGTCACCGCCCGTTGACGAACCGCTGATCGGGCGGCCCATCGCCCGCGGGTTCAGGCCTTGAGGCCCTTGGCCAGGTTGAGATGCGCGGTGACCGTCGGGATCAGCTTGGTCGCGAAATCCCGCAGCGGCTGCGGCACGTCCTTGTTGCCGATGGTCGCCTTCAGCGCATCGAGCGTCTTCTGGTGCGCGTCGACCTGGGCGGCGGCATAGGCCTTGTCGAATTCGGCGCCCTTCAGCGGCTTGAGCGAATCCAGCGCCTGCTGCTGGGCGGCCGTCAGCGCCGGGTCCGGCGTGATGGCGGGGGTAGCCGCGCTCGCCGCCGTCTTGAGCTTGGCGGTCGAATCGGTATGGGCCTTGATCATCGCGTCGGCGAATTTCTTGATCATGGCGGACTGCGACTGGCCCTGGGCGAGCTTCGAGGTCTCGATCTCGAAGGCGTCGCTCGCTGCGGCGGCATTCGCGAAGCCCTGGCCGACGGATGCGGCGGGCGCCATGTCCATCCCGTTCGCCATCATCGAACCCTGGGTGTTGGTGGTGACAGTGGTCGTATCGGTGCTGGTGGTATCGGTCTTCGAACCACAGCCTGCGAGCGCGAGCCCGGCGGCGCCCAGCATCATCCAGCGAAGAACCTGCATCCTTACCTCCTGTTGGAGCCCCTCGTGCGGAGCTAGGGCGTGAACGCCTGCATCTATCGCCCGTTCCGCCGAACCCTTTTGCCGAGGTGCGCGTTTGATGCCGCGCGCCGTGCGCTTCATCGCATGTGATGGGAGGATTGAATGAGCATCTTCGGCAGCATCATGGGCAAGATCTTCGGCCACAAGGCGGACGCCCCCGCCCCGAGCCCCGAACCCGCAACCGCAGAAGCGGAGGCCGCGCCGGCACCTGCGCCCGCGGAAGCCCCGACCCAGGTCGATGTCGGGGCAGTGCTTTCCTCGATGGCGGACATGAAGGGCGGCGGCGGCAACTACCAGACGTCGATCGTCGACCTGCTCAAGCTGCTCGATCTCGACTCCAGCCTCGACGCGCGCAAGCAGCTCGCCGAAGAGCTGGACGTGCATGCCGGCGACGATGGCACCGCGGAGCAGAACATTGCCCTGCACCAGGCGGTGATGGCCAAGCTGGCGGAGAATGGCGGCGTGGTTCCCGACAGCCTGCGCGGGGGCTGAGCCCGCCCGGCCGGCTCAGGCGGCGATCGCCTCGCCGACAAAGCGGAAGAAGGCGCGGCTCTCCGGCCGGTGCGCGGCGTCCCATTCCGGATGCCATTGCACGGCGAGTACGGGTGCGCCGGCGGGCCGGGCCGAGAAGGCCTCGACCAGGCCATCGACCGCGGCATGGGCTTCGGGGCCCATGGCCACCCCCTCGTCGCCATAGCGGCGTGGCGCGATGTTCGAACGCGAACCGGTGAGCAGCAGGCCGTCGAGCCGCGCGGCGAGCGATGCCGCGTCGAAGGTGCCGGCGACGGCGGGCACCAGCAGCACGGTGGCGCGGGATATCTCGGCCAGCGGGCGGATGAACCGTGTCGCCACTGCCTGGATCGGCCGGTCGGCGACTTCGTTGCAGCACAGCACGCCGATCAGCGGGCTCATGCGCCATGCTCCGTCAGCCGTTCGGAGAGCGCGTTGCGCGCGGCCGGATCGAGCCGGATCGCCTCGGGCTGGGCCACCACGCTTTCGGGCGGCACATCGTCGAGCAGCCAAACATTGCCGCCGATCACGCTGCCGCACCCGATCGTCACCCGGCCCAATATGGTGGCGCCGGCATAGATGGTGACGCCGTCCTCGACGATCGGATGCCGCGCGTGCCGGGTCCGCGGGCCGGTGGGCGCCAGCCCGAGGGGGCTGCGCGCACCCAGCGTGACGTGCTGGTAGAGGCGCACGCCCCGGCCGATGATCGCGGTCTCGCCGATCACCACGCCGGTGCCATGGTCGATGAAGAAGCTGGGGCCGATCGTGGCGCCGGGATGGATGTCGATGCCGGTGCGGGCATTGGCCAGCTCGGAGATCACGCGCGCGACGATGACGGCGCCCAAGATGTGGAGCTGGTGCGCGATCCGGTGGTGCAGGATCGCGAGCGCGCCGGGATAGCTGATCAGTATCTCGTCGGTGCTGCGCGCGGCGGGATCGCCGACAAAGGCGGCTTCGACATCGGCGTCGACCAGCGTGCGGATATCCGCGAGCGTCGCGGCGAAGAGGCGGACGATCGCATCGGGCTGGTCGGGCTCGAAAGGCTGGTCGGACTCGGCCTGCCAATAGTCGAGCTCGCTGGCCACTTCCTCGCGCAGCAGCGCCAGGGCATCGCGCAGTTGAGCCGCGACGAAATCGTCCTCGCGGGCCGGGCCGCCGCGAAAGCCGCCCAGCCTGGCGGGGAAGAGCGCCGCCGACAGATGCTCGACGACACGCGCCAGGCCGGAAGGGGACGGGAAGCGAGTCACGCTCCCGCGGTGCGGCTGCCGGGTCCGCCAGGCCGAGCGCACGGCGTTGAGCGCGGAGACGGTGTCCGCGATCTCGGCCGCAAAGGCGGGGGCGGGTGGGCTCGGGAGTGTCGAACGCATGGAAGCTGCCTCGTGCTGCGTGCGCGAAACATCCTCTGATTTGATAGGATTTTCAGCAAAGGAAATATTGGCCCGGGCGAAAGTCGGGAACCTCGGTCAGCGGGGCGGGGAGCGGGTGCCCTCGATCGGCAGCAGCAAGGTGAAGCGGGTCCCCCGTGGTGTCGATTCGAGTTCGACCCTGCCGCCGATCACTTCGGCGCGGCGGGCCTGGTTGCCGAGCCCGCGCCCCAGCACCGCCGCCGCCGCGTCGAAGCCCCTGCCATTGTCCTCCACCCCCACGCAGACCTGGCCGTCGCGCACGCCGGTGGTGACGACGATCTCGCCGGCGCTGGCGTGCTTGATCACATTGGTGAAGGCTTCCTGCAGGATACGCAGCACGTGCAGCGAGTGGCGCTGGTCGAGCCAGGCGAGCGGCGGCACGTCGCGCACGTCCCAGCGCAGGCGGATACCCGTAGCCTCGAGCCGGGGCTGCAGGCGGAAGCGCAGGGTGCCGAGCAGCAGCAGCAGGTCGGTCTCCACCGGCTCCATCGAATCGATGGTGAGCTTCAGATCGTCGATGCAGCCCTTCAGCAGCTGCGCGATGTCCGCCTCGTCGATATGGCCGTGCTCGACCATGCGCAGCGTGCTCACCAGCGACGAGCCGAGGCCGTCGTGCATGTCCTGCATCAGCCGCTGGCGTTCCTGGTGGAGCACTTCGCGCCGCTCGATCTCGCGCAGCTTCTGGTGGCTGGCATTGAGCTCGGCCTCGCGCTCGGCGAGGCTGCGGGCGAGCACGACGTTCGACTCGGCCACGGCGTTCATCGCCTTGAGGTAGCGGCTCAGCATGATCTGGCAGAAGGCGAGGATCAGCGCGATCTGCGCGTAGAAGGAGACGAACAGGCTCTCGATGTTGATCAGGTTGTTCTGGAGCAGCATGTCGCGCCCGCCGAGGATGAACGAGAGCAGGCCGCAGATCGCCAGCCCGATCCCCTCCATCGTTCCCGCCCGGCGGCTCCAGACGATATGGGCGATGAAGGTGAAGGTGCCCACGCTCACCATGGTGATGTACATCAGCGGCGAGACGATCGTGGCGTCGGGGGTGCCCTCGAACAGCGGCAGGGTGATCCCGCCGAACCCCAGGCACATGACGGCGATGGTCGCGGTCAGCCAGCGCGCGTGATGATGGTGCAGCGCGGTGAGGAAGAGATGGGCGATCAGAACCGTCCAGCCGACCGAATTGACCGTGATCCACCCGAACCAGGCGTCGGAGACGGGCAGGCGATCGGCGCCCATATAGGCGTGCATCACGCGCAGGAATGTCGCGACGGTCATCAGCGCATAGAGCAGGTAGAGCGTCTCGCGCCGCGACCGCAGCCAGACGAGGAAGGCGAACGCTCCCGTCGCGAGGAACATCGCCGAGCTGATATAGGGCAGTTCCGCCTGGAAGAAGGCGCGGGCGTAATAGGCGGCGGCGAGCTGGCGATAGTCGCCGATCCACAGCGTGGAAAGCGCGCCGCCGATGCCGCGGACGTGGCGGATGCGGATCAGCAGGTCCCTGGGCGAGGTGGTCTCCGCCGTTTCCTCGAGCGGGATCCACAGCGGCCGGTTCGAGCCGTTCCACTGGAGATTGGCGTGGGTCTGGTAGAAGAGCCGCCCGTCGACATAGACCGCCAGCTCGCCGTCGGTCTTCCAGCGCGGGATGTAGAGATAGGCGCCGCGCGGCGCCTTCTGCGAGGGATCGAGGGTGAAATGATACCAGGTCGTCTGGGTGGGGAGCTGCCCGGCGTCGCCTGTGCCCGGCAGCATGCGGGGGCGGGGCGCATGGGGCAGGCCGACTTCCTCCCACCGGCCCGGCAGGGCGCGCCAGTCGGCGGTGCGTGACGGTGGGGGATAGCCCTGGCTATATTGCACCAGCAGCTGCGCATGGGTCAGGTGAATGCCCTGGGGCCGCGTCGCGAGGTACAGGGCGACGAGGAGCAGTGCCGCCAGGCCCGTATAGACGAGGGAGGTCCGCAGCGTCCTAGAGAATCCCATGGTTGCGGGCCTCGAAGATCGCTTCCGCCTTCGAGGTCACCTCGAGCTTCTGGTAGATGCGCCGGACGAAGGTCATCACCGTGTTGCGCGAGACCAGCATCAGCTCGGCAATCTCGTCATAGCTGAAGCCCTTGGTGATCAGTTCGAGCGCCTCGCGCTCGCGCGGCGAGAGCGGGGAGGCGATCGGAGTCGCCATGGCCAGCGCCGCGGCGCTGGGCACTTGCGGCGCCGGCTCGGCCGGGCGGAAGCGCAGCAGGATCTGGCGGGCGATGCGCGGGCTGATCGGGCTGCCCCCGGCATGGAGCGCGCGGATCTCGTCGGCGATCTTCTCGGCCGAGCTGTCCTTCAGCAGATAGCCCGCCGCCCCCGCCTCGATCGAGGCGATCACGTGCTTCTCGTCGGCGAAGGTGGTGCTGACCATGATCCCGCATTCGGGCCAGCTCGCATGGGCGGCGCGGATCACGTCGATCCCCGATCCGTCGGGCAGGCCGAGATCGACGACCAGCACGTCGAGCGGATCGCCGGCCAGCATCCGGCGCGCCTGGGCGACGTTGTGCGCCATGCCGATCAGCTGCATGTCCGCCGAGCTGCGCACCGCCGCGGCGAAGCTGTTCTGGAAGGCGATGTCGTCCTCCACCAGCGCGACCTTGAGCAGCGGCGGGACGGAATCGGCCATCGGGGCATCCTGGAGCGGCACGCCACCCGTGGCGTGGCCGTGGCGGCGATCGGATGGGCGCATGGTGACGCCCGGTTTTCGCGTTCTTACCACCCGAATTGCCCCAGGCTTGTCCCTAGAAATAGCGACATACGCAATATTTCGCGTTCGTTACAGTTTGTTCCGGAGCCTTGCCGGGGTTAATGCCGCATTTCCCAGGTCCGGCACAAAAGAGGGGCGCGTCATGCCAAGCCCGGAATCCCTGACGCCGATGCTGGTGGCGGAGCTGGTCGGCGGTATCTACGAAGCCGCGCTCGATCCGTGCCTGTGGCAGCGGCTGGTCGATCGCATCGAAGAGATCTATCCCGAGATCACCGTCGCGCTGTTCAGCCATGAGAGCCATCTCCCGGCGGCAGCGCTCACGGTGACGGCCAATTATTCCGAAGCCGCCATGCGCGACTATGCGGCCCATTATTTCTCCAACAGCCCCTATGTCGACTTCGTCCCTCGCAACGGCGTCGGCCAGCCGGTGCGCACCGAAGCGATCATCCGCGACGAGGAACTGTTCCGCACCGAGCATTACAACGACTTCATGCGGGTCCACGGGATCGGCCATCACGGCGCCGGCATGGTGCTGGAGCGGGAGCCGGGCGGCTGGGCTTCCTTCTCCTTCTCCGATCGACGGAACGATCCGGCGCGGCGCGAGCACCAGATGCAGCTGCTCCGCCTGCTCGCTCCGCATTTCGGCCGAGCGTTCAAGCTGCGGCGGACGCTGATGGAAGCCCGCATGGCGAGCATGGCCTCGCAGACGGTGTTCGACGGCTGGATGCACGCCGCCTTCGTGCTCGATCGCGAGCGGCGCGTGACGCGGATGAACCACCGTGCCGAGGCGCTGGTCGCGCGCGGCGGGGCGATCCTGCTCAACCGGTTCGGCCAGCCGTGCAGCTTCGATGACCGGTGCAGCCGCGCGCTCGACCTGGCTTTCGCCGCTTGCCGGGCCAGCGCCGACGCGCCGATGGCGGTGCAAGGCGAGCTTTCCGGCGTGATGCTGCCGCGCCGCAGCGGCGGGAGCGCGCTGCACGCGATGTTCTGGCCGCTCGCCGCCGCGGGCGAGTTCGGCCTGCCGAGCCTGCCCGGGCAGGTATTGCTCGTCATATCCGACCCCGACGACACGCCGCCCGGCGCGGTCGGGTGGATCGCACGGCGCTTCGCCCTGTCTCCCGCCGAGGAGCGGCTCGCCGATGCGGTGATCGCCGGGGTGCCGCTGAACGAGGCAGCGGACCAGCTTGGCATCCAGCTGTCGACCGCGCGCACCCGGCTCAAGACGATCCAGGCCAAGACGGGCTGTCATCGGCAGCTCGATCTGGTGCGCCTGGCCATGTCGGTGCCGACGATCCGACTCGGATAGGGCAGCGCCGGAACGGTTCGCCGATGCGGTGAACCGCGCGGAAACCACTACCATATGGGAGCTATTCGCCCCCGGCGGCCCTGCCCTAGGCAGCACCGTTCCGGATCGTTTGCGCGCGATCTCGGTCGGGGGTCAGCGTCGATGAAATTGGTGTTTTCTTGTCGTGACTTGGGTGCAGGGCAAGGGCGAGTGGAGGGATGGGGAGCGAAGCGCTCCCTGTGCCGCAACCTCGTTCCGCCACTGTCGCTATTAGTAGCGACAGACGCAAAATCCCGCCTGCGATACGATCGCCAGGCAGGATCGCTTGCCCGGGTCGTGGGGCAGAGCGGCTTTCCGGTTCCCCAGTTCCAGACAAAAAAAGGCCGAGCGATGCCGATGGTTGCCGTGCAACATTTTCCGAACGGGCGGAAGGCGCTCGCCGCGTTCCTGCTTCTCGCGGGCACCGCGCTGGCTTCGCCCGCGGCTGCGCAGGTGCTGCCCACGCGCCAGCAGTTGAACCCCGCCCAGCAGACGCCGATACCCGCCGCGCCGCGCGGCGAGCTGTTCCGCGACATGGAAACCGGGCCGTGCCCCTTCGCCAGCAGCGACCTCAAGGTCACGCTCACCGGCGTCGAGTTCCAGGGCACCAACGGCGATCTCGCGCTCGACGAGAGCAAGCTGCGGCTCGCCTATGCGGACCTGCTCGGCCGGGAAGTGCCGATCGCCACGATCTGCACGATCCGCGACCGTGTGGCGGCGCTCTATCTGCGCCGCGGCGTGCTGGCCGCGGTCGACATTCCCGAGCAGCGCATCGCCGACGGCAAGCTGATCCTTTCGGTCACCGAGGCGCATGTCGTCTCGGTGAGCTATCACGGCGATGTCGGCCCGGCGCAGCGCCAGGTTGAGCGCTATCTCGACAAGCTGAAGGGGATGACGCCCTTCGATCTCAACATGGCCCAGCGCTATCTGCTGCTCGCCTCGGACATTCCCGGCGTGATCGTGCAGGCTTCGCTCAAGCAGTCGCCGGGCGGCCGCGGTGCGGTCGATCTTGACATCGCCATCTCGCGCACGCCGGTCACTGCCACCTTCGCAGTGAACGATTACGGCTCGGACTCGATCGGCCGCGACCTGGCGACTGCGCGGGTCGACTATAACAGCTTCACGCCGCTCGGCGAGCGCACCACGATCGTCGGCTACGGCACGATCTCCAGCCCCGAGCAGCGCGTCATCCAGCTGACCGAGAGCGTCAAGCTGGGCGGGGAAGGGCTCCAGCTAGACTTGTCCGGCTCGTTCGCGCGCACCCGGCCCGGCGCCGCGCTCAAGCCGCTCGACCTGCTCGGCAACAGCTTCGCCGGCAATGCCCGGCTCACCTATCCGCTGCTGCGCCACCGCCGCTACAATCTGAACCTGTCGGGCGGGCTGGAGTGGATCGACCAGAAGGTCGAGTTTGGCGGCGGCATCGCCACGCTGACCGAGGACAAGCTCCGCGTCTTCTTCGCCCGGCTCGACGGCCATCTCGCGCCGCGCGAACTCGCCTCGCACTCCGTGGCGGCCACCGGCTCGCTCGAGCTGCGCAAGGGCGTCAACGGCCTGGGCGCCACGCCCTATGGCAACCGGGTCGCCTCGCGCTTCGGCGGGCATCCGGATGCCACGGTGGTGCGCGCGGACTTTTCGGTCGGCGGCCGCGTCGTCGGCCCGGTGACCGCGAGCATCTCGACCAGCTGGCAATATACCGACACGCCGCTGCTCTCCTATGAGGAGTTCTCGGCCGGCAACCTCTCGATCGGCCGTGGCTACGACCCCTCGGCCGCGTCGGGCGACCGGGCGCTGGGCTCGTCGCTCGAGATCAGCACCGCGCCCTTCCAGTTCGGCAAGCGCTCGGTGTTTCGCCCCTATGCGTTTCTCGACGCGGTGCGGCTGACGAATATCGGCCCCGGCGCCGACAAGGTGACGCTGCGCTCGGCCGGCTATGGCGTTCGCGCGCAGATCGGTCCGTGGTTCTCGCTCGACCTGGCCTGGGCGCACCCGTTCGATCGCGTCGCTCCCAGGGTGCCCAAGCCCGCCGACCGCATCCTCGTCAGCCTCTCCGCCTCGATCTTCTGAGGGATATGATCATGTCCGCCCCCCGCCGCCGCAGCCGCCTCTTCACCACCTCGGCCTTTGGCGCGCTCGCGCTCGCCGCCGTCTGGGCCGCGCCCGCGCACGCCCAGCTCGTGCAGGGCGCCACGCCCGCGCAGAGCAACGGCGCGGGGCCGACGATCGACCAGTCGGTGCCGAACACCACCACCGTGACCCTGGGCGGCTCGCGCACGGTGATCGACTGGGACAAGTTCGACATCAACGGCGGCGACACGGCGAACTTCGTCTTCGCCAATCGGAGCGACATCGTGCTCAACCGCGTCGGCGGCGCGGCGAGCACGATCAACGGCAACCTCAACGGCACGATCGGCTCCACCGGCGGCGCGGTGGGCGGCAATATCTGGATCTACAACGCCAATGGCGTGGTGATCGGCGCCAATGCGCGCGTCAGCACCGGCGGCCTGCTCGTCACCACCGCGGCAGTGGACCGCGCGACCGATTCCTCGGCGGGCGGTTTCCTCGACGGCAGCTCGACCCAGTTCGGCTTCACCGGCGCTTCGAGCGACGCGGGCATCACCGTACGGAACGGCGCGCAGATCACCAGCCATGGCGGCGCGATCGCGCTGGTTTCCACCTCGGTCACCACCGAGGCGGGGTCGAGCATCTCCGCGCAGGATGGCGGCAACGTGCTTTACGGCGCGGCGGCCAAGTACAGGATCAGCTTCGCCCGGACCGGCGCCGACGATCTCGACCTGCTGAGCTTCGAAGTAGCAAGCGGAGCCGACGGCACGGGCAGTTCGGCCAATGGCGGCGATGTGCTTTCGCTTGGCGGCAGCACCAGCGGCAACCGCGTGTTCGCCGCGCTCGTCTCGAAGACCAATCTCTTCTCCCGCCTGCTGTCGACCGGGACGGTCACTGCCAGCACGGCGGCGCTCGACGAGACCGGCGCGATCGTCCTCACCACCAACCATAACATCGTGAACGGCGCCGCCAGCGCCACCGCCGTCGCCAACAATGGCGGCGCGGATATCGGCATAGGCAACAATGCCCAGAGCAGCTTTACGGCCCCGGCGATCACGATGCTCTCGAGCGATTCGATCACCAGCGGCGCTGCCATGACGGCCGTTGGCGGCACCGTCGACCTGACGGCCGAGAACGGTGTGCTCTGGTCCAATGTCCAGGGGATCACCGCGGGCACGCTCACGGCCCGATCGGGCGCCTCGATGCAGTTCACCGGCACCGGGAA
Organism: Sphingomonas sp. 1F27F7B; assembly: GCF_005503355.1. GTDB lineage: Bacteria > Pseudomonadota > Alphaproteobacteria > Sphingomonadales > Sphingomonadaceae > Sphingomonas. Next base: position 218,531 of record NZ_SCMK01000006.1, read on the forward strand.
CGCGATCGACAAGATCGGCGGGCTGACCGCCGGCGGTGATATCTCCTTCTACAGTTACGGCACCAATACCAACATCGCCGGCGACATCGTCTCGCCCGGCAAGGTCAGCCTGAACGTTAGCACGGCCAGCGGCAGCGGCGTCATCCGCGCCGCGCATGCCGAGCTTTCCGGCGACGGCGCGTTCAACCTCGATACCGCCACCACGCTCGACTATGTCTACGCGATCAACCACGATCTCACGGTCAACAGCACCGGCGACCTGAACATCGCGCTCACCGGCACCGCGAACAACCTCGGCAACCGGGTATATCTGAACGCCGCCAACGGCGCGATCCACCAGAGCGCCGGCGGCGGCGTGCTGAACGGCACCGTGGTTGCGGGCGCGCGCGACGGCATCGATCTCAGCCAAGACAATCTGTTCAGCCAGGTCTTCGTCAGCTCGCTCACCGGCGCCACCATTAACGTCAAGGGCGTGAACAGCTTCGACATTGGCGGTCTCACCACCGGCGTGATCAACGTGACCTCGGGCGGCACCGTCGGCGCCGGCAGCGGATCGAACATCGGCACGCTCAACATCAATGCGGCCGCAATCAACATCAACCAGGCCGCGCTTGGCGCCGTCAACTTCGGCGACCTGATCACGACCAGCGGCGACATCGCCATCGCCACCGATTCCACTGTCGGCTTCAGCGGCACCGTCACCGCGGCGAGCGGCCATGACGTGTCGATCACTTCGAACCTGGGTACGATCAACCAGACCGCGGGCACGATCAGGGGCCGCCAGGTCCACATGTCGGCAGGCGGCTCGATCGTGCAGGGCCAGAGCGCGACGATCACCAGCACGGGGATGGGCACCGACTCCTTCGTGGCGGGCGACGACCTGATCCTTGCCGGCGCCAACAATATGGGCCTTTGGGGCCTTACTCTGGGTTGGGGCTCGGGCAGCGACGTCACCCTTCGCTCGGCGAACCGCATCTATTTCGACGGTGGCGCGACCCCGATCGGCACGCTGACGCTGATCGCCGACAATGGTAACATCCAGCAGGGCAGCGTCGCCTTCACCGCGAACACGCTCATCGCCAGCGCGACGCAGAGCATCGAGCTCGGCACCTCGCAGAACAACAGCATTGCCCATCTCGGCAATATCAGCAGCAGCACCGGCGATGTCAGCTTGCGCATGGGCGTGAATGCGCCCGTGTCGATCGACGGCACGATCAGTTCCACCACCAAAGTGCTTTTCACCGCCCGCGGTGCGGTATCCGGCAGCGGCACGATCGCCGCGCCGCAGACCTATCTCGATACCCAGAGCGGCGGCACGATCAACATCGCCGGCAGCACCACGCTGATCGGGCTGGGCACGGGCGGCGGTGGTCTGACCGTCAACGCCACGGGTGGGCTGGCGGTCAACACGACCGTCGCCGGCAACAACCAAGCGATCACGCTGAATGCGGCGGGCGGCGACATCATCCAGACCGGCGGCGCCGTCGTCGGCGTGTCGTTGCTGACCCTGAACGCCTCGGGCGACATCGATTTCGGTGCGGGAAGCTATATTTCCGATATCGTCGCGGGCTCGACGGGCGGCGGTGCCATCACCCTCAGCAATGCCGGCAGCACCAACCTGGCGGTCAGCACCACCGGCGCAGTCGATCTTACCGGCGGATCCTATAACGTCGCCGGCGCGAGCCATGCCGGCACGCTGACCGCCACGCTGAGCGGCGACCTGACGCTGGACATGGGCTCGGTCGGCAGCTTCGGCGCGCTGAGCGCCGGCGGCGACCTTTCGATCGCGCTCGACGGCAACATCAGGCTCACGGACACCGTCACGGCGGGCAACTCGCTGTTGCTCAACTCGCGCAACGGCGCGATCCTGCAGACCGGCGGCACGATCAGCCTGGGCACCGGCTTCGTCTTCCAGGCCGCAACCGGGATCGACCTGAACCGGACGGGCAACCATCTGGGCAACCATCTCGGTTTCTCGAGCGTCATCGGCGCCAACGGCAGCAACGTGGTGATCCGCGGCGACTGGGTGAATGCCGGTTTCTCCGGCGTGTTCGGCGATGTCCGCCTGTATGCCGAGAGCGGCGATGTCGTCGTGAACCCAGGCCTCGTCGCCAATTCGATAACCGCCGAGGCCGCTGGCGACGTCGGGATCGGCAGCCAATTCGGCAAGGCCGATGTCACCACCTATCATCAGTTGCTTGGCACGCACGTCACTGTCTGGAACGACGGCGACTTCACGGTCGATGGGGATGTCGGCCGAGCGGGCGGTGTGGTGACGCTGATCGCGGCGAACGGCACGCTCACCCAGGCCGCCGGCACGATCTTCGGATCTGACATTTCACTCCGCGCCACCAACTCGGTCCTCCAGTCCAGCGCCGCGAGCGTTCAGGCGGACATCGGTGGTGTCTTTTTGGGGGATTCCGGTGCTGACCTGAAGCTACTCGGCACCAACCGGCTCGAATTTAATTCATTCAACTGGGGCGCCAACGCCACCGTAACGATACGCTCGCTCGGCGATCTGCACTTCGACACCGTTGGCACCAACCCTTCTAACCCTGCCATCGGCGCGCTCACACTGATCTCGGACACGGGTAACGTCGACCAGTGGGGCAGCTTCAACGCTGCCTCGCTGAACGTCCAGGCGCACGGCGACATCACGCTCTACGACTCGAATTCCAGCACGGTGAATAAGGTCGGCAGCGTCACCGGCCTGACGAGCGCGACGGGCAACATCAGCCTTAGAGAAGACAATGGCTTTACCATCGATGGTAACATCAGCGCGGCGGCGGGCAACGTGTCCCTCAACTCCGGCGGGGCGATCGAAACCTATTCGGGCAAGCTTTCGCTCGGCGGCACGCTGGCGGTAACCGCCGGCGGCGATGTCTCGTTCGACGTGGCCGGCAACATCCGGCTTGGTGCCGTGGACACCACCATCGGCAGCGGCGGCAAATTCTACCTGGGCAGCGACAGCGACATCGCGCTGACCGGCGCCGTCAATACCGGCACGCACGACCTGATCCTGTCCACGAACGGCGGGGCGATCACGCGCAACGGCGGCACGGTTTCCAACAGCTTTCCGGCCACGACCTATGCCACTGCCTCCGGGGGAATCGACCTCGCCGGTGCCGGCGGCGTGAACATCTGGGCGACCTCGACCGGCGGCGGCGACATTCACCTCAGCGGCGACAGCTATATCGGCTTCTCGGTGAACACGACGGGCGACGTCACCATCGACAGCGCCGCCTCGGTCGGCAACAGCGGTGACGTGATCGCCCATTCGCTGGGGATCAACGCGGGCAACGGCATCAGCGTCTACGGCTCGAGCGCCACCGTCAATGTCGGTAGCTATCGCTATCTCACCACCGCGGCCGGCCAGATCGAGATCCAGACCCCGGGCGACATCCATCTCGACGGCGACGTAACGGTAGGCGCCTCCGGCAACGCCGACTGGATCCACCTCCAGTCGACAAGCGGCTCGATCCTGCAGAACAGCGGGAAGATCGCCGGTGGCTATGCCATCACCCTGGATGCGGCGCAGTCGATCATCCAGGATGTTGGTGCACAGGTGATCAGCAATGGTCCGGGCGGTTTCTACTTTAGCGGAACCGACGTGATCCTGCCCGGCGCGAACCAGATCGACGCGTTCTCCAGCTATACGGTCAGCCACGACTTCACGCTGCGCAACGCTGGCGACATCCTGCTGTGGGGCAACAACGTCACCAGCACCGGCGACTGGAATCTGACCTCCGACACCGGATCGATCTCCGGCGTCATCCTGGCGCACAAGCTGACCGCCACCGCCACCAATGGCTTTATCCGGTTCAACGACGGCAACAGCGAGATCGCCGAGCTCGGCGCGCTGACCGCGAAGAGCACCGGCGGCGACAACGACGTCTACATCTACTCCAATACGCTGCTCGCCCTGACCGGGAACATCACCGCCGGCGGCGTCAAGCTTTATGGGACGAGCGGGATTAACCAGACCGGCGGCGCGATCACTGCGGACCGTCTCTGGACCGGCACGAGCGGCAGCCCGCTGCTCCTCGGCGGCGCGAACAATTTCGGAACCCTGACGGAGGCTTTCCACCCGAATGGGGGGACCGTCACGATCCGCAACCGCGGGGACATCACGCTGCCGGGCGCGCAGAACAGTTTCGGCACGCTCACCCTGATCTCGGACCAGGGCAAAATCAGCCAGACCGATGCCATCACGGTCGCCACGCTCGTCGCTCAGGCCGCGACCGGCATCGACCTGTCGAACGCGTCCAACAACTTCACTACGCTGAACGGCCTCGTCACCACCGCCGGCGATATCCGGATCGGCGATACCGGCGGCTTCGCCATTGAAGCCGACATCAGCGCGGCTACCGGCACGGTGGCGCTCGCCAGCACCGGCGTTGGTAGCATCACCACCGGCACCACCACCGTTGGCTCGGTGACGACCCCGCACGGCAAGATCGATGCGGACACGCTGATGGTCAGCGGCTTCGCCGCCACGCTGTACGCGAAGGACGACATCAAGCTCGGCAATTCGACCGTGAGCAACGGCCTGACCATCATCGCCGATCACGATCTCGACCTAGCCGGGACGATCAATGCCTCCGCCAGCCTGATCGCCAAGACCGGCGCGATCACCCAGAGCGGCGGCAGCTGGAACTCCGGCGTCTTCGGCGCCGCGTCGGCAGCCGGGGACATCACGCTCCTCCAGGGCAATCGCTTCGGCAGCTTCAACGCCCAGTCGAGCGGCGGCGGCACGATCCGCCTGAACAATGCGAACAGCGCGGCGCTGAACCTCGGCCTCACCACCACGGGCAGCGCCGCCGTCACCACCGTCGGCGCGCTGAGTTCGAGCGGCATAACCGCCGACAGCCTGTCGGCGAGCGCCAACGCGATCGACCTGACCAGCAATGTGAACGTCAACAGGTTCACCGGGCTCGCCGCGGTGGGCGGGGACATTCGCGTCACGGTGGCCCATGGCTTCACGATCGAGGGCGACGTCACTGCCAGCAGGGCGACCGGGAAGATAATCGACCTCTGGGCGAATGGCGGTGCGATCACCCAGACCACCGGCACGATCTCCGCCTATGGCGTGACGTTGCGCGCCACCGGCAACGTGATGCAGGCCAGCGACGGCAAGGTCGATGCCAATGCCACCACGTTGGGCGGCGCCAACCTGTATCTGACGGGTGCCAACAGGTTCGGCCTCGGCACGGCAACCGCCATTGATTCGGCCGGCACGGTGCAGCTGCGGGGCGACGGGCTGTACCTGCAGTTCCTCAACCCGGCGGGCAACGTCACGCTCACCGCGACGGCCGGCGACATCCAGCTCACCAGCGACGGACTCACGGCCAGCTCGCTGACCGCGAACGCCAGCGGCGCGATCCAGATGTCCAACGGCACCAGCCATGTCGGGACGATCCATGGGCTGAGCGGAACCAACATCAGCTTCACCGGCGACGCCTTCACCATCGACGGCGATATCACGGCCGACGCCGCCACTGGCATCGTCAGCCTGACGGCGGACAGCGGGGACCTCAGCCAGGCGGCGGGCACGATCTCGGGCGCCTATGTGAACCTGACGTCGAACAACAGCTCGGTGCTGCAGGATGCGGCCGCGAAGGTCGTGGCAGGCAACGGCCTGGCCGTCACCAGCGCCCATGGCGACATCGCGCTCAAGGGCGCGAATGATTTCAACGGCACCAACGGCAGCACGCAATTCATCTATGGCAGCGGCAAGAACGTCTGGATCCATAATCTCGGCAGCATCGCCTTTACCGGCGGCACCGTCGGGGCGCTCAACCTGTTCTCCGACAATGGCGCGATCACCCAGGCCGGCGCGATCACCGCGGCCAGCCTGAACGCCGGCAGCGGCACGGGCATCACGCTGAATAGCCTTGGCAATGCGATCAGCGCGGTCGGCATCCTGAATGGCGGGTCCGGCGACGTCACCTTGCGGACCAGCACCGCGCTCACCCTGGTGGGCGATGTCACCGGCGGCACGGTCACACTGACCGGCAGCAGCACGATCGTCCAGAATGCCGGCACGATCACGGCGAACAATTTCACTGCCAACGGTACGGCTCTCGCGTTCAACGGCACCAACCATGTCGGCCAGATCGACGTCCTGAACGCCAGCGCCGGCAGCGCCTCGTTCATGAACCGGGGCGACATCCTCATCGGCGGCCATGTCAGCGCGACCCTGGATGTGTCCCTGACCTCGCAGATCGGCGCGATCGGGGGGGCAGGCTATGTCTCGGCAACCGGGCTGAACCTTTCGGCCGCGCGGAACATCACGCTCGAGAATGCAGCGAACACGTTCAACAGCCTGACGCTCTACGCCATGGCCGGCGACGTATCGCTGACCAACCATAACGGCTTCCAGATCGCCGCCGGCGGCGTCAACGCCGACATCCACAGCGTGACCTTCGATCTCGGCGGCGGCGCGCTCACGGCATTCGACGCCAACAGCAAGATCACCGCGGGCCGGCTGAACCTCACCGGCAACGGCAGCTCCGCCACCGTCTATGGCGGCAGCACCTTCGGCCTGGGCGACATCACGCTCGGCACCGGCACGCTCGATGTCACTGTGGCGGGGAATCAGGATCTGACGCTGGGCGGCGACATCCTCGCCCGCATCGTCTCGCTTTCGAGCGGGGGGACGATCACGCAGAGCAGCGGCGTGGTGACGACCGGCACGCTCAACCTGTCGTCGCATGGCGCGATCTTCTTCGACAGCGCCAACAATGTCGCCGGCATCGGCGCAGTCGACACGCATGGCCCGGGCGATTTCGCTTTCCGCAACGCCGGCGACCTTGTCCTCACCGGGGCCGTCACCGTGAACAAGGCGACGCTGAACTCGAACACCGGCTCGGTCACCGGCAGCGGGCTCACGGCAAACACGCTGGTGGTCGACGCCGCGACGGGCATCAACCTTTCGGGCAGCCTCGCTTTCTTGCGGGATCTGACGAGCGCCACCGGCGGGATCGACATCACCAGCACCAGCGGCGTGCTGAACCTCTATGGAAGCATCAACAGCGGCCTCGCCGGCACGACGCTCAGCGCCGCCGGGATCACCCAGACTTTGGGGATCATCACCGCCGGCACGCTGACTATTTCCTCGACCGGCGATGTCGATCTGACCAAGGCGAACCAGGTCCAGAGCACCGGCACGATCAGCACCGGCACCAACTTCTTCCACTTCGCCAACGCCGGCGGCTTCAACGTCGGCGGTTCGATCATCGCGGGCAATGTGGAGCTCACGGCCGGGGGAACCGGCTCGATCACCCAGACCAGCTCCACCGTTGCCGCGGCGACGCTGACGGCGACGGCGGGCGGCGACATCAGCTTCAACCGCGCCAATGCGGTCGGCCTGTACAATATCCGGGCCGGCGACGGCCGCACGATCACCCTGCGCAACGCCGGTAACCTGCAGGTCAAGGCGATCACCGCGCAGGACGGCACGGTGAACCTGGCCTCGAATATCGGGTCGGTCGACCAGCAGGCCGGGTCCGGCAATTCGATCTCGACCGGTCGGCTGAATGTCGATGCCGCGACCGACATCGTTCTCGCCGGCGACAATTTCGTCGATACGCTCGGCAATCTGAGCGCGGGCGGATCGATCACCTATGACGGCCATGGCTTCACGACGCTGGGCGGCAACGTCCATGCAGGCGGCGCGCTGACCATGAACGTTACCGGCACGATCCACCAGAGCGCGGGCACGATCACCGCGGATCACCTGGATCTCACCGCCTTCGGCATCGAACTGGCGAGCGCGAACGATATCGGCTCGACCACCGCCAGCAACTTCACTGCGACCAACAACGTCACCGCCTTTCCGATCCTCTTCCGTTCGGCGAACGCGATCCTGCTCGGCACGATCAGTGCGCAGGGCTCGGTCTCGCTCATCGCGGACAGCGGCGGCATCACGCAGACGGGCACGATTTCGGCCGCCATGCTCGATGCGAAGGCCATTGGCGGCGATATCGTGCTCGACCAGAACAATGCGATCGGCACGCTCAACGGGATCAGCGCGGGTGGCAGCTTCACGCTGAAGACCAACGGCGATCTGGCGCTCAACGGCGAGATCGCGGCGCCCAATCTGGTGAAGATCACCGCTGGCGGCGCGATCACCCAGGACGTCGATCATTCCGCGATCACGACGGCGAGCCTGCAGGCCGGCGGCGCCACGGGCATCTCGCTGCTCGGCGCGAACGACGTTGCGGCGGCCGACCTGAACGGCAATGGCAACGACCTGCGCTTCCGCAATCTCGGCAACATCTCGATCGGCTCGGTCAATGCGGCCGGGCACATGATCGAGCTGGTCTCCGACACCGGCACGATCACGCAGAGCGACCCGGTCAACGGTGCGCTGATCGGCTCGCTGATCGTCAACGCGGCCGGCGGCGCCACCCTGCTGGGCAGGGACAACCAGATCGAGCATCTCGACGTGATCAGCGGCGGCGATGTGAGCATCGCCAGCGGCTCCAACGGCTATGGCGGCGTCATGACCGTCGACCGGATCGCCGCGGCGGGCCGGCGCGTATCGCTCACCAACAGCGTCGCGGCGATCAACGGCGGCAACATCGCCGCGGATTATCTGTACCTGTTCGGGCTCGGCGTCGATCTCACCGCGGCCGCCAGCAATGTCGGCACGCTCAACGCGCACACGCCCGGCGGGAATCTTGCCTTCACCAATACCGGCAATCTCCTGATCGACGGGATCGTGACCAACGGGGCCACCGACGTCACGCTGCGCAGCGAGCAGGGCGGGATCACGCAGGCGAACAATGCAATCGTCACCATCCGCGGGCTCACCGCCTATGGCCGTGACGGCGTCAACCTGGCCGGCACGATCGACCGGATCGCCGGGCTCTCGGCGGGCACCGGCGCGGACGTATCGGTCTCGTCCGACCATGCGCTCGAAATCACCGGCGACATCGCGGCACGGAACGTCACGCTCCTCGCCAATAACGGGTTCGGGCCGAATTACGGCGCGATCACCCAGACCGGCGGCAGCATCACCGCCGACAACCTCACCGCCAGTGCCTATGGCGTGATCGATCTGCAGCGCGCCAACCATGTGGGCACGGTCAAGGGACTGACTTCGCTCACCGGCACTACGATCAGCCTGACCAACCAGGGCGATCTGGCGCTCGACGGCAACGTGACGGGCGGCGCTCTCAACTTCGACACCGGCTCCGGCCGGCTGGAGCAGATCAGTGGCACGCTCTCGGGCGGGCGCGTCGCGGTCACCGCGGGCGACGTCGTGCTCGACGGGGCCAATACGGTCTCCGAATATTATCTCGCCTCGACCGGCGATGCGACGCTGCGGGCCACCGGCGCGCTGCGGATCGGCGGCCAGGCAAATTCGATGACGGCGCGCGCGGGCGGTGCGATCACGCAGCTCAGCGCGCTCTTCGTCGGATCGCTCGACGCGAGCACGACCAGCGGCGGCATCAGCCTCAACCTCGCCAACCGTATCGGCACGATCGCCGGGCTGAGCGGTTCGAACGTCTTCGTCCACAATGTCGTCGACCTGGATATCGCCGGCGACGTGGACGGGGGCAGCCAGGCCTATTTCCTCGTTGACGGCAGCCGGATCACCCAGAGCGCGGGCACGATCTCGGCCGGCAACGTCACGTTTTCCGCGGGCGCCGGCATCGACCAGGCCTCGACCGCCAAGATCATCGCGAGCAGCTTCAACGGCACCGCCGGCACCGGCCTGTCGCTGGCCGGCGCCAACCAGATCGACAGCGCCACGCTCTCCACTTCCACCGGCAACCTGCTGTTCCGCAACCACGGGGATCTCGACGCCGCCGCCTTCAGTTCGCCGGGCGACCTCACGCTGATCTCCGATACCGGCTCGATCACTCAGTCGGCGGCGCTGTCGATCGGCGGCGCGGCGAGTTTCCGCGCGGCGGGCGACATCACGCTCGCCAATGGCGCAAACAGCTTCCTGTCGCTGGGGCCGATCAGCGCCGGCGGCGATCTCGACCTGCGGGCGGCCAACCTGAAGCTGGACGGCAACGTCACCGCGCGGAACATCTGGTTCCAGACCGCGGGGGACCTGGTCCAGCAAGGCGGCATCGTCACCGCCGACAGCCTGGGCGCCATCTCCAACGGCCAGATCAGCCTCGGCAACGCCAACCAGATCGCCACGATCGGCGAGTTGCGCGCGCGGGCGGGCGACCTGACGCTGCACGTCACCGGCGATGTGAGCCTGACCAACGCAGTCGCCGCGTCGGGCAATCTCGTGACGCTCACTTCCGACACCGGCGGGATCACCCAGGCGAACAATCCCGATGCCGTGATCTATGGCAGCAGGCTCAACGCGCGCGCCGGCGGCGACATCCTATTGGGCGGCGCCAACCAGTTCGGCGTGCTCAGCCTCGACCTGACGGGCAGCGCCACCGTCAATGTCGTCGGCAACCTCATGCTGGCCGACACCGTCGACGTGGGCGGCGACCTGTCGCTCACCTCGGGCGGGCGGATCACCAGCTACGGCATGACCGGCGGGGTGACCGGCACGCTGCGCTCGCACGCCCAGAGCGGCATCGCGATTGCGTTCAACAGCGGCGATGTGGGTGCGTTCGGCGACCAGATCACCAGCTCGGGCGATGTCGGCCTCCTGGCCGAGCATGTCCGCCTGACGGGCGCGGTCAGCACCAGCGGCGCGTTCAGCGCGGATGCGATGGCCGGATCGGTCAGCCAGGCCGCCGGCTCGGTCATCACTGCAGCGAGCGCCTCGGGCTCCGCCACCGGCGATATGCTGCTGGGCGGCGGCAACATGATCGGCGCGATCGGCAACCTGTCCGCGGCCGGCGACCTGACCGTCAGGACCGGAGGCGGCCTCGCCATCACCGGCCCGGTCAGCGCGGGATCGAGCGCGGCCATGACGCTGATCGCGGGCGGGGACATCGACAATGGCGGCACGGCCGCGGTCTCCGGCGGCACGCTGAGCGCGTCCGCGGCGGGCCATTGGGTGCAGCTCTACGGCAACGGGCTGGTCTCGTTCACCACGCTCGGCGACGCGAGCGCCGACAATTTCGTGCTCTACAACAATGGCGCGATCGATCTCGCCGGCAATATCGTGGTGACCAGCGGGATGGTCCTGGACGCGACCGGCGCCATCACCCAGTCCGACGGCAATCTCACGGTCCGTTCGCTGTCGCTCTACGGCCGCGGCGGCGTCACGGCCGACCGGGAGAATCACGTCGTCCGGCTGCAGGGGAATACCTATTCCAGCGCCGCGTTCCGCTTCACCAATGCCGGCGACCTGACGGTTCTGGGCAATATCGGCAGCGGCGACGTCACGCTGAACGTGGACGGCGACCTCACCGCCAATGCCGGGATCAGCACGCTGGGCGTCATCACGCTCAACGCCAACGGCATCCAGGCCGGCGAGCTCTGGGGCAACGACGTCATCGTCAATGGCGGCGCGCACGACGTGCGCATCGGCCGGATCCTCTCGCAGGACGATGTCGCGGTGACCGGCACCGGCTATGTCAGCGTCGGCTCGCTCGACCTGCTCGGCGGCACCGATGCGGCGGGCGACGGCTATAATGTGCGGATCTCGGGCGGCGACGTCACGCTGGGCGCCGCGAGCGGTGCCATCACGGCCTCGAACTATCTCAGCTATGGGGCGGGAGTCACGCCCGGCTCGGTCATGATCCTGGCCACCGGCAACGCCACCGTCGGCGTCACGGATGCGAATGCCGCCATCGGCATCGCCGCGACCGGCGACGTGCATGCGGAGTCGCTCGACGCGCTGCGGATCGCCGGCGCCAGCGGCGCGAACGTCACGCTGATCGCGGGCACGGACCTGACGCTGTCGGGCAACCTCGTCGCGGGCCGAGACCTCACCGCCACCGCGACGGCGGGCGATGTGCTCGGCGCATCCGCCCGGCTCGGCGCGGGCCTGACCGCGGACGGCACCCTGACCGTCAACGGCGCCAATATCGCGTTGCTCGAGGCGAGCAGCCGCTATGACCTGAAGCTCAACGGCACCGGCATCGTCGATGTCGGCCTGGCCTATGTCGGGCGCAACTACACGCTGAAGGGCGCCAGCTTCCTCGGCGCCGCGCTCACGCCGGTGGGCGGCCGGACGGGCGACTGGCACCTGACCAGCCTGGGCGACCTCGACCTGGGCGGAGCCACGCTCGAATATCCCGGCAGCATCGACTTCCAGGTCGCCGGCATGCTCAGCAACGGTACGATCCAGTCGCTCACCGGCGCGGTGACCGGTTCGGCCAACGCGGTCGACGTCTACGAACTGCTCGGCGCGGTGGGGGTCGGCGTCTCCTCCACCATCGGCGCGTTCAACCTCTTCCACGGGGCTGGCGGTACCGGCGGCTTCGATATCGAGAGCGCCACCGCGATCCGCGTGGCCGGCAGCATCGAAGCGAACGGCAATGTGCGCCTCGCCGCCGCCAATGGCGATGCGACCGCCGGCTACATCACCTCGGGCGGCGACATTACGGTTTATGCCCAGGGCGGCGACGCAGTGCTGCGCCGGTCGACGCTGACCGGCACGACCGGCGACCTCACCGTCGAGAGCACCAGCGGCAACGCGGTGCTGGGCGAGGACGGCGCCGTCGGCATCGGCAACGACCGCTATTTCGAGCGGGCGACGGGCTCGACCGGCTCCGCCCATGTCCGGGGCCTCACCGGAGCGTTCGTGAACCTCGATCATTCGGCGACGCTGGATCAGGTCATAGCGAACGACGCGGCGGTGACCGTGCTGCACGGCAATCTCGCGATCGGCGAGCTTCGCGCCGACACCGGCAATGCCAGCGTCTATCTCGCCGATGGCGCGCTCACCGTGAACACGGCGTCGGGCGACACGGTCGATCTCGAGGCGCGGGGCGGCAACCTGACGCTCGGCAGCGGCGGGATCAGCGCGAACGACATCTATCTGAACAGCAACCGCACGATCGACACGACTGCGGTCGCCAACCTCTCCGCCGGCAATTATCTCTACATCGATGGCGGCACGGTGTTGGCGGCTGCGCTCGATTCCGGCGGCGATGTGGAACTCTACAGCAGCACCGGCGGGATCACCATGGGGGCGCTGACCGGCAGGCGCGATGCGACGGTCAGCGCGGCCGGGGATCTCAGCATCGAGCGGATCGCGCTGGCGGGCGGCGGCCAGTTCGCCGCGGGCGGCACCGCCACGGTGCGCAGCCTGACCGCGCCGGGCGGCTATGCGCTCGCCGCGATGGGCAATGTCACGCTGGGTGCCGATGCCGGCGCCGTCGCGAGCGCGTCCAACATCGCCGAAGCGGGCGGGAGCCTTGGCGGCTGCGGTTGCGGCACCGGTGGCGCAACGGTCGTCTCGCTCGGCGGCAATGTGACGATCAACCTGTTCAGCGTGACCGGCGTATTCGACACGGTCGCCGCCGGTAGCGGCAATGTCGATGTTCGCGTCGCCTCGGGCGATCTCGGCATCAACCTGCTCGCCGGGCACGACATCACGGCGTTCACTCCCGGGCTGCTGAGCCTGACCCGAGTGGAGAGCAGCGGCGGCGACTATACGCTGACCGCCGCCGATTTCGGCGGCGACGCGCTGCATCCGGTGTTCGGCACCAGCGGCGCCACTGCGCTCGGCAACGTCACCATCATCGACACCGCGGGCGATCTCGGCGCGGGCGGATGGCTGATCGCCGCGGGCGACATCCATGTGGAGGCACGCGGCGGGGCGATCACCGGCGGGATGATCCTCGACGCGCAGGGCGACGTCACTGCGATCGGGCAGGGCATCCGCCTGGGCCAGGTTACCGGCCGTGACGTCACCATCGATGCGGGCACCGGCACGGCCGATATGGTCGGCACGGTCAGCGTCGGCCGCGACTACACGCTCGCCGGCGGCGATTTCGTGGGCAATATCCTGGCAGTGGGCGGCGCCCGGGCCGGCTCGCTCGCCGTCACCGACACGGTGGGCGACTTCGACCATGGCGCGGCCGACTTCGCCTTTGGCGGCGCGATCTCGATCCGGGCGCAGCACGGCCTGCTCAGGATCGGCAACCTCCAGGCGGGCAATGCGATCACGCTCGAAGCAGGCGGCGACCTTGAACTGGCCAGCGCGGCGCTGACCGGCACCGGCGCCAATGCGCTGTCGCTCACCGCGGGGGGAGGGCTGGTGTTCGGCGCCGCCGACGCAGCTTCGATCGCAGTCGGCAATGTCTTCACCAATGCCGGCAGCGCGCTGACCGGCACCGGCCTGGCGGCCAGCAACGGCGCGATCGCGATCAATCTCCAGCAGGCTGACCGGCTCGGCAATATCGATGGCGGCACGGTGCAGGTTTCGGTGCGCACCGGCGATCTCGCGATCGGCAATATCGACGCGGCGGGCGCGATCGCGCTCCAGGGGCCGACGGGCACGCTCAGGCTTGGCAACGTGACCAGCAGCGCCGGCCATATCGACATCCTCGGCCAGGGCGATGTCAGCACGGGCGACCTGTGGGGCCGCTCGGTCGTCAATCTCGGCGCGGGGGGAGGCACCGGCGCCGGCAATCTGCGTTTCGGAACGGTCACGGGCGGCGACGTGGCGCTAACGGCCGCGGGCGGGATCGGCGGGGCCGGCGTCTCGGCCGCCACGCTGGCCGTGGTGGCGGCGAACGGCGACGTCGATCTCGATGTGAACGGCGTCGGTTCGCAGGTCGCCAGCCTGGGCACGGTGACCGTGGCCAATGGCGGTTTCAAGCTGCGAAACCTGCAGAATCTGGGCCTGGACGGCCTGATCGAAGTCGGCGGCACGCTCGATCTCCAGGTGACGGGCGCGCTTAGCCAGAACAGCCTCTACATCGTCGCCAATCGCCTGCAGGGCGGCGCCACCGGCGGCGCGGTGCTGGGTGGAGACAATCGCATCGGCATGCTCGGCAGCTTCGACGGCAACGGCTTCAGGCTGAACAACATCTCGGCGCTGGCGATCGACGGCATCGTTCAGGGCAATGGCGGCGCGGTGACGATCGCCTCGCATGGCGGCATGACGATCACGGCCAATGGCCGGATCCTCTCGGCGGCAGGCGGGGACGCGATCACGCTCGCTTCCGACGGGCTGTTCACCAACCGGCGCGGCGCCGATGCGCTCGCCGCCACTGCGGGCCGCTGGCTGGTCTATACCCAAACCGGCGCCACGCCGGGCCAGTCCGATCCGAACAATGATTTCGGCGGCCTGGCGGGCACCAGCTATTACGGCGACGCCTATGATTTCGGCACCGGCAGCTTCGCCGCCGCGCCGAATGCGGGCAACCGCTTCGTCTATGGCTACCGCCCGGTGCTGACGGTGACGCCGGACAGCTTCCACGTCACCTATAATGGCGCCGTGCCGACCCTCACCGCGACGATCACCGGGCTGGTGAACGGCGACAGCGCGAGTGCGGCCTGGTCGGGCGCGGCGGCGCTCAGCGGCGCCGGCCGCAACGCCGGGACCTATGCGGTCTATGCGGCGCTCGGTTCGCTGGCGTCGGACATGAACTATGCCTTCACCTTCGGCGCAGGCACGGTGGTGGTCGATCCCCGCGTGATCAGCGCGATCCTCACCGCCGACAACCGCGTCTATGACGGCACCGCCAACGCCACCGGCAGCTTCACGCTGACCGGCCTGGTCGATGGCGATCAGGTGGCGGCGAGCGGCGTCCTCGCCTTCGACAGCAAGAATGCCGGCAAGCGCATAGCCACGGCGAGCGGCATCACCCTGTCGGGCGCGGATGCAGGCAATTATGTCGTCAACACGACGACGACTGCGCTGGCGGACATCCTCGTCAAGACGATCACCGCGACGCTTTCGGCCAATGGCCGCACCTATGACGGCACCACCGCCGCCACCGGCAGCCTGGCGCTTAGCGGCCTGATCGGCAACGATCAGGTGAGTGCGAACGGCACGCTGGCGTTCGACAATAAGAATGCGGGCATCGGCCGCAACGTCACGGCGAGCGGCATCACCCTGTCGGGCACGGATGCGGGCAACTATGTCGTCAACACGACGGCGACTGCGCTGGCGGACATCCTCGCCAAGGCGATCACCGCGACGCTTTCGGCCAATGGCCGCACCTATGACGGCACTACCGCCGCCACCGGCAGCCTGGCGCTGAACGGCCTGATCGGCGGCGATCAGGTGGCTGCGAACGGCACGCTGGCGTTCGACAACAAGAATGCGGGCATCGGCCGCACCGTCACGGCGAGCGGCATCACCCTGTCGGGTGCGGATGCAGGCAACTATGTTGTCAACGCGACGACGACTGCGCTGGCGGACATCCTGGCCAAGACGATCACCGCGACGCTGGCTGCCAATGGCCGCGTCTATGACGGCACCACCGCCGCCACCGGCACGCTCGGCCTGAACGGCGTGGTCGCGGGCGATGCCGTGTCGGCCGGCAGCACCGGCATGGCCTTTGACAGCCGCAATGCGGGCGTCGGCAGGACAGTGACGGCGAGCGGCATCACCCTGTCGGGCGCGGATGCGGGCAATTATGTCGTCAACACGACGGCGACTGCGCTGGCGGACATCCTTGCCAAGGCAATCACCGCGACGCTGGCTGCCAATGGCCGCGTCTATGACGGCACCGCCGCCGCCACCGGCACGCTCGGCCTGAACGGCGTCGTCCTGGGCGACCAGGTCGGAGTGACGGCCGGCGGCATCGCCTTCGACAGCAGGAATGCCGGCAATCGCACGGCCACGGCCACCGGCCTGGCGCTGAACGGCGCCGATGCGGCGAACTATACGATCAGCGGCACCGCCACCGGCACCGCGACGATCGCGCAGCGGGCGATCACCGCCACCGCGACGGCGGACAGCCGCGCCTATGACGGCACCACCGGCACCACCGGCCGGATCGCGCTCACCGGCGTGATCTCGGGAGATGCGGTGACCGGCACCGCCACCTATCGCTTCGCCGACGCCAATGCCGGCAGCGGCCGCGCGGTGCAGGTGAACGGGCTGGCGCTGTCGGGCGTGGACGCGGGGAACTACACGGTCTCGCTGACGGGCGGGCCGGTGATCGCCGACATCACGCGCCGCACGGTGACCGTCTCTGCCAACAATGCGACCAAGCTCTTCGGCCAGCCCGATCCGGTGTTCGGCTACACCATTTCCACCGGTTCGCTGGTAAATGGTGACGGCTTCACCGGCGCGCTGGCGCGCATGGCCGGCGAGCAGGTGGGCAGCTATGCGATCGGGCAGGGAACGCTCGCGCTGTCGGCCAATTATCTGCTCACCGTGATCCCGGGCACGCTCGTGATCAGCTTCACCAAATCGGGCGCCGATGCCAGCGACGCCCTCAGGATGCTGCGAACCGGCGTCGACGGCGGCTTCTCGCTCAACCAGGACCCTTCCCGGAATCTCGAGGGCGATGGCAAGAGCGAGGGCGCGAACGGCGGCGGCAAGTAGCAAGAGAGCCCGCGCGGTTCGGCTGCGCGGGCTCTCGGCCCTTTTCGGGGGGCGGGCGCCGCGCGAGCCGCGGCGCCCAACGAAAGCGGGCAGCCCGCCATGTCGAGCTGCCCAATTAACCTGGATCAATCCTCGGCTGCCGATCGGCGTCGAGCCGCAGCGTCAGATCGGCCCAGGCATGGCCGTGGCGCAGCATATGCCGAGTCAGCCGCTCATAATGCTGGACGAAGCGCCGGACCTCGGCATCGGACATCGGTCCGCGCGCGGCATGTTCCTGCTCGATCCGCCAATCGGCCACTACCTCGAAGCCGGGCGCCTCGAGGAAGACGAGCTGGTCGATCCGTGCCCAGAGCGCTTGATAGGCACCGGCCAGCTGGTCGTTCACCCAGCGCCGCCAGCGGCCGTCCGGATCGTGCACGCGTTCCAGCTCGTTGATCGGCTGGGCGAGCTCCGCAGGGGCCTGTGGCCGAGCCCCCACGCACCAGCCCTCCAGGATCAACATC
This sequence comes from Sphingomonas sp. 1F27F7B, assembly GCF_005503355.1. Lineage (GTDB taxonomy): Bacteria > Pseudomonadota > Alphaproteobacteria > Sphingomonadales > Sphingomonadaceae > Sphingomonas. Next base: position 236,423 of record NZ_SCMK01000006.1, read on the forward strand.
TCGGCCGGCCCGGGAACCTGCTCGGACGTGCGGGGCTCGTCGCGCGCCTTGTCGAAGCGGGGGAGCAGGGCGGGGCCGTGCGCCAGCGCTTCGATCGCCGCCAGCCCGGCGGGAACGTCGTGCGTGCCCGGCACGCCGCGGGTGCGCAGCAACGGGTGGACGGTCTCGGCGAGCCGTTGCCGGGCGGCACCGTCTAGATAGAGGTCGTCGAGCGACAGCACGGGGCAGCCAAAGTGGGTGGCGAGGGCTTGTGCGATCGTCGACTTGCCGCTGCCCTGCGCGCCGGCGATGCCGAGCACAAAGGGTCGCCGCGCGCCCGGGCGGAGCCGTGCCGCGACGATCTCGGCCATGGCGGGAAGGGGCGGTGCGCTGTCCATCACCCCGCTTCTTAGCTTGCGCACTGCCAGCGCTGTCAAATATGGCTTGTACAGGCCGGGGCTGCATCCCGGCGGGGAAAGTGATGTCCAGCCGTCCCACGATCAAGGAAGTGTCGAAGATCGCCGGCGTGTCGTTCAAGACCGTCAGCCGCGTGCTCAACAACGAGAAGCATGTCAGCGAAGAGACGCGCCGCCGCGTCGAGGAAGTCGTTGCCCGGCTCAACTTCCGGCCCAGCCACGCCGCTCGCACGCTTGCCGGGCGCAAGTCGTTCCAGGTCGGCCTGCTCTACGACAACCCCAGTCCCTATTACATCTATCACGTCCAGACCGGCGCGCAGCAGCGCTGCACCGAGCTGGGCTATCGCCTGCTGCTCCAGCCGATCGACAGCCAGTCGCCCGATCTCGTCTCGAACGTGCTTGCGCTGATCGACGAGACGCATCTCGACGGCCTGATCCTCTCGCCGCCGGTGACCGAGGCGACGGCGCTGCTCGACGAGCTCGACCGGCGCGGACTGCCCTATGTCCGGATCGCGCCGGGCACGCGCAAGGATGCCGGCATGTCGGCATCGATGGACGACGTCGCCGCCGCGCGTGAGCTGGTCGGCCATCTGATCGGGCTTGGGCATCGCCGCATCGCGATGATCCGCGGGCTCGACAGCCACGCTTCCTCGGCGGATCGCCTGGCGGGCTACAAGGCCGAGCTCGAAGCACATGGCATCGCCTTCGATCCTTCGCTCGTCGCCGCCGCGGAAAATGACTTCGCCTCGGGCGCAGCGGCGGCGCGCGCGCTGCTGGCGCGCAAGGACCGGCCGACCGCGATCTTCGCCGGCAATGACGACATGGCGGCGGGCGCGCTCGCAGTGGCGCATGAGAGCGACATCGACGTGCCGGGCCAGCTCTCGATCGCGGGGTTCGACGATTCGGACCTGGCGCGCGCGGTGTGGCCGCCGCTCACCACCATCCGCCAGCCGGTGCACGAGCTCGCTTCCGCCGCGGCCGAGCTGATCCTCGGCGGCAGCGCGCCCCAGCCGCGCGTCACGCTGGGCCATCAGCTGGTGGTGCGGGCGAGCACCGGGCCAGCCGCCCGGTAACCAAGGCCTGTCCCGCCGCCGGACACTGGTTAACCAAAGGTAATGCTGGCGGCAAAGGTTAAGAAGTCGTTAACTGCTGGCCATGCAACGCCAGCTCGTGCTCGAGGGCTACGCGCCCCGCCGCCACCCGTTCCGCCGCCACGTCCGCCGCGCCGTGGCGCAGCAGCGCAAGCTGCGGGACGACAGCGACGTCAAGCTCTTCGCATTGAGCTTCACGGCCTTCTTCGTCTGCTTCTTCACCTTCATCGCCTGACGGCGAGGGCCTGCCGGCTCAGGGCAGCACGTCGGGCACGTGGGGCGCGTCCTCGGCCTTGTAGAGCCGGTTCGCGCACCAGGCCGAGGCAAGGCAGAGTACCACCACCACCAGGATGCATTCGGCCACGCCGACTCCGGGGATCTTGCTCACCCCGAAGATGCCGACCGACCCGAACACCATGAAGCCCGCATTGACGATGTTGTTCGCCGCCACGGTCCGCGCGGTCTGCGACTTTTCGACGGTGGTGGTCAGAAAGGCATAGAGCGGCACCACGAACATGCCGCCGGTGATCGCAATCGCGATCAGCAGCCCCAGCACCGCCCAGCCCAGCGGCATCATCACGAACTCCGCGGTCTTGATCAGCGGCCCGTCGTGCACCGGCCAGAAGCGCGCGACGAAATAGAAGGCGATCACGAACACCATCATCGTCAGCACCGAGCGCACGGCGTATTTCGCCGAGACATGGCCCTTGAGCAGCCGGTTGATGATCACCGATCCGATCGCGATACCCACCGAGAAGATGCCGAGGAACACGCTCGCCACGTCCTTCTGGGCATGGAAGACGTTCTTGACGAGCGGGGGGAAGAGCACGCCCAGCACCGCCGCGATCGTCCAGAACACGCTGATCGAGATGATCGCGAGATAGAGGCGGCGGATGTGCATGGTGGCCGAGATCAGCCGCCAGGAAGCGCGGAAGATGTTGTAGTCGATCTTGAGCGTGGTGAGCGGCGGGGCGGGGGGGATCCGCAGCGAGGCGAGCCAGCCGATCACCGCGACGCCGATCACCGCGAACGCGGCGGCCTTCGCGCTGATCACGCCGCCGGCGATCGTGCCGCACAGGATGGCGATATAGGTGCCGGCCTCCACCATGCCGGTGCCGCCCAGCACTTCGTCTTCCTTCAGATGCTGGGGCAGGATCGCATATTTGATCGGGCCGAAGAACGCCGAATGGATGCCCATGCCGACCAGCGCGACGAGCATCAGCTCCAGATTCTTGAGGAAGATGCCCGAGGCGCCCACCAGCATGATGCCGATTTCGGCGGCCTTGATGATCCGCATGATCTTCGCCTTGTCATACGTGTCGGCGAGCTGGCCGGCGAGCGCGGAGAAGAGGAAGAAGGGCAGGATGAAGATGCCGGTGGCGATGGCGCTGAACCGGGTCTCGTCCTCGACCGAGTTGAAGATCTGGTAGGTCGCGAAGAAGATCATCGCGTTCTTGAACAGATTGTCGTTGAACGCGCCGAGGAACTGGGTGACGAAAAGCGGCAGGAACCGGCGCTCCCGCATCAAACCGAGCGCCGCACCATGCATAAGCTGACCTTCACCTCTGTATGCGGGTTTTCCCGCTGATTGACGGGTGGGCATAGCCGAGCGGGATGCGCGGCGGCAATCGGTTAATGGGTTTCCATCTGCTCCCCTTCCTGGGAGGGAGGGGAG
>NZ_SCMK01000007.1 GCF_005503355.1 Sphingomonas sp. 1F27F7B
GTTCGGGATCGCCCCCGGGGGACTTCCCCTCTCTCCCCTTGCCGCCTCGCGCGAAATCGGGGAAAAGCGCGCAGAAAAAGGTCAGCACTGCTGACGCGCATATCCCGGAGAGAGGCCCATGGATCCCACGCTCGATTTCAGCCTCGGCGAGACCGCCGACATGATCCGCGAGACGACGCAGCGCTTCGCGAAGGAGCGCATCGAGCCGCTCGCCGCGAAGATCGATGCCGAGGACTGGTTTCCCAAGGTGGAGCTGTGGCCGGCGATGGGCGAACTCGGCCTGCACGGCATCACCGTCGAAGAGGAATGGGGCGGCCTGGGCCTGGGCTATCTCGAGCATGTCGTCGCGCAGGAGGAAGTCGCCCGCGCATCGGCCTCGATCGGACTCAGCTACGGTGCGCATTCGAACCTGTGCGTCAACCAGATCCGCCGCTGGGCCAACCCCGAGCAGAAGGCCAAATACCTTCCCAAGCTGATCTCGGGCGAGCATGTCGGGTCGCTCGCCATGTCCGAGGCGGGCGCCGGCTCGGACGTCGTCTCGATGAAGCTGCGCGCCGAGAAGACCGACCGCGGCTATGTTCTGAACGGCACCAAGTTCTGGATCACCAACGCGGCCTATGCCGACACGCTGGTCGTCTATGCCAAGACCGGCGAAGGCTCGCGCGGCATCACCACCTTCCTGATCGAGAAGGACATGCCCGGCTTCTCGATCGGCCAGAAGATCGACAAGATGGGCATGCGCGGTTCGCCCACCGCCGAGCTGGTCTTCAACGATTGCGAAGTCGCCGAGGAGCAAGTGATGGGCCCGCTCAACGGCGGCGTCGGCGTGCTGATGTCGGGCCTGGACTATGAGCGCACCGTGCTCGCCGGCATCCAGCTCGGCATCATGCAGGCCTGTCTCGACGTCGTGCTGCCCTATATCCGCGAGCGCAGGCAGTTCGGCCAGCCGATCGGCCATTTCCAGCTGATGCAGGCCAAGGTGGCGGACATGTACGTCGCGCTGAACAGCGCCCGCGCCTATGTCTATGCGGTGGCGAAGAGCTGCGACGCCGGCAAGACCACGCGCTTCGATGCGGCCGGCGCGATACTGCTGGCGTCCGAAAATGCCGTGAAGGTCTCGCTCGAGGCGATCCAGGCGCTGGGCGGCGCGGGCTATACCAAGGACTGGCCGGTCGAGCGCTTTGCCCGCGACGCCAAGCTGCTCGACATCGGTGCCGGCACCAACGAGATCCGCCGCATGCTGATCGGACGCGAGCTGATCGGCGCCGCATGAAGGCGCTGCGCATCCTGGGGCTGATCGGCGCTATCCTGCTGATGGCGGGCGAAGGCTATCGTTCCTGGGGTGCGGGCCGCCCGGCGGTGTTCTGGATGGACGACATGCTGGCCGGCGCGATGATGATCGCCGCCGCGATCCTGGTCCGCCGTCCGACAACATCGCGCCGGGCATTTTTCTCGGCGAGCTGGGGGGTCGCGGCCGGGATGCTCTATGGCAGCTTCTTCGGAAAGCTCTACGATCCGGCGAACAGCAACCCCGGCAACTTCCCGATCGGGCTCCTCACTTGGCTGGTGGGAGCCGCATTCGTCATTGCGATTGGCGGCCTGATCGCGAGCATCCTGCTGCCCGATCCCCCTCCGCGGGACTGAGCGCCTCCGCCAGCGGACAGGGGGAGGCACCGGAACCCGGGCGTCCGGGTTCCAGTCAGCCGGCGATCACCAGATCTTCACGCGCTTCTCAGGCGCCAGATACAGCTTCTCGCCCGGCTGCACGTTGAATGCCGGATACCAGGCATCGAGATTGCGCACGGTGAGCGCACGCCAGCGGCCCGGCGCGTGCGGATCGGTTGCCACTTCGGCGCGCAGCGCTTCCTGGCGCTGCTTCTCGCGCCAGCTCTGCGCAAAGGCCAGGAAGAAACGCTGGTCGCCGGTCAACCCGTTGATCACCGGCGCTTCCTTGCCCTTGAGCGAGGCGTGGTACGCCTCATAGGCGGCGGTCAGCCCCGCTACATCGGCGATGTTCTCGGCCAGCACCTGCTTGCCGTTCAGGAACAGCCCCGGCAGCACTTCATAGGCGCTGTACTGTGCCGCCAGCGCGGCGCTCGCTTCCTGGAAGTGCTTCAGGTCCTCGGGCGTCCACCAGTTGCGCAGCTTGCCGGCGCTGTCGAAGCTCGATCCGGTATTGTCGAAGCTGTGGCTGATCTCATGGCCGATCGTCGCGCCGATCGAACCGTAATTGGCGGCCGCATCGGATTTGGGATCGTAGAAGGGCGCCTGGAGGATCGCAGCCGGAAAGTTGAGCGCGTTCTGCAGCGGCAGGTTCACTGCGTTCACCGTCTGCGGCGTCATCCACCATTCGCCCTTGTCGACCGGCTTGCCGATCTTGGCGAGCTGGTGCCGGGTCTCGGCCTGCTCCGCGCGGATCAGGTTGCCGACGGGGTCGTCCGCCTTCACGTCGAGGCTCGAATAGCTGCGCCAGGTCTCCGGATAGCCGACGCCCACGCGCATCGTCTCGATCTTCCTGCGCGCCTCGGCCTTGGTCGCCTCGTCCATCCAGCTGAGACCGGCGACGCGCTTGTCGAACGCCGCCTTGATGTTCGTCACCATGTTCTGGATGTCGGCCTTGGACGAGGCCGGGAAATAATGCTTCACATAGAGCTGGCCCACCGCGTCGCCCAGATTGTTGTTGACGCTGGCGATGGCGCGCTTGTCGCGCGGACGCATCGCCTGCTGGCCGCGCAGCTGCTTCGAGAAGAAATCGAAGCTTGCCTGGTCGAACTTCGCCGGCAGCACTGCGGTTACCTGGTTGATCTGGTGGAAGGCCAGCCAATCCTGCCAGGCCTCGATCGGCTCGCTCTCGACCAGCTTCGCCAGCTTCACCGTCGTGTCCGGATGCCAGACGATGAATTCCTGCTGCCCGCCCAGCCCGGCGGCGTTCCAGAAGCCGGCCCAGTCGATCCCCGGCGCCCTGGCCGCGAAATCGGCCTTCTTCCACCAGTTATCGGCCTTCTGCACGTCCTGGCTGGCGACGATGTCGGTGTGCGCGGTGGCGATCTTGGTCTCGAGATCGAAGACCCGCGCGGCGCGCGCCGCCGGATCGCTCATGCCGGCCAGCGTGAAGATCTTGACCAGATACGCCTTGTAGCCCTCGCGCGTCTTGGCCATCGCCTCGGTCTTCGAGAGATAATAGTCGCGGTCCTCCATCCCCAGGCCGCCCTGCAGCACATAGGGAACCGTCTGGTCCGGCTTGTCGAGCGCCTGGCTCACCCACAGGCCGAACAGGTTCTCGGTGTGGAAATTGGTCGCGTTGAGCGGATCGACATCGACGCGGACATTGCCGCGCAGCATCGCCGAGAGCGCCTTCTTGTCCTTGAGCGCAGCGATGGCATCCAGGCGCGGCTTGAGCGGCGCCAGCCCGCGCGCCTCGATCCCCGCGGTGTCGGTATAGGCCTTGTACCAGTCGGCGATCCGCCGCTGGTCGGTGCCGGCCGCCGCCTCTGCCTTCAACGCCGCGTCGATGATCGCCTTGTTGTTCGCCTCGGCCTTGTTGAACACCTCCAGGAACATGCCGGTCACGGTGCGGTCGGCCGGGATCTCGGTCTTCGCGCGCCAGCCGCCATTGGCATATTCCTCGAAATCGTCGCCCGGCTTCACTTGCTTGTCGAGCCCGACCAGGTCGACGCCGACGCCGGTGCCGGCCGCGGCAGTGGTGCCCGCGCCCGTGCCCGAAGGGGTGCAGGCGGTGGTCGCGAGCAGCGCCGCGACGAGGAGCGTGTAAGTCTTCAAGCCGACTCTCCCGTATTACTGTATGACAGGACCGCTACTCCTGCCGGCGGCTTTGCGCCAGCACCTTCCCATGCCCGCCCAGCCAGTGTAGGGAGGGGAAAACTAGGACAGGAAGGATGCCCTATCTATGAGCGCCCCGGTGCTCGATTCGAGGGTTGCGGCGGATAGCGAGGATTTCCGCGCCCGCGCCGCGCATAACCGCGCCCTGGCGGAACGGCTTCGCGCCGATGTCGCCCGGGCAGCGCTGGGCGGCAGCGAGTCCGCCCGCGAGCGCCACGCCAGCCGTGGCAAGCTGTTGCCTCGCGAACGCGTCGAGCGGCTGCTCGATCCCGGCTCCCCATTCCTGGAGATCGGCCAGCTCGCCGCCTGCGACATGTACGAGGGCGAAGTGCCCGGCGCCGGAATGATCGCGGGCATCGGCCGGGTCTCGGGGCGCACCGTGATGATCGTGTGCAACGACGCCACGGTGAAGGGCGGCACCTATTATCCCATGACGGTGAAGAAGCATCTCCGCGCCCAGGAGATCGCCGAGCAGAACCGCCTGCCCTGCATCTACCTCGTCGATTCGGGCGGCGCCAACCTGCCCCATCAGGCCGAGGTCTTTCCCGATCGCGACCATTTCGGCCGCATCTTCTTCAACCAGGCCAACATGTCGGCCAAGGGAATCCCGCAGATCGCCTGCGTGATGGGCAGCTGCACGGCCGGTGGCGCCTATGTCCCCGCGATGAGCGACGAGACGGTGATCGTCCGCAACCAGGGCACGATCTTCCTCGCCGGCCCGCCCCTGGTGAAGGCCGCCACGGGCGAAGTCATTTCAGCCGAGGATCTGGGCGGCGGCGACCTCCATGCCCGCAAGTCGGGCGTAGTCGACCATCTCGCCGAGGATGACGCGCATGCGCTGACCATCGTGCGCGACATCGTCAGCCACCTGCCCGCCGATCGCACGCCCGACATCGCCCTGCTCGATCCGCGCGCGCCCAGATACGACGCAGAAGAGCTTTACGGCATCATCCCCGAAGACGTCCGCGCCCCCTATGACGTGCATGAGGTGATCGCCCGCATCGTCGACGGCAGCGAATTCCACGAGTTCAAGCCGCTCTACGGCACTTCGCTGGTCTGCGGCTTCGCGCATGTGTGGGGCATGCCGGTCGGCATCATCGCCAATAACGGCGTGCTGTTCTCGGAGAGCGCGCAGAAAGGCGCACACTTTATCGAGCTGGCCTGCCAGCGCCGCATCCCCCTGCTTTTCCTCCAGAACATCTCCGGCTTCATGGTCGGTGGGAAGTATGAAGCGGAAGGCATTGCGAAACATGGCGCAAAGCTGGTGACGGCGGTCGCCACCGCGACTGTGCCCAAGATCACGGTGCTGATCGGCGGCAGCTTCGGCGCCGGCAATTACGGCATGTGCGGCCGCGCCTATTCGCCCCGCTTCCTGTTCACCTGGCCCAACAGCCGCATCTCGGTGATGGGCGGCGAGCAGGCCGCCTCGGTGCTCGCCACCGTCCACCGCGACGCCGAGAAATGGACGCCGGAGGAAACCGAGGCGTTCAAGGCCCCGATCCGCCAGCGCTACGAGGACGAGGGCAATCCCTGGCATGCCACCGCGCGCCTGTGGGACGACGGCATCATCGATCCGGCGCAGACCCGCGACGTGCTTGGCATCGCGCTCGCCGCGACGCTCAACGCACCGATCCCGGAACGCCCGGCGTTCGGCGTGTTCCGGATGTGATGGCGGGGGCGGTCGCGCCTTCCTCATTCCTCCCCGAGCTCGTCTCGGGGAGGGGGACCGTCCGAAGGACGGTGGAGGGGCACGCGCTTCCGCGCGTGTTCGCTGACGGCGCGCACCACGCCTTCGATGTTTCCGAGCACTTCAGCCGCGGGTATTCGCAGGGTGAGAATGCCGTTCGCTGCCAGCCGGGCGTCACGTCGGGCATCTCGAGCGGGCCTGCTTCCCCGCTCATGCGCTTCGCCATCGACTTCGACGCAAAGCTTCGCCGCATCGCAGTAGAAATCAAGCGAATATACCCCTGCCGGATGCTGACGGCGCCAGCGATGGCCGGTTCCGTTCCGTCGGAGCTGCTGCCAAAGCATGACTTCGGGAAGCGCCATCTCCCGTCGTTGCGCTTTGGCCTGTCGCCGCGCCTTTCCTGTGCCCTTGAATATGGCTTTTGGCCCCTTCCGCGCTTCGCGCGCCCCTCCACCATGCTTTGCATGGTCCCCCTCCCCCAGCAAAGCTGGGGGAGGAATTGAAAGGTTCGGAATGAAGCAGCTTCTCCTCGCCGCCCTCCTCGCCCCGCTTCCCGCACTGGCCCAGACCACGCCCACGCCCAGGCTGCCCCCCGCCAACCCGCTTCCCTATGAGGATGCCGAGGCCGCGGCCGTGATGTCGCCGATCAACGCGATGTTCGCCGGGCTCGCCGCGCATGACGGCGCCGCGATCCTCGCCCAGACGCGGCCCGAGGGCGGCGCCACCGTCGCGATCGAGAAGCCCGACGGCAGCCGTGCGCTCCGCCATCTGAGCTGGGCCGAGTTCGCCGCCGGCATCAAGCCGGGCCCGGAGAAGCTCGAGGAGCGCATCTCCACCCCCGCCATCGAAGTGGACGGTGACATCGCCATGGTCTGGGCGCCCTATGTCTTCCTGATCGACGGCAAGGCGCATCATTGCGGGATCAACCATTTCGACCTGGTCCGCGAAAACGCGTCGTGGAAGGTGCTCAACGTCACCTGGTCGCAACGCACCACCGGCTGCACCGCGCAATGAGCCGCGACACGCTCTTCCTGCTCGAGCACGCCTTCGCCGATCCCGCGTTCGGCGGCGAGCGCGTCTTCTACTGCAAGGACTGCATGGTCATCGAGGGCCTGCTCGCCAGCTTCCCCGAGCGTGCGGCGAAGCTCGACGTGGTTCGCGTCCCCTGGCCCCGCCCGCGCGCGGCGGTGGTCGAAGCGATCGGGGAGGCGAATCAGAATCTCCCGGCGCTCGTCTGGGACGGCGGCTTCGCCAACGAGATCGAGGTATTGTTGGCAGCGCTGGCCGAGCGCCACGGCTTCCCGGAGCGCCACCCGTGATTTGCGCTTCCAATCTAGGATTTCGCATGCTTACGCTCGTCTCCACGCAGCCCATGCCTCGCCTCCTCGCCATCCGGCCGGCGCGCGGGGGGCGAAATCAAAGGCTCCATAGTCCAGGCTTCCTGAACTTCAGCGGAGTCGCCCGATGATCCGGTCGCTGCTGATCGCCAATCGCGGCGAGATCGCCTGCCGGATCATCCGCACGGCGCGGGCGATGGGCATCCGCACGGTCGCGGTCTATTCCGACGCCGATGCGAGCGCCTTGCACGTCCGCCAGGCCGATACGGCGGTGCATATCGGCCCCTCCCCGGCGCGCGAATCCTATCTGGTCGGCGAGAAGATCATCGCCGCCGCCCAGGCGACGGGTGCCGAGGCGATCCATCCCGGCTATGGCTTTCTCTCGGAAAATGCCGATTTCGCCGAGGCGGTAATCGCCGCCGGGCTGGTCTGGGTGGGCCCCAATCCCGACAGCATCCGCGCCATGGGCCTGAAGGACGCGGCCAAGGAGCGGATGATCGCAGCCGGCGTCCCCGTCACGCCCGGCTATCTCGGCGAGAACCAGGACCCCGCGCATCTCAAGGCCGAGGCGGACAAGATCGGCTATCCGGTGCTGATCAAGGCCGTGGCCGGTGGCGGCGGCAAGGGCATGCGCCGCGTCGATGCCCCGGCGGACTTCGCCGACGCGCTCGCCTCCTGCCAGCGCGAGGCGGCTTCTTCCTTCGGCGACGATCGCGTGCTGATCGAGAAGTACATCCTCTCGCCGCGCCACATCGAAGTGCAGGTGTTCGGCGACACGCACGGCAATGTCGTGCACCTGTTCGAGCGCGACTGCTCGCTCCAGCGCCGCCACCAGAAGGTGATCGAGGAAGCCCCCGCGCCCGGGATGGATGCGGAGACTCGCGAAGCGATCTGCGCCGCCGCCGTCCGTGCGGCCAAGGCGGTCGACTATGTCGGCGCGGGCACGATTGAGTTCATCGCCGATGCCTCGGAAGGCCTGCGCGCCGACCGCATCTGGTTCATGGAGATGAACACCCGCCTCCAGGTCGAGCATCCGGTGACCGAGGAGATCACCGGCCAGGACCTGGTCGAATGGCAGCTGCGGGTCGCTTCGGGCGGAGCCTTGCCCAAACGGCAGGACGAGCTCGCGATCCGTGGCTGGGCGATGGAGGCACGCCTCTATGCCGAGGATCCCGCTGCCGGCTTCCTCCCGTCGGTCGGGAGGCTCGAACGCCTCGCCTTGGGCGCGGAGTGGAACGACGATTCGGAAGACCAGCGCGTTCGCATCGAAACCGGCGTGGAGCAAGGCGATACAATCAGCTCCTTCTACGATCCGATGATCGCCAAGCTGGTCGTCCACGCCGCTACCCGTGATCAGGCTGCCGACCTGCTCGCGCTTACCTGCGGGCAGGTCCAGGTCTGGCCGGTGCGCACCAATGCCAATTTCCTCATGCGCCTGTTGCAGGAACCCGCCTTTCTCGCAGGCGGAGTCGAAACGGGTTTCATCGCCGCCCATGCGGATCGGCTGGCAACGCTCCCCGGGCTTTCACCCGATCTCGATTACAAGATTCGCCTGTGGCTCGCGGACGCTTCCCCCGAGACCAAGGGCCCTGCCGGCTTCCGCCTCAACGCCCCACCCATGCTCTCGCGCCGGGTGTTCGTGAATGGCGTCCAGCATCAGCTCGACGGCGCCGACGGCCTGGACCAGCTTCTGGCACTTGCTCCCGCCGCCCCGATGGCGAGCCAGTTCGAGATCATGGGCATCCACCGCGAAGGCGCGGATGCGGTGATCTTCTCCGAAGGGCTGGCCAGCCACATCACGCTCGCAATCCGGGGCAGCGGGGCCGCCACGACATCCGACGGCGCGATCCTCGCCCCGATGCCGGGTCGCGTCACCGCGGTGGAAGTCGCGGCGGGCGATACGGTCACCAAGGGCCAGCGCCTGGTCACGCTCGAGGCGATGAAGATGGAACATGGGCTCACCGCCCCGTTCGACGGCACCGTTGGCGAGCTGAACGTGGCGCAGGGCGACCAGGTGAGCGAAGGGACATTGCTGGCAAAGGTCGAGAAGGCGGAATGACCGCGACCGTGGCCTTGAACCTGCTCGGCGAGCATCCCCTTGGGAAAGGTACCCACTTCGTCATCCCCGCGCAGGCGGGGACCCAGGGTTTCTCTGCCACATCGCCCGTGACTCTGGATCCCCGCCTTCGCGGGGATGACCAGAGGTGGATGGCGGGAGGGACCAGAGAGGGATAGGCCCCAGGTCCAGCTTGCTACGAGCAGTGTCGCTCGAGGCGCATTGGATCCCGAACCCCGGATCAAGTTCGGGATCGGCACGACGAAGAATGAGGGTGAGACGGGAATGGCAGGCAGATTCTACGACGAATGGCAGGTCGGCGACGTGATCGCCCACGAACTGCGCCGCACCGTGACGGAGACGGACAACCTCCTCTTCTCCACGATGACGCACAACACCCAGCCGCTCCACCTCGATGCGGAAGCGGCGCGGGCGAGCGAGTTCGGCCAGATCCTCGTCAACGGCACCTTCACGTTCAGCCTGATGGTGGGAATCACCGTGGGCGACACCACCGCCGGCACGCTGGTCGCGAACCTCGGCTATGACGCATTGCGGATGCCAAAGCCGGTATTCATCGGCGACACGCTGCGCGCCGAGAGCGAAGTGACCGAGCTGCGCCCGTCCAGATCGCGCCCCGGCCAGGGCATCGTCACCTGGCGGCATCGCATGCTGAACCAGCGCGACGAAATCGTCTGCGAGTGCCTGCGCTCCGCCCTGCTCAAGAGCCGCGCGGCGGCGTGAAGGACCATGCCGATATCGTCGTGATCGGCGGCGGTGCGGCCGGCGTCGGCGCGCTGCGCACCCTGGCCGATGCCGGCAGGGACGTGCTGCTGCTCGAGGCACAGGGCCGGCTCGGCGGCCGTGCCCATACGGTACACGTCGCCGGACTGCCGATCGATCTGGGCGCGGGCTGGCTCCATTCGGCGACGAGCAACCCCTGGGTGCCCATCGCCGAGGCGTGTGGCTTCGCAATCTATCGCGCGCCTCCGCTCTGGGACGAGCAATGGCGCGAGCTCGGCTTCTCCCGGACCGAACAGGCCGAGCTGTGGGAGGTGTTCGACGCGTGCATGGCGGCGATACGCACGCCCCCGCCAAGCGATCGCGCCTCGGACCTGCTCCCGCCGGGCGGCAAGTGGAACGCGGCGCTCGATGCGCTGTCGGGCTTCATCAACGGCGCGCCGATACGCGAGATGTCGGTGGCCGACTGGTTCGCCTATGACGAAGCCTCGACCGATATCGATTGGCGCGTCGAACAGGGCTATGGCGCACTGGTCGCCGCGCATGCCGCGGGGCTGCCCGCGGCGCTGGCGACGCCGGTGAGCGGGATAGACACATCCGGCAAGCGGCTCCGCATCGCGACGCCCCGGGGTACGGTCACCGCCAATGCCGCGATCGTCACCGTATCGACCAACGTCCTTGCCAGCGGCGCCCTTGCCCTGCCGGGGCATGACGCGATCCTCCATGCCGCCTCCGAGCTTCCGCTCGGTCTTGCCGACAAGCTGTTCTTCGCACTGGAGGGCGGGGAAGAGATTGACGACAACGCCCATCTGGTCGGCGATCCGCACAGCGCGTGCACGGGCAGCTACACGCTCAGGCCGTTCGGCCGCCCGGTCGTCGAGTGCATGCTCGGCGGCGATGGGGCCCGGGCGATGGAGAAGGAAGGGCTGAACGGCGCCGCCGCGTTCGCGATCGGCGAGCTGTGCCACCTGCTCGGCAGCGACTGGCGCGGGAAGCTGCGCTTCGTCGCCGGCTCGGCCTGGGGTCGCGAGACGCACATCCTCGGCAGCTACAGCCACGCCCTGCCCGGACGGCACGGCGCCCGCGCGGTGCTGCGCACCCCGGTCGACCCCCGCATCCGCTTCGCCGGCGAAGCATGCTCGGACGGCGAATTCTCCACCGCCCACGGCGCCTATAACAGCGGCGTCGTGGCCGCGAAGGCGTTGCTGGTCTAGGCGGCGGCCTTGCCGGCGGGCACCGGGTTGGAGAATTCCATCTCCTGGTCGATCCCGCCGAACTTGAGCGCCATCACGTCGCGGGCATAGTTCTGGTTGAGCCGCCACGGCTTGCGCGTGCCCTGGCGGGGCAGCCTGTCAGCCGCGCGCTGGACATAGCCCGAGGTGAAATCGAGGAACGGCGCTTCCTCGACCGGCGCGGCCATGCGAGGCGTCACCTGGCGCATGCGGCGCTTGCGCATCGCGTTGAGCAGGCGGGTGACGTAATTGGCGGTGAGGTCGCTCTTCAGCGTCCAGCTGGCGTTGGTATAGCCGAAGGAGATCGCGAAATTGGGCACGTCGGAGAACATCATGCCCTTGTAGGTCATCGCCTTCGCCGGTTCGAAGGCCTTGCCGTCGACGCGGATCGGCATGCCGCTGAACAGCTGGATCTCGAGCCCGGTCGCCGTGACGATCAGGTCGGCCTCCAGCGTCTTGCCCGAACCGAGCGCCAGCCCGGTCTCGGTGAAGCGCTCGATCGTGTCGGTCACCATCTCGGCCTTGCCCTCGCGCAGCGCGGCGAACAGGTCGGCATCGGGCACCAGGCAGACGCGCTGGTCCCAGGGATTGTAGCGCGGCGTGAAATGCGTATCGACGTCATAGTCCGGCCCCAGCTCGGCACGCGCCATCTGGACGATCCGCTCGCGAGTCTTTTCGGGGTTCTTGCGGGCGAGGCGGAAGAAGAACTGCTGGAGCAGCACATTCTTCCAGCGCGTGAGGCCATAGGCAGTCATCGACGGCATCCAGCCGCGCATCCAGTTGGCCACGGCATCCTGCGAGGGACGCGAGACGATATAGGTGGGCGAGCGCTGGAGCATCACCACATGGCTCGCCTGCTTGGCCAGCTCAGGCACCAGCGTCACCGCCGTCGCGCCGCTGCCGATCACCACGACGCGCTTGTTCCTGTAATCGATGTCGTCGCTCCAGAATTGCGGATGGACGATCCGGCCCTTGAAGTCGGCCGCCCCGGCGAAGTCGGGCGTGTAGCCGCGTTCATAATTATAATAGCCGGTGCACAGGAACAGGAACGCGCAGGTGAAGGTCACCGCTTCCCCGCCCCGCTCGGCGGTGACGGTCCACTGCGCGTCTTCCGTCGACCAGCTCGCGCCGGTCACGCGAGTCGAATAGCGGATATGCTCGTCGATCCCATAGTCGCGGACCGCCTCGTCCAGATAGTTGAGGATCGACGGCCCGTCGGCGATCGCCTTGCTCTCGGTCCAGGGGCGGAAGGAGAAGCCGAGCGTGAACATGTCCGAGTCCGAGCGGATGCCCGGATAGCGAAACAGGTCCCAGGTGCCGCCCAGCCGCTCGCGGCCTTCGAGCACCACATAGCTGCGGTCCGGGCTGTTCGCCCGGAGATGATATGCCGCGCCTATGCCGGAGATGCCGGCTCCCACGATCACTACGTCGAAATGCTCGGCCACGCGCCTCTCCCGCCGATCTGTTTACACCCTTGTAAGCAGGGAAATCCGCAGGCTCAATAATCCCTGGAATATTTGAGGCTGACGCTCGAGCCTCCGAACGAGCCGGCCTGGGAGAGCAGGCTCAGCGTGCGGCTGAGCGATATCTCGAGCTGGGTGGCGGTGAAGCCCCGCGCATCGGTGATGATCTCCACATAGATGTCGTCGGTCAGATACTTGCCCGCCGCCAAGGCCGTGCCTCGGCCGCCCACATCATCGGCGCCCAGGATGCGCAGCCGGTCGATGCCGGTGGCCGATTTGAGCTGTCCCAGGGGATTGAGCCCGCCGCCAGTACCGCTCAGCGACTGGAGCGCCGCGGCGAGCTGGATCGCCTCGGTGGCGGAGAGGTTGGTCACGTTGGTGCCGAAGAACAGGCGGGAGAGCACTTCCTCCTGCGGCAGCGCCGGCGTCGAGCTGAACGCGATCTGCGGCTGCTGCGCGGTGCCCGAAACAGTGAGGATCGCCGTGACTCCCTCCGCCGTGGTGCTTGCCTGGATGTCCACCGACGGGTTGGTGAGCGCCGAGCCCTGGAAGCGGATCGTGCCGCGCGTGATGTCGAAGCGACGGCTGGCGAAGCTGTAGGTACCGCGCACGATCTCCATCGTGCCGCGAATGTCCGGGGCCAATGTGGTGCCGCGCACCGTGATCTGCGTGCGCCATTCCGATTCCAGGCCCATGCCGGTGACGACCAGCCGATTGTCGGCATTGATGCGCAGGTTGAGGTCGAAGTCACCGAACGCGCGGCGGATCACCGGCGCGGGGCCCTGATCCTCGCCCGTCGCGCTCCTGCGGCGTACGCCGGTGAGTTCGGGCACTTCGGCAGCGCCCTGGCGGATGATCTGGTAATGCGCCTCGGGGATCGTGAGCCGGCCCTCGATCCGGGAAACCTCGGGATTCTTGGTGATGCTGATCTTGCCCGTCGCTGTCGCGCCCAGCGCGTCGCTGCGCGCGAGGCGGGCATTGTTGAGGTCCGCGGTGATCGCGATCGGATAGCCGTTCGCCGAGGACAGGCTCACCCTGCCTTGCGCGGTCACCGTGCCGTCCCCCGCCTTGGCGGTGAGCGAATTCAGGATGAACTCGTCATTCGAAAACGTGCCGTCGACTTGCATCGCGGTCAGCCGAGTGCCTAGATTCTCGTTCTCGTAGTGAAGGTTGCTCGCCCGGACGACACCGGTGAGCCGCGGCTCCTCGACCTTGCCCGAGAAATCCGCCGCGATGCCGATCGGCCCGTCGAGCTGCTGGCCGGACAGGCCCGCCAGCGAGAAGGGCACCGCCGCCGGACCGTTATAGCGGATGCCGCCCGAGAGCGGTGCCGCGAGCATGCGCTCGGTCCAGGGCCCGGCTTCCGGACCCAGCGGGCTGAGCGTCGCCACCACGCGGCCGATCGTCGTGGTGCCGCGGCGGATCAGCGCGCGCGCATCGCCGCCATTGGGCAGCAGCTTGCCGACGAAGCTCACATTCACCGGCGTCGAGACGGCAGCCAGGCTGGCGCGCGTGAAGTCGGCGATCTCCAGCCGCGCATCGGCGCTGGGAAAGGCCTCGGCCGAGGTTTGCGCAAAGTCGAGGCTGCCCGTCGCGGTGCCGCCGATGCCGAGATCGGGGACGAAGGCATTGATCACTGCCAGGTCGAGGCTGTCGAGCCGCGTCTGCAGCACCATGCCCTTGCCATAGCTGCCCGCCATCCGCGCGCTGCCCTTGTCGAAATCGATCTTGGCCGGGAGCAGATGATAGACTCCCTCGCGGATCGCCACCTGCGCCGGCTGGGCCGTGCGGAAATTCACGCCGCTCGCTTGCCCTTGCATCGCCACCAGCCATGCATCGGGCGCGAGCCGGGCATTGGCGGCGACCTGGAAGGGTACGCCCGTGGAGCCATTGGCGAAGACCTGGGCAGTGCCCTTGCCGCCGGCATAGGCGATCTTCGCGCGGCCGGTCTTGAGCACGAAATTGCCCTGGCGCAGGTTCGCGACCTGCACGTCGCCGACGATCTCGGGCGTATCGGCGAGCACGACGCTGCCGTCGATCAGCGCACGGCCGATGGTCAGGCCCGCGGCGCCTGGTATCTTGGCGTTGGAAGCTGTTGCCTTCACGTCGGCGCGCTGCAGCTTGCCCTGTGCCGATAGGGTCGCCCGCCCCACGATACCCGATCCGTTGAACGCGAGTTCGCCGGCGAACGGCCCGGCGGACGACTGTTCCAACCGGCCGGTGATGTCCATGCCGGCGAACCGGCCCGAATTGACGTCGATCGCGAGGCGGGTGCCGGTGCGCACGAGGACGTCGGCGTCGAACGGCCCGTAATCGGTGTTGCCGGTGGCGAGGACCGCCCAGGAATCGCCGCGTCCACGAATGTTCGCCTCGAGATCGACCAGCCCGATGCCGAGCCCGGGCCTGGGTGCCTTCAGCCGCACCAGCGGCGCATTGAGCGTGCCCGTCACACGCGCGGCGAGCGGACCATATTGGTCGGAAACCGCATCGGCATCGATCAGGATCGGCCCGGCGGGGTCATAGCGCCCCGATCCGCGCAGAACGCGGAACTGCGGCGCCTTCATCTTCACGTCGCTGATGCCGATCACACCCTTGGGATCGAGCACCAGGCGCGCCGAAGCGACGGCATTGCCTCCCAGAAATTCGCGCGCGCCGTCGCTGAAGATCTTCCGGGACTGACCGGCAAGGTGCCCGCGAATGCCCCAGCCGCCGCCAGGCGCGGCGAACAGCTCGGCATCGGTCTTGAGGTCGACAACGCCCACGCCGTCGATCCGATAGTCGTTCACCCGCCCCTTGAGCGCGCCGGTATAGCGCCCGCGGCCGATATCGGCGGCGACGATCGCAGTCGCATCGATCTTGTCCGAGCGGATGCGCAGATTGTCGGAGAGGATCTGCTGGCCCGAGATCGCCAGGTCGCCGTTCACCGTCAGGTTGGTGACCAGGCCTCCCGCCGCGGCGTTGAGCCCCGAAACGCGCGCCGCGCGGGCCTTGATCGGGACCAGGATACGGTTCGCGTCCACCCGCGCACGCCCTTCGGCATATAAGTGCTCGGCAACCGTCTCGCCGAACCCGAGCGCGCCGGCGGTGAGCCGGTAGTCGACCACCGGCCGGGCGAACGCGCCGTCCAGCGCCAGCGAGGCGCGCACCGAGCGCCCGACCAGGTTGGGCGCGATCGCCCCTGCCTTGAGCAGGATCGCATCGACCTTCAGGCCCTGAAACCGATTATGGCCCAGATCGACCTTGCCGCCCGCCTCCACCGACAATGCTGTGGAGCGCAGCTTGACCACGCCGTCCGCCGCGCGGTCCGCCCATTTCGCGTCGAGGTCGAGATCGAGCCGCGGCGCGGCGAGCCGCTCGACCGGCCCCTTCATCCACAGCCCCGGATGCAGCGGCCCGCGCAGCTGGAAACGGCCATTGGTCGCGACGAGATCGAGATTGGCCAGTTGCGCGCCGCCCAGCAAGCCCAGGGCCCTGCCCTGCCACCGGGCCCAATCCCCCCTGCCCGCCACCGAGAAGCGGAGCGGCGCGTCCAGCCCGGCCAATCCGGCAACCAGCCCCTTGGCCGGCGCATCGAGCTTCAGGTCGATGTCCAACCGGTTCTTCTCGGGCGTGGCATCGAGCGTGAGCGCCAGCGTGTCGCCGCCCGCCATACCCTTTGCGGCGATGGTGCCGCCATCGAGCGCGAGCTGTACCCGCCGGTCGGCGAGATGCGCCTTGCCCGCCAGCCGGCCGAGATAGCGCGCGCGGCCGTCCACTTCCCTGGCGATGTCGATCCGCGCCACGTCCAGCCGACCCACATCGATGTTGATGTCGGGCAGCAGCGGCGCGTTGGGATCGCCCGAGGGCTGGAGCGCCGGCATGCGCAGCAGCTTCACTTCGGGGCTGGCGAGGCTGCGTATGTCCACGCGATTGCCCAGATAGGCGAGCGGCCGCCAGTCCATCCGTATCTCGCGCGAAGTGGCGAACACGCCCTTGGTGTCGCGCACCTGCACGTTGCGCAGGATCATTGCGCCATAGAGCGAGCCGTCGATCCGGCCGATACGGAAATTGAGGCCCGATTCCAGCGTGATCCCGGCAATCCGGTCGGCCACGAAGCGGCGCCCGGTCTGGGTGTCGATCCCGAGCACCAGCGCGCTGATCGCCAGCACCAGCCCGGCCAGCGCGATCCCCGTCCATTTCGCCACGCGCCGCCACAAGGGCCTGCGGGCGACCGCGACTGCATCCTCCGTCGCCGGCGCCGGTTCGGGCATTGCTTCCGCCATCAGAAGGCCTGCCCGATCGAGATGTAGAGCGAAATCTTGGATTCGCCCGGCTTGCGCGCGATCGGTGTGGCCACATCGACGCGGATCGGGCCGAAATTGGTATAGAGGCGCCCGCCGATACCCGCGCCGAAGCGGATGTTCTTGCCCGTGGGGTAGATGCCTTCATAGACCTGCCCGGCGTCGATGAAGGGCACGATGCCGTAATTGCCGAAGCGATAGCGCGCCTCGATCGCGAATTCATTGAAGCTGCGGCCGCCCACCGGCTTGCCGTCCGGCGAGCGCGGCCCGAGTTCCTGATAGCCGAAGCCGCGCACCGATCCGCCGCCGCCGGAATAATAGCGCCGCGACGGCGGCAGGTCGTCGCGCGCGATGCCCATGATCGAGCCGACCCGCGCCCGTCCCGCGATGACGATGCTGCTCGAAACGGGCTGATAATAGGTGCCTTCGAGCATGAAGCGCGCATAGGGCCGCGCCGCGCCGCGCACCGAAGTCTCCGGACTGGCATTTGCCTTGATCCGGAAACCGCGCGTGGGATTCAGCAGATTATCCGAGCTGTCATAGCCCAGGAACAACGGCGCCGCCGCGATCAGCCAGGTGCCCCGATCGCGCCGGTTGCTGGCATAGTTCCAGCGATCCTCGTTGGCTGCGACCAATTCGGCGCCATAGAAATAGGTCCAGCGTTTCTGCCAGATCGGAGTCGAATCGCGCAAGAAGCGGAACGAGAGCGTGCCGGTGTAGCTCTCATACGCATCATAGTCCTGATGGTTGAGCGCCGCGGCGATCTGGAAGGTCTTGTCGCGCTGCCCGGCATTCGAGCGGCGGAAGGTCGTGGTGAGCCCTTGTTCCTGCGTGCCGAGCACGCCCGCGACGATCAGCGCGCCTTCGGGCGGGAACAGGTTGCGGTGCGTCCAGCTGCCGGTGAGCCGGATGCCCTGGCCAGTGGAATAGCCCAGTTCCGCCGCCAGCGTGCGCGGACGGCCCGGGCTCTGGCGGACCAGCAAGTCGACCACCTCGGTGCCGTCCGGCCCCGCCTCGCCCGTACGCACGGGTTCGACCGCGACGGTGGAGAACAGGCTGGTCGCGATCATCGCCTCGCGCAGGTCGTCGACTGCGCGGACGTCGTAGAGCGCCCCCGGCTTGTAGCGGCGCAGCACCCTAATATGATCCGCATCGAACACCGGCTGGCGCACGCGGCGTCGGCGCTCCTGGCGCCGCTCGCTGCGGCTCGCACGCGCGCCCTCCCGGGCCCCGGTCCCGCTCGCCACCTCGGTACGAATGTCGCCGAACACCGCACGGGGCCCCAGTTCGATCGGCAGCGCATAGTCGCCGATATGGGTTTCCTCGTCGAGCAGGATGTCGCGCTGACCAACCTTGACGAAGGGATAGCCCTGTTGCGGGAGCCGCAGCGCCACATTTGCCTCCGCACCCTGGACACGCTCGGCCTCGATCGGATCGCCCGGATTGAGATTGAGCTCGCGCAGCACCAGCCCCGGCGGCACGGTGGGATCGCTCGTCACCTTCACGTCGCCCAGGCGATAGAGCGGTCCGGCATTGGCACTGATCGTCGCGCGCAACGTGCCCGGGGTCTGCGGATTCTGATCGACCGTCGAAATCGCGGTGGCATCATAATAGCCGCGCGATTGCAGCAGGCGGATCGCCAGGCGTTCGTCCTCCCGCGCGCGCGCCGCCACCATCGCGGCGTTCGCCGCCCGCCCGCCGCCATTCTCCAACGCCGAGAGTGTCTCGAACTGCCCCGCAAGCCCGACCGCGGAGAGGCCTTCCTCATGCGTGGTGTAGCGAATCGTCACCGATTTCTTGTCGGCGACCTTGTCCTCCACCGGCGGCTCGACCTTGAATTCCGCCAAAGGCGGCAGCGGCCTGGCGAATTCGGGATCCTCGGCGGGCGCGGCCGCGAAGCTTTGCTCGGCCTGTCGCCGGACCTGTTCCGCGGCCTGGTCCTGGGTGGTCGGCGGCGAGATCGGCGTGGGAGAAGCGGTGGGTGCCGGCATCGCCTCGAGCGGCGCGTTGAGGTCGCCCTCGATCTTCGGCATCGCCGCCTCGAACTGCGCATCCGGCACGATCGCGCGCTCGTCGACGGGCGCCGCGACCGTCGTACCGCCCTGTGCCTGCGCGGGCGTGGGACTTGCGGAGGGCGCGGGTGCTGGACCGGAGGGCGGCGCGCCCTGCCCCGGCTTGGGATCGGAAATCTGCGCATGCGCCAGCCCCGGCACGCATGCCGTGCCAGCGAGCGCCGCCAGCCAAATCCGCTTCACCCCTTTACGCAACTGGCTCCCTTTCGAGCCGTGTTCCTAGCCCGGCCCTCTCGCAAGCGTAACGACCCAAATGCGCTTTGGGTCCGCGCATTTGCGAAAGCCCAAGGATTTCAGCGCGCTATTGCCTTCGCTTCGGCACGAAATCTGTGGAGAAGTGGTTCGGTATAGCCATTGGGCTGATCCAGCCCCTCGAAGATCAGCGTCCGCGCCGCCTGGAAGGCCAGGCTCGCGGCCTGGTTCTTCGCCATCGGCCGGTAAAGCGGATCGCCCGCATTCTGCGCATCGACCTTCGCCGCCATTCGCCCAAGTGCTGCATCGATATCGTCGGCGCTGGCGACGCCGTGGAGCAGCCAGTTGGCCATATGCTGCGAGGAGATGCGCAGCGTGGCGCGATCCTCCATCAGGCCGACGTCATGGATGTCGGGCACCTTGGAACAGCCGACGCCCTGGTCGATCCAGCGCACGACATAGCCGAGGATGCCCTGGGCATTGTTGTCGAGCTCCCGCGCGACTTCCTCGGCCTGCCAGTTACGCCCCTCGGCCAGCGGCACGGTGAGCAGCGGCTTCAGACCCGGAATCGCCTCTCCCGCGATTTCCTGCTGCCGCGCGAACACGTCGACCTGGTGATAATGGAGCGCATGCAGCGTCGCCGCGGTCGGGCTCGGCACCCAGGCGGTGTTGGCGCCGCTCAGCGGATGCGCGACCTTCTGCGCGAGCATGTCCGCCATCCGGTCGGGCGCTGCCCACATCCCCTTGCCGATCTGCGCCTTGCCGGAGAGGCCGCAGGCCAGGCCGATGCGGACGTTGCGGTCCTCATAGGCCTTGATCCAGTCCGCGCCCTTCATCTCGCCCTTCGGCACCATCGCCCCGGCGCGCATGCTGGTGTGGATCTCGTCGCCGGTGCGATCGAGGAAGCCGGTGTTGATGAAGACGATCCGGTCGCGCACCGCATGGATGCAGGCGGCGAGGTTGGCCGAAGTGCGCCGCTCCTCGTCCATCACGCCGACCTTGATCGTGTGGCGGGGCAGCACGAGCAGATCCTCGACCGCGTCGAACAGCCGGTCGGTGAAGGCGCATTCCTCGGGCCCGTGCATCTTGGGCTTCACGATGTAGATCGAGCCCGTCCGGCTGTTGCGATACCTGCCCAGCCCGCGCAGGTCGTAGAGCGCGATGGAACTGGTCAGGATCGCATCGAGCACACCCTCGGGCGCCTCGCTGCCGTCGGCGAGGTGCAGCGCCGGCGTCGTCATCAGGTGCCCGACATTGCGGACGAACAGCAGCGAGCGGCCCGGCAATTCGCCGCGATCGGGATCGAGCCTGCGAGTAAGCGTCTTGCCGCCCTTGGCGAAGCTCTCCTCCAGATCACCGCGCATCAGCCCAAGCCAATTGGCATAGGCCGCGACCTTGTCCTCGGCATCGACCGCCGCGATCGAATCCTCCAGGTCGACGATCGTGGTCAGCGCCGCCTCTAACAGCACATCGGCGATGCCGGCGGGATCGTCGCGGCCGATCGGGTGATCGCGGTCGATCACGACTTCGATGTGCAGGCCGTTGTGGCGGAAGATCAGCGCGGTCGGCTTGCCGGCATCACCGCGGAAGCCCACCCAGGGATCATCGCCCTCCGCATGCCAGTCCGCCTCCAGCGCGACCGTCACTTCACCAAGTGCGAAGCGCGGACGCCCGTTCTCGATGGTGATGCCGGTGACCTCGGACCAACTGCGATCGGCAAGCTCAACGGCGCGGTCGAGAAAGGCCTTGGCATAGGCGATCACCTGTGCCCCGCGTTCCGGATCATAGCCGCCAGGCTTCGCCGCGCCCGGCAGCGCGTCGGTGCCGTAGAGCGCGTCGTACAGGCTGCCCCAGCGCGCATTGGCGGCATTGAGCACGAAGCGCGCGTTGAGCGCAGGCACCACCAGCTGCGGCCCGGCCATGGTCGCGATCTCGGCGTCGACGTTGCGGGTACCGATCGCGAACGGCGCGGGCGCGTCGACCAGATAGCCGATCTCGCGCAGGAAGGCCTCGTCGCCCGAGCGCGCCGGCGCGGCGTCGATCGCCGCCTGGATCGCGTCGCGCTTCGCCAGCAGCGCCCGATTTTCCGGAGCAAACCGCGCGAAGATCCCCGCCACGCCGGCCCACCATCCCCCAGCCTCGATGTCGAGCCCCGGCAGCACCTGCTCCTCGACGAAGCGCGCGAGCGGCTCGGCGACGGACAGGCCGGAACGAATGACGGTCATGAAGAATCCTCCTGCGGCACGGTTCTGCGTTCGCCTGGGGAGGGCATGCCCCGCTTAGGCGATAGCCGGGGCCGGGATCAAGCCCGGGATCACGCCCAGGATCACGCCCCGTGCTCCAGATCCTCCACCGCCGCCTCGATCCGGTCGAGCATCCGCCTGAGCTGCAGTCGCTCCTCGCGGGTGAAGTCGGCAAAGACCCGGCGTTCCAGCTCGATCGCCTTGGGCGCGACTTCCTCGTATAACTCCCAGCCCGCCTTGCTGAGCGTCAGCAGATGCGAGCGCTGGTCGCCCGGATTGCTCGCCCGGCTGACCAGTCCCCGCTCCGACAGCGCGATCGCGGCGCGGCTCACCGTCACCTTGTCCATGCGCGTGCGGCCGCATAGGGCCTGCTGGCTCATCGCCCCGCCTTCGGCCAGGATGGTGACCAGGCGCCATTCGGGAATCTTCAAGCCGAAGAGCGCGCGATAGGCGCTCGCCACCGCATCCGACACGGCGTTCGAGGCGATCGACAGGCGATAGGGCAGGAAATCGTCGAGCTTCAGGGCCGTCATTCCATCACCCTGCGCAGCAATTCAGCCTTGCGCAACTGACAACGTTAGACAGTTGCAATTTCTGCAATGATATCGTTATCATTTCGCACTTGCGATATGTCCCGCTGCGATGCACAAAGATCGGGCCTTTCAGGCATCCTCTCCTAAGACTTTCACGGCCGTCCTTCGGGGCGGCCTTTTTTTTGCCGCTCAATCGAGCGACTCGCCCGCATCCGCGCGCGGATGCGCGGCGCTTCTGGCCGTCGACATTTTCCATCGCCGCTGCCTTGGCAGGATCGAACAGGAAGGAAAAGGCGACGCCCAATGCCAGCGCCACGCCGCCCATCTTCCCCTTGCCGCCTGCCGTGCGCATCCAGCGCAACAGCCAGGGCATAGTCGCGAGAAACGCCATGCCCAGCCCCAGCGCAACGAGCCACTCGATCATCCGCTAGCCCTTCATCTGCCGCTTGATCGTCGCCTGGGTCGCCTTGCCATAAGGCGGCTTCATGCCCGCCAGCTTGGCGACGTCGATTCGCGGCTGGCTGTACACGGCCTTGGCGTGGCTGAACGTCCTGAAGCCGATCTCGCCATGATAGGCGCCCATGCCCGAAGGGCCGATGCCGCCGAAGGGCAGTTCCTCCTGGCTCACATGGAAGATCACGTCGTTCACCGTCACTCCGCCGGAGACCGTCCGGTCGAGCAGCCGGCCCTGCTCGGCGCGGTCCCTCCCGAAATAATAGAGCGCCAGCGGCCGGTCGCGTCGGTTCACTTCGCCGATGGCGTCCTCGATGCGCGCATAGCTGCGCACCGGCAGCACCGGCCCGAAGATCTCCTCCTGCATCACCGTCATGTCGTCGGTCGGGTTGCGGATGATATGCAGCGGCAGCTTGCGAGCATTGGAGGCGGAGAAATCCTCGTTCGCGGGGTTCACCGCGATCACCTCGGCCCCCTTGGCCCGGGCATCCTCGATCCAGCCGGTGAGGCGCCGATAGTGCCGGTCGTTGATCACCGCAGTATAGTCCGGATTCGACAGCAAGGTGGGATACATGCGCGAGGCGGCCGCGATCAGGCCGTCCACCACTGCGGCTTCCTTCTCCTCGGGCACCAGCATGTAGTCGGGCGCGAGGCAGATCTGCCCGGCATTGAGCATCTTGCCCAGCGCCACGCGCTCCGCCGCCTGCGCGATGTCGGCCGAGCGGCCCATCACCACCGGCGACTTGCCGCCCAGCTCCAGCGTCACCGGCACGAGATTGTCGGCGGCGGCGTGCAGGATGTGCTTCGCGATGCCCGTGGCGCCGGTGAACAGCAGATGGTCGAAGGGCAGCTCGGCGAACGCCTTGCCCGCCTCCGGCCCGCCGGTGACGAAGGCCAGCTCGCCGGGGTCGAAATAGCGCTCCGCCAGCTCCGCCATCAGCGCCGAGACCAGGGGCGTGTATTCGCTGGTCTTCACCATCGCCCGGTTGCCTGCCGCGAACACGCCGGCGAGCGGGCTCATCACCAGCTGCACCGGGAAATTCCACGGCGCGATGATCCCCACCACACCCTTGGGCTGATATTCGACATGTCCGCGCCCGCCGAGCAGCCCGAGCGGGAACAGGACCGGCTTGCGCGCCGGCCTGGACCAGCGCACGAAATGCTTCAGCGCGTGCTTGAGCGGCCCCACCGATGCGGCGATGTCGGTGATCATCGACTGGTCGCGGCTGCGATGGCCGAAATCCTCGCTCAGCGCGTCGCACAGCGAGTCGGCATTGTCGGCGATCATCGCGATCGCGCGCTTCAGCCGGTCGCGGCGCGCATCGAGCGATACCGGCAACTCGGCCATGAAGGCGGCGCGCTGGGCGTCGAGCAGGTCGCGCATGCTCATCGCGCGATCTCGTAGACCAGGACCAGCCGCGCCGTGGTCGTGATCGCCTGTGGAGTGATTTCCACCGCCACCGGCTCGCGCATGCGGGCCTCCCTCTGTGAGCCGCTTGCGGCAAGTCCCTGCAACTGATCGGCCATGGCATAGCCGCCATTCTGATCGCTCACCCGCACCAGCCGGCCAAGCTTCGCGCCCGACGCAGCCGCGATCGCCTGTGCCTGCTCCTGTCCATTCGCCACCGCGGCCGCCATCGCACGCTGCTGTGCCGCGCGCGGATCGGCGGTACGGAACCTCGAAAGACGCACCTCGCTGGCGCCCGCCCTGCTCGCCAGCCCCGAAAGCGTGCCCGCGAGCGCGACGGGGCTCACGTCAACCGATGCCTCCATCATCGCGACATAGCCCAGGACCGCGCATGCTCCGGTGGAAAGGCGCGGCGTGTCTTCATCCTCGCTCGCGCCGCGGCAGTCGCGCCCGCGCACCTCATTGATCCCGACATCTCCGGTCTCGAGGCGGAACTTGGCCTCGGCCAGCGCCCCCATGTCGCGAGCCACCGCTTCTTTGCGCGCGACCAGGGCGCGCAGCGCATCATCCGATCCCTTGCCCTCGCCGCGCAGCTTGAAGGAGATATGGGCAATGGTCGGCGCCTCCTCCACCGTGCCGACGCCCAGCACCTGGATCGTCGCGTCGGCCGACTTGTCCTGCGCCATCGCCCCATTCGCCGCGAGCAGCCCCAGGAGCGCACCCAGCATCATGTTCCGCATCGCTCTCTCCCCGCCTGTTTGGACACGAGCCTAACCCGGCATCGGTCCGATCGCCAAGCCAAGCCATACCGCGAAGGCAGCCGCCGCCAGCATCACGCCGAAGGGCAGCCGATCGGTCGCCGTCACCTGCCTGCCGCCGAGCATCAGCCCCAATACCCCGGCCAGCCCGATCAGGCAGGCGGCGAGCAGCACCAGCGGCAGCGCCTGCCAGCCCAGCCACAAGCCGATTCCGCCGAACAATTTTGGGTCGCCCCCGCCCAGCCCCTGCCGCCCGCGCAGCCGGCGATATCCCCAGGCGACCAGCCACAGCACGCCGAACCCGGCCGCGCCGCCGATCAGCCGATCGCCGATCGGCGGATCGAGACCTGCCAGCCCCGTCGCCAATCCCGCCGCCGCGAGCAGCCCGGTCAGCGCATTGGGCAGCCACAGCGCCGCCACGTCGAGCGCCGCCAGCGTCAGCAACAGCCAGCCGAAGACCGCGCCCGCCGCCCCGGCGGGATCGGGCGAGGCGATCGCCGCCGCCACGCCGATCGCGCCGCCCAGCAATTCGGTCAGCACATGACTCACCCCGATCGGCGCACCGCAGCCCCGGCAGCGGCCGCGCTGGAAAAGGTAGCTCATCACCGGCACCAGTTCGCCCGCGCGCAGCCCCTTGCCGCAACTGTCGCATTCGGATCGACCGCGGCTGATCGCCCGCCCCGCGGGCCAGCGGATGGCCAGCGTCGCGATGAAGCTGCCGAAGACGAGCCCCAGCACGCCGAGCAGCACCGCCCAGCCCCAGACCGGATCAATCGTCATGCGTCAGCATTCCCCGGGACGCTTCTTCCTGCAGATGAGATAGCGATAGATACCGGAGCAGTTGATCCCGAACAGCACCAGATTCCGCGCCCGGAGCGGCGCATCCTTCGAGAGCAGCGCGCCGACGACCCCGGCGATGCTCGAAGCGGCGAACAGCGCGAAGCTCCAGCCGGGGGTGCTCCGCGTGAAATCGGGCGACACCATGAACGCAGCGGCGATCCCGCCGATCGAGGCATGTCATCCGGGAATCTCGATCGGGTTCATGGCCAGCCCTGTCATGCCGGGGCGCGCGGCTTTTGCAAACCGTCGCGCGCGATACTAGATGCGCCCCAACCAACGAGAGGATCCAATATGTCCGCCGACGACGTCGTCATCGCCTCCTACGCCCGCACGCCGATGGGCAGCTTCCAGGGCGTGCTGAGCGAGGCAAGCACCACTGATCTCGGTGCCGCCGCGGTCGGCGCCGCAGTGGAGCGCGCCGGGCTCAAGGGCGATGCCATCGAGCGGATCTACATGGGCTGCGTGCTTCCCGCGGGCCTGGGCCAGGCGCCCGCGCGCCAGGCGGCACTGAAGGCGGACCTGCCCAACCATATCGAAGCGACCACCGTGAACAAGATGTGCGGCTCGGGCATGCAGGCGGCGATCATGGCGGCCGAGGCGCTTGCGGCCGGCTCGGTCGACCTGCTGATCGCGGGCGGCATGGAGAGCATGACCAACGCGCCCTATCTCTCGATGCGCCACCGCGCCGGCGCGCGCATCGGCCATGACCGGCTGATGGATCACATGTATCTCGACGGGCTCGAGGATGCCTATGAACCCGGCAGGCTGATGGGCAGTTTCGCCGAGGAAGTGGCCCGGGAATATCAGTTCACGCGCGCCGCGCAGGACGATTTCGCCATCGCCTCGCTCGAGCGCGCCAAGGCGGCGCAGACCAGCGGCGCGTTCGACCGCGAGATCGTCCCGGTCGAAGTGAAAACGCGCAAGGGCATCGTCTCGGTCACGCTCGACGAGCAGCCCGCCAAGGGCGATCCCGCCAAGATCCCCACGCTGAAGCCGGCCTTCGCGAAGGATGGCACGATCACTGCCGCCAACGCCTCCTCGATCTCGGACGGCGCAGCCGCGCTGGTGATGACGCGGATGAGCGTCGCGGAGAAGCTCGGCCTTACGCCCGTCGCCCGCATCGTGGCGCATGCCGCGCATGCCCATGCGCCGGCGCGTTTCACCACCGCCCCGGTCTTTGCGATGAAGAAGGCGCTTGCCAGGGCCGGCTGGGAGATCGGCGACGTCGATCTGTTCGAAGTCAACGAGGCTTTCGCCGCGGTCGCCATGATCGCGATGAAGGAGCTCGGGCTCGATCATGCCACGCTCAACGTCAATGGCGGCGCCTGCGCGCTCGGCCATCCGATCGGCGCCAGCGGCGCGCGCGTGCTCGCCACGCTGCTCTCGGCGCTCGAGACGCGCGGCGCGCGGCGCGGCCTCGCCTCGCTGTGCATCGGCGGCGGCGAGGCGACGGCAATGGCCGTGGAACTGCTCGACTGAGACCCGGCGAGCCATCCCGGCGGGAACCGGAATGGCAAGGGAAGGAAAGATGGTCTTCGATCTTAGAGGCGCGCTGCTCGGAAGGGCCGAGGTCGAATCGGCACGCCTCGACGATTTCGAGCTACGCCTCCGCGCCCGCACCCTGCGCTTGCTTGCGCCCTTGCTGGGCGTGGAGGCGCAGGCGCTGGTCGATCGCATCGCCAGCGAGCCGGACGACGCGATCCTGATATCGCTCCCCGAAACCGCCCGCGCCTGGTATGACGAAGCCCGGATCGAGGCACGCCGCCAGCTGATCGAGGAATCGGGCGACCCGACGCCGGGCGAGCCCGCTTAGGTTGCGGATTCATATTCTCCCATCGTCACCCCGGCCTTGAACCGGGATGACGATGGGAAATCAGATACTTGCTTGAGTCCCCAACTTAGCGCCGGGCAAGCGCCTTCGCGCGCGCCTGAGTCACGTCGACCCAGCATTGCGCGACCACCACTGGCCCCATCGTCCCGCCCTGATAGCGCTTCCCCTTGGCGACGCACCCGCGATCGCGATCGGCCAGCCATTGGCGCTGCTCGGCCAGCAGCTTCTGCCGCGCCGCCAGCCCAAGCCGGGAGCGCAGTGCCGTGTAGCGTGCGCTCATCTGCGCATCGGCGACGCGCAGGTCATGCGCCGCGCAATGCTGCATGTCGAAGCTGGTCTCGCATTTGGCCGGCGCCGGATCCTTGAAGGCCGGGTTCTGCATGAAGGCGCCCGCCGTCTGCGCCGACGTACCCGTCGCGAACAGCGAGCCGGCAAGAATGAAAGGGACGAATCGGAAGGTCATTCTCACATCTCCTTGTCCGTCGAATCCTCATCCGTCGAAAGCGCTGCCTCCGCGCGGTTCACGCGTGCCGGAAACCTGGGAGGACGGCGCCGCCCGGGATTCGGATCGGGCAGGATCAGTTCACCGCCTCGCCCGGATCCGTTCCCCAGATGTGACTCTGCTCGATATAGCCGCCACGCCCGGCCACGTCGAACCAGCACCAGTTGCTCGAGCAGCGACTGACGCGCCCGACCACGCCCGGCGCCGCGCGCCAGCTCACCCGCGCGTTGAAACGCGGGGCATCGCGCATCTCGCTCACCGTGCCGATCACGATCGCCGTGCGCACTTCGTCGAGCAGATTAGCGAGCATCCAGCCCTGGGTGCCGTCCGGATCCTCGACCTTGCGCCACTCGCCATAGATATCGATCACCTTCAACGGCAGGCCGCGGCGCTGATAGAGCCAGTTCGAGGGATAGTTGCGGCCGGGCCCGGTGCGCATGCGCGCCTTCTCGGCCTTTATCGAGACGAAATAGGGCGTCTTGCGCTGGGCGTGCGCGGGAACGGCCAACCCCAGCGCGACGACGCCGAGCACGGCCCATTTCCCAAAACGCATGCGATCCTCGTGAACTGTGTCGCGCCTATCTACGCCGAGCGGCGCCTCGCCATCAACCGTTGACTGGCGCCGCGCCACCGGCCAAGCCGCCCTTTATGGCACATGGCCCGCGCCCTCCCCATCCCCGCGTGATCGTCACGCGCGCGTTGCCCGACGGCATCGAGGCGCGGATGGCCGAATTGTTCGACGCCGTCGCCAATGCCGGCGACGCGCCGATGACCCAGGGCGCGCTCGCCGCCGCGATGGCGGATTGCGACGTCCTGGTGCCCACCGTCACCGATCGGATCGACGCGGCGCTGATCGATGCGGCGCCGGATCGCCTGCGCCTGATCGCCAATTATGGCGCCGGAGTCGGCCATATCGACCTGAAGGCAGCCCGCGCGCGCGGCATCACCGTCACCAATACGCCCGGCGTCCTCACCGAAGATACCGCCGACATGGCGATGGCGCTGATCCTTGCCGTGCCGCGCCGCCTGGTCGAAGGCGACGAGCTGGTGCGCGCGGGCGGCTGGACCGGCTGGGCGCCCACTTCGATGCGCGGCCACAGGATCGGCGGCAAGAAGCTCGGCATCCTCGGCATGGGCCGGATCGGCCAGGCAGTGGCGATGCGCGCGCGCGCCTTCGGCCTCCAGATCCATTACCACAACCGCCACCGCCTGCCGCAGGTGCTCGAGGCGCAGCTGGGCGCCACCTGGCACCCGCAACTCGATTCGATGCTCGAGGCGGCCGACATCCTCACGATCCACACGCCCCATACCGATACCACCGGCGGGCTGATCGACGCGCGCCGGCTCGACCTGCTCGGCCCGGCGGGCTGGCTGATCAACACCGCCCGGGGCGAGATCGTCGACAATGAGGCGATGATCGCCGCGCTTGCCGGGAGGCGTATCGCCGGCGCGGGGCTCGACGTCTATGTCGACGAGCCGGCGGTAGATCCGCGCCTGATCGAACTTGCCAATGTCGTGCTGCTACCGCATCTCGGCTCCGCCACGTTCGAAGGGCGCGAGGATATGGGCGTCAAAGTGATCGCTAACATTCGCGCCTGGTCCGACGGACACCGGCCGCCCGACCAGGTTCTCGACGGCTGGCTGTAGGTTTATCTTACAAATACTTTCCGTGATCTGGAGCAATTCGTCCGATCCGGAGCATCTTCCGCGAAATTAACCAAGGCCGGCAAGCCGGCGGTAAGCGCGATACTGCGTAACTCGCTCGCGCGATGCCGTCCATCAGGGCGGTGCGCCGGGGGATCACCAGATGCAACCAAGAGAGTCGAGGCGGGAGGTCGTCATTCCCGCCCAGATGCGCAGCAAGGGGGGATGGTGCGACGTGACCATCCGCAACATCTCGCCGCACGGCATGATGCTGCTGGCGCCGTTCCCGCCCAGGCCGGGAACCTATGTCGAGGTTCGCAAGGCCTCGCTCGCGCTGGTCGGCCGGGTGGTGTGGGTGAAGGGCAAGGCGCTCGGCATCCAGCTGCTGGAACGGCTGAACTTCAACGCGCTGCTGCGCGCCGCCAACGAAAGCTGGGCCGCCAGCCAGGCGCGCGCGCCCCGGGCGACCGGCCAGGATGCTCCGGCCGCCGCCGCGCCGCCCATGCACGCGACCCGCTACCCGCTTCTCGGCTGGCTGCTCGCCGGCACCACGATCATGGTCGCCGGCATCTGCGCCGCGCTCACGCTCTGGCAGATCTGACCGAAGCTTCCCGACGCTCCCGAGATGCGGCCCGAGCCGCGCCGGAAACCCCTCAGTCGCCCGTCAGGATCCGGTCCACCAGCTGCTTCACCGTCGGCACGAAACCGTTCGAATAGAACGGATCGCGCTTGAAGTTGTAGGCGGCATGCCCCGCGAACATCAGATTCTCGTCGGTCGGGCCGCCATGCGCGATCTCCTGCAGCGTCTTCTGGATGCAGAAGCTGCGCGGATCCGCCAGCCGGCCGGTCGAATTGGTCTCGGTATCCGCCCAGGACGAGAAGGCGCATTGGCTGAGACAGCCCATGCAATCCGCCTGGTCCTTGCGGATGATGCCCTTTTCCTCATCATTGACGAACACGAGCGTGTTGTCCGGCGTCTTGAGCGCCGAGGTGAAGCCGTGGCCGAACCACTGGCGCGCGCGCAGCAGGTCGTTGCGCGTCACCCAGAAATTCTTGCCCTTCACGCCGACGTCGAGCTGGAAGGTGTGATCGCCCGCCTCTTCGGTCGAATAGGGGATCTGGCGTTCCGATCGCGCCTCGAGGTTGCGCAGGAACGGGTTGCGCACCGCCGACGAATAGAAGCCGGTCGGCGAGAAGCGGTGGAGCAGCACCTCGCCTTCCTCGATCTCCATCAGCTTGGCCTTCCAGCCGTCGGGAATCGGGCTTTCCTGCGTGAGCAGCGGGCGCGTGCCGAACTGGAAGGCGATGCGGCCGAGCTCGGGATTGTCGATCCAGTCGTTCCAGTCGCGCAGATACCAGACGCCGCCGGCCATCACGATCGGCACTTCGTCGGAGATGCCGCCCTCGCGCATCACCTCGCGCAGTTCCTTGACGCGCGGATAGGGGTCCTGCGGCTTCAGCGGATCCTCGGCGTTGGACAGGCCGTTATGGCCGCCGGCGAGCCAGGGATCCTCATAGACCACTGCCGCCAGCCATTCGCTCGCCTTGGAATAGGCGCGCTTCCACAGCGCGCGGAAGGCGCGGCCGGAGCTGACAATCGGCAGATAGTTGACGTTGTAGGAGGCCGCGATCTCGCTGAGCTTATAGGGCATGCCCGCGCCGCAGGTGACGCCGGCGACCATGCCGCGGGTGCGCTCCAGCACGCCGTGCAGCACGCGCTGCGCGCCGCCCATTTCCCAGAGCACGTTGATGTTGATCGCGCCCTTGCCGTCGCCGATCTCGAACGCCTTCTTCACCTGCTGGACGGCGCCTTCGATCGCGTACTGGATCAGTTCCTCGTGCCGCTCGCGGCGCGTGAGCGCGCGATAGATCTGCGGGATGATCTTGCCATCGGCATCATAGCTGTCGGCATTGACCGCAGAGACCGTGCCGATGCCCCCCGCGGCGGCCCAGGCGCCCGCGCTGGCATGGTTGGTGGCAGCCACACCCTTGCCCCCCTCGACGATCGGCCAGACCTCGCGGCCGTTGTACAGGATGGGCGACAGACCCTTGAACACAGAACCTCCAGACTAAAATTCGGGCGACGCTAGACGGATCGGACGCAACAAGCGAGCAACAATCGCTATCGCAATGCGTCAGGCCGTCCCATCGCTGCGCCATAGAGGCGCGCATAGGCGGCGATCATTTCACCCTCGTCGAACAACGCACGGACGCGCGCGCGGTTCTCTTCCCCCACCATCGTGCGCTCCTCGGGATGCCTGACGAACATGTCGATCCGGTCACGCAGCACCACCTCGGTGCGCTCGGGCGGCAGGAAATGCCGGTTGCGCTCGCCGACCATCGCCGGGATGTCGCCCACCTGGGGCGCGACTACCGGCAGGCCGGCAGCCATAGCCTCCAGCACCGAGATCGGGGCCTGCTCGCTTCTCGACGAAAGTGCGAAGACATCGAACAGCCCCATGTAACGGTGCGGCTCGCGCAGAAACCCGGTCAGGATCACATCGTCCTCGATCGCCATCGCCTCGGCGGCGTCGAGTATGTTCTGCCGCTCCGGCCCCTCGCCGACGATCACCAGCTTGAAGCGCGTGTTGAGTCCCGCCACCGCGCGCACCAGCATCGGCAGGTCCTTGACCGGCCGCAGGCCCGCGACGCAACCGACGACCAGCGTGCCGGGCTTCTTCTTCTTGAGCTCCGGGATCAGGTTCACGTCCGGCTTGCCGGCATAGAGCGTGGTCGGAATGCCGTTGGCGATGCGGAACAGCCGGTCCGCCGGCTGGCGCCAGTGCCTGAGCGCGATCCGCTCGAGCACCTCGGAAGGGACGACCAGCGCATTGGCGGCGGGCAGCGCAAGCCGGCGATACATGTTGCGCACCGGATTGAGCTTCTCGGCCTCGTCCTGGTTGAACCCGTCCTCGTGATGGATCACGGGCGGCAGGCCCTTGCCGAATACGCGCGCCGCCATCACGCCGTCGATCGCCCCCCAGTTATAGGTGAGCACCAGATCGAAGCGGCGCATGTAGCGCGCGATCGCTTCGTAGCGTTTCACCGAAGGGCGGCCCGAGAGCGACGGCGGATCCTGCGCGATCTCGTATTTGATCCCCTTGGCGATCATCGCCCGCGCCTCGAGCTGATCGGGCATGGCCGAGACGATCGTATGCCGCGCCTTGTCGCCGAACGCATTCATCAGCCGCACGGCGCGTGCTTCCTTGCCGCCGAGGTTGAAGGTCGAATGGAGATGGAGGATGTGGATTGGCATCGTTGGGAAGGCTCGATAGCCAATCCGTCATCCTCGCGAAAGCCGGGATCTCAGGCAGAGACAGTTCTCCACGCAGCATCGTCCTGGATGCCGAGACAAGACCGGCATCGCGGAGGATCCCTGGTTCAGCCCGCTGCCTTCGCCAGCAGCCGCGCGATCCCCGCCACGGCTTCGGGCTCTTCCAGCGTGGGCGCATGGCCGACCTGCGGCACCGTCAACAGCTCCGCCCCCTGCACTCGCTCGATCATCTTCGCGGCGGTCTCCTCGCTCAGGATGTCCGAGCGCTCGCCGCGCACGATCAGCAGCGGCAGGCCCTGCATCGCATCGATCGTCGGCCACATGTCCGGCCCCGTCTCGTTGCCCGGCACGCGGAACGGCTCGGCGATCTTCATGTCATAGTCGAGCACGATGCGGCCCGAGCTGTTCACCCGGTAGAGCCGCTTGGCCATGCGCAGCCAATCCTCGATGCCGTAGTTCGGATAGACATCGGCATTGCCGTCCGCGAGCCCGCGGGCGGCGTGCATCCAGGTCGGGTACCATATGGCCTTGCCGACATAGGTGCGGATGCGCGCCAGGCCGGCCGGGTTGATCTCCGGCCCGACATCGTTGAGCACCACGCCGGCCAGCTTGTCGCGCTCGGTCGCGGCGAGCAGCATCGTCACCAGCCCGCCCAGCGACGTGCCGACCGCGACGAACCTCTCGATCTTCTGCTCCTCGAGCAGGGCCTCGACGTCCTGGAAATAGGTGAGCGGCACATAGCTCATCGGATCCTTGGCGTAGCCGCTCTCGCCGCGTCCGCGGAACTCGACGCAGAGCACGCGCCATGCGCCCGCCAGCCGCTCGGCCAGCCCCTCATAGTCGCGCGCGTTGCGCGTCAGGCCGGGGAAGCAGAGTATGGGCGGCTTGTCCGCCGGCCCGGCATATTCGCGATAGTGGAGACGAATCCCGTCCCGCGACCACCAGAAACCGTCGGAATAGTTGCGCCGATCACCCATCCTTCCCCATATCGCCGCATGGACTTCACTCCGCAACAGGCGATCCTCGAACTGGGCGACGCCTTCTACGATCCGGTCGCGGCCGCGCCGTTCCCGCAGGCGATCCTGCGCTTCCGCAACGATCGGGCGGCCGCGGAAGTGGGGCTGGACGGCCTGTCCGATGCGGAATGGATCGCGCATTTCGGCCGGTTCGCGCCGCTGGAAGGCTCGCTCCCCACGCCGCTGGCGCTGCGCTATCACGGCCATCAGTTCCGCGTGTACAATCCCGAGATCGGCGACGGCCGCGGCTTCCTGTTCGCCCAGATGCTCGATTCCCGCGGGCGGCTGATGGACCTCGGCACCAAGGGTTCCGGCCAGACGCCGTACAGCCGCTTCGGCGACGGGCGCCTCACGCTCAAGGGCGGCGTGCGCGAGATCCTCGCCACCGAGATGCTGGAGGCACTGGGCGTCGAGACCTCCCGCACCTTTTCCCTCGTCGAGACCGGCGAGGAACTCCATCGCGGCGACGAACCCTCGCCCACCCGCTCCTCGGTGCTCGTGCGGCTCAATCACGGCCATATCCGCATCGGCACCTTCCAGCGCCTCGCCCATTTCGGGGAGACCGAGGCGATGGCGCGCCTCGTCGCCTATGTGCTGCGCCACTATCATGGCGAGGAGCCCGGCGAGGACGGCCCCGCCCGCCTGCTCGCACATGTCGCCCGGCGGACGGCGAAGATGGCGGCCCGCTTCATGGCCGCCGGCTTCGTCCACGGCGTGCTCAACAGCGACAACATCAACGTCACCGGCGAGAGCTTCGACTATGGCCCATGGCGCTTCGCCCCGTTCTGGGATCCGGGCTTCACCGCCGCCTATTTCGACCATGCCGGGCTCTATGCCTTCGGCCGCCAGCCCGAGGCGATCTATTGGGACGCGATGCAGCTCGCCATCGCGCTGCGACGGATCGCCGACGAGGAAGCGCTGATCGAAGCGATGGAGACCTTTCCCGAAGTCTATCGGCGCGAAGTGGCCGAAGCGTTGCTCTGGCGTCTCGGCGTGACTCCGCGCAGCACCGAGGCGGATCGGGTGCTCGCCAGCACGCTGGAAAAGGCGCTCGCCGAGACGCTGACCCCGCTCGACGAATTCTTCTTCGACGCGTTCGGCGGCGACCTTCCGACTCACTATGGCGAAGCGTTCGACGATCTGCGCGGCCAGCTCGAGCATTATCGCCCGCGGAAGACCCGCGACCATGGCTATTGGTCGGGGGCGCCCTGCTCGATGCTGATCGACGAAGTGGAGACGATCTGGGCGTCGATCGCCGAGTCGGACGATTGGGGACCGCTCCATGCCAAGGTCGGCGCCATACGGCATATGGCAGAGGCACTGGCCTAGCCGCCAAAATTCGTGCAAGAGCGCGTAACCCTTCCTGAAAGCCCATCCCCGACATCGAATGCCCGGCACGGAAATCATCTCGACCGAACCCGCCACCGGCGCCATTCTCTGGCGCCAGACGAGCGGAGACGCCGACAAGGAAGTCGCGCTCGCGCGGCAGAGCTGGGCCGCCTGGGCCGCCCATCCGCTCGCCTATCGCATCGAGGCGCTGCGCCGCTTCGCCAATGTCGTTCGGCAA
Source organism: Sphingomonas sp. 1F27F7B (assembly GCF_005503355.1). Classification (GTDB taxonomy): domain Bacteria; phylum Pseudomonadota; class Alphaproteobacteria; order Sphingomonadales; family Sphingomonadaceae; genus Sphingomonas. Next base: position 34,967 of record NZ_SCMK01000007.1, read on the forward strand.
AAGGCGGATGCCTTCACCGACCTGCTCGCCCGCGAGACCGGCAAGCCGCTCTGGGAAGCGCGCACCGAAGTCGAGACGGTGATCGCCAAGGTTGATATCTCGATCACTGCCTTTTCCGAGCGCACCGGCCAGCGCCGTATCGACGCGCCGATGAACACCCGCCTGGCGCTGCGCCACAAGCCGCACGGCGTGCTGGCGGTGCTGGGGCCCTACAACTTCCCCGTCCACCTGCCCAACGGCCATATCGTCCCGGCCCTGCTCGCCGGCAATGCCGTGGTGTTCAAGCCCTCCGAGAAGACTCCCGCTTCGGGCGCCTTCTTGGTCGATTGCTATCGCGCCGCCGGCATTCCGGAGGGCTGCATCCGCCTGCTCATCGGCGGCCCGGACCAGGGCAAGGCGCTTGCCGGCCATCCGGACATCGACGGGCTGCTGTTCACCGGCTCGGCCAATACCGGCATTGCCCTGAACCGCCAGTTCGCCACCAAGCCCGAGAAGATTCTCGCGCTCGAGATGGGCGGCAACAACCCCATCGTCGTGTGGGACACGCCCGATCTCTATTCGGCCGCCGTGCTCGTCGTGCAGTCGGCCTTCACCACCGCCGGCCAGCGCTGCACCGCCGCCCGCCGCCTGATCGTCGACGAGAAGCTCTACGATCCGCTGATGAGCGAGCTGAACAAGCTGATCGGCCGGCTGATCATCGGCGAGCCGCATGCCGATCCCGCCCCTTTCATGGGCCCGGTGATCGACAACGACGCCGCCGACATGCTCACCGAGAGCTTCCTGGCGCTGCTGACGATGGGTGGCCGCCCGATTCGCCACATGGAGCGCCCGATCGAGGGCCGCCCCTTCCTCACGCCCGGCGTGATCGACATGACCGGCGCGAGCGAGAAGGTGGATGTCGAGCTGTTCGGCCCGATCCTCCAAGTCTATCGCATGAACAGCTTCGAGGAAGCGATCGCCGAGGCCAACGACACGCGCTACGGCCTGTCGGCCAGCCTGGTCGCACAGAATCCCAAGCTCTACGACCAATTCTGGGCGAACATCCGCGCCGGCATCGTCAACTGGAACCGGCCGACCAACGGCGCCTCGTCCGCCGCTCCCTTTGGCGGCGTTGGCTGGTCGGGCAACCACCGGCCCAGCGCTTATTATGCAGCGGACTATTGCGCCTATCCGGTCGTCTCGTCGGAGAGCGATTCGGCGCGCGCCTCGATGGGCGTGGGCCTGCGCGACGCCTGAGCAATACTTTGTTACACTAGCGTCATTGAAGCGGACATGACCGCCTCCTAGATTGCAATCTGCGGACCGGGCCCCTCTGGCGAGGGCTTTTCCAAGCCCTCGTGATGTCGGACCGCATCGAGCGCGCTCGGTGCAGGTTTGGACGGCAGTCCCCCTTCCCCACCGAGACCGAACCGAGTGTCGCTCGATCGAATGCCTTGCTTCGATTGGAGTTTTCGCACGTGAACCCTCTCTACCAGATCCCCCGCACCGGCGCCGCCGCCGCGCGCTTTGACGAAGGGCTGCGCCAGCACATGCTGGGCATCTATCGCAACATGGGGATCGGTCTGGCGATCACCGGCCTCGTCGCGCTCGCCGTGGCGAATACGCCGGCGCTGGTCGCGCTGATCTTCGGCACCCCGCTCAAATGGGCGGCGATGTTCGCACCGCTTGCCTTCATCTTCTTCTTCCAGTTCCGCATCGAGCGGATGAGCGTCGCGGGCGCGCGCACTGCCTTTTTCGCCTTTGCCGGCGTGATGGGCGTGTCGATGGCGAGCATCTTCCTGGTCTTCACCGGCCAGAGCATCGCCATGGCCTTCTTCGCCGCCGCCGCGATGTTCCTGGCGCTCAGCCTGTTCGGCTACACCACCAGGCGCGACCTGACGGGCATGGGCACCTTCCTGTTCGTCGGCCTGATCGCGGTGGTGCTGGCAAGCATCGTCAACATCTTCCTCGGCTCGTCGATGCTGCAGATGCTGCTCTCGGTCGTGGGCGTCGTGGTGTTCGCCGGCCTCACCGCCTGGGATACGCAGCGCCTGAAGAGCGAATATGCGCACTATGGCCGCAGCGAAGCCGCCGACAAGCTGGCGATCATGGGCGCGCTGTCGCTCTATCTGAACCTGATCAACATGTTCCAGCTGCTGCTCGGCCTGATGGGCCAGCGGGAGGAGTAATCATGGCCAGCTTCACCTGCCCTGTCGACGGCACCGTGCTGGTGCCGGTCGAGCGCTCCGGGATCGAGATCGACCATTGCCCCAGTTGCCGCGGCGTGTGGCTGGATCGCGGCGAGCTCGACAAGATCATCGAGCGCAGCGCGGCTCCGGCCGCAGCGCCGGCGCCCCAGTATCGCGACGAGCGGCCCCGCTACGACGAACGCGGCCACGGCCATGGCGGCCATTACCCGCACAAGCGCCGCAAGTCGTTCCTCGAGGACCTGTTCGACTGACCCTCTCCCGCCCGCGTGCAGGCGCAACACACGCGGGCAGACGGCGGCGCGGCCCTTCCCCCTCTCACCTGCGAGGGTCGCGCCCCCGTCACCCACTTCCTCCCCGCGCCGTTGCGGTTATGATGTGACCGCTAACAGGGGAGGAAGACCATGTTCACCCGCAGGTCCGTGCTCGGATCGGGCGGCGCCGCACTTGCAGCCGCCGCGCTGCCCCTCCCCGCAACGGCAGCAGCCCCCGGCGATTTCGTCACCCGCAAGGGCACGGGCCTGTTCCTTGGCGGCAGGCCCTATCGCTTCGCCGGCGCCAACCTGTGGTACGCCGCCTGGCTCGGTGCCGATGCGCCCTGGGGCAACCGCGATCGCCTGCGCCGCGAGCTCGACACTCTCGCCGCGATGGATGTCCGCAACCTGCGCATCGCCGCTTCGGCCGAGGATTCGCCCCTCCGCAACTCGGTGAAGCCAGCCTTTCATGGCCGTGGCGGCTCGCGGAATCCGGCCCTGGCCGACGGCCTCGCCTTCGTGCTGGCCGAAATGCGCGAACGCGACATGAAGGCAGTGCTCTACCTCACCAATTTCTGGGAATGGTCGGGCGGGATAATGACGTATCTCAGCTGGGTGAATGGCGGGAAATATCTCGACATGAACGACCCGGCCCACCCCTGGCCGGAATTCCCGGACATGGCCGCGCAATTCTATGCGAACGGCGAGGCAGTGGGCCTGTTCCACGATCATGTGCGCGCCACCGTGCGGGCCCATGCCGGCGACGCCACGATCATGGCCTGGCAGCTCGCGAACGAACCGCGCCCCGGCGGCAGCATCAAGGCCGCCGGGCCGCTGCTTCCGGCCTATTATGGCTGGATCCAGGGCACGGCCAGGCTGATCAAGTCGCTTTCGCCCCGGCATCTCGTCTCGACGGGAAGCGAGGGCTTGAAGGGTTCGATCGAGCGCGCCGATGTCTATCGGGCGGCGCATGGTTTCCCCGAGATCGACTATCTGACGGCGCATGTCTGGCCGCTCAACTGGGGCTGGGTCGACCCGAAGGATATCGCCGGCACCAACGACGCCAGCTTTGCCAAGGTACGCGGATATATGGCCCGGCACGTGACGCTGGCCACCGCGCTCGGCAAGCCGCTGGTCATCGAGGAATTCGGCTATCCGCGCGACGGCGGCGGCTATGATCCGGAGTCGGCGACGCGGTTCCGGGACCTGTACTACAAGCTGATCTACGACGCGGTCGAAGCCAATCCCGGCATCGTCGCGGGTTCCAATTTCTGGGCCTGGAACGGCGAGGGCCGCCCAGCCCATGGCGACCATCGCTTCCGCCCCGGCGATACTGCCTGGCTCGGCGATCCGCCGCACGAGCCGCAGGGCTGGTACGGCGTGTTCGACGGCGATGCCTCGACGCGAGCGGCGATCCAGGCGCACGCAAAGGCAATTGCTGCAAGCCGGGGCGGATAGGTTCCCGGTGCCGCCGCCCATGTCCGGACCGCGACGCATGGCGGCTGACCCCATGCTGGGATAGTTTCCCTAGCCCCACCCCAAGCAACCGTCCGTTGCCCCTTGCGCGCCCGGGGCCCATTTGCCGGCAATGGCAACGCTCCTCGATCCCACCGCGCGCGGGCGCGTGATTCTCGTCGGTGCGGGCCCCGGCGATCCGGGCCTGCTCACCGTGCGCGCCGTCGAGGCGCTCGGCCGGGCCGATGTGCTCGTCCATGACGGGCTGGTCGATCTCCGCGTCCTCGATCTCGCCCCCCGGGCGCATCGCATCTCGGTCGCCAAGAGCCGCTCCAGGCACACCGTGCCGCAGGAGGCAATCAACGCACTGATCATCGCCCATGTGAAGACCGGCGCGATCGTGGTGCGGCTCAAGGGCGGTGACCCGTTCATCTTCGGGCGCGGCGGCGAGGAAGTCGAAGCGGTGCGCGCCGCCGGCCTGCCCGTCGAAGTGATCCCCGGCATCTCCGCCGCGCTGGGCGCCGCGGCCGAAGTCAACCTGCCGCTCACCCATCGCGACTGGTCGAGCGCGGTTAGCTTCGTCGCCGGCCAGTGCAAGGGGCTCAGCGAGCAGAACTGGTCCGGCCTCGCCGGCAAGGGCCGCACGCTGGTGATCTACATGGGCGTCGCCACGTGCCCGGACATCTCCGAAAAGCTGATGAACGACGGCGTCTCGCCCGACATGCCGGTTGCCGTGCTCGAGCGCGGCACGCTGGAGGGCAGCCGCGCGCTGCGCACCATCCTCGCCGATCTCGGCCCGATGGTGGCGCGGGAGCAGGTGCGCAGCCCGGCGATCATCATCGTCGGCGAAGTCGTGATGCTGGCAGACGCGGAGGACAAGCTCGCCAACTGGGCAAAGGCGGCGGAGGCGCTGGCATGAAGCTGCTCACCGGCAACGACCTTCCCACCGGCGACGTCACCTGGTGGACCGGCTCCGGCTGGTCGCGCCACGTCGAGGACGCCGTCGATGTCGGCGATCAGGGCGAGGCGATCGCCCATGCCGAGGAAGGCGCGCGCCGGGTCAACGGCCCTTATGTGATCGACGCTGCCGCCACGCCCGAGGGGCCGCGCCCCGCGCATATCAAGGACCGCATCCGCGCGCTCGGCCCCACCGTCCGCCCGGACCTGACCCTCAAGCCGGCGGATCCGAATGCCGGAAGCTGGGTGATCTGACATGTATAAATACGACGAATATGACCATTCCATCGTCGCCGCGCGCGTCGAGGAGTTTCGCGACCAGGTACAGCGCCGCCTCGCCGGCCAGATCACCGAGGACCAGTTCAAGCCGCTGCGGCTGATGAACGGGCTCTATCTCCAGCTCCACGCCTATATGCTGCGCGTCGCGGTGCCCTATGGCACGCTCGACAGCCGTCAGATGCACATGCTGGCGCACATCGCCCGCAAATATGACCGCGGCTATGGCCATTTCACCACCCGCCAGAACCTCCAGTACAACTGGATCAAGCTCGAGGACGCACCGGACATCCTTGCCGAGCTGGCCACGGTCGAGATGCACGCCATCCAGACCAGCGGCAACTGCATCCGCAACATCTCGTCGGACCAGTTCGCCGGCGCCGCCGCCGACGAGTTGACCGATCCGCGCCCCTGGGCCGAGCTGCTCCGCCAATGGAGCACGTTCCATCCCGAATTCAGCTACTTGCCGCGCAAGTTCAAGATCGCGGTGATCGCCGCCAGGGAAGACCGCGCGGCGATGCGCCTCCACGATATCGGTCTCCAGATCGTCGAGAAGGACGGCCGGCTCGGTGCGGCAGTCTATGTCGGCGGCGGCATGGGGCGAACGCCGATGATCGCGCCGCTGATCAAGGACTTCGTGCCGTTCGACGATTTCGTCAGCTATCTTGAGGCCTGCCTGCGCGTCTACAATCGCTATGGCCGCCGCGACAACATGTACAAGGCGCGGATCAAGATCCTGATCCACGAGCTCGGCGCAGAGAAATACGCCGCCGAGGTCGAGGAGGAGTTCGCCGCGGTCAAGGCGCTGGGCATCGATCCGCCGCGGGCCGAGTTCGACCGCATCGCCGCGCATTTCGCACCGCCCCCCTATGACGCGGATGCCCCCGACACACTCGACCGCAGCGACCCCGATTTTGCGGTGTGGCTCGACCAGAACGTCTCGGCGCACAAGCAGCCCGGCCATGCGGTGGTCACGATCAGCCTCAAGCCGATCGGCGGCATTCCCGGCGACGCCAGCGCCGACCAGATCGACCTGATGGCCGATCTCGCCCAGCGCTACAGCTTCGACGAGCTGCGCGTCACCCACGCGCAGAACATCGTCCTGCCACATGTCCGCAAGGCCGATCTCCACACGGTCTGGCAGCAGCTCCGCGAAGCCGGGCTGGCCGAGGCCAATCTGGACCTGATCAGCGACATCATCGCCTGCCCGGGCCTCGACTATTGCAGCCTCGCCAACGCCCGCTCGATCCCGCTGGCGCAGAAGATCGCCACGCGCTTCTCGGACATCGGGCGGCAACGCGAGCTGGGCGAGCTCAAGCTCAAGATCAGCGGCTGCATCAATGCCTGCGGCCACCATCATGCCGGCCATATCGGCATCCTCGGCGTCGATCGTAAGGGCGTCGAGAACTATCAGCTGCTGCTCGGCGGCTCGGGCGCGGAGGACGTGTCGCTCGGCACGATCACCGGCCCCGGCTTCAGCGAGGACGGCATCGTCGACGCGATCGAGAAGGCCACCGACGTGTACCTCCGCGAGCGCGACGAGGGCGAGCGCTTCCTCGACACGTATCGCCGTGTCGGCATGGCTCCGTTCAAGGAGGCGATCTATGGGTGAGCTGCTGCGCTACCGCGACGACGAGGCGCATGAGGAGCCCGCGGTCACGCTCGACTCCTTCCTCGGTCAGTCCAATGCCACCGCCGTTCGCATCGAAAGCGGCGAGGATGCACGCGTGCTGCTGCCCTATCTCGATCGCATCGCGTTGGTCGAAGTGAGCTTCCCCAAGTTCCGCGACGGCCGCGGCTACAGTTCGGCCCGCATCCTGCGCGAAGCAGGCTACACGGGCGAGCTGCGCGCGCAGGGCGACGTACTGGTCGATCAGATTCCGCTGATGCGCCGCTGCGGCTTCGACAGTTTCGCGCCCGAAGCGCCGGTGGACGAAGCCGTGCTCGCCGCTGCCCTTGCCCGTTACGACCATCATTATCAGGCGGCAGCCGACGCGTTCGTGCCGGTGTGGAAGCTCCGGCATGGCTGAAGCGGCGCGCAGGCTTGCCAGGGAAGTCGATCGGCTGGATGTCGCCCCGCGCTGGACCGCGGCCGACGCGATCCGCCTCAACAACCTGTTCCGCGGCACGGACACGCCCGAGATGCTGCGCGAGGTGCTGGGCAACCACATGCTCGGCGAAGCGGCGCTGGTCTCCTCCTTCGGCGCAGAGAGCGCTGCGCTGCTCCATCTCGTGGCGCAGGCCGATCCGAACGTACCGGTCCTCTTCCTCGACACCGGCAAGCATTTCCCCGAGACGCTCGCCTATCGCGACGAACTCGCGGCGTTCATCGGCCTGAAGAACCTGCAGATCGTCACCCCCGATGCGGAGACGATCGAGAAGCGCGACGCCACGGGCCTGCGATGGTCCTATGATCCGGACGGCTGCTGCGAGATCCGCAAGGTCATCCCGCTCGAACGGGCGCTGGCGGGCTTCGAGGCCAGCATCACCGGCCGCAAGGCATTCCAGGCTTCGACTCGCAATGCCCTGCCCCGTTTCGAACTCGACGGCGACCGGCTGAAGTTCAACCCGCTCGCCACCTGGACCAAGACGGACGTCGAAGCCTGGTTCGCACGGCACGACCTGCCCCGCCATCCGCTGGAGGCGCAGGGCTATCTCTCGATCGGCTGCGCCCCTTGCACCAGCGTGGTCAAACCGGGCGAGGATCCGCGCTCGGGCCGCTGGCGGGGCTGGGACAAGACCGAATGCGGCATCCACACGCCGGTCGAAGATGGGGACCCCAATCAGCCAAGCTTCTGATATACGGGCTCCATGCATCAACCAGGCGATTGCCCGAAATGCGGCGGCCAGTTCAGCGAAGGCTATGTCGCCGACCATCTCCTGATCGGCTCGGTCGTCAGCACCTGGAGCGAGGGTGCGCCGGCGGGCCTGCTCGCCGACATCGCGCGCGGGGGCGCCGAACGCCACAGGATCCGGACCTGGCGCTGCACCGGCTGCGGATATCTCGAAAGCTACGCACCTAGCGCTCGCGCATGATCCGCTCGACCCGCATGGTCAGGTCTTCGACAGCGAAGGGCTTGGTCAGCACTTCCATGCCATGTTCGACATGGCCGTGGCTGAGCACTGCGTTCTCGGCATAGCCGGTGACGAACAGCACCTTGAGGCCGGGCCGCACAGCCCTCGCCGCGTCGGCCACCTGCCGGCCGTTTAGCCCGCCGGGCAGGCCGACATCGGTGATCAGCAGATCGATCCGCGCGGTGCGCTTCAACAGCCTCAGCCCCGCCGGACCGTCTCCCGCCTCCAGGCAGGAATAGCCGAGTTCGCGCAGCGCATCGACGATCAGCATTCGCACCGTCGGTTCGTCGTCGACCACCAGCACGATCTCGCCTTCGTGGCTGGTCGCTGCCGCGACGCTGTCCTCCACCGCCCCCGGCTCTTCCTCCTCGCCCAGATGGCGCGGCAGATAGATGCACACCATCGTTCCCTGCCCCGGCTCGGAATAGATCCGGACATGCCCCTGGCTCTGCCGCGCGAAGCCATAGACCATCGACAGGCCCAGGCCGGTCCCCTCGCCCAACGGCTTGGTGGTGAAGAAGGGGTCGAACACCCGGTCGAGTATCTCCTTCGCGATGCCCGTGCCGGTATCGCTCACGCAAATGGTGACATATTGGCCCGGCTCCAGCCCCCGCTCGCGCGCGGTGCGGTGATCGAGCCATTTGTTGCCCGTCTCGATGGTGATCTTGCCGCCGCCCGGCATCGCATCGCGCGCATTGATGCACAGGTTGAGGATCGCATTCTCGAGCTGGTTCGCATCGACCAGCGTGGACCAGAGCCCGCCCGCCGCGATCGTCTCCACTTCGATCGCCGGCCCCACCGTGCGCTGCACCAGCTCGACCAGTTCGGAGAGCAGCCGGTTGATCACCACGGCCTTGGGAGAGAGCGTCTGCCGCCGTGAAAAGGCGAGCAGCCGATGCGTCAATGCCGCCGCGCGTCGCGTGGCGCCCTGGCCGGCCGCAAGATATTTCTCCACCTCGCGGCTCCGCCCCTGCGACAGGCGCATCCCGATCATTTCGAACGCACCCGAGATACCGGCAAGCAGATTGTTGAAATCATGCGCGATCCCGCCGGTGAGCTGGCCCACCGCCTCCATCTTCTGCGCCTGGCGCAGCGCTTCCTCGGCCTGGCGGAGCCGTTCCTGCTCCCGCAGCCGGTCGCTCACGTCATAGACGAAGGAAAAGGCGCCGATCTTGCGCCCCTCGGCGTCGCGCAGCGAGCTGAAGCGCTGCTCGTAGAAATGGAGCGCCCCATCGGACGCCTCATACTGGATGATGTCCGAATACCCGTCCTCGACAAGCGCGCGCGCCCATACCTCGCGCAACTTGTCCTGGTGCACATGGCCCTCGAGCAGATCGACCTGCCGCATGCCAATCTGCGGCTGCACCCCGAAGATCCGCTCGAACTCGGCCATCGCCGCATTGTTCACCGCGATCCAGCGCCCCTCCATGTCGACCACCTGGACAAAGGCTTCGCTGCCGTTGACGATATCGGCGAGCACCGCCCGTTCGGCCAGCGCCTCGGCCACGCGCGCCTCCAGCGTGCGGTTGAGCGCGAGCAGGTCGTTTTCCGCCCGGCGGCGCCCGGTCACGTCCTGGAACAGCACCGCGACCTGCTTGCGGCTCGGCGGCTCGATCCGGAAGGCCGACAGCGAAAGATAGCGCCCCGTCGCCTCCAGTTCGCGCTCGAAGCGGATCGGTTTGCCGGTCCGCAGCACGTCGCCATAGCGGGCGATCCAGTCGTCCGCCTCGTCGGAAACCATGTCGCGCAACCGCTGCCCCACCACATCCGGGATGCCCGCATGCAGCGCATAGGCGGGATTCGCGTCGACATGGACGTAATCGCTCATCGGGCCATACGGCCCGTCGAGGAACTCGATGATGCAGAAGCCCTCGCCCATGGTATCGAACAGCGTGCGATAGCGCAGGTCCGATTCGTCGCGCAGCTTGAGTTCGCGCCGGAGGTTGAGCTGGTGCATCACCTGGTGCCCGAGCACTTCGAGCGTGCGCCGCTGGAGCTCGGTGAGACTGCGGGGCTGCGCATCGAGCACGCACAAGGTTCCGATCGGCAGCCCTTCGGCCGTGCGTAGCTGGGCCCCCGCATAGAAGCGGATGTGCGAATCGCCGGCGACCAGCGGCGTCTCGGCGAAACGGGGATCCTTCGAAGCGTCGGGAACGAGCATCAGATCGTCCTGGAGCAACGCGCTTTCGCAGAACGACATGTCGCGATCCATGCCGAGCAGGTCCACGCCGTGCGCCGCCTTGAAGAACAGGCGGTCGCTGCCCACGAAGCTCACCAGCGCGATCGGCGTCCCGCAGATATCGGCCGCGAGCCGCACGACTTCGTCGAACGCCGGCTCACGCGGCGTATCGAAGATTTCATAGGCTTCCAGCGCTTGCAGCCGAAGCCGTTCGCGCGCTTCTCGCTCGTCCGTCATCAGGCCCGGATCGCCGCCCTCATCCCCATACGGCCCGTCGGCCGCACGTTGCTGAAGCGCATCCTGCCCGAATTTTCCGCGTTACGCGAACAAAAGCGTCAATAGCCGCCCGGTGCCAAGTCGCTGAACTTGGTAAACTGGCGATCGAAGCGCAGGTCAACCGTACCGGTCGCGCCGTGACGTTGCTTGGCAATGATCACGCTCGCCTTGTTCGCCACTTGCAGCTGGTGATCGTGCCAGGCCTGATACTTGGCGATCTCGTCGGGCGTCGAATTGCCGTCGGGGGCCTTGGGCGCCTTGAAGTCGTGATAATATTCGTCGCGATACACGAACAGCACGATGTCGGCGTCCTGCTCGATCGAGCCCGATTCGCGAAGATCCGAGAGCTGCGGCCGCTTGTCCTCGCGGCTTTCCACCGCGCGGCTAAGCTGGGAGAGCGCGAGCACCGGCACGTGCAGTTCCTTGGCCAGCGTCTTCAGGCCGCGGCTGATCTCCGAGATTTCCTGCACGCGCCCGTCGCCCGAGGCCTTGGCCGAGCCGGTGAGCAGCTGGAGATAGTCGACCACCACGAAGCCGATCTTGTGCTGGCGCTTCAGGCGCCGGGCACGGGTGCGCAGCGCGGCGATGGTGAGGCCGGGCGTATCATCGATATAGAGCGGCAGCCGCTCCAGATCGCCCGCTGCCCGGGCGAACTTCATGAACTCGGGACCGGAGATATTGCCGGTGCGCAGCTTCTCCGAACTCACTTCGGATTGTTCCGACAGGATACGCAGCGCCAGCTGGTCGGCCGACATTTCCAGGCTGAAAAAGGCCACCGGCGCGCCGATCGACTTCTCCTCGGGGATGCCGGCCTCCATGTCGTCCAGATACCGCTTGGCCGCATTGAACGCCATGTTGGTGGCAAGCGAGGTCTTGCCCATGCCCGGGCGTCCGGCGAGGATCAGCAGGTCCGATCGGTTGAGGCCGCCGGTCATCGCGTTGAAGTCGGTAAGGCCCGACGTGATGCCCGAAACGCTGCCGCCCGAGTTCATCGCCCGTTCGGTATGGCGCACCGCCACCGTCGCGGCGCGCGTGAAGCTCTTGGCGCCGGTATCCTCGCCACCCTTTTCCGCGACTTCGTAGAGCTTCAGCTCGGCCTGCTCGATCTGCTTGGCCGGATTGATCTCCTGGCTGGTGTCGAGCGCATTGTCCACGAGCGCCCGGCCCACGCCGACCAGCGCCCGCAGCATGGCAAGATCATAGACCTGGTCCGCGAACGCGCGCGCGCCGATCAGGCTGGCCGGGTTGCCGGTCAGCTGCGCGAGATAGCCCGGGCCGCCCAGCTCCTTCATCGCCGTATCGGCCGCGAACAGCGGCTTCAGCGTCACCGGCGTGGCGAGCCGGTTGTCGCCCACCAGCGTCGCGATCGCGTCATAGATCCGGCCGTGCAGCGGCTCGAAGAAATGCTCGGGGCGCAGCTTCTGGAGAACATCCTCGGCGACTCGGTTGTCGATCATCATCGCACCGAGCAGCGCCGCTTCCGCCTCCACGTTCGCGGGCAGGCTCAGGCCCTCGGGAGAATCGGGAATCGGAAGGGGAATGGGCTGGGCCATGAGTCTCCTGTGACGCGCCCGTTCGGCGGCATCAACGCTGCGTGCTTGTGGATAACGGGCATGACCGGATAGGAGCCGGTCATGGCCGATCCGCGCATCATAGACGTGACGCTCGACGAACGCACTATCCTTTGGCGCTCGGCGGACATCGAGCAGGAGCGCCGGATCGCGATCTTCGACCTGCTCGAGGAAAATCGCTTCGCCCCGCAGCGCCCCCAGACGGACGGCTATGCAGGCCCCTACAAGCTCCACCTCGCGGTGCAGGAAGGGCGGCTGGCGCTGGAGATCAAGCGCGCAGACGGGTCCTTCCAGGAGACACTGATCCTGGGGCTCGCCGCCTTCCGCCGCCCGATCCGCGATTACTTCGCCATCTGCGACAGCTATTATGCCGCGATTCGCAACGCCACGCCCGCCCAGATCGAAACCGTCGACATGGCGCGGCGCGGCATCCACAACGACGCGGCGTCGCTGCTCAAGGAACGGCTGGAAGGCAAGATCGACGTGGATTTCGACACTGCCCGCCGCCTGTTCACGCTGATCTGCGTGCTCCACATCAAGGGCTAGACCGGTGCATCTTCGCGTATATGCGCGCCGGCTGCGCTTCGTCGTGCCGGCGCTGATCCTCTTGGGGCTGCTCGGCTGGAGCGCCTGGCTGTTCGCCTCGCGCTGGCGCCCTTCGCCCGGCGATTTCCCCGTACAGGGCGTCGACGTGTCCGAAGAGACCGGACCGATCGAGTGGTGGACCGCCAAGAAGGCGGGCATCGACTTCGCCTATATCCGCGCCACCAGCGGCGCCCAGGCGCGCGACCTGCGCTTTCCCGAGAATTGGCGCTGGACCTTCGAGGCCGGCATCCGCCGCGGCGCGCTTCACGTCTATTCGCTGTGCCAGCTCGCCGCCGACCAGTCGGGCAATTTCATGACCACGGTGCCACGCTCGGACGATCAGCTGCCGCCCGCGGTGGCGATCGACTTCCAGCCCGATTGCCCCGCGCGGCCGGAACGCCAGGTGGTGCTCGGCGAGCTCGGCCGTTTCCTCCACGATGTCGAGACTCATATCGGCAAACCGGCGATCCTGATGGTCTCGAGCCGATTCGAGAGCGAATATCGCCTCAGCGACGCCTTTCCGCGCCTGCTCTGGGCGCGCCAGGGCTTCTTCCCCCCCTCGTATTTCGCGCGGCCCTGGTCGATATGGCAGGCAACGCGCCATCGCCGCATCGAAGGCGTGGGCGAACCGGTCAATTGGGATGTGATGGCGAAATGAGCGAAGTGAACCCCAAGGCGCTGATCGAAGCCGCGCGCGAAGCCTCGAAGCACGCCTATGCCCCCTATTCGAACTTCGCGGTCGGTGCCGCGGTGTTGCTCTCCGACGGAACCATGGTGACCGGCGCCAATTTCGAGAATGCGAGCTACGGCCTCTCGCTCTGCGCCGAGACGGTGGCGCTGGCGCGGACGAGCAGCGAGGGACGCCTGGCGGACGTCGTCGCGATCGGCGTGATCGGCGGCCGCATGGGCCATGCGGACACCGCGCCGGTGAGCCCCTGTGGCCGCTGCCGCCAGATCATCAACGAAGCCGCCCAGCTCGGCGGCCGCGACCTGCCCATATTCTGCGGCGGCGCCACGGGCGACGAGATCGCGGAATATACGCTCTCGCAGCTGCTCCCCGCCGCGTTCGGACCGCGCGACCTGGGGCTGGCATGAATCGACGCGTAACCGGATCTTAGGGGCGGATCCCGTATCCTCAGGGTTCGGGAAACGCTCTTTATGGACGGACGGATCCTTGGAGAAGATGCGGGGCGCCGCCGCGCGGCCCGCGCACCGGGAGCGGTAAGCTTCGGCAGCCTCGCGATCCTGCTCGGCTATCCCGCTGCACATCTGGCGGCGGTCCTGCTCCTCTCCCCCGCCAAGCCGATCTCCTTTGCCTTCCTGATCCTCGCACCGCTCATGGCCTGTATCGCCTGTGCCTTGCGGGCGCGCCGCGGCGTGGACGTGGACGGCTGGGCCGGCCTCTCGCTGGCGATGCTGCTCTGGGCCGGCGGCATGATCGCGAACCTGTGCGCCGATATCCTGCTGCCCGATGCCGGCCCGGTAACCGGCCTGAGCATCCTGCTCTACGTGCTGTACGGCGTGCCGCTCACCTTCCTCGTCGCCAGCCCGGAGCGCGAACTCCGATCCGTGCGAGTGGTCGACGGCCTGCTCGCGCTGGCGCTGGGCTGGCTGTTCTTCGTCCACACCTTCACCTTCGCGACGATCGACAATGCGAGTCAGGACGGCGTGCTCAACCTGCGCCTGATGTTCGACATCCAGAACCTGTTCATCGCGCTGTTCGCGCTGGTCCGCTACCGGGCCAGCACCGATGCGGCGCGGCGCGCATTCTTCCGCACGCTCACGCTGTTCGCGTTCGTCTATCTGGCCGTCGCCGCCTATATCAATCACTTCCAGATGGATGCGGATTTCGGCAGCCCGTCCGATCCGCTGGTCGCTCTGCCCTTCGTCCTGCTCACCCTGCTCGCGTCACGCACGCCGTACGCCGCGCACCGCCCGGTGCACCGTCCGCCGTCGCCGCGCTTCGTGCTGCTGGTGCGCGCCGGCAGCCCGCTGATGCTGCCGGTGACTCTGCTCGCGGTGTCCGGACCGCTCGTCACCCGCGCGCCGGGGCTCGCGGTCACCGGCTTCATCGGGGCACTGCTCGGCTATGGCTTGCGCAACATACTGGTCCAGATGCGCAGCTTCCACGAGCGCGAACGGCTGGACGCGCTCTCGCGCGTCGATCCGCTCACCGGCATCGCCAATCGGCGCCAGTTCGACGAGACGCTGCAGCGCGAATGGAACCGAGCGCGCCGGGCGGACGGCGAACTGGCGCTGCTGCTGATCGACATCGACCATTTCAAGCTGCTCAACGACAGCTACGGCCACCCCGTCGGCGACGCCCGGCTGCGCGACGTCGCCGCCACGGTCGCCGCCTGCGCGGCACGTGCCGGCGATCTCGTGGCCCGCTATGGCGGCGAGGAATTCGCGGTGATCCTGCCGGCGAGCGGGGCCGAGGCGGCAACCGAGCTTGCCGAACATATGCGACAGGCAGTCGCCGGCCTGGCCCTGGCGTCTCCGGCGCCCGGCGAGATCGTCACCGTCAGCATCGGGCTGGCAGCGTTTCGGCCCGCCGGCATGGAGGACCCGGCCCGGCTCGTCGCGATGACCGACGCCGCGCTGTATCGCGCCAAGAGCGGTGGACGGAACAGAGTGGTGCGCTGGGAAGCACCCGATCCGGCCTAGCGCCCCTCGAGATAGTCCGGCGCCATGGCCTCCTTCCCCATCACGATCCGCTGCAACACGACATTGTCGTCGATCCGCCAGACCTTCACCACATGCCTGCCCGCCGTCACGCCCGGGAAGCGCGCCGTCAGCGTGCGCGCATTGTCCTCCACCGCCCGCTCCCAATCGCGCTTGGCCTTGCTGTCGGCCGCGTTGGGCGACGGCGTGAGCAGGTCAGTCAGCACCTGCACCGGCCCGTCGTCGATCGACACGCCGATCCGCAGCGTGCCGTCGGCGCCGGTGCCCAGCGTCGGCACCAGGATCAGCCGGACCGGCAATTCTCCGGATTCGGCAGCCGTAACAGCATATTCCAGCCGCACGCCGTCCGACGGATCGGTCGCGGGTTGCCCCTGCGGCAGCGCCAGCACCGCGCCCCCGGTGCGCCCAAGGTGCGGGATCACCCGCCACGCCAGCCCCTTGCCGCCGACGGCGCGGGCATAGCCGCTCGCCTCGATGGCCTTCACGGCCGCGCGCGGCTTCGGCAATGCCGCCATTGGCCCGGATGCTCCCGGGACTCGCGTCACCTCGGGCATCACCTGCTTCTCGGGCTGCTGCCAGCCCGTATAGCCGATATGAGTCTGGAGCATCATCCCGTCCCATTTGCCGCCAGCCATCGCATGGTAGCGGTCGCTCAGCGCCTGGTCCGTGGCAAAGGCGGCCTCGGCCCGGTCGGCAAAGCCATTGGCTCGCGCATCGCCCGCCGCAGCCAGGCGGCGGTTCCACGCTACGGCATAATAGAGCCGGTAGAGGTTCGCCATCGCTGCGATCGGATGCTCGACGAGCTGGAAGAACGCGTCCCGGCCGTCCGCCGGCACGGCCGCCCTGGCCTTCAGCATCGCCGTCTCGAGCGCATCCCATTCGGCGACCATCGCTCCGAACTCGCCGCCGTCCGCGCCCGGCCCCAGCGCAAAGCTGCCCGCATCGATCAGTTCGGGCTTTCGCCGCGCGGCAAGCTGCGCATAGCGGGTCAGCAATACGCCGATCGCCTTGCCCTGTGCCGTGCCGAACTGCGCACCCGCCCATGCCGCGGGATAGGCCGCCAGCGCCTCGGGCGTCATCGCCTCGGGATCCCATGCCTGTTTCAGGAAGAAGCTCAGCGGATATTCCATCGGCTTCAAATCACCGACATTGACGATCCACAGCGCCCGGGCACCGCGCCGCCAGGCCAGGTCCATCTGCTGCCAGCTCTTCTCGATCTGGTTGGTGTTGAGCCATTTGTAGTTGCGCGGCCCGCCGACATAATCGAAATGATAATAGACTCCATAGCCGCCCTTGCGCGGTGCTGCGCCGGCGTCGGGAAGCCGCCGCACCTGGCCCCAATTATCGTCCGAGAACAGCAGGATCACGTCGTCGGGCACCTGCATGCCATGGTCGTAATAATCCTGCACTTCCTTGTAGAGCGCCCAGACCTGCGGCGTCCGGTCGGCCGGCACGCCGGTGACCTCGGCGATGACCCCGCGCTGGTCGGCGACGATATGTTCGAGCAGCCTGGTCGCAGTGCCTTCGGCCATCGGCTCGTCGCCATCGCCGCGCATGCCGATCGTCACCAGGCTCTCATAGCCCTTGCCGTCGCCCTTCGACATCATCCGCTCGATCCCGCCCCGCCAGAAGGCGCGCAGGTTCGCGGCGTTGGTCGCATAGTCCCATTTGCCCCCGGTCACCCCGCTCGCGATGTTCCGGTGCCATTCGTCCTGCGCCCGCGTCATCGGCTCGTGGTGCGACGTGCCCATCACGATGCCCATCTCGTCGGCCAGCACCTTGTTCCGCGGATCATCGTCGTTGAAGGCACGCGGCGCCCACATCGCCGGCCAGAGATAATTGCCCTTCAACCTCAGCTCGAGCTCGAAGATATGGGCATAGGCCCTTGCATTTGCGCCCCCGAACTTCTTCTGGGCCCAGGTCGAGAAGGCCGGCGCCTCGTCGTTGATGAAGAAGCCGCGATAGCGGACCCTGGGCTGGTCGCGCCGCGATCCGGCGGTGACGAAGACATTGGTGCGCCTTGCCACCGGCACCTCGGCGAACCAATGCCAGGGCGACACGCCGATCTTCTCGGAAATGTCGTACGCGCCATAGACCGCGCCGCGCCGGTCGGATCCGACGACGACCAGCGCCCGCGCGATGCCCGGGGCGGGATCATCGACCACGATCTGGCGGAACGCTTCCCACTCGCCGGCAATGTCCTGCGCCGCGATCTTGCCCGCACGGGCCAGCGCGTCGATCGCCGGGCTCTGGCCGAGCACGCCGATCAGCACCACCGGCCCCTTCACCCCGGCCAGCGCATGGGCCCGCGCGGCCTTTGCTCCGCTGACTCGCTCCAGATCCTCTGCGAACCCGTCCGCCGCATGACGCACCGCCGGATCGGCGCCGGGATCGACCAACACGCTTGCCGGCTTGCCGGCCTGGATCAGCGCGAAGCTCGCCTTGTCGGCACCGGCGCAGATCGTCACCGCGCCTTCGCAGGCAAGCGCCGGGGCCGAAACCATCATCGCCGCGAAAGCAGTTGCCCACAACCCGCGCATCAACCCCTCCAAGCATATTTGTCTGTGTTATGCGCAGTTCGTGCGATCCCGACAAGCCACTTGCCCTGCCGCCCGCTTCCGGCAAAACCGGCGCCATGATCCTTTCAGACCGCTGGATTCGCGAGCAGGCCCTCTCCACCGGGATGATCGAGCCCTTTGTCGAGGCGCAGCGCCGCGAGGGCTGCATCAGCTATGGCCTCAGCTCGTACGGCTATGACGCACGCGTCGCCGACGAGTTCAAGATCTTCACCAATGTCGATTCAGCGGTGGTGGATCCCAAGGATTTCGCTGCGAACAGCTTTGTCGACCGCAAGACCGACGTCTGCATCATCCCGCCGAACAGCTTCGCGCTTGCCCGCACCGTGGAATATTTCCGCATCCCGCGCGACACGCTGGTCATCTGCCTCGGCAAGTCGACCTATGCACGCTGCGGGATCATCGTGAACGTGACGCCGCTCGAGCCCGAATGGGAAGGGCATGTCACCTTGGAATTCTCGAACACCACGCCGTTGCCCGCCAAGATCTATGCGAACGAAGGTGCGTGCCAGTTCCTGTTCCTCAAGGGCGATCAGCCGTGCGAGACCAGCTATGCCGATCGGGCGGGCAAATATATGGGCCAGCGCGGCGTGACTCTGCCGCGGCTCTGATCGGCCGCCGACTATTTGCGGCGCGGTATCGCTGCCACCGGAAATGGAAAAGGCGCCGCGATTGGGGCGGCGCCGGGGTTTCGCCGCCGGCCATGCTTCTGCACGGCCAGGCGACGGGCAATGGGCTCAGCGCGCGCTCAGCTGGAGCGTGCGGATATATTGAAGCCCCTTGTTGGCGACCACATGCGAGGTCGAAACACGGTCGGCCGAAAGGTCCATCTCGACATCGCGCTGCTGAAGCACGCGGATGTAGAGCGCCCGCGCCTGAGAGGTGCGTCCCGTCTGGGCATAGACCGCGGCGAGATTGAGCAGCAGTTCGGGCTGATCCGGATCGAGGCGAAGCCTGGCGCTGAGCTGCTGTTCCGCCTGCGAGAAATTGCCGTCGAAGATCGCGGCACTGGCTACGGGATCCCCGTTGCGGCTCTGGGCCTGCGCCGGAAGCGCGGTGAGCGCGAACGGGGCGGCGGCAAGGACAATGAGCGCGATGCGCATGACTCCTACTCCTTCTGTTACGCCACGAAGTCAGTTTCATGACTCTTTGAAGACAGTAGTGTTACATTTCTATGTCACCCATACAAGCGGCTTGTGGTGCCCGTTCCTCGCGCTGCGGGAAGGAAGGCGTTCATATCGATTGCGGACATGGCCGATGCTCCTCGGCTCGGCCGTCATCCTGAGCCTGCCCGACGCCCGCCCCCGAACGGACGGAGATAATCTGCCATCCGCCATCCCCGCACAGGCAGGGGCGCAGGTTCATGGGCGAAACCCGCCCCTCGCCTGTGCGGGGATGCCGAAGGAGGGCGGACTTGTTTCCAAGGGGACAAGCGCCGATCGACTCCGGGCCTCGCTGCACCGCCGGACGAAGAGAGAGCCGGCTGCCCTCTGCACCCTCCAGCCCGCGGCGGCCCCGGCCGAAACCGGAGATGACGATGGAATGCCGGCAAGAACCGCCATCGCCGGCAGGCGCGTTCCCACATGATGCGATCGCCAAAAAAGAAAGGCGGCCCCGAAGGACCGCCTTTCCTTGTTTCATATCCGGCCCCGTGAGGCAGCGGATCAGAAATCGTTGCGATACTGCTCGTTGCCGACGAAGCCGAGCTTGTTCACGTTCGCGCGCTTGATGATCGCGAGAACACGGTCGACGACTTCGTAGCGCGTCTGCGGGTCGGGCTGGAAATGCAGCTCCGGCTCGGGCGACATCTGCAGCGTCTGATCCAGATACTGGCGCAGCGTCACGTCGTCGATCGGCGCGCTGTTCCAGTAAACCTGGCCCTGCGCATCGATATAGACCTTGTTCTTCTCCGGCTCGACGATGTTCTGCGGCTTGCTGTTCGACTGAGGAAGGTCGACCTTCACCGCGTGCGTCTGAATCGGGATCGTCATGATGATCATGATCAGGAGCACCAACATGACGTCGATCAGCGGCGTCGTGTTGATTTCCATCATCGGGCCGTCGTCACCGCCGCCGCCCACGCTCATACCCATAGTCTAAACTCCTTTGAGCAGGCCGTCAGAGACGGACCGTGGCCGAGCCGGCGGGCGGTTCGGAGATGAAGCCGACCTTGACAAACCCTGCCATCTGCATCGCGAAGATCGTGCCGCCGATGCAGCGATACGGGGTGTTCACGTCGCCACGGATGTGCACTTCGGGAAGCTCGAGGCCGGCAGCGTTGATGCCGCCCTGCCTGTCGATTTCCTTCCGCAGCTTCTCGACCGCCTTGTCGACCAGTTCCCTGCTCGTCACCGGGGTCATGCCCCAGAACACTTCGCACCTGCCGCCATTGGCCGTGACCGAGAGCGAGACGTTCTCGGGCTTGGTGGTCGTCGGCTCGAACTGAACCTTGGGGAGCTCCAGCTTCACCGTCTGGATCACGACCGGAACCGTGATCAGGAAGATGATGAGGAGCACCAGCATCACGTCGACGAGCGGCGTGGTATTGATGTCCGACATGGGAGCGTCTTCACCGCCCCCGCCTACGCTCATCGCCATTGCGCGCTATCCTATCCTTCTAGTCCAAGCTCCGGCCGAAGCCGGAGAGGGACCGCGCAATCCGGGGAATGCGCGGTCCCGTATATTCCGGATCGCTTAGGCGCGCGGCGCGGTGCCGGTCGTCGCGGCCGGAGCGGCCTTGGCGGGAGCAGCCTTGGCGGCGGCCGGACGGACGCGGCCGTCCGAAGCGAGATAGCCGAGCAGATCGTTCGAGAAAGCGTTCAGGCTTTCCGAGATCTTCTTGTTGCGGGCCTGCAGCCAGTTGAAGGCGAGCACGGCCGGAACGGCGACGGCGAGACCGACGGCGGTCATGATCAGCGCTTCACCGACCGGACCGGCGACCGCGTCGATCGACGCCTGGCCAGCGGCACCGATCTTCACGAGCGCGCGGATGATGCCGATAACCGTACCGAACAGACCGATGAACGGAGCAGTCGAACCCACGGTGGCGAGGAACGACAGGCCGCTCTTCAGCTGCGAGTTGATCAGGTCTTCCGAACGAGCGAGCGAGCCATGCAGCCAGTCATGCGCCTCGACCGGATCGGTCAGCTTCGAGTGCTGCTCCTGGGCAGCTAGGCCGTCGTCGACCAGCTGGCGATAGGCCGAGTTCTTCTCGAGCTTCGCAGCGCCTTCGCGCAGGCTGTTGGCGTTCCAGAAGCCGGCGCGGACGCGCTTGGCCTGGTTGAGGATCTTCTGCTGCTCGAACAGCTTGGTGAACAGGATGTAGAGCGAGAAGAACAGCATCAGTACCAGGATGCCGAACACCGTCTGCGAGATCAGGCCGCCCTCACGGAGCGCCGGAATCAGGCCGTACGGATTTTCCTTGGGCGCCGCGGCGGCGAGAATGGTCGTGAGCATTGTCGGTTCTTTCCTCTAACTAAATAGCGCTTTTTATCCAATCGCCCGGCGCGCCCCATGGGGAGCGCGCCGGCAAATCACACGGCCTAGCTCGGGATCTTCCAGGTGAAGCTGCCGTTATACGGCGCCGAGATCTTGTTGCCGTTCTCGTCCTCGGCCGGATTGAACCGGGCGCGACGCTTGAGCAGGTTGCAAGCCGTGCTGTCGAGAACGGACACGCCGCTCGAACCCGTCACGGTGCAGTTGGTCACCTTGCCCGTCGGGTCGACGTCGAGGCGGAAGCGGACGGTACCGGCCTGCTCGGCGCGCAGTGCGGCGGCAGGATAGTCGTCGTCCGTCACCCAGCCCTGCGGCGAACCGCGCGGGGTGAGCTTCTTCGCGATCCGCGGAGGAGCCGGCGGCGGCGGCGGCGGAGCCGGCTGCGCAGGCGGAGCCGGCGGTGTGATCGGCGGCGGCGGCGGAATGATCGACGTGGTCGGAATCGGCGGGGCCTGGGTAGGCACCGGAACCGCGGCCGGCGGCACGACGATCTGGGTAGGCGGCGGCGGCACCGGGGTATCCGGCGGCGGCGGCGGCGGCGGCACTTCCTCGGGCGGGGGCGGCGGCTCTTCCACGTCGAACGTGTTCAGCTTCTCCGCCTGCTTCTTGATATATTGATATGCAAGGCCCGTGACGAAGGCGTACCCCATGCCAGCCACGATGATCGCGACCAGTATGATCGCGATTACGCGACTGCCACTTGTATTACGGTCAGCGTAAGACATCCGGCAACGTCACTCCTCTAATCCTGACATGCAACCCCGTGCGGCGGGATTCTGCGACCCGTGCACAAGCCTGCCCGCCGTGCGCTATATTGCGTCCTGATCGGCAGCGGGCGAGTCTCTATCGCGCGCACCGGGTGGACGCAAACCCTTTGTCGGACAATCAGGGCGTACGGTCGCCCGATGGCGGAATTATTTCTGTATAGGCGGGGCACAATCCGGTAATCCGAACGATATGAACCGCACCTTTCCCGCCATATTTTCTTGCGCGATTGCGCTAGTCGCACCCTTAGGTGCAGCCGCTAAACCCCAGCAAACGCAGGCACAAACCGCAGCCGCTTTACCTAGCTACGCCACCCTGGCGAGGCAGGTGACCGCCGCTCCGCTGATCATCGACGCGCGGATCCGCAAGGCGGAGCGGCTGAAGCCGGAAGAATCGCCCGGCCTGGCCGCCGGCATGGTCCGATTCCTGATCGAAGCCGATGTTTCCGCCCTGATTCGGGGCACTCAGGCCATGGCTACGCGCATTACCTACTCGGCCGACCTGCCGCTCGATGCCAGGGGCAAGCCGCCCAAGCTCGCCAAGCAGCGTGCGCTGCTGTTCGCCCGCCCCGTCCCCGGGCGCCCGGCCATGGTGCAGCTCACCGGATTGCAGAGCCAGATGAACTGGTTGCCCGCGCTCGATGCCCAGGTCCGGGCGATCACCAAGGATGCGCTCGCGGCCGACGCGCCGCCCGCGATCACCGGTGTCGGCAATGCCTTCCACGTCCCCGGCTCCCTGCCCGGCGAGGGCGAGACCCAGGTCTTCCTGCAGACCGCGAGCGGCGCGCCGGTTTCGCTCCAGATTCTCCGCCGTCCGGGCGAGACGACGCGCTGGAGTGTTTCATTGGGGGACATTGTCGACGAATCGGCAGGCGCTCCGGCGCCGAATACCTTCCTCTGGTATCGCCTCGCCTGCGGCCTGCCGCGCAGCCTGCCTGCCGATAGCGTCGATTCGGACGACGCCCAGAACGCCGCGAAGGCGCGCGAAGACTATCAGTTCGTCCTGCGTTCGCTGGGCCCGTGCACCTGAAATCGCGCGTCGCCCCGGCGAACGCCGGGGTGACGGCTATTTGCGGCCACGCACCAGCGTGATGCCGATCGATTCGCCCTGTTCGGCGATGGCGAGCTTGACGATGCGCACCTCGACGCGCCGCACCCGCGCGTCGCCGACGAACAGCGTGTCGCAGATATGCTCGGCCACGGCCTCGACGAGCGTGAAGTGCACGTCCTTGGGCAACGCGTCGGTCGCCGCGTGCTTCACGTCCATATAGTTCTTCGAGGCCTTGAGCGGCGTGCCCGGCTCGAAGCGCTCGGGCAGGTCGATGTCCACTGTCACCGAGATGCGCAGCGGCTGCGGCAGGTGCGTCTCTTCCGAATAGACGCCGGTGAGGACTTCGACTTCCAGGTCATGCACCTGGAGCTGCAGGGAATCGGACAAGTGGCCTGGGCCTTTCAGGGAGAACAGGCCGCGCCCAATAGCAGATGCGCGCGCCCGCGAAACCCCGGCCCGCCCGGCATGCGGGCGGTGCACCATGAGGCGCGACATATTCAGTATTGCGAAAGCGCGGATCGGCGCTATCTCGCGCGGCCCCGAGTTCGATCTCGGGCGTTTTGAAGGGAATGTATGAAGTGATCGCATTGCTGCCGCTCGAGACCGTCGATCCTCAGGCCGTCGAGACTCTGCTCGACCGTGCTTTTGGTCCGGGCCGACGCGCGCGCACTGCGTACCGGGTCCGTCTCGGCACTTCCGAGATTCCGGAGCTCAGCTTCGCCGCGGTGGCGGATGACGGCAGCCTGATCGGCTCGATCCAGTGCTGGCCGGTCGCGCTCGAATGCGATGGCGGCGGCAGCGTGCCGATGGTGATGGTCGGCCCGGTCGCGGTCCAGCCCGATCGCCAGCAGGGCGGCATCGGCCGCATGCTGATGGAACGGGCGCTCGAAGCCGCCGAAACCGCCGCCGTTCCCGGCGCCGATGCGCTGATGCTGATCGGCGATCCCGAATATTATGCCCGTTTCTTCGATTTCTCCGCGGAAAGGACTGGTGGCTGGCGCTTGCCCGGCCCGTTCGAGCCGCGCCGCCTGCTCGCGCGCGGCGCCGGCGTGCCGACGGGCCCGGGCCTGGTCGGGGCCCGTCTTCGACGCGCGGCCTGAACGCTGACTATCGCCGTTCCCGCTTCTCCGTCGCCCCGGCGCCGGGTTGAAGCGGGAATGCGCCCCCTTCCAATGCAGGACTTTGTCTGCTTGGGTCTCCGCATGGCCGACTGCTCGCCGCCCCTTCTCCTCGTCGCCCGCGCGCCGGGCCTCCGCGGGACCGGAGAACCGGCTCCCCTCAGGCTGGACTTCCCAAACTTCCGCGGCCCCGGCCGCACTATCGGCTGAAGCGAATCGATGCCCTCCCCGCCCCCGCCCGACTTCGCCAGCCTCTCGCTTGCTGAGATCGCGCGTCTCGCCCAGGAAGACCGCCTGCCCCCGGTCGAGAGTTGGAACCCCGCCCATTGCGGGCATAGCGACATGCGCATCGCGCGCGACGGCACCTGGTTCCACCAGGGCTCGCCGATCGGTCGCCTGCCGATGGTGCGGCTGTTCTCGACGATCCTGCGCCGCGAGGCCGATGGGCGCTTCGTCCTCGTCACGCCGGTCGAGAAGCTCGACATCGATGTGGAGGACGCACCCTTTGTCGCGGTGGAGATGAAGCGCGAGGGCGAAGGTGCGGGCATGAAGCTCGCCTTCCGCCTCAACACCGGCGATCTGGTTACCGCCGGCCCCGACCACGGGCTGCGCTTCGAGGAGCGCGAGGATGGGCCGCGGCCCTATCTCCAGGTCCGTGGGGGACTCGAGGCGCTGGTCGCGCGCAGCGTCTATTACGAGCTGGCCGAGATCGCGCTCGCCAACGGCAGCGCGCCGCCGGGCGTGTGGAGCAATGGCGGCTTCTTCGCGCTGGAGCCCGGTGCATGAGCCTGGCCGATCGCCTGCGGATCGCGCTCGCCGCCGATCATTCGCCACTGCTGCTGCCGGGCGACCATTATGATTTCGACCCCGCGGTGGAGGGCAATCCCGCCGCCGTGCTGATCGCCGTCACCGATCGTGCCGCGCCCGGCGTGATCCTGACCCAGCGCACCGAGACGCTGCGGCGTCATGCCGGCCAGGTCGCCTTTCCGGGTGGCCGCATCGATCCGGGCGACGACGGCCCGGTTGGCGCGGCGCTGCGCGAGGCGCAGGAAGAGATTGCCTTGCCGCCCGAGACCGTCGAAGTGGTCGGCATCGCGGACAGCTATCGCACCGTCACCAATTATGTCGTCACGCCGGTGATCGGCGTGGTCCCGCCCGACCTGCGGCTCACCCCTTCCGAGGCGGAGGTCGCCAGCGTCTTCGAAGTGCCGCTCGCCTTCCTGCTCGATGCCGCCAACCAGCGCGAGCAGGTGGCCCAATATCAAGGGCGCGAACGGCATTATTACGAGATACTCTGGCAGGATCGCCGGATCTGGGGCGCGACGGCCGCGATGCTGGTCAATCTGTCGAGGCGGCTGCAATGGGCGGTATGACTCTTCCCGATGTCGAATGGCGCCATCGCGACGGGCTGGCGCATCTGATCGAGGCGCTCGCCGAGGTCCGCTTCGTCGGCGGATCGGTGCGCGACACCCTGCTCGGCATCCCCGTCTCGGATCTCGACGTCGCCACGCCGCTCGCGCCCGGTCGCGTGATCGAACTGCTCGAAGGTGCCGGCATCCGCGCCATTCCCACCGGCATCGGACACGGCACGGTCACGGCGGTGCTGGCGAGCGGGCCGGTCGAAGTCACCACGCTGCGCCGCGACGTCTCCACCGACGGCCGCCGCGCCACCGTCGCCTTCACCGACGATTGGCGCGAGGACGCCGCGCGCCGCGACTTCACCATCAACGCGCTTTATGCCGATCCGGCAACCGGAGAGATATTCGACTATTTCGGCGGCCTGGCCGATCTCGCGGCGCGCCACGTTCGCTTCATCGGTGATCCGCTGCAGCGCATCGCCGAGGATCATCTGCGCATCTTGCGCTTCTTCCGCTTCCTCGCCCGGTTCGGCGATGTGGCGGATCCGGCGGGGCTGGAGGCCTGCACGGCCCGGTCCAGGGACCTGATGGCGCTGAGCCGCGAGCGCATCGCCGACGAGCTGTTGAAGCTGCTGGTCGCGCGCGATGCCGTGCGGGTGGTCGCGCTGATGATCGCGCACGGCATCTTCGTGCCGGTACTGCCCGAGATCGTGTCGGCGGCGCGCTTCGCGCATCTCGCCGCCCGCGAAGCCGAGGCGGGTGTGACGCCCGATGCGATCCGCCGCCTCGCCGCGCTGATCCCGGCCGATCCCGCGCCGGCCGAGCAGATCGCCGCACGGCTCAAGCTCTCCAACGCGCAGCGCAGGCGCCTCGCCGCCGCCGTGACGGCGCCGGAAGGTGCGCCGCACGCCCTCGCCTATCGCGCCGGCGCCGAAGCCGCGCTCGACCGGCTGCTGCTCTCGGAATGCCCGCTCGCCGACGTGCTCGCGATCCGTGACTGGCAGCCGCCGCGCTTTCCGCTCGGCGGCGGCGCGATCGTGGCGCGCGGGATCAAGGCCGGGCCCGAAGTCGCGCGGCTGATGAAGCAGATCGAGGAGGCCTGGATCGCCGAAGGCTTTCCGGACGAGGACCGCGTATCGGCGCTCGCCGACGAAGCAGTGGCTCAGGCTGTGCGTTCGCCGAGCAGCCCCCAGGCCTCGTCACGCTCGAGCGCACGCGAATAGAGGAAACCCTGGCCATAGGTGCAGCCCAGCGCCGCCAGGGTCTGAGCAAGTTCGTTGGTCTCGATGCCTTCGGCGGTGGTCTGCATGCCGAGCGCCTGGGCGAGGCTGAGGATGGCGCGGACGATCGCGATCTTGTCGCGATCGGCCAGCATGCCGGAGACGAAGCTGCGGTCGATCTTGAGCAGGTCGATCGGCAGCTTCTGCAGATAGGCGAGATTGGAATAGCCGGTGCCGAAATCATCCATCGCCAGCGTGGCGCCCATGTCCTTGAGAGCGTTCATCGTCTGGGCGATGCGATCCGGATCGGTGACGATCGCGCTCTCGGTGAGCTCGAGCGTCAGGCGCCTGCCGTCCACCCCGTGCCGCTCGAGCGCCCCCCGGACCATGGCGGGGACATGATCGCGCTGCAGCTGGATCGCCGACAGGTTGACTGCGATCTTGATGCCGCAATCGCCGCCCGAGGCGCGGTCCCAGGCCGCGATCGTCTGCGCCGCTTCCTCCATGGCCCAGCGACCGAGCGGGATGATGAGGCCCGATTCCTCGGCGACCGGAATGAAGTCGTTGGGCGAAAGGCGCACGCCGTCTTCGGTGGTCCAGCGCGCCAGCGCCTCGAACGAAGTGATCTTGCCCGTGGCGAGGTCGCAGATCGGCTGGTAGCAGAGCGTCATCTGCCCGTTCTCGATCGCCCGGCGCAGCTCGGTCTCGATGCCGAACTGCTCGCGGGCGATATCGAAGGTGTGGGTCTGATAGATTTCGGTGCGGCCGCTCTTCTTTGCCCGCTTCACCGCGAACTGGGCGTTGCGCACCAGGTCCTCGGGATCGCCGTCATTGTCGGCGCCCAGCGCGATGCCGATGGAGCAGTCGACGCGGATCTCGAAGTCGGATAGGCGGAACGGATTGGCCAGAGCCGCCTGGATGCGCTTGGCGACATGCAGCGCGTCGCCGGGACCTTCATCGAGCGTGAGCAGCACGCCGAACTCGTCGCCGCCCATCCGGGCCAGCGTGTCGCGACTGCGCAGCGCGCCCTTCATCCGGCGCGCGACGGTGATCAGCAGTTCGTCGCCCGCCAGGCCGCCCATACAGGCGTTGACGCGGCTGAACCGGTCGAGATTGACCACCAGCACCGCGAAGTCGCGCGCGTTCTCCGAGGTGATCGCATGCTCCAGCGCGTCCGAGAAACCGGCGCGATTGGGCAGGCCGGTGAGGCTGTCCGTCGCCATTTCACGGCGCAGGCTGTATTCGGTGCGCAGTTCCGACGTGTGGTCGACCAGGGTGACCATGCAGCGGGGAAACGCCCGGCGGTCGGCGCGCTTGGCGAGCATCACCCGGAAATGGCGGGCATCGACTTCGTCGCCGAACTGCCAGCTGATCTCGCACTGAATCTCGTTCGATTCGATGAAGCGGCGGAGGCGCGGTCCGAGCAGGCGGATGAGCGGCGATTCGCCCGCGACAGTGCCGAGCCCGGCGAGGCGGAAGGGCCGGTTCACCGCGTCGAAGACGAAGCCATGCTCCTGCAGCTCGATGATCGCGGCGGGCACCGGCAGCATGTCGAGCATCATCGCCGAGGCGCCCGGGCCGAAGACGAGCGGATCCGTCGGCTGCAACATGGGCAGCGGAGCCGCGACACGGCTTTTCTTCGTCCTGGCGAACACCATCGCCTCCGGCCTAGCGCCGATTGGTTAAAACCGCCTGAAACAACAGCAATTAGAACGACATCAGAAACGATTGTCGCGCGGAAAACCATTGGGCGCCATCCGCCCCGCCGCGCCGCGCGCCGCGCGCCAGGGCGAAAGGTCGGTTTCGGTGCGCGTCCGGCCGCTCTCGCCGCCCATCGCCCAGCTCAGGCCCTCCGCCATCCTGAACGTCCGCGCATCGGCAAGGCCCCCGTCGCGGTAGCGCTGCAGCTGCACCCCCTGCCCGCGCGCCAGCTCGGCGACTTCGGCGAGCGGGAAGACGAGCAGCTTGCGATTGTCGCCCACCGCCGCCACCGCATCGTCCTCGGCGCCGATCGGGCGGACGAGCTTGAGATGCGCCCCCGCCCGCGGCGTCACCACTTGCTTGCCCTTGCGCGTCTCGGCGATCACGTCTTCGGCCTTGACCAGGAAGCCGCGCCCGTCGTCCGCCGCGACCAGCAGCCGGGCCGCCGAACTCGCCGGCAACAGGGCGATGATGTTCCGCTCGCCTTCGAGGTCGATCATCAGCCGCACCGGCTCGCCAAAGCCGCGCCCGCCCGGCAGCTTGTCCGCCGCCAGCGTATAGAAGCGGCCATTGTCGGCAGCGAGCAGCAGCTTGTCGGTCGTCTGGGCATGAAAGGCGAGATAGGCGGCGTCGCCTTCCTTGAACTTGAGCGCCTCGCCCGACAGGTCCTCGACATGCCCCTTCATCGCGCGGATCCAGCCACGCGCCGAAAGGATCACGGTGATCGGCTCGCGCTCGATCATCGCCTCCAGCGGAATCTCGCGCGCCGGCGCCGCTTCCTCGACCAGGGTCCGACGCTTGCCCAGCACCGTCTCCGGCCCATAGCGCTCGATCATCTTGGCCAGGTCGCGCTTCATCCGGGTGCGCTGGCGCGCATCGGACGAGAGCAGCAGCTCCAGTTCGGCCCGTTCCTTCTCCAGCGCCTCCTGCTCGCGCTTGAGCTCCATTTCCTCGAGCTTGCGCAAGGACCGCAGCCGCATGTTGAGGATCGCCTCGGCCTGGCGGTCCGTCAGCTGGAACTCGGCAATCATCACCGGCTTCGGCTCGTCCTCGGTACGGATGATCTCGATCACCCGGTCGAGATTGAGGAAGGCGATGATGTAGCCGCCGACCAGTTCGAGCCGGTCGGCGATCTTGTTCAGCCGATGCTCCGACTTGCGGCGCAGCACCACGAACTGATGCTCGATCCAGCCGAGCAGCGCCTCGCTAAGGCTCATCACCCGCGGCGTGCGGTGCTTGTCGAGCACGTTGAGGTTGAGCGGCACGCGCGTCTCCAGGTCGGAGAGGCGGTAGAGGCTGTTCATCAGGTCCTCGGCCACCACCGTGCGGCTGCGCGGCTCCAGCACGATGCGGATGTCGTCGGCGCTCTCGTCGCGGACATCGCCGAGGATCGGCAGCTTCTTCTCGTTGATGAGTTCGGCGATCCCCTCGATCAGCTTGCCCTTCTGCACGCCATAGGGGATCTCGGAGACGACGAGGTGCCAGCCCCCGCCCTTCTCGGTCACCTTCTCGATCTTCGCCCGCACCCGGAAACCGCCGCGCCCGGTATTGTACGCCTCTGCGATGGCGGCGGGGCTGTCGACGATGATGCCCCCCGTCGGCAGGTCCGGCCCCTGGACATAATCCAGGACGTTCGCCTGCGGATTGTCGATCAGCGCCACTGCGGCGTTCATCAGTTCCGCGGCGTTGTGCGGCGGGATGCTCGTCGCCATGCCGACCGCGATGCCGGCGGCGCCATTGGCGAGCAGGTTCGGGAACAGGCCGGGAAAGAGCTCGGGCTCTTCATCCTCGCCATTGTAGGTCGGACGGAAATCGACGGCATTCTCGTCGAGCCCATCCATCAGGTCGATGGCAACCTGGGTCAGCCGCGCCTCGGTGTAGCGATAGGCCGCCGCGTTATCGCCGTCGATATTGCCGAAATTACCCTGGCCGTCGACCAGCGGGTATCTGAGTGCGAAGGTCTGGGCGAGGCGGACCATCGCGTCATAGACCGACTGGTCGCCATGCGGGTGATATTTGCCGATAACGTCGCCGACGACGCGGGCGCATTTCTTGTAGCCGCTCGCCGGATCGAGCCGCAGCAGCCGCATCGCCCAGAGCAGGCGGCGATGCACCGGCTTCAGCCCATCACGGACATCGGGCAGCGAGCGCGCAGTGATCGTGGAGAGCGCATAGACGAGGTAGCGTTCGGAAAGCGCGCTGTCGAAAGGGACGTCGGAAGGCGTGCCGGGGTCTTGGATGTCGGTATCAAGGCTCATTGCCGCACCCGGATAGCAGCAGCAAAGCCGAAGCGCCAAGCCGGGCGGTCCGATCGCGTGAATTCACCGGGGCGAGATTCAACCATGACGATTTTCGCAAGGAGGGATCATGCCGGAACCAAAGCAGAACATGCGCAACATTTCCAGAGGCGTCACATGGGCTCCCCGATCTGCCTCGGCGCCCGAAACGCTTCCCACCGCTTCCGCTCCTAGTAAAATCGCGGCAATTACCCAGACTGCGCACCAAAATCTGCCACGGTCCATCCGATATTCGCCGAATATTTGCCAATATTCAGACACAAATCCCAATACCTCAAGATCATCTCACATACTCGTAACAGATATGCGATATTTTTTCGAAACCCCGTGCGGGTTATTCGATGCCGCTCCGTCTCCGAAGTACAGGGGAATTCGAACGAAAGTCGAGACATGCGTAACTCAATCCTGATTGTCGCCGCCGTGACTTGCCTCGCCGGCGCACAGACTGCCTTTGCCCAGGAAACCGGACAGGCACCGGCCCAGGCCTTTGCCGGCCCGCGCGTCGAGGCCACGATCGGCTTGGATCAAAGCGGCGACGACGCCTTCTTCGGCAACGAGCTGACCGGCATGCGCGCCGGCGGCGCGGTCGGCTATGACGTCGCCGTCGGAAAGCGCGTCACGATCGGCGTCGAGGCCGGTATCGGCTGGATGGTCACCGGCAACACCAAGATCGGCCCCTTCCCGCCCCGCGACACGAACACCTACGCGATGAGTGCCGGGCGCGACCTCGATGTCTCCGGACGCATCGGCTATGCGTTCAGCCCGAGCACGCTGCTCTACGGCAAGGTCGGCTGGGCGGACCAGAGCTACGGCGCACGCTCCAGCGCGGGCAAGGAGTATGGTGACAAGAAATCCAACGGCCTGCGGCTCGGCACCGGCCTCGAGCAGAAGCTCACGTCGAACGTCTATGCCAAGGCGGAATATCGCTACACGCGATATGGAGATGTCGGAAACATCAAGAACGACCGCCACCAGCTGCTGACCGGCATCGGCGTGCGCTTCTGAGGGCATGCGGGGGACGGGCGCGGTCCGTCCCCCGATTTCAGCGCTCGGGCGGCACCAGCGCGCCCCAGGGGTCGTCGCGGAGCGAAGCGCGGACCTCCTCCAGCAGCCAGTCGCGAAAGGCGCGGATCTTGGGCTGGTTGCGCTTGCCCTCGGCATACATGAGCCAGAAGGCGTTTCGGTAATGCGCGACCTGGGGAAGCGGCTGAACGAGCTGCCCCGCGTCGATCGCGACCTGCCACATCGGCGGACTAAGGATCGCGACGCCGTGCCCGGCGATCGCCGCGCTGCCGTCGAGAATCTGCGAATCGAAGCGGATGCCCGCCGCCTGGCTGGTGTCCGGCGCCTCGCCCAGCGCCGCCGCGAACCACAAGTCCCACCAATCGTCGCGATAGGTGAGCCGCGGCAGCTCGATCAGATCCTTCGGCGTGCGGACGGGAGGATGCTCGGCGAGGAAGGCGGGATTGGCAAGCGGCGTGATCGGCATCCGCATCAGGAAATGGCAGACATGGCCCGCCTGCGGCCCCGGCGCGCCGCGCAGGCCCACATCGGCTTCTCCCGCGAGCAGGTCGATCATCTCGTCGCCGACGTGCAGGCGCACCGCGAGATCGGGCCGGGCGAGCTGGAACGAGCCCAGCCGGCTCGCCAGCCAGTTAGTGGCCAGGGTGCGCGGCGCGGTGATGCTGATCACGCTCTCGGTTTCGGAATGGACTGCGGCAAAGGCCTCGCCCATCGCATCGAACGCGCCCGTCACCTGCGGCGCGATCCGACGCCCCAGATCGGTGAGCGCAATGCCGCGCCCACTGCGCGCGAACAACGGCGCGCCCAGCCGCTCCTCGAGCAGCTTCATCTGATAGCTGACCGCCGCCTGGGTCATCCCCAGTTCCTCCGCCGCGCGCGTGAAATTGCCGTGCCGGGAAGCGGCTTCGAACACGCGGACGGCGGCGAGCGGAGGAAGGCGGCGCATCGCAATATACAAGCATAGCTTATGGTAATTGGCCAATGATTTGTTGGCCCGGCGGCGCCCGAAGGCGCAAATGGACCGGGTGCCGGACATGGCGCGACATTCCAAGGAACCAAGCCATGATGAAGACCCTGATTCCGCTCCTGCTGATCCTGTCGCCGGCCGCCGTGCCGGTGATCGCCCAGGCGCAGCGGACCGATGCGAGCATTCGCATCTCCTATGCCGATCTCGACCTGACGCGCGCGGCCGATCGCCTGACGCTCGACCGGCGCCTCAACCGGGCTCTCGAACAGGTCTGCCCGGCCGATCGCCCCGGCCAGATGACTCAGGCGCCCGAAGCGCTGCGCTGCCAGGCAAATGCCCGGCAGCAGATCGCCGAAGCGCGGCGGCTGGCGCTGGCGCGGCGTGGCAGCGTGGTCCGGATCTCCGCCGTTCCCTGATCCCTCGGAACCGCGAAGCGGCGGGCGGCCTGCAACGCCGCCCGCCAACCATAAGCATTGCTGATAGTGCCGCCCAGGATCCCGAAAAGGGATGCGCCGCGCGATCCATTCGTGTTGGGCCCGTCACAAAATATGGTTACTCCTTGGTCAAGGAACAGGGAGGAACCCATGCGAGTCGTTTGGGCATTGGCGGCGCTTGCGCTGCTCGCGGGATGCGACGATCCCAATCGTCAGGCCGCGGACGGCAAGGATCGGTCCGAATTCTCTTCGACCGCCAATGCCGAGGCCTTCGCTTCGACCGGCACCGGCTTCGACTATCGCTACGCCTATCGCCTGCCCGGCGCCAAGGTGAAGGGCGTGCTCCAGTCCAACGCCGATGCCTGCGACCGGATGGGGCCGGCGCGGTGCCGCATCCTGGCGATGCGATATCGCGTCGATACCGGCAATCACACCCGCGCAGTACTCACCATCCGCATCGACCCGTCGATCGCGCGCCGGTTCGGCGATGCCGTCACCGCGAATGTGGCGACTGCCTATGGCGTGCTCACCGATACCGAGGTCAGCGGAGCCGATGCCACCGCCTCGGCGCGCAGCATCGCCGTGGTGAAGCGGTTGCAGGACCAGCTTCAGAACGCACGCGCCGGCGCCACGCCGGACGCGCAGGCCCGGGCCGCCCGCCTGCAGAACGCGCTGGCGATGATCGCCGAGGTGGAAGCGAGCCAGGGGCAGACACTGGCCAACACGCCGATGCTGTTCACTTATGAATCGAGCAGCGCCCTGAGCGGGCTGGGATCCTCCGAGGCGAATTTCCGCACCGCCGGCCAGACGCTCGAGAATTCGGTCGCCCAGCTCGTCCAGTTGCTTGCCAGCGTCGGGCCGTGGTGCCTGTTGATGCTGGCGGTGGTGCTGGTCCTGCGCTGGATCATCCATGGCCGCGCCGTGGGCCCCGATGTCGAGCCGCGCCACGACGACGGCTATGACAATGGCCATGACGGCCAGGAGAATCGCGGCCGCGGCGACAATCGCAATCTCATCCAGCGCTGGTTCTCACGCGACGACGTGGAAGAGCATACGCACTGATCTTGCAAGCAAGCGGGAGCGGCATATGCCTTCCCGCTTGCTTTTTGCCCCGAGTGTGTAATGTTATATCATATATAATATCGGGAGGAACCAATGCCGAAGCCGAATCGCTGGGTATTGCTGGGGAGCGGCAGCCTCGCCGCGATGATCGCCGCAGGGGCATGCGCAGCGCTGCTGCTCCATTGGGGACCCGAAACCGCCCACAAGCAGGCGGAAGTGCTGGCAACCTATGCGATGGAAGCGCCGCCCGCTCCGGCGGTCATTGCGCCGCCGCTTCCCGCCGTGCAGGCAGAAGGCGTAGGCGAAGGCATTCCGGCCACCGCCGCGATCGCGGTCAACGTGCCGCAGCTCGCCTATAGCTACACGCTCGGCTATCGCTTGCCCGCGGGCAGGATCGCACGGACGCAGCAGGCGCATCTCGATCTGTGCAACAGGCTGGGCCCGCGCTGCCAGCTCGTCTCGATGCAGCGCGCGAGCGACGATGACGGCGTATCCACAGCGGCCTTGAAGCTGCGCGTGGCGAGCAATCTGGCGCAGGCGGTGTCGGCGGACTTCACCCGACTGGTCGGCCAGGCCGGCGGGCGCGCGGTCGATACGCAAATCCTGGCCGAGGACGTCTCCAAGGACCTGGTCGACACCAGCGCGCGCATCCGCCAGCGCGAGATACTGGTCGCCCGCCTCACCGAGATGCTGCGCGGGCGCCAGGGACGGGTGAGCGAGCTCGTCGAAGCGGAGCGCAGCGTCGCGCAGGCGCAGGAGGAGCTCGACCGGGCCAAGGGCTGGATGGGCCAGCTCCAGGGCCGCGTCACTTATTCCGATTTCACCATTGCCTATACGCCAGTCACCGCCCCCGTGGCGGCGCCGACCCGCCAGGGCCTCTTCGCGCAGCTGGGCGACGCGGTGGCGCAATCCGGCGCGATGATCGCCGCCGCCGCGCGGACGCTGCTCCTGCTGATCATCTTCCTCGCCCCGTGGCTGGTGATCGCGGCACTTCTCGGCTGGCTCGCCCGCCCCGCCATCCGCAAGTGGCGAAATGCCGGATTGGCACCCATGGGCGAGGATGCATGATTGCACCCCCCTCCCCCTTTGGGTATAGGCCACCTCTCGCCCCGGCAGGCCAGCGGATTCCCCGCGCCGCCGGGGCAATGACTTTCCAGGGGAACGAGCACCCGATGGCACGCCGCCGGCAGATCTACGAAGGCAAGGCTAAGATCCTCTACGAGGGTCCGGAGCCCGGCACGCTGATCCAGTATTTCAAGGATGACGCGACGGCCTTCAACGCCCAGAAAAAGGGCACGATCAACGGCAAGGGCGTGCTCAACAACCGGATTTCCGAGCATGTCTTCACGCTGCTCGCCGGCATCGGCATCCCGACGCACTTCATCCGCCGCCTCAACATGCGCGAGCAGCTGATCCGCCAGGTCGAGATTGTGCCGATCGAAGTGGTGGTGCGCAACGTCGTCGCCGGCTCGCTCTCGAAAAAGCTCGGGATCGAGGAAGGCACGCCGCTGCCCCGCACGATCATCGAATATTATTACAAGGACGACGCGCTCGGCGACCCGATGGTCACCGACGAGCACATCCTGTGCTTCGGCTGGGCGAGCCAGGAAGAGCTGCACGACATGGCCGACATGGCCATTCGCGTGAACGACTTCCTCTCGGGCCTGTTCGCCGGAATCGGCATCCGCCTGGTCGACTTCAAGCTCGAGTTCGGACGGATCTGGGACAACGACTATAGCCGCATCATCCTGGCCGACGAGATCAGCCCGGACGGCTGCCGTCTGTGGGACATCGCCACCGGCGAGAAGCTCGACAAGGATCGCTTCCGCCGCGACCTGGGCGGCGAAGTCGAAGCCTATCAGGAAGTTGCGCGCCGGCTGGGCCTGCTCCCTGAAGGCGATGCGGATTCGGCCGTGCTCGACCTCGAGAGTCACCGGAAGCGCCGGGGCAAGTAAGCCCCGGCTACCGCCTGCGGCGCCGCGCACGCCATAGCGTGAGGATTGCCGCGCTCGCAACGAGAAGCACGAACAGGGCGGAGCCGATCGCCAGTGCCTCGTCG
The DNA here is from genome assembly GCF_005503355.1 of Sphingomonas sp. 1F27F7B. Lineage (GTDB taxonomy): Bacteria > Pseudomonadota > Alphaproteobacteria > Sphingomonadales > Sphingomonadaceae > Sphingomonas. Next base: position 71,591 of record NZ_SCMK01000007.1, read on the forward strand.
GCGGCGGCCATGCGCTCGGCCAGGCCCCGCGCGCAGCGCTCGCGAGAGCCGTGGCAGTAGCGTAGCGCTAGGACGTGGAGGCCCAGCGTCGCCCAATAGGCAGCCATGGCCAGCATCGCGGCCAGCAATAGGGCGATACGTCGTCCCGTCGGCATTACCGAGGATAGCATTGCCGCGATCGATCGGCCATTGCCCGAACTCCGGCCTTGCAGCACGGCGCGCGGGAGGCCATAGGCCCTGCGCATGAAGCTCCGCATCATCGTCACCTTGAAGAACGGCGTGCTCGATCCCCAGGGCAAGGCCATCCAGCACGCTTTGGCCGGCCTCGGCTTCGAGGGCGTCGAGGACGTCCGCGCCGGCAAGATCTTCGAGCTCGAGCTCGCGGACTCGACCAGTGACGAGGCCGTGGACGAGATGTGCCGCAAGCTGTTCGCCAACACCGTCATCGAAAACTACCGGGTGGAAAAGCTGTGAAGACCGCAGTCATCGTCTTTCCGGGCTCCAACTGCGATCGCGACATCGCAGTCGCGCTGGAGGCGGTGACAGGCGTGAAGCCCGAAATGGTGTGGCATGGCGAGAGCGAGTTGCCCGCCGGCCTCGGCCTGATCGCCCTGCCCGGCGGCTTCTCCTATGGCGATTATCTGCGCTGCGGCGCGATCGCGGCGCGCTCGCCGGTGGTGCAGGCAGTGGTCGCGGCTGCCGACAAGGGCATGCCGGTGATCGGCATCTGCAACGGCTTCCAGGTGCTCACTGAAACCGGGCTGCTGCCCGGCGCGCTGATGCGCAACGCGAGCCTCAACTTCGTTTGCCGCGACGTGCCGCTGACGGTGGACAATTCGCAGTCGATCTTCACTTCGGCCTATCGCTCCGGTGAAGCGATCACGATTCCCGTGGCGCATCATGACGGCAATTATTTCGCCGATGCCGAGACACTCGACCGGATCGAAGGCGAAGGCCGCGTGGCCTTCCGCTACGCCGCCGACATCAACGGCTCGGCCCGCAACATCGCCGGCGTGCTCAACAAGGCCGGCAACGTGCTGGGCATGATGCCGCACCCCGAGCGCCGCATCGAAGCCGCGCATGGCGGCACCGATGGCCGTCGCCTGTTCGAAGGACTGCTCGAGGCAGTGGCGTAAGCCGCGCCCTTCGCTTCCAGTTTCCGCCATCGCCATCCCGGACTTACCCCGGGGGACGCCTTGCCGCGCATGTCGAACATATGGCCTGCCGCGCAGTGGATCCCGGCACAGGACCCGGATGACGGGCGCTTTCTCGCATCCCTATCCAAATAGGCTTGCGGTTTCGCAGGAATCATGCGATGGATGCGCCATCATGACTGCGATCACTCTCCCTTCGCGAGCGCGACCCGGCACCTGTCGACATTGACGGACCGCGTTGCTGCGCCCGTTCTCAGGGTGTAGCCCAAGAGAGTCAAAGCGTCCGGCCTGAAACCGGGACGTTGCGGGTTCAAATCCCGTCGCCCTGACCAGACTCCCGAAAATCAACGCTTTTCTGAGCTTCCCTGTGGTGGCCGAACGCAATGCAGTGCGCGGTCGGTGTGTGGAACCGATGCTAGACGGGCGCAACTCCCTCCGGTCACACCAGGGATATCGGCAGGTCCGAGTGGCGAAATGGGAACGCAGCGGATTGCAAACCCGCGACGAGCCGGTTCGATTCCGGCCTCGGGCTTCAATCGTATCTAGAACCTATTTGGTTCCTGGCGCGATGATGCGCATCCCCGGCATGGCAACTCTTCGGCGAAGACCAAGGCCCAGGATCCAGGCAGCGCGACACGGAGATCCGGGCCCCGGCCTCGCCGGGGAGCAGCAGCTCAGTTCAGCATATGCGCTCTGCGCTCGCGATGCGACGAGGCCGCCAGCCCGGGCGCCGGATAGGACAGCGGCTTGCCGGCGCCCGTCACCTGGAAGCGCCCCGCCTGTTCGGCGAGCGTAGCGACCTCCACGGTAAGGTTGCGCGCCGCCGCCGACGTCTCTTCGACCATCGCGGCGTTCTGCTGGGTCGACTGATCCATCACCCCGATCGCGGTGCTGATCTCCCCGATCGCCGTGGACTGGGCCTGATTGTCCTCGGCCATCTGATTGAGCAGCGTGTGCACCCCGCTCACATCCTCGGCAATGTTCGCCAGCGCGCCATCGACCTTCTCGACCATCTCCACCGCAGCGAGGATGTCGACCTGGGTAGCGGTGAGCTGCTCGCGGGCTCGGCCCGCCTCCTCCTCGGCGCGCATGGCCAGCGCGCTGACCAGATCGGCGACGACCGCGAACCCCCTGCCCGCCTCGCCGGCGCGCCCGGCCTCGACCGCGGCATTCATCGCGAGCACCCGCGTCTGGAACGCGATCTTGTCGAGGCCCTCGATCACCGAGTCGATGCCCTTGGCACTGTCGTTGACCCGGTTCATCGCCTGGACGGCCTGGTCGACCACCTCGCGGCCGCCCGACACCGTTGCCGTGGCCCCATCGGCGCGCGCCACGGTGCGGCTCGCCGCGGCGGCGGTTGCCTTGAGGCGCTCGTCCATCTGCGCGATTGCAGCTGAAGTCTGCTCGAGGCTGGCGGCATTCGCCTCGGTACGGCGCGCGAGATCCTCCGACGCCTGGGCGATCTCGCCCGACCCGGTATGGATCGCCGCACTGCTCTCGCTCACTGCGCCGAGCAAGGTGCGCAGCGAAGCGAGCGCCGCGTTGAAATTGTCGCGCAGCTTCGCATAGGTGGCGGGATATTCCTCGACGATGTCGGCGGTCAGGTCGCCTTCGGCCAGGCGCTCCAGATTGACGGTCATCCCGCGCACGATTTCGCCATGATGCTCGGCTTCCTCGTTCTGCCGGATCTGCGCGGCAGCAGTGTCCCGGAACGAGAACATCGCCTTGGTCAGGCGGCCGACGCAGTCGCGATAGTCGGTGAACTGGATCGGGCTGGCGAGATCGCCGGCGGCCAGCGCCTCCATGCGAACCACCGTCGTCACATAGGGCGTGGCGATCGCATGGCGATACCAGCCGGCCAGCCCCGCAGCGATCAGCGTGGCGATCACGCCCATGACGAGCGCGAGCTTGGGCACGAGCAGCAATGTCAGCGGCGAGAGCCCGACAAGCCCCACCATGGAGCCGAACGACACGAGCAGCTTCTTGCGAATGGGCGCGTTGGCGACGAACCAGTGCATGGCAAATCTCTCAGCGGAGGCAACAATATGGTTGCCACTCCCCTCGCTATAGAGAACTCGCGCACCGAACCGCCTCGTTCGAGCAATAATACGTAACAATAATTTATGATATTGGACGCAAATACGTAACTTCCGTAAATTTGCGCCTATACGCGCGCATCGATCCAGGCGAGGACATCGCCCATCACGCTATCCTTGCCGAGATCGGCGAGCAGATCGTGATAATGCCCCTCATAGATATTGAGCGTCTTGTCGCTCGACCCGGCGGTCTCGTGGAAGAATTCGCTGCCGTGGCAGACCGTCGCATGATCATCGGTGCCGTGCAGGATGAGCAGCGGAATGGTGATCGCCGGGAAGCTGTCGCGCAGCCGCTCGTCGGCACGGGCGAGCGCCGCGACGGTGGCGGCGGGCTGGGTCTCGTCCTTGATATAGGGATCGGCATCGAGCGCGGCCACCACCGCCGGATCCCGCGAAAAGTCGGCGTTCTTGAGCTTGAGCACGCCGAGATGGGGCGCAACGTGCGCGAGCCCCTTGATCGCAGCGATCAGGAAACCGGGCGCCGGCACCTGGAAGGCAAAGCTCTCGCAAATGAAGCCGGCCAGTTCCGCCTGGTTTTCCAGCGCATAGGTGGCGCCGGTGACCCCGCCGGCACTGTGGCCGAGCAGAAAGATCTTGAGTCCGGGATGACGCGACTTGGCGATCGCAATCGCTCCGCCGAGATCATCGACATAGTCGGCAATGTCTTCCACATAGAAGCGCTCGCCGTCGGAACGCCCGCGTCCGCGCAGATCAGGCGCATAGACCGCGAAGCCGCGCTCGGCCAGCCGCGCCGCGACCCATGCATATTGGCCGCCATGCGCATTGAAGCCGTGGCAGATCACCACCACCGCCCGCGCGGCGTCCTCGGGCAGCCAGGAACGGAAGAAGATGTTAACGTGCCCGGTGCTGCCGAAAGTCTCTTCGGTCGTCGCGGTCATGCCCTGCCTCCCTGCTGATTGCCAGTCGAGGATGCCAGCAATTCCGTGCCCTGTCAGCCCTTCCTTCGGATATGCGCAGACGCAGCGGCCGGAACCGGCCGCCGGACCGGAGCGGGCAGGTCATCGGCTCACACCCGCATGGCAAAGGGCGTGAAATCGGTTCCCGTGTCGAACACATCCACGCCCTCGCGGCGCTTGAGGAAGCCGACGACGAGGTAGGTGACCGGCGTGAGGATCACTTCCCACGCCACCTTGAGCGCCCATTGGGTGAAGAGCACCTGGATGACGAGCATGGTGGTCCAGCCCTCCGCGCCGAGGAATGCGAGCGGATAGAAGATCAGGCTGTCGACGCCTTCGCCGGCGATCGTCGAGCCGATGGTGCGGGTCCACAGCATCTTGCCGCCGGTCAGGATCTTCATCCGCGCTAGGACGTAGGAATTGACGAACTCACCCGCCCAGAAGGCACAGACCGAAGCGAGGACGATGCGCGGCACCTGGCCGAAGATCGTCTCATATGCGGCCTGGTTGCCCCAGCTCGGCGCCGGCGGCAGCGCCACAACCACCCAGGACATGAAGGCCATGAATAGCACTGCGCCGGTGCCGGCCCAGATCACCCGGCGGGCACGGGCATAGCCATAGACCTCGGTCAGCACGTCGCCGATCACATAGGAGATCGGGAAGAACAGAATGCCGGCCCCGAACGGCCAATAGCCGTTGTAGAAGGGCAGCCAGACCTGCGAGACCTTGCCCGCGCCGAGCACGTTGGAAAGCAGGATGATGGCGACGAAGGCGGCCATCACGAAGTCGTAATAGCGGAAATGTCCGCCGCGCAGCGCGTTCGCAGCGACCTGCGCCGGTTTTCCGTCCCCCTGGCTCATGCCCGGACTATGATCCTGGTTCCGCTACCGTGCAATCCACGCTAGGGCAGCCCTGCGCGCGCCCGTAGCTCAGTTGGATAGAGCACGTGCCTTCTAAGCTCGTGGTCGCTGGTTCGAATCCAGCCGGGCGCGCCATTTTTGTTTTGGAGCCTCGCATAAGCTCGGGCGGGCGTTCGCCCTTGCGAACTCCTGCGGAGTTCGATGTCGCTCCCTCCGGGCGCGCCATTCTCTTTTTGGAACCCTGCACAAGCTCGGGCGGGAGTTCGCCCTTGCGAACCCCTGCAGGGTTCGAAGGCGCTCCTTTCGGGCGCCATTCTCTCTTTGCAACCCCGCACAAGCTCGGGCGGGCACTCACCCTTGCGAGCCCGCAGGGTTCGAAGTCGCTCGCTTCGGGCGCTCCGGCCATTCGCGGACCGCGGATCACCGAGCCCACAAAATCTTTGTCCGGATATTCGCAATCCTCCGTCTCCTCCTGTGACGGCACATGCGCGCATCAGCATCGGAACAAGCTGAAGGGGGAGCCGGGCATCGTGCACCGACCCATGACATCCCAACGCTCACAAAGAAAATAATTTACCGGAAAACCATCCGCCCTACCCCGTATTACAGACCGATAATACCAATATCATTCGATCTATTAACGATAAAACTGGGAAAGTGAAACATTCCCTTCACAATATAAGTAAATATTTCCCCGCGCGAATCGCAATAATATAGAAATTTTATTTTCACGATATTAGGATCGTGGAGACAATATTGCGATGAGCAAGGTAAATTAAACTGTACAACGGGAGATTGTATGGAAAACCAACTTCAGATGCTGAACGGGTCGCATGACGACAAACGGGGCGCGCGCGCCGGCTCGGGCTCGCTGCCCGTCCGCTCGCTTGCCATTGCGGCCTTCGGAGCCCTGACCGTGCTGCTGCCGGGAGCGGCGCACGCGCAGGGCTGGCCGGCGCCGGTCGCGCCACTGCCGGAACTGGCCACTGCGCTCGACAAGCGGTTCCAGCCCGCGATCGATTTCGACACCGACGTCTGCTTCAACGTGCCGGCGGTGAACGCCTCGGGCGCGATCAGCCCGGGCGCCTCGACCTATGCGACCCGCCCGCCCGCGTCGTGCCGCAATCCCAGCTACCGGACCACGAGCAACGTCTATGTCCGCGCCCGCTGCAACAACGGCTATTGCGCCCGCGTCTACAGCTATTTCTGGCAGTCGGACTTCTCGCACGCCTATGACTGGGAATCGGTCATCGTCTGGACGACCGACCAGGGCACCAACAGCACCGTGGTCGGCGTCACGCGCGGCGATCATGGCGGCTGGGAAACCCGCGCCACCAGCGGCGGCCAGTTGCGCTTCCAGAGCGACGCGACCGGCCAGCACGTCAAGATGGTCTATCATTACGAGACCTGGGGCTTCTCGCATCTGTGGCGTTTCTCGAAGACCGACAATGGCGACGAGCCGCCCGAGAACGGCACCGGACAGTGGCTGATCCAGCCGCTGATCAGCTGGAACGGCTATCCCTCGGCCAGCGTTCGCAACGCGATCTCGAACTATAATTTCGGCAGCGGCAATTTCGACAACAAGGACGCGCGCTTCTCGGGCGTGCTCGCCGCCGCGCTGAACACGAGCATCACGCCGGGGTTCAACCCCAATGTAGATGCGGGTCCGAACTCGCCGGGCTGCCCGGCCGGCTCGACCATCTGCTGACCGACTCCGCCCCGCGCCGCCGCACCCCCGCGGCGCGGGGCGGAACCCCGACGACGTTCCGCCATCGAGGTGCACATGGGAAGGGATCGCAAGGTCGCGCCGCGACAGGCGCTCATGCTGGGATGCGCGGCAGCGATCGTCGCGGCCGGAGCCTGGCTCGTGCAGCGGAGCGCGGACGGCACAGGCAGGGCCGGGACGATCGCCGCAGGGGCGGGCGCCGGGCCTATCCCTTGCTCACCGAAGTCGATTTCCGCTGCGATGCCGGCGGATGCGCGGTGACCGCGACGATACCGCCGCCGACCGACGATGCGTTCCTCAAGCAGCGCCAGGAGATGCTGCTCGGCGGCCTGGCCAAAACCGTGGCGGCGGACGGCTACACGATGCTCGGGCCGGTCCAGATGGACGAAGTCGCGTTCAACGTCTTCCATATCCGCGCATCGGTGGCGCCGGCGCGGGCCCGGTAGGCCGGACCGGGCGCCACCCGTCGATCGAGGCCGCGGGCGCGCAAGACGGGCGCCCCGGCAAGCAGGGCGCCCGTCAGGCACCGGCTCGGGCGTCGATCCGGACCGGTACAGGGATGTATGCCGGCGCAACTGTCGGGTTCAGGTCGCGCCGGCACCCGGGCGCTGTGGCCGGGCGCGCGCCGCATGACGAGGCGGGTGCGACGTAGGACGAAGATCGAGCGACGAATCCGGTTCGCCGCCGGGCAGCCGAAGCTACTTCTTGCCGCCCCGCCAGTAGAGCAGGCCGGCGACGATCGCCGCCGAGCCGATTCCGATCGCGGCACCCATGCCGATCTGCTTGGCATCGGGCTTCCAGCGCTTCCTGGCCTCGGCAATGTCCTTGACGGCCTGCAGCGCCTCGCTCCCCTCGTGATGGTCGTGCGGGGCCTCCTCGACCGGATGGGTCGACGGGGCATCCTCGGGCAGTGGCGGCTTCTTGCTCATGGTCTTCCTCTATTGGCGCAAGCCTGAACGTCAGGCTAATGCGGCGGTTGCACCCAAAGATGCAAGCCGCCACAAGCTCGGCCCCATGAACCCGCTCTACGCCCGGATGGGCACCACCATCTTCGAAGCCATGTCCGCCCGCGCCCGCGAGAGCGGAGCGATCAACCTGGGCCAGGGCTTCGCCGACGGGTGCGGACCCGAAGCGGTGCTGCAGGCGGCGGCGAAAGCAGTGGTCGAACGGTCGAACCAATATCCGCCGATGCTCGGCCTGCCCGAGCTCCGCCATGCGGTGGCCGATCATTATGCCCGCCACCAGGGGCTCAACCTGGCGGCAGAGGAAGTGGTGGTCACCTCGGGCGCGACCGAGGCGCTGGCCGCGGCGATCTTCGCCTGCGTCTCGCCCGGCGACGAAGTGATCTGCTTCCAGCCGCTCTACGATGCCTATGTGCCCCTGATCCGCCAGGCCGGCGGCGTGCCGAAGTTCGTGCGCCTCCAGCCGCCGGAATGGAAGATCGACCGGGCGGCGCTCGAAGCCGCGGTCTCGGGCAAGACGCGCGTGCTGATCCTCAACAATCCGCTCAACCCCGCGGCGACCATGTGCGGGGCCAACGAACTGGCGATGCTTGCCGATTTCTGCGTCGCGCACGATCTGGTCGCGATTTGCGACGAAGTCTGGGAGCATGTGACTTTCGACGGCGCCCGCCACTTGCCGCTGATCGGCTTCCCCGGCATGCGCGAGCGCACGGTGAAGATCGGCTCGGCCGGCAAGATCTTCGCGCTGACCGGCTTCAAGGTCGGCTGGATGTGCGCCGCCGCGCCCATTGCCCGCGTGCTTTCCAAGGCGCATCAGTTCCTCACCTTCACCACGCCGCCCAATCTGCAATGGGCGGTGGCCGAGGGCCTCGCCACCCAGGACGGCTGGGTGCAGGAGGCCCGCCACCGCTTCCAGCAGGGTCGCGACCGGCTGCGGACCGGGCTCGAGGCCGCCGGCTTCGCGGTGTTGCCGAGCGCGGCGACCTATTTCCTCTCGGTCGACCTTGCCGCTTCAGGCATCGCCCTCGACGATGTCGCCTTCGCCAACCGGCTGATCGACGAGGCCGGCGTCGCCTCGATCCCTGTATCCGCCTTTTATGCCGAGCAGCCGGTGACCAGCGTGCTGCGCTTCTGCTTCGTCAAGGAAGACGCCACGCTCGATGCCGCGATCGCGCGAATCGCCGACGCCCGCGAACGCCTGGCCGGCTGAGCACGGAAGTTCGGGCAGTTTCGGCAACGCCCCTTTTCCGTTCCTCCGCGCGGGGGCTTCGCCGCGGCGGATGCTGGCGCTGGGCAGGGGCGAAGGCTGGTCATCCGCTGAGCCAAGCACGAAAATCCCGCATTGGAAGCGGCAAGTCCCTGCGACTCGGCCGACGGGCGCTTCATCCACGGAAGCGCCCGCTTCGCCGTGCGGCGTGCAACTCGTCTCGTTTCCGGCACGTTCGCCGGGCCGCGGGACAGATTGGAGTTGTACCGCTTCTCAGTCGGAGTGGTGGGCCTTCAGGAGACCGAAGCGCCTCTCAGATCCGGTCCAGCACTCCGCGCTCGGTGATGTAGCCCGTCACCAGCCGCGCGGGGGTCACATCGAATGCTGGATTGGCGGCGGGGGAATCGGTGACACGGACAGTTCCGATTTCCCCGCTTGCGCCCGGCCCGCTCAGCCGGGTCAGTTCCTCGGCGCTGCGCTCCTCGATCGGGATGTCGGCACCGCTCTCGGTGTTCGGATCGAAGGTGGTGTAGGGCAGCGCGACATAGAAGGGCACTTCGTTGTCATGCGCCGCCAGCGCCTTCAGATAGGTGCCGATCTTGTTGCAGACGTCGCCGTTGCGCGTGACGCGATCGGTGCCGACCACCACGGCATCCACCTGCCCCTTCATCATCAGCAGGCCGCCGGCATTGTCGGCGATCACCGTGTGCGGGACGCCGTGGTTGCGCAGCTCGAAGGCGGTAAGCAGCGCGCCCTGGTTGCGCGGACGCGTCTCGTCCACCCAGACATGGACCGGAATGCCGGCATCGTGCGCGAGATAGATCGGCGCGGTGGCGGTGCCGTAATCGACCGTCGCCAGCCAACCGGCATTGCAATGCGTGAGGATGTTGAGCGGACGATCGGGGTTGCGCGCATGGAGTTGCCGGAACAGCGCCAGGCCATGCTCGCCGATCGAACGGCAGAGCCCGGCATCCTCGTCGCAGATCTCGTCGGCGCGCCGGAACGCCGCCGCGGCACGTTCGCTCTCCGGCAGATCGGCAACCGCCGCACGGACCGCATCGAGCGCCCAGCGCAGGTTGATCGCGGTCGGGCGCGTCTCGAACAGCGTCGCATAGGCCGCCGCGAGGCCGGCATCGCCCGGCTCGGCCGCGAGCGCCATCGCATAGCCATAGGCGGCGGTGGCGCCGATCATCGGCGCACCGCGCGTCCACATCTCGCGGATCGCGACCGCGGCCGCATCGACGTCGCGCAGTTCGACCCATCGCACTTCCCAGGGAAGCTTGCGCTGGTCGAGGATCACCACGCCCTTGCCGTCTTCGGTGCGGCGGATCGAGCGGGTGGGCTTGCCTTCGAGGATCATGGGAGGACTTCCGCGAGAGAGTGGATGTCGGCCGGCCCGCCCGCGCGATCGATCAGCAGCGCCTGGAGGCCCGCTTCATGCGCTGCATCGACTTCGGCGGCCATGTCCGAGACGAAAAGCAGTTCGGACGGCGCGAGATCGAGCGCGTCGACGATCTTCGTATAGGAATCGCTGTCGCGCTTGGGGCCGGTGGTCGTGTCGAAATAGCCGCTGAGGAACCGCGTGAGATCGCCGGCGATCGAATGGCCGAAGATCAGCTTCTGCGCGGCGACCGAGCCGGAGGAATAGATGTTCACCGCGAGACCGGCCGCGGTCCAGCGGCGCAGCGCCTCGGGCGTGTCGGGATAGACATGGCCCCGCAGCTCGTCGTCGGCATAGCCCTGGGCCCAGATCATGCCCTGGAGTGTCTTGAGCGGCGTCTCCTTGCGGTCCTCGTCGATCCAGGCGAGCAGCGTGGCGACGGGATCGTCGCCCGGCACCTGGGCCAGGATCGGCGCGGCGACTTCGGGATTGTTCGCAACGAACTCCGCCAAATGCTTGCGTGCATAAGGAAAAAGCTCATCAGCGACGAAGCTGATGCTGCTCGTCGTACCTTCGATGTCGAGAAGGATGGCTTTGGGCTTGTCGGTCATTCTTGCCTCGTCATCCCGCCGCCATCGCGGAGATGGCGGCCTAGGGTTCAGGCCGGCTCGTGGCGCGGAAAGCGATCGGCGATCGTGTCGCCGGTGAAGTTGGCGATCCAGCCGTCCGCATTGGTGAACAGGCGGATCGCGGTGAAGCGCGGGTTCGGCCCCATGTCGAACCAGTGGCGCGTGCCGGCGGGCACCGAGATCAAGTCGCCTTCCTCGCACAGCACGGCATAGATGCGCTCGCCCGCGCGCAGCGTGAACAGCCCCTCGCCCTCCACGAAGAAGCGGACCTCGTCCTCCGAATGGCGATGCTCGGACAGGAACTTGGTGCGCAGCGCGCCCTTTTCCGGATGATCGGGAACCATGCGGATGACGTCGACCGACCGGTAGCCCTTCTCCGCCTTCAGCCGCTCGACTTCGGGTGCGAAGGCTTCCAGCACTTCGTCCTGCCCGGCATCGGCGGCGAGCGGGCGCGAGGGCCATTGCTCGAAGCGGACGCCGACCGGCGCCAGCGCCGCCGCGATCGCTCCGGGATCGCGCGTGTCGGCGAGCGGCGCGCCGCCCGCCTCGTCATAGACCCTGAGATGCGTCATCGCTTCCATGCCCTTTCGGCCAGTTCGGCGGCGATCAGCCATTCGGTGCCCTCGAGCACGCGCTCGGCCTCGGCCAGGTCCTTGCCCCAGGCATAGAGCCCGTGGCTGCGGATGAGATAGGCGGGCGCGGCGTTCGGCGCCAGCAGCGCCGGACGGATCGCTTCCTCGATCACCGCCATGTCCTGGCTGTTGTCGACGATCGGCAGGCGGATCTCGGCCTCATGGGTGGTGTTGCCCGGGAAGACCTTGAGCATCTCATGGCCGGCGAACACCCATTCCCCGGCATCGGCAGCGGCACGGCTCATGCCGACGGCCTCGGGCGAATGGCCGTGGAGCACAGCGCCCGTATCCGGGAACATGCGGTAGATGGCGAGGTGCAACGCCGTCTCGGCCGATGGCTTGCCGGGGGTGAGCCCCTTCCCCTCCAGATCGACTCGCATGATGCCCGCCGGCGTCAGCCGCCCCTTGTGCCAGCCGGACACGGTGACGGCGATGCTGCCGTCGTCGAGCCGGACGGAATAATTGCCGGCGGTGGCGGGCGCCCAGCCGCGCGCATCGAGCCGGCGGCCGACCTCGACCAGCGCGTCGGCGGCATCTGCGAAGGACATCGTCATGCGCGCGGCCTTAGCCGATCCCGGGGCCGGCGGGGCAACAGATTTATTTGTCGCCGGCCGAGCCCGTGCGCGACTAACGCGAGCCGCGGCGCGGAAGCGGCTGGACGATCTCGCGAGCCGGGCCGGTGACCCAGTTCGCCGGCTGGAGTTGCGGACGCGGCGCGGCGCCGGGCATGGTCACCATGTTGAACGCCTCGCCGCCCAGATTGCGGGCATCGGCCATCAGGAGCGGCGTGGACGGGCCGGAGCGCTCGGGATTCGTCACCGGCTCGTCCGTCACCATCACGTCGCCGCCGATCTCGGTCAGCGCGTAGAGCTGCCTGGCGAAGGCGGCGGGGAAACGGATACAGCCATGCGAGGCGGGATAGCCGGGCAGATGGCCGGCATGCAGCGCGATCCCGTCCCAGGTGAGCCGCTGCATATAGGGCATCGGCGCATTCGAATAGAGATTCGAACGATGGAACACCTTCTTCTGAAGGATGGTAAAGGCACCGGCCGGCGTCTCGTGCCCGTCCGAGCCGGTCGACACCGTGCTCGCACCGACCAGCTTGCCGCCGCGATAGACATAGGCGCGCTGGTCCGGGATGCTCACCACGATCGAGACGGGATCCCAGCCGGTCGTGCTCGCGCGGATGATCTGCGGCTGCTCGTACCAGACCCATTGGCCGTTGCGCAGCCCCTCCGGCGCGACCTGCATCGTATCCGATGCAGTCACCTGCGCGGCGGCGGGAGCGATGGGAAGAATCGTGGCCAAGGCCAGGAGAAAGACGGCAAAGGTGCCGGAACGCATCGAACAGCTCTCCGAATCCGACGAGCCAGGACGGCTCAGGGCGATTCCTTAACGAAATTAACCTAATTTCGTGCCGCTGCCGAATCGGCGATATTCGCACGGTCAAATCGCTGGCAACGTTCCGGATTTCGGGGAGGCTTCGGCGAACCGGGCGAACGATGCGGCGAGTCGCGCAACTTGGGACAGATGTTGAGCAACGCGCTTACCATCTGTCTGGTATAGGTTCCCCCTGGGGACGAGCAGCGGGCTTTTTGGACAGTGATGGATAGTCTCGATACGGTTCAGTCGCGTCGCGCCTTGTTGAGGACGGCGTTGGTGATGGCGAGCGGCGCGGTGGTTTCGGCCTGCGCCTCGCGCACGATCGAAACGGCGATGGCACCGGCGGCGCTGCCGGTCCCGGCGCCGATCCCGGAAATTCCCAAGGCGCCCGAAGTGGCCGCCGCCAAGGTGCCCGGCGTGCCTGCCGGCATTCGCCCGGAACTGTTCAAGAAGGCGCTGGCCGCGCTCAACCGCCATTCGATGCGCATCCCGTCGCACGACCGGATCGCGATCGCCGACTTCGCCTCGCCCTCCTACAGCCCGCGCTTCTTCGTGGTGAACCTGGGCACCGGCCAGGTCGAGCGATTCCTCGTCGCGCACGGCATCGGCTCGGACCCCCAGCATACCGGGCTGCTCCAGCGCTTCTCGAACGAAGTGAATTCGGAAGCGACGTGCGAAGGCGCGTTCCTGACCGCCGATTATTATGTCGGCAAGCATGGCGACTCGCAGCGCCTGCTCGGGCTCGACCCGACCAACAACAATGCGCTGGACCGCGCGATCGTGGTCCATTCGGCCTGGTATGCGAACACCGACATGATCGGCCGGCACGGCAAGCTGGGCCGCAGCCAGGGCTGTTTCGCAGTGGGCGAGCACGAGCTGGCCAAGCTGTTCGAGCGGCTCGGCCCGGGCCGGATGATCTATTCCGCCAAGGTCTGATCGCCTCAATTCCTCGGCAGCGCGGGCCCCGGCCCCGTTCCGCAGGGAAATGGCGGCGCCCAGCAGGGATAGCCGAACTCGAGCTTCGTCGCATAGCGCGCGACCGGCCGCTGCGGCCAGTTGCCCGGCAGCACCACCTCCGCCTTGCCGCTGCCCCTGGGCCAGGTCGCGACGCTGGGCGGCGTGACGCCATACCAGCGCGCATCGCCTTCGAACGGTCGCTTGAACGCGATCGCCAGCACGCGATCGCCGACCGGCAGCTGGTGGTAATCGGCCGGGCTGCGTTGCGCACCCCGCGCGTCGACCACCGCCGAGCGGGCGAAATAGACGTCCTGCCACGGCGCCGCCGGCGCAGCGAAGGCGAGCGCCTTGGCCGGCTCCTGCGGCATGGCGGGGCGCGGCACGACGCGGAAGCTGGCGAGCAGCACCAGCACCGCCACCACCGCCAGCCCGCGCAGGTCGCGCCAGGTGAGCAGCAGCCAGGTGAACAGCGCCACCATCGGGAACAGCCATTTGAAATAATGGGCGTTGAAGAAACGCCACATGCCGCTGGGCACCAGATCGACATAGGCGAGCATCATCGCGGTGTAGAGCAACGCCGCCAGCGCCATGCAGAGCGTCAGCCAGCGGGCGGGCCCTCGCAGCCGCATGACGCCGAGGATCAGGCCCGCCGCGCCGGTGAGCAGCCAGGGCAGCTCGCGCAACAAGCCGGTCTCGCCCGGGAACCAAGGCGAGGGATCGACCAGCAATATGCTTGCCTTCCAGCCCAGATCGGCGAAGGCGAAGCCGTAATCGCCCGAGAGCAGCGTATAGTCGCTGAGCCGCCAGCCATAGATGGCGAGATAGAGCGCAACATAGGGAAGGAACGCCGCCGCCGCCCCGCCGATCGCCCGGGCGAGATCAGGCCAGCGCCGTTCGATCAGCACCGGCCGCCACAGCGCGAAACCACCGATCACTGCGCCCACCACCACATCGGCCGGGCGGACCAGCGCGATTCCCGCCAGCAGCGCGCCGAGCAGCCAGGGCCGGCGGCGCACGCCGAACATCATGTCGGCGGCCTCGGCAAAGGCCAGCCAGATGAAGGCCGCGGACATGGTGGTCGTCCAGGGCTCGAGCCAGAATTTGGAGATGCGCAGGTCGCCGATCGTCGCGGCGAGGAACAGCAGCCCGGCGGCGAAGCTCCCCACGCCGAGGCGCGCGCAGACCCGGTGGAAGCCCCAAAAGGCTAGCGCGTAGCAACCGAGGTTGATCGGCACGAACGGCGTGGGCGCCCAGGCGAAGGGGGCGCCCGCGAGCGGATAGAGCAAGGGATACCAATGCTGGTCCGGGCTCAGATCAAGGCGCAGGAACGCCCTGGCCGACAGGAGATATTGCTTCTGGTCGTGCCAGCCGCGCCACCAGGGCCCTTCCGGCGCGAAGAACTTCAAGTTGATCTTGAAGACCGTATAGGCGGCGAAGACGATCATCACAGCTCGCACCGGATGCGCGTCGAACTGGCGGCGGATCCAGTGGAGCATGGCCTGCGGGTATCCGTTGCGCGGGGTTGGCACAAGCGCGCCCGAGCGACTAGGTGTGTGGCGTGATCGAAACATAACCGGTTGCAAGACGGAGACGATGAGCCAGTCCCACCCCTTTTATTCGATCCACCGCCAGGGAATGATCCGCGCGGGGGTGTGCACGCCGATCACGACGGTGGGCGATCCGGCACGGAATGCCGAAGCGACGATCGCGCTGGCGCGGCAGGGCGACGAAATGGGCGCCGACCTGCTCGTCTATCCCGAGCTCAACGTCACCTCCTACGCGATCGACGACCTGCATCTTCAGGACACGATCTGCGCGGCGACCGAGGCGGGGATCACAGCGATCGTCGCGGCCAGCGCGACGCTGAAGCCGGTCCTGCTCGTCGGCGCCGCGCTCCGGCGCAACGGGCGGCTCTACAATTGCGCCGTCGCCATATCGCGCGGGCGGATCCTCGGCGTGGTGCCCAAGAGCTACCTGCCCAACTACCGCGAATATTACGAGAAGCGCTGGTTCGCGCTCGGCGCGGGCCTGGCGGGGCTCGAAATCGAGCTGGCCGGGCAGACCGTGCCCTTCGGCACCGACCTGATCTTCGCGGCCGAGGAACTGCCCGACTTCGTCTTCCATGCCGAGATCTGCGAGGATTATTGGGCGCCCCTCCCCCCTTCTACCGAGGCGGCGCTGGCCGGGGCGCTGGTGCTGTGCAACCTCTCCGCCTCGAACATCGTGGTGGGCAAGGCGCGCGAGCGGGCGATGCTGTGCGCGGCGCAATCGGCACGCGCGGTGGCGGCCTATGTCTATTCCGCCTCCGGCCCCGGCGAGAGCACCACCGACCTCGCCTGGGACGGCCAGGGCATGATCCACGAGCTGGGCGAGCTGATCGCCACGACCGAGCGCTTCGAGCTGACCACCGAGCTGGTGTGCGCCGACATCGACTTGGAGCGGCTGCGGCTCGAGCGGATGCGGATGGGCACCTTCAACGATTGCGCCGCCGCGAACGGCGATCCGGAGAAGCGCTTCCGCCGCATCGGCTTCCAGCACCGGCCGGACCATGCCGACGAGGGGCTGCTGCGGAAGCTGCGCCGCTTCCCCTTCGTGCCCAACACGCCCTCGAAGCTCGAAGAGGATTGCTACGAAGCGTTCAACATTCAGGTGGAGGGGCTGCGCAAGCGGCTGGAGGCCACCGGCGCCAAGCACATCGTCATCGGCGTGTCGGGCGGGCTCGATTCCACTCATGCGCTGATCGTCGCCGCCAAGGCGATGGACCGGCTCGGCCGCCCGCGCACCGATATCCTCGGCTTCACCATGCCCGGCTTCGCGACCGGCGCGGGGACCAAGGCCAATGCCTGGGCGCTGATGGACGCGCTGGGCGTGACCGGCGAGGAGATCGACATCCGGCCGGCGGCGCGGACGATGCTGGAGGGCATCGGCCACCCCTTCGCCAAGGGCGAGCCCGTCTATGACGTGACTTTCGAGAACGTCCAGGCGGGGCTGCGCACCGACTATCTGTTCCGGCTGGCCAACCAGCGCCACGGCTTCGTGCTCGGCACCGGCGACCTCAGCGAACTGGCGCTGGGCTGGTGCACCTATGGCGTGGGCGACCATATGAGCCACTACGGCGTCAATGCCGGGGTGCCCAAGACGCTGATCCAGTATCTGATCCGCTGGACCGTGCAGACCGGCCAGTTCACCGGCGAGGCGGCGCGGGTGCTGACCAGCATCCTGGATACCGAGATCTCGCCCGAACTCGTGCCCGCCGACGCGGACGGGAAGATGCAGAGCACGCAGGACCGGATCGGCCCCTATGAGCTGCACGACTTCTTCCTCCACTACACGATCCGGCACGGCCTGCGCCCCTCCAAGATCGCCTTTCTCGCGTGGCACGCCTGGAAGGATGCGGCGGCGGGGCAATGGCCGATCGGCTTTCCGGAGGATGACCGCCACCAATATGACCTGGCGACGATCGCCCGGTGGCTGGAGGAGTTCCTGTTCCGCTTCTTCCAGACCAGCCAGTTCAAGCGATCGGCATTGCCCAACGGGCCCAAGGTCTCGGCAGGCGGCGCGGTGAGCCCGCGCGGCGACTGGCGGGCGCCGTCGGACGGGGTGGCGCGGCCGTGGATCGAGGAACTGAAGGCAAATTTGCCTTAGGTCGAGGACTCGAACAAGTATCCGATTTTCCTCCGTCATCCCTGCGCTCTCTTTCGTCATCCCCGCGAAAGCGGGGATCCAGGGCCAGGCGCGGAACGAATGTGGCGGGCCCTATCCTCGCCGGATGGCATTGCGCGGTGGCGCCGATATCCCGCATTTCCCTGGATCCCCGCCTGCGCGGGGACGACGGGGTTCGCTAAATGAGTCCTCGGCCTGGGTTTCCGGGTCATCGTCGCCTCCGTCTCGTCCGGAAAGGCCATAGCCATCTCGGTGATAGCGTTACCAGCGCTTGACCTGTATATCCTTCCCGACAACGCTGACAAAAAGTAGCGGGAGAGGGAATCATGCACGTCCGCCGTCACGCCTTCACGACGCCGTTGATCGCACTGGGCGTTGCTCTCGCCTGCGCGGCCCCCGCCGCCGCGCAGGAGCAGGCCCGCCCCTGGATGAACGCCAGCCTCTCGCCCGATGCGCGCGTGAAGGCAGTGCTCTCCGAGATGAGCGAGGACGAGAAGCTGACGCTCGTCTTCGGCTATTTCGGCACCGATTTCACGCCGAAGAACGGCTATAAGGCTCCCGCGGAAGCGCGGCAGGGCTCGGCCGGCTATGTGCCGGGCATCCCCAGGCTCGGCATCCCGCCCCAGTGGCAGACCGATGCCGGCATCGGCGTGGCCACCCAGGGCGGCGCGGCGCGGAAGCGCGGGCGGACCGCCCTGCCCTCCGGCCTCGCCACTGCCGCGAGCTGGGACGTCGACCTCGCCCATGCCGGTGGCGCGATGATCGGCGCGGAGGCGCGCGCATCGGGCTTCAACGTGATGCTCGCCGGCGGCGTCAACCTGATGCGTGAACCCCGCAACGGCCGGAACTTCGAATATGGCGGCGAGGATCCGCTGCTCGCCGGCACGATGGTGGGCGCGCAGATCGCCGGCATCCAGTCGAACCACATCGTCTCCACCGTGAAACATTATGCGATCAACGACCAGGAAACCGATCGCGACACCGGCAATTCGATCATCGACCAGGGCGCGGCGCGGACCAGCGACCTGCTCGCCTTCCAGATCGCGATCGAGAAGGGCGATCCCGGCTCGGTGATGTGCGCCTATAATCGCGTGAACGGCATCCATGCCTGCGAGCACCCCTGGCTGCTCACCGACGTGCTGCGCCGCGACTGGGGCTATAGGGGCTATGTGATGTCGGACTGGGGCGCGACGCACTCCACCGCGCCGGCCGCCAATGCCGGGCTCGATCAGGATTCGGGCTTCCCGTTCGACAAGGAGCCCTATTTCGGCGCGCCGCTGAAGGCCGCAGTGGCGAAGGGCGAAGTCCCGGCAGCACGGCTCGACGCGATGGCGGGGGCGATCCTGCACGCGATGTTTGCCAACGGGCTGTTCGAGAAGCCGATCGCCGACGCACCGATTGACCTGTCCCCCGCGATGCTCGCCGACCATGCCGAGGTGACCCGCCGGGACGCAGAAGGCGGCGCGGTGCTGCTCCGGAACAAGGACGCGCTCCTGCCGCTCTCGCCGGCGACGAAGAAGATCGCCGTGATCGGCGGGCATGCCGACAAGGGCGTGCTGGCGGGCAGCGGCTCGTCGCTGGTCTATCCGGTGGGCGGCAATGCCGTGCCCGGCCTGAAGCCGACGGCGTGGCCGGGGCCGGTGATGTATTATCCCGACGCGCCGCTCGCGGCGATCAGGGCGCAGGCGCCGAACGCCGAGCTGGTGTTCGCCGATGGCGGCAATGCCGGCGCCGCAGCGAAGCTGGCCAGGGATGCGGACGTCGCGATCGTCTTCGCCACGCAATGGGCGGGCGAGGCGTTCGACGTGTCGCTCTCGCTCGAGGACGGCCAGGACAAGCTGATCGCAGCGGTAGCCAAGGCCAATCCGCGCACCGTGGTGGTGCTGGAGACCGGCGGACCGGTGCTGACGCCGTGGCGCGACCAGGTCGCCGCCATCCTCGCCGCCTGGTATCCAGGCACACAGGGCGGCAGCGCGATCGCCAACCTGCTGTTCGGCAAGGCAAACCCCTCGGGGCGCCTGCCCGTCAGCTTCCCGGCGAGCCTCGACCAGCTGGCCAAGCCCGCCGCGCCCAACAAGGGCGATACCAGCTATGGCGAAGGCGCCGCGGTCGGCTACAAATGGTATGACGCCAAGGGGCTGACGCCGGCCTTCGCCTTCGGGCACGGGCTCAGCTATACCGAGTTCGCCTATTCGGAGCTTCGCGCGCGCGCCGATGGCGGAACGGTCTCGGCCAGCTTGACCGTGCGCAACATCGGCAAGGCGAAGGGCAAGGCAGTGCCCCAGCTCTATGTCGCCGGCCCGGGCTGGGAAGCGCCGAAACGGCTGGCTGCGTTCGACAAGCTCGAACTGGCACCGGGCGAGGCGAAGCAGGTTTCGCTCAAGGTCGATCCGCGCCTGCTCGCGACCTGGGACGCGGCGAGCAGCAGCTGGAAGATCGCGGGCGGGACGGTGCAGGTGATGCTGGGCACTTCGGCGAAGGACATCGTCGCGACCGTGCCGGTGACGCTCGAGGCGCGGACAATCGCAGTGGGGTGGCGGCCCTGATTTCCTTCACTCGTCATCGCCGCCTTCGCGGGGATGACGAGGATTGAAGTACCGGTTTCGCTAGACGCTGAGCTGCCGCCCCTCCCGCGCGCTTTCCCGCGCCATTTCCATGATGCGCAGCCCCAGCACCGCGTCCTCGCCGCTGACCGGCACGGGCGCTCCCTCGGCGATCGCTCTTGCGATGCCGGCGTAGAAACCGCGATAGTCGCCGGTTTCGGTCGGTACGATCTCGCTGCTGCCGTCGGCATGTGTGAGCCTGCCATGGAACTGCGGTTCCTCGTCGCCCACCCCCGGGTCGGAATAGCGCGCGCCATCCTTCACCCGCGGCTCCTGCGGGTCGAGCCCGTGCTTGGCGAAATCCGCCCTGGTGCCGTGCAGCCAGAAGCGCGGGCGCGGCGTGACGAACAAGCGGCCGGCGGAGAGCGTCACGCGGCGCCGGCCGTGGAACAGGGTGATCTCGAAATAATCGTCGGTGCGCCCGCCTTCGCGCTGGACGGCGATGTCGGCCTGGAGCGCCTCCGGCGTGCCGAACAGCTGGAGCGCCTGGTCGATCAGATGCGGGCCGAGATCGGCAAGGATGCCGGCGCCGGCCTCGGGATCTTCCTTCCAGGCCTGGGCCAGCGCCGGGCGAAACCGGTCCCAGCGCAATTCGGCCAGCATGACCTCGCCGAGCGCGCCGCCGTCCAGCAGCTTGCGGACGGTCAGGAAATCGCCATCCCAGCGGCGATTGTGGAAGGCGCTGACCAGCAGGCCCCTTGCCTTGGCAAGCGCGACCAGCGCCTCGCCATCGGCGAGGCTGGTGGCGAAGGGCTTGTCGATCACGACATGCTTGCCCGCCTCCAGCGCACGGCGTGCGAGCGGGGCATGGGTGTCGTTGGGGGTGGTGATCACGACGAGCCGGATGTCCGGATCGGCAAGCACCGCATCGGGCGTGGTGACGGGCACATCGGGATGGCGCTCGCGCACCATATCGGCGCGCGACGTGGCGATGGCGGCGAGCTCCAGCTCGGGCACGGCAGCCACCAGCGGCACATGGAAGGCCATGCCGCCCAGGCCATAGCCGATCACTCCGGTGCGGATCATGCGACGCTCCCTCAAACTGCCTCTGCCGCCGCCCTAGGCCAGCGCAGCGCCAAGAAAAAGCGTGATCCCGGCAGCGAAGCCGGGATCACGGAAGGGGACCCCTCAGATCGCGTATTTCGCTCGCTGCGGCCGGCTCAGCATCGCATTGGCGGCATCGTCACCGACGAACCGCTCGGCCGCGGGGTCCCATTTCAGGCGCCGGCCGGTCTTCATCGCGATATGGTGGAGCAGGCAGGTCGAGCAGGCACGGTGGCCGATCTCGGCGGGCGCGCTGACCGGCGCGCCCTTCAGGATCGCGTCGAGCCAGTTCCGATGCTGCTCGGGCGCCTTGTAGAGCCGGACCTCGTTCGGGCCGATCACGCTGTCGAGTATCCCGGGATCGCTCGCCGCCAGCGGCACGTCGGCTGGCTTCGAGGGGTCGGACGAGGAGACCGCGCCGGTGCGCTGGACGAACACCCAGCCCTTGTCGCCGATGAACTTCACGCCATTGGGCAGCGCGCCCGAGATCGTCATCGTCACGCCATTGGCATAGCGGGCATGCGTCTCGAACGGGCCATGCACGTTCCATAGCCCGGATTTGGGGAATTCGGCGCTGCCCCAGATCTCGACCGGGCCGCTATGCTCCATGTCCATGCCCCAATGGGCGATGTCGACGTGATGCGCGCCCCAGCCGGTGATCATGCCGGCGCCGAACTGCTCCATGCGGAGCCAGCCGGGCCGATCCTCGAAGCTGTTCTGCGGGTGGACGCGAGTCTCGGTGTAATAGACTTCGGGCGTGGTCCCCAGCCAGGCGTCGTAATCGAGGTTGGACGGGATCGGCATCGGCGGCGCTTCCGGACCGGAGGGATCGCCCGGCAGGCCGATCTCGACATGCTTCAGCGTGCCGATCCGGCCGTTGCGGACCAGCTCGCAGGCGCGGTGGAATTGCGGCCAGGGCTCGGCCCCGCGCTGCTGCGAGCCGATCTGGAGGATCCGGCCCGACTTCGCGACTTCGTCCGCCATCCGCCGCCCCTCGGCGATGGTGAGCGAGGCGGGCTTCTGGAGATAGACGTGCTTGCCCGCCCGCACCGCATGCACGGCAAGCGGCGCGTGCTGGTGGTCGGGGGTGGAGATCAGCACCGCGTCGATGTCCTTCGCGGCGAGCAGCTCGCGATAATCGGCATGGCCGCGCGTGCCGGAATAGCTTCTGCCGGTGCTGGCGGCATAGCGATCGTCGACCAGCTGCATGCCGGCGCCGAGCCGCCTGGCATCGAGATCGCACACCGCGACGATCTGGGCGTCGGCATGTTTGTGGATCTCCTTCATGTCGTGGACACGGCTGATCCGCCCCGCCCCGATCGCGCCGATGGTCACGCGGTTCGACGGCGCATTCCGGCCGAATACGCTGGAGGGCACGATCATCGGTGCGGCGATGACCCCCAATGTCTGGCGCCTGGAAAGCCGCATGCCCCTCTCCTTCCCTCGTTCAGGCCGAAACCGGCCGCGTGGCGTTCTTCTGTGCGGTGAGCACCAGTTCGGCGGCGAGCAGCGCCTGTTCCTGGTCCTGCGCGACGCTGCTGCGCTCGACGACATCGGCGATGAACTGCGGGCCGAAGGGGAGATGGACCTTTGAACAGTCCATGTAGCGCACGCCCTGCCGGTCGCAGATCAGCAGATGGTTGCCGCCGGGCCGCCCGGCGATGTCGACGTATTTGCGCAGCTCGATATAGCCCTTGGTGCCGAGGATGAAGAGCCGGCCGTCACCCCAGGTCGGCAGCCCCTCGGGCGTGAACCAGTCGACGCGGACATAGCCGGTGCCGCCGTCGCCGGTGAGCATCATGTCGCCGAAATCCTCGAAGCCCGGCTTGTCGGGATAGTTCAGGTTACCGGTCTGCGCGGCGACCACATGCGCGGTCTTCGAGCCCGTGTAGAACAGGAACTGGTCGGCCTGGTGGCTGCCGATGTCGGTGAGGATGCCGCCATAGCGCGCCTTGTCCCAGAACCAGTCCGGCCGGCCCGAACCGACGCGGTGGGGCGCGAGGTTCACCGTCTGGATCACCTTGCCGATCTGCCCCTGCCTCACCAGCTCGCCCGCCTGGACCGCGGCGCGCACCTCGAGCCGCTCGGAATACATGATCGCGAACTTGCGCTTCGTCTCGGCGATCGTGCGGCGGACCTCGGCGAGCTGGTCTAGGCTGGTGATCGCGGGCTTGTCGCCCAGATAGTCCTTGCCCGCGCGCATCGCCCGGATGCCGAGCGGCGCGCGCAGATCGGGGATCGGGGCGCCGGCGATCAGCTCGATCGACTTGTCGCCGAGGATCTCGTCCTCGCTGCGCGCCAGCTTCACGGCATTGCCGTAGCGCTTGCGGAAGGTCTCGACCTGCTTCGGATCGGCGGCGAAGAAGGCCTTGAGCATCCCGCCGCCACGGATCATCGCGTCGGTCATCGAATAGATATGCGCATGGTCGAGGCCGATCACGCCGAAGCCGACCTTGTGCCGCACTCCCGGCTCGGGGCCGATGGGCGCCGCATTCTCGGACGGGGCGTTGCCCGAGCTCTGCGACTGGGCCAGAACCTCGGGCGGCAGCATCGCGGCGATGCCCGCGATGCCAAGGATCGAACGACGGTCCATATTATCGAGGCTCCCTGTCATTGTGCCGGCCGTCACCGGGTCGGCGTGGCGGCGGTCTTCCAGTTGATGACGTGATAGGTGGCCGGCGTGTCGCCGACGTTGCGCAGCGCATGCGGCGCGTTGGACGCGTTGAAGATCACCGAGCCGGGCCCGAGCCGCTCCCATTTTCCGCCCGAGAGCGTCTCGACGATGCCCTTGTCGATGATCACCAGTTCCTCGTTCGGATGCTGGTGCGGCGGATGCGAGGACAGGCCCGGGTTGAGCGTGGTCACGTGCATCTCGAGCTCGGCCAGCGTCGCGGTGGGCTGGCGGACGAGATTGCGAAGCTCGCCGACATCGGTCTTCTGCACGGCCAGCCGGTTCCAGTCCCACACCGTCGGCCCGAGCAGCTCGTGCCCCCGGGCGAGCGCGCTGGCACCCCAGCCGAGCAGCACCGCGCCCGCCGCGACGGCCAGATCCCTTTGCGTGATTCGCATCACCACTCTCCTCGTCCGCGCGATCGGTCGCCGCGCCGGATGAAGAATGCTATCCGCAATTGTCCGAGTTTTGAACCCTATTTTTCGAACACCGCGGCGGCTCCGCCATGCGCGGCGAGATCGAGCGTTAGCGCCTCCCCCTCGGCTACGCGTTTCTCGGTGAAGATCGGGGCGTCGGGCTTGCCGCCATCGGCCCACAACCGCATCGCCGCACCGCGCCTGCCGAGGAAATCGAGCGGCACGGTGACCTTGCGCGCAGTCTCGCTGTTCAGCGCGCCGAGGAACCAGCGCGTCCCCTTGCGCCGGGCAAGAACGATATACTCCCCGGTCTCGCCGGCCAGGTAGCGCGTCTCGTCCCAGCTCGCCGGCACTGCCTTGATGAAATCGAAGCCGGCGGGGCTGGCGGCATAGGTGTCCGGACTGTCCGACACCGCCGCGACCGGCGACAGGAAGGCGACGTACAGTGCAAGGCCATGCGCGCGAGTCGTCTGGACGAAGGGCAGGTCGCCGCGGATGCGGAACGCCTCGGGCGTCACGTTGCGGAAGCCGCCCGGCGTATAGTCCATCGGGCCGATCAGGCCGCGGGTAAAGGCCAGCATGACGTTGTGGCGCGAAGTCACCCGGCGCGACCATTTGTTGTATTCGGCTCCCATGACGCCTTCCTGCGTCATGAAATTGGGCCAGGTGCGCGCGAGCCCGCGCGGGGGAAAGGCGCCGTGGAAGTCGACCATCAGATGGTGGCGCGCGGCGGCCGCCAGCGTGCGCGTGTACCAGTTGACCATCCACTGGTCGTCACGGTCCATGAAATCGACCTTGATCCCGGCGATGCCGAGCTTCTCATATTCGGCGAGCGCGTCTTCCTGCTGCTCGTCCAGCGCCTGCCAGTGCATCCAGAGCCAGAGGCGGACTTTCCGCGACTTGGCATAGTCGACCACTTCGCGCAGGTTGAGCGCGTCGGTCCATTTGGTGATGTCGACGCCCGGGCGGCGTACCCCGCCCCCGCCTGCCCCCGCATACCAGCCCTCGTCGATCATCGTGTAGGGCAGCCCATTGTCGGCGGCGAAGTCGATCAGCGCCTTGGCGACCGCCGTGGTGCTGCGCTGGCCGGGCAGCGCCGCGATCACCGGGCCGCTCCACCAGTCCCAGCTGGTCAGGCCCGGCCGGATCCAGTGCACATCCTCGATCCGGCTCGGGCTGGAGAGGTTGAGGACCAGCGTGGATTCGTTGAGCTTGCCGAGCTGATCGGCGAGCATCACCACGCGCCACGGCGTCACGATCGGGCTGCCGATCCGGGTGTGCACGGCGATGCGATAATCGTCGAGCGAAGGCGAGAGCTTGACCTGCAGCCCGGGTCCGCCATCGCCGCGGCCGGTGAGGTACATGCCGGCAAAGTCGAGCAGGTCCGCCTCGGTCAGCGCGAAGGCGGCCTTGCCGGTCTCGCAGGCAAAGGGCAGGCTGAACAGGTTATGGTCACGCAGGCGCGGCACGTCGACGGGATCGAACTCGCCTTCATGGCTGGAGCCGAACTTGCCGACATTGAAGCCCCAGCATTTATAGGTCGGCGGAAAGTAGAAGCCGGTGCGCTCGTAGCGGATGATCGCCGCCGCCGTCTGTGGCTGGACGGGCACGACGGTGCGGAAGGCGACGCCGTCGTCATAGGCGCGCAGCACCACGTCCATCCTGCGCTTCGCCCCGCCCTTCTCCTGGAAATGCACGGTGAGCTGGTTGTAATGGTCGCGCCCCTCGGCCGCATTGCCGGCGACGATCGGATAGCGGGCATCGGCGCCGGCGGTCTCGGAGCCGGTGATCGTCAGGCCATAGCCGAGCGTATCGGCATCGAGATCGAGCAGGATCGGTGACGGCGCCAGCACCAGGCTGCCGCCGCGCGACACGGCATAGACCGGCGTGCCCGAGCCGTTCAGCTGGAGCGAGATGCGGTTGCTGCCGTCGGGCGATGCCGCGGTGAGGACTTGCGCGGCGGCCGGCGCCGCGACGAGCAGCGCCAGCGCCGCAAGCACCGCCCTCACGCCTTGTGCGCCTTCAGCACCGGGGCGAGCACGCTCTCCATCGCGGCGAAGCCCTGCGCGGTCGGATGGACGCCGTCAAAGGCCATGCCGGGCTTCATCGCTCCGGTTTCGGTCGCGAGCACGCCGGTATAGTCGATGAAGGCGGCGCGGGCGCGACGGGCGTAGTTTTGCAGGAACAGGTTGATCGACCGGATCGGCTCGACCGGGTTCACCCCGGGCCGCCAGGGGAAGCGATCCGCCGGCGGCACCGCGCCCAGCAGCACCGCAATGCCGTGCACCTGGGCGAGCTCGGTCATCGCCTGGAGATTGTCGCAGCTCTGCTGGACCGTCATCTTGCCGGTATTGCCGGCAATGTCGTTGGTCCCCGCCATGATGTGAACCAGGCGCGGGCGCAGCCGGATCACGTCCGCCATCATGCGCAGCACCATCTGCGGCGTGGTCTGCCCGCCGATGCCGCGGCCGATGCGGCCCGCGGTGAAGAAATCGGGCCGGCCGTTTCTCCAGATCTGGGTGATCGAATCGCCCATGAAGACGATGTCGACCTTCCGGCCCGAGGCGATCAGCTTCTCGTTGTCGGCGGCATAATGGCCGAGCCAGGGCCAGTCTTCCCTGAGCTGGCGCTGGCGCTTCTCGTCCCCGCTGCTTTCCTGCATCTTCGCGGCGCAGGCGGTGGGAACGAGCAAGGTTCCGGCAAGGAACCCACGGCGGACCATCGACATCAAGGCGCCTCCAGCAGCGGACGGATGCCGCCGACACTAGCGCCCGGCCCTTCCCGGCGAAAGCGCCCCGAAGCGGACCGGATCTTTCGCAACAAAAGCCCGCAAGTTCCCGTGGACAGGGCCGTTTAAGGGATCGGCCCGGCATTGTGCGCGGATGACGGGACCGCGTCGGACGGCGTTACGCGCACCAGTTCGTTCCTTGCCGCCGGAGGGGGAGACCCCGGGGTCCGGCGGCAAGCGAACGATCTGCTCAGTGCACCGACGCCGCCTCGCCCTCGGCCCTGATCACCGGCGCACGGCCGGCGGCGATCGCGAAGAAGCACAGTGCGGCATAGCAAGCCGCCGGCAGGATCAGCGCAAAGGCATAGCCATGGGCGCCCGAGAGCAGGCCGACCAGCAGCGGCAGCACCGCACCGCCGACGATGGCGGTGCAGAGCAGGCCCGAAGTCGCCTCCGCGCTCGCCGTGGAACGCTCGAGCGTTAGCGTGAAGATCACCGGGAACATGATCGAGTTGAACAAGCCGATCGCCAGCGCGACGAAGCCGGCGGTGACACCGCCCACCGCGAAGACGTAGAGGCACATCGCGGCGGCGATCGCCGTGAACAGCGCGAGCAGCCGGTGCGCACGCACCACCGTCAACAGGCCCGAGCCGAGGAAGCGGCCGACCATCGCGCCACCCCAGTAGAAGGCGACGGCCTTGCCCGCTTCCTGGAGCGAGACGCCGTGCACGCCGTCGCTGCCCATCAGATAGCCTAGCACCGGCACGCCGAACGCCGCGTCGGACTGGCCCCAGATCGCGTTCGAATTGAGGAACAGCGCCATCTGGGTGCCGATCGCGACTTCGGCGCCGACATAGAGGAAGATGGCGAGCGCGCCGAGCAGCGCCCATTTGGAAGTGAACGCATCGGTGACGAGCGCCGTGAAGCCATGCTGCGGGCCGGTTGCCGGCGGCGCGGCATCGGTGACGACGCGGCGGCTGAGATAGAAGAACACCGCCAGCGCGGCGATCAGGCCGCAGATCCAGAAATAGGCCGAATCGATGCCGGCCAGCGCCTGGGCGCGGATCTCCGGCGTGACGACCGTACCTTCCTTGACCTCGACGCCCTTCAGGAACAGGTGCGCGCCGAGCAGCGGGCCAAGAAACGTGCCGAACGAGTTGAAGGTCTGGCTGAGCACCAGGCGGAAATGGCTGCCGCTGGGGCTGCCGAGCGCCGCGGCGAGCGGATTGGCCGCCACCTGCAGCACGGTGATGCCACTCGCCAGCGCGAACAGCCCGAGCAACACCAGCCAGTAATTGGCGATGTTCGCCGCAGCGAGCATGATCAGGCAGCCCGCGATCATCGTGACAAGCGCGGCAAGGATCGACGGCACCGCCTTAAAGCGGCTGACCAAGACGGCGGCGGGAAGCGAGACCACGAAATAGGCGAAGAAGAACGCGAAGGCGCTCGCCTGGGCCTGGAAATCGGTGAGCGTGAAGATGCCCTTCACCGCCGCGACCAGCGGGTCCACCAGCGAGGTGATGAAGCCCCAGGCAAAGAACAAGGTGGTGACGGCGGCGAAGGCCAGCGTAGTCTGCGTGGAACGTGCGGATGCCAAGATATCTCTCCCCTGCGGACGTCGCCCGCTTCTTCCCCCGGCGGGCATTTCCCGGAAATTGGTCCGACAACGTTGCCAATGTCAAGGCACGTCGTCGCATCGTGTAAATTCGACGCTCGCCACGTGCGCCCGGTTTGGCTTAATAGCAGGCGGCGATTCAGGTCGCCCGGCCTCAGGGCGGCCGCGAAGGAGATTTGCGAGTGACCAATGTGTTTTCGGGCCGGATGGCCCGCCGGGCCGCATGGACTGCGGTGCTTGCCGGAATCGCGGCGCCCGTCGCCGCGCAACAGGTCGCTCCCGCGCCGCAGAGCACGCCAACCCCCACGCTCCAGGCGGTACCCGTGCCGCCGTTCGTCCCCAACCCACCGGTGCCGCTGCCGGTGCTGACGCCGGCCCAGACGGCCGAGCTCGCGCCGCTGCTCAACGAGGCCGGCTTCGCCCAGGGCCTGCGCCGGGTCGGCGATCCGGCCCCCGGCTTCAAGGACAGCGAGGCGCTGGTCCGCGCCGCGCTCGATTATGCCCGCGCGGTGCATTCGGGCCGCCTGGCCGAGAGCGATTTCGATCCGAACTGGGGCCTGCGCCCGGCTGCCTACGACCCCCTGCCCGCCTTTGCCGATGCCGTGAAGCAGAACCGGGTCGGCGCCTGGCTGCGCGACCTGCCGCCGCCCTGGGCCGGCTATGACACGCTGCAAAAGGGCCTCGCCACCTATCGCAAGATCGTGGCGTCCGGCGGCTGGCAGAAGCTCGCCGCGGGGCCGGACCTTGCGGTGGGTGCGAGCGGCCCGCGCGTCGCGGCGCTGCGCAAGCGGCTGGCGATCGAGGATCCGCAGGCGATCGCCACCGGCGACAAGTTCGATGCCGAGCTGAAGGACAGCGTGGTCCGCGCCCAGCGCCGCTACGGGCTCAACCCCACCGGCGTGGTCTCCAGCGGCACGCTCGCCGCGCTCAACGTGCCGGCGCAGGACCGGGTCGGCCAGATCATGGCGAACATGGAGCGCTGGCGCTGGCTGCCGAGCGAGCTGCCCGCCAAGCGCATCCAGGTGAACATCGCCGCCGCGGTGCTCACCGTGTTCGAAGGCGATGCCCCGATCGCATCGATGAAGGCAGTCACCGGCCGTCCCGGCAACGAGACGCCGATGCTCCAGTCGAAGATCCACTCGATCGTGCTCAATCCGCCGTGGAACGTGCCCACCAGCATCGCCGCCAAGGAACTGTGGCCGAAGGGCGAAGCGGCGCTGAAGGCGCAGGGCTACAAGATCATCGGCACCGGCGCGAACCGGCGCCTGCAGCAGCAGCCGGGACCGAAGAGCGCGCTCGGCCGCTACAAGTTCGACTTCCCGAACAATTATGCCGTGTATCTGCACGACACGCCGTCGCAATCGACCTTCGCCAGCTTCAGCCGGCTCGCGTCGCACGGTTGCGTGCGGCTGGAGAAGCCGGGTCCGCTGGCGCAGCTGCTGCTGCGCAACGATCCGAACTGGCAGCCCGACCAGATCAATGCCGCGCTTGCCAAGGGCGATACGCTGCGCGTGAACCTGCAGGACCAGGACCAAGTCTCGGTCTATCTGCTCTACTGGACCGCCTTCGCCAATGCGAACGGCACGATGAACTTCCGCGGCGATCCCTATGGCTGGGACAAGGATCTCGCAGCAAAGATCGAGAAACGCTCCGCGATTACGGCTGCCGCCGTTTCCGCACGTTGAGAAAAGGGGAAATAACCGAAATGAAGACCCGCACCATCGCATTGATCGCCGTCGCCGGCCTGGCGCTCGCCGCCTGCTCGGGCAGCAAGCCGGAGGACACGAGCGCGAACGAGACCATCGTCGCGAACATCGGTGAGCCCGAGACCCTTACCAACGTCACGATCGACCAGCCGGTCGAGACGCCGGCGGTGACCAACGTCGCCCACACCCCGCCGCCGGTCGCCGATCTCTCGCCCGACGCGCAGACTCAGGACGACGCCGACGCGACGGGCATGACCGCCAAGGTCGACCGCAATTCGAGCGCGGGCGAACCGGCGCACTGACAGCCGGCTCCTCCCCCTCCGGGGGGAGGAGCTTCCCCGCCTAGTCCTGGGTCCGGATGCAGAGCGACACCGCGCCGCCGGCCAGGGTACCGCCCGCGAGGATCAGCAGCCAGATCATGTAGCCGGTCTTCTCCGGCGCCAGCGCCAGCGCCAGGAGCGGCGCGACCATCGCCGGCAGCGTATTGGTGAGGTTGAGGATGCCCAGGTCGCGGCCGCGATGCCCCGGATTGGGCAGCAGCTGCATCGCGATCGCCGAATGGATCGCCAGGAACACGCTGAGCCCCGACAGCGCCAGCGCATGCCCCGCCGCCGCCACGCCCCAGCTCTTCGCGAACGCCATGACGCTCAGCCCCGCCGCCATCCCCAGCGCCCCCGCCGCGAGGAAGGGCTTGCGCCGCATGATCCCATCGGAGAAACGTCCCGCCAGCACCGTCAGCAGCACTGCGACGATGGTGGAACCGGTCATGGTCGCAACGATCGGATTGGCCTCCACGCTGGTCTTGCTGATGTCCTCGCGATCGAGCACCGACAGGAAATAATAGAAACCATAGGTGGACAGGCCGTTGCCCGCGACCTGGAACAGGATGCGCGAGGCCCAGGCGAGCAGGAAATCGAAGCGGCGGAGCTCGCGCTGCGGCGCGGGCGGCGGTGGCGGCACGGCGGCGCCTTCGCGCGCCAGCAACAGGAACGGCGTTGTGAGCGCGACGAACAACAGGCAGAGCAGCGCATAGCGCGTCGCGTCGCCGCCCAGCCCCGGCAAGGTGATCAGCACCGCCGCCATCGCCCCGATCGGATGGGAGACGCCGGTGAGACCGGCGACCATCCCCTTCTGCGCATCGGGTATCTCGTCCGCCATCACTGCGGCGATCGGAGCGAACATCATGTTGACGCCGATCTGGATACAGGCGACGGCGAGCAGCAGGCTCACCGGATCGGCGGCGACCAGCAACAGGCCATAGGAAGCGCTGAGCACCCCCAGCCCCACCGTCACCCAGGGCCGGCGAGTGCCGCGCAGCCGCCGCGTGCGGTCGCTCAGCGCGCCGAACACGATATTGGCGATGCTCGCCACCGCCGCGCCGCCCAGCGCGCCGGCGCTGAGGAGTTGCACCGCATGGCCGCCCCCGGCCTGCGCCGCCTTCAACGGCAGCAGCACCATGACGAACGGCATGAAGCTGACGAACACGCCCGCATAGGCCAGCGCATAGAGCAGGATGAAGCCGCGGCCGGGCGAGACGAAACGTCGCATGGGCGGCGGAGCATCGCCGCCGGCCGGAGCCAAGTCAACGCCGCGGCGGCGCGGTCGAGGCACGGACGACGAAATCGAAGGGCAGCAGGAAGCGGCCATTGCCGGGAGCGCTGCCGCGCGTCTTGCTCTCGATCAGCAGCTCGGCCGCCTTGGCCGTCATCGCCGCGATCGGCTGGCGGATCGCCGTGAGCGCCGGCACGCTCATCCGCACCGTCGGCGTATCGTCGAAGCTGACCACCGAGAGATCGCCCGGAACCGACAGGCCGAGCGGCCCGGCGGCATGGAGCACGCCCAGCGCCATCTCGTCGCTGCTCGCGAGCACCGCCGTCGGCGGCGATGCCAGCGCGGCGAGCGTATTGAGCGCCGCGATGCCGGCCTCATAGGTGAAGTCGCCGGGCTGGAGATAGGCGGGATCCACGGTCAGCCCGCGCGCCTCGATCGCGCCGGTGAAGCCGCGCAGGCGATCCGGGCTCATCGCATATTCGGGATGGCCCTGGACATAGGCGATGCGCGTGTGGCCGAGATCGAGCAGATGCTCGGTCGCGCGGCGTGCAGCCGCCTCGTCGTCCATGTACACCGCAAAGCCCTTGCCCTCGCGGTGCGAGCCCAGCCGTGCGAAGATAAGGCCGCCCTGGTGGAGGAGATCGGTGATCCGGTCGTCCTCGCTGTGCGGCGGCGTCAGGATCACGCCGTCCGGGTGGAGCGCCGAGAGCGCCGCCTGCACCTGCGCCTCGAGCGCGTCCGAATGCGAATCCACCAGTTCGAACAACATGCGATAGCCATGCTCGGCGCATTTGAGCATGCCGCCATAGAGCATCTGGTCGACCCAGTCGTTGCCGCGCCGCGACTGCCAGCCCTCGAGCGTCGGCCGCTCGTCGTTGAAGGCGAGGATCAGATAGGAGCGCGAGCCCCCCAGCCGCCGCGCGGCGAGGCTGGGGACATAGCCGAGCTTGTCGATCGCCGCCCGGACGCGGGCCTGCACCGGCGCCGTGACGTTGGGGCCCTTGTTGATGACGCGGCTCACGGTCTGCAGCGAGACTCCCGCCTCCGCCGCCACGTCCTTGATCGTGATCGCGCGCTTCTTCTGCATCAGGCCCCGGCCATGGCGGGACGTGCGAGATCGACCCTTTCGGCGCGGCAATGCGCATCGATGAACTGCTGCTGGGTCGGCAGCTGGCCCACAAAGCCGGCGAGTTGCTCCCGCGCCCTGTCGAGCCCCGCATAGAGCATCGCCTCGTCGATCCGGTCGACGAGCGGATGATAGGTGCGCGGGCGAATGCCCATGCCCTCCAGCACCGAGAACCAGCTGACCGAGCGGAACAGCTCGTCGAGACCCTCGCGAAGCGTGCCGTTGGTGCGGAACAGCTCCACCCGTTCCTTCAGGCTGTCCGGCCATTCCATGTCGCGGCACTTGCGCCAGAACGGCGTGTCGTCGCGCGCGGTGGTGCAATAATGGAGCACGATGAAGTCGCGGATCTCGGTATAGTCCGCCGCCATGCGGCGGTTATACTCGTCCGCCAGCGCCGGATCGCAATGGCGATCAGGCAGGAAGCGGAAGAAATAGTCCATGCCGCGATAGATCAGGTGGATCGCAGTCGATTCCAGCGGCTCGATGAAGCCGGAGGACAGGCCGATCGCCAGTACGTTGCGGTGCCAGATCCGCTGGCGCACGCCGGTCTTGAACGGCACCACCATCGGCCCGGCGACCACTTCGCCCTCGACCTTCTCCAACAGGATCCGCGTCGCCTCGTCGTCGTCCATGAACTCGGAGGAATAGACATGGCCGTTGCCGGTGCGGTGCTGGAGCGGGATGCGCCAGCGCCAGCCGGCGTCCTGCGCCTCGGCGAGCGTATAGGGCCGCGGCGGGCCGACATTCTCGGTCTGCGCGGCAATGGCGCGGTCGCAGAACAGATAGTCCGACCAGTCGGTATAGCCGCTGCCCAGCGCCTTCTCGATCAGCAGCGCGCGGAAGCCCGAGCAATCGATGAAGAAGTCGGCGCCGATCGTCCGCCCATCCTTGAGCGTCAGCGTCGAGACGAAGCCGCGATCGTCGAGCGCGACGTCGGTGACGATGCCCTCGGTGCGCTTCACGCCCCGCGCCTCGGCATGGCCGCGCAGGAACTGGGCGACGCGCCTGGCATCGACGTGCAGCGCATAGGAAGCGCCGGCGATCGGCGTGCCGCGCGCCTTGAACGGCAGCATGAACTTGCCGGCATGCGCCATCACCGTCGCCGGCGCGAAATCCTGGAGCGGGAAATCATGCCCGGCCAGCACGGCCTTGCGCCAGCATTGGTAGAAGTCGCTCAGCTCCACGCGCTGGCCGACCTCGCCGAAGGGGTGGAAATAGCTCTCGCCCGTGCGATGCCAGTCCTTGAACTCGATGCCGAGCTTGAAGCTGGCCTGGACCTGGCGGACGAAGTCCTGCTCGTTGATGTCGAGCTTGGCGATCAGTTCCATGAAGGGCGGGATCGTGCTCTCCCCCACGCCGATCGTGCCGATGTCGTCGCTCTCGACCAGCTCGATCTCGAACAGCCGGCCCTTCATGTGATGCGCCATCACCGCGGCGGCGATCCAGCCGGCGGTGCCGCCGCCGACGATGCAGACCTTACGGAGCGCGTCCGGATTGTTCATGCGGGAGTCCTCATGGGCTCGGCGGCGGCGTCCACCGTCGCGAGGAATTCGGAATGGGTGGGCGTGTCCGCCACGGTGCGGGCGATGGCGGCGCGCATCTGCTCCAGCGCGCGGGCGAGCTCGGCCGGATCGACCGCGGCGACACCGGGATCGATCCGCTCGGGCAGATGCTCGAACCCGCCATAGATGGCCAGCCAGGATGCGGGCGAGAACATCTCCCAGCGATAGCGCAGGAAGGCGCCCCGCGCGCGCCAAAGCTCGAGCTTGGCGGAGAGACTGTCGGGCAGCGTCATCTCGCGGCAGGCCTGCCAGAACGGGCCGTCGCGCGTGCTCAGACGGTAATGGAGGAGGATGAAGTCGCGGACGCGCTCCATCTCCTCGGCGGACTGGGCATTGTACTCGGCGGTCACTGCCGGATCGAAGCCCTTGTCCGGGAAGAGCTGCTTCAGCCGCTCGATGCCCGTCTCGATCAGCGCGATGCTGGTCGATTCAAGCGGCTCCAGAAAGCCCGAGGCAAGACCGAGCGCCACGCAGTTCCGCGCCCAGGCGACCTCGCGGCGGCCCGGCGTGAAGCGCAGGCGGCGCGGCTCCGTCAGCGGTTTGCCGGGGATGTCGGCGAGCAGTTCCGCCCGCGCTTCCTCGTCGCTCTGGAAATCGCTCGAGAAGACGATGCCATTGCCTTCGCGGCTGCGCAGCGGGATGCGCCATTGCCAGCCGGCGGCGCGCGCGGTGACGGTGGTGCAGCTGGGCGGCTCCCCCGCCCGCTCGCTCTGCACCGCGAAGGCGCCGTCGCAGAGCAGCCAGTGCGACCAGTCCCGATAGCCGGTGCCCAATGCCTCGCCGATCAGCAGGCCGCGGAAGCCCGAACAGTCGATGAACAGGTCGCCCGCAACCTGCTCCCCGCTGTCGAGCGTGACGGACTCGATGAGGCCGGTCTCGCCGTGCAGCGACACATCGGTGATCTTCGCGTCGATCCGCCGCACGCCGATCCGCTCGGCATGCGCACGCATGTGCGCGGCGAAGCGCGCGGCGTCGAAATGCAGCGCCCAGTCGAACACCGAGAGCTGGCTCGGCGGATTGGGCACCGGTACGCTGGCATGGCCTTCGCGCGCGAGCATCGCGCCCAGCGAATATTGCTCCAGCGGCGCCGCCTGACCCGCCTTGCGCGCGCTTTGCCAATAATGGTGGAAATCGATCCCGCGCAGATCCTGCCCGAAGCGGCCGAAGGGATGGACGAAGCTGGTGCCCGGCTTCCAGTCGACGAAGCGGATGCCGAGCTTGGCGGTGGCCTCGCAGGCCTGCATCACCTCGGCATCGGTCATGCCGAGCGCGGCGTAGAAGCGCCGGATGGTGGGGATCGTCGCCTCGCCGACGCCGATCGTCCCGATCTCCGAGCTCTCGATCAGGGTGATCCGCGTGCCCGTGCCCGCAAGATAGCTGCCCAGCGCAGCCGCCGCCATCCACCCGGCGGTGCCCCCGCCGACGATGACGACACGCTCGATCGCGCCGCTGGCCATGCCCCCATGCTTCATCGTGTCATTCTGATCGTCCCGGCCTCGGGTCCGCAAGCGAAACCGCGCCGATCCTGCTCCCGAAGAAAAATGAGCCGGCGGCCTGGGAAGACCGCCGGCCCAGGAGGGTTGGCTCTTAGAAACGGTAGCGCACGCCCACCGAATAACGCGGCTCGAAGCGGTTCTGAGAATGGAACTGCTTCGAATCCTGGTCGAACTGGAAGTAATAGCGCTCACGCTCACCCAGCAGGTTCGAGACATTGCCGTAGATCGCGAACTGATCGTTGATGTTGGCGGTCAGGTTCACGTCCACATAGTCGCTCGTGTCCTGCATCACCGGGATGTTGCGCTGGTCGGTGATGTTCGGATCGGGGTTCACGTCATAGCCCAGGCCCATGTTCGCAAGGCGCGGCGTGCGGTGGTTCCACGCGACGCGAACCTGGAAGATGTCGTCCTGGTACCAGCCGATCAGGTTGATCTGGTGCTTGGAATTGTCCTGGAACGGCAGCTTCTTGCCATCGAGCCCCCGCGCCGACTGCGAGGAGTCGGAGAAGGTGTAGTTGGCGTCGATGCCGAAGTTGCGCAGGAACGGCACGTTCGGGAACAGGTCGGTAAAGGCCAGCTTGGCGCCGGCTTCCACGCCCTGCAGATTGCCGCCGTCGCCCTGGATCGGCTGAGTCACCGGCACCGTGCGGCGGATCACGCCGTCGGCATCCGGATAGCGGCCGATCATCTGCGTCGCCGTGGTGACGAAGCTGTCGATGTTCAGCTTGAACAGGCCGATGTTGAGCATCGAGGCGCGGCCCAGATAATATTCCAGGCTGATGTCGTAATTGTTCGAGCGCCAGGGGTTCAGATAGGGGTTGCCGCTCGCATTCGCGCTCGTCACCTGGCGGACGCCGAGCGGCGCCGCCGTCGGGTTCGTCGGGTTCGGCCCCTGCGAATCCGCGGTGTTGATCTTCAGGCCGCCGCCATAATTGCCGAGATCGAGCGGGATCATCGTCTTGGCAAAGGCCGCGCGGATGCGGATGTTGTCGGTGACGTCGTAGGACAGAGTCACCGTCGGCAGCCAGTCGGTGTAGCTGCGGCGGGTGACGCTGTCGCCCACGTCGAGATTGGTGTCGCCATAGGCCCGGGTGTCGCCGGTCAGGTTCTGCTTCACGTCGATGCTGGTCTTGATGACCTTCACGCCGGCATCGGCGCGGAACCCGCCGCTCTTCCACGAGGTGTTGATGTAGGCGCTCTCCTCGATCAGGTCGACGTCATAGGTGTTGCCCGGGACGGTGACTTCATCGGCGCCGCCGAACACGCGCGTCATGAACGACTTGATGTCGTCGAAGTCCTTGGGATTGACCACCCACAGGCCCGGCATCCCGTTGACCACGCCGCCCCAGTTCGTCTGGAAATAGACGTTGTTATAGGCGTTCAGCTTGGTCGGGCGGTTGACGGTATAGCCCTGGAAGCAGGTTGGCGTGTTGGCCGCCGATGCGCCGCAGTTCGAAGGCGAAGCCGCCAGCGGCAGCCCCGCATTGTAGCCCGGGTTCGAGACCATCTCGCCCGCCGAGCATTGCGGGTTGTCCATCACCACGTCGATCGCCTTCCACTGCGCCGAGCAGCCCGCCGCAGTGGCGGCGCCGTTGCCGCCGTAGAAGTTCGAGAACAAGTGGAAGTTCTTGATCTGGGTCGAGCGGTCCGAACGGCGCACGCCCACATCGACTCGCTTCAGCAGGCCGAACAGCCCGCCTTCCTGGAACTCGTAGCTGCCATCGGCGCGGAACACGCCGAGATCCGACGTATTCTCCTGATTGCCCTCGGACGAGAAGGCCGCGACCGCATAGCTGTCGAGATTGGCCATATAGTCCTTGAGCGACTTGCCGGCGCCCAGCCCGCCCGAGATCGGCGTGTCGAAGCCGCTCAGCACCGGGTTCTGCCCGCGCAGATCGAGGTGCAGCAGCGGATCCTGGCCATAGCCCAGCGGGTTCGGATCGATGTAGCGGCCGCCATTCGCGCCGACCACGTTGTTGGTGTAGCGCGAAGCCGGATACTGCGCCGCGATGTTCGCCGGATAGAAGGGCCCGCGCGTCAGGTCGTTCGGGTTGCGGAACAGCGTGAACGCCCGGTTGCCCGCGCGCCAGTTGCTCAGGTCGCCCTGCACCTGGCCGTTCATGCTGCGCAGGTTGGCATCCGAGCGCAGCGCGCGCGCGGTGAACTTGAACGGACCGCCCGTGTCATAGTCGAGCTGCAGGTTGTAGTTGGTCGACTTCTCGTGCGCGGTGCGGTTCACCGAGAAGGAGTTGAACCACCACACGTTGAGGTCATATTGCTGGACGTCGAGCCAGGGCTGGCCGTTCCCGCCGGTCTGGCCCGTGGGCGTGGACTGAGTCGGCGTCGTCCAGGTCAGGCCGTTCCAGCGGTTCGAGATGTTCACGCCCGCGGCACGGTTGTGCTCGACCAGCTCGGTGTGGAAGACTTCGCCGGTCAACGTCCAGCCCTCGGCGAACTTTAGCTGCACCGCGCCGTTGATGCCGAAGCGGTTGCGCTCCACTTCGCGGCTGAACAGCTCATAGCCATGCGGCGCGATCCAGTTGGCGCCGGTCCCGCCCCAGTCGTTGTTGCCGAAGGGGCTGCCGCCGATGCCGGCATAGTTGTTGCCGAGATGCGCCTGGCTCTGGGTCGCGCCGATCATCACGCCGATCGTGTCGTTGCGCCAGCTCAGCAGGCCGCTGATCAGATAGTCGTTCTTCTTGGTATAGTCGCCGCGCGAATATTCGACCTGGTTGGCCAGCGTCAGGCCGTTCTTGAGGTCGAACGGGCGGCGAGTGCGCAGGTCGACGGTGCCGGAGATGCCCGACAGCGCGTTGCGCAGGTCCTGCGACTTGTAGACCACCACGGCGTTCATCAGCTGGGCGGGGATGTCGTTCAGGTTCGGCTGCGCGGTGCCGAGATTGCCCGGGCTCAGATACTGCTCGCCGTTGAGCAGGGTGATCACCTGCGGCAGGCCGCGGATGTTGACGCTCGAGCCCTCGCCCGCGTCGCGCTTGATCTGCACGCCCGAGATGCGCTGCAGCGCGTCGACCACGGTGACGTCCGGCAGCTTGCCGATGTCCTCGGAGGAAATCGCGTCGACGATCGCCGTCTCGTCGCGCTTGATGTTGATCGCCTTGGCCTGCGACGCACGGATGCCGGTGACGACGATCTCCTCACCCTGATCGCCCCCCGCTTCCTGCGGCACCGCCGTGTCCTGGGCCCATGCCGGCGCGACCAGGGCGGTCGACGCCAGCAAGCCGGCCATCAAACTGGATAGTCCCTTCATTCCAATCGTCCTCCCACTCTGTTCTGCACCCCGACGCATCTACGCGCGCCTCACCCAGTGCTGTCTTCTCAGGGCGCCAGCCGGCGCTCCTGCAAATCCGCCGCGCCCGTGAGCACCGGTTGGCCGGCATCCCGCGCGATCGCGACACGATAGGTTCCCGCCGCCACGCGCCACCCGGGCTGCGCGACGTCATAGGCTGCGACGATACGCGGCTCGGCGACGAGCGTGATCCGGCGCGTCTCGCCGGGCTTGAGCACCACCCGCTCGAAGCCGGCCAGGCGCAGCGGGCGGCTGCCCGTGGCCGGAGTCACGTAGAGCTGGGGTACGTCGGCCCCCTCGCGCTTGCCGCTATTGGTGACGTCGAAGCTGACCTTGAGCCCCTCGCCCCCTTCCACCTTGAGGTTCGCATAGGCGAAACTGGTGTAGCTGAGGCCGTAGCCGAAGGGGAAAGCCGGCCGATGGCCCTGCCGGGCATACCAGCGATAGCCGACGTCCGAACCCTCGCGATATTCGACCGCGAAGGGTTTGATCGCCCGCGCGTCCTGCCCGCGATCGGGCGAGGCCCTGACCTGGTCGAAGCCGGGCACGGTGGGACGCGGTGCCTGACCGATCGCCGCCGGGAAGGTGATCGGCAGGCGGCCCGAGGGATTGACCTCGCCGAACAGCACCCGCGCCACTGCCTCGCCGCCACGCTGGCCAGGATACCAGGCGGCAAGCACCGCGGGCACCTGCTTGAGCCAGGGCATCAGCACGGGGCCACCGGTGTTGAGCACCACGGCGGTGCGCGGATTGGCCGCGGCAACCGCGGCGATCACTACATTCTGGTTGCCGGCCAGATCGATCGTCTCGGGATCCTCGGCCTCGGTGGTCCATTGCGTGGCCCAGACGATCGCCAGGTCCGCGTTCCTCGCCGCCGCGGCGGCAGCATCGGGGTCGCTGCCATCGACGAAATCGACGCGCGCCTTGGGGGCCAGCGCACGGATCGCCGCGAGCGGCGAGGAAGCGTGCCAGGTCACGCGCACGAAGGACGCGGCCGGGCCGTTCTTGAGCGGGATTTCGATCGGCGCGCCGCCGACCGAACGGACCTGCGACGAGCCTCCGCCCGAAAGCACGCCGATATCGGCATGGCCGCCGATCAGGACGATGCGCTTCGCCGTCCGGGCGAGCGGCAGGATGGCCTTGTCGTTCTTGAGCAGCACGATCCCCGCCTCCGCGGCGCGCTGCGCCACCTCGGCG
The DNA here is from genome assembly GCF_005503355.1 of Sphingomonas sp. 1F27F7B. GTDB lineage: Bacteria > Pseudomonadota > Alphaproteobacteria > Sphingomonadales > Sphingomonadaceae > Sphingomonas. Next base: position 112,180 of record NZ_SCMK01000007.1, read on the forward strand.
TTCCGCGCATGGTCGATCGGCTGCGGCGTCTCGACCACCGGCGCGTCCATCACCCCGGTGGCGAACATGCCGTTCAGGATGCGGCGGGCCATGTCGTCCAGCCGCGCCATCGGCAGCGCGCCGCTCTCCACTGCCCGTTTCAGGTCGGCGCGGAAGAAGGAATGCGTGTCGAGCTCGCCGCCCGATTGCTGGTCCAGCCCGTTGCGCGCGGCCTTCACGGTGGAATGCACCGCGCCCCAATCGGACATCACCCAGCCCGGATAGGCCCAGTCCTGCTTGAGCACGGTGTTGAGCAGGAAGTCGTTCTCGCAGGCGAAGTCGCCGTTGAGGGACATATAGGCGCACATCACCGAACCCGGCTTGCCGCGCTCGATCGCCAACTGAAAGGCGAGCAGGTCGCTTTCCCGCAACGCCGCTTCGCCGATCCGCGCGTCCATCACGAAGCGGCCGGTCTCCTGCGCATTCAGGGCGAAATGCTTGATCGTCGAGACGATGTGGTTCGACTGGATGCCCTTGATCGACTCCCCGGCCATCACGCCGGCGAGCAGCGGGTCCTCGCCCAGATATTCGAAATTGCGGCCGCCCCAGGGATCGCGCGTCAGGTTGACGCCGCCGGCGAGCATGACGTTGAAGCGCTTGCGGCGCGCCTCGCTGCCGATCATCGCGCCGCTCTCATAGGCAAGCTTGGGATCGAAGGTCGCGGCGAGCGCCAGGCTCGACGGGAGCGCGGTGGCGGTATCGCCCTTGCGCTGCTCGACCTGGTTGGCGACGCCCAGGCTGGCATCGGTCTCGCGCAGCGCCGGAACGCCCAGGCGCGGAATCGCCGCCTGCTGGCCAGCCGAGGGGATCATGTCGGTCGGCGCCGCGGGATCCTTCGCCAGCGGCGGGAACCACGTATAGACGAGGCCCAGCTTCTCCTCGAGCGTCATCGCCGCGAGCAGCATCTCCACGCGGGCCGCCGCCGGCAACCGGGCATCGGCCCAGGGACGCGCGGCCGGATCGGCAGCGGATCCCTGCGTTTCGTTCGACGGCGCAGCGGGATCCAGCGCGTGCGCACCCGCCATCGTCCCCGCAAGCGCGGTGGTGGTGACGAGCAACGCCATGGAGCGCGCCACAAGCCGCAGGCTGACCAGCATTCACCTCTCCCCTCCGGCGCGTGCAACGGCGCCGTGCACGCCCATGGGCGCACCAGTTCATCCGATCCAACCTGGGGAAGCCTTTTCCGACAACGCTGTCGGCTTCAGCGACAGGACAAACCGACAACGCCTCGTGGCGCGCACGGCAGCCTGTTCCAACACCCCTCTATCTCACAGAGTCTTTTGCTCCGATCGGGCGGTTAGAGCATAGATTGAGAGCGTTCTCAAGAACGTTCTCAATTTTGTTACATCATGGCTGTGGAGGGATTGAACCGGCCGCGGATTCCCGTCTTCCGCCGGCATCCTGGACGTCTTGAGATGCCTTCCAGGAACCGTCATCCCCGCACAGGCGGGGATGACGGACAAGGAACGGGATATCGGCGGCCCGCCGCGTCGGATTCGAGTATCGGGCACCCGATGAGCCAAAATTTGCCTGGATCGTTCTTCGCGCTAGAAGAATGGAGGACAAGGCATGGCCCGACGATCTCGGGGCGCCCGCCAGCTTCAAGGGGAGCAGAGGCCGATATGCATGGACCCGGCGATTTCGAACTTTCCCGGCGCGGCGTCTTGATCGGCGGCGCGGCATCGGTGGCGATCACCGCCACGCCTCCCGCCGCGGATGCGCGCGAGGCAGTGTCCCCGGGTGCCGAGGCGCCGGTGCTGGCGAAAATCGGCTTCACGGTAAACGGCACGCCGCGCACGCTGGAGCTCGATACGCGTACCACGCTGCTCGACGCGCTGCGCGAACATCTCCAGCTGACCGGCACCAAGAAGGGCTGCGACCATGGCCAGTGCGGCGCCTGCACGGTGATCGTCGATGGGCGGCGGATCAACGCCTGCCTCAGCCTCGCGGTGATGCACCAAGGCGATGCGATCACCACGATCGAAGGCCTGGGCACGCCCGACCGGATGCATCCGATGCAGGCCGCCTTCGTGAAGCATGACGGCTATCAGTGCGGCTATTGCACGCCGGGCCAGATCTGCTCGGCGGTGGCCGTGCTCGATGAGATCCGTGCCGGCATCCCCAGCCATGCGACCGGCGACATCGCGGGCAGGCCGGCGATGAGCGCCGACGAGATACGCGAGCGGATGAGCGGCAATATCTGCCGCTGCGGCGCCTATTCCAACATCATCGAGGCAATCGCCGAAGTCGCCGCGCGGAGGAAGGCATGAAGGCGTTCAGCTATCAGCGCGCCGCTTCGCCGGCCGAGGCCGCCGCGATCGTCGGCCATACCCAGGGCGCCCGCTTCATCGCGGGCGGCACCAATCTGCTCGACCTGATGAAGCTGCAGATCGAGACGCCCACCCATCTGGTCGACGTCAATCATCTGGGCCTCGACCGGATCGAGGCGACGCCCGAGGGCGGGCTGCGCATCGGCGCGCTGGTGCGCAACACCGATCTCGCCGCCGACGGGCGCGTACGCAAGGACTATGCCCTGCTTTCCCGCGCGCTCGTCGCGGGCGCGTCGGGCCAGCTGCGCAACAAGGCGACGACCGCCGGCAACCTGCTGCAGCGCACCCGCTGCCCCTATTTCTACGACACCAACCAGCCCTGCAACAAGCGCAGGCCCGGCAGCGGCTGCGCGGCGATCGGCGGCGTGAACCGCAGCCTGGCGGTGATCGGCGCGAGCGAGGCCTGCATCGCTACCCATCCGAGCGACATGGCGGTGGCGATGCGCGCGCTCGACGCCGTGGTGGAGACAGTGCGCGCCGACGGCACCAGCCGCGCCATCCCGATCGCTGAGTTCCACACGCTGCCCGGCGACACGCCGAACGTGGAGAACCTGCTGGCGCCAGGCGAGCTGATTACCGCGGTTGCCCTGCCCAAGCCGATCGGCGGCACCCATATCTATCACAAGGTGCGCGACCGGGCCTCCTATGCCTTTGCGCTCGTCTCGGTGGGGGCGATTCTCCAGAAGGACGGCAGCGGCCGGGTGGCGTTCGGCGGCGTCGCGCCCCGGCCATGGCGAGTCGAGGCCGCGGAAGGCGAGATGCCGCGCGGCGCCGGGCCCGTGACCGCCGCCGCCTTCGCGGGCGCGACGCCCACCGAGCAGAACCGGTTCAAGCTGGTGCTGGCCCAGCGCACGCTTGCCGCCGCCATTGCCGAAGCGAGGGCCTGAGCCATGAAGTTCGACACCCCCGCCGGCACCAACCCGATCGACCAGCTCAAGGTGATCGGCAGGCCCACACCGCGCATCGACGGTCCGCTCAAGACCACGGGCGCCGCCCCCTATGCCTATGAGCATCACGACGCGCCCGATCCCGCGTATGGCTTCATCCTCGGCTCGGCGATCGCGAAGGGGCGCGTCACCGGCATGGACCTGCGCGAGGCCAAGGCCGCGCCCGGCGTGCTCGCCATCGTCACCGCCGAGAATGCCGGCAAGCTCGGCAAGGGCAATTTCAACACGGCGAAACTGCTCGGCGGGCCGGAGATCGAGCATTACCACCAGGCCGTGGCGGTGGTCGTCGCCGAGACGTTCGAGCAGGCACGCGCCGCCGCCGCGCTGATCCGGGTCGACTATGCCCGCGACAAGGGCCGCTACGACCTCGCCGCGGCGAAGGACGGTGCCGGAAAGCCGCCCGAAGGCGGGTTCAACGGCCCGGCCGACAGCAGCCATGGCGACTTTGCCGGCGCCTTTGCCGGCGCGCCGGTGCAGCTCGACGCGACCTATACCACGCCCGACCATGCCCATGCGATGATGGAGCCGCACGCGACGATCGCGGCATGGGACGGCGACCGGCTCGACCTGTGGACCGCCAACCAGATGATCGCCTGGTCGGTCGGCGACATGGCCAGGACGCTCGGCATCCCCAGGGACAAGATACGGATGCGCTCGCCCTTCATCGGCGGGGGGTTCGGCGGCAAGCTGTTCATCCGCGCCGACGCAGTGCTGGCGGCGCTGGGCGCCCGGGCGGCGAACCGGGCGGTAAAGGTCGCCCTGCCCCGCCCCTTCATGTTCAACAACACGCCGCACCGCCCCGCGACGATCCAGCGCATCCGCCTTGGCGCGACGCGTGACGGCAAGCTGGTGGCGATCGGCCATGAGAGCTGGTCGGGCGACCTGCCCGGCGGCGGCCCGGAGACGGCGACCGGCCAGACCAAGCTGCTCTACGCCGGCGCCAACCGGATGACCGCGATGCGGCTCGCGGTGCTCGACCTGCCCGAAGGCAATGCGATGCGCGCGCCGGGCGAGGCGCCCGGCATGATGGCGCTCGAGATAGCGATCGACGAGATGGCCGAGAAGCTCGGCCTCGATCCGGTTGCCTTCCGCGTGCTGAACGACACCCAGGTCGATCCGGAGAATCCCGGCCGCCCCTATTCGCAGCGCCAGCTCAACCAGTGCCTGCAGACGGGCGCGGAGAAGTTCGGCTGGGCCGGGCGCGCCAAACCCGGCAGCGTGCGCGATGGCCGCTGGCTGGTCGGCATGGGCGTCGCCGCGGCGTTCCGCAACAACATCAACATGAAGTCCGCCGCCCGGGTGCGCCTCGACGCGCGCGGGATTGTCACCGTCGAGACCGACATGACCGATATCGGCACGGGCACCTACACGATCGTCGCGCAGACCGCCGCCGAGATGATGGGCCTGCCGCTCGACAAGGTCGTGGTGAAGCTCGGCGATTCGAGCTTCCCGGTCTCGGCCGGATCGGGCGGACAATAGGGGGCGAACAGCGCCACCGCCGGCGTCTATGCCGCCTGTACGAAGCTGCGCGAGGCAGTGGCGCAGAAGCTGGGCTTCAACTCGGCCGACGCCGTGTTCGCCGGCGGCAGAGTGAAGAGCGGCAAGCGCAGCGTCGCCCTCGCCGAGGCGGCGAAGGACACCGAACTCGTCGCCGAGGATGCGATGGAATATGGCGACCTCGCCAGGAAGTATCAGCAATCCACCTTCGGCGCGCATTTCGTCGAAGTCGGGGTAGACGCCGCGACGGCGGAGATCCGCATCCGCCGCATGCTCGCCGTGTGTGCGGCTGGCCGCATCCTCAACCCCGTCTCCGCGCGCAGCCAGGTGATCGGCGCGATGACCATGGGTGCCGGCGCCGCGCTGATGGAGGAACTGGCGGTCGACCGGCGCTTCGGCTTCTTCGTCAACCACGACCTCGCCGGCTATGAAGTGCCGGTCCATGCCGACATTCCGCACCAGGACGTGATCTTCCTCGAGGAGGCGGACCCGACCACCTCGCCGATGAAGGCCAAGGGCGTGGGCGAGCTGGGCATTTGCGGCGTCGGCGCGGCGGTGGCCAATGCCATCCACAATGCCACCGGCGTGCGCGTGCGCGATTATCCGGTCACGCTCGACAAGCTGCTCGCCGGAATGCCCGCCTTCGCCTGACGGGCGATCGGGCGCGACCCGCCGGGATCCGCGCCCGCCCGGACCTCAATCCTCGCCGGCGGGCGTCGCTTCCGGAGGCTCCGAATGGAATTCGTGCCAGAGCCCGTTGAGGATGCCGAAGCCCACGGCGAGGCCGACGCCGAGGATCCACGAGAAATACCACATGGCTGCGCTCCTCAATAGAAGTCGGGATTGGTGCGCACGTCCTGCGCGGTCACCCGGCCAAACATGATGCGATAGGCCCAGGCCGTATAGGCAAGGACGATCGGCAGGAAGATGGCCGTCACCACCAGCATGGTGAACAGCGTGCCGTGGCTCGACGAGGCGTTCCACACCGTCAGGCTCGAATGCGAGTCGATCGAACTCGGCAGGATGAACGGAAACATCGACAGGCCCACCGTGGCGATGATCCCCATATTGGCCAGCGACGAGCCGGCGAACACCAGCACGTCGCGGCGCGCACGAATGCCGAGCAGCGCCAGCACCGGCCCCAGGAAGCCGAGCAGCGGCGCGAGCAGCATCCAGGGATGCGCGCCATAGTTGCGCAGCCAGGCGCCGCCCTCGGCCACCGTGGTTGAGAAGCGCGGGTTGGACGGCCCGCCGGGATCGACCACGCTGTCCAGCCGATAGCCAAGGCCGCCCCAGGCGACCAACGCGCCGCCCGCCGCGAACAGCAGGATCGCCAGCACCGCCGCCACCTGCCCCCAGCGCCGCGCCCGATCGAGCACCACGCCCTCGGTCTTCAGGCTCAGCCAGCCCGCGCCGTGCAGCACCAGCATCGCCACCGAAAGCAGCCCGGTCACCAGCGTGAACGGCGTGAACAGCCCGAGCAGCGAACCTTCGTAGAAGGCGCGCAGATCGGTATCGAGGCGAAAGGGAATGCCTTTCATCACATTGCCGACCGCGACGCCGAAGACCAGCGCGGGCACGAAGCCGCCGACGAACAGCGCCCAGTCCCAGCGCGCCCGCCACGCCTCGTCCGGGTGCTTCGAACGATATTTGAAGCCCACCGGCCGCAATATCAGCGCCGACAGCACCAGGAACATCGCGAGATAGAAGCCCGAGAAGCTGACGGCATAGACGAAGGGCCAGGCGGCGAAGATCGCGCCGCCGCCCAGGATGAACCACACTTGGTTACCTTCCCAGGTCGCGCCGACGGTATTGATCACCATCCGGCGCTCCTCGTCGGTCTTCGCCACGAAGGGCAGCATAGCCGCCGTCCCCAGGTCGAAGCCGTCGGTCAGCGCGAAACCGATCAGCAGCACGCCGAGCAGCAGCCACCAGAGGACGCGGAGCGTTTCAAAATCGAGCGGGATGGACATGGTCTGTCTCCAAAATCCTGGTTCGGCTCATTCGGCCGGAACGGCGTGGAAATCGGGGCCTGCGGGCGCCGGCGCATCGGCGGGGCGATACGGCTCCGGCCCCTTGCGGATCGCGGCGAGCATCAGCCGCACCTCGATCACCGCCAGCGTGCCATAGAGGAGCGTGAAGCCGGCGATCGTCAGCCACAGCTCGGGTACGGTCAGGCTCGACGGTGCCAGGAAGGTGGGCAGCACGCCCTCCACCGCCCAGGGCTGGCGGCCCACTTCGGCCACCGCCCAGCCGACTTCGACCGCGATCCACGGCAACGGCATCACGACCAATGCCAGCCGCAGAAACCAGCGCGCGTCGAACCGCTGCACGGTGGAATAGAAGAAGGCCAGCGCGAAGAAGGCGATCATGCCGAAGCCGATCCCCGCCATGACGCGGAACATCCAGAAGATGGCCGGGACGTTGGGCACGGTGCTCCAGGCCGCCCGGTCGATCGTCGCCGCATCCGCCTTGCGCGGATCCGCGACGAAGCGCTTGAGCAGCAGCGCATGGCCGAGATCGTTCTTGGTCCGCTCGAACGCCTCGCGCGCGGCCAGGTCGTTGCGGTCCAGCTTTAGCCTTTCGACGGCGTCATAGGCGGCAAGGCCGTTGACGATCCGTTCCCGGGCACGCGCCACCAGCGGGAAGATGCCGTTGACTTCGCCGGTCAGGCTGCGGGTGGAGATCAGGCCCAGCACATAGGGGATCTTCACTTCATATTTCGTCTCGCGGCCGCTGTTCGAGGGGAGGCCGAAGATCGCGAGCCCCGCCGGCGCCGGCTCGGTGTGCCACATGCCCTCGATCGCGGCGAGCTTCATCTGCTGGTTCTCGGTCAGCGCATAACCGCTCTCGTCGCCCAGCACGACCACAGACAGCGACGATGCCAGGCCGAACGCCGCGGCCACCGTAAAGCTGCGCCTGGCCAGTTCCAGATGCCTGCCCTTGAGCAGATAGAAGGCGGAGACGCCGAGCACGAACACGCTGGCGGTCACATAGCCGGCGCTCACGGTGTGGACGAACTTGGCCTGGGCCACGGGATTGAAGATCACCGCCGCGAAGTCGGTCACTTCCATGCGCATCGTCTCGGGGTTGAACGTCGCGCCCGCCGGATGCTGCATCCAGCCGTTCGCCACCAGGATCCACAGCGCCGACAGGTTCGATCCCAGCGCCACCATGAACGTGGTGAACAGATGCGCCTGTTTCGACATCCGCTCCCAGCCGAAGAACATCAGCCCGACGAACGTCGCCTCGAGGAAGAAGGCCATCAGGCCCTCGATCGCGAGCGGGGCGCCGAAGATGTCGCCCACATAATGCGAGTAATAGGACCAGTTGGTGCCGAACTGGAATTCCATGGTGAGGCCGGTGGCGACGCCCAGCACGAAGTTGATGCCGAACAGCTTGGCCCAGAAGCGCGTGACGTCCCGCCAGACCGGGCGGTTGGTCATCACGTACACGCTCTCCATGATCACCAGCATGAAGGACAGGCCGAGCGTCAGCGGCACGAACAGGAAGTGGTAGAGCGCAGTCAGCGCGAACTGGAGCCTCGATAGCTCCACGACTGCCATGCTGATCATCGCAGGAATCCCCCTACGCCAGAGTCTGCGCCCAACGGGTTGGTCGCGTTCCGTTCGTCACTAGGGCCCTACCCGGAAGGCGCTTTGATCATGGACAAATACGCTGCCAAGGCAACATGCGTTAGAACCGGAACGAGATGACCTGGCTCCTGGACATACCTGGCGCGGCGCTGTTCGCGGCCGGCATCGCCCTCGCGGTGAGCAGCCTGGCGGCCGGGGAAGGCCTGCCCTGGGGCGCCGTGGCGCTGATCCTGGCGGGCGGGGCGATCCGCGCGGGCGCTGCCATCCTGGCGCATGCCGTCGCCATTCGCGCGGCGCAGCGCGTCGTTGCGGGCTGGCGCGCGCGGATCTTCCCGCACCTGCTCGCCGGCCGGCTCGCCCGTCCGCTGCTCGCGGGAGAGAGCGCGGCGCTGGCGATCGACCATATGCTGGCGATCGAGGCCCAGGAAGCGCGCTTCCGCCCCGCGCGCGCCGCTTCCGCCGCCGCGCCGCTGCTCGTCGCCGCGATCGTCGCCTGCGCAAGCTGGGTATCGGCGGCGATCATCCTCGTCACCCTCGTCCCGTTCGCGCTCGGCATGATCCTCGCCGGCACTGCCGCGCGCCACGCCGCGGAACGCCAGCTCGCCGCCATTGCGGGGCTTTCCGGCCTGTTCGTCGATCGCATCCGCACCTTGCCCATCATCCGTCATTTCGGCGCGGAAGACCGGATCGCGCGCCAGGTGGGCATCGCGACGCGCGAAGTCGCGGACCGCACCGTCGCGGTACTGCGCGTCGCCTTTCTGTCCGGCGCAGTGCTCGAATTCTTCTCGGCGCTGTCGGTGGCGCTGGTCGCGGTCTATTGCGGGTTCGCCCTGCTCGGCCTGCTGCCCTTCCCCGCGCCCGAGAAGCTCTCGCTCGGCCAGGCCTTTTTCGCGCTGGCCATGGCACCCGAATTCTATCTGCCGATGCGGCGCCTGGCCGCCGCCTATCACGAGAAGCAGCTCGGCGACGCCGCGACAAGCGCGCTGACGACGGCGGCGGTCGAGACACCCGCTCCCCCGCCTCCGGCGCATGTCGACGGCCTGCGTGTCACCGGCCTGACGATCGAATGGCCGAACCTGCGCATCGGCCCGATCGGCTTCGAGCTGGCGCCGGCCGATCTCGTCGCGCTCACCGGCCCTACCGGAAGCGGCAAGTCGAGCCTGCTTGCCGCGATCGCCGGCCAGCTCTCCCCCGCTGCCGGCACGGTCGCGACCGCGGGCGGCGGCGCGCTCGATCCCGCCGATGTCGCCTGGGCCGCGCAGGCGCCGCTGCTGCTCCCCGGCACGCTGGCCGAGAACATCGCCCTCGCCCGCCCCGATGCGACACGCGACGAGATCGCGCAGGTCGCCGGCCGCGTCGGGCTCGACGCAGTAATGGCTGCGCGCGGCGGGCTCGACCTGGTGCTCGATCATCGCGGCTCGGGCCTGTCGGGCGGGGAGCGGCGGCGCATCGGGCTCGCTCGCGCGCTGCTCTCGCGCCGGCCGCTGCTGCTCTGCGACGAGCCCACCGCCGATCTCGATCCCGAAAGCGCCGCCGGGATCGTGGCGCTGCTGCGCGAAGTCGCGGCCGGGCGCGCGGTGCTGGTGGCCACGCACGATCCCGTGCTGGTCGCCGCGGCGCGGCTGGAAGTGGCGCTGTGAACGGGCTCGCCCTCGATCCCGCCGGCCGCCGCTGGCTACGCCGCGCGAGCCTCGCCGCAATCGTCGCCGCACTCGCCGGCGTGCTGCTGCTCGCCGTCTCGGGCTGGTTCCTCACCGCGGCGGCGCTTGCCGGCGCGGCGGGTCCGGCAGCGGCGCTCGGCTTCAACTATCTCATCCCCAGCGCCGCGATCCGCGGCCTGGCGATCCTGCGCACCGCCTCGCGCTATGGCGAGCGGCTGTTCTCGCATCAGGCGGCCCTGGGCGCGATGGCGACCCTGCGTGCCGGCCTGTTCGCCAGGCTGGCCGCGCAGGACGGCCGCACCGGTCCAGACCTTGCCGGCGGCGACGCCAGTGCGCGGCTGATCGGCGACATCGACGCGCTCGAGGATCTGATCGTGCGCAAGCCGATGCGTCCGGCGAGCTGGGCCGCGGCAGGCACCGGCGTGCTGCTCGCGGGCTTCGCGGGCTGGGCCTCCGCCCTGGCACTGCTGCTGCTCCTCGCCGCGCTGCCGTTGCTGCTCGATCGCGTCGCCCGCCGCCTGACCCGGGAGCCAGCCCGCGAGGCCGCCGACGCGCTTGGCGCGCTGCGCACGCGCTATGTGGAATATGCCTCGGCGCGGGCCGAGATCGCCGCCTATGGCCTGGCCGGCCGGGTGACGGCCGACCTGTCCCGCTTCACCGCCGATCTCGACGCCGCCCGCACCCGCCTCCATCGCGGCGAGGGCGCAGTCGCGGCGTTGCTCGCCGGCTATAGCGCGCTGGCGGCGGCACTTGTACTGCTGCTCGCCGACGCACCCGCCCCGCGCGTCGCCCTCGCCTTGCTCGCCGCCACCGGCGCGATCGAGGCAATGGCCGGCCTCGCCCGCACCGCCTTCCGGCAGGCCGGCGTGGCCGAGGGCCTGCGCCGGCTCGACGCCTTGCTCGCCCTGTCCCGGCCCGCTTCCGCGCCGGCCCCCACCCGGGCGATGCCGCTCCGCCTGGGCCGGCTCCATCTCGAACCGGGCGCGCGCGTCGCCGTCACCGGCCGCTCGGGTTCGGGCAAGACGCTGCTGCTCGAAACGCTGGCCGGGCTACAAGCAATCGCCGTCCATGCGGCGGTCGACGGACATGCTCCCGCCGACCTGTCCGGCACGACGCTTCGTGCCCAGTTCGCGCTTTCGCCCCAAAGTGCGACGCTTGTCGCCGGGACGATCGCCGACAATCTCCGTTTGGCGCGTCCGGGAGTCGACACGACATCGATATGGGCCGTTCTGCGGATCGTCGTGCTCGAGGACTGTATCAAGGAGATGCCGGCAGGGCTCGAAACCCGCCTGGGCGAGGCCGGCGGAACGCTTTCCGGCGGTGAGCGCAAGCGCCTGTCCCTCGCCCGCGCGCTGCTCGCCGGTCGACCCTGGCTGCTGCTCGACGAGCCCAGCGAAGGCCTTGATTCCACCACGGAATCAGAGCTGGTCGCGCGGCTCGACGCCTGGCTGGCGGAGACCGGCACCGGCCTGGTCCTGGTCTCCCACCGCCCCGCTCCGCTACGCCTTGCCCGGCACATGGCGGCAATCGACGATATCACGACAAGCGTTTGAAAATGGGGATATTTCTCCCTCATGGACGAACCCGAGCGCCGCCGCATCGCAGCAACGCAAACCGGAATTTGACCGGAGTCAAAGCTCCGCCGCCTCCGGCTGCGCAGGGGAGGTGCCATGTGGACCTATCATCCCGAGCTGCTCGCCACGCCCGTGCCGCGCTACACCAGCTTTCCCACCGCAGCGGAGTTCGGCGACGATGTCGGCCCGGCAGACATGGAGCATGCGCTCGCCCGGGTGCACGAAGACGAGCTGGTCTCGCTCTATCTCCATGTCCCCTATTGCCGCGAGATCTGCTGGTATTGCGGCTGCAACACCGGCGCCGCCAACCGCACCGCGCGCCTCGCGACTTATGTCCAGCGCCTCGGCGAGGAAGCCGACCTGATCGCCGCCCGGCTCGCGGGGCGCGGCCGAGTCGTCCGGATCGCCTGGGGCGGCGGCAGCCCCAATGCACTGGCCCCCACCCAGTTCGACGCCTTGATGCGCCGCATCCGCCACGCCTTTGCCTGCGAGCGCGCCACCGTCTCGGTCGAACTCGACCCGCGCGGCTTCGACTGGGACTGGGCGGCATGCTTCGCGCGCAACCGCGTGACGCGCGCGAGCCTTGGCGTGCAGACCTTCGCCCCGCACATCCAGCGCGCGATCGGCCGCATCCAGCCGACCGAAGACATCGCCTGCGCCATGGGCCGCCTGCGCACCGCCGGGGTCGAATCGATCAACTTCGACTTGATGTACGGCCTGCCCGGCCAGTTCGCGACGGATCTGGACGAGACGCTCGCCATTGCGCTGTCGATGCGGCCGGAGCGCTTCGCGGTGTTCGGCTATGCCCATGTGCCGCATCTGCTCCCGCGCCAGCGCCGGATCGACGCGACCCGCCTGCCCGGCTCCGCCGCCCGCTTCGCGATGGCGCGGCAGGCCCATCGGCATTTGAGCGACGCCGGCTATGATCCGATCGGCTTCGATCATTTCGCCCTGCCGCACGACGCGATCGCCCGCGCCGCGCGCGGCAAGACGCTGCGCCGCAACTTCCAGGGCTTCACCGAGGACCAGTCCGGCATCTTGATCGGCCTGGGCGCTTCGTCGATCAGCGCGTTTCCGGGCGCCCTGCTCCAGAACGAGAAGCGTGCCGGCCGCTATCATCTGCACATCGCCAATGGCCGGCTCGCCACGGTGCGCGGCATCCGGCGCACCCCGGCCGATCGCCGCCGGGGCGCGCTCATCGAAGCGCTGCTCTGCCGCGGCGAGGCCGAGTGCACCGGCCTGGCCGACCTGCCGGATGTCCGCGCCCGGCTCGCGGATTTCGAGGAACACGGCCTGATCGCCTGGGCCGGCACTCGCCTGCTGCTCGACCAGCGCGCCCTTCCCTATGCCCGCGCCGTCGCCGCTGCCTTCGACCCGTGGCGCGCCACCAGCGCCACCCGCTTCAGCAGCGCCGTCTGACCTCCGGTAGAAAGCCGCCTCCCATGCTCTCTCACGCCTCGCTCCTTGATCGCTCCCCCGCCGTCGCCGGCGGCACGCCCGGCCGCTGCGCAAGCTGCGGGGCCCGGGGGAATGCCCTGTGCGCAAGCGTGGACGAGGCCGGGCTGACCGCGCTTCACGCGCTTGGCCGGCGCCGCATCCTGCCCTCGGGCCAAGTGTTCAACTGGGCCGGCGACCGCAACAACCACTGCGCGATGCTGGTCGACGGTATGCTCAAGGTCACCGCCTCCACCAGCGACGGGCGCGAGCAAATCGTCGAATTGCTCTTCCCCGGCGATTTCGTCGGCGAACTCTTCGAAGAGGATGCGACGCTGACCATCTCGGCGCTCTGCGAGACCGATCTGTGCGCCTATCCGCGGATCGCGTTCGAGCGCACGCTCGAGCAGCATCCGCGCATGGAGCGCATGCTGCTCCACCATGCCCTCGCCGCACTCGGCGATGCGCGCGCACGGATGCTCGCACTGGGCCGCCGCAACGCGCGCGAGCGCATCGCGGGCTTCCTGCTCGACCTGGTCGAGCGCACCGGCCGGCCGGCTCCGGGCGGCGGGGTGCGCATCGCGATCCCGATCAGCCGAGGCGAGACGGCGGATTATCTGGGGCTGACGATCGAGACGGTCAGCCGCCAGCTTTCGCGGCTCAAGGCCCAGGGCATCCTCGCCTTCGCCAAGGGGGATCGCGACTGCACCGTGCTGCGCGAAGACCGGCTGCACACGATCCTCAACCCGGTATGAGCCCGCGCCGGGCGATCTCGATCCCGCTTTCCTTGAGCGCGATCGCGCGCCGGCAACCGTCGAAGAAGCAGCGCAGCATGTAAGAGAGCTTGCCGACGTCGCGCGCCGCCCCGGGCGAGAGGCTCCACCACAGCTCGCTCGCCAGGTCCTCGCCATGCATGCGGTCGAACTGGTGCATCTCCCGCAATGCGGAAAGAAACGCCGGCCCCGGCCGATGCCCGAGCGGCAATTCGGCGAAGAGCCGCTCGGCCCGGCCGAAATGCGTGGAGGTCACGCGCCGGATCGCCTTGCACAGCCAGGATATCTCATCCGCCGCCGGCAGGACTGGCAAGCGGTCGGCCACCGATTCCAGCGCCTGGCACAGGCGGCGCTGCACGATGTGATCGTCTGCCAGAATTTCGAAGATGGACAGGGTCATGGACGGATCGGCGAATAGAGGCGTGGCGATGCGCGTTTCAGCGCCCGTCCGGTCTACGCGCACATCGCCGATCCCGGATTGACCTGGGTCAAGCACGACATCCCAACCGCGGTTGCCTCACGATTTCAACCGGAAGCCGGATCGGGCGGGCCGGCATCGAGGACCCTCGTCGGCCGCGTCATATAGTATGTAACCGGCGCTCCGAGCACAAAGATCGCGATGATCAACATCCCCTGGCCGAGCGCTCCACCCATATATGGCCGAAGCAGCCAGAAGGTGAACAGCATCGACAGACCCATGATCATCGCCTTGAAACGGGAGATTTCAAGCATCTGGCCACAGCGCTTGCATGCAAAGGCCGAACCCAATCGCCACTGCGTACGCCAGAACGAGACAAGTTTTCCGCAGCCGGGGCACGCTGGTCCATGTGACATCGAACAAATTCTCCATCCTACGCAAGAGAACTCCCGCGTGCGATCCCGGTCATGGCAATATATCCCGGCCCCGCGGCGCGAATGGGATGGAGCAGTGAACCACCCAAAGGTGGCCCACTGTCCATTCCATCAATCGTTTCCGCTGCCTTACCAGGCTCAGAAGCTGTAGCTCAGGTTCAGCGAATAGACCCGGCCCGTTTCGATATAGCCGCCCTTGCGGTCGTTGGAGAGATAGGCCGGCCGCTGGCTGGTCGTCGCCCAATAGGTGTGCGCGTTGAGCAGATTCTCGATCGACGCACCGATCGCGACGTTGTTGCCCAAGGTATAGCCGAGCATCAGGTTCATCTTCGACACCGGCTGAACATAAGTGTCCGGCCGGCTCGAACGCAGGTCGTACAGCTTGTCGCCGGTGTAGTTGTAGTTGAGCGCCGCCTGGAAGCCGCCGTGATTGTAGAACAGCTCGACATTGTACATGATGCGCGGCGCTTGCGGCATGCGCTGGCCGCGCCACTGGCCGTTCACGAACACTTTCGCCTCGGCACGCTGGAGCGTCAGGTTGCCGCCGACGCCCAGCCCGTCGAACAGCCCCGGCAGGTTCCGGAAGCTGTACCGGCCGACCAGTTCGATGCCGTAGACGTCGCCCTTGCCGCTCGTGTCCAGCGTCGAGGTCTCCACGCCGTTCACCTTGATCGGGCTGCTGCCGCCCCAGACGTTGAGATCGCCGCCCGCATTGGTGGTGCCGGTAGAGAACAGCACATGGTTGATGCGCTTGTAATAGGGGCTGATCGAGAAGAAGTCCGTGCCTTCACCCTTCAGTTCGATGGATGCATCGACGTTCCAGGCAGTCTGCGCGTCCAGATTGGGATTGGGAATGAACACCGACAAGGTGCCGTCGTCGTTGAGCGAAACGCTCGTCGGCCCGAGCAGCAGGTCGAAGGCCGGGCGCGAATAGCTGCGGCGGACCGAGGCGCGATAGACGACGCGGTCGTTCGGGCGATAGCTGGCGATCACGCTGGGCAGCCACTGGTCATAGCTGCGCACCGTGGTGACGAAGCCGTTCCCCGTCTTCGCGTTTTCCTGCCAATAGGTGCCCTCGAAGCGGTTGTGCTCGAAGCGCACGCCCGGAATGACCGTGAGATCGCCGGTGCGGAAGGTCGCCATGGCATAGGCGCCGATGCGCTGTTCCTTGCCATCCAGCCGGTTCTCCTTCAGCTTGGCCGGGTCGAGGTTGGCGAGCTTCGGCGTCGACAGGCGACGGATCTGGTCCTCGATATATTTGGTGTCGAGCAGCTTGATCGGCACCTGCGCGGAATTGTGCATGAAGCCGCCCAGCATCTCGCCCGGAATGTCCGCCACCGACGGCCCCTGCGCGTTGTAGCGCGGGGCGTTGCTGCCATTGGCGAGCGGGAAGAAATACTGGAGCGCACCATCGTCGCCCAGGCTGTTCGAATAGCGCTTGGTGCCTTCCGCCTTGGCACCGGCCGCGATCGAGGCCAGGCCCTGGTCGGCCAGCTTCCAAGTCGCGTCGAACTGCCCTTCCAGGCGACGTTCCCACGCATTCTCGAACTGCTGCGTCACATACCATTGCTTCAACGTCGACAGGTTGACGAGCGCCGCGCGCGCCGCATCGGTCAACACCACCTGCGGGCTGGTGCGATTGCCGATGCTGGTGACCATGCGGACGGTCGCGAGGCCGCTATTGTCGGCGGTGCCGATATAGGGCTTGCCCGCAAAGCCCGACTGAACGCGCAGCGGATAGTCCTGCTCGCCGCGCGAATAGGCGGCATGATAGTCGAGCGTGAGGTCGCCGAGGCGCGACTGGCCGCCGAACTTGGTCGAGAACAGCTCCTGGTTGGAGTGCTCGGTGCGGAAATAGTGCGTGGCGGTCAGACCATAGTCGGCGCGGAAGCCCGCCGCGTCGTATGAGCCGCTGTTGCCGGGATTGGGATTGATCTGGCCAGGCGCGAGATCGGTCTGGCGCAGCGCGGTCTGGTCCATCCAGCTCTTCAGCTTGTAGCGGCCATAGGTGTTGTACGAATAGAGGTCGAGATCGTCGCTCTTCCAGTCGATGTTCAGCGTGCCGCCCAGTCGCTCGATCCGGTTGCGAAAGACATTCCACTGCACGCCGCGCGGCGCGATGTTGTCCAGATTGTCGCGGATCATGCCGGGGATCTTGTTGTCGTACTTCTCCCAGTCGTGCTGCATCGCGGTCGATTCACCCAGCGTGTGCTTCAGGCCGTAATAGACCGACGCATAGATGCCGAGATTGCCGAGGCGCTGCGCCGTCTCGAGCTGCGCGGTGCCGCCCCAGGGATTCTGCCCGCGTGCCGCGGCGCGGCCGGCCACCTGGCCCTGTGCGCGGATCTGCACATGGCCCGCAGGCAGGTTGAACGCCGAAGCGGTGCGCAGGTCGATCACGCCGGCGATCGCGTCGCCGTCGAAATTCGCGGTCGGCGCCTTGTCCACCCGCACTTCGGCGACGGAGAAAGGCGAAAGCAGGTTCATCGAGATGGCCCGGGTGCGCGCGTCGGTCTGCGCCAGGCGCACGCCGTCGAGCATATAGGCGTTATAGGCAGTATCGAGCCCGCGGATCGACAGATATTGCGCCTCGCCGGTCGCCGCCGCGTTGCGCGACTGATCCACCGAGGAGCTGAGGCCCGGCAGGCGCGTCAGCAGGTCGGCCAGATTCTGTTGCGGCTGCGCACGCAATTCCTCGCCCGAGACGATCGAAACGAATGACTCGCTGCGGATCTGCTCGTTCTGGGTGTCCTGGATGGCATGGCGGCGACCGTTCACCACAATGTCATCGTCCTGCTTCTCCACCCGGTCCCTCTCCTGGCCCGGCTCCGGCGCGTTGACCGGATCGGCGGGAACGATCGTCTCCGGGCCGGCCGGTGCCGCCCATGCCGGGACCGTGGCAAGCAGCGCGATCGCCGTGCCGGACAGAAGATACAGCGCGCGAAGATGTGCCGTCGAAATGGTCATCATTGCTTACCCCCAAGGAAACTGGACCGGCAGCGGCGCAGCGCCGGCTGCCGCGGGCCGGCTAGGGGTGGCCAATGACGCATTGATGACAAAATGACCGAGTTGATATATTTTTGACCATGTTTACCGCAAAAGCATCGATTTCACTATACAACCCTCGCAATGTCATCAAATTGACCTTCCCGGGCGTCATTAGCTGCCGAATGATTCTCATGGCCCGTTCCCTGCTCTCCCTCCTGGCCGGGGGCGCGATGCTGCTCCCCGCCACGGCCCTTTCGTCCTCGCGGAAGCCGGGCGAGCCCATCGTCGAGCGAATCGTGATCGTCATGCGCCACGGCATCCGGGCGCCGCTCGCGAGCGAAGTGCCACAGGGCACGCGTATCGCGACGCCTTGGCCGCGCTGGCCGGTGGAGGAGAGCCGCCTCACGCCGCACGGCATCAGGGCGCTCGAGACGGTCGCCGCGGCCGATCGCCGACGCTTCATTGCCCTGGGCGTTCTGCCTCGCGGTTGCGCGGCGCCGGGCGCGATCCGCATCCGGACCAATGTCTCCGACCGGACGATCGCCAGCGGCGAGGCCTATGCGCGCGGGATTGCCCCTGGCTGCGGCCTGGCGGCGGAGCATCTGGAGGCGGGTGCGATCGATCCGATCTTCGAGCCGCTGCGCGCCGGCGCGACGCGTTTCGACGCCAATCGTGCGGTTGCCGAGATCGAACGGTTCACCGGCGGCATGCGGGCGCTGGCTGCGCGGCACGCCGATACGATCGCGTTGCTCGATCGCATCCTGGGATGTGCGCCGCGCGGCACGGGGTGCACGCCAGACGCGCCGGCACGCGTCAGCCCCTCGCCCGACGGCCGCGGGATCGAACTGCAGGGCCCCATTCGCGACACGTCCGGCATCGCGCAGGTGTTGCTGCTCCAATATGTCGAGGGGCTTCCTCTGCGGGATGTGGGCTGGGGCCGCGCCGACCCCGCGGCGCTCACCCGGATCGGCGCACTGCATGCCGCGCTGTTCGACGTCTTCACGCGATCGCCCTACATGGCCTCGCACCAGGCCGCCGTCCTCGGCCGGCACGTTATGGAGACGCTCGCCGACCCGAGGGGCCCGCGCATCGAAGTGCTGATGGGCCATGATACCAACGTCACTGCGCTGGGCGCTGTCCTGCGGACCAGCCTGCGCGCGCCGGGCTATGCGGTGGACGACGTGCCGCCCGGCGGCGCGATCCTGATCGAGCGACTGCGCGACCGGAAATCGGGACGACGATATGTCCGCCTCTCCTATCGCACCCAGTCACCACAGGCGCTGCGCAGCGGCAGCGCGGCCGCATCGATCAGACCGCTGACGATGGCGGGATGCACGCACCTCTGCCCGGCCGATCGCTTCACGCAACTGTTGCAGAGCCGCCTTGCCGAGTGATCGCGCGGCTCAGGCCGTCACCCATTCCGCGCGTGCCAATACCGCGTCATAGCCGTCGGGCGGCGGGCAATCGGCAACGACGAGGTCGACCGATCCGAAGTCGGCGACGGTAACCGTGCCATGTCGGCCGAACTTGGAGGCGTCGACTGCGATCAGCACGCTGCGCGCCCGCGACACCATCAGCCGGCAGACCCGCGCCTCGCCGGCGTGATAGGAAGTGAAGCCGTGATCGAGGTTCACGGCCTCGACCGAGATGATGGCGAGCGAGGGCGTGAACAGCGACAGGAAATCGGTCGCCGTCTGATCGAAACAGGCGCGATAATCATAGTCCATCTCGCCGCCGGCCAGGAGCACGCGGTTGCCATTGCGCCCACCGAGTTCGGTCGCCACGCCCACCGCATTGGTGACGACCGTCAGATCGCGATGATCGCGCAGGGCCTGCGCGACATAATGGCCAGTCGTGCTCGCATCGACATAGATCGTCTGCCCGTCTGCGACGAGCGGCGCGATGGCGCTGCCGATACGGCGTTTCGCGTCGGCATTGCGCTGGAGCCGCACGGCGAAGGATCCCTCGGTCTCCACGCGCGCCAGCCGCACCGTGCCGTGCGCGCGCGTCACTTGCCCGCCGGGCTCCAGCGCGCGGATCTCGCGCCGTATCGTCTCGTCCGACACGTCGAGCGCCTTCGAGAGCGCGGGCACGCTCCACACATCGCCCGCAGCCAGCAGTTCCAGCAGCCTTTGCTGCCGGCGAAAACGCTTGGTCATCATCATTCCGTGGTTGGGAAGCCGAGGGTCGGAGCATGGCAAGCTAACGTCCGCGGACAAATGGTCAACAATCGATCGGATTACGCGAGGATGTAATCAAGATCGGGCAATCGGCGGTCATGAAGAGCCCTCATATCGACCGCCGCACCTTCGTCGCCAGCGCCGGCGCCCTGGCTGCTGCATCCTCGGCACTTGCCGGATCCGTCCGCCCGCGCGGCACGCTCGCGGATGTCGAGCATGTCGTGATCCTGATGCAGGAGAACCGCTCCTTCGACCATTATTTCGGCACATTGCGAGGGGTGCGCGGATTCGCCGATCCGCGCCCGGCCATGACGCCTTCCGGCCGCAGCGTCTGGGAGCAGCGGCAGGACGACAAGGACGGCGGCGCGATCATCCGCCCCTTCCACCTCGATACGCGCGGCACCGCCGCCGGCTGCCTGCAGGGCCTGGATCACAGCTGGAAGGGAAGCCATGCCCGGTGGAAGAACTGGGACGTCTGGATGCCCGAGAAGGGCCCCTTCTCGATGGGCTATATGACGCGTGCCGACCTGCCCTATTATTATGCGCTCGCCGACCAGTTCACCATCGCCGACGCCTATCACTGCTCGGTCCATGGGCCGACCGGTCCCAATCGCCTCTATCACTGGACGGGTACCAGCGGCCTGACGGTCGGGCGCGACGGCGCGTTCATCGTCTCCAATGACGGCGTCGATCCGAACGAGACCGCCGACATGGGCCGCGACGATCCCAAGGCCCATGCCCTGGATTGGACGCCCTATACCGCCCGTCTCTCTGCCGCGGGCGTCCGGTGGAAGCTCTATCAGGAATATGACAATTACGGCGACAATCCCCTGGCGCTGTTCGCGCGCTATCGCGGGATCGGGAAGGACAGCGCCGAATATGCGGCGGCGCGCGCCTGGGCCGATGGCTCGACGCGCGCCAATGCCGGCACCTCGC
Organism: Sphingomonas sp. 1F27F7B; assembly: GCF_005503355.1. Lineage (GTDB taxonomy): Bacteria > Pseudomonadota > Alphaproteobacteria > Sphingomonadales > Sphingomonadaceae > Sphingomonas. The sequence continues at coordinate 132,987 of NZ_SCMK01000007.1, forward strand.
GCGGGGAGCATCTGGTGCGCGCCTTCGCCGCCGATGTGGCCGCGGACCGCCTGCCGCAAGTGGCGTGGATCGTTGCACCCTTCCACATGTGCGAGCATCCGGACGCGCCACCGGCCTATGGCCAGGCGCTCAGCGCCCGGCTGATCGCCGCCCTCGCCGCCAATCCGCACGTCTGGGCCAAGACCGTCTTCATCCTCAACTATGACGAGAATGACGGCTTTTTCGACCATATGAGCCCACCGCTTCCCGCCACGCTGCCGGGCATGGGCGCGAGCACCGTCGCCCTGCATGGCGAGGAGTATCGCGGCGAGCCGGTCGGCCTGGGGCCGCGCGTGCCGATGCTGATCGCGTCGCCCTGGACGCGCGGCGGCTGGGTGAATTCCGAACTGGCCGATCACACCTCGGTCCTGCGCTTCCTCGAGCGCCGCTTCGGGGTGCAGGAGCCGAACATCAGCCCCTGGCGGCGCGCAGTGTGCAGCGACTTGCTGTCGATGTTCGATTTCGACCTGTCGCCCGCCGCGCGGCGGGACGTGGCGTGGTTCGCGGCCCTGCCGGCGGTGGACCGCTATGTCGCCGACAGCGATGCCGCCTGCCGCCAGGCGAAGCCGCTCGTCGCGGAAGCGCCGGCGCCCGCGTTGCAGGAACCCGGCACGCGCCCGGCACGCGCCCTGCCCTATGATCTCGAGGTGGAGCCGCGCTGGGAAGCGGGCCGCCTGCACCTGACCTTCCGCAACCGCGGCGCGCGCGCGGCCGTCTTCATCGTCGCCGGTGGCGCGGACGATGGCAGTCCGCGCCACTATACCGTGGGTGCGGGCCGGTCGCTTGCCGATTCCTGGGCGATCGAGACGCATGCACAACGCACGCTGAGCGTCACCGGCCCGAACGGCTTCCATCGCTCGATCATGATGGGCACGCGCTTCACCAGCCGTGCCGAGCGCGTCGGCGCGGCCACGCACCTTCATGTCGCGAACCGCGATGCGATGCCCGTCGAACTGCGCGTCACGTCGCGCCACGGGGCCCCGAAGGTCGACCGGCTTCGCCTTGCCCCCGGAGCGGCCGGGACAGTGCCGCTCGCCGCCGTGGAGGCGCATCGGTGGTACGACCTGCGCGTCGAGGCCGGCGACGGCACGGTTCACCGGCTCGCGGGACATTGGGAGACCGGCGCCCCAGGCATCAGCGAACCGGCGGGAGAACCGGCATGATGCGCGCGCTCGCATTGCTGGCGATCCTCGCCGGCGCGGGGGGAGCGCCCGCTCCGCGCGACGACCTGCGGCTCGATCAGATCCAGCTCATCGGCTCGCACAACAGCTATCGGCCCTATCCCTCGCCGCAGCTGCGCGCCCGGCTCGCGGCCAGCCCGGAATGGCCGGGCCTGGCCTATGGCCATCCGCCGCTGGAGGCGCAGCTTGCCCTTGGCCTGCGGCAGCTGGAACTGGACGTCGCGCCCGATCCCGCTGGCGGCGCCTATGCCGCGCCCTATGGCAACGCCGATGCGACGACCCGCCGGAGCATGGCCGCGCCGGGCGCCAAGGTGCTGCACATCGCCGGCATCGATACGGAGACGCACTGCCTCACGCTGCGCCTGTGCCTGGCCACCCTGCGGCACTGGTCGGACCGGCATCCGGGCCACGGCCCGGTCATGGTCCTGATCAATACGGGGGATGCCGGGGGCGCACGCTTCGATGCGACCAACCTCGCCGCGCTCGATGCGGATATCCTGGCGGAGATCGGGCGCGAGCGGCTCGTCACACCCGACGATGTGCGGGGCACGCTGCCGACGTTGCGCGCGGCCGTGGTGGCGCATCGCTGGCCCAGCCTGGCGCGCGCCGCCGGCCGTTTCCTGTTCGTGCTCGACGGCGGCAACGCGCATGAAGAAGCCTATCGCGCCGGCCACCCCTCTCTGCGCGGCCGGGCGATGTTCGGCTTCTATCCCGAGGAGGAGGCCGAGGCGGCCGTCTTCAACATCCAGGATCCGGTGCCGGAGAGCGGGCGCATCCGCCGGCTCGTGCGTGCGGGCTTCCTGGTCCGAACCCGCGCGGACATGGGCCTGAAGGAAGCGCGGGCCGCCGATCGCCGGCGGCTGGACACGGCCATCGCCTCGGGCGCGCAATGGATCAGCAGCGACCTGTACGAAGGCGCTTCGAACCCGGAGCGCCTCGTCTATCGCGCCGCGCTGCCGGGCGGCGCGCTGGTCCGCTGCAATCCCGTCACGGCGCGGTGTTGACGCGCCGGAATATCCGGAACATGCGCCGCTCGCCGCCAAGCGCGCGCAGTGCCAGCGAAACCAGTACGGCGCTTCCCGCGATACCGGCGTGAATCGCCCAGAATGTCGCGCTGGGCACGCGCTGGTACAACGCGCCCAGCGATCCGACCACCAGGTTGGCGAAGAAGCCGTGCAGGTAGAATATGCCGACCATCACCCCGGCGAGCCGCTGCGGCGTCGCGCCGGTGATGAGCGCCAGCCCCGCAGGCCAGACGAGCGCCACGCCCAGGTCGAGCAGCAGCAGCACCGCCAGCGGCCCCACCATCGAGCGCAAACCCGTTCCGGCGACCAGGGCGAGCAACGCGTAGCCGAGCATGATCGCCGCGCATCCCATTGCCAGCCGGTCCCAGTCGCGCAGTGCGGCGAGGCGCTGCCATCGCATCGTCAGGACAACCATCAGCACGGTGAAGACGCCGTCGGCCGAGGCAAACCAGGCCGGCGGCACCGGTAGCCCCCAGACCGTCAGGCGAATTTCGTCCGAGACCCAGAGCAGGAAGATATTGGATACCTGCTCATAGGCACAGAAGGCGAGGATGACGACCAGGATGGCCCCGATCGCGGTCACGGGCCGGTACGGACGGTCCTCTACGGGCGCCGCCCGCACGCGCTCATGCCGCGGCGTGGCGGGAATGGTCAGGTAGACGCCCAGTCCCGCCAGCATGGCGACACCCGCCGCCCCGAAGGCATAGCCCCAGCCAAGGAACTGGGCGAGCAGCCCGCATATCAGCGGTCCCAGCATCACCCCGATATTGAGAAAGGCGAGATAGAGCGCAAATGCCCTGTCCCGCCGGCCGTCCGACGCCGGAAAGAGCTCGCCGACCTGCGCCGCGAGATTGCCCTTGAGCAGCCCCGTTCCCACGATGAGCAGCAGCAGCGCCGGCAGCAGCAGATATTCGCCGGTCAATGCCAGATGGCCGCAGGAGATGAACAGCGCGCCAGTCACGACCGCGGCGCGCCGGCCGACGAGGCGATCGCCCACCAGGCCGCCCAGCGGCAGCACGAAATAGGTCAGCGCCGCATACAGCCCATAGATGTGCGACCCGAAGGCGACGGGAGAAAGCGGCCCCCACAGAGACTCGAGCATCGCCCGCAGTCCCGCCATGCCCCAGGGCAGCCCGCCCCCCTCGGCCAGGACTTCCCGGACCAGATAGAGCGTCAGCAGCGCCTTCATGCCGTGGAGCGAGAAACGCTCCCACAATTCCGTTCCGGCCAGCCTGTAGAAGACAGGCCAGCTTGCAGGCTTTGCCTGCGAATTTCCCGCGATCCCCATGGGCCGCGCCTATGCGGAAGGAATATAACAAGCGCGGGTCGGCTCCGTGACAAGCGACGTAACCAACACCGCCGGCCGGTCTGCGCTGTCGGGAATGGCGCGCATCGCCGCTGCGTCGCCTATGCGTCGAGAACCCGCAGCGCCGCGACCAGATGGCCGGTCAATTCCGCCGTCGAGCAAGTGCCGCCCAGATCGCGCGTTCGTGTCTCCGGATTGGCAAGGACATGATCCACCGAATGCTGGAGATGCCGCGCGGCGGATCGCAGCGGGAGCACCCGATCGCGCCGGCCGCGCCAGTCGAGCAGCATCGCCGCGGAGAGAATGAGCGAGATCGGGTTGGCGACGCCCAGCCCCTGGATATCCGGTGCCGAGCCGTGCTGCGCCTGCGCGACGCAAATCCCGTCCCCGACATTGATCGCCCCGCCAAGCCCGAGCCCACCCGACAGCTCGGACGCTTCGTCGGACAGGATATCGCCGAACATGTTGGTGGTCACGATCACGTCGAACCGCTCGGGCGCGCGGATCAGCTGCGCCGCCGCCGCATCGACGATCATCTCGTCCAGCACCACGCCCGGAAAGGCGCGCGCGACATCGCGTACCTCGCGCAGGAACAGGCCGTCGCTCAACTTCAGGACATTGGCCTTGTGGATCGCGGTAACCCTGCGCCGCCGTTCCAGCGCCAGCGCGAAGGCGGCCTCGGCGACCCGGCGCGAGGCAGCCGCGGTGATCTTGCGCACGCTGAGCGCAGTGTCCGGATCGGGCATGAACTCGCCGGGCCCGGCATGCATGTTGCGATCGGCATAGAAGCCCTCGGTCGCTTCGCGGACGATGACCAGGTCCATGCGGTCGCCGAGCAGGCTCAACCCAGGCCGGCTTCGGGCCGGGCGGATATTGGCCCCCAATGCGAAGCGAGCGCGCAGCTCGCCCGAGGGGTTGATCCCGCCAGCCGGGCGCGGCGGGTATTCATAGTGCGACACCGGGCCAAGAATGACGCCGTCAACCGCCGGGATCCGCTCCAGCACCGCGTCCGGCAGGGTCGTGCCCGCACGCGCCAGCGCGGCCAGGCCGATCTCCATCTCCTCGATCTCGAGTCCGATCCCATGGGCGGCATCGGCGGCACGGAGCACCGTGAGCGTCGCCGCCATGATCTCGGGCCCGATGCCATCGCCGGGCAATGCCAGCAGTTTCATTCGGCGCCCCGGCGCGGGATGACGGACACCGGGGCGCCGATCGGCATCAGAACTTCACCTTCGCGCCGACGAAGAACGAGCGGCCGATGATGTCGTAGGTTGCCGAATCCGTGGTCAAGGGCTGGCCGCTGACGAAGGGTGGCGCCTTGTTGCCGATATTGGTGATGCCGCCGGTGAACTGGAAACGATCGCTGACGTTCACGGTGAAGTCCGCGTCGAAATAGCTGTAGGCGGGCACGCCGGGGGTGGTTGCAGCGGGGTTCACCACCTTGTCCTGGTGGATCATCTTGTCGATGAAGCGCCAGCGCCCCGTGATCGTGAAGGCGCCGCTGGTATAGCCGAGCGACGTATTCGTTTTCCAGCGCGGGTGCGCGATCTGCGGGCTCACTGCGTTGTTGCCGATGCTGCCGACATAGTCGAGCACGGGCGATCCGGGCAGCGACGAGACCTTGAACGAGCGGGTATAGGTGACGACGCTGTTGAGCCGCATCGTGCCGGCATCCTCGCCCAGGCCTATGCCGGCGAGATCGAAGCCCCAGTCGAACTGCACGTCGATGCCGTCGGTCTTGTAGGTGGCAAGGTTGAGCGCGCCTTCGCGGCCGAACGAGATCGCGCCCGAACGCGGATCGCGCGTGATCTGCTGGCAGAAGATGTTGTTGACCGAGTAGCTCGGGTTGCTCAACCCGTCGAAGTTGAAGCAGCGCGGCAGGATCTGCGTGAGCGAGACCGTGCCGATCGCGTCGCGCAGCTTGATGTTGTAATAGTCGATCGACAGGTTGAGCGTGCGGAACATCGGGCTGTTGAAGCGTGGGCTCCACACCGTGCCGATGGTGAAGCTGTCGGCCTTTTCGGGCGTCAGGTTCGGGTTGCCGCCGGTGCTGCCAAAGGCGGTGTCGTTGACATAGGTGAAGGTCGGATAGATCGCCGCCGGCACGCCCTGGGCGATGCAGAGGCCCTGGATCTGCGCGGCGTTCGCGCCCGAACGAAAGGCGCTGCGGCTGTCGCACGGATCGCCGGCGCCGGGCACTGCGCCGATGTTGATGCTGCCTGTCGCGGTCGGGGCGTAAAGCTCGCCCAGGCTGGGCGCGCGGATCGAGCGCTGATAGCCGCCGCGGATCAGCAGCTGCTCGAACGGCCGCCAGGCCGCATCGGCCTTATAGGCATCGACCGAGCCGAAGCCCGAATAATTGGCGCGGCGATAGCCCAGGTTGAAGCTGAGGCTGTTGAACAGAAACACGTCCTTGAGCACCGGGATCTCGAGCTCGCCGAACACTTCCTTGACCTTCTGGCTGCCGCCGGTCGGCACGATATTGTCGAACGACGGCGTGTCGCCGAGGATCAGCGCATTGTCCGGCCTGAAGTTGAAGCTGTTGTTGCGATAGGCTGCGCCGAGCGCGAAGCTCAGGTCCCCTCCCGGCAGCTTGAAGATCGGGCCGCTGATCGTGCCTTCGATCACCTGCTGGCGCGTCGTGTTGATGTTGACGTTGTCGCGCGTGACGAACTGCTCGCAGCCCGGGCTGAACGGATTGTTGCCGAACGGATTCCACGCATAGCCGATGCAGCTGCCGGCCGATCCGGTGAAGTTGGCCGTTCCGTTGAGCACCGCCGCGATATTGGCCCGGCTGGTGTCGTTATACTGGATGTTGGTGAAATGGGTCTGGCCGATCGAGCCATAGACATCGAAGTCGAGCGCAGTGCCGGGGATCCTTCCGCGCAGGCCGATCACGCCCTGATAGACGTCATATTCGAAGGTCTGCGAGCGCGGGCCCGACGCGGTGAGCAGCTTGGTGACCGACAGCGCACGGGTGAGCGCGGTCGGGTCGCCGGGCACCGCCGGCCGCGACGCGAGCAACGCCTGCAATGCGGGATTGCCGGTAACCCAGGGGCTGTTCAGCGGCACCACCAGATATTTGCCCGGCCCGGTCGAGCCCGCCGAAGTGCTGTCGAGCGCGCTCGAATGCATGAAGTTGAAGGTGCCATAGGCGGTGATCCGGTCCGCCACTTCATAGTCGAGCTTGGTGAGGACGTTGTACTTCTTCAGCGGCACCTGGATCGAGAAATAATTGCCGAGCGCAACCGCGACCTGCCGGCAATTGCTGGTAATGCCGAGGCCGAGCGGCGCGGTGGCCAGGCCGCGATAATTCTGCACGCAGTTGGTGCCGGCGCTGGTGGTGAAGATCGTGCCGTCGGTGTTGAAGCCGATCGCCCCGTTATACTGGCCGGAGCCGCTGATCGGCGTGGTTCCCGGATAGGTGGCGAGCAGCGCGTTGACCGCGGCCACCGTAGGCTGCGAACCGAACAGGCCGTTCTCGACCAGCCCCTCGGGCGGACGCGCCAGCAGGCGGATGTTGCGGAAGAAGGGCCGTGCATCGCCGCCGATGCGATCGCGCTCGGCATATTCGAACGCGACGATCGCACTGCCGCGATCATCGGCGAAGTCGTGGCCGGCAAGCAGAGTCAGCTGCGTATTCGCGCCGTCCCCTTCGAGCGTGCCGCCGCGCCGGGCGCCGAGCTCGATGCCGTTGTAGCGGCGGCGCAGCTTGAAGTTGACCACGCCCGCGATCGCATCGGAACCATAGGTGGCCGAGGCGCCGCCGGTGATCACCTCGACATTCTCGATCATCACCATCGGGATCGTGTTGAGGTCGATCGAGCCGTTCGGGTTCGACGCGATCAGGCGGCGGCCGTCGACAAGGACCAGCGAGCGATTGGGGCCGAGGCCGCGCAGGTCGCTATAGGCCTGGCCACCCTGGAAGCCGGTGCGGGCCTGCACGTCCCCCACCTGCGCCAGACCCTGCGCCGCGGCGAACTGCGGCATCTGGCCGATCGCGCGATCGAGCGTGGGCTGGCCGGCACCGGCGAGGGATTCGGAACCGATGGTGACGATCGGCGTGTTTGACTGATAATCGCGCCGTGCGATGCGCGAGCCGGTGACGATGATCTGCCCCTGCTCGGCGGGGGTGGTTTCCTGCGGCGCGGAGTCAACGGTGGCGGGTTCCGCAGAATCCTGCGCCCATGCCGGCGTCGCCGCCAGCATGCCGAACAACGCAATCGCACCGAGGCTCGTGAATCCAGAATAAGCGCGCATACCGCGCCCGCGCAGGCTGCCCATGATATCCCCTCCTATTTATCGGTCTGCTTCGTGCGTCCGAATTTTATCGGGCCATTGGCGGCCCGTTATTGCGGGTCTGTCACGGCTTTGCTTTCACCAACCTGTCATCGCTCGGCATCATGCGCGGCCGCCCGCTGCCGCCTTGCCAGCGCCGTCGCGAGTGCCGGCCCGACCAGCATCACCAGCCCGAAGCGCGCGGTCTGCGCAGCCATGACGAAGGCCGTATCGACGGGCAGGCTGTTGGCGATGACCGCGACGGACTCCAGGCCGCCGGGGCTGGCGGCAAGCCAGGCAGTCAGCGGATCGATGCCGAGTGCGACGTTCATCACCCCCGCCAGCGCGCCGCAGAACGCCACCAGCACGAGCGCGGCCAGAAGGATGCGCGGCAGCATCCGTGCCGCCGTTCCGCGCGCCTCGCCGGTGAAGCTCAAGCCGATCCGCCAGCCGGTGACCGCGAAGCTGCAGACCAGCAGCGGCGCGGGCACGCGTATCGCCGGGGCACCGGCGAGCATCACGGCCACGCCCAGCGCCATGGTGATCATCAGCGTTCCGGAGCGCCAGCGCATCAGCGCCGCGAGCCCCATCCCGGCAGCGGCGACGACGGGCATGAACCACCAGGCCATCCCGGCCGTCGCGACATTCGCATGCACCGCCTGCGGCTGGGCCCCCACCAGCAGCGACAACGCGCTCGCCGCCAGCGTGACCGTCACCACCCGCGTATAGACCATCACCGCCACCAGCCGGGCATCGGCGCCATTGGCTTCGGCCAGCAGCACCATTGCCGCAGCACCCCCGGGCATCGAGCCCCAGATCGCGACGGTGCCGGGCACGACGCGCCAGCGGCTGAGCAGATAGCCGAGCAAGCCGCTGGCACCCACGGTCGCCAGGGTGAGCGCAGTGAAGAGGAGCCAGTGCCGCAACACGACCGGCCCGAGCGCGCCGGCCATGTTGCCGGCGATCAGGCAGCCGATCACTGCCTGGCCGGCGATCGCCAGCCAGCGGGATACCGACAGGTCCCAGCCCCGTGCGGCGACGGCGATCCCGGCGAACATCGGCCCGAGCAGCAGCGCAGCGGGCGCACGCAGCAATTCCAGCAGACCGGTCAGGGTGACGGACAGCAGGACCAGCGCCGCCCATTGCCGGAAACGCGCGGCCCGCGCCGGCTCAGCCACCGGCCGCGACGAAGGGGAACGCGCCGGTGAGGATCGCCGCCAGGCCGAACACCAGGCACGAGCCGAGTGCCCATTTGAGCGTGAAGCGCTGATGCTCGCCGAACTCGATGCCGACCGAGCTGACCAGCAGATAGGTGGAGGCGACCAGCGGGCTCAGCAGATGGACCTGCTGGCCGACCAGCGCCGCCCGGCCGATCTCGGCGTTGGACAGGCCATAGGCCTCGCCGGCCTCAGCCAGGATCGGCAGCATGCCGTAGTAGAAGGCGTCGTTCGAGATGAAGAAGGTGAAGGGTGCGCTGATCGCCGCAGTGATCGGCGCGAGATAGGCGCCCAGCGACGGCGGGATCGCGTGAGTGACCGTGGCGGCCATCGCATCGACCATGTGCGTGCCCGACAGGATGCCGGTGAAGATGCCCGCACCGAACACCAGCCCGCCCACCGCCAGCGCATTGGGCGCATGCGCGGCGAGCCGCTCGCGCTGCTGCGAGAGATTGGGGAAGTTGACGCCCATCGCCACCGCAAAGGCCAGCATGAACAGGACGGGCAGCGGCATCGCGCCGAGCACGAGCGCAACCAGCAGCCCGCCCGTCAGCATCAGGTTGAACCAGAAGAAGCGCGGGCGCCGCGCCTCGAGATGGCTGTGCCGGTCCTCGGCCAGTATCTCGGCCGCGCTCGCATCGTCGTCGATCGCATCGGCGGGGAGCGCCGCCAGCCGGGCACGCTCCTTGAGGCCGAAGCGATAGGCGACGAAGATCACCCATATCGCCGTCGCCGCCATTGCGGGAACCAGCGGCAGGAACACCGTCGCGGCGTCGAGCTTGAGCACCGTGATGACGCGCGCCGTCGGTCCGCCCCAGGGCAGGATGTTCATCACCCCGCCCGCCATGATGACGACGCAGGCGAGCATCCGCACGTCCATCTTCATGTGGCGGTAGAGCGGCAGCAAGGCGCCGGTGGTGATCATGTAGGTGGTCGCGCCGTCGCCATCGAGCGAGACGATCAGTGCGAGCAGCGCGGTGCCGACCATGATCCGCACGGGATCGCCATGCACTGCCTTGACGATCGCGCGGATCATCGGATCGAACACGCCGACATCGATCATCAGGCCGAAGAACAGGATCGCGAAGACGAGCATCACCCCGGTCGGCGCGAGATCGCGGACGCCGTCCATCATCATCTTGCCGAAGCCGGTGTCGAAGCCGCCGAGCAGCGCAGAAGCCAGCAGCGCGAAGACGAGCGGCACCAGGATCAGCGCCACCAGCGCCGACAGCCGCTTCGTCATGATCAGCACCATGAACGTGGCGACCATCGCAAACGCCAGAATCGACAGCATATTCGCCCGCTTCCTTCCGTCGCCCTCAGCGCGGCTTTCCCCGCGTCCGGTGCGCATCCTCCGCCGGCCCACTCGGGCCGGCCCTCCTCTCTGCAGCTCTAAACCGCCAACCTGTCACCAAGCTTTCAGGCCAGGGGGAAGCGTATCGCGACGCGCAGGCCGGCCCCGTTCGCGCCATCCTCGAGCCGCAGTTCGGCACCGATCGCCTCGGCCAGCGAGAGCGCGATCGACAGGCCCAGGCCACTGCCCTCGCTGCGCGCGTCGCGGGGCAGCTGCGCGAAGCGCGTGAACACCCGCTCGCGCTCCGAATGCGGAATGCCGGGGCCCTCGTCCTCGATCAGGATCAGGGGGCCGTCGACGACGGCGACGCGCACGACCTCGCCCGCGCTGCCATGACGTATGGCGTTGTCGATCAGGTTGGACAGCAATTCGACCGCCAGCGCCGGCACGGTGCGCACGAGCGCCTCGGAGCCAGGCATCACGATCAGCGAAACCCCGGCGCGCAGGGCATTGTCGCGCTGCTCGGCCACCACGGCGGCCACGATGTCGCGCAAATCGACCGCCTCCGCCGGAATGCCGCCGCGCGTTGCATTGTCGGCCCTGGCCAGCGCGAGCAGCTGGCTGATCAGATGGTTGAGCCGGATCGTGCCGCGCTCGATATCGTCGAGCGACTGCGCCGCTTCCGGGCTGCCGGGTGCGGCGTCGCGCAGCACCGCGACATGCGTGCGCAGGATCGACAGCGGCGTGCGCATCTGGTGCGAAGCATCGCCGGTGAACTGGCGCATCGCGGCCATCGCGCCGCCCAGCCGCCCCAGCATCGCGTTGAACGCCTTCACCAGGTTGCGCAGTTCCATCGGCACGGCCCGGAGCGGCAGCGGCGTCAAATCGGTCGCGACGCGATGATCGAGCTCCGCCTGGATCCGCGTCACCGGCCGCAATCCCCAGCGCACCGCGAACGGCAGCAGCAGCACCGCCAGCAGAATCAGCGCGGCCTCGAGCACGAACAGCCCGGTCAGCAAGCGATCGGTATCCGCCTTGCGGGCATCGAGCGTCTCGGCGACTTCGATCAGCACCGGCGCATCGAGCCCGGGAAGCCGGCGGGTCTTGGCGACGATGCGAATGTCGCGGTTCAGATAGCGGGCATCGCCGAACGCGGTGTCATCCTCGCTCCCTCCCGGCGATATCTGCGGCAGGTCGCCATAGCCGGTCAGCGCGCGGCCCTGATACCGGATCGTGTAATAGACATTGTCGCGCGCCGCATTCTCCAGCATCCCGAAGATCGCCGGCGACAGGTCGAGCGCGATCTCGCCTTCCTCGATCGTCAGCGAATCGGCGATCCCGCGCGCCGCTGCCTCGAGGATACGGTCGTTCACCGCAGTGACGGTGGCCCGGATCATCAGCCCGCCGCCCAGGCCGAGCGCGACCGCGAGCGCGATCATCGGCAACCCCACGCCCATCAGCAGCCGCGCGGTCAGCGAGCGAGTTGCGCCCGCGGATTTCGTCATGCGGGGTCGAGCAGATAGCCGAGGCCGCGCATGGTGCGGATTTCGGGGCCGCCGGGTTCGAGCTTGCGGCGCAGGCGCGCGATATAGACCTCGACCGCGTTCGGCGCGACCGGCTCGTCATAGCCGAATATCTCGGCGGCGAGCCTCTCCTTCGACACCAGCTTGCCGCGCCGGGCGGCCAGCCGCTCCAGCACCGCCCATTCGCGACGGCGCAGCGCCAGCCCGGTGCCGTTGAGCGTCGCCGTCGCCCGCGCCGGATCGATCTCCAGCGCACCGATCCTGATGACCGGAGAAGCCTCCCCCGCCGCCCGGCGCAGCAGCGCCCGGATCCGTGCTTCCATCTCGTCCGGATCAAAGGGCTTCATGAGATAGTCGTCGGCGCCATGATCCAGGCCGGTGATCCGATCGGCAACTGCATCGCGTGCGCTGAGCACGAGCACCGGCGTCTTCGAACCCGCCTTGCGCAGCCGGCGCAGAACTTCGATCCCGTCGATGTCCGGCAATCCCAGATCGAGCACGATCAGCGCATAGGGCTCATCCATCGCCGATGCGAACGCCTCTTCGCCGCACTCCACGACGTCCACCGCGTAATTCTTGCTGCGCAGCATGGCGGAAACGCCACGCGCCAGAGCGGGATCGTCCTCGACGAGAAGGATACGGGCCATGTCTTCCAATGTGAGCCATTGACACGGACCAAGTCCAGAGGATGATTTGGGCGATGCGCGGACTGGTTCTTTTCGGCTGCCTGCTGCTGGCCGGTTGCGGCGCGCTCAACCCGTGGCACGACGAGCACGCGGAGATCGCGCGCGCGGCGGCCAGCGAGCAACGCCTGGTGATATGGTCGTCCACCGATCGGCCGCTCGTCGCTGGATTACTCGCCGATTTCCAGCGCCTCTATCCGGACATCCGCATCGACTATCGCGAGATGAACGCGCTTCCGGTCCACCGCCTGGTCGAGCAGCGGATGCGCAGCGGCGAAGAGATGCCCGATTTCCTGTGGACCTCGGCGATGGATCTGCAGATCAAGCTGGTCAACGACGGCTATGCGCTGCGCTACGCTTCACCCGAGCGTCCCGCCCTTCCCGACTGGGCGAACTGGAAGAACGAGGCCTGGGGCATCACCGCCGAGCCCATCGTGATGGTGTATAATCGCAAGCTGCTCGCTCCGGCCCGCGCCCCGGCCAGCCATGCCGACCTGCTGCGCCTGCTCGAATCGGGCGCGCCCGACTTGCGCGGCCGGATCGCGACCTATGACGTGGCGGATTCCGCCGTCGGCTATCTCTATCTTTCCCAGGACGAATCGGCGAGCCGGGTCGCCTGGCCGCTGGTCCGCGCGCTTGGCGCCAACGGCGTTCGGCTGTTCTCGACCAGCGAGGCGATCATCAACGACGTGTCAGAGGGGCGCTCGGTGATCGGCTACAATGTCATCGGCTCCTATGCGATCGCCGAGATGAAGCGGAATCCCAACCTCGCGGTGGTATTGCCCAGCGACTATACGCTGCTGATGTCGCGGATCGCCGTGATCCCGGCCAAGGCCGCCCATCCCAACATCGCGCGGCTGTTCCTCGACTATCTGCTTTCGAGACGCGGCCAGGCGCATCTGGTCGCGCACGCCATGCCGTCGGTGCGGCGCGACATGGCCGTTCCCGCCTCGCTGCGCACGCCCGAGCAATTGCGGCGCGCCATCCCCGTCAGCCCCGCCCTGCTCGTCGTACAGGACCGGCTGATGCGCGAACGCTTCCTCGCCGACTGGAACCGGCTGATCCATGCCGGCGGACCCGCGAAGCGTCCATAGCGGCCGCACGCGATCCGGCCTTCGCGACAGCTGGATGAAAGCCGGCTTCCCTAGAAGCCGTTCCCATCATGCCCCTGACATGCGGCCAAGAACGGATCGCGTGCTGGGCGTGCGGAGAAGGAGTGGATCATTTGGAGAGATCAGACGGGAGTACCGCCCGGATCGCCGGCGTGCGACAAGTGGACGCCGAGGTGGTTCGCCATATGCGTGCGGAGATCGAAGGCGAGACGGACGAAGTGCTCACCCGGCAATTCGGCATCAGCTACAACACCTGGTGCAAGGTCCGTTCCGGCAATCCCATCCGCCGCTCGGTGGCGGATCGGCTCGAAGCCCGCATTCGGCCGCGCTGCCGAGTGGGCTGAAGGAGTCGGGCCGGGCGCGATCACAGCCACCACGGAAGCGTCGGGCCGGGAGGCACCGGCGATGCCCCTCCCGGCCCTGTCGCCTCACCGGATGACAGCTTCGTCGATCTTCTTCCCCTTGAGATCGAACGCGGCCATGCTCACGCGTCGGCCGTCGACCTTGAACTTCACATAGCTGAACTGGGCCAGCGCGCGCTTGGTGACGCCGGGAATCGGCCAGTCGACCTTCTCCAGCGATGCGCCCGCGCTTCCCGCCACGAAATAGTGAACGCCCTTGTTCTCGTGGCGCTGGTAATTGTGTTCGTGGCCGTTGAGGACGATCGCACCATATTGCTCGAACAGCGGCACCCATTCCTTCTGGATGCGGAAGGAACGGTCGCGGCGCTTATAGGCGGTCGCCGTGAATGCCGGCAGATGGAAGGCCACGAAGACATTCTCCGCACCCTTGTTGGCTTCCAGCTCCTGCTTCAGCCAGGTCATCTGCTCCTGCCAGAGCGCCTCCTGCTCGGCGTCGGTCGATTTGCCAGCCTGGGGCAGACGAATGCGATCATATTCGCTGTCGAGCACGATGAAATGCGAACGCCCCCAGTCAAAGGAATAATATGTCTTCGGCTGGTTGAATAGTTCATGCACGAGCGGCGCATTGGCTTCGTGATTCCCATAGACGAGAGCAAGATTCGTCTTGCGGAACAGCGGGGCACCGATCCGGAAGAAATCGAACCACTGCTGCTGGTCGGAACCGGTCTGCACCGCATCGCCGAGATGCATCACGAAGTCCGGATTCTCGCGTGACATCGCGGCGATGACCTGGCTGTGCACATCGTCGCCGATGGTCTTGTCCTGCTGCTCGATGGTGTTGACGACGGCGCCGTTGCGGGATTCGGCATAGATCAGGAACTCGAACGGCTGGGATTCCCGGGGCGAGGTCTTGAACGTCCCGCCGCCGACCGATCCGGCCTTGTAGCTGTAGGTCGTGCCCGGCTTGAGATGGCTGAACGTCGTCATATGAACCTGGAGCGGAAAATTCGTCTGCACTTCCTGCCCCTGACGCACGGTCACGTCGGGGCCCCTCTCGATCCAGCTCACGGTTACGGAACCGGATTTGGAATCGAGCATGACGGGTGAGGTCACGAATGGCCCGGCAGTGTCGCCGTCACGTTCTTGCGCGGCGGCGGCGGGAGCCAGCACGAGCAGCATCGGCACGCCAAGGTGACGCCATATGTTCTTCACGGATCATACTCCTGATATAGTTGAATTTACTTGGATATTCGGCGACCTATGCCGGCCGGCATCAGAATTTGAAGCGAACGCCGCCTTCGTAGCGCTGGCCGTAGCGGGCGAATTCGATCGTCCGCGATGCGTCCCCGGCATAGCGCCGCAGGGGCGTGTTCAGGATGTTGGCGACGTTGAAATAGACTTCGAGATTGTCGTCGAGCGCGTAGCGGCTCGAGAAATCGAGCTGGCGATCGGTCGCGAAACGGATGTCGCCGCCATCGACCGGGGCATTGATCGAGTCGATCCACGGCGAGCGATACTGATAGTTCAGCCGCAGCGACAATCCGTCCATCTCGTAATAGCCGCCGATATTGTAGACGAGCCTGGACGCACCCGGGAATTGCAGTTGCCGGCCGGCCGGCGTCGTCGCCTTGCCCCGGTTGAGCGTGAAGTTCGCCTGCACGCCGAAGCCCCCCAGCCAACGCGGCAGGTTGAGCTGCTCCGCATAGGGAAGAAGCTGTTGCTGGAACGTGCCTTCGATGCCGTACAGTTCGCCGCTGCCGCCGTTCAGCGTGGTCGAATAGGCATATCCGGATCGGTCGATGCCGCCGGTGTTCAGCACCGTGCTGTTGAAGATGCCGGTCGAAGAGAACAGCACGTCTTCCAGCTTCTTGTAGAAGGCGCCGACGCTGATGAAGCCCTGCGGCCGGGTGTACCATTCGAAATAGAGGTCGACGCCTTTCGCACGCTCGGGCTTGGCCTGCGGATTGCCGCCGGAGACAGTGAGGCCGGTGTCGTTATACGTGTAGTTCGGACGCAACACCGTATAGTCCGGGCGCGCCGCGCCGGTGGTCAGCGACAGCCGCAGGACCTTGGTCGCATCGAGGTCCAGGTTGACGTGCATGCTGGGGAAGACCAGCGTTCGATTGCTGCCCACTTCCACCGGCACCGAGGCACCGGCCAGGGTGACGAACGCCTGCCCCGTGTTGCGGAGATTCTCGACTCGCGCGCCGGCCACGACATTGCCCCAGTCGAAGCTGGTCTTGAGCATCGCATAGCCGGCAATGGCCTCTTCCGAGACCCGATAATAGTTCGCCGTGGTCGGGACGTAGCCGGCGATTCCCTGGGCCTGGCGCAGATCGGCCATCAGCGTGTCGAGATTGAAGTGATTCAATCGATAGCCGACCGGCAGTTCGCCGGCAGGTGTGCGGGAGGTGAGCACCGAAGCATAGTCGGCCGGAATTCCGGCCGAGGCATATTGGGCGGCTGTGGAAAGCCGCAGCGTGCTCTCGCGCGCGGTCTTGGTACGGCGATCATATTGCCCGCCCAATGTGAACACGCTGTCCTGCCCGAACAGAGTCAGGCTGCGCGAAATTGCGAACTTGCCGGTATAGGCGTCGGTGACATCCTTCGCCCTCAGGCTCGACAGGCCGGTCAGCGCCAAGGGGAAATCCGCCACGTTCGTGACCGCGCCACCCTGCGAAAGGGCGCCGTCGCTAGCCCGCAAGGTACGATACAGGGCAACGCGCGTCAGGCTGGGGTTGGCATAGTCATATGCCAGGGTGATGCGATTGGGCGCGCCCACGCCGCCGGTACCGAAGGCCGGGCTGGCATAGGTCATGGTATTGGGGATGCTGCGATCGTTGAGCGCACGCGTGTAGTTTGCCCGCCATTGCGCGGTCCAGCCGCCAAAGGCGTGCTCGCCGCCAATCGTGTTCGTACTGATGCTCTGCAGGAAATCCTTATACGAAATGCCGACCGTCAGCGGGATTCCGTAGACGGTCCCGCTCCGCGGCGTGTTGCCCGCGCAGACATCGGCATAGCCGGTAGTTCCGGTCGCGGGCCCGGCGACGGGGCCGCATGCCGCAGCGCTCGATGACAGCAACCCCTGCTGATCGGCCATGCTGAATACGAAACGGTCGCGTGCCTCGGTCTCGGTAAGGGCGGTATAGACGACGGAAGCGAACAGGCGGTGCTGGGCGTTGATGCGCCAGTCGATGCGGCCGCTGCCCGAATAATTCTTGTTCGTGAAGCGGTAGAACTTGTTGGTCGCGCTGGTTGCCCAATAGCGATCCGCGGCGCCGGGCCGCTTGTCGCGTGCCACCGAGGCCCAGGCATTCTCGAAATTATCGACCACGAAATCGCGACGGAAATAGGTGCCGGAGAGCACCAGGGCGATCTCGCCCGCGCCCGTCTGGAAGCGATCGGACCATGTCAGCGCGGTATCGAGCTCGCCCTTGCGGCCGAGGCTCTGGATGCCGCCGCCAAGCTTGCCGGTAAGTTGAAAGCCGGGAAAGTCGAAGCCCGATCGCGTGATGATGTCGATATTGCCCGCGACCGTCTCGCCGGTCATGTCGGGCGTCACTGCCTTGCGCACGACCACCTGCTGGGCAATCGCCGCGGGGATGGTATCGAACAAGGTCTGACGGCCGGCGGGGCTGATCACGGTGACGCCGTCGAACGACACGGTCGTCCAGCTGGCCGGCGCGCCGCGCAGGTTCAGGTAGCGCGCGCGGCCCTGGTCGCGCTGGATGGCGACGCCCGGCAGGCGGCCCACCGCTTGCGCCATGTTCTGATCCGGCAGGCGGCCCACCGCGTCCGCGGCGACGACGCTGACAAGCGAGTCCGAAGCGCGCTGCCGGGCCAGTGCCGCCGCCTGCGATTCGGCGATGGGTCGATCCCCGTTGACGACGATCTCCGGCTCATCCTGCGCGGCCTCCGTGCCCTGCGTCACGTCATGTGAGCTCGGGGCCTTTCCCTCCTTCAACACGATCACGCTGCCATTGGCCGATGCGATGACCAGCCCGCTGCCCTCGATCAGCCGATCGAGCGCGACGCGCACGTCCATCTGCCCCTGTATCGGCTTGCTGCGACGGCCCCTGGTCACTGCGTCCGGCGCGATGATCTGCAGATTGGCTTGATGGCCGAAGCTGGTGATCGCCGCGCTCAGCGACTGGGCCGGCAAGTTGAAATTCCGCGTCTGCGCGGCTGCGGGCGTGGCGACGACGAGCGCGACCAGGCCGGCGCCGAGCGCCAGCCGAGACTTCGATGTCATGAAATGTCCCCTTCAAGCCGGCGGCATGCCGGCCACATCGGGAAGAGGTGCATTCGGACCGGCTTCCGCCATCCAGGCCGAAAAAAAGCCGGCTAGTTCTTCCGGCGGATCAGAATGCCGTGATCGGTTTCCACGGCGTCGAGATCAAGGCTAAGTGCAGCATCGCGCGCGAAACCGAGCGCGTTGTTGATCGAATAGGTGCCCGAGACGCGCAGCGCAGCCACCTGGGCGTCGCCCAGTTCGATCCGTACGTCGGAATAGCGGCGAAACTGCGCGGCCGCCTCGCCCAGCGACAGGCCATCCATGTCGATGAGCCCGCCGGTCCACGCAGTCGCCTGGTCCAGCCGCTCGGACGGCAAGCTGGTTTCGCTGACGGTTCCGTCACCGGCAATGCCGGCCATTTGTCCGGCGATCAGGCGCGTGATCTGCCCCTGCCCCTTCCCGCCCAGTTCGACAATGCCCTCGGCCACCACCACCCGCGTGCGGTCTTCGCCGAGCCGCCACACCGAGAAGCGCGTGCCAACGGCGCGGACCGTCACGTCGCCCGCCGTGACGATGAAGGGCCGTGCCGGATCCTTGACGACGTCGAATTGCGCCTCCCCGTTCAGCAAGGCGACGCGCCGCGCCTCACGATCGAAATCCAGTTCGACTTGCGTGGCGGTGTTGAGCACCATCGACGAGCCGTCGGCGAGGGGATAGCGCTGGATCACGCCCCTCGCCGTCGCGACGCGCTTGCCGCGCTGCCGGACGGAATAGGTCACGCCCATGCCGATTGCCGCGATCGCAACCGCGCTGCCGCCAATCATGACATGCCGGCGGCTGATCCCCCGTGGAGGCGGCAACAATGGGGCACGGCGTTCAGGATCGAAATCCGGCCCCAGTGCGACGGCACGGTCCAGATGCAGGCTGGCCGCCATGGCGCGAGCGAAAGCACCCGCATGCCGCGAATCCGCCCCGATCCACGCGTCCAGTGCCGCTTGATCCCGCTCGTCGAGTTCCGCCCTGTCAATCTTCGCCGCCCAGGCGAAGGCGATTTCGTCAATGGCGTTTGGAGGAAGGGCCACCGACGATCCGACTCCTTTGCGGCTTGTCGATACGATCATCCCGCAATGATGCCGTCATTCGCCGATTTCCGCCACGACCAATCGCATCGGCGAGCGCCATCATCGCCTTGCCCATGTGCTTTTCGACTGTATTTTCCGAGATTTCCATCACTTCGGCCACTTCGCGCTGCGACAATCCCCGTAGCTTGCGCAGCACGAAGACCTGCCGGCATTTCGGCGGCAGGTCTTCGATCAAGCGAGCGAGCCGGCTCAATTCCTGCCGATCCGCCGCGATCGCCTCCGGCCCGGGGCGTTCACAGGGCACCTGCAGGCTCTCGGTCTCCACAAACCGGTCGATCTCGATGACTCGATCCCTGCGCATGCTCTTGAGCAGCACCGATTTGGCGACGACGAACAGATAGCTGCGCGGGTTGAGGATATGATCGACGCCGGCGAGCCCACTCAGGATCGCATAGCTTTCCTGCACCACGTCATCGATGTCCGGATAGGCCAGCCGAGTGCCCAGCCAGCGCCGCAGCTCGGGCTCATGGGGAAACACCTCCCGAGCCAGCCAGGCAACGCGTGCGATGGAAAGAGCGGGCATGCGCGCCGCCTAATTGCCGCATGTGACATGCCGGCGACAGCGCGGCATGGGCACGGAGCATTTGCCGGCGGAAGTCGAGCCCCTTTGCGACGGAGGGATTCTGCCGAATGCAAGCCGTCGCCCAGGCGCAGCCAAAACGATGCGTGGTCAGCTGACGGTAAGGATGCGCCGGGCCTTGCGCCCGCTATTGTTGGCGTCGGCGAGCAGCAGCGTCACCGTCGTGCCGGACGCCGCCGTCGCCGCCAGGGTAATCGTCGCCTGCGCACCGGCGATCGCGATATCGGCGATCTCGGCGGGGCGTGCACCGGCTTCGGCCAGATTGGTGCCGTCGCTGGAGCTCAGTACGACCGTCGCTCCGGCGGCCGCGGCAGCGCCGCCGTCCAGCGTGAAGTGCGGCTCGACGCTCACCACGACAGTCAGCGGAACCGCGCCGCCCACCGGGCCGACTTGGAGCGTGATCGTCAAATCGGCGGTAGCCTCGGGCGGCTGGTCGGCCGGCAGCGTGACCTTGAGCGCGCCGCCATCGCCGAGGAATGCGATCACCTCGGCATCGCTCGCCGCAGCTGCCGGCACGATGTCCGGCGTCAAGGGCGGCGTGCCGGCGAAAGCGGAGGTCGGCGCACCGGGCGTGATCGCGGACGGCACCAGCAGGAACAGAATCGCTCCCGGCTTGGCGCTGGCGACGATCGGATCGCGGTGGCTGTAGGTCTCCGTATTGGGCGTGTGCGGCGCGCGCAGCGACAGCGTGTTGCCGATACGCAGCTGGAAACGGCGCACCGCGATGTCGATATCGGCCGGCAGATGGAACGGCCCGATGCCGCTGGCATATCGGCCGGTTGCGGCATCGAAGGCATGGAAGCGGCTGATCTCGATATCCTCCTGCCCCGCCGAACCGCGCGTCGTCACGACAAGATCCGCAGCATCGAAGAGATTGCCCGGCCGAGTGACCGTGGCGCGATAGTGGCGAGCGCCGTTGGGCACCGCGACAAAGGTGACTCGCTGGAACGGGATCACGTCGAAGATCATGTTCTCGGAGACCAGGACGCCGGCGGCAGTCACCGTCACATCGGCGGGCGCCTGGTCGAAAAAGAGGGTCGCCGCGCCCTCGGTTTGGGCGTCTATCGCCGCGGCAACACCCTCTATGCCGATCGAGGTAACGCGAAAGTTCGCGCCGCCGGCGGGCCGTGTGAAAGCGAAACTGAAACCGGCCGAACGTTCGAGCTGAGCCGAGACCGGGACCCAGGCCGAGGACGAGATGGCGCTGAAATCGCCGTTCGCGTCGGTAACGCAGAATGCCGGCGCCGCTGCCGCAATCCCCGTCGGAATGGTCAACCTTGGCCCTGGACGGATCGGGACGCCCGGCGCGGCCGGCACGCCCTGCTGGATCGAGACGCCTGGCGCGTCCTGCAGATTGGACAGTACCAGCCCGCCGGCGTCGGTGCCGGACATGTTGCGCGTGGCACCGGTCAACGTCACCCAATAGCGTGCGACGTCGCCAATGAACGGGGTGTCGCCATGGCGCGTGCCGAGCGGGCAATAAGTGTCGCCGCTGTGCCGCGAGGCTTCCTGTTCCATCTGCGAGCGCTGCGCCGTGCTGCGACGGAAGGCATTGTCAAACCAGAAATATCCGATCGGCGGGACGCCCCAGCTATGCGTGCCGAACAGATATTTGGCCGAGCGCGCGAACACCTGGCCGGCGATATTGCTGCGGTCGGGCATATGCTCGGCAATGACATGACCCCATGGATCGTAGATATACTGCATCCAGCCGATGTTGAGCTCGTCGAGCAGCCAGCTGTCGAGCCATCCGGTCCGGTCCTCCGAGGTGATCTTGGCGACGAGAAACTCGTTGGTCCCGCTGTTGGCCGGCAGCAGCGGGTCCGCGAACTCGATGGCATCCCCATCGACGAGCGTGACGAGCGTGCGCTGGCTCGCCCCCGAAACGCCGCGGATGTCGATGCGGTCATGGACCGCCAGCGTCGGCCTGCCACCCGCCCCGGAGAACAGCAGCCGCGCCGGCTGGTTGGAGTCCGGCATGGCGGCAGTGAAATAGTCGCGCAGACCGAACAGTGCCGAGCCCGGCGTGTAAAGCGAGATCTCGACGTCGAGCGGCGCCGGGGTTCCGGTCGTGAACTGCGGCGTCGGCGCGCCGAGCACGGCCGTGGTGTCGGTCAGCGACTCGATGGCGCGGATGACGATGGCATCGCCCGACTTGACCGCGACGAGCGCGCCGGAGCGCAGCCCGTCGAGCGGCGCGGCGGGGCTCAGCGTCAGCGTCTTGCGGTCCGCCGCCAGCGACATGACCGCACGGCTGCGCGTCGCCGAGCGAATGCCCTGCACGGCCAGCGTGACGAGCGCCGCGATGCCGCCCCAGCTGGCCAGAGTGATGTTGTTGAGCAGGCCGCCCACGGTGAGGAACTTCGAGATGTTGATGAACATCTCGAGCACATCGGAGCCGGTGCCCTGCAGCGCCTTGCGCACCTTGACCGGTCCGGCCGTGATGTTCGCGGCCGAAAGGTCTGCGCGCGCCTGGTCGGGCAGGCTGGCAACCGCGCCATCGACCGTGGGTCCCAGATCGATGAGCACCGCGCGACGGTTCTGCGCCACCTGAACCTTGTCGTTGGCCGCGATCCCGGCGCCCTGGGCAAAGGTGAGGCGCCCCTCCCCCAGCGTCGCGTCGCCATAGGGCGAGAATTCGGGGCCACCGGCGGCCGACAGATCGGCGCCCAGTTCCAGGCCCCAGAGCGGCACGGCGGTCAGCAGCAGCGGCCCCCATTTGGCCGACTGCAGCGTATGGGTCAGCTCATGGTCTATGACGGCCTGATAGCGAGTCAGCTCGAGGCTGGCATTCTCATGATCCTCGGGCACGCGGACGCTGCCCGGCAGCATCTGCCCCGTCGTTGTCGCGGCCCCGGGCGACCAGGGCATGACGAGAGCGCCCGCCATGCCGGTCAGCGCGTTCACGACATCGATATCGGTGACGGTGAGCACCGCGCCGTCGATGGTGAAGTTGGCGGCGAACTGCGCGGTGCCGCCCCAGGATGCGATATTGTGCGACCCGGCCAGCGCGGCCGCGCCGGCAAGTCGCAGGGCCAGCGGCTGATTGGCGCCGTCGACCCGGGCCGCGCGGACCAGCGGCCCGTTGATCAACGCGACGATGACGCCGCCGCCAAAGTGCCGCGGGCTCCAGACGTCGAAGGCGATCTGCCGGCCGCCGGCATCGGTGCCGTTGATGCCCAGCCGGGAACTGCCGGTCGCCGGATCGGCGACGACCAGCCGCGTCACCGTGATGCCCGTTGTTCCGGCGGGTATCACCGCATCGTCGGTATCGCCGGTGATCGTCGTCCCCGACACTGCCGTCAGCGTGAACAGCCGCTGGTTGCCGCCGGGCCAGTTCACCACGACCAGATCACCCACGGCAAATCGTGGCATGTCGAGCCGCACGCTGCCGGCCAGCGGCGGCTGCACGCGCAGTATCCGGTCATCGACGCGATCGGCGGGATAGACGAGCGCGTCGAGCGCGAGCAGCGCCGCCTCGATGGCCCCCGCGCCCATCGGCACGCGCCGATCGAAGGTCACGGTCAGCCGTACGGAAGTGATCTGCACCGGCACCGCCGCGGCGCCGCCGGGCGGGACTGCCGCAACCGCTTCGCCGGGGCGAAGCGCAGGGTTGCCGCTGCCCGGAGCGATGCTGGAGGAAGCAACGCCGCCCGCCAGCGTCGCGCCTGCGAGCAGCGTGCCCGAAGTCGCGGGCGCGGCCGCCGCGAAGGGAATGATCTGGAATGCCGCCACCCCCGCCGGGGGCGCCGCCGACAGCGCGATGGTGGCGATCGAGGCGGCCATGACGTTGGTGACGTTCGGCGCAGTGCGCTTGAACCGCTCGACCGTGAAGGCGGCCGGATTGGCATCGGGCAGCACTTCGGCGAGCACGATCGCATCAAAGACACGGGAAGTGACGCGCCGCGCGACTGTCGTGGCGCCATTCAGCATCACGAAACCAGTCGCGGGCGCCGTCCCCGGCAGGCCCGGCGCATAGGTCAGCGTCGCGGTGCCGTCGGGCGCCTGCGTCAGCCGGCCGATCTCGGCCCCGGCGGCAAGCTGCGCCCAGTTCGCCGCCGCGCCGGTGGCGCCGAGCGGAGTCAGTGCGCGGTCGAGCGTGATCACACTGGCAGCGACCGCCGTCACGATGGCGGCGATTCCCGTGGCCGCCGGGCCCGCCACAATGGCGTCACCAACGGCCGGAACCGCGCCCGAGACAATGGTGAGGTCGTTAGGATTGGGGCCCAATGTGCCGTTGAATACGCCGCCCGCCATTGCGGTGCGGACTGGCGTGCCCGGCGCCAGCATGGTCGGCACGGGCTCGTCGACGACGATGCCCGCTGCCAGCGCCGAGACTCCCGCAGCACCCAGCGGCGGCCCGCCGCGCGAGAGGCGAACAACGCTGACCGCCGGAACATAGTCGAGCGAAGACCCGGTGATGTCGAGCAGCTGATTGCGTCCCGGCACGGGCGTCAGCGGCTCGGACGAAGGCGCAGTCAGGCCGTCGAGCGTCAACGGGCCGGCGGCAAGGCCGGTCAGATCGGCGTCGGTTCGCACGATCGTCGAGCCCGAGGCTTCGTGGACGGCAAGCACCCGGCCCGCCGACAATATGCCGGCCGGATCGGTGAGCGCGAAGGCCGCGCCGATCGTCAGGCCAAGGCCCGTCCCCGACAGCGTCAGCCCCGCGAAATCGCCGATCGTCGCGGTGAGCACTACGCCCGAGGGCGCCAGCTCGGTCATCGTCGCCGGACGGGGCTTGATCTCGAGTTGGACCGCGTCGAAGTGCATGCCGCCGGCGGGAAAGACCGGGACCCGCGAGCCCGGGAACACCGGCTCGGCAGCGCCTCCCGCCCGCGTCCAGGTGACAAGCGACGCGCCATTCGGCGCCGCGCGCTGGCCGGAGAGCAGGAACGCGCCCGTCCCGTCCGGCACACAGCGCAGTACCGATCCGTAGAGCACCGGCCGGAATGCCGCAGACGGAGCGAACAGCCTGGCATCCTCCAGGTCGGTCATCTGCTTCTTGTCCGCACTCATCATGAACTGATAGGTGAAGGCATGGGTCGGCGCGGCAAGGAAGCCATCGGTGCGCAGCGCGAAGCTGTCGTAATTATTAGCCGTAACCCATTCTAGATCAAAGGGATCATGGTTGGTCGCCTTACTTACGATCCAGCCGATGGGCGAGAATTGCAGATTGAGCCACATGCCGAGCAGGCTGCCGATGGTGTTGGAGATCGACCAGGTCAGCGACGAGGGTATCAACCACCACAGGTCGGAGATGCCACCGGTCGGATCGGCGAGGCTGACCGGATTGTTGCGGCACACCGCATAGGGCCCGGCAGCCGGCAGCTCGACCGGCAACGGGCCGGTCCAGCCGGTGGCACGGCGCGGATCCGCCGCCTCTCCATTGATCGGGTCGGGCGCATCGAAGCTGCCGGTGATCGGATCGAGCCGACGCAGCGGCAGATGCACCATGCCGTCGCGAATGGCGCCGCCGAACAGACCCGGCCCACCCTTGCGCAGCAGCATCTCGCCAAATGCATCACGCGGCAGCCGCTCGGCCCCGTCCGCCGTGACACGGCGGACGGGCGTGCCCGTGGCATCCAGCAGATAGGCTTCGAGCATCGGTGATCCCGGCGGCCCGTCCAGCGCACCGAGGCAATGCCAGCGGTCCCAGAGCAGTGTCCGGGTGATTCGACCCGCGTCGTCGGTGATCGCGAGCAGCCGGCCCCGACCATCGACGCACCATTCCCCGGGCTTGGCCGGCAACCCGATGCGTCGGCCGGTATCGTCATAGTGGATTGTTCCACAACCGTCATCGCCGCGCCAGGCGACCGGCCGGCCATCGTCGGCGCGGATGATGTGACGAAGCCCGAACGGCCCCGAAATGACGGTGAGATGTGGGCCGGCATAGCCGTAGTGCCAGTCGCCGCCCGGGCCGCGGCAGGCAATGATGCGGCCCTCCTCGTCATAGTCCATGTCGGTGCCGTCGGCATGCGTGATGCGGCCGATGTCGTCCCAGGCATGGCGCTCGCTCCAGCGTTCGCCGCGCGTCTCGACATGGCGGACGAAGCCCGCCGGCAGGAAGATCGTGTCGACGTTGGCAAGGCCGTCATACTGCGTCCGGCCATCCTGTGTCGCATCGACATAGACGCGCTCGCCGGCGGACAGGCGCAGCAGCCTCCCGTCCTCGGTCCGCTCGAACACCAGCGGCGTCTCGCAGCCGGGGATCGGCAGCAGCTCGGTGACCGCGCCGCTCACGAGATGCTCACCGAGGCAGAGACGCTGGCCGAGCCCGAGCCGCCGGCGTAGCGCAGCGCATCGAGCAGCGCGACGATCTCGTCCTGCAATGCCTCGATCAGCGCTTCGAAATTCTCGACCAGTTCGGGGCCCAGGCCGTTCACCGCCGCGATCAGCGCCCCGATGTCGATGGCGCGCAACTCCTCGCCGACCTGGGTCAGGTCGCCGCCGATCTCGGCCAGCCGCGCGCCGGGGTCCGCATCGGCGAGCCGATCGGTCAGATCGCTCAGGAAATCGAAGTCGCCCAGGAGCATGGCGGGATCGAGCGCGCGCAGCGCGGTGGCGGCGGCTTGCGTCACCGCCGCCAGCTCGGCGGCAAGGACGCGCGGGTCATAGGCCATCAGCGTAGCCTTGATCACGCCGTGCACTTCCGCGAGCTCGGCGACGAGGCGGTGCGGATCGATCACGTCCAGCTCCTCGCGCACGACATCGATGACGCCGAGAAACTTCTGCGCCTGCGAGCCCGGATTGAAGTGATTGAGCAGCGCCTTCAGCCGGTCGACAAAGGCCTGCAGGTCGGGCAGCAGCTCGGTGGTGAGGGTCGGCACCATCGCGAACAGGTCGTGCACCAGCGTGTCGATCTCGACTGCGATCGGCTCGGGATCCAGCGCCGCGAGCAGTCCGTCGAGATCGCCTTCCAGGCGCGCGAGCGGCGTCGCCTCCAGGCACGCAGCCAGCCGGTCGAGATCGGCGACGACGCCGCCGCTGCCGGTGAACAGCCGGTGCAGCGCGGCGCGGGCGGGCGCGAATGCAGTCTCCAGCTCGGCGCGCATCGCGCTGGGGCTGGCGGCGGCGACGACGGTGATCGATGCCTTGAACCGGGCAGTATTGGCCGAGAAATTGGCCTGCAGCGCGAACTGGGCATTCAGCTGCACCGGACCGAGCGCGGCCAGCAAGGCATTGAAATCGGCGTCCAGCCGTTCGCCGACCGCCTTCATCGCGGCACTGACTGCGCGCAGATCGCGTGCGAGCCCCGCCGCCAGCCCGTCGAGCGCGCGCATCGCCTCGCCCGCGGGCCCCGCCTGGAGCTGTAGCAGCGCCGTGCGCGCCCGCGCCGGGATCGCTCCGATCATGCGGATCGCGTCGCCGGCACGAACCTCGTCCATGGTGACGGTCGGCGGTTCGGCAACGGGTGCCGGCGCGCTCGGCGTCGCCACGCCGGCGCCGCCGCTCCCGCCGGCGCTGCGCGCGGCCGGCTCCACGACCGCGCGCGCCGCGACATTGCCGGCCGCGTCGAAGGCCGAGCGCATCCCCGTCACCAGGGTGCGCGCCTCCGGAACCGGCACCTGCGCCAGCAACGCGTCATAGCCGCTGGTCACCGGTTCGAGCAGCCGGGCCGGGTGGACGCGGTCGAGCGCCGAGATCAGTTCCTCGAACGGCCCGCGAATGGCCTCGGCGGCAGGTCGCGGATCGAGGCTTTCGAGCATCCGTGCGGCGGTTTCGATATAGTCGCCGAGGTCGGGCAGCAGCGAGGCGGGATCGAAGCCGCGCAGCGTCGCGAGAAACTCCGCCATTTCGGCACTCAGATCCTCGGCCAGCGTAGCGGGGATCAGATTGTCGACGACGCGAGAGGCTTCGACGAGGCCGTCATGGAGGTCCGCTGCGAACTCGGCGGGGATTTGCAGTGCCGCGGCGGCCTCGCGCACTGGCTCAAAGGCCTTGTCGAGATCGACATTCTCGATCAGCCGTGCGAGCTGCTCGACCTGGGGCTTCAGCGGCTCCGGCAGCGGCACCGAAGACAGAAGCTTGGAAACCGTCTCGCGCAAGCTGTGAAGCTGTGCGACCATCTGCTCGCGCGCCGCGGCAATTCCCAGATGCTCGATGTCGCTGGTCACCGTGTCGATGGCCGCGCGGAACGCCTTCAGCCCCTCCGCGACACGCTCAAGCACGGTCTTGGCTTCGCCGGCCAGCGCATCGACTGCGGCAATGACGCGATCGAGCGCATCGACGATGCCGTCGAGCGCCTGATGCAAGGCAGCGGACACATCGGCCAGCGCGCCCTGCACGGCGGCGGTCAGCTGCGTCGGATCGAGATGCGAGGTGATCTTGGCCAGTGCGCCGTGCGCGGCGCGCGCAGGGCCGTCCAGTCCGGCCGAGGCGATCGCATCGGCCAGCCCGTGCAGGAAATCGGTGATCTCCTTGCGCAACGGGCGAATCGGCAGCTCGCGCAGCTTGCGGCGGACGAATGCCTTGGCATCGACCACCGCGCGATCGATCGGCACCTCGAGCGTCGTGCGCGCGCCTTCCTCCAGCATCGGCGCCAGCCCCTGGATCCAGGCACGGATGGCGTCATAGTCGGGATTGACGAGCATGACGCGGAAATCGGCGATGGCCTGCCGGAACTCGTCGAGAAATTCGATCACGCCGGCACGGCCGAGGCGCAGCCCGGCGCCCGCCTGGGCCAGCGGCTGCAGCAGCTGCGCGGGGCGGAGCCGGGCGGCCTGGCTGGCGACGAAGGCCATGTCATCGGCGATCACGCTGATCGTGTTGCCGCGTACCCGTTCGAGATCGGCAATGGCGGCATCCAGCGCGGCACGGGTGCGCGCTTCCGCGACCGCCTGCAACGCCAGGTTCAGCCCGGCGAACCGCCCCTGGGGCAGCCGCAAGGCGCCGCTCTGCCGGAGCAGATCGGCGATCGCGCTCCGACCGTCCGAAAGCGTGGCATGGGGCACCGGCAGCAGCACTTCGGCGAGCAGCGCGACGACCTCATCGACATGGGCGGGCGGCGCGCCTCCCGCGAGCGCGGAGAAGGCATCGGCTCCGGCGCCGAGAATGGTCCCGGCGTGACCGGCACGCTCACCGACGAGCTGCATCGCGTCGCCCAGCGGTGTCCCGAACA
The DNA here is from genome assembly GCF_005503355.1 of Sphingomonas sp. 1F27F7B. Classification (GTDB taxonomy): domain Bacteria; phylum Pseudomonadota; class Alphaproteobacteria; order Sphingomonadales; family Sphingomonadaceae; genus Sphingomonas. The sequence continues at coordinate 162,081 of NZ_SCMK01000007.1, forward strand.
CACGGCCGAAATCGGCCGTGTCGCCGGTCACCGATCCAACCAGGCCGATGACGATCTCCAGCCCCTGCCCGATCGCGCCACCGAGATCGCCGACCGGCAGGTGTCCGGCATCGAACCGGCCGGCCAGGCCGCCCAGCGCGGCCATGACCGGCTGGAGCAGCGCGCCGGCGTCGGGAAAGTCGCTGCGCAGCGCCTCGATGCTGCCGCCAAGCCCGCCGAGCGCGCTGGCCGCGGACCCGCTACCGACGATGTCGGCGACCGTCGGCGCGCTGAGCGAGGCAGAGACATTGCCGCGCGCCGAAACGATGTCCGAGACGTCGATCCCGCGGAGATCTTCGAGCAGACTCACCGGTCATACTCCAGCCGCAGGTCGGCAAGCTCGATGGTGACGAAGAGCTCGGAGGCGAAGACCGGTGCCGCCCCTGCGAACGGCCGAGCCGGAATCGACGCGCGCTGCAGCGTGAATATGGGCTTGGCCATCGTCGCCAGAACGTCATCGCCGATCCGCACCGGGCGCCCGCCCGGATCGGGATCGGCCACGGCGATCTTGAGCGACGGCACGCCCGCCGATCCGTCCGCCCACAGGAACCGACCGGTATTGGCTCGGACCCGCACCAGCGCCGCCCGGTCGAGCACGACCGGCTCGGGAAGCTCGGCCCAGAGGTCGCCCATCGGTCCCGCCGCGCATTGCAGCACTGCAGCCCGGCCCAGCGGCTTCCCGTCGAGCGCGTCGACCAGCTCGACGGCCAGCTCGGTGGGCTCACTGGCAATGCCTCGCAAGCCAAGCCGGGCGACACGCTGCCCGCGCAGCGCCTCGGGCGGCAACGCCCGCTCCTGCCCGGCCATCCCGACGATGCGGCCCGCCGGAGCGCCGGCCGCGGGCACGAGATCGGAATAGTCGCTCACCAGACGAACCCCGGCATATTTGATGCGCAGATCAGCAATGACGCGCGAGGGGCGCTCGGCCGCATAGGGCGGCGCGAGCGCCAGCGCCGCCGGCGCCGCGTCGACCGCGGTCGTCGAGACGCCCGGCACCTCGCGGATCAGCTTGCCATGCGCCGCGCTCTCGGCAAGCCACGCGTTGGCCGGCGCCGTGGCATGGATCGTCACCGATGCAGTGGGCGTGCCGCCGGCCGCGACGGCAGTGGACAGGGCGGTCGAGAGCGCCTGGACGAGACTGATGTCCGCATCGGGCCCATCCGGATCGAACTGCGGAGAAGCCCAGAGCGTCGCACCGTCCGGGCCCGTCACCTTCACATCGTGCGCGGCGCTGTGCGTGACCAGACGGACACTGCCCAATTGGGTCGACTGCTCCGCGAACTCGGCCGGCGCCTTCCCCGTGACCAGCGCGATCCGCACCTGGCGGGCTTCGACCGACGGGGAAAGCTGCAATGCGCCATTATTGAAACTGGCACCGGTCAGACTGGGTGGAATCGAATGCTGTTGACTGACCGGCGGCACAGTGAAGCGCGGTGCCTCAAAGCCACCGGACGGGCGCGGAAAGGCCACCGCGATACGCGAGCCGTCAGGGGGTGGGCCGTCAGGAGGTGGGCCGATAATGTCCTTTCCGCCCGGCTGCCTGAAGCCCGAAAGGCCGATCCCGCGCACCCGCTTGCCGGCCGGAACGTCGATCACCCAGCCATTCTTGTCGGCCCTGAACGGCGCGGAGGCCGTGACTTCCTCGGCAACGTCCGGGCCGATCGACAGCATCGCCTCGGTGACTTCGGCGGCGGTGGCACCCGGCACGGGCGTCCAGTGGAAATTGACGACATGCCCCGGCTCGCCGATGTCGATGCGCCGGCGAGCCCGGATGCCACGACCGGGATTGTCGCGTTGCACCATCCCGCCGCCATCATGCTCGAAAAGCTGCGGGCTCTTCCTGTGGGTGGCGGCGCGGTCGATCATGTGGCGGGCCGTGTCGCCAGAGCAAAGCGGGCCAGTTCGATGCCCGGACCGTCCGGCGTTTCCAGAGTGACGAGAAGAAAGTCGAGCCCGGGCGCCGCCGGCGGCGTGTAGGACAGCGTCGTCTGGCCGCCAGTCAGAATCAGCCGGCGTGCGCCGCCGGCCGCCGCGTCGCCGCCGCCCAGAGTGCCGCTGCCCGGCCGCTCGCCGGCATCGACGACCCGCACGAGCAGCCGCGGCGCCTCGCCCGGTGCCAGGCCAGCCGCGGTGACCAGTCCGCCGCCACCGCTCGGCGCGACGATCGTCAGATCGACCGCTGGCCCACCGGTCGCCAAGGGGAGCTTGTCGGGCAGCAGGCGCAGGGGCTGCAGCGCGGTGCGCAGCGCGATCGTCGCGATCGGCACACCGGCCTTGCCGGAAGTTCCCACCGGCCAGAACAGCCCCTCGACCTCCAGCGCCACCAGCTCCGGCGGCTCGACCCGCATGAGCAGCATGCTGTTGATCAGGAAGCCCGGGTCGCTCGAATCCGCGGGAAGCAGCGCCGTGCCGGTGCGAAACGCCGGATCATCGAGCAGGAACAGCGCGGTATCGAGGGCAGTGAACTGGGCGCTTCGGCCAGCACTCGGCGCGACGGCGGTGACGTTCACTTCGCAGCGCAGCCGCAGCACGCGGCGCAGGCTGTCATGGCCCGGCACGCGCTCGGCGCGCAACGACTGGAGATTGTCGGCGATCGGCACCGCCGGCCCGAGCGTGACGACGAAATGCGCCTCCGGGCGGCCCGGCGCCCGATCGACAAGTCCGGTGAGCGGCGCCGGCAGGCGCGAGCCCAGCACATCGGCCAGGTGCGTCTCGAATTCGGCGAGCATCATCCGCCCCCGGGACGGAGGACCACCGGGTCGATCCGCCCGACATTGAGATTGCCCGCGCCGATGCCGGTGAGGACCGGCGCGTGCGTCCGGTTGACGCCGGAACTGGCGACGCCGATCTCCTCACGGGTGATGCCGCGCACTTCGCCCAGGATCGAGACACGCGCCGCCTTGACTTCGTTCTGCGCCGCTTCCGTCGCGGCCGAGCGAGCGGAGTCAATCGCGCTCTGCCGGATCTGCTGGGTCATCGAGGAGAGCATCTGCTGCTGTTGCTGCGCCAGCGTGTCGAACTTGGCGGTAACCTGTGCCAGCGTGGCGTTGGCGCGGGTCGTCGCTTCACCGATCAGCGTGTCGCGCAGCTCGGCGCGCAACGCGGCCAGCTGTTGCGGCAGGGCCGCGACGGACATGGCGACGTCGGTCCGGCTCGCATCGAGCGTCGCGATCTGATCGGCGAACTTGTCGAGCCGGGCATTGGCCTTGGCAAGATCGCCGGCGGTCGCCTGAAGATTGGCGGCGACGCGGCTGGTCACTTCGTTCTGGATGAGGCCGCGCACCGATTCGGTCGAGCTGGCGAGGCCGGCGGTAAACTCTGCCCGCAACGCATCGGCACGCGTGGCGAGGTCGCGGTTCGCGCTGTCCGCCGCCGCCGCGACGGCGGCATCGCGCGTTTGGGAGAGGCGTGCGTCGAGTGCACTGTTGATACTGGTGGTAACCCCCGGCAAGGCAGCGGTGACGCGGGCATCGACCAGCCCGTCGAGCCCGCTGAGCCGGCTATTGACGCTCGAATCCAGCTCGGTCTTCAGATTGTTGAGGCTGCCTTCGAAGCGAGTCTGCAGGTCCGCCGAAATACTGGCCTCGAGCTGGTCGAGATTGGGCGGGCGCGTGTTGGCGGCGTTGCGGATCGCCTCGGTCAGCTGGTCCTGCGCGACCGACTTGGCCGAAATGTCCGCCAGCTTGTTCTCCAGGCTCGCAAAGTCCAGGAACTCGCCATTGGCGCCGCGCAGGCGCTGCGTGAACTTGTCGAGATTGCTGACGCGCGCGTCGAGTGCGGCAAGATCGATCGGCCGGCCGCCGGCATCGTTGAGGCGCGCCGATGCATCGATCACCTTGGCGATATTGTCCTGCACGCTCTTGAGGGAATTGCGCATCGCATCGAGCTGCGGGCCAGGATCGCTGACCGCCTCGACGTTGCGGGTGAGACGCGTGACGGCCGCCTGGCGCTCGATGTCGCGCGTCGTGATGGTGTCGAAGCGAGCCAGCAGATCGGTCGCGGCCGATTGCTGGGTGTCGAGCCGCTCGCTCAGCCGGGTGAGCCGCAGCTCGGCCGCGGAGAGGCGCAGGCTTTGCGCCGGATCGGCGAGCGGCCCGCGCTCGATCTGGGCCCGCAACGCCGGCGCCAGCCATTCGGCGGTCACCTGATCGCGATGCTCGTGCGGCGGCACCACCTTGGCATCCTCGCGCGCCAGCAGCGCCCGGCCGAAATCGACGACGATGTCGACCAGCAGGTTCCAGTCCTCGGCGCGGATCAGCTCGCCGCGCGCGGCTTCCAGCCCGGCCAGCGTGGCCATTGCCTTCTTGAGGCGATCGAGATCCTCAACGGTGGGCATGCTAGCCTCCTATCGCCGCAACAGCAGCGAGCCGAACTTGCCGCCATCGGCGGATGCGGTCGTGCGCGTGTAGATGCCGAGCTCCTTGGTCGCGGTGGTGGCGACGCCGCCCATCACATAGGTCTGGGCGGTCTCCTGGGTCTTGGCGACGACCGGGTTCGACTGGAGCTCGGGATTGGCAGTGATCAGCGTCGCGACCTGGCTGAGCACGGCGCTGCCGGTCTTGGAGAGCTGCGCAGTGAAGATACTGGGATCCGCCGAGAGCGATTCCGTGAGTTTGTCGACCCGGCCCAGCAGATCGTCGCGCGTCTTCTGCGGGGCCTGCGCGGCGTCGAGCACGCCCGTCACGACATTGCGGAAGTGCGCTGCCTCCAGCTCGCGGCGGAACTCGAGCAGGCTGCGCCCGAACGCTTCGGTGAACGAGCGGATATTGCCCTGCACCTCGGCGATCTTCTCCTCGATCTCGGGGTGATTATGCCCGCGCGGGGCGACAAGCTGGGTAAGCGCGAGGACATTCGAAGCCAGATCACGCACGGCGGAGACCAGCGCGTTCCAGTCGGCCGCCCGGATCGCCTCGCCTGCCACCTTGCCCTGGATCGGCGCGAGGCTGTCGCGCACTGCCGTGACGCCCTGCTGCACGGGGCCCAGATCCGCATCGGGAATATCGCGGATCGGCGTGTCGCGGAACACCGTCTCGGGCACCGGAATCGGCACATATGTCGGTGCCGGCTGCGGGAAGACGCGAATCGGCTTCTCGAAGATCGGGTTGATCAGATTGGGGTGCGTCAGCTTGACGTTCCAGATGCCCGGATCGAGGTCGCGGACCAGCAGCGACCCGTCGAGGAACGGGCTGCGCATGATGGTTTGCCCGGTCGCCGGGTTCTGCAGCTCGACCTTGGCGTCGCGGTTCGCCGCGGTGAAGCCGGAGAGCTGGATATTGAAGGCCCCTTTGTCAGCCATGGACCGTCTCCTCGCAGGGGTGCGCGGTGCCCGCGCGCATCGTCTCGGCGTCGGGGGTCGCTTGGAGGTCTAGAGCAGCCATTGCAGGTCTCCATATGGGAAGCCGACTTCCCAGAAGAGCGTCAGTTCATGATCGTCCTTCTTGTCGACAGGGCTGAAGGTGACGCGATTGTAGAGGTGCACGCTGTCGCCGCTGCGCGACACCAGCGCGGCTTCGCAGATCTTGCCGATGGCGCCCTCGGCCGGGATCGTTCCGCGCACGCGCACACGGACCACGCGCCTGACCGGATCGGGAGCGTCGATCTGGAACGCATCGGGCGAGATCGGCGCCTCCGTGACGCCGGTGAGCGTCGAGACGTCGAGCGCGGCAGTCGCGAAGCCGTCGCCCTCGAGCGCGTTGCTGGAACCGACCGACATGTGCGTGATGCCGGCCGCCCCCGCCGTCCCGGCGAACAATCGCGCAATGAGCCCGGCACCGCTGGTGAGGACGGCGTTACGGGCGACGCGCGTGGCGACGAGCTCGCCGCCAGGGTCTCTCAATTCTAGCCGCAATAGCGCACGCATCTGCTTGATTCCCTAGCCAAAAGTCGAATTGTTGAAGCTAGTGACACCCCATAGGCCGCCGGAGTTGGGCAGCCGTTCGCCGCCGCTCGATCCGGCTTCCCTCACATGCATCGGCAGGACCGCGGTGATCCGGTCATAGGCGGGCTGCACCTCCTCGAATCCGAAACCGCGCGTGCTCGCACGGATGCCGGCGGCCTTGAGGCGCTGGATGCCGGTATCGAGCGCGCCGATCAGCCGGTCGCGATCGGCCTCTGCCGAGCCGGCCGCGTCGACCGGGCGGCTCACCGCCTGGGCAGCGACATCGAGCGCGATGGCAGCCGGCTCGATCTCGATCCAGGTGGCGAGAAACCGCACGGCGGCCGGCAGATCGAACAGTGCCTGGTCGAACAGGCCGCTATCCCACCGGCCTTGCGCCAGATTGAGGTCGGGCAAGGCCAGCAGGAAGCGGTCGAGCCCTTCCACATCATAATGCGCGACCGGCAGGAACCAGAGCATATTGTTGCCCCGCTTCAACGTCAGCGCCGGCGCGGGCGTTGCGACCTGCGTCGGGCTCCACGCTTCGCCCGGCACGAAGCCGGTCAGGCCGACCAGCCTGTCCGAGACATCGGCGCCGTCGAGCAGGGCGATCGCCCGATCCCCCTGCACGCGGATCGCCAGCTGCGCGCCCGGCGGAATGCGGCCGCGCCAGACCAGTGCCGCACCGGTCGTCAGATTGGCGATCAGCGGCGCGGCTTCCGGCCCGTCGGCAAGGCCGGTGAACAGCATCGAAACTGCGGTATCGGCCAGCGTGATCGCCTCGATCGGCAGCTGCGCGAGCGGCGCCAGCACCAGCCCGTCGGGCTGGGCGATCTTCCGACGGCGCGGGTTCTCGATCAACAACGGCGTGGCCGGGCCGATCAGCGTCTGGGAGTATTTCTGGTAGTCCGCCGCGTAGCGCCGCGCAAAGTCCTCGATCGCCGAATGCGTGACCATGCCGTCGCGCATCGCCTCGCGCGTCGCGTGCAGCCACGCTCGATAGAGCGGCAGGGTCTGCCAGGGCTCGCGCCTGATGTCGAGCAGCGCGCCGAGCCGCTCGGCTTCCTCGAGCTCGAGCACATCGTCGAACCGATGGGCCCGGCCGATCTCGATCATGTCCTCCATGGCGATCTCGGCCGCCACGGCGGATGGCGCGAGCAGGCTGCGGATCCGTTCGCCCTCGCGCAGCAGCGGATGGAGGCGCCCGGCGAGATCGTCGAGGCGGCTCATACCGTTCCCTCGCGCACGTCTATGTCGATGCGCCCGGCCGTGAGCCGCTCGCCCGGGCCGGGCATATATTCGCCGACGCCATCGGAAAGCTGGAGGAAGCGCTCGCCGGTCTCCACCGTCACGGTCGCTTCGGCACGGATCAAGGCAAAGCGGCTGTCATCCCGAATGGCCGCCGTGACGCTGTCGAGCGTGAGCGAAGCGCCATTGGAGCGGCTCGCGAGATGGCTGACAAAGGCGCTTTCGATGGCACTGCGCGCATTCCCGGCGGTGACGCCCGGCGCGAGGTGGACAGGCAGGATCGCCGACACGCTGGCTTCGCTCGTCACCATTCCGGCCTGCTCCGCGGCAGCGGGATCAAACGCGATTGGCCCGGCCAGCTCGGCAACTTCGCCCGCGGCCAGCGAGAATTCCGGCCCGGCGGTGCTGCCCTCGGGAGACAGCGTCACGGTCGCGTCGACCACGCGCTGGTCGGCCATTGCCGCGGCAAGCAGCTGGGCGCGCCGCAGCGAGCCGCCCGGCTGCACGGCATTGACAAGCGCCGTCAGCCGATCGCTCACGCCGCTGGTAATCGCGGCAAGTTCCGGCGCCGCCACGCCTGCTCCGGCAAGCGTGAGAGCCACGCGCACCGCGATCTTCTTGCGCGCGGCCGCTCCCGGCAACACCAGAATGCCGGCCGGCTTCACCAGCCTGATCCGCTCGGCCACGGCCTCGCGCGCCTTGGGCGTGTCCTCGGCATAGGCGATGTCCGCCTGCACTTCGCCCCAGCGGCCGCCCGGCGCCTCGGTCAGCGTCACGCCCTTCACTTCGGCCATCGAAAGAAGATGAAACTTGAGCGCGTCCAGCGTCCCGCGCCCGCTGCCCATCAATGCTCCCTGCGCACGGCGGCGCAGCTGCTCGTCGGTCTCGGCCGTGGTCAGGCGAACGGCGGCCTGGGGATTTGCCACCTTGTCGATCCCCGCAATGCTGATCTCCGGCCGATCGAGCGCGCCTGCCTCGACTTCCGGCGTCCCGGGCGAAGCGGCGACGGCGATCACGTCGCGGCTCGCCTCGCCGGGCTCGAGAATGATCTCGGCCTGGGTGAGATAGCGCGCGCCATCCGCGTTGGTGACGGCAGTGCCGACCGGAACGGTGACGCGCCCCGGCGTTCCGGTGCGGCGCTCGAAGCGCAGCTTGGCGATCGGATAACCGGCGGGCAGACGCCGTACGCCAACCAGCGCGACGACCTTCTCGAGCGATCGGTCGCCCGCCGTTTCGACAAAGGCGGAATCATAGACGAAGGCGAGATGCTGGTAGAGCGTCGCCAATTCGAAGGCCACGGTCTCGATCAGCGTGCGCACGACGCTGCCCGTCGCCAGATCGTCGAGCGGTGGCGCGGCCGGATGGGTTTCGACCGGATAGTAGTTGACGGTCAGCAGCGTGCCCGGTGCCGGCCTGCGTCCGCCGGCGCGGAACCGGATGGAATCGAGTTCGGCATCGTCGCCCGACGCGACCAGCTCGAAGTCCGCCGCGGTGAAACGATAGGGCATGGTCTTCTCGGGCGTGCCGATGAACCCCTCGAGATAGGAGACGCGGCGCACCGGCCGGTCGCGCAGCTTGGCGGGGACAACCAGCGCATTGCCGATCGGCGCGGGCACCGTCTCCGCGACCGTGCCGCCCGTCAGCGTGGTCAGGAGGTCGCGGACGATCGCATCGTAGAGGCGCGGGCTATAGCTCACAGCGCCACCTCCAGGCCAAGCGCAACGGGATCGCCGCCGACGACCGGGCGCACCGACAAGGTGAAGGCGAAGCTGTCCAACTGCTCCTGATCGGGCTCGAAGCGGAACGCGACCAGCTTGGGCTCGACGCGCCGCTCCTGCGCCACGGCGTCAAGCACGAACGCCTTGGCGAGCGCCCGCAACTCGTCGGTCTTGCGGCGCCCGATCAGTTCGTGCAGCCGCGAGCCATAATCGGCATGGCCGAGGCGGGCGAGCGATCCACGCGGCGTCAACAGCCTCAGCAGAAGCGCCTGCGCGAGATTCTCGCGGCCATCGACAATGTCGAGATCATGGACTTCGCTGGCGCCGCCGCGCAGCCGCCGCGCATGCGCGCGCACGTCGAGCGCCGCAGCGTCGTGACTGGCAAAGCCCGGTGCAACCAGCAGATCCGAGGCGAGCGATCCGGTCATCAGCCGACCATCACCGTGCCGAAGGCAATCACCTGCCCCTTTGCCGCACCTGGCGAGAGGTCGTCGCAGGTCACGACCGGATCGAGATTCCGCGCGGCGAACTTGCCGCCGAACTTGACGCTGGTGCTCCCCTGCTGGATCGTCGCCTTGTTCGACGGCGGTGCCTGGAAGGGGCCGCCGGCCGGAATGTGCGGGGGGACATTGTCGGCGCCCGAGCCCACCACGGCCGCGGGCTGGCCGGCGATCTTGACGGTCGGGACGAGGCCGCTGTTCAGCTGCCCCTGAAAGGGCGACGGCAAGGGCGTCGGGATCGGCCCGCCGGGCGAGGGGATCATCACGATATGCGTGTCGATCGCCATTACCATGCTTGCGCCGGAGGCAGCGGGCTGGCCCATCAGTTGAGTTCGATCATGGCGGCCGAGACCTTGACCTTGCCCGAGCCCTTGATCTCGACGTCCGAGCCTTCGAGGCTCAGCTTTCCGCTGGTCTTCATGGCGATGTCCCCATCCTCCTTGATGGTCAGCGACGCGCCGCCCGCCTTGGCTTCAAGCCTGCCGCCGCCTTTCGCAGTCAACGAAATCTCGATCTTGCCGACCGCAAGCTTGATGCTTTCCTCGATGACTTCGATCTGCACGTCGCCCGGCAGCTTCAGCATCACGCGCGCCGCATCGCCCTCGACCTCGAGTTCCAGCTTGGGGCTGTCTTCGCCAGCCGGCAGTCGCAGCGCCATCTGCCCGGGCTTGTGCTTGGGCGGATCGAGATCCGGGTGATAGAGCCGCCCGACCACGAACGGCGCATCAAAATCCCCTTCGAGGAAGGCGACGACGACAAGGTCGCCGACCGCCGGAATGGCGGCATAGCCCAGGGTACCCACCGCAACCGGCACCCGCAGCAGAACAAGGCCGGTGTCGCGCAGCTGGACGCTCACGGCATGATCGGGCGTCGCTTCATGAGCGAAGACGGCAGTCACGGTGGCCGCGGCCAGCGTCGGCCGCGCGGCGACTTCGTGACGCGCGATACGCGCGATGCCCTCGAAGAGTTGCGCGCCGCTCACAGGAGCCCTCCGACGGCACCGAGCAGCGCGCCAAGCAGATCCGGAGCCGACAGCATTTGCGCGCGCACCATGGTCTCGCCTCGGCCCGCGCTCAGCCGATGATTGACTTCGTTCACCAGGAACGGCCCGCTTGGCAGGCCCGCGGGCAGGTCCTGCACTTCGATCACCTGGCCTGGCCGCACGGCGGGCAGCAGGAAACAGCGCATCTCCAGGCATTCGCCGGCCCGCGCCGCCGCACCGCTCGCTGCGGCGGTTGCCTTCTGCGCCGCCGATGGGGTGCGCAGCGCCGGCGCCGATCCGCGGTGCACGCCTGCGCCGCCGGCATCGGCGGAATCAGGCAGTGGGCCTGTCGAGGGACGTAGCGCATCCGGCGCCGACATGTTGCCGGCCGGGCCCGAGCCGATACGGAAGCGCTTCGGATTGAGCGGCGCGCTGCTGGCATGGGCGACCGCAATGACTTCGCGGCCATGGCGCAACGCGCTGTCGGCCGGTCCCTCCGGCACGGGCTGCACCGCCAGCGTCCCGTCGGCATCGACCAGCGCCATGGCATTGGCCCAGTCGGCAAGGCGCGCAACATGCTCCGCCGCCGTCCGGCCCGGATGCGCGGCATAGGCCGGCAGGTCGAGATCGAGATCGAGCTTGCCGGGCGTCACGCCGGCATCGCCCGCGAGCTTGCGAATGATGCCCGACGCGGGCTGGCGCTCGAAGCTGGCCGATGGCCGCAGCCGGCCGAGCATCCCGCCGGCATCGGCGAGCACGACTTCGATCGCATCGACATGACGGCGCACCAGGGCGACCTGCCCGGTGAGCACGCTCGCGGCCCCCTCGCCACCGTCCAGCTTCAGCTCCGCGCTATCGCCCGGCTCGGCTTCGAAGCGCACGGCCGAAGGCAGGCGGACGCTCGCCGAGCCGCCGCGCGGCAGCATCGCCAGCGTCACCTCGATCTGCGCCGCATGGGTGTCGTATCTGAGCGAACCCAGCGTCATCGAATGGGCGAGCGCCAGCGTCATGCGCCGAACATCCTGCCGAGCGCCGAAGTCGCGTCGCTGAATCTGCCCGCGATCGCGGGGACGGCCTGGGTGGTCCGGTTGAGCGGATCGAACAGGTCGCCGAAATCGAGCCCGCCCGAGGCCAGCGCCGACAGTGCGTCAATCGCGCCCATCGCCTGCTCGACGCCGGCGGCGACATCAGAGGCAAGATCGGCAAGCTCGCCGAGCACGCCGGGATCGATGCCAAGGTCATCAAGCCCTAAGCTGTCCAGCCCCAGCCCATCCAGCCCGAACCCGCCGGAGACTTCCGCCGGCGGCGGCAGCGGTGGATTCTCGGCCAGTTCCAGCCGGTAGGAGATGCGCAGGACATTGCCCGCCGTCTCGTGCGCGGAAAGGGAATGAATGACGACGCTCGAGAGATCGAGCGCGCCGGTGATGTCGGCCGCAAACGTCAGTTCGCTGCCATCGCCGGCAGCCGATTGCAGCTTGCCGAGCGTGTCGCGTGCGCCGTCGCCGATCAACAGCCCCTCGATGGCGATCAGGTGCGAAGGCCGTCCGTCGCGCTGCTGGACCTCGCCCGCCAGCCCGGCGATACGCATCGGCGCGAAGCCGGCATCTAGGCGATGGGCGATCGTCTGCACGGCATCCAGTGCAATGTCGCCGACGAGCGGGATCGGCCGATCGGGCATTATTCGATGCCCCGCAGCGCGCATTCATCGGCGAGCGCGCGTGCGATGCCGGCCAGCACGTCGACCGATTGCGCCGGCGCCTCCGGACGGTCGAGGACCGAGCTGCGCGCCGGAGCTTCGGGCGTTGCGGCAGGCGACGGGAAATGGCGTTCGCGCGGCGGGGCCTCCCATCTTGCCGGGCGCGCGGCAAGGGTCGCGAGCGCCGGAGCCGGGTCTGGGCGCGCGAAGTCCTGGGATGCCACCGCAAGCGTCGCGGCTTGGGCCACTGTCCGCGATGCGGCGAGACCGAACGACGCAGCGGCATCTGCCTGGAGCGAGTCGATCGGCCGCGGCGCGGCGACGGGACGGCCAAGGAGCGGTTCGCCGGTATCGAGCAAAGATGTCTGCACGCCGCCCTCTCCCGGCCGCGCCTCGGCCGGAAGCCGGCGAAACCGCACGGGCGCCGGTGGATTGCCCCCTGGCCCCTGCTGGGCGGCCAACATGGTCTGCGCGGTGCGGTTTGCCCCGTTCATGGCGCTCACGCCCTTCGGGGCCGGCGCGGGCTCGGGCGGACCCGCCCGATCGGGCGATTCAGCCCCGGCGGCGCCCGGCAAGACGATTGCCTCGGGCACCGCGGCCACCGGCGCCGGGAATGCGCTCCCCGGCGCGGCGGTCCCTTGCGCCGCCAGGGAACGAAATCGGCTCCTTCCAGGCCCGTCCGGCGATCCCGGCCGCGTCGTCGCAAGGCCGCCGGGCGAGGGATCGGCGCTCTTCTCCACCGAGTGTCCGGCCGTCCCTTCCGTCAGCGCGGGGCGAAGCCCGGTCTCTGCGGGTCGGTCCGGTGATTGCCGCCGCACCGTCACAAGGCCGCCTGGCGCATCATCCGCGCCCTTCTCCACCGGGCAGCCGGCCGCCTCGGCACTCGACGCCAACGGATCGGGCTCGCCCGGCACTTCCTCCTGGCCGCCTGGATCGGCGCCGAAGCAGATCCTCGTCCATCCGTCGGTCGATGGCAAAGGCGCCGTCGACCGGGCCCCCACCTCGCCCCAGGCCGGCTCGTCGGGTCCGCCGACAACCGGCGCGGCCATGACCGCGACCTCAGTCTCCAGCGCGGCGACGGCCGTGGCGGCATCGAACCCCCGCCAGCCAATCCGGTCCCGCCGGGCCGAGCGCGCCGCGCGGTCGGCCACAAGCACGACAATATCCTCGGGGTTCGCGGTGGAATCGTCTGTCATGGTCGCCTACCGATTGGCTGCCCCTGCACTACCCTTCGTTCAGCTTGCGGCCGGCGCCTCCATGGCCTCGCGCATGCGCGTCGCCGTGAAGGAATAGACGGCCTCGCCATGGCCGCCGGCACCGATCTCGAAGCTCTTCTCGGTCAGGAAGCACTCATCGAACGTCACCGTCATCTGCTGGCCGGCATGGGCCAGCTCGGCGATGACCTGCACCGAGTCCGCCACACCCAGCGCGTCGATGTCCGGCGCCGTCGACGCGACCCGCAGCTGCGCCTCGATCACCTGCCCGCCGGAAACCATGCCGATGCGCTCGTTGGTGCCGAGCCCGAACACATTCTCGCGGGCCTGGACGCGGCGATATTCGAGCGATCGCACGCCCTCCACCGGCTTGCCGGCCACTTTCACCTGGCTTTCATTCGCAGCGAAGATCGTCGCCATGTTCTTTCTCCGTGCCTATCAGTTGCGGACGCGGATCGTCGCGTAGATGTAGTCGATGCTCCGCACCGGCCGCACGGCGATGTCGACCCGCACGATGCCCTGAGCGAAGTCGAGCTGGGTGGAATAGACATCGACGGTGAACGCCGGCGATGTGCCGTCGGTCGACGGCACCAGCGAACCCTCGCGCTCCATCCGGGTAAAGGTGCCGACCAACTGCTCGCGCAGCGCGAGCCGGGCACCGGCATCGTTGAGCACGCCGATGAAGTTCTCGGATATATTCCTGGTCTCGCGGATGCAGATGTCGGCGACGCGAGTCACCGAAATCTGATCACCCGAGGTATCGAGCCCGCGCAGGACGATCACGCCCCGCCCCATGCGATCCTGCACGACGCACAGATTGGTTGTCGAGCCGAGCAGCCGATTGAGTTCGCTGTCGCGATAGCGCGCTGGCGGAATGCCGAACAGCGGCGTCGGCTTGAAGGTCGGCGAATCGCGCGGCTCGAGCCGCCCGACCAGCCCCGCCACCGCGCCCTCCGCCCGCGGCGGCGCAACCAGCACGAAGCGCCGGTTGCGCACCAGCGCGGAATGCTCGCGGATCTGGTCGAGCTTGGTCGCCTCGGCTGCGGTGATCGACCCGAAGGCGATGCGCGGCGCCGCCACATCGGCCATCGCCGTAGCATGCGCGCCCAGCGCCTGGTGGATCGCGCGGACGTCGGCGTCTGCCCGGCCCGGCTCGATCGACGCCAGCACGATGTCGATGCGGAGATCGTCGGCCAGTCGACCGATCGCCTCGACATATTGCGGGACGGTCGGCGACGAGCCGCCGGAAAATGCCACCGGCGCCGCCGTCGCCACCGGCAGGCGAGCGTCGGTCCGCGAGGACAGCGGCGTGAAGCGCACGAAGCGGCTTTCGCTGGCGAGCACGGCGGGCAGATAGCGCTCGTCATCCGGGTCGACGGTGAGTTCCGTGAATTCCTCCTGCAGCCCGCGCTGGAAGACGCGCACGGTCACGGTACCGTCGGTGCCATTGGCGATCTGCACCGAAAGCCCTTCGTGATCGACGTCCGGCGCGGCGCGCATCGACATGAGATCGCGCGTCCCGGGCAGCGGCTCGGGTAACTTCGTGTCGGCGTCGGCGGCGATTGCATAAGTGCCTTCGCGCGGCAGCACACCGGCAAAGCCGGGATCGACTGCGACAACCAGCCCCGAGCCGGAATTGATCGCCTCGAACAGGTCGTCGGAATGGCCCGGTGCGATCTGGAGGTCGGAGAAGGTCTCGAGCACGCTGCCCCGGCGAAGCAGGCGCAGCGTGGCGCGGACCGGCACATTGGTCGAGTCCGTCACGACCCGGACCTCGGCGCTGAGATCATTGCCCGACGCGCCATTGCTGCGCGCCCGCAGCAGCACGACCGCCTTGGAATCGCCATTGAGCAGCGAAGCGCTGGCGCGTGCGCCGCCCGCGACGGCGGAGACGACGACTTCGGCCGCGCCGTTGCCGAGTGCATGACCGGCCTCCGGCATGCTCATCGCAGTGCCCGGGCCGAGCAGCTGGCGCAGTTCCGTGGCCTTGGTCACTCCGACCAGTTCGCCGTCCGGCGGCGCACGATCAACGATCCCGACAATGCCGATGATGCCGGATGGAACGGGCAAGGGCGGCAAGACATCGAAGCGAGCCTCGACGCGCACACCAGGAACTACCAAAGCAGCCATAGCTAATCTTCCCCGCCAGTGCCGATTTTTGCCGGCATGCCGAATCCGAAAGAGCGACCGCTTTTTATGATTGATGATGGCAATATAACAGCTGCGATGTGCGCACAATAGGATGAAATATCCAAATCATATCCATTTTGCGATTTATTCTACGGATCATACAATATGCATACTTCTTGATACCGACTTCAAATGGTGAAGATCTATCCAGATTATACGCTATGCTATTGTGATGAAATGACACTTTGTAGAGATCGCAATCTGGCACGTCGACGTCATGACGCCCTGGCCTATGTCATGGCGGCCGGGTCCTCCATTGGGCCCGGCCTCAGCCAAATCTCCGCTTGTCGGGCGAACTGCCGAGAATATCGCGCCCGAATTCGAACGCACCGAGACGCCCTATTGGAGCTCGCCGTCACGGTATTTCGGCGCGCGCCACGAGCCGGGCGCAGATCGCGCCCTGACCGTGCCGTCGGAGCCCCGGATTCGCGTCGGGTATCGGCTAGCGCTTCAGCCTGCACGCCTTGGGCGCGTTGATCGGATTGCAACGCATCTCACCGCCACCCGGCAGCCGGACGACATAGCTGGTGCCATATGCATTGCCTGGCTTGTAGAAGTCGGTCGAGACAATCTGCGCACCACTGGCAAAGGCCTGGTTGGCGCGGCTCAGGTCGTTCACCTTTGCCTCATAGGTCTCGATATCGGCGCGCGCGCGCACGAGATAGCCCTGCCTCACGCGCTCGGGGATCTCCTTCGCGCGGACATTGGCGTTGTCGAGCAGCAGGAACGCGGCATAGCTTTGGCCTGGGGTAGCACGCAGGAAGGCCGCGCGGCCCTCGAGATTCTCATGCCCGGCATGATAGGCGGCGAGCGCCCCCGGATCGAGCGCGGTGAGCAGCAGGAAGACGAACTTGCCGCGCGACCGGCGCAACGTCGGCCAATTATGCGCGAGCACTCCGGCCTCGAGCGTGGGATAGGTGCCGCGGACATCATCGGGCGTCACCAGCTTGTCGCGGCCGATCTCCTTGAAGATGGACCGGTCCATCTCGTCGAACGCGGCGCGATCGAAGGGAAGCGGCGGCGTGGAATTGGGGAAAACAGGCAAGGCATCGCTCTTTGCCTCCACGAGGATGAATATCGGGGCGTGATCCGGATGCGCGTCCGACCAGGCGCGCAGCTGCCTCAGGCAGCGCGTGAACAGGTTGCAGCTCGAGCGCACGTCGAGATCGGCGACGTGGAAGACCTTGAGGCCCGGCTTTTCCATGTCGGTGGCGTCATGGGGCAGCATCTGGCTGTCCGGCACACCCTTGGCGCGCAGCGCCGCAAGGCCCGCGGGATGGGCATAGCGCCCGCCCTCGGGATCGTTGTTGATATCGATCTCCAGGCTGCGCATGCCGGCATCGAGCTGCGCGGCCAGCGTGGTGTAGCGATAATTCAGACCCTCGCTCATGCTGGTGAAGTTGGGGTGATATTCCTGCCAGTCCGCCTTCATCTTCTCGGGCATGTTGTTGGCGAATGCGGCCAGTTTCGGGCCCAGCGTGGCATCCACCATCGCCAGCAGCTGCGGGTCGACACCCTGCGAATAGCTGTTGTGCGTGCCGATCACCTGGATCTCGTTGAGCCGCACCTCGTCGGTGCGGGGCGCTTCCTGGGCGATGGCAAGCGCCGCCGCGGCGCAACTGGCGATCACCCCAAGGCCGATGGCGAGCTTCTTCATGTCATTATTTCCCATGCGCTGGATCGCGCCGTCCCGAGTCGCTGCCCGGGACGGCGGCGAAGGAGCTTCAGAAGTTGATCTTGGTGTAGGCGCCGAGCGTCCGGTATGCGTTCGGCGAAGTATAATGGAGCAGGCCGAGCGCGCCGTAGATCTGCCACCCGGTGGAATAATAGGTGTTCAGCAGGTTGCGCCCATAGACGCCGACTTCGATCGCTCCGTCGAGCTTGGCAAGGCTGATCCGTCCGTTGAGCAAGCCATAGCCGGGGATCAGCGAATATTTGGAATTGGGCGTCTTGGTGCCGTCCGGGTTGCTGACCGGCGGGGCAAGGATGTCGCCGAGCATCGCGCCGGTCACCGTCTGGGTGTCGCTGCGATAGCCATAGTCGAGATGCGCCTTGAAGTTGAGGCCAGCCCCGATCTCGTCGGCATAGTCCATGGTGACGCTTGCCTGCCATTCCGGCGCGTTGGTCAGGCGCGTGCCGGTATAGTTGGCGGTCGGGCTGGCGACATAGTCGGTGAACTTGGCATCGGTGTAGGTCACCGAGCCGCCCAGGGTGATCTGTCGCGCCGGCTTGACCGCGATCGACGCCTCGACACCGCGCGAGCGCAGCCCGGGCGCGTTGCCGATCGCGGAGGCGAGGATGAAGCCGCCGATGCCGGTGCTCACCGGCGTAAGGATCGTGGCCTGGAAATCGGTGAACTTGGAGGAGAAGGCATCGATGTTGAACCGCACGCGGCGATCGAACAGCTCGCTCTTCAGGCCGATCTCCCAGCTCTTCACGGATTCCGGATTATAGGGATCGTAGCGGTTGCCGACAAAGGCGACGCCGCCCGGCTTGTAACCCGTCGCATAGCTCGCATAGACCATCACGTCGCGGCTGAGCGTGAGTTGCGGCGCGATGCGATAGGTGAAGCGACCGCCCTTCTTCGATCCCGAACGGAATGCCTCGGTCGGTCCGGCACCCGTCGCGACGAAGACCGGCGAATAGCCGGTGACCGGCACCGGATCGATGTTGATGTAGCTGATGGTCTGGCTGTTCCAGTCGTAATTGTAGCGGCCGCCGAACGTGATGCTGAACTGGCGCATCGGCGTGATCTTGATCTGGCCGAATGCCGCCGCCGCCTCGTTGGTCGCGTCGAACTGCACGGCATTGCCGAGCATCGCCTTGGTGATCGGATCGAAGGCGCCGGTAAGCGCGTAGAGCGTCGGCGTCCGCACTCCGGCGGGCGAGACCAGCGGCGCACCCAGCGTGCCCCATTGCAACTGGGTCTGCCTGGCGTTCAGCTTGTTGTAAAAGGCGCCGATCAGATATTCGACTGGGCCGCCGCTGGGCGAAGCGAAGTGAATCTCCTCGCTGAACTTGTTGGTCTTCAGCCGGCCCGAATTATACGGGATATAGGCATAGAGATTGCCCGGCAGCAGATCGGCCGGCGTATCGTTCTCGAACGCGGTTTCACGATAGGCGGTGATCGAGGTCAGCGTATGCCGGCCCATTTCATAGTTCACATGCAGCGAACCGCCCTTGTTGATTGTGGTATTGTGGCCCAGCGACCCGTCGGCGCTGTCGGCATTCTCCGGCCCCGGGACCACGCCGAGCGCGATCTGCTGCGCGGTGAGCGCGGCGGCGGGTGCGAAGGCCGAACCGGCGGGGCCGCCCACCGGCACGCGGATGCTGGTATCGATATGATGCGTGTATTCGCCGGCCAGCACCAGTTCGAGCGCCGGCGCGGGCTGGAACAGCAGCTTGCCGCGCACGCCATATTCGCTGACCAGGCCCAGGTTGCGGTCCAGCACCACATAGCGCCCCTTCCCGTCCTGCCCCTGGGCGAAGGCGGAAACGCGGAGCGCCGCCTGCTCGCCGAGCGGCACGTTCAGCGTGGCGTTGGTGTTGCGATCGTTGCGCTCGCCATAGCTGGCATAGGCCGTGCCGGAGAAGCTGCCGAGCACCGGCTTGTTGGTGGTGATCGCGATCACGCCCGATGTCGAGTTCTTCCCGAACAAGGTGCCCTGCGGCCCCATCAGCACGTCGACGCGCTGGATGTCGGTGAGCCCGATCAGGCCATTGTCGCGCTGGGCGTCCATCACAACGTCGTCGACGACGACGTTGACCGACTTGGCGTTGGAAAAGTCGAACGAAGTGCTGCCGACGCCGCGAATCTGAAAGGCCGCGCCCTGGGTCGGATCATATTGGACGCCGGGCACGACATATTGGAGATCGGTCAGCGACGTGAAGCCGCTGTCCTCCAGCGTCTGGCCACTTACCGAGGTGATCGAGATCGGCACGGACTGCGCCTTTTCCTGGCGACGCTGCGCCGTGACGACGATATCGGCCAAGCCGATATCCGGAGCATCCGCGGCCGTCTGCGCAGGCGCATCGGAAATGGCCTGGGCGCACGCATGTTCAGCCGCGCCGAAGCCGCACAGAATAATGGCCCCACCCGCCATCAGCGCCCGAAATAGGTCGTTCCGCATTCCGAATACCCCCTGAAGTCCCCACCGATTCGGCGGGATATGAGGGGCACCTAGGCTTGCCGCATGACAGCAAAATTACACATGTTCAGTTATCCGCTACACTTCAGGCCTTCCGGTGGCGACGGCTTGGCACGGCCTTCCCCGACGGACGCCGAGAGCAGTCGGAGCGAGGCCGCAGTGATGAGCGCCGCAGCAAGGCTCGGGATCAGCAGGACCGGCACGAACGCCTGTTCAGGTGACGGCGCCGAGCGAGGATCAAAGCCCCATGCGCGATATCCGGCGAACAACAGCCCCGAAGCGATCGCGCCGCAGAGATTGAAGGGAAGGTGAAACCCCGCATAATGTGCCGCAGCGCGCCTGCCCGACGGTGCAGCCTCCACATCCAGACGCGCTCCCAGCAACATCCGCAACGCCATGAAATCGATCGCGGAAACCAGCCCGAACGGCACCGTCCATAGCAGGAGCGCGATCGGCGCGCGGGGCGGCAGCAGAGGGAGCAGAAGCGCCAGGACAAGATTGGCCCAGAGCGCCAGCCTCAACAGCGTGGTCGCGGGCAGATCGGCGGCGATCCGGATTGCGCCCAGGATGCCGATCGCAGCGCAAATCGTCTGGACGAGAATCCCGGTCGGCGCCCAGCCGGGTAACCCGAGCCCATCGTCGACCAGGTAGAAATAGCCCGTTGTCGTGATCGCGGCATGCATTCCGTTGAGGGCGAACAGGGCTGCAAGGCGACGGTTGCCGCGATTGGCGAACAATAGCCGAAGCGGATCGAGCAGCACGGCGAAGCGCCACCGGCCCGGCGCTGGCCTTTGGTCGGGCACAAGGAGGATGAGCGCGGCGTGCAGCAGCAATGCGCCAAAGGCGACCGGGATCATGATCGCGGCAAAGGGCGACGACTGGGCGCCACCCGGAAGCGCCCCGATCACGGAGAACCCGATACCGCCCAGAATGCCGAACAATGTCCGCGTGCCGAATATCCGGCCACGGATTCGACTCTCCCGGGCAGCCTCGAGCGCCCAGGCGCCGTGCGTGACGTTGCAGAATGCCCAGCCGATCACCAGGACCATCAGCGCGAGCACGATCGCGGCGATCGAAGCGGCGGAACCGCGCGCGAGCAACATGGCGGTACCGATCAGTATCAGGGCCGTGCCGAGCATCATCCACAAGCGCCGCCGGCCGAATCGGGACACCCCCTGATCGCCCATGGAGCCTGCGAGCAGCTCGGCCGGGATGGAGGCGAAATTGGCGAGCACGACCAGCCATCCGACCGTTCCGATCTGGAGCGCGAGCTCCCCGGACAGGTAGGGCGCGAGATAGACCCGACGGGACAGATCATAGCCCGCGAACGCAAGTGACGGCAGCGACAGGACGATTAGGCGCGTGGCCGATAATGTTTCCCGATCCGTCATCCCGCGCGCCCTTCCGCCGGCGCCTAGCACCGGGTCATGCCGTTTCGATGACGCTGGCCGCGCTCAGGCGACGCGCCGGCCTCTCCAGGCTTCGAACGCGGCCAGGGCACGCGCGTAATAGTCACGCTCGGGCAATTTGCGCGCCATCCCGATCATGCCCATGCCGAACGCGGCGATGGACAGAAGCTGCGCCGCCGCGCGATCGAAGCCCGCCCCGATGCCGATACCCAGTCGCTCCATATCGCTCGCGCGCCAATTCTCCCCGCGCCTGCGCCGCATGTCGATCGCATAGGGCACCAGGCTGGGTTCGCGTGCACTGGCAAGCGCGATCATCGATGTTGCCTTGATCAGGTCCTGCACGCTGGGGTCGTCCGGCGGCGCGTTGCCGCGATCAGGCCCGAGATCGCTTCGCCGGCTATGGAAGCGCGCGATAACGGCATGGAGCCCGGCAACGACGAGCGTCGGGCGCCCTCCGAAATGATAGACGACGGTGGAAGCAGGAACGCCCGCGGCAAGCGCCACCGAACGGTGCGTCACGTTCTCGATGCCCTGGGAGACGATCACGCTCGCGGCGCTGTCAGCGATGAGCTGGCGCTTCGCATCATCGACCTGGACGACGGGCGGCGCGCCGAAGGACGCGATCAGCAATGCGATGGCATCGGGCTCGACGGCATTCGCACCTGGGAACATGCCACCCACAAAGCGCTGGAGGCACAGGGAACGCAACAGCGCGTATCTCGGATCCTGGTCGGCGCTGAGCGAGAACCCCGCCTCGTCGAGCACATAGCCCAGCGCGACATCTGGCAAGGAGGTTTCCGCGAACAGCAGCTCGGACCAGAAGCCGCCGGCTTCGTCGAGCCAATCCTCGAGTGCGGGAAATCGGTCAGGCCGAAGCGCGCGATCATGGATCAGCTCGATGAAGAATATGGCCTGGCGCCGCTCCCGCGTCACCCACTCGCGCAGGGCCAGTTCCACGATCGCCGCCCGCGCCGCAGCCTCCATCACGCCCGCCGCGTGCGCAAGATCGCGCCATTTTCCAAAAAAGGCCCGGTCGCGCGCGTGCGCCGCCCGCGTCACGCCCTCCAGCAACTGCCCCTTGCTGCCCATCCGGGACGAGATGACCGGCACGCTGACCCCGAGCCCGGTTGCGAGAGGGCGCAGCGTCAGCTCGGCAAGCCCTCCGGCTGCCACGAGGTCCAGCGCCTGGTCGACAATCGCATCGACGGAAACACCAAGGGGGCTGACGGATCGATTCACGGGCACGCGACGCACCTATCGCATCTCTTCGCGCTGGTCATTGCTCGTGCAGTACCTGCCGAAGATTATGTTCCCAGCCGGGAGACCATTGCGCTGCCCCCGCTGCAGTACGCAACCAGCTCAGATACGCCGTCGGATCTCATGAGCACCACTCTCTTACAGCGCCCCGGGGAAACATCCGCAAACGGTCAATTTCGCGCCGCAGCATACATACCCCCGCGCATTGCCCGCAACACATCGTCGCCCCTTAATAGTTGCCATTAAAAGATAAATCTCAACATTCCCGGAGTCACGCGGCTGATCAGCGCCGGAGATCCGCGATCGGAGGGGCCTTGGTGGTCACGGGATCGTGATGCAGCGTCGCCATCGCGACACGCCGGACCTCAAGGGCAACTCGCGGCGCCGCGTCGCGCATCAGTTGCGCGAGCCCCGCTGCGGCAGCATCGATTGAGCAATTCCCCGCCGGATCGATCAGCAGCAGCTCGAGACGATCGCCGCCCTGCCCCTCCCGCCGCAACTGAATCTGGAATGCCTCGGCGCCCGCGGCGAGCGGGGCAAACAGAGCAAGGTCAAAATGCTGCTCGGCAAGCAGGAACGAGCGCGCGTTGCGGCCGCGCAACTCGAGCAGGCAAGCGCCATCGCGCTCGACCAGACGGCCGACGTCGCCAACGAGGTAGCGGAAAACCGGGAAGCGCTTTCGATAGCCGTTGGTGATCGCGAGTTCGCCAAAGCCCTCGGCATCGGGAGACATCACCTCGACGACGACCTGCGGCAAGATGCGGAACAGCCCGGGCTTGCGGCTCACGTCGGACCACGCCCAGATGCCTGTTTCGGCGCCGCCGTACAGCGACCAGAAGTCACGCGTGCCAAAGCTTTGGGCGAAGCGCTCGACGGCGCTCGCGGGAAGCGGCTCGCCGGCGTAGAGCAACTGCGGGATGCTCAGGCTCGCTCCGGCCGTGCGGAGAAATTCGGCGAACAGCTGGAGCTTCGAGGGCGTGCCGAGCAGATGCGACGGCGCGAAACGCCGCGCGGCCGTCAGAATGTCCTCGTAGCGGGCGTGCGCGCTCATCGGCAGCGAGGTGGCGCCACAGCGCTCGAGCAGGTCATCGAGGATCGCCGCGGTACGATACAGGTCGGCATAGCCGAACAGATTGAGCGCCACCGTCCCCGCATCGAACATCCCTGCGGCGCGCAACATGCCGGCCAGGGCATGACGCTGGGCATGATTCTCCTCGATGTCGACCGGAAACACCAAAGGCGTACTCGTGCTCCCGCCCGATCGAACCAGGTACACGCCGCGCGGCTCGGAGCCGGGCGCGAAACGGTCGAGATGCGGCTTCAGCACCGCCTTGTCGACTGCCGGCGCCATGTGATGGTCGGCGACCCCGGCAAAATGGTCGCGGTAGAAGATGTGCGCGCGCGCTCGGGCGAAACAATCGCGCAGCAACGCTTCATCGCCGGTAATGGTCATGAAGCGGCCGCTCCGAGCAGGTCGCGATGATAGGCCAGGAACAGGGGCCGTTGTTCCTCGGGCAGCGTCGCAAGCGCGTGGTCGCGCCAGCGCGCGGCGAGCATCGCCGCCATCCTGCGGTCGCCGGGATCGTCGCTGCAGCGATAGCGCAACACCGTCGGCGGAACCTCGAGCGCGCGCCAATCATCGCAGCGGCGGTGCGACAGGCTGCCGGGCGAAACGCGGAAGCGGATCAGCGGCGCCGCGATCAGGCCCACGCGCCCGCCCGCAGCGGCAACGTCCTTGAGCACGCGATACCAGAGATCGACGCCCTCGTTGAGCTGCGCGTCTCCATAACGGTGTGCGCCGAGCGAGCGGCGCCGAACGACGACGTTGCTGGCACGCCCCATCACGAACTCGGGATGTGCGGCGGCACGCAGCGGCTCGGCAAGCAGGAACAGCCCTTCCTCGATCGGCTGGAGCTCGTCGGCGAGCAGTTCGAGCTCCGGAAAGACCTCGCCCGCGGGCTCACTCGCATAGCCGATCACCGCCATCGCCAGGCCATGAAGGTCCATGGCCTCGCGCATATGCCGCAGCGCACCGGGGCGCAGCATGTCATCGGCGTCGAGGCAGAGGAGCAGTTCGCAGTCGGCACGCTCGATGCCGCTGTTGCGGGCCGCGCCCGGGCCGCCATTCTCCGACCGCCGCACCAGGTCGACCCGTGTACCGTCAAGCGCCGCGGCATGGAGGGCAAGCGCCCGCTCGGCCGCCGCCGCGCTGCCATCGGTGCTCGCATCGTCGACAAGGATCAACGCATCGGGCGGAGCGTCCTGGCCGGCAATTGACGCGATTGCCTCGCCGATGAACTCCCGCTTGTCGAACAGCGGAATCACGACCGCAAGGCTGATCATTGTGCGATCAGCGGGAGGTAGATCAGGCCGCGGTCGCCATGGAGGTTGATCACCGACGCGCTGGAACCGCGGAATATGCCCGGGCCATAGCTGGTCGCGTCACGGCACAGCTGCAACCCGATCAGATGCGTCGCGCGGGCGTCGCCGGGCGCGCCGAAATCGCGTTGCGGAAGATAGTGTTGGTACATGTCCCTCGGCCAGTCGCGCTCGACGCGCGCGCGCCACGCCGCCTCGCCGCACTCGCGACGCACCAGCGCGTCGATTCCGC
Source organism: Sphingomonas sp. 1F27F7B (assembly GCF_005503355.1). Classification (GTDB taxonomy): domain Bacteria; phylum Pseudomonadota; class Alphaproteobacteria; order Sphingomonadales; family Sphingomonadaceae; genus Sphingomonas. Next base: position 186,968 of record NZ_SCMK01000007.1, read on the forward strand.
GACCGCCGCTGCTCCGCTTCGCGATCATGTCCTCGCCGCGCGCGAACAGCGCTTCGCAGCCGCCCGCCTCGGTGATCGTCCAGGAGGGAATCAGAAAGGCACGCAGCTCTTCCGCCTCGTCCGCCCCCAGAAGATCCCGGCGGATCGCATCGTCCCACAGCACGGCGAGCACGCGCTTGTCATGGACCAGGATCAGCGTGCGGACGTCGTTGAAATAGCGCCCCGTGTCGATCAGGTGGCGCAACACCTCGCCGGAGATCAACGGCAGTTCGCTTCGGTCCATCTCGAGAATGGCGTGGTCGATCGTCCGCCCCGCGGCGCACAGCCTGCCGCCTTCCAGCCCGATCGCCGCCGGCGAAACCGACGCGAAGCCAATGCCGCGCTCGCGAAGCGCCTCGGCGAGAAGGAATATCTCGGTTCCGGCCTCGCCTGCATGCAACATCGCCACGGTCTCGCCCGGGCGATACTGGCTGCACAGCGCGTCGAGGAAACCATGCCCGGTCACCGCGCCCAGTCCGGTCGCGGCGGCGTGCGGCGCGAGCGCCTGGGCCGCACGTTCGCTCACCATCCAGCCGTTGAGCGGATATCGCGCACCGATCTCGCAGACGCGCGGCCCGCCATTGGCATCGTGGACGAGGTCCGGGCGGTACCAGCCGACACGATAGGGCGCTCCGCGCGCCAGCCGCAGGATCGCTTCCATCGGCTCGGGCAACGCATAGACGGCGCGGATGCGCGGATCGTCGGAATAATGCTCGACGATCGCGCGCAGCGCCTTGTCGAGCAACTGGTTCAGCCGATCGAGCCGGGCCAGATAGGCGGGCGTGATCAGCACGGGCGTAGCCGCAAGCTGTTCGCTGTCGATGACCGGCGGATCGCCGAGCCGCATCGCCAGCGCCGAGCGCAGGTCCTCGGCGAAGCTGCGCTCGGCGATCCGCAGCAATAGCGCCTCGACGCCAGTGCCGCTCAATGGAGCGCCTCGACCTCGATCGCGTCGCTCAGGCAAAGATGCTCGAGCACCGCAGCCTTTTTTGCGAGATAGGTGGCGACGATCTCGTCGAGCGAATATTCGGCGATGTCGACGTCCATGGCTTCGGCAAAATGCTCCAGCGCGCTCAGGGCATGAAAGAAATGGTCCCGTTCGGTCGGCCCGGTATGGACGCTGATCCAAGCGAGGGTGCGGCGGATCTCGGCATCGGTGAAGCCATATTCCTCGTCCAGCCAGCGCCGGAACAGCGGCAGGATGAATTCGACTTCGCCGTGAGTGTAGATCTCGTGCGTCAGCGTGGTGAGCAGTGCAATCACCGGGTCGCGATCGCGCAGCGAGTTATGATCCTTCCAGTCCTTGAACGCCTTCGCCGCAGGATGAAGGTAGCGTCGCAGGAGCCAGCGGTCATCGCCGACAATGTCGGTCGCCATGCGGTAGAACATTTCCGAGTGGAGCACCCTGTGCGTGACCGCGAGATCCTCATCGATGATGCGGTCGAGACTGGTGAGCGTACGAAGCAACGCGCGCTCATCGCCGACCTGCTGCCCGCGATGGAGCATGAGCGTCAAACGATTGCCGATCCCCGCAACGGTCACCGCACTGTTGTTGGTCTGCGACCAACTGTGGAAGAAGCCGCAAAGTGCTTCGGGATCTTGCCTCTGCCGGGTGAGAGCGCGAAATCCCTCCTCGATGGTACGAAAATAATGGGAGTGTTCGGAAAAACACCGCACCAGATCGCGCTTGATGTGGGAGTCCGATACTGTTTGAAGCACAGGCGATATGATAGCTTGTAGAGCGCCCGCCATCTTCCACCCCCATCGATTTCGACTGTCTATCCGATGCTGGCGAATTGAAGTAATACAATATGTCCCAAAATGGACAATTCTGATATAAACTCATCTTGCCACTTCAATAATTGCGCATTGAGCTTTTCGGCTTTCGAATCAGACGTCGAATGATTTGTTTCGGAACCGCCACCCTGTGCGTGGGCGATATCCTGAAAACGCAGAAGCTTGCCCAACGGCAAAGCGGAGATTCTTGAGTGCGCTGCGCGGCATCGTCCGGGAGGCGCAGGCGAACCGGGCGAAACAAACCTCCAAAGCGAGTTGAGCTTTCACAATCGCCCCCTATCATCGATCCGGAAGCAAGGGTTCGGGGGCGGTGTGGCGATCGACTTGAAGGCGGTGGAACAGCTTGCCACCGACCAGGCATCGCTCAAGGCCGCGGCGGGCCTCGCCAAGCCCGGGAAATGGTCGAGCGTCGGCGCCAGCCATGATGCGGCGCTGATCTGGGGCGAGTGCGCCGGATCGGGCGCCAATCCCTATCGTGTGATGGCCGACCTGCGCGACATGGGGAATAAGTGCACGTGCCCTTCACGCAAATTCCCGTGCAAGCACGTCCTCGCGCTGCTCTGGCTCAATGCTGAGGCAATCCTTCCCTTCCCCGCCGCCGAAACACCGGAATTGTTTGGTCCCGGAGATTGATGGTGCATTATCCGCGAGCGAGTGGAGGGATGCACTATGGGCCAGATTCTACACGGGAGCGCCCGGACGACAGAGGCAGTCCGTCGAGCGATACAGCATAGTCAAGAGAGCCTGAGGGTCCTGGCGAAGCGCTACGGCATCAACCAGAAGACGGTGGCCAAGTGGAAGAAGGGTCCTCGGCGGCCGATCTGCGCACCGGCCCCAGGGATCCGCATTCGACCGTGCTGAGCATCGAGGAAGAAGCGATCGTCGTCGCCTTCCGGCGCCACACGCTGCTGCCGCTCGACGACTGCCTCTACGCGCTCCAGGCGACGATCCCGCATCTCACGCGCTCGTCGCTCCATCGCTGCCTGCAACGCCACGGGATCAGCCGGTTGCCCGATGTCGCTGGCGACAAGGAGCCCAAACGCAAGTTCAAGACCTACCCGATCGGCTATTTCCACATCGACATCGCCGAGGTGCAGACCGCCGAGGGCAAGCTACGCCTCTTCGTGGCGATCGACCGCACCAGCAAGTTCACCTTCGTCGAGCTCCACCAAAGAGCCGGCAAGATGACCGCTGCCCAGTTCCTCAGGAACCTGGTCGCAGCCGTTCCCTACGCCATCCATACCGTGCTCACCGACAACGGTATCCAGTTCACCAACATGGCGCACCACCAATACGCCTTCCGCCATATCTTCGATCGGGTCTGCGACGAGAACGGCATTACGCACCGCCTCACCAGGGTGAAGCATCCCTGGACCAACGGCCAAGTCGAGCGGATGAACCGCACCATCAAGGAGGCGACCGTCAGGCGCTACCATTACGACAGCCACCGTCAGCTCGAGACCCACCTCGGCGACTTCATCAACGCCTACAACTATGGCCGCCGCCTCAAAACCCTCCGCGGCCTCACACCCTACGAATACATCTGCACATGCTGGGCAAACGAGCCAAAACGCTTCATCTCAAACCCGCACCATCAATCTCCGGGACCAAACACCTAGGGTCAAGACTCGTTCAGCAAACCTTGTCATCCCCGCGAAGGCGGGGATCCAGGGTAATGCGGGATATCGGCACCACCGCGCGAACGCTGTCCGGAGAGGACAGGACTCGCCACACCCGTTCCGCGCCTGGCCCTGGATCCCCGCCTACGCGGGGATGACGACGGAAAATCAGATACTTGTTTGGGTTCTCAACCTAACGTGACAGGCGTCAAATCAAGGCATCGCTGGTTCAATCATCTGTATTTGACACTATCGAGCGACAATACACCACTCATCGCCGCCTGGAGCGATTCACAGGGCGGACCTCCGAAATATTGGGAAGGCACGCGGTAGAATCGACCAGCTTCCCCGACGGCATAGCTCAATGTCCGAACCCCGGATAATGCCACCTCGAACTGGACGTACCATCTTCCCTTCCTACTCATGGCCTGAAAAAAGCGCGTATTGGGGTGCTTCATGTCTCGGGCCGTCGGCGCATCCGTGTTCAATAATGGGCCGCCACCGTCGCCCATGTCATTATGAGTGATCAGCTTCAAATCGTCGCGAATCTCCGCCGGGAGACCAGCGAGCCGATCCAATCTCACGTCTGCCTGAATTTCAGGACAGGAACCTGGTACTGTCGGATGGATCGTCGACACACCCATCGCCATAGCCAGAGCGATCATAGACATTATTTATCCCCATCAATTGCAGCCAGGGCGCTGAACTGCGCGGATAAAGCTCTGGTTCACCGATGATACCCAATATTCATTTGGCGCGATGTGATTGTCCCGATTTGTGTTGAAACTGCTGCCGGTACTGGAGTTCATTTCCGCCGCCATAGAGCGCACGCCTGAGCTTGATGAGGAAACCGCCGTCGCCGAGCGCGGACAGCACCGGATATTGCTCGAAATGCCGGGCGACGAAGGCCGCCAGTGCCCGCAACAACGGCCCGCACCACCCCGCTTATGGATTGATCGTCGGACAGACAGGGCGCCCCGCCAAATTCGACCATCCGGAGATTGGCTGTCTGCAGGTGGATCGAGGCTCCCGGGCCAGGCACGAGCAGCGCGTGCGGAACGGATGTCGCCCGGCCCATTGGTTGAAAGGCATTTCAGGGCCGACAGCAAACGGAGCCCGAAAAGGGCTTGCATCGCACGCAGCGTCAAGGCCGAAGGGCGCGCGCCCTTCGGCGCAACAATCCAAGTATTCATCAAATTAAATTCTCATGACCGCCTGCCTTTGCAGGCAATGCCGGATAATTTATGCAGATTCTTTGCGCTTCATCATGATTTTCAAGACACGCCTCGATAATTCATTCGAGTGCGCCGTAATAATTTTCGAAAGCGCCTCATTCCAGATCCCGACATCGGCGCTCGCGCGTCATGGCACCCGAACTCCATGCGAAACCAGATTCTGAATTTATATGCGAATATCCCAAAGCCCTCTCGGCAATGAGAAGGCTACCCGAAGCACGCCACCAAAATCCTCGGTAACCCGTGCGACGGACAATCAATTCACGGTCAGAGCTCCGATATGCTCGGCCCACGCGTAATTTGGCGTGAACTTAGGCCCGTAAATGCCCAGGTTGATCCAGTATTTCCCAGGCTTGGCGGGCGTCCACTGGAAATCGATCCGACGGCCTTCTCCGGCCGCGAAGTCCTGGCCGCTCTTGGTCTGCTTATACACCGCCTTGTTCTCGGAATCCCAGATTTCCAGCTCAAGGACGGACTTCGGAGCGGCTTTCCCAGCGCGCAGCGTGAACCCGATCGTCACCGGCGATCCGCTTGCTACGCTGGAGGTCGGCAGGTTCACGCTGGTATTGAAAGTCGGCGCGGCCAACGCGGGGACATAGAAGCCGGCAACCTTGAGCGCCAGAGATTCAACCGGCGCCTGGCCCGAATTGGTCAGGATTATGATCGTTAGCTTGTCGTCCTCGAAACGCTCCCAGGTCGAGCGGAAGCCCGGATATTGTCCGTCGTGATGGATTCGCGCGTGGCCGAGATAAGTCTCAACATACCAGCCCAGCCCGTATTGCCCGGTTCGGCCATTCGGAAGCATTGGCAGCGTGCGCGTCTGCTCCCAGAACGCAGGAGACCGCGACCGCTGGTCATCCAGAAAGATATCCCACCGCGCTAGATCGCGAACGCTGGAGAGGAAGGCGGAGCTGGGTCGCGACGCGACCCAGTTCTCGGCATTGACCAGTCGTCCATCTACTCGATCGTACCCGGCAGCCCGGTCCGGCACGATCGCGGCCGTCAATGGGCGGGTAACCTGCAACCCGGCAGGCTTGAACACGCGCGCCGCCACGAAGCCTTCCCACGGCGCTCCCGTAGCGTTCTCGATGATTTGAGCGAGGATGTAATAGCCAACGTTGGAATAGAGGAATTTCTCTCCGGGTTTGAAGGAAAGCGGCAGCGTGTAGGCCGAGGCGATGACAGCCATCGGCTTTTGTTCCTGATAGGGATGATAGTCGTTCGGATCGCGCGGAATACCGGAAGTGTGCGTCAGTACCTGCCGGATCGTGATATCCTTCCAGCTGTCCGGCGTCCCCGTCAGGTGTTGGCTGATCCTGTCATCCAGGCCGATCTTTCTGTCGGCCGCGAGATCCAGAATGGCGGAAGCAATGAACGGTTTGCTCAGCGACGCGATCTTGTAGATCGAGTCGGGCGTGGCCGGAGTGCGGGTCTCTAGATTGGCCGATCCGTATCCCGCGATCTTTACGATCTTCCGGTCCCTGATGACGACGATGGATAGGCCTGGGATACCCATTTTCCGCATTTCGGACCGGATGTAATCATCCACCGGCGCCGCGCGGGCCGGAAGCGTGGCAATGCCCAAGGCAAGGATTAGCGCCCAGACGGACTTGCGAAATGTTCTCCACGAACGGGTCATCCGGTTTCTCCTTTTTGTGGCAAAGCTACGCCGTGCCGCAAAGCGCGGTCTCAACTGCGGGTCTTGAAAGAGCTAAAGAAGGTCTCGCGCGGCGTCCCTTGCCGACTTTTCCGAAGCTAATCGGGCGGATCTTTCCGCCGCTTTGATACTAAGCATTGCCTCCCGGTCGGCCGTTGACCGCGCGAACTTCGCATCGAGAGCAATCCGTCTCTGCACCGCCTTTTGCCTCAGCCGATCCTCACGCTCGATGCGCTCGGTCATCAGTCGTGCGTCCCTGTTCGCTCTGTCGCGGTCAACGTCTTGCGGATTGGAGCCGGTCGCGGGAGGCGACTCGCCCAATGCCGTATCGACCGCGGCTGCCCCCGTTTCGACCGGCCGAATACCTTTTGGCAGGACGTCCCCGGCACGGGACGACACCGGCGGAAGCTCGGACGCGATGCTCGACGGAGCGGGGAACGCCGGCGGCAGATCGGATTGCGGAGCCGCCATTGCCGGCGATGTGGAACCTTGCGGGCGCACCGCCGACAGCGGGAATTCCACGACACCGGGGCGGACGAGGGCCAGCATCAAGGCCGCAGCAGAACCCAAGGCGGCGATTCCGGCAACGTCGATCGCCGCTGCATCCGTGCGCGACTGGGTCGGCGACAGCAGGGTGGTTACGCGCACTTCCAACCAGGACGGCGACGCCATCGCCAGCGCGGCGAAAGGCGCCCGCCCCCGATATTCGGCCGTCAGCGCCAGCAACTCGGCGGCATAGAGCGATGGTCTCATGCCCCCGGCCAGAACGCGATTGTCAGCGGCGATCTCCGCCGCGCGACACATCGCCCGCCTGGCCCACCACACGAACGGGTTCGGCCAGTAAACAGCGCAAGCGAGGAGCGCCAATCCGTTGCTCAGATTGTCGCGCCGACCCACATGCGCCCATTCGTGGCCCAAGACCGCCTCCAGCCTTGCCTGCGGCCAGGAGGGGGCGTCTAGCGGCAGCAGGATTACCGGCTTCAACCAGCCGAAGGTCAGCGGTACAGTGGGAGCAAGTCGCACCGCGCAATTCAGACCGGCCTCGAACGGCACACCGCTCCGGCGCAAGCGATGCAGCCCGTACAGACCCGCGGCCAATCGGAGCAAGTTCCAGCAAAGCCCCGCCGCCCAGACCGCGGCGAGCGCAATCACGATGTGAGAGTTGCTTAGGAGGGGTGCCGGTGCGGCATCCACCATCCCTATCGCGATCGGCTGCGAGTAGCCAATCGCCGCGTCCGGTCCGTGATGCAGGATGACTTGCGACGGCACCAGCAACGCCAGCAACGGCAGCAACAGCAACGCGCCGAATACCGCCAGCCAGATCAGATGGCGCAGGGCGGCGCGCTCACGTTGCAGGAAGCATAACTGCCATGCGAGAAGCGGCAGGATCAGCGACGCCGCCAGCGCTTCCACCGCAAACAGCGAGGCGTTGAGAAGCGCGAGCGACATCAGCGCCCATCCTTACGGGCTCGGGCGATCATCTCCGCCAGCCGATCCAGCTCCTCTGCCGGCACCTCCTCGCGGTCCAGCATCCCGGCGATCATCAGCTCGACCGAGTTGTCGTAGAAGGTCGACAATAAGGTTTCGACCGCGCGCGCGCCCATGTGCTCGCGCGCCACGGCAGGCTCGTATACATAGCGCGAGCCATCGACGCGGTGGTGCACATGGCCCTTCCCTTCCAGAATGGTCAGGAGGGTGCGAACGGTGGTGTAGCTAGGCGGATCGGCGAGCTGTTCCTGGACTTGCGCGGCGGTCGCCTGACCGACCCGGTAGAGCACATTGATTATTTCGCGCTCACGGCGGCTCAAGCCGTCCATACCCCCTTTGCGCGCGACCCTGGATGCCCGACCTGACATGCTAAAAATTTAACACCGCCTCGTCGCATGTCAACAGGGGTTGTTACAGGTACCTGCAAATCGCGGCTGTACGAGCAACCAGAATGGCAGCTTTCAGGATTGCGCGTTCGGGAATGGAATGACCGCTATTGGGGCGCATATGCGTTTGCTCCACAATCGAGCAACAATCGGCCACCCGCACATAGGCTCCCCGATGAAAAGGATCGATTTCGGTAGTAATGGAAAGTGTCTATCGACGCTGGAAACGGCGACCGCTACGCTCGCTACCTTATTACGACCTCAAACGAGTCGTAGTGAACAAGAATGAGGGGGGGCAGCATGATGCAAGCGGCCACAAAGTTTATTCGAGAATGAATATTTCGATCACTATTGATCGCAACGACATCAATGCGCTCCATGAGTCGCGAACCAAACTTTTGAGACGCGAGTTACATGAAAACAAAATATTACGTTACCGTTCACGGTGGCGGTGAAGGTGTCTGGATCCCTGAAAAAGCGGGTGAGCATATCAAGCAAAACGCCTCGGAGAACCTCCGAGGGGTACGTCTCCATCATGCCTTCGACTATGAGGGCTTCAACATTTCGGGGGTCCTGATGCAACGAGGTGCCCAACTCGATCTCGCCCGCATCGAGCAATGGGTGAGCCTTGAGCAGGGTGCCGCCAGCATCAAGGATAGCCGGCTGGTTATTACGAACGGATCCCTTGCCGCTGGAGCACCGACGGCATTCGGCCTCGTGCTCGAGATTACCGCTGGCAGCCACTTTGGGTGGGAGCGCGGGAGAAACGGTGTCAACGCCGTCATCACCGTTGACGACAACCATCGCGGGGCCAAGGTCGGAGCATCCATCCAGGATATCTTCCAAGACATCATGCTGGCCAACGACGACAGCGTTCAAGCGGTTCTGTCAAAGTGGCGAACCGCTGGCGGCACAAACGCAGCTCTCTTCGCCAAGAAGGCGGCATTTGCTACGACCGAAGTCGCTGCTGGACGAGCGGGAGGCTTATTCGATCGGTTCGATGCCGACGCGTATGCTTCCTTCGCGGCAATATCTCGCACCAACCTCGGACAAATGATGAGCTCTAGCGAACGCGCCGGATTCGCGAGGCTCTGGACGCGATTTCTGATCGAGGAATTCTCCAACCATTTTCTCGATGTCGATGAGGCGGTGAAGCTGGTGACGACGGGGCGGTTCAGGACTTCGAAACCGGAGTTCACCGCAGACTCAGGGCGACGGCCTGACGCACGCAATCAGCACGGCATGCTGCAGGAAGCGCAACTGAGAGATGCGCTCAACGACAATCAACTGGTCCGAAGCGACGGTTCGTACATCCTCTGCTTCTGGCTGACGGCGCCCGGCGACAGCGCGGATCGCATCGGCGCCGTATTCGACTGGCGAAACTCGTATGAGAAGAATCCGAAGAAATTCAAGCTCGTGGATGAAAAAGGTTACGCCAAGATGCTGCCTCTCGTCAGAGATGGGCTAGTGACACCTATTCGTCTCTTCCTCAAGAAGCAGTAGGAAGGAACAAGTTGATGTCGAACTTCATCGGCATAGTCGACCTGACGGTACGCCACTCGAGCATGAACCCCCTGGGCTATATCAACGTCCACGCCGCCGCGATTACCTTCGAAGAACTCATTCTCCGCGCCTGCGCCGAAGCGCTGAGGCGCCACGGACCGGAAAGTCGACGCACCAAGGCCATGCTAGAGCGCGGCATCGTCACGCAGGGCGGCGCGGCCAAGCTCTTCCAGTTCGCGCACGCCGAGGACATATTATCATTCGCTACGCATCTGCGATCGCTTCTCATTGAGAAGCAGCTGCCGTTCAAACTTTGTCTGACGAATGGGGAGCTTGGCGCTCAGAGCCTCCGCGAAGTCTGGACGCCAATACTCGCGGCGAGCAATGCCGGTGACCAGCAAAGAGCGAGCAAGGCGAAAATCGCCCTAGTCAAGCATTTCAATACCGATGAACCCGCGGAAATCAAAAATCTTTTCAAGGCCTACAGAGTGCCTGGATTTCATCAGGACGAGATTTCGCTCGCGCTCGACCTAGACGCTTTCAAGGGTTTCGGTATCTGGATCGATGAGAAGTCCGCGAATATTCTCGACGCACAGGGCTGCAAGAACCTCTTTCGCAACTTTCATCCGAGATGGACATCCGCCCGTTCGCGGCCGGACCGCGGCGAATTCATCGACGTTCACTTTGGGGTCGATGAGGACGACATCGTCCAGAGGGTTAAGGGACGCCGTGTCCCAGTGGTACAACCAACCGGCCAGACCTCGCGGATTACGAGTATCGTCGATCTACTCCGCAGGTCACAGAAGGCAGCCGACGAGAATTCGATCTATTACGTATCGCTACTCGCGACGATCGTGAGATCCTCATATTTCAAGGAAATCTCCAAACTGGAAAGAGATACGGATGCCACTCCCGATTCTCCGTCGTTGGCCGCTGGCTGGCAGAAGCATCCGCCGATCTTCCAGACATTGCTGGTGGACCCAGGCGCGAGGCAGACCTTCAAGCGGATGCAGGGCTTCGAGCTGGTCCTTGGGGCGCTTATCGACCAGGTTCACGCCGCGCAAACCTCAGGCGACCCGAGTTGCGGCATCACACCGCCCGCGCCGCAAGCCGAAACTGAAAAATTGCAGGCCGCGCTGAAACCAGAGAGCGTGTTCACTGAAGTGGTCAAGGCGATAGAGGCAATATATGGCGAGCAGATGCTTCGGAAGATCTGGTCGATACCAGATGGCATCCTGAACCGGCAGCGAAAGACGGCCGCGCTTAAGGTCATTACAGATCAATGAAGGCAGGACTCGCCACTGCGGTTCTCGCCCTGACCCTTGTCGCTACGTTGCTGTTGGCAGGGCAGTGGCTCACCGTCTCCGAGGAGGCCCCCACCGTCGTGAGTTGGCTCGGCCTGAACTGGGCCTATCTCAAGAATCTGGGACCGGAGATCGGGGGGTCTGGAATTGATGCCGTCCTTATCGGTGGCATCGCAGGGTTTTTCGCAAACCGGCTAGCGCGTTGGCAAGAGGTTGAGAGACAACGAAAATCCATCATACGGCGTCGGCGGCGCGGCAGGATGATTGACCTCGTTGAGGAACTTGCAAACTACGGCGGAATGCTGCCCCTGTGGGGACAAACCTTTACCGGCCTGGAAATCAAGGATCTTGACCTGTCGGGCACCAAGTTCTCCAACAAGGGAAAGAACCCTTCGACGCTGACCAATCTCACCTTCAAGGATTGCGACCTCACCTCGATAGACTTCCGAAGCTGCGTGCTGATGAATGTTCGCTTCGAAAACTGCCTGCTCGATCGCTGCGACCTCCGTGGCGCGACTATTACCGTCGACGATGGCAAGCAATCATTCGCAACGACCCACCTGGTGCGCTGCCGGTTCGAAGAGGTCATGTTTACGAGCGTGGACTTGAAGGACGTCGATCAACGCGGCTGCTCCTTCTGGGGGGCATCGTTCAACGGTGGCAGCCGAATGCCAACGGGGGTCTATCGATACATTGTTCCTGACGATCTAAGAGATTCTCGGGCAGGAAGCGCCGACATGAGGCTCGCGAGCAAACGCGAATTCCTAACGCGTCCAACGATTGAGCGCGTTCTGTTTCTGATACGCGAGATGCTCGCGCTAGCGGAGCTAAAAGCTGGCCGCGAACCACCCCGCCGATCTGGATGCCCAGACGCCGCCAGCACCATTAGACGCTAATCAGCGCTCAGACGATCGATACCGAGATCATCACGCATGGACGGAAAGACACTCACGAGGATCTGGAACCAGCACGAGATCCCCGTGATTCTACGCCGGACCGGCAAGGGCGAGTTTCTGCGCGTGCGCCTTCCCTACGCCGACACTAACCGCGCCTGGCTCCAAGCCGGGCGCCGTATCTTGCCCGCCTGGACCTCGGCGAAACGCTACTGGGAGATCCCGAAGACGTGGTTCTGCGATACCTCCACGGAGGAGATGAATAGACTACGCGTGGAGGGCGGCGCGCAATTGGCGGCAGCCAAAGCGGAACTCGTTCAGATCGATCGGAAGCTGATTGAACAGCCGCCATTAGGGCGCGTAGCTGTCCGAGACGGAGGCCGGGCGACGAGAGGGTGCCAGGGCCGTCTTGACGAGAGCACGGAGCCCTGACTTCCCGGCACTATGCCGAGAATGTGGCCGTTCGATTTCAATCTGGGCTCCGGCCGATTGCCGTTCGCCTTCTCTCGCTGTCGGATGCGGGAAAGAACGGCGGCCGTTTCCGCGTGATTTCGCGGGGGAGTTTCCGTCCGAGTGCTTCCGATATGCTTCCGGAGTTGTTTTCAGCGCTGCTCAGCAGGTGACAAAAAACCCGCCATCCTACTGGAATGGCGGGTGTTTCGGTTGGTTGCAGGAGTATGCAACCACCTTTACTTGCGGGCGAGCACTCGCCTCCTCGGATCAGCCGATGTTATGGAAATCGCCAGGAAAATAAGTGCGTTCCCACAAACGAGCTTGCTGTTCCGCGCGGCTGCCTAGACCTATCCGAGCAAGGTCATGCCAACGGTCTTCACAACGGCTAGGCTGCGCCCTCCGACGTAGTCAGCTCAATGCCTGAAATTGGGCCGATTGCGGACTGGCAGCTCTTGGACGCTTCACCGCGATTTCTGCCGCCCGCCTATTGCCTCACAGTGCGCGCGGTTGCCGAAAAGCGCGGCTGACAGTCCGCGCGGGCTCGGATAGGCTCTGTAGCGATGATCGATACGGCAGCCAGCGCAAGCAGAGAAAGGCTCGTCGCCAGCCTCGCCCGAGTCGCCGAAGGCGATCAGGCAGCACTGCGCGCCGTATATGACGCGACCGCCGCGAAGCTTTTTGGCGTGTGCCTTCGTATCTCCGGAGATCGCGAAGCCGCCGAGGATGTTTTGCAGCAAGTCTATCTCAAGGTTTGGGACCGCGCCGGGCGCTTCGATCCAGAACGCGCGAGCCCGATCACCTGGCTATGCGCAATCGCCCGAAACACCGCGATCGACTGGCGGCGGGCCAACAGCGCAACGGCGCATCTGCCCGAAAGCGCGGCGGCGGCGATCGTCGATGACAGCCCGCTGGCGCCCGAGGTGATCGACGCCGTTGCGCTGCGCGCGCGGATCTTCGGATGCCTGGATGCTCTTGAAGACCGCCCGCGTCGCGCGATCCGCGCGGCCTTCTTCGATGGGCTCACCTATTCGCAGCTCGCGGAGGCAATGGCGGTGCCGCTCGGCACGCTCAAGAGCTGGGTGCGCCGCGGCCTGATCCAGCTCAGGGAGTGCCTGGGCGATGCCTGAGCCGATGACTCCCGAAGAGCGCGATGCGCTCGCCGCCGAACTCGCACTTGGTCTGCTCGAAGGCGATGCGCGAGCCCAGGCTATGCGGTTGCGCCTGTCCGACTCCGATTTCGCCGCGGCCGTCGAGGCCTGGGACGGGCGCTTCGAGCCATTGTACGAGCGGTTCGAGACGCAGCCCTCTCCCGCACTATGGCCGGCTATCCAGCGACGCCTGGTCGGTATGGACAGCCGCCATACCCAGCGCGCGCTCCAGCGCTGGCGGATCGGCGCGGTTGCGAGCGGCGCGCTGGCCGCTTCGCTTGCCGCGATTCTGGTGCTGCGCCCGGTGCCTGCACCGGTAGAGATCGTCCGTGCCCCCGACAGGGCAGTCATCGCCCAGCTCGGCAGCGGCGATGCGCCCGCATTGCTTGCCGCGGCCTATGATCCCGAGGGCGGCGTCCTGCGAATTCGGGCGATGCGCCTGCCCGCCAGCCAGCTTGCGCCGGAGCTGTGGGTGATCCCTGCGGATGGCGTGCCGCGCTCGCTCGGCCTGGTCGCCGCGGATGGCGTGACCAAGGTTGCCGTAGATGCACCACACCGCACGCTGCTCAAGGATGGGGCGACGTTGGCGATTACGCTCGAGCCTCGCGACGGCGCCCCCCACCAGGCGCCGAGCAGCGCGCCGATCGCGGCCGGAAAAATCTCGACGATCTGAGCCTCAACTGCATCCGCCGGGCAACCGGCACCGTAGCTTCCCTGCACCCAGCATTCCGGGTGCCGGAGAAGGAAGCCAAGATGCCCAGCCTCAAGAAGCTCAGCCTCACGATTGCCGGTTCGGCGCTGCTCGCCACCGGTGCCGTCGCGGCCGTCCAGCATTATCCGATGGTCGGCGGTGCCGCGATGTATCCGACCAAGAACATCATCGAGAATGCAGTGAATTCGAAGGACCACACCACGCTGGTTGCCGCCGTCAAGGCCGCAGGGCTGGTCGGTACGCTGTCGGGGCCCGGCCCCTTCACCGTGTTCGCGCCGACCAACGCCGCCTTTGCCAAGCTTCCCGCAGGCACCGTCGACAAGCTGGTGATGCCCGAGAACAAGGCGATGCTGACCAAGATCCTCACCTACCATGTCGTGGCGGGCAAGATGAGTGCGGCGATGCTCGCGGCCAATGCGAAGAAGCATATGGGCAAGGCGATGTTGACCACCGTGCAGGGCGAGAAGCTGACCGTCACCAAGGGGCCGGACGGCGCCTGGTGGGTGGTCGATGCGAAGGGCGGCAAGGCTAAGATCACGATCGCGGACGTCAACCAGTCGAACGGCGTGATCCATGTGATCGACAGCGTCCTGATGCCCTGAAGCCGGTATCGGCACGAGCCCCCTCGTGCCGGATCGCGCCCGTCGGAGGGCCTGTTCCCATCGGCCAGCTTCCGGCGAGTGCATCGTGAAAGCCACTGCCTGCATGCCCGGGCAGTGGCTTTCCTTTTGCCGGCCACTGGTGCGTTAGAACACCCGAAGCAGCAGTATGCCTATTCCGGCACAATTGATTGCCGCGCCCATCCAGAAGCGAAGCGAATATGCATGGATCTTCGACATCTCTCAGCCTCCGAAAACCTGGAACAGCAACACGCTGTTCAAGCCGATTACGGTCAAGGTGATCAGGATCGCGGCGGCGCGCAGCCAGCCGCTGTTGGCGAAGCCGCCCATGATCGCCCGATCGCTGGTAAAGCGCACCAGCGGCACGACCGCGAAGGGTAGCTGGAGGCTGAGCACCACCTGGCTCAGCACCAGCAGCTTGGCCGTGCCACTTTCACCATAAAGTGCCGCGACGATCACGGCCGGAATGATCGCAAGGCCGCGCGTCACGATCCGCCGTAGCCAGTGCGGCAGGCGTAGATCGAGGAATCCTTCCATGACGATCTGCCCGGCGAGCGTGCCGGTGATCGTGGAATTCTGCCCGGATGCCAGCAGCGCCACTGCGAACAGGGTACTGGCGAGCCCCACGCCCAGCGTGGGCGCCAGCAGCGCAAAGGCATCGCCGATCTCGGCGACCTGGGTCTGACCGGAGCGATGGAAAGTCGAAGCGGCGAGGATCAGGATCGCTGCATTGATGAAGAGCGCGAGGCCGAGCGCCACCGTGCTGTCGATCGTCGCCAGCTTCACTGCCTCGCGTTTGCCGGACTCGGTCCGCTCGAACGCGCGGGTCTGCACGATCGAGGAATGAAGATAGAGGTTGTGGGGCATAACGGTCGCGCCGAGGATGCCGATCGCGATATAGAGCATCGCGGGATTGGTCACGATCTCGGGGCTGGGAATAAGCCCCTTGCCGAGCGCCGACAGGCTCGGCTGCGCCCAGGCCAACTCGACCGCAAAGCAGCCGGCGATGACGAGTAGCAGCGCGACGATGAAGGCTTCCAGTTGGCGGAAGCCGCGACGCTGGAGCGCGAGGATCAGCAGCACGTCCGCCGCCGTGACGATCACGCCTGCCACCAGCGGCATGCCGAAGAGCAGGTTGAGCGCGATCGCGGTGCCGATCACTTCGGCAAGATCGCAGGCGATGATGGCAAGCTCGCAGAGCAACCAGAGCGCCATCCGCACAGGCGGAGGATAATGCGCGCGACAGGCCTGGGCGAGATCGAGCCCGGTGACGATGCCCAGCTTCGCCGACAGCGCCTGGAGCACTATCGCCATCAGGTTCGACAGCAGGATGACGGAGAGCAGGGTATAGCCGAAGGCCGAGCCGCCGGCGAGATCGGTGGCCCAGTTGCCCGGATCCATATAGCCGACCGCGACCAGATAGCCTGGCCCGGCAAAGGCGCCGAGCTTGCGCCAGAAAAGGCCGGCGCCCTTCGGAACCGCGATGGTCCGAAAGGCGCCGGGAAGGCTGACATTGGCGGGCGGAGCCCGGCCGGCGAAGCGCGCCGCGTCCCCCTCGAACGGCGGCATGGTTCAGGCGCTCGCCGCGCTGAGCTTGATGGCGCCGTTGACCCCGGTCGGGAAGAACCCGCCGCGATCCACCGCCGCCTTGTTGAGATAGGCGATGTTCAGGACCTGCCCAGCCGAGCGGCTGTAGGCGATACCATTTGAGTCGGTCGGCACGATGTTGCTTGCGTTGCCGATGTTCCGCACACCCTGGTCGAGGTCGCTCGATCCATCGAGGCTGTCGCGGGCATTGGAGATCGCCTCGGTCGCATCGATGAGCGAAGGCATTGCGAGGCCCTTGCGGTAAAGCGTCGTGCGGATCAGCCCGGCGTGATAGGCTTCCGCCGCAAGGATACCGGCGGCCGCTTCGAGATACGTCTTGTTGGTGATCAGCGGCGACGCGCCCTTATAGGCGGTGACACCGACATCCTCGAAGATGAAGGCCGCGAGCAGGAAGTTCTGGTCGTTCGCATAGGGATCAAATGCCTGCCCGGCGCCAATCAGCCCCGCGGCGCGCGCCGCAGTGGAGAAGGCGCCGTTCACGTCCGCAGACAAATCGAGCGCCGGCTGGGCCACCGCAAAGCTGCCCAGCACGCTGCGCAGGAAAGCGACGTGCGCCTGCTCGTCCCCGGCGATCTCGCGGGCATAACGGCCGACGGCCGGATCGGTGAACGTCACCTGACGCCCTCCGCTCGGCGCGCCGGGCGTACCCGTGCCGGAGAGCAGGCTGATCGGGATCGAGGTGCCGTTGGCTGCGAAGGAATAGAATTGCGCTTCGAGATATTCGAGGTTGAGCGCGAAGTTGAGCACATCCTGATCGCTGGACGTGGGGGCGGGTGTGGGCGACGGCGTCGGTGACGGTGTCGGCGTGACGACCGAGCCGAAGCCATCATTATTGCTGCATGCGGCCAGCACCGTGGCGCCCGCAACCGCCAGCCCGGCATTCTTCATGAAGGCGCGACGCTCTTCGCGACGCTTGTCGCACGCGCCGAGCACCTCGAGGACGATGTCATGATTCATGTGAACCTCCCGTTGGAGCCCGCGTTCAATTCGCGGCGCTGGTGACGATGGTGCCGTTGACGCCGTTGGGGAAAAACCCTCCGGCAGTGACGGCGGCCTTGTTGAGGTAGACGATGTTGAGCACCTGGCCCGCCGAGCGGCTGAAAGCGAGGCCGTTCGCGTCGAGCGGCGCGATGTTGCTCGCGTTGCCGATCGCCCGGATGCCCTGGTCGAGGTCGGTCGAGCCGTCCAGACTATCGCGCGCGTTCGATATCGCCTCGGTCGCGTCGATCAGAGCCGGCATGGCAACGCCCTTTACATCCAGCGTCGTGCGCACGAGCGCGGCGTGATAGGCCTCGACCGCGAGGATGCCCGCCGCAGCTTCGAGAAACACCTTGTTGGTTATCAGCGGAGACGCGCCCTTATAGGCGGTGACGCCGACATCCTCGAAGATGAATGCACCGAGAAGGAAATTCTCGTCGCTCGCATAGGGGTCGAAGCTCGCGCCGGCACCGATCAGCCCCGCCGCCCGTGCAGCGTTGGAGAAGGCACTGGTCGGCGAGACGCTGACGTCGATCTGCGGTTGAGCGACTGCCGTCGCGCCGATCGCGTTGCGCAGAAAGGCGACATGCGCTTTCTCGTCGGCAGCGATCTCGTTCGCATAGGCCGCAACCGCGGGGTCGCTGAACGCGACCTGGCGCCCGCCCAGTGCAACACCGGGACGGCCGGTGCCGGTCAGCAGGTCCGGCGTCAGCCCGACACCGGTCGCGGCATAGGAATAGAATTGCGCCTCCAGATATTCGAGGTTCAGCGCGAAATTGAGGACGTCTCCGTCCGTCAGCGTCGCCTGGGCATCGGCGCGCGGAATTCGCGTCGCCATCGCCAAGCCGCCGCCGGTCACTGCCGTCATTGCGAATGCCTTGAAGAAATCGCGGCGCTCTGCGCGTCGCTGGGCCCGAGCTTCGAATACCTCGAGCACTTCGGTGTCGTGATTCATGGGGCACGCCTCCCTGGTTGAAGCAGGGAGGGAACAGAGCCCGATCGGCGCATGTTCCGTTTCGCCAGCGCCACGGTACGCTGTCGTACCCAGCGCAGAAGAATTTCACGCCGAATGCATCCGTTTGCTCGAAGCGGACGAAGCTAGTGCTTTATACCGGCGAGGATTATTCGGGGCATGCTCACCACTAGCTCGATCTATGCGCCCAGCCTTCGCGGGAATCTCTTGTTGCGATCGCTTGCGCCCGGCGATGCGCAATTGCTCGTGCCGCATCTCAAGCGGGTGGAACTCAGGGCAGGCGAAATTGTGGTATCGCCCGATGTTCCGTTCACCACTGTCTATTTTCCCGAGACGATCGTGCTCTGCGTCCGCGATGCGATGCGAGGGGATCGCCAACCGGCGCTCGGCCTTGTCGGCCTGGAAGGGATGGCCGGTTGGAGCTCGCTGCTTGGCGCTGTACGCTCGCCCTTCCTGGCGGCTGCGGAAATGCGTGGCGGCACTGCCCTCGCGATCTCGGCGACCCGCGTGCAGGAGGCGAGCGCCGCCAGCGACACATTGCGAGGCACGCTGCTTCGCTACGCCGGTAATTTCATGATGCAGATGGCGTCCACCATCGGCTCGAACGCAGCCGACACGGTGGAGCGGCGGATTGCGCGCTGGATCCTGATGTTGCACGATCGCAACGAGGGCGACACGCTCGACCTGACTCACGATCACATCGCCAGCGCTCTTTATGTACGGCGTGCGAGCGTCACCGACTGCTTTCATGTTCTGGAGGGTGACCAGATCGTGCGATCCACGCGCGGTCGGCTCGTCGTTCGTGATAGAGCGCGGCTCGAGCGCGTCGCCGGATGCGCCTATGGTTCCGTCGAAGCGCGTTACAGAACGGAAATCGCGCCCTTCGGAAAGGCGATCGTCGGCCGTGGGCCGCGCGCATCCAGCGCCTTTATCCCCTCGCCTCTCCAGCCACGCGGAGTCGGCGCATGATCGCGTCGAGCGACCAGGCGCCACCGCCCCGAAAGATCAGCGGCAACAGGATCGCCGCCCAGCTCAGATGAGTCGGCCAGGCATCGGGATAGACGAAGATCTCGATCACCAAAGTCATGCCGAGCAGCGCCAGCGCCGAGAAGCGCGTCGCGAGCCCCAGTACCAGCAGGATCGAGAAGACATGCTCGGACCAGGTCGCCGCCACCGCCGCGATCTCGGGCGGGATCAGCGGCAGCGCATATTCGGTGCGGAAGAGCTCGTAGGTGCCATCGGTGATGTGGAGGATGCCATCGACCTTGCTGCGCCCCGACAGGAAGAACACGCCGGCAATGCCGAGGCGCGCGACAAGCAGGAGAAACGCGTCGGGCACCAGCGCCGAAACCCGGCGAACGAAGCGATCGTGGATCGCGAGCGGGGAAGTCATCGAATGTCTCCGTTGAAACGGCGCCGGGGCACGCAGGGCGGACCCCGGCCGACACGTCAGGCCCTGGGGGTCAGCGAGCCATTGCCCTTGGGCGTCTTGATCGTGGTGCAACTGCCCGCCTTGACCAGCTTCCAGGCATTGCCCTGATAGTTGATCTTTGATGTGCCGGCGCAGCTGGTGCCGGCGCCGGCCTTGCAGTCGTTCTTGCCCGCGAGGGCGACGCCATAGCATTTCTCCATGGCCGGCCTTGTCTGGGCCGAGGCGGCGGGAGCGAGCGCGGCACCGGCGGCGGCGATGGCTAGCGTGGCGGCAAGGGTGGCATTGGTCGAACGCATGTCTGTGATCCTTTGAAAGCGGTGCCTCCAGCGCGCGGCCCGGCCGGGGGCGCCGAACCGCGCGGTGACCGGGGAGGAGGCGGAAGCCCGGGTCACATCGCCAATTCGGCGCGGACGGCTGCGGCGTTACAGATTGCCCTCGAAAATTTTCCGCGAAAGCGTGTAACCTTCGGCCCGGCCATGCCGAACTCTTGCTCGAGGAGCAGGAATGCGAGCGAACGAGGAAGCGCTGCGCGGGTTGATGATCGATGGGCTGGCCGGCGATGCCGCCTCCCATGCGGCATTGCTGCGCCTGCTCGTGCCCCTGCTGCGCGGCTTCTACCGGCGCCGCGCGAACGGCTCCGACGACGATATCGAGGATCTGGTGCAGGAAACCCTGATCGCGGTGCACACCCGCCGCGCGACCTACGACCGCGAACGCCCCTTCACCGCATGGCTGTTCGCCATCGCCCGCTACAAGATGGTGGATCATTTCCGCCGTACCCGACGCCTCCAGCCGATCGAGGGGCTTGAGGAAACCCTGTTCGCAGAGGACTTCGAAGATGCCACGACCGCCCGGCTGGACATCGAAGATCTCCTGTCGACGCTGCCGCCCAAACAGGCCCGCGCAATCCGGGCAACGCGTATCGAAGGCCTGAGCGTCGCCGAGGCGGCAAAGGCCGGCGGCATCGGCGAATCCGACCTGAAGGTTTCAGTGCATAGGGGGTTGAAGATGCTGATCGCGCGGATCCAGGGAGGCGCGCGATGAATACCGACGATCTCATCACCCGCCTCGCCAAGGATGTGCCGCCGGTGCGCCGAGGCGCCACGGTCATGCGGCTCGCGCTCGGCATCCTGCTTGGCGCGCTGGTCTCGGCTACGGTGGTGGTGCTGGCGCTCGGCATCCGCCCGGATCTCGGTCTCGCCATGCGCGGGACCGCCTTCTGGATCAAATGGGGCTATACCTTCTCGCTCGCCCTCGCCGCGATCGTGATGACCGTGCAGCTGGCGCGCCCCGACAGCGCCCGATTGCGCTGGACCTGGCTGCTGGCGGTGCCGGTGGTGCTGCTCACCGGGCTCGGCGTCGCGGAGTTGGCGCGAACGCCGCCCGCTTTGTGGCTGGCGATGTGGCTGGGGCATAGCTGGATGATCTGCCCCTGGCTGGTGCTGGCGCTGGCCATGCCGATCTTCGTCGGGCTGCTCTGGTCGTTCCGCCGCCTGGCGCCGACGCGGCTGCGCGCGGCGGGCGCCGCAGCCGGACTGGCGGCGGGCGCCTTTGCGGCGACTGTCTATTGCATCCATTGCCCCGAGGTTTCGGCGATCTTCGTGCTGACCTGGTATTCGCTCGGCATCCTGCTCGCCGCCTCGATCGGCGCGCTGCTCGGGCCGCGCCTGCTGCGCTGGTAAATTCGCGGAGGCCTGTAACCGAGCGGCCAGAGCCTGCGAACTGGGGATGCCAAATCGGCTGAACCCCTTTTCGGAGTATCCCAATGACCCTTATCCGCACCGGCGCCAGCATCGCCGCCTCCGCCGCCGTCATCGCGATCAGCGCCGCCGCGCCGACCGCCGCCATCGCCAAGGCCGGCATGGGCACGACCGCGGCGAAGGTCGTCCATTGCTATGGCATCAACACCTGCAAGGGCACCTCAGACTGCAAGACCGCGAAGAACGACTGCAAGGGCCAGAACGACTGCAAGGGCCAGGGCTTCAAGGAAGTCACCGCCAAGGCATGCAAGGCTGCCGGCGGCAGCCTGACCGCGCCGAAGTGAACGTCTGCCCGGCCCGGCGTCCCCACCGCCGGGCCGGACCCGTTCCAATCGAGGATAATTTCGATGATCGCTCCCTTTGCCGGCTTCGGCCTGGGTCTGCGCAAGCCCCATTATGCCGAGTTCCTCGAGACCCGGGTCGCCGTCGATTTCGTAGAGGTGATCTCGGAGAATTTCATGATCCCGGGCGGCAGGCCTCGCCGCATCCTGCGCGAAGTCCGCGAGCGTTATCCGGTGGCTCTTCACGGCGTCTCGATGTCGCTGGGCTCGGCCGATGGGCTGGACGGGGCCTATCTCGCGCGCCTCCGCGCGCTGATCGACGAGACCGACCCGCTGTTCGTCTCGGACCATCTCAGCTGGTCCCGGATCGACGGGTTCAATTCGCACGACCTGCTGCCCCTGCCCTATACGCGCGAGGCACTCGATCTGGTCACGGCCAATGTCGACCGCGCACAGGAAGCGCTCGGCAGGGCGATCCTGGTCGAGAACCCCTCCACCTATATCGACTTCGCGCCGGCCGACATGACCGAATGGGCGTTCCTCGACGCGCTGTGCGCGCGCACCGGCTGCGGGTTGCTGCTCGACGTCAACAACGTCTTCGTCAGCGCGAGCAACCACGGCTTCGACCCCATCGCCTATCTCGACGGCGTGCCCCATGCTCGGGTGCGCCAGATCCACCTTGCCGGCCACAGCCAGGGCAGCGAGCTGCTGATCGATACCCATGATCAACCGGTGCCCGATCCGGTGTGGCGCCTCTATGCGCATGTCCTCCCGAAACTCGGCCCGGTCGCGACCATGATCGAGCGCGACGACGCGATCCCGCCGCTCCACGAACTCCTCGCGGAGCTGGGCATCGCCCGGAGAATTGCCGGCCGAACCGCGCGTGCCGCTGCATGAGCCTGATCGATCTCCAGCGCGACATGCGCGCCTGGCTGACGCGCGAGGACGGCGCGGCCGCGATCCGGCTAGGCGGCGAGGACGCGGCCGCGGGCCTCCATATCCATCGGAATAACTTCCGCGCGTCGCTCGCCGCCTGCCTGGAGGAGAGCTTCACCCGCACCCGCGACTGGATCGGCCATGACGCATTTGCCCACGCCGTGGCCGCCCATGTCGAGCGGGTACCACCGAGCAGCTGGACGCTCGACGCCTATCCGCGCGACTTCCCGGCCACGCTGGCGCTGCTCTATCCCGGCGATCCCGAGGTCGCCGAGCTGGCCCGGATCGATCTCGCGCTCGCCGAAGCCTTTGTCGGCCCCGATGCAGCGCCACTGGCCGCCGCGGCTCTCCGGGAAGTCGATTGGGACCAGGCGGCGCTGCAACTCACCCCGACGCTGGATCTCTTCGACCTGACCACCAACGCGCCGGCGATCTGGTCGGCGCTGGCAGACGGTATCGAGCCGCCGGCCGTCGCACTCTTGCCCGAGGCCGGCGCGATCCTGATCTGGCGTCAGGGCGAGGCCGCGCAATTCCGCGCGATCGACCAGATGGAGAAACAGGCGCTTCTCGCGGCGCGCGTCGGCGTGCCCTTCGCTGATCTGTGCGCGGGGCTAGTCGACGTGCTGGGCGAGGAAGACGGGATCGCGCGCGCCGGCGGGATGCTTGGCCGATGGATCGCGGATGGCCTGATCGTCGACGTGTTCGATTCAGTTGATGGAGCGCGTCGGCGTCCCAACTCTTGCTAGAACACCCTGAACTCAAGATGGAAATCAATGTCGATATCGGGCGGCCTGATTGGCCTGCGATCGCGAGTGGAGCTGGATCGGCAGCTATCGCGATCCGCTTCTCCGACGCCGACCGGCAGTTGAGTCCCAAGCCCGGCCATTCAAACCCACCAAGCCGCGATTTTAACAAGCGGCAGGTTTCGGGATCAACGATCCTGACACCGAATGACGACAAATGGCGCACGAAGTTGCCGAGAATGCCTCAGACCGCCCCGACATAGTCACCCGCCTCCTGCAGCCGCGCGATATCCTGCCGCGGCGGCGCGCCGAACAGGCGGCGATATTCGCGACTGAACTGCGAGGGACTGTCATAGCCGACCGCGAACCCGGCCGAGCCTGCGCTCGCCGCGCCCGCGAGCATCAGTCGCCGTGCTTCCTGCAACCGCAACTGCTTCTGATATTCGAGCGGCGTCATCCGCGTGATCGTCTTGAAATGCGCGTGGAGTGAAGAAGCGCTCATCCCCGCCGCCGCAGCGATCTCGTCGATCCGCAGTCGCGCGCGGAAGCCCTTGCGGATCGTCGCGATGGCCCGGCTGACCTGCACGAGATGGCTGTCCCCCGACGCCATGTGACGCAGCATCGCGCTGTGCGGACCGGTGAGCAGGCGATAGAGAATCTCGCGCTCGATCAGCGGCGCGAGTGTGGCGATGCTCTCCGGCTGGTCGAGCAGTTTCACCAGCCGGCAGGCAGCATCGATCAGATCAGGGTCGCCCGGATAAGTGGCGAGCACGGGCAGGTCGTTTCGCGGCGGACCGCGTCCGTCGGCCACAAGCAGATCGGCGAGCGCCGCCATGTCGAGGTCGATCTTACAGCACAGATAGGGCGCGTCGGGGCTCGCCTCCAGCACATGGCCGACGAGCGGCAGGTCGACCGACACCAGCAGATAGTGGGATGCATCGTAGACGAGGCTGTGGTCGCCAATCGAGACGCGCTTGGAACCTTGGGCGATCAGGCAAAGCGATGCCTCATAGACGGCGGGCGTCGGCATGCTCGGCTGGTCGGCGCGGATTAGCGTGAGGCGCGGCACCGCGGTGCTCGACATGCCGGTTTCCGGGCCGTGACGCAGGATAAGCTGCGCGAGTTGGACAATCCTCTCCATGTTGCCCCGATTGCCGATACGCGGCGATGGGGCAAGGCTCGATGACCAATATTGGAGGATCGTGCAATCAGATCGGTCGATCGCGCTACCGTTCGCAGATCATGCAGGCCCATTTCCTGATCCGTCATCCAAACAGAAGGAACTCAACCATGACGGGACTTAACGAGAAGGTCGTGCTCATCACCGGCGCATCGAGCGGCATCGGGGAGGCGACCGTGCGCGAACTGGCCACAACCGGCGCAAAACTCTTCATCGGCGCGCGCCGCGGCGAGCGGCTGGCTGCACTGGCCGCGGAACTCGGCGAGGCGGTCGCATGGCGGCAGCTCGATGTGACTGACGGCATGCATTTCGACGCGTTCGCCGAGGCGGCCGCCACGCGCTTCGGCCGGATCGACGCGCTCGTCAACAATGCCGGCGTGATGCCGCTGTCACCGCTCGCCGCGCTGAAGCGCGACGAATGGAGGCGGATGATCGACGTCAATATCCACGGCGTGCTCAACGGCATCGCCGCGGTGCTGCCGCGCTTCGTCGCGCAAGGGCGAGGGCATGTCGTCAACGTCGCCTCGGTGGGGGCGCACCTCGTCCTGCCGACCGCCGCAGTCTATTGCGGCACCAAATATGCGGTGTGGGCGATCACCGAAGGGCTGCGGCAGGAGCATGACGAGATCCGCTCGACGATCATTTCGCCCGGCGTCACCGCGACCGAACTGGGCGATGACATCAGCGATCCGCAGGTGGCATCCGCCCTCAAGGAATGGCGCCGGAAATCGCTCAGGCCCGATGCGATCGCGCGGGCGATCCGCTATGCTCTGGAACAGCCCGAGGGCGTCGACGTCAACGAAGTGATCGTGCGGCCGACCGCTGCCAACATGTAGGCTCGCGAGCAATCGACAATGTCGGCTTTCGGGTGCGCCGGACGGCTACCCGAAAGTTCGGAACTTAGGGCGCGTAGCTGCCGGACCGATTTTGGGCCGTAAGTGGCTGGTCCGCTTTTAGCTCGTAGACCCAAAGGGCAGTCGTCGCGACTGGGCGCCGCCTTCGAGCGGCTGCTCGTAGTTAACTGATTATCACGCCCGCTATGATGGCCTAGGCCGATTCCCTCGGCAGCTTGATAGGCGTAGCGGACGGCTTCCGGGCCACAGCCTGGGGTTGGCAGGGAACGCGTACGGAAAGCGCCGAGCGGTTGGAAGCGGTAGGACACGCTCCTGGTTAGCCCAAGCGCATCTAGAAGCACTGAAACGGCAGAGACAGCCCAGCCCCCGAAGGCGAGACCGGCGCTGCTTGCCGCCGCCCGTTTCGGATGGCAGACCAAAGCGGTGGCGAAGCGTTCTCCCCGCAACCTGCGCATGGCGACGCATGGAGCGAAGCCCGTATGAACAACGGAGGGTATGGACGAGTCATCGTCCGGGTCGCCGATCTTGCGGGGACCTTCGTCTTCGCAGTGGAAGGTGCATTCGCCGGAATTCGTGCGGGGTTTGACCCGGTCGGCGTCCTCACTCTTGCCTTCCTCACCGCGGTTGGCGGCGGTATGGTCCGCGATGTACTGATCGGCGCGGCGAGACCGGCTGCTATCGCCGATTGGCATTATCCGGCAATTGTGCTCGGCGCGTCATCGGCTGCCTGGATCGGCTACTCGCTCCTTGGAGCGACACAGGGTTGGTTGATGATCGCGCTCGACGCGGCGGGCCTCGCGCTGTTCGCGGTTGCGGGGACGCAGAAGGCGCTCGATCATGCCGTTCATCCGCTGCCGGCAATTTTCCTTGGCACGGTCGGAGCAGTGGGCGGCGGTGCCATGCGCGACGTGCTTCTAGGCGATGTGCCGCGCATCCTGCATGTCGACATTTACGCGAGCGCCGCTTTCCTTGCCGCGGCCATGGTCGCGCTCACCCATGCTACCCACCGCGATCCCAGACTGGGTGCGATTCTCGCGGCGAGCGCTTGCTTTGTTCTACGCATTGCCGCGGTCGCCTTTAACTGGCAACTCCCGCACCTCGTCGGCAGCTGATCATCAAAGCCTCGGCCGGTGCACAGACCGAGCATAGGCTGACCACAATTGACCCGCCGGGCTTCGCGGATTTCCATCGAACAGCATATGTGTGCCGTCAATCACCGACGCGGTACCCGACTGGAAAAGGGAAAGAACTATTTAGCTTTGATTTCCTTTGGCACATGATGCCGGCCATCATAATTCGGAACGACCGGGCTGCCTGTAACTCTGGAGACCGCCATGACCGATACCACCGAAACCGGCAAGACATTCAGGGTCGAGACCGACGCCACCGCCGGCTATTGGCACCATAGCGCCCAGAACACCCTCCCGCCGCCCGACATGATGGGCGCGTACATGCGCAACCGTCCGGTTCCCAACAATCTTGTCGAGGGCCGTAGGGCCTGGATCATCGGCAGCGGCATCGCCGGCCTAGCCGCCGCCTTCTACATGATCCGGGACGGCGGCATGGCGGGTGAGGACATCACCATCCTGGACGCGATGCATATCGAGGGCGGGTCGCTCGACGGCGCGGGCAATCCGGAGGACGGCTATATCATTCGCGGCGGCCGCGAGATGAACTGGAATTACGACAATCTGTGGGACATGTTCCAGGATGTCCAGGCACTAGAACTGCCCAAGGGCTATAGCGTTCTCGACGAATATCGTCTCGTCAACGACAATGATCCGAATTTCTCCAAGGCGCGGCTCATGCACAAGCAGGGCCAGATCCGCGATTTCTCGACATTGGGTCTGTCGAAATCACAGCAATGGGAACTGATCCGCCTGATGCTGAAGCGCAAGGAGGATCTCGACGACCTCACCATCGAGCAATATTTCAGCCCCGGCTTTCTCGAGACCAACTTCTGGTATCTGTGGCGCTCCATGTTCGCATTCGAGAACTGGCAGAGCCTTCTCGAAATGAAGCTCTACATGCACCGTTTCCTCGATGCGATCGACGGGCTGACGGATCTGTCGGCGCTGGTTTTCCCCAAGTACAATCAGTATGACAGCTTCGTCCGCCCCCTGGTGACGCATCTTCGCGAGCGCGGCGTAAAGGTGCAGTTCGACACGCGCGCCTATGATCTCGACATGCGCGTCGAGGGCGATACCCGCACGGTCACCGCGATCCGCGCCAAGGTCAAAGGCGTTGCCACGACCATTTCCGTCGATCCGAAGGATGTGGTCTTTGCGCTGACCGGTTCGATGACCGAGGGCACTGCCTATGGCGACATGGACAATCCCCCAATACTCGATCGCGGCAAAAATGATCCGGGCGACGAGAGCGACTGGGCGCTATGGAAGAATCTGGCGAAGCAGTCGCCCGTCTTCGGCAAGCCTGAAAAATTCTATGGCGATGTCGACGGCTCGATGTGGGAATCGGTCACCCTCACCTGCAAGCCATCCCCCTTTGTCGAGAAGCTGAAGGAGCTTGCGGTCAACGATCCCTATTCGGGCAAGACGGTGACCGGCGGCATCATCACCTTCACTGACTCGAACTGGGTGATGAGCTTCACCTGCAATCGCCAGCCGCACTTCCCGACCCAGCCCGACGACGTGCTGGTGATCTGGGTCTATGCCCTGTTGATGGACAAGGACGGCAACTTCGTCAAAAAGCCGATGCCGGCCTGCACCGGCCGTGAGATACTCGCCGAGCTCTGCTATCATCTGGGTATCGAGGACCAGCTCGACGAGGTGGTGGCGAACACCAAGACCCGCCTGGCGCTGATGCCCTATATCACCGCAATGTTCATGCCGCGCGCCGCGGGCGACAGGCCCCATGTCGTGCCTGCGGGTTGCACCAACCTCGCCCTGATGGGCCAGTTCGTCGAAACCTCGAACGACATCATCTTCACCATGGACAGCTCGATCCGAACCGCGCGGGTCGGCGTCTACACGCTGCTGAATCTGCGGAAGCAGGTGCCGGACATCAGCCCGGTGCAATATGACATCCGCACCTTGCTGAAGGCCGCCAGGGCGCTGAACAACGGCGAACCGTTCCCGGGCGAGCGCCTGTTGCACCGACTGCTGGACAAGACCTATTTCGCCCACATCCTGCCGCCACTGCCCGAACCTTCCTCCGCAAGGCGCAAAACGGCCGAGGAAGAACTTGCAAGCCTCTTGGGCAAGGGCAATCAGGCGCTTGCCGCGGTCCTGGGCTGGCTGGAGAAGGTTCGGGAAAGTTTGATCGATCGCAAGACCTGATGGGCATCGCTGGCTTGGGCATTTGAAGGCAACCGCTCTCTCGCGGCGTGCCCTCGAACGATGCGAACCGGATCTACTCGATCCGCGTCCAGATCTGGGATCTGCAACCAACCCGGCCGATCAGGCAACCGCTACCCTTCAGCGTATCCGGATTGACGATGGTGAATGACAACCCGCGGCTCATGCTATTTCCTTTCCGGAGGTTTTCGCGTTCACTAGCATGATTTTCCAATGAATCGGGAGAGATCGTGATGAGCGACACGTCCGGACGGAGAGGTTCTCTGGACATCAGGTGGTGACAGGCGATTCCGATCGAGCCGATGCCGTGCGCTTCGTTGGGCGCGTGCTGATCACGCTCTCACTCATCGCCGCAACATTGATGTTGTGGCAGCTCCGTGAAGTATTGCTGCTAATCTACGCTGGAATATTGTCCGCCATCATCTTGGATGCGGCCGCACACTCGGTCCGGAAGACAAGTTCACTAGGGCGCGGTGCGTCGCTTGTGATCGCCTCGGTACTGATCCTGGCGATCACCGGGGCGGTGATCTGGGTCTTCGGTCAGGAAGTCACGATCCAGCTTCGACAATTATTGGGCCAGCTTCCCACCGCCTGGGGAGCTTTGGAACGCGAAGCGGATGCCGCGGGCATCAGCGCCGAATTTCACGAACAGCTTGGGAGGGCACTCCCAGCCGGCGGAACGATATTCGGCGCGATCCGCTTCCTGTTGAGTGGAATCGGAAGCGCGGTATCGGGCATCGGGCTTGCCCTTCTCGGCGGGATATACCTGGCCGCACAGCCGCAAGTCTATCGGCGCGGTTTCCTGCTGCTGGTTCCCGATCGCTATTGCAGTCGCATCGAAGAGGCGATGGATGCGACGGGCACGGCGCTCAGGGCATGGTTGGTCGGGCAGCTTTTCGCGATGGCAATCACCGCCATCGCAATCACCGCAGGCCTGGTAGCGATCGGCATACCCACGGCGCTCGCGCTGGGCCTGATCGCCGGAGTGATGGCCTTCGTGCCGCTGATCGGACCATTGCTCGGGGCATTGCCAGGCATATTGGTGGCACTGACGGTCGGTGGCGAGAAGATGGTGCTGGCGGTTGCACTCTATTTCGTCGTCCAGCAGTTTGTCGGCTCCGTCATCAAGCCGTTGATCATGCAGCGCACGGTGAACCTGCCGCCGGCGATGACCTTGTTCATGCTGTTCGCGATCGGCGCGCTGCTGGGCCCGGCCGGCGTGCTTCTGGGCGGTCCGCTTGTGGTGACCGGCTATGTCCTGGTCCGCCACCTCTACGTCAAGGACACGTTGGGCCGAGCTCTCCACGAGGGGTCGCTGGACGCGCCAGCCGATGTTTGATCACAACACATAAGACGCGGGGTGGTCCAAGATCGGGCAGTGGGGCAGCCCGACATCAGCCGTGAAAGCCGAATATTGACGAGCCATGAATAAACTGCGGCTTTCGGGCAAAGCTTCGACGCGCTGAACGACTGTTATTAGGGCGCATTGCGGTCATAGGAGAAGAAGATCTCTTCCTGTCTGCGACGATGTGGCAGCCCGATGCAGGCGATGGCGAACCAGCTAATCCCTTGCTCGCTTTCCAGGAGGGCGCCAGGTCGGGGAGAAGCTGCAAGTATCGCGGGACGGTTCGGGAAGGACATTTATCGCGCCCAGCATCCGGCGGAACTGCAGGATGTCCTCCTCGATATCGCCGGTCCGTAGTTTGGCGATGAGCAGCCGCAGGTGATTCCTGCGCGAGGCGGGCTGCTCTCGTGCGTTCTCCATCGCCCTTCCGTTGATCCGTAGCTTCGCCCGGAGATTCTCGGCCTGGTCCTCCAGTTGCAGGAAGCGCGCCTTCAAGGTTGCCGTGTACAGACCGTCTTCGATCGCAGACATGTGCCCTTGAAGCCGCCGGTCGATACCCTCCAACTGCAGCCGGTCTGCCTCCATCTGACGGCGCTGCGCGTCGGTGGTCCTCCGCTCGTCGTCAAGAAATGCATCTTCGTGCCGGATTATCTGGGCAGCCGCTTCGTCGAGGACATCCCGGACAGCTTTCTCCATCGCCCGTCGCCGTACCGTTCTGCCGTTACTGCACGACTTGCGGCGATAATGTTCCACACAGCCATATCGCTCGCGCCCCGTGTGGCAGAAATCTCCGCCACACTGCCCGCATGTCAGCAGGCGATGGAAGTTGGAGGGCGCTGCGGTGAGGCCGAGGGATCGGGCTTCCCGGCCATTTCGGACGCCGATGCGAACTTGCGTCCGACAGGAGCTGGGCGAGTTCCGCCCTTCCGACGATGCTGGCGCCGGAAACGGCCTCATCGCGGCGGCTGAATGACCGGCCTGGGCGCCGATCCGAGCCGTTCCCCGAGCCATCTGAGCGGCGGCGAGGTCTTTGGCGGCGAGATCCTGTTGCGCGTTCGTGGGCGGCGGATTGCC
>NZ_SCMK01000008.1 GCF_005503355.1 Sphingomonas sp. 1F27F7B
ACCCCGATCCTCCCCGATGCGAGCCTGCCGCACAATCGCCTGGCCAGCGTCCGCGCCGTCGATCCGAGCACGCTCTCGCCCGCCGCCGCGGCATCCGCCACCGAGCAGTCGGAGCGTGTCGAAGCGGTCCAGCTCGCGGCCGCGCCGGCGCCGTCGACCGCCTCGCTCCACTGATCGCATCGGAACGCCCCCGCGCGTCCGCTTATCCTATAATGCTCCCGAGAGGGCCGGAGGAACCGATGCATCGCAATTTCGACTGGCAGGGCACCGAGGATTTCCCCGGTTCGCTGCCGCGCCCCAATCGCCGCCTGACCGCACTGGCACAGGACGTGGCGCGGCTGGCCCGCCCGCTGCTGCCGGCCGGCAGCGACCTGATCCTCGGCCTGGAAGCGACCGCTGACGGCCAGATCCACCTGCTCTGGTGGCGCCGGCGCGACTTCAAGCGCGTGGCGACCATCTCGGCCGCCCCCGACGCCTTCTGCCCCGAGGACAGCGACGAGGGCGCGCTGCAAGACGCCGCAGCGGCGCTGCTCGACTATCTCGCCGGCCGCTGGCCGACCCCGCCGGGCGCACTGGGTGCGATCACCGACGGCACCGGCGTGGCCTTCGCCCCCGATCATCCGGCACCCTCGGCCGAAGGCTGGCTGCTTCGCCACGCCACCGGCGAAAGCACGCTGGCGATGATCCTGGACCTCGATCCGGCGGGCCCGTGCGGGCTGCTGACAGGGCCGCAGCCGGCCGGTTCATTCCACTAACGGAATGCCGTTTACCTTGTATTATCCTTGAATTGCTTCAAGATACCCTCAGAATCGAGGGGATCGGTCATGGCAAGCGCGAACGGCAAGGGTAAGATGCGGGCGGGATCCGCAGGCGAACCCATGATCGACTTCTATCGTGCAATTGTCTTTCCGAACCGGGTGCGCGAGCAGCGGCAGCGGCACGGCTTTGCCAAACTGCTTCGCCTCTCGGCCGGGATTCCAGAGATCCCCTATATTCGTCTTTCGAAGATCGAGCGCGGCGAAGTCGTCGCGCGGCCGGACGAACTGCGCCGCATCGCCGCCGCGCTCGGTATCGCTCCCGCCGACCTGCTGCTCGACATCGATTCCCCCGATTTCGACATCGCCGCCTGGGCCGAGCCGTTCAGCGACGGCGCGCAGATCGATCTGAAGGAGGAGCGGTTCGCGGTGCTGCTCGGTGCCGCGCTGCGCGCGCGCCGCACGCTCGATCCGGCCCTGACCATCGCCATGATCGAGCGCGACTTCGGCCTGCCCCCGGTCAATCTCTCGCGGGTGGAGAATGCGCAAAAGCCGTTCGGCCGCTGGAACCCCGCCGTTCAACGCGCGCTGTTCGCGCTGTTCGGCGTCGCCGACGAGCCCGGGTTGCGCGCCGAAGTGGAGAAACGCCGCGCGGCGGGCGTGCTGGATGCCTTTCTCGCGACCATCGCCAACCCCGAGACCCGGATCGCCCGCACGCGGGAGCGCGTCGCCGAACTCCAGGCGGCGCTTCGCGAGGAGGCTTCCGCACCGGCGGCCCCGACTGCGATCCCGCTGCCGATCCCCGGCGCGCCGATGACGGCGATCCGCCTGTTACCGATCTTCGGCGCGCCCCTGCCCCATGGCCTGATCGGCCATCAGCCGACCGGCAAGACCGTGGAGGCGCCGCACATCGCGGGGCCCAATGCCTTCGGCCTCAAGGTCTGCCGCGCGACGCTGGGCGGCGGCCTGCCCGCGCAAGCGACAGTGGTCGCCGATCCCGACCGGCTGCCGGTGCCCGGCGGACTCGCCGCGCTGCGCGAGGGCGAGGGCTGGCGGCTGCTCTCGGTCGCTTCGGACCGTGACGGGCGGATGATCGGCTACAGCATCAATCCCGACATGGAAGTGGCGCTCGACGACTGCGATCCGGCGCATCTCGCCGCGATCGTCTCTGCTGTCTTCCTCTGATCGCGGCGCCCATGCTAGGGGCGCCGGTCATGGGGATCATCGTCGCGATCGAGGGCGCCGACGGCGTCGGCAAGAACACCACGTCGAGGCTGCTCTGCGAGACGCTCCAGGCAGCGGGCAAGACCGCCACGGTGATCGGCTTCCCGCGCTATGGCGAGACCGTCGCCGGCGTGACCATCGGCCGCTACCTGGCCGGGGACATGCCCGTGCCGGTGGGGCCCCATGCCGCCGCGACGCTCTATGCGCTCGACCGGTTCGAATGGCGCGAGCAGATCCTCGCTGCCGCCGCCGCGCACGACGTGCTGATCTTCGACCGCTATGTCGCCTCGAACATGGCCTATCAGGGCGCACGCGTGCCGGCGGAGGAGAGCCGCGCGCTGATGGAATGGATCCTGGCGCTGGAGACCGGCCAGTTCGCCCTGCCGGTGCCGGCCCTCTCCATCTATCTGAACACGCCCTGGGAACTGGCACGCGCGCTGATCCTGCAAAAGGCCGAGCGCAGCTACACGAGCAAGAGCTTCGACGAGTATGAAGCCGACGTCGCGCTCCAGCAGCGCGTGCGCGGCAATTACGAGTCGATCGTGGCCGCCGGCCTGCTCGGCCCCTGGCACATGGTGCACGCCAGCACCGACGGCACGATGCGCCCGCCCGCCGAGATCGTCGGCGAGATCCTCGCGCTTCTGGAAGCGGTTCCGCAATAAGGGGGAAAGCAGCGCGACCCGCTTGACAGCCTGCCCCGTGGCGCCGCATGGTAGCGCTATCAAAAGCAGATATTGGGGCGAGAGGATTTGAAAGCGTCTCCGGCGGAAGTGCTGCCTGTCGATCATGAGAAGGCGATTCTGGTTGGCCGCGTCCTGACGGAGGCGGGCCCCAGCCCCGTCCTCCTGCGCGGCGGCCGGATCCATGACGTGTCGGCCAGCGCCGCGACCGTGGCCGACCTGCTCGACCTTGCCGATCCGGCAGGCGTGGCGGGCGTCGACATCGGCGCCGTGGCCGACATTGGTAGCGATAACGGCCCCGTGCTGCTCGCCCCGATCGACCTGCAATGCGTCAAGGCCTGCGGCGTGACCTTCGCGCTCTCGGCGATCGAGCGCGTGATCGAGGAGCGCGCCCGCGGCGATGCCGACAAGGCGGCGGCGATCCGCGACGAACTGGAGGCCAGGATCGGCTCGGGCATCCGCGCGGCCGCCCCCGGCACGCCCGAGGCGGCGAGCCTCAAGGCCGCGCTGATCGATGCGGGCATGTGGTCGCAATATCTCGAAGTGGCGATCGGGCCGGATGCCGAGGTGTTCACCAAGGCGCCCGTGCTCTCCGCAGTCGGCTGGGGCGCCGACATCGGCGTGCGCTCGGACAGCGACTGGAACAATCCCGAACCCGAAGTGGTGCTGATCGTCGACCGGCACGGCACCCCCAGGGGCGCGACGCTGGGCAATGACGTCAACCTGCGCGACTTCGAGGGGCGCAGCGCCCTGCTCCTCGGCAAGGCCAAGGACAACAACGCCTCGACCGCGCTCGGGCCGTTCATCCGCCTGTTCGACGACGGCTTCACGATGGACGATGTCCGCGCCGCCGAGATCGACCTCGTCATCGACGGGCCCGAAGGCTATCGCCTCGAGGGCACCAACAAGATGAGCCAGATCAGCCGCGATCCCACCGAGCTGGTCCGCCAGGCGCTGAGCGAGCACCAATATCCGGACGGCTTCGCGCTGTTCCTGGGCACCTTGTTCGCCCCGATCCAGGACCGCGACCATCCCGGCCGCGGCTTCACCCACAAGGACGGCGACCTGGTGCGCATCGCGAGCCCGAAGCTCGGCACCCTCGCCAACCGCGTCACCACTTCCAAGGCGGCCCCGCCCTGGACCTTCGGCATCCGCGAGCTGATGCGCAACCTGGCGGGCCGCGGCCTGCTGTGAGCGATTTACTCGGACAAATTAAACACTATTCCAGGGTACCTTATTCTCATGTCGGAAGCTGATCCCATGCACGTGCCGCTCACTCGCGATCAGCGCGCCCTCTATCCGAGCCTGAAGGGCAAGCGCGTGCTGGTCACCGGCGGCGGATCGGGCATCGGCGCCGGCATGGTCGAGGGCTTTGTCCGCCAGGGCTGCGACGTCACGTTCTTCGACATCGCCGATGCGGAGTCGCAGGCGCTGGTCACCGGCCTTGCGGGCCTGGGGCAGCCGCCGGTCTACGAGCATGTCGACCTGACCGACGTCGCCGGCGCCAGGGCCCGGATCGCGCGGCTGATCGAGGATCATGGCAGCTTCGACATATTGGTGAACAACGCCGCGAACGACGATCGCCACACGATCGAGGAAGTCACGGAAGAATATTGGGAAAACCGGCTCAATGTGAACCTGAAGCACCTGTTCTTCTGCGCCCAGGCGGTGATCCCGGGGATGAAGGCCAAGGGCGCCGGCGTGATCATCAACCTGGGCTCGATCTCCTGGCACCTCGCGCTGGAGGGGCTGACCCTCTACCAGACCGCCAAGGCCGGGATCGAGGGCCTGACCCGCAGCTTCGCGCGCGAGCTGGGGCCCGACAACATCCGCTCGGTCTGCATCGTGCCGGGCAATGTGAAGACCCCGCGCCAGATGAAATGGTACACGCCCGAGGGCGAGGCCGAGATCGTCAACGCCCAGTGCCTGAAAGGCCGGCTGGTGCCCGACGACATCGCGGCGATGGCGCTGTTCCTTGCCTCGGACGATGCCCGGCTGATCACCGGCCACGAATATTTCGTCGACGCGGGCTGGCGCTGAGCCATGGGCGTGGTGACCTCGGCACCCGCGAGTGTCTGGTCGCTCGCCGCGCCGCTGCTCGAAGGGCCGGTCTGGGTGGCGCGCGACGCCGCCTTGTGGTTCGTCGACATCAAGGGCCATCGGGTCCATCGCTACGATCCCGCGACGGGCGGCAAGCGCAGCTGGCCCGCGCCCGGCCAGCTGGGCTTCGTGCTGCCGGCGGCAAGCGGCGGGTTCGTCGCGGGGCTGCAGACCGGGCTCGCCCGGTTCGATCCCGCGGATGGCAGCTTCACCCATCTGGTTGATCCCGAACCGGAAAAACCGGGCAACCGGCTGAACGACGCCACCGTCGATCCCGCCGGCCGGCTGTGGTTCGGCACGATGGACGACGCCGAGGCCGATGACAGCGGCGCGATCTACCGGCTGGCGGCGGACGGGCGCTGCATCGCCGCGAGCCCCTTCGTCTCGATCACCAACGGCCCGGCGGTGAGCCCCGACGGGCGGACACTCTACCATGTCGATACGCTGGGCGGCGTGATCCATGCCTGCGACCTGGCCGCGGACGGCAGCCTGGCCAATCGGCGCGAACTCGCCCGCATCCCCAACGAGCAGGGCTATCCCGACGGGCCGACCGTGGACGCCGAGGGCTGCCTGTGGGTGGGGCTGTACAAGGGATCGGCGGTGCGCCGCTATGCACCCGACGGACAACTGATTGAAACTGTGCCATTTCCTGTCGACGCGATCACCAAGATCGCCTTTGGCGGACCCGATCTGAAGACAGTCTATGCGACCACCGCCAACAAGCATCTCTCCCCCGCGGAGAAGGCGGCGAACCCCCATGCGGGCGACCTGTTCGCCTTCCGCGTCGCAGTGCCGGGGGTGGCGGGGACATTGATCCGTGAAGGCGCCTGACTCCAGGCGCCTGCGGATGCGGAAGTTCGCGAAGCTCGCGCACTTTGCCGCTCCGCGCTTGTCCGAAACGATCGGTTCGCCTGAGAGCGAGGCTGCGAGTCGTCCGTAGCGGCAGCATATGCTTCGCACGCGGAAGTTCGCGCGCGCCGGCGGCGCACGCGATTTCCCCCTCCCGCGCGGCGCGCATGCTTCCGCGGCTGGTTTTTCCGGACCGTTCAAAGAGCAAGTCGAGGACTAGCAGATACGGCGCCTGTAGGACAGCCAGATAGTCAACCATATTGACTATCAGATACATTGACTGTAAACGACTCACATGCTCGACGAACCCGCCATCCAGATCCCCCTGCCCGCGCTGCTGCGCCACGCGCGCCACACCTATGGCGCCGCGATGCGGGCGGCGCTGGCGGAGGGCGGCTATGACGACATCCCCGGTAACGGGCTCTATGTGATCGGCGCGCTGGCGCTGGGCGAGGCGCCGCTCTCCCAGATCATCCGCGAGCTGCGGGTGAGCAAGCAGGCGGCGGGCCAGCTGGTCGATGCGCTGGTGCTGCGCGGCTATCTGGACCGGCAGATCGACCTCGCTGATCGGCGCCGGCTGACCGTGACGCTCACCGAGCGCGGGCGCGCCGCCGCCGAGACGCAGACCGCCGCCCGCGTGGCGATCGATGCCGAGCTGACGGCATGGGTGGGCGCGGAGAAGATCCGCCACGCCCGCGAAGTCCTGTCCGCGCTGATCGACATCGGCCATAGCGCCGAGCCCGGCACCGACTGAGCCGTCCTGACCGGGTGGATAGCGGAGCTCGTGCCCTTCGGAATGACGCTCTCCTTCGTCATCCCCGCGCAGGCGGGGATGACGAAGGACAATCAGATACTTGTTTGGCTTCTCGACCTAACGCTAGACCTGCGCCAGCACCGTCACGTTGACGTCGATCCGGTAGCGATAGCCCAGGCGCTCGTACAAGGCGATTGCCGACGCATTGTCCGCATAGGCGTGCAGGAAAGGCAGCTCGCCCCGCGCGACGATGCGGGCGGCGACTGCGCGCATCAGCTTGCCGGCA
Source organism: Sphingomonas sp. 1F27F7B (assembly GCF_005503355.1). Taxonomy (GTDB): domain Bacteria; phylum Pseudomonadota; class Alphaproteobacteria; order Sphingomonadales; family Sphingomonadaceae; genus Sphingomonas. The sequence goes on from NZ_SCMK01000008.1 coordinate 6,649, forward strand.
AGGCCGGCGCCGCGGAAATCGGGATGGGTGCAGACCCCGCTAACTTCGGTGAAGCCAGGAGTCCGCATCCGCTCGCCGGCCATGGCGATGAGCCTGCCCTCGTGCCGCACGCCGATGAAGCGGCCGAGCCGGTGGGTGCGGGCGAAGAAGGGGCCGGGCTCGGTCAACGTCGCGAGCGCCAGCATCTGGGCCGCACCGGCATCACCCAGTTCCTCGAAGGCGAAGTCCGGATTGGCCGGCATCGGGGCCTCGGCAAGCATCTGGACGCCCATGCGGTGCTTCCGGACGATCGCGCCGGGCACCGGCGGCAGCGGCTCCCTCTCCAGCACGATGGCCGGGCCGGTGGCGGCGAGCAGCGCGCCGAGCGCGGCCAGCGGCACGTCGCCATGATCCTCCGCGGCAGCGAAGATGGCATAGTCGCCGTCGTAGCGCCGGGCTGCGCCCTGGCCGCGAGCGAGATGCTTCTGGCTGGTGGCAAGCGCCGTCCAGGCGGGATTGTCGAGCGGATGCATGGGGTGGCTTAGCCCAATGCTCCCCCCGCGGGGGAGGATTTGCGACTAGGGTGGGGACTCATATTCCTTCAATCGTCATCCCCGCACAGGCGGGGATGACAAGGTTTGCTGAACGAGTCTTGACCCTAGGTTGAGAACCCAAACAAGCATCTGATTTCCCGTCGTCATCCCCGCGCAGGCGGGGATGACGAAACAGGGACGCTTGTCTCAAGGGGATAATCGTCGAACCAATCCCGGGGCGGAGGATTGGCGACTAATGGTTGTGGCGCGGCACCTTCTCGCTCGTCCGCCGATATTTCAGCGCGAAATCGAGCACCCCGCCCTCGCCCAGCTGACCCACCTTCTCACGGTAGAGTTCTTCCCAGGGCGTATTGCTCTCCGGGATCGGCGGCGCGGGCTCGGCCTTGCGGCGGGCAATCTCCTCCGGCGCGACCAGCGCATCGCAGGTGCCGGCATTCAGATCGATGCGGATCGTGTCGCCGGTGCGCAGCCAGGCCAGCCCCCCGCCCGCCGCACTCTCCGGCGAGGCGTTGAGGATCGACGGGCTGTCCGACGTGCCCGACTGGCGGCCGTCGCCCAGTGTCGGCAGGCTCATGATGCCCCGCTGGATCAGGTGATCGGGCGGCTGCATGTTGACCACTTCCGCCGAGCCGGGCCAGCCGATCGGGCCCGAGCCGCGGATGACGAGGATGCAGTTCTCGTCGATGCCCAGCGCCGGATCGTTGATGTTGTGGTGATAATCGTCCGAGCCGTCGAACACGATCGCGCGGCCTTCGAACACGCCCTCCTGGCCCGGGCGCGCGAGATAGCGGGCGCGGAAATCCTCGCCGATCACGCTGGTCTTCATGATCGCCATGTCGAAGAGATTGCCCGACAGGACGAGGAAGCCCGCCTTGTGCTTGAGCGGCCGGTCCCAGGGGAAGATCACTTCGCGATCCGAGACATGGCTGTCGGCGATGTTCTCGGCCAGCGTCCGGCCGGTGCAAGTCATCATGCCGCCGTCGAGCGCGCCGTTGGCGAGCATCTCGGAGAGGACCGCGGGGATACCGCCCGCGCGGTGGAAGCGCTCGGAGAGATATTCGCCGGCCGGCTGCATGTTGACGACGAGCGGCAGGTCATAGCCCGAACGCCAGTCGTCCGGCGTAATCTCGATTCCCGCATGCCGCGCCATCGCGTCGAGATGCGGCTGGGCGTTGGTCGAGCCGCCGATCGCGGTCAGCAGCCGAATCGCGTTGAGGAAGCTCGCGCGCGTCAGGATCTTCGAGGGGCGGAGATCCTCATAGGCCATCTCGACGATGCGCCTGCCGGTCTCATAGGCCATCTGGCCGCGCTCGCGATACGGCGCCGGGATCATCGCGCAGCCGGGGAGCGACATGCCGAGCCCTTCGGCGATGCTGTTCATCGTCGAGGCGGTGCCCATGGTGTTGCAATGGCCCGACGACGGCGCGCTCTCCATCGCGCGGCGGAGGAACTCGGCCTCGTCGATCTCGCCCGCGGCCATCTTGCGCCGCGATCGCCAGATGACGGTGCCGGAGCCGACCAGCTCGCCTTCGTGCCAGCCGTCGAGCATCGGGCCGCCCGACAGGACGATCGCGGGGATGTCGACGGTGGAGGCCGCCATCAGCGACGAAGGCGTGGTCTTGTCGCAGCCGGTGGTGAGGATGACGGCATCGATCGGATAGCCGTTGAGAATCTCGACCAGGCCGAGATAGGCGAGGTTGCGATCGAGCGCCGCGGTGGGGCGGCGGCAATTCTCGAAGATCGGGTGAAGCGGGAATTCCATCGGCACGCCGCCCGCCGCGAGGATGCCGGCCCGGGCGCGCTTCACTGTCTCCAGATGGATACGATTGCACGGGGCGATGTCGCTGCCCGACTGGGCGATGCCGATGATCGGCTTGCCCGATGTCAGTTCCTCCGGCGTGATGCCGTAGTTCATGAAGCGCTCGAGATAGAGCGCCGCCATGTCGGCACGGCCGGGCGCGGCGAACCATTCGCGCGAGCGGAAGGGGCGGACGGGGGTGCGGGTCATATTTCCTCTTCATCCTCCCCGGCACGGGGAGGGGGACCGCCGCGAAGCGGTGGTGGAGGGGGCTCTCCGCAAAGGACGTGGCTGGTGGAGAGCCCCCTCCACCAGCCTTTGGCTGGTCCCCCTCCCCGTGCCGGGGAGGAATTGGGACCTCACCCCTCCATCGCCTCCAGTTCCTTGCCCTTGGTCTCGTGGATGAACTTCTGGACCAGGAAGAAGCTGATCACCGCGCAGACGCCGTAAAAGGTGTAGGCGCCGGTGAGGCTCAACTTCGCCATGCTCGGAAAGGTCTGGGCGATGACATAGTTGGCGCCCCATTGCGCGAAGCCGCACACCGCCAGTGCCGAACCGCGGATCTGGTTGGGGAACATCTCGCCAAGCATCACCCACATCACCGGGCCCCAGCTGACGTTGAAGAAGATCACGTAGAGGTTCGCCGCGATCACCGCGACCATGCCCATTTGCGGAGTCAGGACGAGCTTGCCCGCCGGATCGAGCGTGCCCTGGCTGAACGCATAGACCATCACGAACAGCGTCACCGCCATGCCGGCCGAGCCGATCAGCAGCAACGGCTTGCGGCCGATGCGATCGATCAGCGCGATCGTGAGGAAGCAGGCCGCGATCGAGACCGCGCCCGAGACGATGTTGATCAGCAGCGCGTCATTCTCGGTGAAGCCGGCGAGCTGCCACAGCGTCGCGCCGTAATAGAAGATGACGTTGATGCCCACGAGCTGCTGGAACACCGCGAGCAGCAGGCCGGCCCAGACGATCGCGCGGATGCCGAGGAAGCCGCCCGGCGCGAAGATGTCCGCCAGGCGCGGACGGTGATCGGTCGAGAAGCTGGCGCGGATCTCGGCGAGCTTGGCGGCGGCCGCGTCGGCGCCGAACAGGCTGGTGAGCACTTTGCCGGCTTCCGCGTCGCGCCGCTTTGCGACGAGGTAGCGCGGGCTCTCCGGAATGAAGAACAGCGCGACGAGGAAGACGGCGGCCGGGATCGCCTGCATCAGGTACATCCAGCGCCACGCCTCGATCCCGCCGAGATGGCCGAGCGAGCTGCCGGCGGCCTGGGCGAGATAATAGTTCACCACGAAGGCGGCAGTGAGGCCGGTGATGATCATAATCTGCTGCACCGTCGTCATCCGGCCGCGGATGTTCGCGGGGGCGACTTCGGAGATATAGGCGGGCGAGAGCACCGAGGCCGCGCCCACCGCGACGCCGCCGATGATGCGGGCGATGACGAAGATGGTGTGGTCGTGCGCGAAGCCCTGGACCAGCGCGCCGCCGAGGAAAAGCAGCGCGGCCAGGCGCATCACGTTGCGGCGGCCCATCGAATCGGCGAGCGTGCCCGCGAAGAAGGCGCCGAACACGCAGCCGATCAGCAGCGAGCCGACGGTGAAGCCGAGCCCGGCCTCGTCGAGCGTGAAGGCGGAACGCAGCCCTTCCTGCGTGCCGTTCACCGCGCCGCTGTCATAGCCGAAAAGCAGGCCGCCGATCGTCGCCACCGCGACGATGGCGCCGATCAGGCCGAAATTGGCCTTCTGCGCCGTATCGTTCATTCGCTCTATCCCCTCCACTCTGCCCTGGCCGGGCGAATTGTTAGCGGTAACGGTGGCTCGATCCGAAGGGAAAAGCAAGTGGGGTTGCTTCGGCCGAACGACTCTGTCCCGCGTTGTCATGCTGGACCTGTTTGCATGGCTGGCCAAGCCCCCCCCCCCAAACATCGTCATCCCCGCGCAGGCGGGGATCCAGGGTTTCTCCGACCGTCTCGCCCGCGACTCTAGGGATCCCCGCCTGCGCGGGGGGTGACGAATGGCGGGGGACGGGAGTGGCCTAGCGCCAGCTCTTCCCCGCCGCCGGCGCGCGCGCCGCACCCGGGGGCGGCCCGGAGGATTCGCGCAGGATCAGCTCGTGATCGAGCACCTGCTCCTCCAGCTTGTGGGTGGTGCCGGCGCGGTGGGCGCGCAGCCGGGCGAGCAGCAGAGTGAGCGCGCTTTCGGCCATCGCGGCGATCGGCTGGCGGACGGTGGTGAGCTCGGGCCACATGGTGGTGGCGAGCGCGGTATCGTCGAAGCCGACGATGCTGATGTCCTGCGGCACGTGCAGCCCGCGCCGGTGCGCGACGCCCACCGCGGCGGCCGCCATGTCGTCGTTCGACGCGAAGATCGCAGTGGGCGGATCCTTGCGGTCGAGCAGCCGCTCCGCGGCGACGATGCCCGAGCGGAACGTGAAATAGCCCTGCTCGACCGGCATCGCCTTCACGTCGAGCCCGGCGGCCTCCACTGCCTCGACGAAGCCGCGATGACGCTCGGCCGAGCTGGTCTGGTTGGGATTGCCGCGGATGAAACCGATCCGACGATGGCCGAGGTCGATCAGGTGCCGGGTCATCGCGCCGGCGGCGGCGGCATCGTCGATCCGCACGTTGAGGCTGCGCTCGGGCGGCAGGCCCATCGCCACCGAGACCCAGGGGATGCCCGCCGCCTCCAGCTCGGCACGGACCGGCGCGGCTTCGGACAGCGGCGGCGGCAGGATCACGCCCTCGACGCTGGTCGAGGCGAACTGGCGCGTCGCCTCGGCCTGCTCGTCCGCCCGCTCGCCCTCGCACGCCTCCAGCACCAGGTGGCAGCCGGCCCGCCTGGCCGCCGCGAGCGCGCCGATCAGGAATTGCGACAGATAGGCCGCCGAGGGATTGGAATAGAGCAGGCCGATCTGCGTGGCCTCGCCCGCCGCCAGGCTGCGCGCCGCGCTGTTTGGCGAATAGTTCAGCGTCGCGATCGCTTCGAGAACTGCCTGGCGGGTGGTCTCCCGGACATTGGATCCGCCATTGACCACGCGCGAGACCGTCATCGCGGAAACGCCGGCGGCGCGCGCGACGTCCTGTACGGTGACCGTGCCTCGGCTTCTGCGGCTGGGTCTGCTCATCGTTTCGGGGATATGCCGCGATTAGCATAAATGCAATCGGCGTGACCCGGTTGACCGTTACGGATTCCCACTGATAGTGATAGCGCTACCATAGATCAACGAAGCCGGCGCCCGAGCGCCGCGACCCAGAGGAGAGGAACGTGCGCAATTTCCGCCGCATCGCCGCGCTTGCCATCGCCGCCACGGCGCTGACGCCCGTGCTGGCCGCCCCGGCCCAGGCCCAGACCGCCAAGGCCGACAAGCCGCTCTACAAGGATGCCGGCCAGCCGATCGATGCGCGCGTCGAGGACCTGATCGGACGGATGACGCTGGAGGAGAAGGTCGCCCAGCTGGTCGCGATCTGGCTGAAGAAGGACGCGATCCAGACGCCGGCCGGCGATTTCGATCCGGCGAAGGCGAGCCGGTCCTTCCCCAACGGCCTGGGCATGATCTCGCGCCCGTCGGACCGCAAGGGCGTGAGCGCGGGCACCGCCAATGCGGGCGCCGACGCCTCCGCCATCCCCAATCGCGATCCGGTCGACACCGCGACCTATATCAACGCCGCGCAGAAATGGTCGATGGAGAAGACCCGGCTCGGCATCCCGATGATCATGCACGAGGAAGCGCTGCACGGCCTGGTCGCGCCGGGCGCGACGAGCTTCCCGCAATCGATCGCCCTCGCCTCCACCTGGAATCCGGGCCTGCTCGAGAAGATATTCTCGGTCGCCGCCGCCGAGGCGCGCGCCCGCGGCGCCAATCTGGTCCTGGCCCCGGTGGTCGACGTGGCGCGCGATCCGCGCTGGGGCCGCATCGAGGAAACCTATGGCGAGGACCCCTATCTCGTCTCGGAAATGGGCCTGGCCGCGATCCGCGGCTTCCAGGGCACCACGCTGCCGCTGGCCCGGGACAAGGTGTTCGTCACGCTGAAGCACATGACCGGACACGGTCAGCCGGACAACGGCACCAATGTCGGCCCCGCCTCGCTCGGCGAGCGGACGCTGCGCGAGGATTTCTTCCCGCCCTTCGAAAGCGCAGTGACGCAGCTGCCGGTGCGCGCGGTGATGGCCAGCTATAACGAGATCGACGGCATCCCCAGCCACGCCAACAAATGGCTGCTGCACGACGTGCTGCGCGGCGAATGGGGCTTCAAGGGCGCAGTGGTGAGCGACTATTTCGCGATCCGCGAGCTCGTGACCCGGCACAGGATGTTCAAGGACGTGAAGGACGCCGGCGCGCGCGCGATCGATGCGGGCGTCGACGTCGAGACGCCCGATGGCGAGGGCTTCAACTTCCTGGTGCAGCTGGTCCGCGAGGGCAAGGTGAGCCAGGGCCAGATCGACAATGCGGTGCGCCGCGTGCTCGAGATGAAGTTCGAGGGCGGGCTGTTCGAGAACCCCTATGCCGATGCGAAGCTCGCCGCCAAGCGGACCAATACGCCCGAGGCGATCGCCCTCGCCCGTCAGGCCGCGCGGGAATCGGTGGTGCTGCTCAAGAACGCCAACCAGCTGCTGCCGCTCGACGCGACCGGCATCAAGCGGATGGCGGTGATCGGCACCCACGCCCGGGACACGCCGATCGGCGGCTATTCGGACGTGCCCAACCATGTCGTCTCGGTGCTGGAGGCCATGCAGGCCGAGGGCAAGGGCAGGTTCCAGGTCGACTATTCGGAAGGCGTGCGGATCACCGAGGGCCGGATATGGGCCGCCGACGCCGTGAAGCTGACCGACGCGGCGACCAACGACAGGCTGCGCGCCGATGCCGTAGCGGCGGCGAAGGACGCCGATGTCGTGGTGATGGTGCTGGGCGGCAACGAGGCGCTGAGCCGCGAGGCCTGGGCCGACGAACATCTGGGCGACAGCGACAATCTCGACCTGCCCGGACCGCAGGACCAGCTGGCGAAGGAAATCTTCGCGCTGGGCAAGCCGGTGGTGGTGATCCTGCTCAACGGCCGGCCCTATGCCGTGAACTATCTGGCGGAGAAGGCGCCGGCACTGATCGAGGGCTGGTATCTGGGCGAGCAGACCGGCAACGCGCTGGCCGATGTGCTCTTCGGCCGCTTCAACCCGGGCGGCAAGCTGCCCGTGTCGATCGCGCGGAGCGTGGGCCAGCTGCCGATCTACTATAACCGCAAGCCGACCGCGCGGCGCGGCTATCTGTTCGGCGACACGACGCCGCTCTATCCGTTCGGCTATGGCCTGTCCTACTCCAGCTTCGAGATGGGCGCGCCGGTGCTGGGATCGGGCACGATCGGCGTATCGGACAATGTGACGGTGAAGGTGGACGTGACCAACACCGGCAAGCGCGCCGGCGACGAAGTCGTCCAGCTCTATGTCCGCGACGACGAAGCGAGCGTGACTCGGCCGCTGATCGAGCTCAAGCGCTTCCGGCGCGTGACTCTCCAGCCCGGCGAGCGGAAGACCGTGTCCTTCGAGCTGACCCCGAAGGATCTGTCGCTGTGGAACGTGCAGATGAAGCGCGTGGTGGAGCCGGGGACCTTCACCCTCTCGGCGGGGCCGAATTCGGTGGACCTGAAGAGCGCCACGCTGACGGTGAAGTAAGTTTCCAATTCCTCCCCCAGGCGAGCCGGGGGAGGAATTTTCAGTCGGCCAGCCACATCGCCACCCACACCAGCGGCGCGTTCCAGTTGATCGCGACTTCGTTGAGCACATAGGCCTCGACCTCGTCCGCCCAGCAGCGCTGCGGCGCGCAATGCCCCTTCAGCTTCGCCGCCACCGGATCGATCATCCCCGTCGAGTTCGGCCCGCCCGAAAGCACGCCCGGCGGCGGCCCCGGCAGCTTCGGATCGAGCGAAGGCGCCCAGAAGCGGTGATGCGGATGCCGCATCGACACCGCGCCATAGCCGCTGACATAGGAAACGCGATTGGGGTTGCGGCCCAGCACATAGTCGATCGCATCGATCACGCCCGCCCGGTATTTCGAGTCGCCGGTCAGGTCGCCCGCAATACCCAGCACCATCGCGCGGTTCAGCAGCGCGCCGTTCGATCCCCAGGGATAGCCGGACGCCGGATAGGGAATGCGATAGCCATTGCCCGCCTCCTCGGCCAGGAAGCGATCGGCGGCGGCGACCAGCGAGCCGCGCAGGCGATCGGTTTCGGCCCTGGGGAGCGCGGAGGGCTGCGTCGCCAGCGTGATCGTGCCCGGCGTCGCCACCTGGGGCCAGCCGGGCTCGCCGGCGGGCGCGCGGAAATGCGGCGAAGCCTCCAGGCTCGCGCGATATCCGGCTCCGCCGGTAGTCACGAACAGCTCGGCCGCCGCCCAGTAGAATTCGTCGGACACGTCATTGTCGCCATAGCCGCCAGAGCCGGTGAAGCTGTTGGTGGCATGGACTTCCGGGTTGCGCCGGGCTGCGGCGAAGGCACGCTCGGCGGCAGCGAGGCAACGCGCGGCGAACGCATCGTCGATCCCCTTCCAGATACGGGCGCACTGGGCCGCGGTGGCCGCCAGGTTGAGCGTCGCGGCGGTGGTGGGGGGATAGAGGAGCCGCTCCTGCGTGTCGTCCTGGGGCGGCGTGGGCAATTTGGTCCATGCGCGATCGGCGACCTTCTGGTGCGCCATGCCCGATGCGTCGATCGTGGCGAAGGGCGGCGGCGGCGCCTGCCAGGCGGGCTGGCCGGGCGCGGGCTTCGGCTTGCCGACGGGCACGGTGAGGCGCGTACCCGCGGGCACCTGCATGCGCAGCAGGAATTCCATCTCGTGGCGGGCTTCATCGAGCAGGCCGGGCATCGCCAAGGGGCGGCGCCCATGCGCGGCGAGCAGCGTCCAGAGCGCGATACCGCCATTGACGACATATTTGCCGTGGTCGCCGGCATCGTACCAGCCGCCGGTGACGTCGAGGCTGTAGGGGCACCCGGCCCATTCCGTGCCGCGCTCGTCCCTGCCGGCGAAGCATTTCGCCACCTCGTGCGCATGGCCGGCGGGGCGTGCCCATTTCTCCCCGACGATGGCCGCTTCGATGGGCGTGCCGGCGCGCTGATGGTAGAAGAAGGCCAGCGCATCGCGGGCGAGCGGGGCATAGAGGCCCGGGCGGATCGCGAAGGGCGCGCTCTCGCTGCCGCCGACGCGGATCCGATAGCCGCCGCCCGCAATGCGGAAGCCGGAGAAGTCGATGCGCTGGACTTCGACGCCCGAGGCAATATCGGGACCGAAGGGCAGCGCCTTGCCGCTGGCGAGGACGCGGCCCGCCGCGTCGACCAGCTGCCAGTCGCGCGGCGCGGCGCCAGCCTCGACGATCGCGGTCTTGGGATCGCCGGGCTCGAAACCAAGCTGGTTGAGATTGACCGGCGGATCCTGCGGCGCGGCGGCGGCCGGCAGCGGGCTGGCGAGAAGGGGGACGGCAAAGAGAGCCAGCCATCCTCCCTCCCTTGCGGGGAGGGGAAGATGCCGCCGCCTCACTCCCCTGCCCCGGCGAACAGCCCGAACACCGAGCCGACAAAGCCGCCCGCCACCTTGGTGGTCAGGCTGTCGGTCTCGACCGTGCCGAGCCGCTGCCATGCCGGCTTCCCGCCCGGCGCGGCATAGCTGAAGGCGTAGCTGCGCCCCTGCACGGCGATGCGCAGGCGCAGCGCGCCCGCGGGCGCGGGCGCAGTGAACAGCGTCCGGCCGAGCTTGGGGCTGGCCGGCCCCTCGCGCTGATCGACGGTAACGACATCCTTGCCGCCGACGCGCTTCCGGCCGACGAAGAACCAGTAATCGTCATTCTGCAGGACCACGAGGCCGGCGCGGTCGCCATCCTTCTCGGGCGCGAACTGCACGACGGTTTCGGCGACGGCATCGATATGCTGCTGGCGGCGGGCAAGGAATGACGGATTGGCATTGTCGCCCAGGCCGATGGGTCGCGCGACGAGCGACAGGCCGGCGGCGCCGGTGCGGTACCAGTCGTCGCGCGGGTTGCGCAGCATCATCCAATGAGGTGGGAGCTTGCCCCGGAAATCGTCGCGTATCGTGAAGGCGCCCGCGGTGGGAAGCGGCGCGCGCGCCCGCGGCAGCGCGGGGCGGGCATGAGTCCCGGGGATCGGCGTGGCGGGCGGCAGGATCACCGGCCAGCCGTCCTTCCACTCCACCGGCAGCAGGAAAGTCTCGCGCCCGGTGGTGTAGAAATCGCCCGCATAGGGCCGCACGGCAAGGAAGGTCGCCCACCATTTGCCGTCGGGCGTGGTGACGAGCTGGGCATGGCCGGCGGAAGTGATCGGGTGCGGGCGGTCGCGCGGCAAGTCGCGCTGGGTGAGGATCGGATTGCCGCTCCAGGCCGCATAGGGGCCGGTGACCGAGCGTGAGCGCAGGATCACCTGGCTGTGCCCCTCCGCCGTGCCGCCCTCTGCACAGCTGAGATAATACCAGCCGTCCTTCTTGAAGATGTGCGGACCTTCGATCCACACCGGCTTCTTCGAGATGTCGATGCCGCCGTCGACGAGCAGCGTGCGCGGGCCGAAGGTCTTGCGCGTCCCGCGGTCGAACTCCTGGACCCAGATCGCCCGATGCCCCTCGTAGAGCGGCTGGCCGCGGGTGGGGCCGTTGTTGACCACCCAGGCGCGGCCGTCGTCGTCGAAGAACATCGAAGGGTCGATGCCGCCCTCCAGATCGGGCAGCCAGACCGGGTCGCTCCAGGGACCGGCGGGATTCCGGGCAGTAAGCAGGAAATTGCCGCCGCAATCGACACAGGTGTTGAGAAGGTAGAAGGTGCCGTCCTTCGCCTGGATCGACGGCGCGAACACGCCGCGCGAGAGGCCCAGCCGCTTGAAGTCGAGCATGCCGGGCCGGTCGATCGCATTGCCGATCTGCGTCCAGTGGACGAGGTCGCGGCTATGGAAGACCGGGATGCCGGGGAACCAGCTGAAGGTGGAAGTGACGAGGTAGAAATCGTCGCCTACCCGGGTGACGCTGGGATCGGGATAGAAGCCCTTGAGGATCGGGTTGCGATAGTCGCCGGGCCTGGCGGGCACGACGTCGCTGGCGTCCTTGCCGCTATACTGGAAGGACGGGAAGGTCGCGACCCGCTGGGCGGCGGCGGGGGCGACCACCACCCCCATCGTCATCCCCACCATCCCTATCGTCATCCCCGCGCCGGCGGGGATCCAGGGTAACAAAGCGACGGCCTTCGCGACTCTGGATCCCCGCCGGCGCGGGGATGACGAAGGGGAATTGAGAGTTCTCATGCGGCGCAATGCTCCCGGATGAAGTCGCGGTGGCTGGGCATGTAGGCGGCCGAATTGGCGACCGCCTCGCGGATATGGGCGAGCCGGTCGCGGGTCTCGTCGAGGTGCATCACGTCGGCCACCGGGTCGTGCGACGCAGGCTCGATCAGCTGGCCGAGCATCACCGCGAACCAGCTGGTGTCGTTGAACAGCTCCTCATTCTCGCGAAAGGCGCGGCCATGGCTGCGGAACACGCGCATCTTCTCGGCCAGCCGCCCGGGGATCTCCATCGTGCGGCAATAGTCCCAGAAGGGGGAATCGGTGCGCTCGGTCGCATGATAATGGAGGACGAGGAAGTCGCGGATCTCCTCGTAATCCGTCGTCATGATCCGGTTGTACCGGTCGATGTCGGCCTGGTTGAAGTCGCGGTCCGGGAACATCGTCAGGAAACGCGACAGGCCCGACTGGATCAGCCAGATCGACGTGCTCTCCAGAGGTTCGAGGAAGCCGCCCGCCAGGCCCATGGCGACGCAGTTCTTTACCCACATCCGGTTGCGGTGACCGGTGGTGAACGGAACGGTGCGCGGATCGGCGAGCGGCTCGCCGTCGAGATTGGCCATCAGGATCGCCGTCGCTTCGTCGTCGGACATATGGTTCGAGGAGAAGACATGGCCGTTGCCGATCCGGTGCTGGAGCGGGATGCGCCACTGCCAGCCGGCCGCATGCGCCGTCGAGCGGGTATAGGGGGTCCAGGCATCGACGCTGGCGCAGGGCACCGCGATGGCGCGGTTGCAGGGAAGCCATTGCGACCAGTCGGTATAGCCGGCCTTCAGTGCCTGCTCGATGATCAGGCCGCGAAAGCCCGAGCAGTCGACGAACAGGTCGGCTTCGATCTCGGTGCCGTCCTGCATCTTCACCGACTGGACGAAGCCGTCCTCGCCGCGCAGCTTCACGTCGACGATCCTGCCTTCGCGGCGCGTCACGCCGCGCGCCTCGGCATAGCCGCGCAGGAACTTCGCATAGAGGCCCGCGTCGAAATGATAGGCATAGGCGATGTCGGAAAGCGGCGAGTTGCCCGCATCGATCGCGCGCATGAACTTGTCGTCGCGCGCCGCCATCGCCTGGAGCGACCATTGGTCGACGTCCGGCGCCTCGCCGAGCTGGCGCAGGCGGAGATAATAAGCGTGGAAGGACACCCCCTTCATATCGAGCCCGTAGCGGCCGAAGGGGTGGAAATAGCGATGGCCGATCCGCCCCCAGTTCACGAACTGGATGCCGAGCTTGAAGCTGCCCCTGGTCTCGCGGACGAACTGGTCCTCGTCGAGCCCGAGCATGCGGTTGAAGGTGGCCATCTGGGGGATGGTCGCCTCGCCCACGCCGATGATGCCGATCTCGTCGCTCTCGACCAGCGTGATCTTCGCATAATCGGGGCCGAGGATGCGGGCGAAGGTGGCGGCGGTCATCCAGCCGGCGGTGCCCCCGCCGACGATGAGGATGGAGCGGATGTTGCGATCGGTCATGAGCCAGTCCTTGCGGGGGCGTTGCGGGCGAGCCAGTCCTCGTGGCGCGGCATCGCCAGCGCGGCGCGGGCGAACATCTCGTGGATGCGCGCCAGGCTGGTGGCGAGCTTGTCGTCGTCGAGGCCGTCCGCGAGCGGATCCCAGCCCCGCGGCATCACCCCCTGCCCCAGCAGCACCGCGATCCAGCTCGATTCCGCGAACAGTTCGTCCTCGTAGCGGAAGAGGCGGCCGCGGTTCCGGAAAAGCGCGAGCTTGCGCTCCAGGCTCGCGGGGACCGCCATCTCGCGGGTCCGCCGCCACAGATCGCCGTCGCGGCGCGCATTGGCGTGATAATGGAGGATCACGAAGTCGCGGACCTGCGCCATCTGGGCATCGGTCAGGCGGTTATACTCGTCCCGCTCCGCCGGGCCGAAGCCGGTATCGGGGAGCAGCGCCATCAGCCGGTGGATGCCCGACTGGACGAGGTGGATGCTGGTGGATTCGAGCGGTTCGAGAAAGCCCGAGGCCAGGCCGAGCGCCACGCAGTTGCGGTGCCACGCCAGCTTGCGCCGCCCGGCCTCGAACTTCAGCACGAAAGGATCGCGCAGCGGCGCGCCGTCGAGATTGGCCAGCAGCGTCTCGCGCGCCGCATCGTCGGAGATGTCGGCACTGCAATAGACATGGCCATTGCCGACCCGGTGCTGGAGCGGGATGCGCCATTGCCAGCCGGCGCGGTGCGCCGTCGCGCGGGTGAAGGGCGTGATCTCCGGCCCCGGGCTCGCGCTGGGGACGGCGACGGCGCGATCGCATTGCAGCCAGTGCGACCAGCTCTCCCAGCCCGCATGGAGCGCCTGCTCGATCAACAGCGCGCGGAAGCCGGTACAGTCGAGGAACAGCTCGCCCTCGATCCGCCGATCGCCTTCGAGCACCACTGCCTCGATGAAGCCGTCCGCGGCGCGCAGCGGCACCTGCGCAACCTTGCCCTCGATGCGGACGACGCCGCGCCGCTCGGCATGGGCGCGGAGATATCGGGCATAGAGCGAGGCATCGAACTGATAGGCATAGGCCATGCGCGACAGGATCGAGCCCGGATCGGCGACCGGGGGCTGGTAGCGGCCCGCCGCCATCGCCAGCGCGCAGACGTTATAGTCCGCGATCCCGCGCACCCGCCCTTCGGCATGAAGCTTGCGCCAGATCTGGTGGAACTTCACGCCCTCGACGTCGAAGCCGAATTCGCCGAACGGATGGACATAGCGATGCCCCTCCCGCGTCCAGTCGACGAACTCGATGCCGAGCTTGATCGTGCCCTGGGTGCTGGCGAGGAAGTCGTTCTCGTCCAGGCCGAGCAGCGCGTTGAAGTTGCGGATTGGCGGGATCGTCGCCTCGCCGACGCCGACCGTGCCGATCTCCTCGGACTCGACCAGCGTCACCGCGACTCCGGCGGGCACCAGCCGCGAGAGCGCCGCCGCCGCCATCCAGCCGGCGGTGCCGCCGCCGACGATGACGATGCTGCGGATCGGCGCGGGAGCACTCATGCGATCAGTCCTTCGGCGCGGAGCGTGGCACCGTGATGGGGCATCGCGCGGACCGCGTCGAGGATCAGCGCGCGGATCCGCCCGGCATGGCCGAGCAGCTGCGCCTCCGGAACGGCATCGGCGAGCGCATCGTGGCGACGCGGGCGCCGGCCCTGGCCGTCGAGCACGGCGATCCAGTCTTCCACTCCGAACAGCTCCTCGTCGTCGAGCGGCACGCGGCCCCGGCTCGCATGGAGATCGAGCTTGTGCCGGAGCGCCTCCGGCACGGGCATCGCGCGGGCGGCATCCCACAAGGGCTCGCCGATCCGGCCGTTGGTCTTGTAGTGGAGGATCGCGAAATCGCGGACGCGATCGGCCTCGCGGGCGGTCAGGCGGTTATATTCGGCCGGCTCGGGGCCGTTCGGCGCGGCGGGGAGCAGGCCGATCAGCCGGTCGAGCGCATTCCGGAGCAGGGCGAGGTTCCAGCCATGGAGCGGCTCGACCAGCATGGCGGCGGCGCCGAGCGCCACCACATTGCCGGTCCAGGCGGCCGCGCGGCGTCCCTGGGCGAGGGAAATCGCACCGGGCTGATCCGGAAGCTGCCCGGCGGCATGGAAGAGCGCCCCGCCCTGCCCGCCGATCAGCGGCACGGTGCGCTGCCAGCCGGCCTCGAAGGCGCCGGCATGGGCATGCGGGGGCGGCACGCCCTCCACTTCGCTCCAGGTCTCGATGACGCGGTCGCAGGGGAGCCAGGCGGACCAGTCCTCCCAGCCACGGTCCAGCCGGCTCGCCAGCAGCGCGGCCGAGCCCGAGCAATCGAGCCAGAGATCGGCGGCGATCCGGGTGCCGTCGCGCAGCTCGACGGCGGCGACGGCCTCCTCGCCGATCGCGCGGCCGAAGCCGCCGGCCGGCGCCAGACCGGTCGCGGCCTGGAGCACGGCAGCCAGGCCGGCGCGGTCGAAATGCAGGCCATAGCCGTAGCTGGAGAGAATCGAGCGCGGGTCGCGGCTCGGCCGGGCGAAGCGGCCCGACGCGGCGGCGATGGCGGCCAGCGAGAAATCGGCGAGGCGAAGCGCGCGGCCGGTCTCGCGGATGCGGCCTGCGAGCTGGTGAAAGGCGATGCCGGCGAGCGGCGCCCCGATCGTGCCGAAGGGCAGGAACCAGTCCGCATCGCGCTCCGCCCAGCCGGAAACGGCGGTGCCGAGCGAGAAGCTGGCGCGCGCGGCACGGAGGAGCACCCCTTCGTCGACGCCGTGATCGCCGAGCCAGGCGGGGAAGTCCGCCAGGCTGGCCTCGGCGGGGCCGAACGGGCCCAGGCTCCAATCCGGACCATCGGTCTCGATGACGGCGATCCGGGTGCCGGGCAGCGCCCGGACGAGCGCCAGCGCCGCCATCCAGCCGGCGATACCACCGCCGACAATGCCGATGCTGCCGATCATGCCGGCATCCCCAGCGCGGCTTCGTGCGCCGGCATCGCCTCGGCCAGCGCGGCGATCCTGGTCCGCATCGCGGCCATGGCGGCGGCGGCGCCCGCCCCGCCCGCGCGCGGATCGCAGTGGCGCGGCGTCACGTGCTGACCGAGATAGACCGCGAGCCAGCTCGGCTCGAGGAAACTGCCCTCGCGATACTGAACCACCACGCCGCGCTCGCGGAACAGGGCGAGCTTGTATGCGAGCGAGTCCGGCAGACGCATGTTGCGGCAATGGCGCCAGAATTCGGAATCGTCGCGCTCCGTGCAATGATAGTGCAGGATCAGGAAATCGCGGACCCGCTCATATTCGAGCGCCATCAGCCGGTTGAACTCCGCCGCGTCGAGCGGGTCCCAATCGCGGGTGGGGAAAAGGTCGAGCAGCCGGCCGATCGCCAGCTGGATCAGGTGGATGCTGGTCGATTCCAGCGGCTCCAGAAAACCCGAGGACAGGCCGATCGCAACGACGTTGCCGACCCATTGCCTGCGCCGCTTGCCGGTGACGAAGCGGAGGCGGTTGGGATCGGCCATCGGCGGTGCGGCGATCGCGCCGAGCAAGGTCCGCAGCGCATCCTCGTCGCTGGTGAAGCCGCTCGCATAGACATGGCCGTTGCCGGTGCGATGCTGGAGCGGGATCCGCCAGATCCAGCCGGCATCCTGCGCAGTCGCGCGAGTCAGCGGCGCGATCGGGCCGGCATTGGCACAGGGCAGCGCGATCGCCCGGTCGCAGGGCAGCCAATGCGTCCATTCCTCATATCCGGTATGGAGCGCCTGCTCGATCAGCAGGCCGCGAAAGCCCGAGCAGTCGATGAACAGATCCGCTTCGAGCGCCTCGCCGCTCTCGAGCAGGACCGAGCGGACGAAGCCGCTCTCTCCATCGAGCGCGACGTCGACCACCTTGCCCTCGCGCCGGACGACGCCCCGCGCCTCCGCATAGCCGCGCAGGAACTTCGCATAGAGGCCGGCATCGAACTGATAGGCATAGTTGTAGGGATCGCCGTCGGGCCGGCGGAAGCGGCCGCGCCGCGCCGCCTGGATGGGCAGCGAATATGCCTCGAACGCCCCGGCTTCCCGCGCGGCGCACCATAACTGGTGGAAGGGCACCCCGCCGATCGGCGCACCGAACTCCGCGAAGGGATGGACATAGGAATCGCCCTTGCGGCCCCAGTCCACGAATTCGATGCCGAGCTTGTAGGTGCCCTTGGTCGCGGCAAGGAAATCGGCTTCGTCGATGCCCAGCGTCGCGTTGAAGTGGCGGATGTGCGGGATCGTCGCCTCGCCGACGCCGACCGTGCCGATCTCGGCCGATTCGACCAGCGTGATCCGCGCGGGGGTGCCGGCGAACTTATGCGCCAGCGCGGCGGCAGTCATCCACCCCGCGGTGCCCCCGCCGACCACGACCATGCGCCCTGCCAGCATTCTTGCGATGCCCCTCTCCGCCCTGAATGTTAGCGCTCCCGTCGCGAAACCGTCAATCGCATCCGCGAGTGATTCGAGGCCGGAATACGCTCTTCGCGGTTGCGGGATTCGTGCCGCGATGCAACGAAACCGTTGCGAAAACGCCACAAATCCGTGGTTTGCATCGCGGTGTCACAAGACGGCTTGATCTTTCGATAACTCCTACTTTAGGTTCGGCCCAAACAAGAAACGCGCCAATATATGGTAGCGCTAACACGGGAGGGGACAGCGCGATGCGAAAGCACGATTCAATTCATCATGTCGGCGGGACTGGCAGGTTCCGCACGGGGGCGCTGCGCGCCGGCGTCTCGGCCGCGGCGATGGCCTGCCTTTCGGTCGCCGCGCCGGCCTGGGCGCAGAGCACGCAGGGAGTGCCCGCCACCGGCGATGCGCAGACCACGGAAGACACGATCGTCGTCCAGGGCTATCGCCAGTCGCTGCAGAGCGCCCAGTCGCTCAAGAAGAATGCCGACGTGATCGTCGATTCGGTGACTGCCGAAGACATCGGCGCCCTGCCCGACCGCTCGGTGACCGAGACGCTGCAGCGCATTCCCGGCGTGTCGATCAATCGCTTCGCCGCCGGCGTCGACCCCGATCACTTCTCGGTCGAGGGCTCGGGCGTCGTCGTGCGCGGCCTCACCTATGTCCGCTCGGAGTTCAACGGCCGCGAGGCGTTCACCGCCAATAACGGCCGCTCGCTGAGCTTTGCCGACGTGCCGTCGGAGATGATGGGCGGCGTCGACGTGTTCAAATCGCCCTCGGCCGACCGCATCGAAGGCGGTATCGCCGGCGTGGTCAACCTGCGCACCCGCAAGCCGTTCGACAACAAGAAGGGCCTGGTGATCGCCGGCTCGCTCGAGGCGAATTACGGCGACTACAAGAAGGAATGGACGCCGACCGGCTCGCTGATGGTCAGCGACCGCTGGGAAACCGGCATCGGCGAGATCGGCGTGCTCGCCAACTTCTCCTATTCGCAGCTGAAGAGCCAGTCGGACCGTTTCCAGGTCTCCAGCTTCCGCATCCGCAACCTCTATTCGGACGGCGACGTCATCAACAACGGCAATGGCGCGACGGTCCAGCGCCAGGTCTATTTCCCGCGCGGCGCAGTGATGGGCCGCCAGGAGTTCAATCGCGAGCGCTATGGCTATGCCGCGGCGCTCCAGTATCGCAGCAATGACGGCTCGATCGAGGCAGTCGCCCAGTTCCTGCGCTCCGACGCACGCCAGGCCTGGACCGAACGCACGATCGAAATCGCGACCGACAACGTCTCGTCCAACGGCGATTCCCGCCGCGTGCCGGGCACCACGCTCGACTTCGACAGCGACGGCATGTTCGTGAGCGGCACCATCACCGGCCCGACCGGCTGGCGCGGCGACCAGAATATCGGCGGCGGCAACAGCGGCCTGATCCCGCGCGTGCCGATGCTGGGCCTGCAATCGAACAACCAGCGGCGCGACCACCAGGAGAAGCTCGTCACCGACGATTACGGCTTCAACCTGAAGTGGAACGCCAGCGAGCGGCTGGGCGTGGTCTTCGACTATCAGCATGTGAAGTCGAGCACCAACCTGCTCGACAACACGGTGTGGAACTCGACCTATCAGAACGCGTCGATCCGGCTGAACGGCTCGAGCTTCCCGACCGTGGCCTTCCTGCCGCCGCAGGTCTGCAGCGGCCCGGCCGCCAACATGCAGGACGCGCAGGGCACCGACAATGACTGCCGCGCCGGCGGCAACCCCAACCAGTACATGCCGAACTATTTCGGCGCCGGCCACACCAGCTTCACCGATCCGTTCAACAGCTTCCCGCGCGCGGCGATGGACCATATCGAGCAGAGCGACGGCAACTCGGACGCCTTCCGCCTCGACCTCGACTATGCCATGCCCGAGGGCAGCTTCCTGAAGTCGATCCAGGGCGGCGTGCGCTATGCCGATCGCGACCAGGTCTCGCGCTTCTCGCGCTACAATTGGGGCGTGCTCTCGGAACAATGGGGCAATAACGGCCCGGTATGGATGGACATGCCGGTGAACGGCAACAATGCCAGCCGCACCGACGGGCAGCCGTTCAACGCCAATACGCCCTATTATTTCAACAACTTCTTCCGCGGCCAGGTGACCAATCCGCTCGGCGGCGACGGGCGCCTCTATTATTCGGGCAACACCGTCAGCGATTATGACGCGATGGTGCGCTACGCCAATGCGATCGCGCGCGAATGGCAGGGCACGACCACCTGCGCCGCCGACGGGCGGACGGTCAACGCAGGCTGGAACGCGCTGGCCAATCGCTGCGGCGTGATCTCCGGCACGCCGTTCCTGCCCGACGAGATCAACCCGATCCGCGAGCGCAATTACGCCGCCTATCTGATGGCGCGCATCGACACCCATCTGGGCGGGCTGCACCTGACCGGCAATGTCGGCGTGCGCTACACCAAGACCAAGCGCTCGACGGACGGCTATATCTCGTTCAGCAACACCACGGCGCTGCCGACCGACGCGACCTGCGCCACGCCGCCGCCGGCCGGGCAGACGGCTTCGCCCTTCTGCTCGTTCGACCAGGCGACCCGCGACAAGGCGCGCGCCTTCGTCAACGGCGCGCTGATCCCGTCGCACGTCCAGTTCGACTATGACTATTGGCTGCCGAGCGCGAACTTCAAGCTCGAGGTGGGCGGCGGGCTGCAGTTCCGCGCCGCTTATTTCAAGGGCGTCTCGCCGCCTCAGACCGGCTATATCCGCAACTATCTCCAGGCCAATCTGAGCGCGGTGCAGAATGTCGACGCCAGCGGCAGCCTGATCCCGGGCAGCTTCCGCCTGCAGGGCGTCACCACTGCGGGCAACCCGTATCTGATGCCGGTGAAGGCCGACAATTTCGACCTGACGGCGGAATGGTATTTCTCGCGGGTCGGCTCGCTGACCGTCTCGGCTTTCTACAAGGTGCTCGACGGCGTGGTGACCAACAACACCCGCCGCGTCGACCTGACCAACAACGGCCAGACCTATCCGGTGGTGATCACCACGCCGATCAACGCCACGCAGAAGGGCAAGATCAAGGGCGTCGAGGTCGGCTATCAGCAGACGTTCGACTTCCTGCCCGGGCCGCTGAAGGGCCTGGGCCTGCAGGCGAACTACACGTACATCGACAGCTCGGGAGTGCCGCAGTCGACGCTGTCGGAGACCGATCCGGACGTCGCGGCTGGCCGCGTCACCACGGTCGACCTGTCGCTGCTGCCGCTGCAGGGGCTCTCGAAGCACCAGGTGAACATCACCCCGTTCTTCGATTATGGCCCGGTGTCGCTCCGCGCGAGCTATTCGTGGCGCTCGGACTTCGTACTGACCATCCGCGACGTGATCGTGCCCAACGACCCGATCATCAACAAGGCGACCGGCCAGCTCGACGCGTCGATCTTCTTCACCATCACCCCGCAGATCAAGATCGGCGTCCAGGGCTCGAACCTGACCAACGAGATCACCCGCACCACCGCGGTGATCACGAAGATCGGCGATCCGAAGGGGTATGTGGAGGTACCGCGCGGCTGGTACATGAACGACCGCCGCTTCGCCGCGATCGCGCGCTTCAACTTCTGATCCCGCGAAACACCCAGCCTGGCGCTGCCGGTTCCCAGCCGGCGGCGCCGATCTTTTCAGGCGGGGCGATAGCTGAGGAAGATATTGGCGGTGAGTCGGCCCCGGCGCGGATCGGCCGAGCCGGGGCCGGCAACCAGCCCCGAATGCAGCTGGCGGCTGCGATAGACCAGCAGCCGGTCGAACGCGGCATCCACCGCGGCGATCCGTTCGAACTCCGCAGTGTCGCCCTGGATATAGCCGGGCGCCGGCGCCGGCTCGGCGGCACGCGCGGCGGCATAGTGCGCCGCGCGCTCGGGGGTGATCGCTTCGAAGCCGGTGGCGCGGTGGCGATAGAAGCCAGTGCCGCCCTGCTCCGGACCGCACAGATAATGCAGGAAGGCGAATTGCAGCGGATCGGTGGTATCGATGTGCGGCGCGCGCTGCGACGGCAGGAGCGTGCCAGGTGCGAGCGTGACCAGCGAGAAATTGCATTCGGCGCGGCCGAGCCGGACCGCACCCAGCTCGAACGCGTCGCGCACTGCCGGATCCAGCGCCCGGACCACCGCTTCGACATAATCGAGCGGCGCGGGCGCACGGATGCCGGGATAACCACCCTGCGGGCCATGGACGGGCGCGAAGCCGGTCTCGGTCGCAGCATAGTCGATCAGGGCCTCCGGCGCGCGCATCAGCCCGTCGAGGCAGAGCAGCGGCTCCCCTTCCCGCCCCAGGCGCGAGAGCCGCGCGGCGGGCCGCGGATTGAGCGAAAAATCGTGCGACGACACGGACATGCCGGGGACACGAACCACCCGGATATGACCAGCGCATTTCCGGGATGACGAAAATGTCCAGCCGCGAGGAAGCACCGATCCGCGAAATCGAAGGGCCGCTGGACGCCGCCGGGCTGCGTGCCATCGTCGACGATTATGCGCCCGTCGTGCTGCGCGGCGCGACACGGGACTGGCCGCTGGCGGCTGCCGCCCGGCAATCGGACGAGGCGGTGTGCGACTATCTGCTCGGCTTCGATCGCGGCGCGTCTGCCGAGGCGTTCATCGGCCCGCCGGCGATCGCGGGCCGCTTCTTCTATTCCGAGGACATGCGCGGTTTCAATTTCGAGCGGCGCAAGGGGCGCTTTGCCGACCTGCTGCGCTATGTGCTGCAATTGCGGGGCCGCGACCACGCGCCTGCCGTCTATGCCGGCGCGGTGGAGACGGCGCAGGCGCTGCCGGGCTTCGCGGGCGCCAACGCCCTGCCCGCGCTGCTCGGCATGGGTGCCGAGCCGCGGATCTGGATCGGCAACCGGACCAGCATCAGCACGCATTTCGACGCGTCGGACAACATTGCCTGCGTCGCGGCCGGGCGGCGACGCTTCACGCTGTTCCCGCCCGATCAGACGGCGAACCTCTATATCGGCCCGCTCGACCATAATGTGGCGGGACAGCCCCTGAGCATGGTCGACATGGCCACCCCCGATTTCGCGCGCTTCCCGCGCTTCCGCGAGGCGCTGGCGGCGGCGCGGACGGCCGAGCTCGAACCGGGCGACGCAATCTACATCCCGGCGCTCTGGTGGCATCAGGTGGAGGCGCTCTCGCCGTTCAACGTGCTGGTCAATTTCTGGTGGCCGGATTCGCCCGACCAGGACGCCCGCTTCGACGCGATGGTTTATGCGGTGCTGACGCTCAGCCACTTGCCGCCCGGGCGCCGCGCGGCCTGGTCCGAATATTTCGACACCTTCGTCTTCCGCGAACATGGCGACCCGGCCGCGCACCTGGCACCCGAGCATCGCAGCGTGCTGGGCGAGCCGACGCCGCAGCTGCGGCAGTACATCAAGCAATATCTGGCGCGGGGGCTGGCCAGGCCCTGAGGCGATCAACCCTCTCCCGCTTGCGGGAGAGGGATTGCAGGGCTACTTCCCCTGCCCCGGCGCATAGGGCGTGGTGATCGCCTTGTAGTGATCGAGATCATGGGCCGGCGGCGCGTGCCCTTCCGGCAGCGGGCGCTTCGCGATCGACTGGAAATACGCCACCGAAGCGTCGCGCCACCAGATCGCCTCCTCCAGCTGGATCGCCAGGAAGTCGCGCACCTCGGCCCAGCGGGTCTCGTCGACCTTGCCGCGCAGCCCGGCCCAATCGGCCTGCATGCGGCGGACCCGGCCCACTCCGGCATCGTAGTGGATCACCAGCTCGTCCCACAGCGCGCGCCCGGACTTCATCCGATAGTCCCAGGGAACATGGTGGAACCAGAGCAGCAGCGCGTCGGGCACCGTCGCCAGGCTGCCCCAGTTCTTCGCGACCTGCGGCGCATATTGGGAGAGCGCGTCGCTGCCCCTGGCGGTGCGGTCGAAACCGATGCCGTCGGGGCGGGCCTGCGCATAATAGACCGGGTTCCATTCGGGCCGCTTGAGGTCCGCGACCCAGGGCCCCGGGCCATAATGATGGCCGGTCGCCATCTGATGGGTGAGGCCGAGCGGCGTCATATAGTCGACCACCGCCTCGCGCGAGCCCATCATCATCCGGACGATCGTGGCCGTCACCGCCGGATCGCCGCCCCAGGTCATCCGCGCCCAGTCGCGCGCGATCGCCTCGGCCTTGGCATCCGGATCCCAGGCGAAGCGCCCAAAGGCGTACCAATTGGCCTGATCGAACTGCGAGCCCGACCAGTTGCGGTCGCTGCCGATATTGGCGACTCCCGCCATCCCGGTGGCCGCGCCGGCATCGACCGGCGTCTCGATCACCTTGGCGACGGTGCTGCCCCTGGCGGGACGGAAGGTATCGGCCCCGAGCACTTCCTCCCACATCGTGCCGAGATAGGCGAGGTGCGTGGCGAAACCGAGATACTCCTTGGTGATCTGGAATTCCATCATCAGCGGCGTTCTGGGCATCGCCCCGAACAGCGGATGGAAGGGCTCGCGCGGCTGGAAGTCGATCGCGCCGTTCTTGACCTGGACGAGCACATTGTCGCGGAACTTGCCGTCGAGCGGCTGGAATTCGGCATATGCCTGCTTGTGCCGGTCCTCGGCATTCTCGGCGGCATAGACGAAGGCGCGCCACATCAGGATGCCATGATGCGGGGCAAGCGCGTCCGCCAGCATGTTGGCGCCTTCGGCATGGGTGCGCCTGTAGTCCGCCGGGCCGGGCTGGCCCTCGGAATTCGCCTTGACCAGCAGGCCGCCGAAATCGGGGATGACGCGGTAAATCTCGTCGATCTTGGCCTTCCACCAGGCCCGGACCGCGGGATCGAGCGGATCGGCGGTCTGGAGCTTGCCGAGCTCGATCGGCGCGGAGAAGCGCGCGGTGAGATAGACCTTGATGCCATAGGGCCGGAAGACCTCGGCCAGCGCCTTCACCTTCTGCAGATAGTCGGGGCGCAGGATGTCGGCATTGGCGTTGACGTTGGTCAGCACCGTGCCGTTGATCCCGATCGAGGCATTGGCGCGGGCATAATCCGTGTAGCGCGGATCCTTGTGGAGCGGCAGCTTCTGCCAGTCCCAGATCGACTGGCCCGAATAGCCGCGCTCGACATGGCGATCGAGATTGTCCCAATGGTTGAGGACGCGGACCTGGAGCTTCGGCGCATCGACAATGTCGAGCTTGTCGATCGGCTGGCCGGTCTGGAGCAGTTGCAGGAAACGAAACACGCCGTAGAGTGCGCCGATGTCGCTGTTGCCGGCGATGATCGTCACGCGCTTGCCCTGCACCGTCGCGCTGCGCAGGAGATAGCCCTCCCGGCCCAGCCTGGCGAACGGCAGGCCGAGCCCTTGCACCAACGGCGAGCCGGCGCGAGCGACCAGCAGGGTGCCGTCCCGAAGCTCGGCGCCCTGCCGCGTCAGCTCCCCGCCGAACATCCCCCGATAGCCCCGCTGGAGCTCGTCGACGGCGGCGCGGATCGTCGGGCCGTCGCCGGGCGCGACGATGCCGGCGATCTGCGGTTCGTACCGCGCCCTCGCGGCGGATTCGAGCGGCCGATAGCGCAGCCAGAGATCGTATCCGTCCTCGGCATGGCCTTGATTCGCAAGGCCGAAACACAAAAACGCAGACAAAATAGCCAACAATTTCCGAAGCATCGCTCTTCCCATTGACTGACGGTCGAACGCCGCCGTTGACAAGCTTGTAACAGGTCAACAATGGTAGCGCTACCAAGCAAGAAGGCGCGCGACGGACGACGCGCCGGACAGGAAGGGGAAGCTCTCGCGCCATGGCCGAAATCACATCCGCGCGCGTGATCGTCACTTGCCCCGACCGCAATTTCGTGACGCTCAAGATCGAGACGGCGGACGGCACGACCGGCATCGGCGATGCGACGCTGAACGGGCGCGAGCTGGCGGTGGTCGCCTATCTCCAGGACCATGTCATCCCCTGCCTGATCGGGCGCGACGCGCACCGGATCGAGGATATCTGGCAGTATCTCTACAAGGGCGCCTATTGGCGGCGCGGGCCGGTGACGATGTGCGCGATCGCCGCGGTCGACGTGGCGCTGTGGGACATCAAGGCCAAGGTGGCGGGCCTGCCGCTCTACCAGCTGCTGGGCGGTGCGAGCCGCGACGGCTGCATGGTCTATGGCCATGCCAATGGCGCGACGATCGAGGAGACGATCGCGGAAGCGGTTCGCCATGTCGAGGAAGGTTACAAGGCGGTGCGGCTCCAGGCCGGCGTGCCGGGGCTCAAATCCACCTATGGCGTCGCCAAGCCGGGCCAGCGCTACGAGCCGGCGGACGGCGCGCTGCCGACCGAGAGCCTGTGGTCGACCGAGAAATATCTCCGCTCGGTGGCGCCGCTGTTCGAGAAGGCGCGCGAAGTACTGGGCTGGGACGTCCACCTGCTTCACGACGTCCACCACCGGCTGACCCCGATCGAGGCGGCGCGGCTGGGCAAGGAGCTGGAGCCGTATCGCCTGTTCTGGCTGGAGGACGCGACGCCCGCCGAGAACCAGGCCGGCTTCCGCCTGATCCGCGAGAAGACCACCACCCCGCTGGCGGTGGGCGAGATCTTCAACACGATCTGGGACGCGAAGCAGCTGATCGAGGAGCAGCTGATCGACTATGTCCGCGCGACGATCGTCCATGCGGGCGGCATCACCCATATGCGGCGCATCGCTTCGTTCGCGGATCTCCATCAGGTGCGCACCGGCTGCCACGGCGCGACCGACCTGTCGCCGGTATGCATGGCGGCGGCGCTGCACTTCGGCCTGTCGGTGCCCAATTTCGGCATCCAGGAGCTGATGCCGCACACGGCGGCGACCGATGCGGTCTTCCCCCATGCGTACCGTTTCAAGGACGGGATGATGCATCCGGGCGACGCGCCGGGGCTGGGCGTGGCGATCGACGAGGAACTGGCGGCGAAATACGAGTATAGACGCGCCTATCTCCCCGTCGCGCGGCTCGAGGACGGAACGCTGTTCAACTGGTGAGCGGGAGAGGCTTGCGATGATCGAACTGACACGCCGTGGATTGCTGGGCGCGGGCGCTGCGCTGGCGCTGCCCTTCCCCGCAATTGCGCAGGCGGCCGAGGGGCTGAACGCCGTCGCCAGGACCAAGGGCATGCGCTTCGGCTCGTGCTTCGCCTGGAGCCCGCCGGGCGCCGATCGCGGCTCCTTCGCCAATCCGGAATATGCCGCGCTGCTCAAGCGCGACTGCGGCGTGCTGGTGCCCGAGAACGAGTTCAAATGGCAGGCGATCCGGCCCGACGCCAAGACCTTCGACCTCGACCATTTCTCGGACATGCTCGACTATGCCGAGGCGAACGGCATGGCGATGCGCGGCCACACCCTGTTGTGGCACAAGACGCAATATTTCCCGAAATGGCTGAACGACCATGATTTCGGCGCCAGCCCCGCAAAGGAGGCCGAGCGCATCCTGGGCACGCACATCCGCACCCTGTGCAAGCTCTATGCGAGCCGCATCATCAGCTTCGACGTGGTCAACGAGACCGTGGAGGAAGGCACGGGCGCGCTGCGCACCTCGTCGCTCTCCAAGGCATTTGGCGGGACCGAGGCGATGCTCGACTTCGCCTATCACACCGCGCGCGAGCATGCGCCCGGGGTGGAGCTGGTCTATAACGACTATATGAGCTGGGAACCGGGCAATGAGGGGCATCGCCGCGGGGTGCTCGCGTTGCTCGAGGGGTTCCGCAAGCGCGGCACGCCCTGCGACACGCTGGGCGTGCAATCACATATCGGGCTGACAGGCGACGGCACGGTGGGCGCGCTGGTGAGCAGGCAGGAAGGGCCCTGGCGCGGCTTCCTCGATGGCGCGGTGCAGATGGGCTACAGGCTGGCCGTCACCGAGTTCGACGTGAACGACAAGGCATTGCCGACCGACGCGAAGCTCCGCGACGGCATCATCGCCAACTATGCTGCGGCCTATCTCGAGATCATGTTCTCCTATCCGCAGCTCAGGGACGTGCTCGCCTGGGGCATGTGCGATCGCTTCACCTGGCTCAACGGCTTCACGCCGCGCAAGGACGGGACGCGGCAGCGCGCGACGCCCTATGATGCGGAATACCGGCCCAAGGCGCTTTACGGCGTGATCCGCGATGCCTTTGCCGCGGCACCGGCACGATAGGTCGATCTTGTCCAAGATCGTTCAGGAAACTCGTGCTAGGGGCTGATTCGAGGAACCGATAGACGGGGGTGGAACGATGGCGGCGGTGGCCGCAAGCCAGGAACCGAGCTTCGAGGCGCTGCTGGCCGGCGATCTCGACACGGACCAGTTGCATACCCTTGCCGACCATCTGGCCGCACGCCATGCTGTCTTGCCCAAGGGCGACGGCGGCGCCTTCCACAAGGCACTCGCGCTGGCCGCCACCAGCGACGCCCAGCGCGCCGAACTTGCCCGCCACCAGGATTCGATCGCCCGCCGCATCGCCGCGGGGCAGGTGCGGACCGTGCCGGGCGCGCCGGCAGAGGTGCTCTACGACCTCGCCGGCCCCGTGCTGGAAGTGATGCGCGGCGGCAGGGCGGGCGAAGCCAACACGCTGGCCAACCGCTATCTCGACATCGCGCCGCAGGGCGCCACGGGCTGGTCGCTGCTGCCGCTCTATCTCTCCCTGCGCGCGAGCGCGGACGGCGATGCCGAGCTGGCCGACAGCCTGCTCGCACCGGCCAGGCCGCGGCTGGTGGTGATCGGCGGGCTTTCGGGCACCGGCAAGTCGACGCTGGCGCGGTTGCTCGGCAGCCGGATCGGCCGTCTTCCCGGCGCGCGCGTGCTGCGCTCCGACGTATTCCGCAAGCGGCTGGCCGGAGTGAGTCCGGAAACCAGGCTGCCGCCCAGGCATTACACGCGCCGCAATGACGATGAGACCTATGAAGCCCTGTTCGAATCCGCGGACGATCACCTCGCCTGCGGCAACAGCGTGATCCTGGATGCGGTATTCATGAGCCGCAGCGAGCGCGACGTGGCCGAAGCGCTGGCCGATCGCTATCGCGCCGTGTTCACCGGCATCTGGCTGGAAGCCCCCGAGCGGGATCGCATCGCCCGGGTGAATGCCCGCAGCAACGACGCCTCGGACGCGACCGAGGCCGTGGTGCGCGAACAGTCGCGCCGCTCGGTGGGCGAGATCCACTGGCACCGCATCCGGGTGAACCGTCCACAGGAACTGATCGTCGCCGCCGCCCGCGCCGCGCTGGACCGGACGCGCTGATGGCGATCGCGACGCTGACGCTCAATCCGGCGCTCGACCTGACCACCTGTACCGAGAAGGTGCGCCCCGGCCACAAGCTGCGATGCACCGCGCCGCGCTTCGACCCGGGCGGCGGCGGGATCAATGTGGCACGCGTGGCGACGCATCTCGGTGGTCGGGCGACGGCGGTGTTCCCCAGCGGCGGCCCAGCGGGTGCGACGATCGTCGCGCTGCTCGAAGCGCAGCGGGTGCCGATCCTGGCCGTGCCGATCGCGGGAGCTACGCGCGAGAGCTTCACCGTCGACGAGGGCCGGCCGGGCGACCAGTATCGCTTCGTGCTGCCGGGCCCCGAGCTGAGCGCGGACGAGCTGGCGAAGCTGCTCGACGCCCTGTTCGGCGTGGCGGAGGCGGATCATATCGTGGTGAGCGGCAGCCTGCCGCCCGGCTGCGACCCGGCGATCCTGAAGCGCATCGCGGAACGCTGCCGCCAGTCGGGCGTGAAGCTGGCGGTCGATACCTCGGGATCGGCGCTGGCCGCATGCGAGGGCGCCCGGGCATGGCTGATCAAGCCAAGCCTGCGCGAAGTCGCCGACCTGCTCGGCCGCGCGATCGCCAGCGAAGCGGAAGAAATGGCGGCGGCGCGCGAGCTGCACGATCGCGGCTTCGCGGAAATCGTGGTCATCTCGCTCGCGGAGCGCGGCGCGCTGCTCGCCGGCGAAGGCAGGGAACTGCGCCTGCCGGCGATCCCGGTGGAAGCCAAGAGCACGGTGGGTGCCGGAGATTCGATGGTGGCGGCCATCACCCTCGCCTCGGCCCGGGGCAAGGCGATCGAGGATGCGCTGCGCTACGGCATCGCGGCGGGCGCAGCGACCCTGATGACCCCGGCGACCGAGCTGGCCCGCAAGGAAGACGTCGAGCGGCTCTATGCGGGTACGGTTTCCTGAGCCGCATCGGTGCGGCAGAACAGGCTGTGCATCGCCTCCAGCATGTGGCGCGCTTCGTCGCTGGCCAGCGAATAGAAGATCATCTGGCCGTCGCGGCGCGCGGCGACCATCCCCTCGCGGCGCAGCAGCGCCAGCTGCTGCGACACCGCGGTGTCGCGCGCACCGGTGAGGCGCGCGAGCTCACCCACCGACTTCTCGCCATCGAGAAGGTGGCACAGCAACAGAAAACGGCTTCGACCCGACAACGCCTTCAGGAACGACGAGGCGCGATCGACCACGGCGATCATTTCATTCTTCACGGGGCGAACAGCTAGGGCGCCGCAACGCCGGTTGCAACCGCTATCTTGCGGGAAAAACAAAGGAATTCCATTCGAATATGAAGGTATCCGTATCTGGAAGAACATAGGTCGGCCTCCCATATCCGGCCGGTGTCCCCTTTGTTTCCCGCATTTTTCGAAGAGTCCCTGCCCGCGGGCATCGAACAGGCGAAGAATATCGTCACGCCCGGCGAAGAAGCGGCGCTGATTCGAGCGATCGACGGGGCCGGGCTGGTGTCGTTCCGCTTTCAGCAATGGCTGGGCAAGCGGCTGACGCGCAGCTTCGGCTGGCGCTACGACTTCACCGATTCGAGCTTTGCCGAAGCGGAAGCGATCCCCGACTGGCTGATGCCGGTGCGTGCGCGGGCCGCCGCGCTGGCCGGGCTGGAAGCGGAAGCACTCGTCCAGGCGCTGGTGACTCGGTACGATCCGGGCGCCGGCATCGGCTGGCACCGCGATCGCCCGGTGTTCGAGCATGTCGTCGGCGTGTCGCTCGGCGCGCCCACGGCGCTGCGGCTGCGCCGGCGGCGCGCGGACGGGAAGTTCGACCGCGCCGAACTGCCGCTGGCACCGCGCGGGGCCTATCATCTCGCCGGCGAGGCCCGGCACCTTTGGGAACACAGCATCACGCCGATGAAGGCGCCGCGCTGGTCGGTGACGTTCCGGAGCCTGGCCGCGCGCTGATCTACAGGCTGGCGAAGTCGATCGATCCGTCCTTGTCGAGATAGCGCGACTCATCGGCGAGCGGGTATTTCAGCCCGGTCGCACAGTTGAACAGCAGCACCTTCTCCTCCGGCGAGACCAGCCCTTCCGCCAGCGCCTTGCGCCATGCGGCCAGCGTCGCGCCACCCTCGGGGCACAGCAGCAGCCCGTCCCTGCGCGCGGCGTCATCGACCGCCCGGGCGATGCTTTCGTCGCTCACTGCCATCGCCACGCCGCCGCTTTCCCGGACGGCGTCGAGGATCAGGAAATCGCCCACTGCCTGGGGCACGCGAATGCCCATCGCGATCGTGTGCGCATCCTCCCAGCGCATCGCATGGCGCTCGCCCGCCTCGAAGGCGCGGACCATCGGCGAGCAGCCTTCGGCCTGCACCGCGATCATCCGCGGGCGCCTGGGCCCGATCCAGCCCAGTGCTTCCATCTCGGCAAAGGCCTTCCACATGCCGATCAGGCCGGTGCCGCCGCCGGTGGGATAGAAGATCACGTCGGGCAATTCCCAGCCGAGCTGCTCGGCCAGCTCCAGGCCCATCGTCTTCTTGCCCTCGATGCGATAGGGTTCCTTGAGCGTGGAAAGGTCGAACCAGCCCCGCTCCTGCGCGCCGCGGCCCACCAGCTTGCCGCAATCGTCGATCAGGCCGTTGACGCGGTAGACGCGCGCGCCCTGCGCGGCGATCTCGCGCACGTTCACCTCCGGCGTGTCGGCCGGGCAGAAGATCACGGACTCGATACCGACGCGGCTGGCATAGGCTGCCGCGGCGGCGCCGGCATTGCCGTTGGTCGGCATCGCGATGGTGGTGACGCCCAGCTCCTTCGCCATGGCGATCGCCATGACCAGCCCGCGCGCCTTGAACGAACCGGTGGGCAGGCGCCCTTCGTCCTTGACCCAGAGATGCTTCGCCCCTTCCGCGCGCGCCAGCGCGTCGAGCGGGACGATCGGCGTGGCGATCTCGCCCAGGCCGACGATATTCTCCGTCCGGCGGACGGGCAGCAGCTCGCGATATTTCCACAGATCCGCCGGACGGCGGGCCAGCGCATCGCGCGGCAGCGCAGCCTTCACCCCGTCGAGGTCGTAGCGCACCAGCAACGGCCGGCCTACTCGCGACAGGCCGTGCAGCCGGTCCGCCTCGTAGCGCTCGCCGGTCATCGAGCATTCGAGATGCGTGACGAAGGTGGGACGGTCGGTCGTCAGATTGGCGTCGTGGCGCAAGATGCTACTCCGGATGGGCGAGCGATTCCTCGGTCGGCGTATAGGCCGATCGTTTCCCCGGCACATCCGGAACATCGGTGGCGAAATAGGCGATGCCCGTGCCGGCCGCGCGATCGATCCACAGGCCCGATTTGAGGCCATAGGCATCGCCCGAATGGCCGAAACGCCGACGGCCGTCGCCCCCCGGATCGTCGCGGCACCCCTGCACGCCGGTGGCGGTGAACATCACTGCGAGACCATAGCTGCAGGTGGTGCCGCCGACCGGATTGGCGACCGAGATGTCCCCCCCGACATCGCCGTCACGGCCGTTCCAGGTCCAGAGCGGCGTCTCCAGCATGCGGACCGAAGCGGGGCGCAGGATGCGCACGCCATCGAGCCGGCCATTGCCAAGGAACATGCGGCCGACCCGCGCCAGGCCGCGCGCGGAAATGCGCAGGCCGCCCTGGGGCGAGAAGATCGCCCCATTGCCCCCCGGGCGCCAGATCGACAGGTCGCAGCCGCCGTCCCGGGCCGGGGTGACCGGACAGGCGGGGATCGCGCCATGATTGTCGTCCTTGGTTGCGACGCCTCCGCGATATTGGACGACGGCGCGCGCGGCGGTTCCCGGCTTGCAGCTCGCCCAATTGTAGCAGGCGTCGAGCTTCATCGGCGCGAGGACGAGCCGGTCCATCAGCCGATCGAAGCGCTCGCCGGTCGCGCGCTCCATCACCGCGGCGATCACCGGGAAGTTGAAATTGGTATAGGCCCACCAGCTGCCGGGCGCATGCTGCGCGTCCCAGGCCTTCGGGTCCTGGAGCACGGCGCGCATGTCGGCATCGAGCGGCAGGACGTAATCGACACGATCGGTGAGGCTGGAGCGATGCGAGAGCAGCAGGCGCAGGCTGATCGGCGCGTCGGGAAAGGCCGGGTTGCGCAGCTTCCAGCCGAGCCAGCGCGAGACATCGGCATCGAGATCGAGCCTGCCCTGCTCGACAAGGCGCATCACCCCGATCGCGACGACCAGCTTCGAGATGGAGGCGATCCGCACGGGATCGTCGGCCGTGACCGGCCGGGACGCGGAAATGTCGGCCAGCCCTTTCGCGCTGACCGACACTTCTCCCCCCGCATTGAACTCTATCCGGACTGCGGCGACCGGATCCGGTGCCGCGGCGAGCAGGAGCGCCGCGGCGATCATGCCGGCCCCATCGCCAGGGATGGAGCCGGCATGCCGATTACTTCAGGCTGATGCGGATGCCGGCGCGGAACTGACGGCCGAGCATGTCCGAATAGGTGGTGTTCGCCGCCATGCCGGTTTCCGGCACCAGCAGCGGCCAGCGGTTGAACAGGTTGGTGACGTTGACGAAGAACTGCGCCTGGTTGCCGCCGAAGCGCACCGTCTGCGACAGGTTCAAGTCGACGTAGAACAGGCCCGAGACCCGGTTGTTGTCATAGGTCGGGAAATTGGTGGTCGAGACCGGACAGCCGCTGGTGCACTCGATACCGTTGGCGACATATTTGCCCGAGCTGACGCCGCGGCCGGTGACGGTGGCCGAGAAGGTCTCGGTCTCGTAGGTCGCGCTGCCGCGGAAGATCCAGGTCGGCGTGCTGGCCTGGCCCCCGTTCGCGCCGACGGTGTTCACCGCCACGCTGCCGACAATGCCGGTGTTGGAAAGATTCTCGATGTAGCGCGTCGCGACGCCCTTCAGGGTGAAGCTGCTCGCCTCGCCCACGGGGATCCGATAGGCCGCGTCGAAGTCGATGCCGCGCACCAGTTTGCTCACGAAATTGAACGGCTGGCTGCGGATCAGGAGGTACGGTGCACCCGGCAACGAACGCGTCGGATCATTGGTGATCGCCGCGCAATAGGTGGCGTTGCCGTCGGAGCAGCGGTTGACGATTTCCTGCGCGCTGATCGAGTCGATCGCATCCGCCAGGTTGATGCGGAAATAATCAACCGACGCCGTGAAGCCCGGCAGGAAGCGCGGCGAGACGACGGCGCCGATGTTCCACGAATTGGCGACTTCCGGACGCAGGTTGGGGTTGCCGGTGGTCAGGCCCGAATAGCCCCAGGTCGCCGGGCCGTTCAGGCCGTCCGAAGTGTATTTGGGATTGCGCACCGAGTCGCTGTTGGCGGTGCCCGCCTGGTACAGCTCGTTCAGGTTAGGCGCGCGGATGTCGCGCGAACGCGTCACGCGGAAACGAATGTCCGGGATCGGCGCCCAGGTCGCGCCCAGCTTCCAGGTGGTGACATAGCCCGAGTTGGAATAGTCGGTGGCGCGAACCGCGCCGTTGAATTCGAGGCCGAAGCCCAGCGGGACCACCGTCTCGAGATAGGCTTCCTTGACGCTGTATTCGCCGGTGAAGGGCAGATAGTTGCCGACCGACCATGCATTGGTCGTGCCGGTGGTGGTCACGACCGGCTGATACTCCTTCGGCACGCTGCCGCGGATCTTCTCCTTGCGAACCTCGCCGCCGACCGAGACGCTCACATCGCCCGCCCAGGTGGCGAACGGCGTGACCGACCAGTTGGTGCCGGCGACGAACTGCTCCATCACCTGATCGCGATACGGGTTGCCGAGCACATAGTTGATCGCGTCCTGGCTGGCGACGCCCACGCCCATGCGGTTCAGCGGCACGCAGTTCGGATCGTCGTTGGCAGGGTTGGAATCGACGTTGATCAGGCACTGGATCGAACCGACCGTATAGCCGCGCGCATTGCCCGCCGGCGCGAACGCGGCGTTGGTGGCATTGGCCATGCGGGTCAGGTTCATGATGTTGCGAAGCTGCTCGCGCAGGTCGGATCGGCCATATTGGGCATAGACATCCCAGTGCGCGGCCCTGCCGAACGCCTCGAAATTGCCCTCGGCACCGACGACATAGCGCTGCACCTTGCGCTCGTTGTCGATCGCGCGGAACGGCAGGTCGGCGGCGGTGGTCGCCAACGTGAGGCCCGTGATGCCGGTCAGACGCGCCGCCCCGAGCGACTGCAGTGCGAAGGCGTTGCAGGTCACGGGGACCGGAACGGTCGTGCAGCCGGTGGTGTTGATCGCGATGCCGGTCGACAGGTTCGGACCCGCGTTGAAGAAGACCTTCTGCCGGTTGTACGATCCCTCCGCGAAGAGCTCGATGCCATCAGCGACTTCGAAGCTCAGCCGGCCGAAGACGCCCCAGCGATCGTCCTTCGGCATCAGGCCGATGCGCGTGCCGGAATCGTTGACTTGCCAAGAACCGCCCTGAACGAGGCTGGGCGCCGAGGACCCGGAGGCGCGGGTGAACGCCGGATAGGTGAAGCTGCCATAGTCGAAGGTGTTCACTGCCCCGCCATAGCCGAAATACAGGCCGCGCAGAGCGTTCGCGGTGCCGCCGGCCGAGCCGGTGATGAGACCGCCCGGGGTCGAGTTCGCCGCACCGATCTGGCGCCGGGTGGTGATGAACTGCGGCGTCGTGCTGGTGCTCGTCCAGTTCGGATCCTGGATGCGCACATAGCCGGTGTGGTTCCATTCGCGGTCGTCGCCGACTTCGAAGATGCCGTCCTGGTGCGCGATATTGGCGCTGAGCAGGATGTGGCCGCGGCCGCCGGCGAACGACTTTCCGCCCGCGATGCTGGCCGAATAATTGCCGCCGTCGCCATAGGTGGTGATGCCCGAATCCGCCTCGATCTTCAGGCCCTCGAGCTTCTT
Organism: Sphingomonas sp. 1F27F7B; assembly: GCF_005503355.1. Taxonomy (GTDB): domain Bacteria; phylum Pseudomonadota; class Alphaproteobacteria; order Sphingomonadales; family Sphingomonadaceae; genus Sphingomonas. Next base: position 42,193 of record NZ_SCMK01000008.1, read on the forward strand.
GTTGAGGATGAAGTTCACCACGCCCGAGACCGCGTCCGAACCATAGGCCGACGAAGCGCCGCCGGTGACGACCTCGACGCGATCGACCAGCGCCTGCGGGATCGTGTTGATGTCGACCCAGCCATAGATGGTCGAGCCGACCGAACGGCGGCCGTCGAGCAGGACGAGCACGCGGCCTTCGCCCAGGTTGCGCATGTTGAGTGCGTTGATGCCCGCCGAGCCGTTGGACAGGTTGAGGCGCGAATTGGCTGGCTTGGTCGAGCCCGCGAGCTGCGGCAACTGGTTGACGAAGTCGGCGATATTGTTCGTCGGCGACGTGTTCTGGATGTCCTGCTGCGTCAGCACGGTCAGCGGCGTCGGGGCCTGGAAGCCGTCGCGGCGGATGCGCGTGCCGGTGACGAGGATCTCGCCTTCCTCGGCGGGAGCCGCCTGGGCGGATGCCTGCGGAGCCTCTGGAGTGGTGGTCTGCGCCCAGGCCGGCAGCGCAATCGCCATGGCCGCGAAAGCCGTGCTGCTGGCCAGTACCTTCCTAAACGCCGTTGCTTCGATCATTTCCTAAAACCCCCTGAAGCCCGCAATATCCCGCGCGGTGAAGGGGCATTAGGTACCAAGAATGTTGCGGCGCGCCATAGTTTCTGTTCCCCGCGCCATAACTCGGGGGCATCAAAGGAGACGATTGCCCGTCAAAGCGTGACACGACTGCAACACAAGCCTGCCATACTGGCCATTGACTGCGTGCGCGCCCCGTCAGAGCGTTAGGGAAACCAGCCCCAGGGGAGCCCTTGATGCCGCATTTCGAACGCCCGGTGCCGCGTGACTGACGCACCGAGTCCCGCCGCGACGCCGGCGATGCGCCCGGGGTTCGGAAGGCTGGCGCTGTACCTGCTGCTCGGCTTTGCCGCGGGCCTGCCCTTTTACATGTTCAACGCCGTGCTGCTGCTGCGCCTGGCCAAGCACGGCGTGGACATCGTGACGGTGGGCTTCTTCGCCTGGGTGGCGCTGCTGCCCACCTTCAAGTTTGCCTGGGCGCCGCTGCTCGACAAATATGACGTGCCGGGCTTCGGCCGCTTCTGGGGCAAGCGGCGCGGCTGGATCATGCTGTCGCAGCTCGGCATCTTCCTCTCGACCGTGGCGATGGCGCTCACTTCGTCCGACGCCAACCTCCAGGTAACGGCGCTGTTCGCGGTGCTGCTCGCCTTCTGGACCACCACGCTGGAAGTGGCGGCCGATGCCTGGCGCATCGAGCTGGCGCCCACCGCCGAGCAGCAGGGGCCGATGGTGGCGGCGAACCTGTGGGGCTATCGCAGCGCGATGGTCGCCGCCGGCAGCGGCGCGATCTACATCGCGGCGAAGAGCGACTGGACCACTGCCTATCTGGTGATCGCGGCGGCGGCCTTCCTCCCCTTCCCCATCCTCGCCTGCATGCGGCCCGATCCCGATCATGGCGGCGGGCGCGGCACGGCGCTGGTGACCGGCATCCTCGCCAGCGCCGTCGTGCTGGGCGGCAGCCTGGCGATCGCCGCCGCGGTCGGCTGGGCGTTGCTCGCCGCCATGGGATCGGTCGGCCTCGATAATCCGGACATCGTCAAATATTGGGTGTTCGCAGTGGCGCTGCTGCCGTTCGTCGCGCTGGGCGTCGCCGTGCCGTGGATCCGGAAGCTGCCGGCAAACCACCGGCTGCTCACCACTTCCGGGCTGGCGCCCTATCTCAACGTCGCCTGGCGCTACGGACTGGCGGTGATCCCGATCCTTCTCTTCGTCTCGGTCTATCGCATGGGCGACGTGATGGCGCTCACCCTCTCGCACCCGCTGTTCAACGCGCTGGGCTACAGCCTGGAATCGATCGCGGTCGCCGACGGCGCGGTGGCGCTGCTCTCGTCCATGTTCGGCGTGGCGCTGGGCGGCTGGCTGGCGGCCAAGGCGCCGATGGGCTGGGCATTGGTGATCGGCGCGATCATGTCGGCGCTCAGCAACTGGATCTTCGCCTGGCTCGCCCACCAGGCGCCGGGCGGACCGGTCTGGTTCTCGCTGCTCGGCGTGCAGGTGACAGCGGGCGATTTCGACCTGTACCTCGCCATGGCGCTCGACCAGTTCGGGCACGGTTTCGAGGGGGCGGTGTTCGTCGTCTACCTGTCCCTGCTGGTGAACCCGCGCTTCCCGGGCACCCAATATGCGCTGCTCTCCGGCCTCGCCTTCCTGATCCCCAGACTGCTCGCCGGCCTGTCGGGCGTGTTCCAGAAGGCGATCGGCTATGACGGCTTCTTCATCATGGCCGGCACGATGAGCGTCGCGGCGCTGGTGTTCGTGCCGTTCATCGTGCGGGCGAAGCCCCGGCCCGACGGCGAGGCGGTGGCGGCATGATCGACGCTGCCTTCGCACCCGCCGCCGAAGCGGTGGCCGCGGGACGCATCCCCGGCGCGACGCTGGGCGTGGCGGCGGCGGACGGGCGCCGCTGGGTGACGCACACCGGCATGGCCGCGCTCGCCCCCGAGCCCGAGGCGCTGACGCTCGACCATTGGTTCGATCTCGCCTCGGTCTCCAAGGTAGTGGCGACGACCACGATGGTCCTGCGCCTGGCCGAGGAGGGGCGGATCGATCTCGACGCGCCGCTGACCACGGCGATCCCGGACCTGCGCCAGTACGACGTGGCGGGCGCCTATGAGCGCACGCTGACGTTCCGCGACTGCCTGGCGCACCGCACGCTGTTCCCCGCGGTCGAGCCGATCTACACCTATGGCGACGATCCGCAGCGGCTGCGCGCCTTCGTGCTCCAGCGCGAATGGAAGCACATCCCGGAGCCGGTCTATTCGGACGTCAACTTCCTGCTGCTCGGCATCGCGATCGAACGCGTGACCGGCCGGCCGCTCGGCGAATGGCCGCTGGGGCCCGGCCTCAGCTACGGCCCGCCGCCGGGGCCGGCGGTGGCGACCGAGCGGTGCATGTGGCGGAACCGGGTGCTCAAGGGCGAGGTGCATGACGAGAATTGCGCGGCGTTGGGCGGGCAGACCGGCCATGCCGGGCTGTTCGGCACTGTGGCCGGGGTGCTCGACTTCGCTCAGGGCGTGCTGACCGGAAGCTTCTCGCCGATGATGCTCGAAGCGATCCGCACCCCGCAATATTCGCACCGCACCTGCGGCTGGGAGCGCAAGTTCGCCGGCTGGTCGGGCGGCCAGGCCTGTTCGGACGAGACGATCGGGCACACGGGCTTCACCGGCACCGGGCTGTGGATCGACTTCGGGCGCGGCATCGCCTGGACCCTGCTCACCAACCGCGTCCACCCGACGCGCCATTTCGACAGCGGCATCTTCGTGCTGCGCCCCGCGACGGGGGATGCCGTCATCAACGCCTGGGAGGCCCCATGATCTCTTTGCTCGCGCTCGCCATCGCCCTGTCCGGGCCCGATAGCGACACCCCCAGCCCCGCCGACCGGCTGGCACACGACCAGATGCTGGTGCTGGACACCCATCTCGACACGCCCGAATTGTTCGAGCATCCTGGCTGGAAGTTCGATCGCTGGCACGACCGCGATTTCGACAAGAGCCAGGTCGATCTGCCCCGCATGGAGCAGGGCGGGCTCGATGGCGGGTTCTTCGTGATCTATACCGGCCAGGGGCCGCTGACGCCGGAAGGCTATGCCAAGGCACGCAACGCGGCGCTCACGCGCGAGATGTGGATCCAGCGCGTCGTGGCGGCCAATGCCGACAAGATGGAGTTCGCCACCACCCCCGAGGATGCCTATCGCATCGCCAAGGCGGGCAAGCGCATCGTCTTCCAGTCGATCGAGAACAGCTATCCGCTGGGCACCGACCTGAGCCTGCTCAAATGGTATTACGACCAGGGCGTGCGGATGGCCGGGCCGATCCATTTCCGCAACAACCAGTTCGGCGACAGCGCCACCGACAAGGCGAAGCAATGGAACGGCCTTTCGCCGCTCGGCAAGCAATGGGTGGCCGAGATGAACCGGCTGGGCATGCTGATCGACGTCAGCCATTCCTCCGACGACGTGTTCGACCAGGCGCTGGCGCTCTCCAAGGTGCCGATCATCGCCTCGCACTCGGGGCCTCGCGCGATCTTCAACCATCCGCGCAACCTGGACGACGAGCGCATGCGCAAGCTCGCCAAGGCGGGCGGCGTGCTGCAGGTGAACAGCGTCTATCTGGTCGAGGGCGACCATGACGAAGCGCGCAACAGGATCTCCGACCGGCAGGACGACTGGTGGGCGCTCTCCGCCGAAGCGCAGCGCAAGCTGATCGCCGACAAGGCGAAGGCCGATGCGGCCAACCCCTATCAGGGCGCCGATTTCGAGCTGTTCATGAAGAGCCTGCTCCACTGCATCGCGGTGATGGGCGTCGACCATGTCGGCATCGGCGCCGATTGGGACGGCGGCGGCGGCGTGCGCGGCATGGAGGACATCACCGCCCTGCCCAAGATCACCGCCCGCCTGCGCCGCGAAGGCTTCTCCGACACCGACATCGAGAAGATCTGGAGCGGGAACGTGCTGCGCGTGCTGAAGCAGGCCGAGGACTGGGCAGCGAAGAACAAGTGACGCGATATCCCTCTCCCGCTTGCGGGAGAGGGAAGGATCGTCAGTTCCCCGCGGCGACCAGGTTCAGCGCATCGTCCATATATTTCGTCGCGCTCGCATCCTGCGGCACGTCGTTGGCGTAGAAGGCGAAGGTGTAGGTCCTGCCGCTCGCGCCGGTGAAATAGCCCGCCAGCGCGTTGGTGGCGTTGAGCGTGCCCGTCTTGGCGAAGACCCTGCCCTCCAGCGGCGTGCCCTTGAAGCGGCGGGCGAGCGTGCCGTCCACCCCGCCGATCGGCAGCGTGTCGCGGAACTGGGCGCCCCAGGGCTGGGCGGCCGCCCAGCGCAGCAGCTTGACCGAACCGCGCGGGCTCACCCGGTTGTAGCTCGACATGCCCGAGCCGTCCGAAAAGTCCCACGCCGTGCGCGGCAGGCCGGCCGTATCGAGCAGCTTCGCGACCTGCGCGACGCCATCGGCGATCGAGCCGCTGCCCTGCAGGAAGGCGACGCGGCGCAGCGCCAGCTCGGCATGGAGGTTCTGGCTCACCTTGTTGATGTGCTTGAAGTCCTCGACGAGCGGCGGCGGCGTGAGCCTGGCGAGGACATTCCCGTCGGGCGTTGCCCGCGCGAGCGCCACGCCCTTCTTCGCGCGATATTCGGGATCATCTTCGGGTCGCAGCGGCCGGTGGCGCGCGCTGACCGTGCCCTTCACCTGCACCCCGCGCGCCTCGAGCAGCGCCTTCAGGCGCCAGGCGGCATAATCGGCCGGATCGTCGATACCGAGCTTCCAGCTCTTCGGCCCGGCATCGGCGCCGATCGTGCCGGTGATGCGGAGCCGCTTGCCGTTGGGATCGCGATCCCAGCCGAGTTCGGTCTCCCCGCCCGGCACCGTCTTCGCCTGGTTGTCGATCGTGAAATAGGGCCAGAGCTCGACCCTTGCCGCCTCCCCGGCCTTGGCCGGCGCGACGGTCAGCTTCAGCTCATTGTCGTCGAGCGTCAGCGCCGAGGCGCCGGTGCCCGACGAACTCGGGATGTTGTTCCAGCTCATCCCCGGCCCCCAGCGCTGGTCCGGGAAGAGCGTGTCGTCGCCGATGACGTTGCGGACGCGCTTGGTCTTCGCGGCGATCGCATCGGCGAGCGTGGCGAGGCAGTCGACCGTGCAATCGTCGGCGCTCGACAGGCGCGCATCGCCCCGCCCCTCCAGCACCACATCGTCGCCCACCAGCCGCACCGCGGCGCCGCCGGTCGCGTCGGGCGCATTGATGCCGGGCAGGTTCGCGAAGGCCGCGGCGGTGGTGTAGATCTTGGTGTTCGAGGCGGGGATGAAGCGGCCGTCGGGATTGATGGCGACGATCTCCCTGCCCGTATCGTCGGCCACGACCAGGCCGAAGCGCGTGCCCGTCGGCGCCTCGGCAAGCTTGGCGGCGACGCGCTGCTCCAGCGTCTGCTGGGCGAGCGCGGGCGTGGCGAGCGTAAGGGCGATGCCGAGGATGAAATGCTTCATGCCGCGAGCGTAACTCCCGCCGCCGGGCCTGCAAACCCGCGATCATTCAGAGGAGTCGCCCGGGCATAACCATGGCGCATGCCGGCATTGTACGGGCAACATCGGCCCGGCACCTTCGCGGCATGAACCTGATGCGGGCCACCCTGAAACCCCTGGCCGCGATGGTGGTGGCGTTCGCCCCGCCGGCGCTGGCGCAGACCGACGATCTGGCGGCGGCGCTCGCCCTGCCGGTCGCCAGCCAGATGGCAGGCGCGCGCGATGTACCGCGCTTCGCCTGGGTGGAGAACCGTGCGGGCGTGCGCAACCTGTGGATGGCGGACGCAGGGCGGAAGGCGCGGCAGGTCACCCGCCATGCCGAGGACGACGGCATGATGCTCTACGATCCGGCGCTCAGCCCCGACGGCCGGCGCCTGGCATATGTGCGCGGCGGGGACGACGAGTTCCCCGACGGCAAGATCCCCAATACCGCCTCGGCCGCGTTTACGCCGGGGCAGCAGGTGTTCGTCGTTGAAGACGGTGGAGATCCCACACCGATCGGAGACGGACACCTGCCCGTTTTCTCGCCGGATGGACAGCGCATCGCGTTCACCCGGCGCGGCGAACTGTGGCTCTGGCAGGCCGGCAAGGCGGCCCGGATCGCCACCGTCACGGGCGAGGTCAGCGACCTGAAATGGACGCCGGACGGCGCGAAGCTGCTGTTCGTCGACAATCGCAACGACCATGCCTTCGTCGCGCTGCTCGCCGTGGACGGCGGCAAGCTGACTTATATGGAGCCCGCGCTCGGCTATTCGGTCGAGCCCGCGCTTTCGCCCGACGGCACAAAAGTCGCATACATCCAGTACCGCGATCCGCCCGCCGGCGCCGCGCGCGACGGCGGGCCCTATTGGTCGATCCGGGTGGCGGATGCGGCAACGGGCAAGGCGCGCACGATCTGGACCGCGCCACAGGGCATGGGCGGCCGCTATTACGGCACCAGGCAGCACAATCTGTGGTGGAGCAAGGGCGGCGCGCTGCTCTTCCCCTGGGAGCGGAGCGGCTTCCTCCACGTCTATGCGATCGATGCCGCGACGAACGCCGCCGAGCCCCGCGAGCTGACGCCGGGCAAGTTCGAAGTCGAGACCTTCGTGCTCGGCGCCGACGACATGGTCACCTTCTCCGCCAACGCCGACGAGGCCGACCGGAGGCATTTCTGGCAGGTGCCGGCACGCGGCGGCGTGGCGCAGCGCGTGACCGAGGGCAAGGGCAGCGAGAGCCTGCCGGTCCTTGCGGGCGGGCTGCTCGCGGGGATCGCCGCCGATGCGCGCCATCCGGCCCATCCGGTGCTGGCGAAGGGGCTGGCGCCGCTGGGCGAAACCGCCGAGCTAAAGGGCGCGATCGCGCCCGAGGCGGTGACCTATACCGCCGAGGACGGCGTGACCGTCCATGGCCAGCTGTTCCGGGGCCAGGGCAAGGGTCCGCGCCCGGCGCTGATCTTCGTTCATGGCGGGCCGCGACGCCAGATGCTGCTCGGCTTCCACCATGCGCAATATTATTCGAACGCCTATGTGATGAACCAGGCGCTGGCGGCGCGGGGCTATACGGTGCTCTCGGTCAATTATCGCAGCGGCACCGGCTATGGGCAGGCGTTCCGCGAGGCGCCGGGCATCGCGCGCGACGGCGCCTCCGAATATCGCGACGTGCTGGCGGGCGGGCGCTGGCTGGCGACCCGGAAGGACATCGACCCGCAGAAGATCGGCATCTGGGGCGGCAGCTGGGGCGGCTATCTGACCGCACTGGCACTGGCCCGCGACAGCACGCTGTTCAAGGCCGGAGCGGATTTCCACGGCGTCCACACGCTGCTGCGCAACGTCGAGGGCAACCTCTCGCCGGAACGACAGCTCGCCGCGCGGCAGAAGCAATGGGAATCCTCGCCGATGGGCGCGATCGACACATGGCGTTCGCCGGTGCTGCTCGTCCATGGCGACGACGACAGGAACGTCGATTTCGGCCAGTCGCTGCTGCTCGCCCGCAAGCTTTCGGCGCGGCGCATCCCCTTCGAGGAGCTGGTATTCCCCAATGAGCGCCACGAATTCTTCCGCTATGCGGACTGGCTCACCGCCTATCGCCGCACCATCTCCTTCTTCGATGCGCATCTGAAATGAGGTGGCTGATGGCGGCGGCGGCACTGGCCGGAGCGAACGGAGCACAGGCGCAGGAGCGCGCGACGCTGATCCACGGCGCGCGGGTGTTCGACGGGACCGGCGCCGGCGCGAGACAGGCGGACGTGCTGATCGAGGGCGATCGGATCGTGCGCATCGGCCGGAAGCTCCGCGTGCCCGAGGGCACGGCAGTGATCGACGCCACCGGCATGACGCTGATCCCGGGGCTGCACGACCTGCACATCCACACCCGGCGCGAAGCCTTTGCGGACGCCGCGTCGCTCCACCGCTTCTACCTGCCCTATCTGCGTGCGGGGGTGACCGGCATCAACGAATTCTCGGTCTCAGGCGAGATGATGGCGGGGATCCGCGCGCTCCGCGCCGACACGCCGCGCCTGACGCTGGCCGTGCGGCTGGGCGTGCCGCACGGGCACGGCACCGAGAGCCAGTTCACCAATGCGATCACCATCCAGGTGACCAACCCGGCGGAAGCCCATGCGGCAATGGCGGCGGCGCTCGTCTACCAGCCCGACATGGTCAAGGTATTCGCCGATGGCTGGCGCTATGGCGATCCGGAACGGCCCGACCGGCCGAGCATCGACGAGCCCACCCTCGCCGCGATCGTGGAGGATGCGCACCGCGCGGGCATCAAGGTGATGACGCATACGGTGACACTGGACGGCGCCAAGATCGCGGCGCGGGCGGGGGTGGACTCCGTGGCGCACGGCGTGGGCGACACGCTGGTCGACGACGAATTGATCCGCCTGATGAAGAAGCACCACATGGCCTATGTCGCGACGCTGGCCACCTATGAGCCGCTCGAGGCGCGGGTGCTCGCGCCCGAGGAACTGGCACTGCTCACCCCGGAACAGCGCGACCGCGAGACGGCGCGCCTGGCCAAGGGCGATGCCATCGCGCCCTATGACAGCAGGCGCTGGGAGATCATGCGCGAGAATATCCGCCGGCTGAAGGCGGCCGGCATCCGCATCGGCGTGGGCACCGACACGGGGATCGAGGGCGTATATCCCGGCTTCGGCGCGCTGCGCGAGATGCGCCTGCTGACCGAGCTGGGCTTCACCCCGGCCGAGGCGATTGAAGCAGGCTCAAGCGTGAGCGCCGACATCATGGGACGGCACAAGCACGAGGGCGTCATCCGCAAGGGCGCGCAGGCCGACCTGGTGCTGACCGGCGGGACGCCGGACCTGAGCTTCCGCGACCTGTATTCGGTGAAGCGGGTCTGGGTGGCGGGACGCGAGGTCTCGCTGGACTAGGTTGAAAACTCATTCAGCGAACCCCGTCATCCCCGCGAAAGCGGGGACCCAGGGTAATGCGGGATATCGGCGCCACCGCGCGAATGCCGTCCGGAAAGGACAGGACCCACCACACCCGTTCCGCGCCTGGCCCTGGATCCCCGCCTGCGCAGGGATGACGAAGGAAGATCAGATACTTGTTTGGGTTCTCAACCTAGCGCCCGCCCGGGATAACCGGCATTGCCAACGGCATGTCCGCGCTATGCCGCGTCCGGCGCCCGATAGACCTCTTCGTCGAGCTCGCCTTCCCAGCGCGCCACCAGCGTCGCCACGGTCAGGTTCGCCGAAGCGCTCGGCACCGTGCGGGTCATGTCGAGCAACCGGTCGAACGGCAGGACGAAGCCGACCACCAGCGCGGTCTGCTCCGGCGAGACCCCCACGGCGCTCAGCACCGCCGCCAGCATGAACAGCGAGGCCGAAGGCACCGGCGCCGTGCCGAAGGCGGCGAGCGCGCCGGTGAACAGCACCGTCGCGCAGACGGTGGGCGTCAGGTGCACGCCGAACGCCTGGAGCGCGAACATGCTGAGCAGGCCGACATACATGGCCGTGCCGTCCTTGCCGATGCTCGCGCCGAGCGGCAGGACCGTGGAGAAGACCGAGCGGCCGATGCCCAGATTCTGCTCGGAGACCCGCATCGCCACCGGCAGCGTCGCGCCGCTCGATGCGGTGGAGAAGGCCACCGCCAGCGCATCCACGATGCCGCGGAAGAAGGGCAGCAGCGGCAGGCGCGCGACGAAGCGCAGGAGCAGGCTGTGCACCACCAGCATCTGGATCAGCGAGCCGAGCACCACCGCCAGCGCCAGCCAGCCGACATGGACGAACACCGCCGCGCCGTTCGCCGCCACGGCGTTGGCGATCAGCGCGAACACGCCGAAGGGAGTCGCCTCCATCACCAGGCCCACGACCCGGAGCAGCACCGCCGAAGTCGATTGCAGCAGGTTGGCGAAGGGCTTGCCCGCCTCCCCCGCCACCACCGTGCCGCAGCCGATCAGGATCGACGTGAAGATCAGCGCGAGCATGTCGCCCTTGGCCAGCGCATCGAAGATGTTGGTCGGGATGATGTTGATCAGCTGCTCATAGGGCGTGACCGGCTTGCCGAGCACATGCGCCTCGGCCGTGCCCAGCGGCGCGCCGATGCCGGGCTGCACGACAGCGGCGACAAGCATGCCCACCGAGACGGCGATGAAGGTGGTCAGCGCGAACATGCCGACGGTGCGCCCGCCCAGGCTGCCGAGCCGCTTGGGATCGGCAAGCGTCGTGATGCCCGAGGCGATGGTGACCAGCACGATCGGGGCGACCAGCATGCGGATCGCCCGGACGAACAGGTCGCCGATGAACTGCACATAGGGTGCGCCCTGCGGCACCAGCAGCGCGAAGATGACGCCGAGCACAAGGAAGGCGAGCACGCGCTTCCACAGGGCGATGCCGAACCACCAGCCCATCAGTTGCACGTCCCGGGCGTGGGCTTGTGCGCCAGCGCGCGGCCGGCGGCCTTGCCGGTCATCGCGCCCTTGTCGACCGCGGCCACGCCGTTGACCAGCACGGTTTGCACGCCGGCGGCGAGCAGCGCGGGCTGCTCATAGGTGGCGCGCGAGGCATAGGTCTTGGGGTCGAACACCACGACATCGGCAAAGGCGCCGGCGCGCAGATGGCCGCGTCCCTCCAGCCCGAACGTGTCGGCGGTCAGCGCCGAACTTCGCTCGATGAATTCCCGTAGCGTGATGACATGGTCGGCCTTGACGTATTTGTCGTACTTGCGCGCGAAGCTGCCATAGACGCGCGGGTGGCCGCCCGAGGCGTCGGAGCCGGTCATCACCCAGGGCTGCTGCATGAAGGCGGCGATGTCGGCCTCGCTCTGGTTGAACGAGACGGTGCCCGGATCGCCGATGCGGATCACCGCGATCGCGGCGTCGACCGGATCGAGCTTGAGCTCCCTGGCCACGGCGTCGAGATAGCGATTCCTGTACTTGCCCTCGACGATCAGCAGCTTGCCCGGCCCGCCGCGCTTGCGGAGGTTCTCGACCATGCCGGCATGGAGCTTCTCGGCGAGCGCAGGATCGTCGAACCGCTTGAGCAGTGCCGGGCGCCCGCCGTCCTGGGCCCAGAGCGGCACGAGCGAGGCGACCAGGCTCGTGCCCGAGGCCGACCAGGGATATTGGTTGGCGGTGACCTTCTCGCCGCGGGCACGCGCCGCATCGATCTTGGCGATGATGGCGGGGGCCTGTCCCTGCACGTCGACGCCCAGCGCCTTGATGTGGCTGATATGCGCGGGCAGCCCGCCCTCGCGGCCGATGCGGATCGCTTCGTCGATCGCGGCGGCGAGGCCAACGGTGTAGCTGCTCTCGTCGCGGATATGGCTGTCATAGCTGCCGCCGCGCTTGCCGGCTTCCTTGGCCAGCTCGATCACTTCCTCGGTCTTGGCGAAGCTCTGGGGAGCGTAGAACAGACCCGTGGAGAAGCCGAGCGCGCCGTGGCACATGGCGTCGGCGACGAGGCCCTTCATCCTGTTCAGCTCGGCCGGCGTGGGATCGCGGGCATCCTGGCCCACCACCATCTCGCGCACCGCTCCGAAACCGACCCAGGCGGCATAGTTGATGCCCACCGGCTTCGCAGCCGCGCTGCCGAGAACCTTGGCCAGGTCGGGGCTGCCGCCGCCGTCATTGCCGATGAACGCAGTGGTGACGCCCTGCATCAGGAAGGCGGGAATCAACCGCTTTCGGGGATCGCTCGAAGCGAGATCGTCGCCCATATGCGTGTGCGGATCGATGAAACCGGGCGCGACGATCATGCCCTTGGCATCGATCACGCGCGCGGCGAGCACCGCCGCATGCCGGCTCACCGAGACGATGCGGTCGCCCTTGATCGCGACGTCACCGACGAACGGCGCATCCGACCCGGTGTAGATCGTGCCGCCACGGATCACCACGTCCACCTTCTGCGGCGGAGGCGGCGCGGCAGCACCCAGCGAGACAGCGGCAATCCCCAGCAGCAGCGCGATCTTCATGGCGTTCCCCAGAATCCCGGAAGTGGCGGATGGAGCATCCCGCTCCGGTCCTCGACCCCACCGGGGCGATCCTTGGCGAGCCAGATGGGGCCGTCAAGGTCGACGAAATCGGATATGCGGGCGATGTGCAGCGCCGCCGCGATCGACAGGGAGGAGCTGACCATGCATCCGGTCATCAGGCCGAGGCCGCGTTCCCGTGCCGCCCGGGCGAGTGCCAGCCCCTCGGTGAGGCCGCCGGACTTGTCGAGCTTGACGTTCACCACCTGATAGCGGCGCGCGACCCGGTCGAGATCCTCACTCGTGTGGAGGGACTCGTCCGCGGCGATCGGCACCAGCGGACGGAACGTCTCCAGGCATCCGTCGATCTCGGCCGAGACCGGCTGTTCGAGCAGGTCGACCCTGAGCTCGGCGAGCACGGGCTGCATCGCCTCGACCAGCCGCGCGTCCCAGCTCTCGTTGGGATCGACGATCAGCCTGGCATCGGGCGCCGCGGCACGGACGGCGCGGATCTGCGCATCGGGCAGCCGCGCATCGACCTTGACCTTGAGCAGCGGCGCCTGCGCGACCCGGCGCGCGGCGCAGCCCATCATCATCGGCGTGTCGATCCCGATGGTGAGCGCGCTGGCGAGCGGCCCTGGTTCGGGCGCGCCGAGCAGTTGGGCAACGCTCCTGCCCGCCGCGCGCGCTTCCAGGTCCCAAAGGGCGCAATCGACTGCGTTGCGTGCGGCCCCGGCAGGAAGCAGCGTCTGCAATTCCTCGCGGCCCGCCCCCGCCTCGATCGCCGGACGGATGCTCTCGATCGCTTCGAGCGTCGTCCCGACGCTCTCGCCATAGCGCGGACAGGGCACGCCTTCGCCCTTCCCTTCCAGCTGCCCCGCGCGGATCGAGACCGTGACCAGATCGGCCTCGGTCTTCACTCCGCGCGAAATGCGGAAGGGCCTGGTCAGCGCGAAGCGATCGTGGCCGGCCGTGAGGGTTCGGTGCATAGCAACTCGTCGATGATCGCCTCGACCCCGAAAGCGATTGGATCGGTACAGGGCAGACCGAGATCGGCCTCGATCTGCCGGCAAAGCGCACGCGCCTCCCCCGCCTCCATGCGGGACGTGTTGAGACAGACACCGACCGCGCGGACATCGGGGCTGGTGAGGCGGGCAACCTGGAGATTGGCCTCGAGGCATTCGCTCAAGCCCGGCAGCGCCCGGCCGGGCAGCCCGCGCATATGGCCGCGGCTCGGATCGTGGCAGAGCACGATCGCCTCGGGCTGGGCGCCGTGGAGCAGGCCGGTCGAGACGCCGGCGAAGCTCGGATGGAAGAGCGAGCCCTGCCCTTCGATCAGGTCCCAGCCGCCATCGGTACGCTCGGGCGCGAGCATCTCGATACCGCCCGAGATGAAGTCGGCGACCACCGCGTCGATCGGCACGCCGGCGCCGGCGATAAGGATGCCGGTCTGGCCGGTGGCGCGGAAATCGGCCTTCTCCCCGCGCGCCTTGAGCGCATCGGCGAGCGCGATCGTGGTGTACATCTTGCCGACCGAGCAATCGGTGCCGACGGTGAGCAGGCGGCGGCCGGCACGGGCATAGCCGGTGCCGACGCGCATCTCCGCGGGCGGATCGCGCACGTCGAACAGCTGGAGCCCCTTCTCCTTCGCCAAGGCGGCAAGCTCAGGCACATCGCGCAGCCGCTGGTGCAGGCCGGCGGCGATGTTCATCCCCGCTTCCAGCGCCGCCTTCGCGTCGCGCACCAGATCGCCGCCCAGCGTGCCGCCCGAATTGGCGATGCCGAGCACGAGCGTCTTCGCGCCCGCGGCTGCGCCTTGCTCGATCGTCATGCGCGGCAGGCCGAGGGTAAGCGGGCTATCGTCGTGGCGGAACTCGCCCACGCAATCGCCGCGCCGGAACTCGGCAAGGCCGCGCGAAGTCTTGATGCCCACGAAATCGGTGCTGTGACCGAGGTAGAGGAGGTAAGGTGCCGGTATCATTGGGTGATAACGCTATCCGCCCACATCCGGCACCGCGCATAGCGAGTGCGCGCCTCGGCATAGCCAGCCGTTATGGCGTGTCGATCACCTTGGCGAGCGTCTTGAGGAAATCGGTCGCGAGCGCGGTGGGCGGCCGGTTGAGCAGGAACATCGCGTGCACGTCGAAGGTGAGCTGCGGCTTGAGCGGCCGCATCGCCAGGCCGGGCACCAGCGAGGCCTGGGCCGTGAAGCTGTCGACCACCGTCATCCCCACTCCCTGCGCGACCAGCGCAGTGGCGATGTAGAAGGTGCGGGCGGAGATCACTTCGTCGAGGTCGAGCTCGAGGCGCGCGCATTCCTGGCTGAACAGCTGGCCGATCGGGCCGCTGTTGGCGAGGCTGATGAACGGGCGCCCGCGCAGCCGCTCCAGCTCGATGCGCGGCGGCGCGTCAGGCATGTCCTCCTCGCGGTAGAGCACCACCAGCTCGCCCTCGCCCAGCCAGCGATGGCCGATCGGCGCGGCATGGGGCACTTCATAGGCGATCGCGACATCGGTCTCGCGCTCGTAGAGCTTCCGCAGCAGATCGTCATGGTGCACGGTCTGCAGGTCGAAGCGGACGCCCTCGTGCCCCCGCATGAAGCGCGAGACGGCGGTGGGCAGCGCATTGAGCGCCAGCGACGGCAGCGCCGAGATGCGCAGCATGCCGCCGGCGCCGCGCTTGAGGTTCCGGCCCGCCTCGCGCAGCGCATAGACGCGGTCCTGGATCTCCGAGACTTCGGTGAACAGCGTATGCGCGTCCTCGGTGGGTACGAGACGGCCATTGGTCCGGTGGAAGAGCTGGAAGCCGAGCAGGCTCTCGGCATGGCGCAGCATCTTGGAGACCGAAGGCTGCGACACGTTGAGCGCGCGCGCCGCGCCGCTGACCGAACCGTTCACATAGACGGCGTGGAAGATTTCGATGTGCCGCAGATTCATCGTGCCAGAGTATCGACTTCGCGGAAAAGCGGAAGGGCCCGATTTGGGGCGAATTGTCCGGCGGTCAACCGCCCGGCGTGAACTCGGCGACCAGATCGTAGCGATCGCCCGGAAAGGTCTGGCGTACGAAGGTCACCGCCCTGCCCGTGCGCCACGTCCAGCGCTCGACCTGGAGGCAGGCGGCATGCGGTTCGAGCTTGAGCCGCGCGGCAAGCGGGCGGGAGGCGGATACGGCGCGGATCCGGTGGCGCGCATCGGTCCAGGGGACGTGATGGAGCAGCCACGAGCCGGGCGCCTCGGTCTCGAAGGTGTCGGCCCGGGGGACCGGCACCGTATCGAGCGCGATCAGCCGGCGTTCGAGCGCGAAGGGCTGCCCCCCGGCGAAGTGCATGCCCTCGATCAGCAGCGCGGGCGCCGGGATGCCGGAGACTTCGATGTCGGGATCGCGGTTGACCACGCGGCAGGTGTCGAGCCCCCAGCCATAGGCTTCGCCCCGTTCGGCGATCATCTGCGCGAGGTCGGGCACCGCCAGCACCGCGGCATGCACCTGGGGATGCGCGACGAACGAGCCGACCTTGCGCCGCCGCTCGATCAGCCCGGCATGGGCAAGCCGCTCGAGCGCCTTGCTCACCGTGGCCCGCGCGCAGCCATAGTGCGCGACCAGCTCATGCTCGAACGGGATGCGGTCGCCGGGGCGCAATTCTCCCGAACGAATGCGCTCCTCGATATCCGAGCGGATGCGTTCCTGGAGCGTCACCGGAGCAGGCGCTCCAGCGTTTTCCGATAATGATTAGCAATAACCTCGGCCGCGACATGCCTGCCGCCGGCAACTTGCAGCGTGCCGGCGCGCCAGACGCAATCGATGGCGCCGGTCCGGCCGGCGAAGATCCAGCGATCGAGAATGGTGCCGGCAGAGGCGCCGGCGAAGCCTGGATGGTCCATGTTCAGGCTCACGATATCGGCCGGGGCGCCGGGCGCAATCCCGGTTGCGACGCCGAGTGCCTGGCCCGCGCCTGCGAGCGCGGCCTGGAACAGGGTCTCGCCGACCGAGGCTCCCTCAGGCGAAAGGATCGCGCGGCGACGGAGCGAGAGGCGCTGCGAATATTCGATCGAACGGAGCTCCTGGGCCGCATCGATCTGGATGTTCGAATCGGTTCCGGTCGCGATCCGCCCGCCTGCCGAGAGATAGCGCTCGGCGAGGAAGATTCCGTCGCCGAGATTGGCCTCGGTTACCGGGCAAAGACCCGCCACCGCACCCGAGGCTGCCAGGCGGTCGGTCTCCGCTTCGGTCAGGTGGGTGGCGTGGATCAGCGTCCAGCGCCGGTCGATATCCAGATTGTCGAGCAGCCACTCCACGGGCCGGGCACCGCTCCAGGCCAGACAGGCTTCGACTTCCTTGGTCTGCTCGGCGGCATGGATGTGCAGCGGGCCGCCGGTCAACCCGATCGCCGCCGTCAACTCCTCCGGCGTGACCGCGCGCAGCGAGTGCGGCGCGACGCCGAGCACCGCATCGGCGGGAAGCTTGGCGCGGCTCGCCTCGACCAGCTTCGCAAAGCCGTCGACGTCCGAGAGGAAGCGGCGCTGGCCGGCCTTGGGGGGCAGTCCGCCGAAATCGCTATGGGCATAGAAGACGGGCAGCAATGTGAGCCCGATGCCCGTCTGCGCCGCAGCGGCAACGATCGCGCCGGCAGTCTCGGCGGGGTCAGCATAGCAGGCGCCGTCCGCGTCATTGTGCAGATAGTGGAACTCGCCGACGCGCGTGTAGCCGGTCTCCAGCATCTCGGCATAGGCCTGGGCGGTGATCGCGGCGATGTCTTCGGGCGTGAGCCGGTCGAGGAACCGGTACATGATCTCGCGCCAGCTCCAGAAATCGTCGTCGGGCCGGCCGCGGCGCTCGCTGAGCCCGGCCATGCCGCGCTGGAAGCCGTGGCTGTGGACATTGCCGAGGCCGGGAATCGCCGCCCGGTGCCGCTCGGCACCCGGTGCCGGATCATGGTCCGTCAGCACTTCGGCAATGCGCCCGTCGGCAATGCGCACCGCGACGCGCTCGGCCCAACCGGTGGGAACCAATGCCTTCTCGAACCAGAGATCCATCCAAGCTTTCCTCATCTTCGTCATCACGGCGAACGCCCGGATGGCGAGCAAAGTGTGCGATAGGCCCTTTATTATGTCTAGACATAACCGTGGCCACAGGCAAGGATGCGCATATGGACCGACTCTGGACCAATGCGCGGATCGCCACGATGGCGGGGCCTGGCCTCGGCGTCCTGGAACGTGGCGCGGTGGCGGCGAAGGACGGCCGGATCGCCTGGACCGGCCCGGCCGACGAGGCCCCTGCCGCAGCCGAAGTCATCGACTGCGGGGGCCGCTGGATCACCCCCGGGCTGATCGATTGCCACACGCATCTGGTCCATGGCGGCGACCGCGCGCACGAGTTCGAGCTGCGCCTCCGGGGCGCAAGCTATGAGGAAATCGCGCGGGCGGGCGGCGGGATCGTCTCGACGATGCGCGCCACGCGCGCCGCGAGCGAGGCAGATCTGGTGGCGAGCGCCCTGCCCCGGCTCGATGCGCTGATCGCCGAAGGCGCGGGCACCGTCGAAGTGAAGTCCGGCTATGGTCTGTCGCTCGCCGACGAATTGAAGATGCTGCGCGCGGCAAAGGCGCTGGCGCATGAACGCGGCATCCGGATCGTAACGACGTTCCTGGGCGCGCACGCCCTGCCCCCCGAATATGCGGACGACCGTGCCGGCTATGTCGATCTCGTCTGCGAGGCGATGATCCCGGCAGTCGCCGAGGCCGGGCTGGCAGACGCAGTGGATGCGTTCTGCGAGGGGATCGGCTTCACCCGCGACGAGACAAGGCGCGTCTTCGACGCGGCCCGCGCGCACGGGCTGCGCTTGAAGCTCCATGCCGAGCAACTCTCCAACCTGCACGGCGCAGCGCTGGCGGCATCCTATGGCGCGCTTTCGGCGGACCATCTCGAATATCTCGACTCGGCCGGCATCGCCGCGATGGCGAAGGCGGGCACCGTGGCGACGCTGTTGCCGGGCGCCTTCTATTTCGTCCGCGAGACCAAGCTGCCGCCGATCCAGGCGCTGCGCGACGCGGGCGTGCCGATTGCCCTCGCCACGGATTGCAACCCCGGCACGTCGCCGCTCACCAGCCTGCTGCTCGTCATGAACATGGCCGCGACTCTGTTCCGGATGACCGTGGAGGAATGCCTGGCCGGCGTTACCCGCGAAGCGGCGCGGGCGCTGGGGCTCGGCCATGAAATCGGCACGATCGAACCCGGCAAGAGCTGCGACCTCGCGATCTGGAACGTCGAGCGGCCGGCAGAGCTTGTCTACCGCATGGGGCTGAACCCGCTCCATGCCCGCATCTGGAAGGGCCAATGACCGAAATCCTGCTGACCCCCGGCAACGTGCCGCTGGCCGAATGGCGCGCGATCTGGCGCGGCGCGGTGCCGAAGCTCGACCCCGCCTCCGCCCCGCGGATCGCCGAGAGCGCCGCGGCGGTGGCGCGCATCCTGGCGCGCGGCGAGCCGGTCTATGGGATCAATACCGGCTTCGGGAAACTCGCCAGCGTGCGGATCGAAGCGGAGGACCTCGCGACGCTCCAGCGCAACATCGTGCTGAGCCATGCCGCGGGCGTCGGCGCTCCTTCGCCCGCTCCGATCGTCCGGCTGATGATGGCGCTCAAGCTCGCCAGCCTCGCGCAGGGCGCATCGGGCGTGCAGCCGGCGACCGTGGCACTGATCGAGGCGATGCTCGCCAAGGGGCTGGCGCCGGTGGTGCCAAGCCAGGGATCGGTGGGCGCGAGCGGCGATCTCGCGCCGCTTTCGCACATGGCCGCGACGATGATCGGCGTCGGGCAGGTCGAAGTGAACGGCCGCGCGCTGCCGGCCGAGCAGGCACTGGCCGAGGCCGGCCTCGCCCCGGTGACGCTCGGGCCCAAGGAAGGCCTGGCCCTCCTCAACGGCACCCAATTCTCGACCGCCAACGCGCTGGCGGGGCTGTTCGAAGCAGAGACGCTGTTCCAGGCGGCGCTGGTCACCGGCGCGCTGTCGACCGAGGCGGCCAAGGGCACCGATGCCCCGTTCGACCCGCGCATCCACCAGCTGCGCCGCCATCCCGGCCAGATCGCGGTGGGCGAGACGCTGCGCACGCTGATGCAGGGATCGGCGATCCGCGCCTCGCATCGCGACAATGATCCGCGCGTGCAGGACCCCTATTGCCTGCGCTGTCAGCCCCAGGTGATGGGTGCCGCGCTCGACCTGCTGCGCCAGGCGGGCACCACGCTGGAGACCGAGGCGAACGGCGTCTCGGACAATCCGCTGATCTTCCCGGAGACCGACGAGGCGCTGTCGGGCGGCAATTTCCACGCCGAGCCTGTCGCCTTCGCCGCCGACATGATCGCGCTGGCGATCTGCGAGATCGGCTCGATCGCCGAACGCAGGATCGCCATGCTGGTCGATCCCGCGCTTTCCAACCTGCCCGCTTTCCTCACGCCCCAGCCTGGGCTCAATTCGGGCTTCATGATCCCCCAGGTCACCGCCGCCGCGCTCGTTTCGGAGAACAAGCAGCGCGCCACGCCGGCGAGCGTCGATTCGATCCCGACTTCGGCCAATCAGGAGGATCATGTCTCGATGGCCGCGCACGGCGCCCGCCGCCTGCTCGACATGGCGGCGAATTGCGCGGGGGTGATCGGCATCGAGCTGCTCGCCGCGGCGCAGGGCTGCGACTTCCATGCCGGGCTCACCTCCTCCGGCGCGCTGGAGCGAGTCCGCGCCCGGCTGCGCCGCGAAGTACCGACACTCGACCATGACCGGCATTTTCACCCCGATATCGAAGCCGCGACTGCCCTGATCCGCAGCGGCGCCGTGGCCGAGGCGGCGGGGATCGCATTGCCGGGGGTGGCATGAGCTGGCTCGAGATCCATCGCGGCGAAGCGCCGCTGATCGTTGCCTTCCCGCATACCGGAACCGACCTTCTCCATGATTTGAAGGAGCAGTTCGTCTCGCCCTGGCTGGCGACCAAGGATGCCGATTGGTGGATCCATCAGCTCTACGACTTCGCTGCCGATCTCGGCGCGACGACCGTCCGGACCGCGATCTCCCGCAGCGTGATCGACGTGAACCGCGATCCCTCGGGCGCTTCGCTCTATCCGGGCCAGGCGACCACGGAACTCTGCCCGACCACCACCTTCGACGGTGAGCCGCTCCATCGCGACGGCGTTCCCGACGCCGCGAGCATCGCCTGGCGGCGCGAGCATTTCTTCGATCCCTATCACGCCGCGATCGAAGCCGAGATCGCGCGCCTCCGCGCCCTTCACCCGAAGGTGGTGCTCTACGACGCGCACTCGATCCGCAGCCACGTCCCCCGCCTGTTCGAAGGCGAACTCCCCCAGTTCAACATCGGCACCAATGGCGGCACCACCTGCGCGATCGAATTGCGCGACGGCGTGGAGGCCGCCTGCGCCGCGACGCCGTGGAACCGAGTGACCGACGGCCGCTTCCGCGGCGGCTGGACCACGCGCCACTATGGCCGGCCCGGACAGGGCGTCCACGCCATCCAGATGGAACTGGCCTGCCGCGGCTATATCGACGAGCCCGCCGCCTTCGACGAAGCGAGCTGGCCCACGCCCTATGACGACGCTCGCGCCGCCCCGATGCGCGCGGCGCTCACCCGCATTCTCCAAGCCTGCCTCTCTTTCGCCGGAGCACCGGAATGACCCGCCTCGACAACAGCCGCATCATCAAGCCCGCCACCGGCACGGAGCGCTCGACCAAGAGCTGGCTCACCGAGGCGCCGCTGCGCATGCTGATGAACAACCTGCACCCCGATGTCGCCGAGCGGCCCGAGGAGCTGGTCGTCTATGGCGGCATCGGCCGGGCGGCGCGCGACTGGGAGAGCTATGACAGGATCGTCGCCGCGCTGCGCGACCTGGAGGCGGACGAGACGCTGCTGATCCAGTCGGGCAAGCCCGTCGGCGTGTTCCGCACCCATGCGGATGCCCCCCGCGTGCTGCTCGCCAACTCGAACCTGGTGCCGCATTGGGCGACCTGGGAACATTTCAACGCGCTCGATCGCCAGGGGCTGGCGATGTACGGCCAGATGACCGCCGGCTCGTGGATCTATATCGGCACCCAGGGCATCGTGCAGGGCACCTACGAGACCTTCGTCGAGATGGGCCGCCAGCATTATGGCGGCGACCTGAAGGGCCGCTGGCTGCTCACCGCCGGCCTGGGCGGCATGGGCGGGGCGCAGCCGCTGGCGGCAGTGATGGCGGGCGCGTCCTGCCTCGCGGTCGAGTGCCAGCCGAGCCGGATCGAGATGCGCCTGCGCACCGGATATCTCGACCGCGCCGCCGAGAGCATCGACGAAGCGCTCGACATCATCCGGAGCGCCGACCGGCCGGTCTCGGTCGGCCTGCTCGGCAATGCGGCCGAGATCCTGCCCGAGATATTCGCGCGCGGCATCCGTCCCGACCTGCTGACCGACCAGACCAGCGCGCACGATCCGGTCAACGGCTATCTCCCCGCTGGCTGGACCGTCGCCGAGTGGATCGAGCGGCGCGAGCGCGATCCGGAAGGCGTGGCCAGAGCCGCCAAGACGTCGATGGCGGTCCATGTCCGCGCGATGCTCGATTTCCATGCCGCGGGCGTGCCGACGGTCGACTATGGCAACAACATCCGCCAGGTGGCGCTCGACGAAGGCGTGGCCGATGCCTTTGCCTTCCCCGGCTTCGTTCCCGCCTATATCCGCCCGCTCTTCTGCCGCGGCATCGGCCCGTTCCGCTGGGCCGCGCTCTCGGGCGATCCCGAGGACATCCGCAGGACCGACGCCAAGGTGAAGGAGCTGCTGCCCGATGACGCGCACCTCCACAACTGGCTCGACATGGCGGCCGAGCGCATTCACTTCCAGGGCCTGCCCGCGCGGATCTGCTGGGTGGGCCTGGGCGATCGGCACCGGCTGGGGCTGGCCTTCAACGAGATGGTCGCCAGCGGCGAACTCAAGGCGCCGATCGTGATCGGACGCGACCATCTCGACAGCGGATCGGTCGCAAGCCCCAATCGCGAGACCGAGGCGATGCGCGACGGATCGGACGCCGTGTCGGACTGGCCGCTGCTGAACGCGCTGCTCAATACGGCGAGCGGGGCGACCTGGGTTTCGCTGCACCATGGCGGCGGCGTCGGCATGGGCTATTCGCAGCATGCCGGCATGGTGATCGTGGCGGACGGCACGCCCGAAGCGGCCAGGCGGCTGGAGCGCGTGTTGTGGAACGACCCCGCCACCGGCGTGATGCGCCATGCCGATGCGGGCTACGACATCGCGATCGATTGCGCGCGGGAGAAGGGGCTGGACCTGCCGGGGATTCTCTAGGTTGGGGACTCATATTCCTTCAATCGTCATCCCCGCCTGCGCGGGGATGACAACGGAAAATCAGATACTTGTTTGGGTTCTCAACTTAACCCCAATCCTTGAAATCCCTTCCCCGGAAGGGAGGAGAGGCACTCAGATCTCCACGAAGCGCCCCGCCTCGCGGTCCTTTACCACCTTGCCGGCTTCGAACACCGTGCCGTTCATCGTGATGTAGACGCCCGGCCTGGCAACCTGGACGGTGGCGAAGGCCATGCCGAGGTTGAAGGTGGCATCGCTCTCGGCGAAGCGCGCGGGAGCGAGCGCCCCGACCAGCACGATCGTCTTGCCTTCGATCCCGGTCAGTGCCTTCGCGGTCTCGGTCATCGTGTCGGTGCCGTGGGTGATGACGATCCGCGTGGCCGGAGACGCGGCGGCGCGGCCCGCGATGGTTGCGCGGTCCGTATCGTCCATCTCCAGGCTGTCCTTGCGCATCACTTCCTCGATCTCGAAGGGATGCGCGACCCGCCCGAGCTCGAGGAGCCGCGTCACCATCGTGCCGACGATCGTATACTGGCTCGAAGCGTCGAAATATTGCTTGTCGATGGTGCCGCCGGTGGTGAGCACGAGGATCGGTTGCTGGGTCATGCGCGGCCCTTACGCCGGTTAGGGGACGGGGGGAACACCTCGCGGCATCGCGGTGACGGCAGTTGCGATCGATGGGACAAAATGCCCATCCTGCCGATCAACTCCACAGATGACAGCTCCACGCAAAGGGCGTAGCCCTGCCCTCCCATGGGGGCATGGCGCGTCTTTCTGCGGGAGCATCGCTGGCTGGCATTGTGGCTGATCGCCGCGGCGCTGGCAGTGAAGGCGCTCGTGCCCCAGGGCTATATGCTCGCCGATACCGGCGGCAAGACGCTCACCGTGGCGATCTGCGACGGCAGCGGCCCGGCGACGATGGCCATCACCCTGCCCATGGATCCCGATCATGCCAAGGCACCCGACAGCGCCAAGCAGGACGGCGGCTGCGCCTATTCCTCGCTAAGCCATGCCATCACGAGCGGCACCGATCCGGTGCTGCTGCTCGCGGCGATCGCCTTCCTGCTCGCGCTGGGGTTCGCGCCGGCACCGCAGCCCATGATCCGGCGCCGGGCCTTTGCCCAGCCACCTGCCCAAGGCCCCCCTGCCCTCGCCTGAACCCGTCGGACTTTCCTCGTTCAGGTGATTTCACATGTCTTCATATCGCCGCGCGCACTTCTGTGCGCTGCCGCTCCTGTGCATCGCCGCTCCCGCCCTGGCGCAGGAAGCGGACAATGATTCCTCCATCCTCGTCGTCGGCCAGAAGGGCGCGCCGATCAGCATCGATCCGCGCGGGCTCTCAGTAAGCCTGGGCGACGAGCAATTCGCCGGGGTCAACGCCCAGAATGTCGAGGATCTGATGAAGTACGCGCCCGATTTCTTCGTGCGCAAACGCTATGCCGGCGATTCCAACGGCGTGCCGGGCTTTCGCGGCACGCACTCGACCCAGAGCGCCCGCACGCTGGTGATGGTCGACGGTTTCGTGGTGTCGAACTTCCTCGGCAACTCCTTCAATTTCGCGCCCAAATGGGGCGTGGTCGGCCCGGGGGAGGTCGAACAATTCGACATCGTCTATGGCCCCTATTCGGCGCGCTACCCGGGCAATTCGATGGGCGGCATCGTCAACATCACCACCCGCTCGCCCGCGAAAACCGAAGCGTTCGCCACCGTGCAGGGGCTGGCCGAACCCTATGATCAGTACGGCACCCACGCCAGCTATCGGGGCTGGTCGGGCGAGGCCGGCCTTGGCTGGCGTCAGAAGAACGGCCCCTGGTCGGCGCGCATCTCCGGCCGCCATTTCCGGAACGACGGCCAGCCGATGAGCTGGTATGGGCTCACCCCGGCGACGGGCGCACCTGGCACGCCCGTGACCGGCGCCGTGGTCGATCCGGGCCAAGCGATCCCCAATGCGCCCGGCAGCGCCAACAATCCGATCTTCGCCGCACAGAGCCCGGCCGCCACGACTCAGGACCAGGCCAAGCTGCGGATCGGCTATGACGGCACGTCCGGCGTCACCGGCGAGATGCTGTTCGCCTATTGGCACAATCTCGATGCCCAATATGCGCCCGATTGCTATCTGCGCGACGCAGCGGGCAACCGGGTCTGCGAGGGGCGCGTGACGACGCTGGGGCGGACCTGGACTGCTTCGGGCGCACGCTGGTCGCGGGCGGTCCGGGACGAGTTCCTCGCCGGCGGCAGGATCGCGGCACCGATCGGGCCGGGCATGACCGCGAAGCTCAACCTCTCGACCTACCAGATTGCGCGATCGGACGGGTTCACTTCGGCGAGCTGGGCGGCAGGAGCCGCCGGCGGTGCGGGCATGCTGGCGCGACAGGGTCCCACCGGCTGGTACACGGCCGAGCTGTCGCTGGAGGGCAAGACAGGCGCGCTCGATCTCGCCGCCGGAGCGAGCGCCAATCTCTATCGGACCGACCTGACCAACTACGCGTTGCCGAATTGGCGGGCGGATGACGGCCGCGCCTTCTCGACGCGCACCTTCGGCAAGACGCGGCTGCTCGCCGGCTGGGCCGAGGGGCGGCTGCATGTCGACGCGCTGCTGTTCACGCTGGGCGCCCGGCTGGAGAGCTGGCGCGCGTTCGACGGCGGGCTCGGGCGTATCGGCACCCTCGGCCAGCCGGTGACCAACCGCTATCCGGAACGCAGCGACGCGGCGTTCGACCCGAAATTCTCGGTCGAATGGCATGGCGGAGCGACCAGCGTGCAGCTCAGCCTGGCAGAGGCGACGCGCTTTCCGACGGTGGGCGAGCTCTTCCAGGGCAGCCTGAACGGCGACGGGAGCTTCAACCGCGACAGCTTCGATCCGAGCCTGAAGCCCGAACGCTCACGCGACGCCAACCTGCTGGTGGCGCATGACTTCGGGCGATGGAAGCTGACCGGGTCGGCCTTCTGGCAGCGCGTGGAGGACACCATCTTCGCGTTCGCGGGGTTCAACCAGAACGGCGTGACCACCTCCAGCTACAAGAATATCGACGTGACGCGACAAGTCGGGCTCGAGCTGATCGCCGAGGCGCACGACGTCGGCGTGCCCGGGCTCGACCTGGATGCCAATGCCGCATGGATCGATTCGAAGACGGTGCGCAACGAGAGCGCACCGGCGGCCGAAGGCGTGCAATTTCCGCGCATCCCGCGCTGGCGGCTCAATGCGAATGTCCGGTATCAGGTGACGCCGCGGGTGCTGGTCGCCATGGGCATGCGCTATGCGACGCGGCCCAATACCGATCTGTTCGGGCTGCAGCGCGGCGATACGTTCGGCTATACTTCCGAGCTGTTCGCGCTCGACGCCCGGGTGAACTGGAAGATGACCGACAATTTCCGGCTGAGCGCAGGCGTGGACAACATCACCAACGATCGCGCCTGGGTCTATCACCCCTATCCGCAGCGCAGCTTCCTGATCGAAGCGGGGTGGAAGCTGTGAGCCCGCTTTTCCCGGCCCGGCACGAGCGCTGGTTCCGCGCGGTGTGGCGCTGGCATTTCTATGCCGGCATCTTTTGCGTGCCCTTCATCCTGTGGCTTTCTGTCACCGGCGGCATCTATCTGTTCAAGCCGCAGATCGAAGGCTGGCTCTATGCCCCCTATGCGCATGTCGCCGCGCCGGGCCGGCCGATGCTCGCCCCAGAGAAGATCGCCGCGGCGGCTACGGCGGCGGTGCCGGGATCGGTGCTGCACAAATATGTGCTGCCCGAAGCGCCCGACGACGCGGTGCAGCTGCTCGTTGGCAAGGGCGCCGAGGAGATGCGGGTCTGGGTGCATCCACAGACCGGGCAGGTGCTGGCGGCGACGCCCGAGGAAGGCCGGTTCATGCGCGTGATCTTCCGCCTGCACGGCGAGCTGCTGGCGGGCGACCTTGGATCGGCGCTGGTCGAGATCGCCGCCTGCTGGACGATCGTGATGATCCTTACCGGCCTGTTCCTGTGGTGGCCGCGCGGGCGCAAGGGCAAGGGGCCGGGCGGGATCCTGTGGCCGCGTCTCGGCGGCGGCAAGCGCGTCTTCTGGCGCGACATGCACGCGGTGACGGGGCTCTGGGTGTCGATCGGCGCGGTGTTCCTGATCGCATCCGGCCTGCCCTGGGCAAAGAACTGGGGCGATTATCTCAAGCAGGTGCGCGTCGTGACCGGCACGGCAGCCGGCCGGCAGGACTGGTCGGCGGGGTCGGCGGCGGACGCGGCGGCACGCGCCGAGCTCGACAGGGGCGCCCGCGCGATGCTGGACGAGCATGCCGGGCATCACGGGATGACGATGACCCATGTCGCGCCGGCCGGGCCGGCGCTCGACCGCGTGGTGGCCAAGGCGATGACGCTGGGGCTTGCCGCGCCGGCCGAAGTGAGCCCGCCGACCCGCGCGGGCGGGCGCTGGCTCGCCCGGTCGCAGACCGAGGACCGGACGCGGCGCGTCTCGGTCGAAATCGGCGGGGACGGCGCGGTGATCGGATCGCAGGGCTTTGGCGATCGGCACTGGATCGACCGCGTGGTGGGCTTCGGCGTCGCCGTGCACGAGGGAGCGTGGCTGGGACTGTTCAACCAGCTCGTCAACCTGGCCGTGCTGATCGGGCTGGTGACGCTCGCGGTGTCGAGCGTGATATTGTGGTGGCGCCGGCGGCCGGCGGGCGGGCTGGGCGCGCCGGCAGCGAAGGATCCGCTGCGGCACAGCTGGGCGTTGGTCGGCGTCACGCTGTTGCTCGGTGTGCTGATGCCGCTGTTCGGGATCACGCTGGCCATCGCGGCGGCGCTCGAGCTGGGCATGCGGCGCGCGGCACCGGGAGTGGCGCGCTGGCTGGGGCTGCGTGCGCCTGTCCAAAAAGTAACCTGACGGCCACCGCACCGATACCGGCAGGAGTGCATTTCCTGTCCCACGGTCACCGAAGACGACCTGAGAGGAACAAGGAAATGCCCCATCGCCGCACCACCATCGCGCTGCTGGCCATCGCCACGCTGGTGAGCGGATCGGCGGCCTGGTCGACAGCCGACGCCCGCCTTGTCGCGCACGCGCCGATGGTGGCCGCGCACGGACGCTGACCGCAAAAGTCTCGGCATCGCCCTGCTCTCCCTGTTCGGGCGGTGCCAGCGGGTGCGGGTTTCCTCTTTTGCCTGCACCCGCAATACCTGAACGGCCGGCGCGCCTCCCCTCCGCGCCGGCCGTTTTGTTTTGGCCATCTCCGCACATGACAGTAAATTAATTTGGAAGGCAGGTCCGCGAAGGAGTGGCATGTCTATCCGGAAGGAGCAGGCCATCTCCGCGTTCATGGCCGGCAAACCGCGGCGCCCGGCCCTCCCGCACTCCTCGGGCCGGGCGTCGCACCCAGATATTGAAAACGGGGCACATAGACGATGGAACGTCCGATCTTCTTCGATGCGAGCGGCAAGCGGAACCGCTGGACGATGCGGGCTTTCTTCGCGCTGCTGCTGGTGATCGTGCTCGCCGCTGGCGCCTTCGCGATGACCGTGGTGCGCGTGCCCACGCCCGGGCCGCTCGCCATGGCGATGGAGCATCCCCAGCCCCGCTCGCTCAAACAGCAGGCCAACCGGCTGCGCCACAGCTTCGCTTCCTGGCTGCCGCAGGGGCCAGCCAATGGCAAGGCCAAGGCCGCGCCGCTCGCGGTGGGCTTCTATGTGCCCTGGGACGATGCCAGCGGCGCCTCGCTGCGTCGCCACATCGGCGAGATGGATTGGGTGGTGCCCGCGTCCTACACCGTCACCGGGCCGCAGCACAGCATCGCCACGGCGCCGGACACCGAGTTCGACACGATCCTCGCCGCGGCCACGCGCCGGCCCAAGGTGCTGCCGATGGTGCAGAACGCCACCGGCGACAATTGGGACAGTGCCGGCGCCGCCGCTCTGCTCCGCAATCCGAAGGCACGCGCCGCCTTTCTCGACCAGCTGCAACGCACCCTGGTGGCGCGCAAGGCGGACGGCGTGGTGTTCGACTTCGAGGAACTGCCCACTGCCTCGCAGCGCGACTATCTGGCGCTGCTGCGCGACGCACGCACCCGTTTCGCCGCGGCGAAGCTGAGCGTCGCGGTCACCGTGCCGGCGCAGGACGACGACTGGAACATGAAGGCCTATGCCACCGCGGCCGACTATGTGATCCTGATGAATTACGACGAGCACGCCCCGGCCACCGCGGCGGGCCCGATCGCCAGCCAGGCCTGGTTCGTCCGCCAGATGAACGCCGCGCTGACTCAAGTGCCGGCCGAGAAGCTGATCGTCGGCATCGCCAACTATGGCTATAACTGGACGGCGCCGGGCAAGGCGGACCCGATCTCGATCGAAGAAGCCTGGCTGATCGCGCACGACAGCGAAGCCACCGTCACCTTCGACAAGGCGAGCGGCAACCAGAGCTTCGCCTATGAGGAAAACGGCACCGAGCACACCGTGTGGATGGCCGACGCCACCACGGCGTGGAACCAGCTGCGCGCCGCCAACATCAAGGGCGTGGGCGGCGTCGCCTTGTGGCGCCTCGGATCGGAAGACTCGAATTTCTGGGCGGCGCTGGGCGCGGCGCATTCGGGCAAGATCCCCGATCTGCGCCGGATCGAGGCCGTGGGCGATGTCGACGTGGAGGGATCGGGCGAGATCCTCCGCATCACCAGCACGCCGAGCGTCGGCGCGCGTATCATCACCCAGAATCCGCAGGGGCTGATCGTCGACGAGACCTTCCAGTCGCTGCCGACCCCCTATGTCGTCACCCGCACCGGCTATGTGCCCGGCAAGGTCGCGCTCACCTTCGACGACGGCCCCGATGCCGACTGGACGCCGAAGATCCTCGACGTGCTCAAGCAGAAACAGGTGACCGGCACCTTCTTCATGATTGGCGAGAATGCGATGGCCGAGCCTTTCCTCGTCCGCCGCGTGGTGGACGAAGGCCATGAGATCGGCAGCCACACCTTCACCCACCCCAATCTGGCGCTGACTTCGTCGCGGGGCACCCGGATCGAACTCAACGCCACGCAGCGGCTGATCGAAGCCTATACCGGCCGCTCGGTCCGCCTGTTCCGCGCGCCCTATTTCGGTGACGCCGAGCCGACCACCGCGGACGAACTGATCCCCGCGCTCACGGCGCAGCGCGCGGGCTACACCAATGTCGGCCTGCATGTGGACCCCAATGACTGGCAGCGCCCGGGCGTCGACGCGATCGTGGACACCACGTTGCGCGAGGTGGAGGCCGGCAATGCCGACCAGTCGGGCCAGATCATCCTGCTCCACGACGGCGGCGGCGACCGGTCGCAGACACTGGCGGCGCTTCCGCGGATCATCGACGAGCTGCGCGCCAAGGGCTATCAGTTCGTTCCCGTCTCGCAGCTCGCCGGCCTCACCCGCGACCAGGTGATGCCCGAGGTGCAGGAAGGCGACCTGGCGGCGGTCCGGATGGACGTCGGCATCTTCCTCGTCGCGGCGGTGCTGGGCTTCATCCTGAAGTGGCTGTTCTTCCTCGCGATCGCGCTGGGCATCGCCCGTGCCCTCGTCCTCGCCGGACTGGCGGTGAACGGCAACCGCCGCAAGAACCGCCCGGTGGCGCCCGAGATCGACCCCGGCCGGTTCGTTTCGGTGCTGATCCCCGCCTATAACGAGGCAAAGGTGATCGAGAACTCGATCCGCCGCGTGCTTGCCAGCGAGCAAGTGAGCGTCGAGGTGATCGTGCTCGACGATGGCTCGCAGGACGGCACCGGCGACGTGGTCCGCGCCGCCTATGCCGACGACCCGCGAGTCAAGCTGCTCACGCTGGAGAATGGCGGCAAGGCGCGCGCGCTCAACCAGGGGCTGGCGCTGGCCAGGGGGGACATCGTCATCGCGCTCGACGCCGACACCCAGTTCGAACCCCTGACCATCGCTCGCCTCGCCCGCTGGTTCGCGGACGAGGAAATCGGCGCGATCGCCGGCAATGCCAAGGTGGGCAATCGCGTCAACCTGGTCACGCGCTGGCAAGCAGTGGAATATGTCACCTCGCAGAATCTCGAGCGGCGCGCGCTGGCCAGCCTCGATGCGATCATGGTGGTGCCGGGCGCGGTCGGCGCGTGGCGCAAGGCGGCGCTCGCCGACGTGGGCGGCTATCCGATCGACACGCTGGCCGAGGACCAGGACTTGACCATTGCGATCCAGCGCAAGGGCTGGCGCGTCGGCTATGACATCGACGCGGTGGCCTGGACCGAAGCGCCCGAGAGCTTCCGCGCGCTCGCCAAGCAGCGCTTCCGCTGGGCGTTCGGCACGCTCCAGTGCCTGTGGAAGCACGGTGCGATCCTGCGCACCCGCAAGCCGGCGGGCCTCGCCCTGGTCGGCATTCCCCAGGCCTGGGTGTTCCAGATCGCCTTTGCGCTGATCTCGCCGCTGATCGACCTGGCGCTGATCGCCTCGATCGTGGGCACCTCGATCCGGGTCTGGCAGCATGGCTGGGCGCAGACCGAAAGCGACGTGCTGCGCATGGCCATCTACTGGCTGTCGTTCATGACGATCGACTTTCTGTGCGGCTGGGTCGCCTATCGCATGGAGAAGCGAGAGAAGCGCTATCCGGGGCTGTTGCTGCTCGCCCAGCGCTTCGTCTATCGCCAGCTGATGTACTGGGTGGTGATCCGCGCCGTTGCCAATGCGTTGCGCGGCCCCTGGGTCGGCTGGGGCAAGCTGGAGCGCAGCGGCCGAGTGGAGACGCAGGCAACCACCGCATGAAGAAGCCGCCCGAGGAAGGACTGAGCCAATATACGCTCGACGAGCGGGCCTGCCGGATGATCTGCCCGATCGCCGCCGCGATGGTGGGTGTGTGCCTGACGGCGATCGGCATCCTGCGGGTGGTGATCGCGGTGCGGCGGGCCAACACGCTCGCCGACGATCTGCTGGCGCTGGACGCGGTGCTGTTCCTGATCGCGACGCTGACTTCCTATTTCGCGCTGCGCACCGTGACGACCAAACGAATGCATGAGCTGGAGCGCGTCGCGGACGTGACCTTCATTTCCGCCATGCTGCTGATGACCGTGGCGGCGCTGGTGATGACCTATGCGCTGGCGGTGTGATCCCCGCCGTCCCGGGCGGAGGAGAAGGACGGCCGTCAGAACCTGATCGCCGCCCGCAGCCCCGGTGCATTGTCCTCGAGGGCGAAACTGCCCTGGTGGAGCCGGGCCACCGCCTCCACCAGCGAGAGCCCCAGGCCCGAGCCGGTGACGTGACGGGCAGGATCCAGGCGGCCGAAGCGGCTCAGCGCCTCGGCACGGCGCTCGGCGGGAATGCCGGGGCCGTCGTCGGCCACCGAGAGCGCGATGCCGCCCGCTTCGTGCGCGGCGCGGATGACGATGCGGTGGCCGCCCTCGGCATATTTGGTGGCATTCTCGATCAGGTTGCCGAGCGCCTGGCCCATCAGCTCGCGGTGGAGCAACGCGTGCAGGCCGGCTTCGGCTTCGACCGCAATCTCGAAACCGCGATCCTCGGCGAGCGGGCCATAGACTTCGGCAAGGTCCTCGAGCAGCGCACCGATGTCGGTATCGACGAAACGGTCACGCCCGATCCCCGCCTCCGCGCGGCTGATCAGCAGCGCCGTCGAGAGCATGCCGAGCAGCGTCTCCGCCTCGCCCGACACCCGCTCCAGCGCGGCGAGCGCAGTCTCGTCCTCGGTCTCGATGATCGCGCGCTCGAGCGTGACCTTGATCCGGGTGACCGGCGATTTCAGGTCGTGCGCCAGCCCGTCGGTCATCATGCGCAGCTGCGAGACCAGCGCCTCGATCCGATCGAGCATCGCGTTGACGGCCTCCCCCAGCGCATCGAACGCATCGCCGCTGCCGTCGGTCTGCACCCGGCGGCCCAGCCTGCCCTCGCCCACGTCGCGCGCCGTAGTCACCACGCCCTGGATCTGGTTGGAAAGGACGCGGCCGATCAGCAGCGCGCTGAGCAGCGCGAAGACCACGCCGATCACCAGCGCCGCGGTAATCGCTTCCTCGTTCACCCGCGCCAGGCGGACGCTCGAGGTGATCACATGGCCGGCGAGCAGCCGCTCGCCATTGGGCAGGGTGGTGGACGAGACGCCCATCAGCTCGGCCCGGTCGCTGCCGGTGCGATAGAGCTCGATCGCGCGCCAATCGGTCTCCGGCGGAATCACCGTGGGCCAATCGCCCAGGTTGCCGCGGATCGGGTCTTCCTTCGCAGTGGCGAGCAGGATCACCAGCGGGCTGGCGTGCGCCTGGGCAAGCCGCGCATCGATCATCCGTGTGAGCTCCGCGTCGCCGCCGGCGCGCCAGGCGGAGACCAGATCCTCGCGCAGATCGGTGACAAGCGCCTTCTGCTCGGCGGCGAGCGCGCTCTCGCTCGATTGCTGGACGAAGAGCAGGATGCCCCCGGTGACGGAGAGCTGCACCAGGAAGGCAACGATCACGAAGCGCGCAGTGACCGAGCGCGCGAGCTGCCCCCAGCGCAGCCTCACCTCACGCCGCCGGGCCCAGGCGATAGCCGGCGCCGCGGATCGTGTGGAGGATCGGCTCGCCGCCATCGTCCAGCTTCTTCCTGAGCCGGCTGATATGGACGTCGATCACGTTGGTGCCGGGATCGAAATGATAGTCCCACACGCCTTCGAGCAGCATGGTGCGCGTGATCACCTGGTCCGGATGGCGCAGGAAATATTCGAGCAGGCGGAATTCGCGCGGCTGGAGATCGATCACCTTGCTGCCGCGCTTCACGCGGCGCGAGAGCAGATCCATCTCCAGATCGGCCGAGTTGAGCTTGGTCACCGCCGTCTCCGCGGCGCCGCGCTTGCGCAGCAACAGGCGGACGCGGGCGAGCAGCTCGGCAAAGGCGAAGGGCTTCACCAGATAGTCGTCGGCGCCCGAAGTGAGGCCGCCCACCCGGTCATCCGGCGTGCCGAGCGCCGAGAGGATGATCACCGGAGTCTCGATCTTCGCGGCGCGCAGGGCGCCGAGCACGGCCATGCCGTCCATTCCCGGCAGCATGCGATCGAGCACGATCGCGTCGTAGCTGCCGTCGCTGGCGAGGAACAGGCCGTCGCGCCCATTGTCGGCGCGGTCGACCGTGAACCCCTCTTCGTTCATTCCCTTGACGATATAGGCGGCGGTGGCCTCGTCATCCTCCACCAGCAGCAGCTTGTGCCCCATTCTCTCCACTCGCGCTTCGCAAGAGCTTGAGATGGCGTAGCTGCTTTTGGTGCACCAAGTCGAGATATACCTGCGGATGCGGATCGTTCCGCAAATAGCGCCGGGCCTGCTCCAGCGTATCCACGCCGCGCCCGTCAATGGCGACGATCGCGTCGCCCACTTCCATCCCGTCCTTCGCCGCCTCGCTTCCCGAGCGCAAGCTGGTCACCACCAGGCCCCGGGCCGTGCTGCCCGGCGTCTCGGCGGTGAAGCCCGGGAACAGGCTGGCGCCGCTCTGCGCGGCAAAGACCCGGTTGATTCCCGATCGCCAGGCCCAGCCCAGGATCACCATGGCGCTGAGCGCGAAGGAGAGGACGAGGATCAGGACAAACCCGTCGGTTCCGCGCATCGTGCGGCCGGCGGGACCGGCGTCTTCCTGGATTTCGCGGCTCGTCATTGCGAGCATGGGGATGCCCGTGGCAAGCAGCCAAGTCACGTTAAGCTTTGGTCATGATCCCGTCACACCAACGCGAATCGCACGTATCTATAGAAGCCGGACCTTCAAGGAGTTTCCATGCGCCATCCCCGCCGCAAGCTCGGCATCGCTCTCGCCGCCCTGGCCCTGATCCTGGCCGGCTTTACCGGCTTCCTCGCCTATGTCGGCTATTTCGGCGGCCCCCTTTATTACGACATGGCCCCCGCCCGCCCCGCGCCGCCCGCGATGAAGGGCCTGGCGGTGGTGCTGGTATCGGGCGACATGGGCTTCAAGATCGGCATGGGGCCGGATATCGCGAAGCGCTTCGCCGCGGACGGCGTCCCCGTGGTCGGCGTGAGTTCGCTCGCCTATTTCCGCCAGCAGCGCACGCCCGCCGAAATACAGAAGCTGATCGCCGACGCGGCGCGGCGCGCGCTCGCCTTCGGCAAGGCGGACCGGCTGATGATGATCGGGCAATCCTTCGGCTCCGACATGATGCATGTGGGGCTGACCGGCCTGCCCCAGGACCTGCGCGCCAAGGTGAAGCTGGTCGCGCTGGTGGTGCCGACCGACACCGTCTACTACCACGTCTCTCCTTCCGAGATGTTCAGCTTGACCAAGCCCGATGCGATGGCGCTGCCCACCGGGCGCCAGCTGACCTGGGCGCCGACGCTCTGCGTGCAGGGCGAGGAAGAGACGAACAGCTTGTGTCCGATGCTCACCCAGCCCAATGTGCGCCGCGTCGCGCTGCCCGGCGGACACATGCTTCACCATGATCCCGATACACTGTACGATACGCTCCACTCGGCAATCACCGACATTACCAAAAATTAGGATTGCGAACACGCCGCCGACAGGCGCGCAGGGCCAAAGAGCGACATTGGAATACGGAGGGAGTTTCGAAATGCGCTTCGCCAAGATTCTGGCCGGCATCGGCATGGGAGCGCTGCTGCTCGGCGCGGTGCAGGCTTCCGCCCAGGCGCCGGCGACCGCAACCGGCGTCGTCGGCACCTGGGTGAATCCGCGCGGCACCGTGAAGGTGCAGACCGGCGCCTGCGGCGACAAGCTGTGCGGCTGGGTGGTCTGGGCCAATGACGAGGCCCAGCGCGACGCGCGCGAGAGCGGCGTCCAGAAGCTGATCGGCACCGAGTTGCTCCAGGACTATCACCCCACCGGCAACGGCAAGTGGCAGGGTCGGGTCTATGTCCCCGACATGGGCCAGACCTATTATTCGAAGATCGAGCAGCAGGGCCCGAACAGCCTGAAGATCAGCGGGTGCATCCTGGGCGGCTGGATCTGCAAGTCGCAGGTCTGGCAACGGGGCTGAGGCCGGCAGTCATGCGCCCCGCCTACAAGACCGCCCTGCAGATCGGCGCCGTCGTCGCAGTCGCCGCGCTCGCCTTCGCGGCGCTGCACGGCCTGCTCCACGAAGTGCGCTGGCGCGACGTGCGCCATGCCTTCCGCGCGATCAGCCTGTGGCAGGTCGCCGGCGCGCTGGCCCTGACCATCGCCAGCTATGTGATGCTGACGCTGTACGACGTGCTGGCGCTGCGGATCATCGGGCGGCCCCTGCCCTATCGCACCGCCGCGCTCGCCTCGTTCACCAGCTACACGCTGAGCCACAATCTGGGCTTCGCGCTGCTCACCGGCGGATCGGCGCGCTATCGCGTCTACAGCGCGGCGGGGCTCGACACGGCGGAGATCGTCAAGGTGGTCGCCACCGCCAGCCTCACTTTCTGGTCGGGCGTGGTGGTGATGGCCGGCGCGGCACTGGCACTGCATGGCGGCGGGCTGGAACTGGCGGGAATCACCATATCGGCCGGCGTTCAGCGTGGAATCGGCATCGCGATCCTGGTCGCGACGCTGGGCGTGCTGGCGATGTTGCGCGGACCGGCGCGCGAAGTGAAATTGTGGCGCTGGCGCCTGCGCTGCCCCAGCCTGCCCCAGGCGTTGGGCATGATCGCGACATCGGCAATCGACCTCGCGCTGGCCAGCGCGGCATTGCTGATTCTGGTTCCCGGCGCGGGGTTGCACGCCTTTCCCACTTTCTTCCTCGGCTATGCGCTGGCGATCATCGCGGCACTGGTCACGCACGTGCCGGGCGGCGTCGGCGTGTTCGAGGCAGTGATGCTCGCGGTGCTGCCGGACACAGATCCATCGCACGTCGTGGCTGCGCTGATCCTCTATCGGCTGATCTACTATGTCTTCCCGCTGCTCGTGGCGGCCGCGCTGCTCGCGGTGCACGAGCGGCGCCAGCTGCGAAAGCCGCTCGCCGCGATCCGCGCGGTGGGCCTGGCGATGCACAGCCTGGCGCCGACCTTCCTCGCCGCACTGGTCTTCGTGGGCGGCGTGGTGCTCCTTATTTCCGGCTCGCTCCCTGCGGTCCCCGTGCGCCTGCGCGAGCTCCACGCGTTCGTGCCCCTGCCGTTCGTCGAGGCCTCCCACATCGCGGGAAGCCTGGCCGGCACGGCGCTGCTGCTGATCGCGCCGGCCCTCTACCGGCGGCTCGACGCGGCCTTTCACCTCTGCCGCACCTTGTTGCTGGCCGGCGCGCTCTTCTCGCTGATCAAGGGCGTCGATTATGAGGAAGCGGTGATCCTGCTGGTCATCGCCGGATTGCTGCAGCTCTCGAAGACCGCCTTCTATCGCAAGACCGCGCTCACCAGCACCCTGTCGACGCGGGCCCTGCTCTCGGTCGCGGTCGCGGTGGCGCTGGCGACCTGGATCGGCTTCTTCGCATTCAAGCACATCCCCTATCAGGAAGATATGTGGTGGGAGTTCGCCTGGCGCGGCGACGCCTCGCGCTTCCTGCGCGCGAGCTTCGCGACGGCGGTGACCCTGACCTGCGTCGCGGTGACTCAGTGGTTCGGCTATGCCCAGCCGAAGCGCGAGGAGCATGCGCCCGACACGGAGCTGCCGCGCCTGGCTCTCGTCCATGCCAACCGCACCGACGCGCTGCTCGCCTATGCCGGCGACAAGCGCTTCCTGCGCTCGGAAAGCGGCGAGACACTGCTGATGTACCAGGTGCAGGGGCAGAGCTGGATCGTGATGGGCGATCCGGTGGGCCCCGGTGCGGAATGGGGCGATCTGCTCTGGCAGATCCGCGAGATGGCGGACGCCGCGCAAGGCCGGCTGCTGCTCTACCAGATCTCGACCGACGCGCTGCCGATCGCGATCGACCTGGGCCTGCAACTCGTCAAATATGGCGAGGAAGCGCGCGTGGCGCTGCCCGACTTCACGATGGAGGGACCGGAGAAGCGCTCGCTGCGCCATTCGGAACGCCGCGCGGCGCGCGAGGGCGCGAGCTTCGAGATCGTCCCCGCCGCGCAGGTGCCCGCGCTGATGGCCGAATTGAAGACCGTCTCCGACGCCTGGCTGCGTGAGAAGGGGCATGGCGAGAAGGCCTTTTCGGTCGGCCGCTTCGATCCCGCCTATCTCGCCCGCTTCGATTGCGCGCTGGTGCGCCAGCAGGGACGGATCGTTGCCTTCGCCAATATCTGGGCGACAGAGAACCGTGAGGAGCTTTCGGTCGACCTGATGCGGCATCTGGCCGAAATGCCCTATGGCACGATGGACTTCCTGTTCGTCCAGCTGATGCAATGGGGCCGCGACCAGGGTTATCGCTGGTTCAATCTCGGCATGGCGCCGCTGTCGGGCATCGAATCGCGCCGCCTCGCGCCGATGTGGGCCCGGATCGGGGCCCTGCTGTATCGCCATGGCGATGCGTTCTACGGCTTCGAGGGACTGCGGGCGTACAAGGACAAGTTCTCGCCGACATGGACACCGCGCTATATCGGCGCCCCTCCGGGACTGGGCCTGGCGCGCGGGATGATCGACCTGCAGACGCTGGTGGGCGGCGGCTCGCGCAGCGCGGCGCAGCGGAAGCGATTGCGACTGGTGGCCTAGGTTGGGGACTCATATTCCTTCAATCGTCATCCCCTTCCCTCAATCGTCATCCCCGCGAAGACGGGGATCCAGGGTAATGCGGGATATCGGCACCACCGCGCGAACGCTGTCCGGAGAGGACAGGACCCCGCCACCCCGGCTCGGCGCCTGGCCCTGGATCCCCGCCTGCGCGGGGATGACGACGGAAAATCAGATACTTGTTTGGGTTCTCAACCTAGCGGGACGCCGGCCCGCCGTCAGTAGCGCCCCCAGACGAAGCGCGAGGAGAGCGCGAAGTTCCACACGGCGGCGACGGCGATGCCGGCCAGCGCCGCGAAGCGCCAGTCGCCATGCTGGACATTGTGCAGGAATGCCGCGACGCCGACATTCGCCGCCGCACCCACGCTGCACACCAGGCAGAAGGAGAACCAGCCCGCCAGCAGCGCACCGCCGCCCTTCAGTCGCTGCTCGCGATAAGTGAGCGCGTTGTTGAGGAAGAAGTTGAAGCTCATCGCGGCGAGCACCGCCAGCATCGTCGCCCCGACAAAGGGCCAGGCGAGGCCGCGGAACAGCACGCCGAGCACGAGGAAATGCACGCCCGCGCCCAGCGCGCCGATGCCCGAGAACATCACGAAGCGCACCGGCACCACCCGGCCGAACATCCGGTCGTAGAGCGCGATGAGATATTCCATCGCCACCACATAATCGAGCTTGCTCTCCCCCAGCGCCCGCGTGCGGAACACATAGGGCAGCTCGAGGAACTTCAGCGGCCGCGGCGATGCAGTCATGATGTCGAGCAGGATCTTGAAGCCGATCGCCGACAGCGTCGGCACCAGATCGCGCACGATCCCCGTGCGGATCATGAAGAAGCCGCTCATCGGATCCGACAGGTCCGCCTTGAGCACGCGCCGCGACAGCTTCGTCGCCAGCGCCGACTTCGCCACCCGCTCCTCGTCCCACTCGCCCGTGCCGCCGCCGTCGACGAACCGCGAGCCGATCACCACGTCGAGCGCATCGTCGCATTCCAGCGCATCCAGCATCCTGGGCAGCAGCGTCTCGTCATGCTGCAGGTCCCCGTCGATCACCGCCACGAACGGCGCCGCCGTCGCGCACATCCCCTCGATACAGGCCGAGGACAGCCCACGCCGACCGATCCGCTGGATCACCCGAACCCGCGGATCCCGCCGGCCCAGCGCCCGCGCCGCATCCGCCGTCCCGTCCGGGCTGTCGTCGTCGACGAACACCGCCTCCCAGTTCCGACCCTGCAGCGCCGCATCCAGCTTCTCCACCAGCAACGGCACGTTCGCACGCTCGTTGAACGTCGGGATCACGACTGCAAGCTCGAGATCCGCAGCGGGGGCGATGCGGATGAACCGGGCGATCTCGCCATCGAGAAGGAGCTTCATGCGATCCCTTTTCTGGGCCCGTATTTGGGCCCCGGGAGGGACGCGCCGGGGCACAGATACGCATGGCGCGCCCTCCCGGGGGTTCGAGACAACGCCGTCGACGCCGGGGGACGACTATCGTGGCTTGCCTCGGGGGCATGGTTGAGACGGAGCCCGT
This sequence comes from Sphingomonas sp. 1F27F7B, assembly GCF_005503355.1. Lineage (GTDB taxonomy): Bacteria > Pseudomonadota > Alphaproteobacteria > Sphingomonadales > Sphingomonadaceae > Sphingomonas. The sequence goes on from NZ_SCMK01000008.1 coordinate 82,043, forward strand.
GCGGCGATCCCGCAACGCAGGATCGAAAAAATTCTAGAATCCGATCTCGACGCCCAGCCGCACGGTGCGGGGGCGCAGCGGCGTGATCTGCTTCTCGTCGCGGATCAGCAGCGGCGTGCCCAGCGCGAAGCGGTTGCCGCGGGTATCCAGCAGATTGGTGGCCGACAGCGTGATCGCGCGCCGGCCGCGCTCGAGCCGCAGCTCGAGCCCGGTATCGACATAATCGCCCTGCGGCCGGCCGAGCACCGGGCCGATGCCGAGCGTCGAGCGGCCGACATAGCGCAGATAGCCGGAAGAGGAGAATTCCATGTCGCCCCCCAGCGTCTGGCGCCAGGCCGCGCCGAGCCGACCGCTCGCATCGGCGACGTTGGGCAGCCGGTTGAAGTCCGACGGCCCCTCGGCCAGCGGGAACACCGCTTGCGAGGGATTGGTGACCTTGCTGCCGTTCAGATAGATCGAACCGTCGAGATCCAGCCCCGGCAACGGCCGCCAGCGCACCGCCACCCCGAGCGAGAGCACCCGCCCGTCACCAATGTTCGCAGTGGTGGGGAAGCCATAGCCGTCGATCAGATCCGCCTGGATGCTCGTCCACCACGTCACCGAAGCATTGGCAGAGACGGACAGGCCGCTCTCGGTGTAGCGCGCTCCCGCCTCGACGGTCGAGAGGCGGTCTCCTTGGAAGCGCTGGATCACGTCGCGGCGCACCGCCAGACCTCCGGGCCGGAAGCCCTGTTCGAATCGGCCGAACACGGTGAGGCCATCGGTGGGCCGCCAGGCGATCGCAGCGGATGGCAGCAACCGCGTCTCGGTGCGCGCCGCCTTGGCCCGCGGATCCTCGCGAAAGGCGAAATAGCGATCAGCATCTTCCGAATTGCCGGTGAGATGGGAATTGGTGAGGCGGCCGCCGGCGGTGATCGTCACGCCGCGTACGGGCTCTACCGTGCCTTCGCCATAGAGCGTGGCTTCGTCGACGCTGTTGCGCACTCCGGTGAGGGCCGCGCGGGCGACGCCGAAATTGCGATTCACCCGCCCGCGATTCTGCAGGAAGCTGACACCGATCAGCCAGCCGGTGCCGCGCGGGCCACGGCGCGCCAGCCGTGTCTCGCTGGTGAGCATGCTCACTCGGTTGATCTGCTCATAGCCGATCAGCGGGGCATCGGCCGCGGGCAGCGGAAAACCCTGATTGACGTCGGGAACCGAGGCGCCGGCGAACACTTCCGACACATATTGCCGCGCATAGGCGACGGCCGAGCTCAGCTCTAGATCGCCCCAGCGCTTGCGGGCCACCAGCTCGCCGAGCCAGAAATCATTCTGGAAGGGCTGGGCGATCGAGCTGCGGCGGGACAGCCCATCGCCCTTCCCGTCCGAATATTGCGCATCCCGCCCCACGATGCTCTGGCCGACACCGTTGAGGTCCAGCGTCCAGCCGTCCATGTTCCAGCGCAGCGCCAGCCGCCCTCCGGTGGTGCGCACGCTGTTGACGTCCTTCAGGCCCCGCTCGCGATCATCGATATAGCCGCCGTCCTGCGCCGTGAAGGCGAGCGCGCGCAGCGCCAGATTCCCTTCCCTGATCGGCAGGTTGACGATGCCGCCGCCGTCCCAGCTCAGATCGCCGTGCTGGGTGGCCGAGCCGCCACCCCAGACCTGGCCGCCCCGCGCCCAGAGATCGGGCGCGCGCGGCACCACCCGCACCACGCCGCCGAGCGAGCCGGCGCCATAGAGCGTGCCCTGCGGCCCTTCGAGCACTTCGACCCGGCCGATATCGTAGAGCTTCAGGTCCGGATCGGGGGCGCTGTAGGTGATCCGACTATTGCCCCAATATTGGCCGACGGTCGCCTGGGTGGGGCCGACGAAGCTCGAATCGGCGATACCGCGGATGAACAGCTTGTTGCGCCCCGGCCCGAGATGGGTCGAGGCCAGGCTGGCCACGCGATTGGCGATGACATCGCTGCCCCGCCCGCCTTCCGAGACGGGAATGTCGCTGCCCTCGACGATCTGCACGCCGCCCGGATAGGCCTTGAGCGGCACATCGCGCTTGCTGCCGGTGACGAGGATCTCGGCCGGAGGCGCCTCGGGTTCTTCCGGCAGCGGCATGGGGCGCGGCCGGGGCCGTTCGGGCGGCATGCGCTCGATCAGCCATGTGGCGGCGGCGACGCGGCGCGCGCGCGTGCCGGAGCCGCGCAACATCTCCGCCAGCGCACCGTCCACCGTGTGCTTGCCCTTCACCGGACGGACCTTGATCCCGGAAAGACCCGGTTCGCGCAGCCCGATGCTGCTGCCGGTCTGGCGGCCGAGCGTGAACACCGCCGCATCGAGACGCCCGGCGGGCACCGCGACGGAATGGCGCTTGTCCTGCGCCAGCGCAGGCGCAGCCGCCAGCAGCGCCAGGGGAAGGATCAGATCAGCGCGGCGCACCGTCGATCGCGTCCAGCATCCATCCATTGCCTGCGCGAGTCGCCCGTGTGCCGGTGAGCGCAGCGATCCGCTCGATCACCGCGCCGGGGCCGCCCTGCGTGGAAATCGTGCCGGTGAACGGAATGTCGCCGGTCCCCTTCCCCGCGCGTACCTGGATACCCAGGTTCCGGGAAAGATCGGCCGCGACGCGCTCCAGCGTCGCGTTGCGATAGACCAGCTGCCCGCCGCGCCAGCTGCCGACATCGGCAGCGGCGGCACGCGTCACTTCGGGGCGGCCGCTGCCGGCCACGCTCAACGCATCGCCGGGGGTCAGGCGCACGGCATCGGCCCGGGGCTGGTAGATCACAGCTCCCTCGGCGACCGAAACGCGCAGTCCGGTCTCGTCGCGCACCACGTTGAACACCGTGCCGGCATCCTCCAGCGTCACGTCGCCGGTCTTGACGATGAAGGGATGCGCGGCATCGTGGCGCACTTCGAACAGCGCCTCGCCCTCGATCAGCTCGGCGTGCCGCGCGTCGATCATCGCGACGCGGGTATCGCCGTTGAGGATCATCTTCGAGCCGTCCGTCAGCGCGACCTCGCGGCGCTCGCCGGCAGCGGTACGATATTCGGCCTGCATTCCCGAGCCGGGAACGAGGCTGGTCCAACCGACCACCACCGCCAGCACGGCGGCAACGGCACCCCCAGAAATCAGGAACCGCCGGCGCGACGGACGGACCGCCGCCTCCGCGGCCGCGCCCGGCGCAGGTGCCAGGCGGAACAGCGCCGCCATCGCTTCGTCGGCCTCGATCGCAATATTATAGGCGCGCAGGTGCCCGGGATCGCGTTCGAGCCAGTCGGCGAACGCGTCCCAATCGGCGAATGCCGAGTCCTGCATCCGGATCACCCAGCTACGGGCGTCCTCTGCAAGATAGTCCGAAACCTGCCCGTTCATGCCCACCTCTGCGCAGGGACGGAGTCGATGCGTTCATTCCGCATCGAATTTGTCCTTGAGTTGCGCGAGGGCGCGATACGCCTTCTGCAGATCCTTCTCCACCGAGCTCAAACTTATCCCCAATTCCCGAGCGATCGCCGCCTGGCCGAGCCCATCCAGCCGGTAGCGCCGGAAAATCTGATCGACTCGCGGCCCCAGTGCAAGCAGCGCGGCCTCGGCTTCGCGCAATCGCTCGCGCGCGATCAGCACGCGCTCGCCCTGGGGCGCATCGTCGCTGCCGGCGAGATCGTGCCATTCGTGCTGGCGCCGGTCGCGGCTGAGCGAGGCGCGCTGGCGATCGCGCAGCACATTCTCGGCCGCGCGGAAAAGATAGGAGACCGGATCGGAAACCGGGCGCGCTTCGGCGCTCGCGATCTTGTGCCACAGATCCTGCAGCACGTCCTCGGCGTCGTCGCCCGCGCCGCGGGCCGCAAGGAAGCGCAGCAGCCGCGGCCGCTCATTTTCCAACACGCGTTGCAACCCGCCGGTCTGCGAGGACGAATCCATGCCCGCGCCCAAAGCATTGTGCGCGGGAATTGCCAAGCCTTGGCTTCGCAATTGTGCAAGCGCGCCGCGCCGACTCGGGTCAGGCATCGGGCCGCCGTCGATAGACGATGCGGCTGCGGCTGCCCACCGGCACCTCCAGCGCGGGGAAATAGTCGCGTTCCAGAATCCGGGTCATATACGCCAGTACTGCCGGATTGAGATCGCGATCGGGCCGAGTGCTGGCGACGACGAATTCGGGCCGCGCGGCCATGATCCGCTCGACTTCGACCATGGGATCGGTGCCGAGCGCACGCGATTCGCGCGTGAGGCTCAAATGGCTCGGGAAGGACCAGCGCGTAGGCAGGCAACTGCCCGTCAGCCGATAGAGCGCCGGCTCGCCATCGAACACATAGAGGCAGTCGCGCAGCTGCGGGCGAATGAAATCGGCCATGCGTTCCACTTGCGGCCCCCAGCCGCGATTGCGCCGATTGTCGTTGATGATCTGGAGCGAGACGAAGGTGATCAGCACCATCATCGCCACACCCGCGGGGATGCGCCAGCGCGTGCGGCCCGAGGCGATCACCAGCCCCGCCGCACCGTCACCGAACCAGGCTGCGGCGAGCACGCAGAGCGGTGCCAGCAGCGGCAGGGCATAATGGTCGAAATAGGTGCCGAAGATCAGCACGCCCCCGATGGCGGCGAGTGCCCAGCCGTCGAGCAGGCGGCGCACTTCGTCGGTCACCGGACGCGCCATGCCGCGCCCGCACCAGGCGGCGATGGCGAGGGGGGCGAGGCACAAGGCCATCCCGCCAAGCCGCTTGAGCGCGACGCCGAGCCCGTCCGAGCCGCGATCGAGGATCGACAGGAAATTGGCCTGGACGAAGGCCTCCCCATGACCGATCGACGCGTACCAGGCCCAGGCGGCGAGCGTGGGGAGCAGGGCCGCACCGATCCAGGCCGGCGCCATCGCGGCGAGCGCGCCCCGGCCCATCCCGCGCTTCCAGCCGAGCCACAGGAGCGCCAGCCCGAAGAACAGCCCTTCGAACAAGGCCGTATACTTCACTTGCATCGCCACGCCGATCAACAGCATCGCGACCAGACCGCCGCCGAACCCGAAGGCGCCGAAATTCGCGCGCCGGACGACGCCGATCATCGTCCAGGCAGCGAGCGCGACGAAGAAATTGTAGAATACCGGCGATTGGCCGCCCTCGCCGCCGAAGACGCCGAGATAGAGAATATACACCACTCCCGCCGCGGCGGCCCCGTGCGGCCCCGAGAGATTGCGCGCGATGCGTGCGACGACGAGCGCGGTGGCTACCGCGAAGAGCGTGGCGACAATCTGATATTCCAGTACCCCGGCCCCGCCGAGCAGCCGGATCGCTGCATAGATCAGGAACAGCCCGATCGGCTTGCGATCCCAGATGTCGACATAGGGCAGCGCACCATGGAGCATCCGGTCGCCGGTGAGCAGGTAGAATTCGTCATCGACCTGGATGACCGGATTGCCGAACTGCGCCGCGCGGGCGACGACCGCGACGACCAGCAGCAGGGCAGCCAGCAGCGCCGGGTTGCCGACCCAGATCCGCGTGGCGGCGGCCAGCCGCGCCGTCGAGGGCAAACGCTCCGGCTCGACCAGGCGGAGCGGACGAAGATGGTGAGCCTCGGGCCAGGCCCGGGCGGGAGTACGCTGCATAACCACGACCCCACAAATGGTTGCAGGTCGAGACGGAGCGGCAGCGGCGGTTCCGCAAGGCGAACACGATCAGATGCACCCAGGCGACGACGGGTGCCCCGAACGGACCGACGGGCCGCGCCCCTAGCTGCGCGGAGGCTTGACGTAGGGAACGAACTCGCCGAGCCCGACCCATCCGGTCGCCATGCGGACGCCGGTGTCGTACAGCTTCACCGTGTCGATGCTGCAGAGCTGCGACGAACGCGTGTCCGTCACCAGCACATTGGTCCAGTTGAGCGATTCCGCGCCCGACTTCGGCCGGTTCACATAGAATACGCCGTTGTTCATCTCATAGATGATCGCGGTACCGTCGATGATCCGCGACGAGCGGATGTTGCGCAGCAAGATGCAGTCGACGGGCGTGCCGGCGGTGCGTCCTGCAATCGCCTTGGCAAGCTCGGCCTCGCCATCGCGCGAAGCGGCGACGGCAGGCGTGGCGACCGTGGCGAGCAGCGCGGCGCCGAGCAGACTGATCGAGATCCTGTTCATGGCACTGTCCTTTCGATCCCCTGTCGAGGGGATGACGGAGCATATAGGCACGAACCGCATCCGGATCATCGGCGCGGCCGCAATTCTTCTGTCGCAACCTGTCGCAGCCGCGCCGTTCAATCCTCGGGGCCGGCCCAGCCGGGCAGATAGGCGGCATGCTTCCGACGGGCGAGATCGAGCGCGCGCTCCAGCGCCTTGTCGAAATCGGCCTCGAGCAGCTTGGCGGACACGTGGCGGCGCAGGAAATCGGCCCAGAGGAACTCCGAATAGGGCGTGAGATCCTTCGCATAGCCGCCGCTGCGGCGCAGTTCCCCCGCCAGCGAGCGCCAGGGATCGTCGAGCAGGCCGCGGACATGCTTGGGCAGATGCCGCGCATCCAGCCTGCGGCCCTGCGGATCATAGGGATGGAGCCAGCCTCGGCTGTCCATGAACGTCCGGAAGGCACGGCCGGGCAATGCGGAAAGATCGGCGATCTCGCGCACCAGCACATATTCCACGCCCTCGTCGTGCAGCGCGCGGGCGAGATGATGGGCATCTACGATCCAGAAGCGGTCCTTGGGGCCCCTGACCGCGGGGATCATGTGGCGGCCGAGGAATTCCGAGCCGTCGGTTTCCGCACGCGCCCGCCAGTCGTGACGCTTCCGGGCAACTTCGCGGAAGCCGACGGTGATCTGGGTGGGCCGCAGCGCGTCGATCGAGACGGGACGCAGAAACGGTTCGGGCTCGCGCATCAGGGGTTCTCCAGCCTCGCGACCGCATCGGCCACGCTATAATCGCTGCGTGCGACCAGCGCTCCCGCGCCGGCGGTGTCCAGCAGGTCACGCACCCGGTCATGCATTCGGGCATAGCGCAGGGCATAGCCCTTCGCTCCCATCGCCCGGTCGAAATCGAGCAGCGCGTCGAGCGCCGTGCTGTCGATGTCGATGCTCTCCTCCAGGCTGATCACCACGGCACGGGTTCCCCCCTCGGCCAGGGTTCGCCGCGCGATTTCCGCGAACATCCGCTCCGCATTGGCGAAGAACAGCGGCGCCGAGGGCCGCCAGATCGCGATCCCCGCGGGCACCAGCGCATCCGGATGGCGATCGGCATCGACGAAATCGTGGCTGGAGCCCAGTCGGCCGAGCCGTGCCAGTCGGGCATTGCCGAAACGCTGCACGAGCGCCGCCAGCGAGAGCAGGATGGCGCACAGCATTCCGTCGAGCACGCCGAGCACCAGCACGCCCAATGCAGCGGCGAGCGCGATATACTGGTCGCGGTCCAGCGCCCAGAGCCGCCTGATCGGTCGCGGGTCAAGCGAATGGGTGAGCGCGGCGATCACCACTGCCGCCAGCACCGGCTGCGGTAGCAATGCGACCAGCGGCATGGCGAACAGGACGAGCGCGCCGAGCGCCAGCGCCGCGACCGCCCCCGCCAGCCGGGACTGCGCCCCCGAGGCTTCGTTGGCCGCGCTGGCCGACAGGCCGGAGCCGACCGGCATGCCTTGAACCAGCGATGCAGCGAGATTGGCGAAGCCCAGCGCGCGCAGCTCGCGGCCGGGATCCAGCAGGTCGCCATGGCGGAGCGCCAGCGCGCGCATGGTTCCCCAGCTCTCGGCGAGCAGGATCAACGCGAGCGGCACCGCGAGCTGCGCCGTCTCCAGCAGCATCGCGGGCGCGAAGGCGGGCATTGCCGAGGTGCCGGGCATGAGCGCGATCCGGCCGACGATCGCGACGCCGTGCGCGCCAAGATCGAGCAGGCCCGAAGCGGCGACACCGGATATGAGCACGATCAGCGCTCCCGGCACGCCGGGCCAGCGGCGCAGTGCCAGCAACGCGCCAAGCGCGACCAGGCCCACGGCGAGACTGAGCAGGTGCCATTGCGGCAAGGCACGGATCACTGCGAATCCGGTATGGAACAGGCTGCCGCCCGGTGCGGGAATGCCGACGAGCACGGGCAATTGCTTCACGCTGATCGTGATCGCCAGCCCGAAGGCGAAGCCGCGCAGCACCGGATGCGAGATGAAGCCGGTCAGCCCGCCCAGCCGGAAGACCCAGGCGAGCAGGAACAACAAGCCGGCGAGCGCCACCGCCATCACCATGAACAGCATCTGCGTGCCCTCGCCCCCCGGCAGCGTCGCCAGCGACGCGGCGAGGATCGCGGCCGAGGACGAAGTCGCGGAGACGACGGCGAAACGGCTGCGCCCGGTCAGCGCATAGGCGAGCGTGCCGGCGATCGCGGCAAGGATCGCATGCCCCGGCGCGACGCCCGCGATCGCGGCATAGGCCACGGCCTCCGGCAGCATCAGCCCGGAAACGGCAAGGCCCGCAACGATGTCGGCGCGAATCTTCAATCCATGCCTCCCGGCCGGCAATGCTGCGCCGATCGGCGGCGGATGGGAAGATGCCACGCATCCCGCTCCCTCCCCCCGGCGCCGGGGCGAAGGCACGGCACCTGCCAGACCCCGGTCCGCCCAATCTGGAGAACCCTCAGCGAGAGTGGATGTGGAGCGCGCCGGTTCATCTATCGGGAATATTTCATTGCATGCTCATCTGAACATGAATCCGTCGATGTTCGACTTGGACAAGCCGGAATAGCTCGCCAGCGCTCCCTTGCCGAAACGCGCCATGCCGCCACTGTAGTTGATCTCTCCCGAAACCTGCTTCTCGGCGACCCAGTACAGCATCGTGATGCCTCCGCCCCGCGGGCATCGGGCCGTAAGCCGATAGACGGCCCGCCGGCTCGCCAGATCCTGACGAAGCTGGCGCGTCGTCGCCAGGGACAGGGATCGTCCGTTCAACTTCAGCTGCACCGGCCGATCAAGCGGCGCCGCGGCGCCATAGCCGGATATCCGAAGGAGATCCTTGCCGCAGCGAAATTCCACGCCTTGCTCCCAACTCTCAGGCTGGGTCGGCTCGTGGGACACGACCGACTGGCCGAATATTCCGATGGCTCCGAGCAATAATTCCGTCATCATTTTAGTTAACTCGCCGCAGGAAGCTGGAAGACATCATGACATTACGGCCGCGGGCGTCGCATAGTCCAGTATCCGGGTCCCCTTTGGCGTAATATGGGCGAGGATATTTGAATCGACGACGATGCCGCGGACAGGCCGCCCGGCAGAGGGATCGACATTCCGGTCGACGACTTGATCACGGACCGCCCGATCGCCGGAACCATTGCGGCCCATCCCCGCCGGCAACCGGCAGCACCCGGCCGATCCGGGGATTGTGGACGCCCCGGATTGCCGCCCAGGCAGGAACACCGGATAGCCCATCCGGAAAATCGAAGTCGATGGCCTGGCCGGAGCCGGCGCGGGATTCGCCGCGGAAGGGCCCGAATGCGCCCTAGCGCAACTGCCGCTTCTCCAGCTTCCGCGCCAGCGTCCGCCGGTGCATGCCCAGCCGCCGCGCAGTCTCGGAGATGTTGAAGTCGGTCTCCACCAGCGTCTGGTGGATATGCTCCCACTCCACCGTCTTGATCGACGACGGCCGGCTGGCAAGCGGCGCGTCCGGGTCGCCTTCCTCGCGCCCGAACGCGGCTTCGATGTCGTCGGTATTGGAAGGCTTGGCGAGATAATAGGAGGCGCCGAGCTTGATCGCTTCCACTGCGGTGGCGATGCTGGCGAAGCCGGTGAGCACGACGATCTTCATCGCCCCGTCGGCCGCGCGCAACGTCTGCACGCACGCCAGCCCGGAAGCGCCGCCGAGCTTCAGGTCGACCACCGCATAGGCCGGGTGGAAGTCCGCGAGCAGCGCGGTCAGCGCCTCATGGCTCGCGGCCACTTCCACCGCATAGCCGCGCCGCTCGAACGAGCGCCGGAGCGTCCGGGCGAAGGACTCGTCGTCCTCGACGATCAGCAGCTTGCGCGGGCCGGTCATGCCTGTTCCTCCCCGCCGCGGGCGATGGCGTCAAGCGGCAGGCGGATGCGGACCAGCGCGCCGCCCTGGGGCCGGTTCTCGGCGCTCGCCGCGCCGCCCAGCTTGCGCAGCACGTTGACGAGCAGGAACAGCCCCAGCCCGCCGCCCGGCTTGCCCTTGCTCGAGCGATAGGGCTGGCCGAAGCCGGCGAGCATCTCCGGCGCGAAGCCGGGGCCGCGATCGGATATCTCGATCACCAGTTCGTCCCGGTCGCGCGACGCGGCGATGCCGATCCAGTCGGGCGAGACCTCGGCGGCATTGTCGATCACGTTGCTCAGCACCTGGCGCAGCGCGGTATCGGAGACGATCGCCAGATCGGGCCCGAACCGGTCGGCATATTCCAGCGTGCCGGTGAGCCGGCTGTCGCGCCAGTCGGCGACCAGGTCGTCGAGGAAATGCCGGACCGTGGTGAATTCCGAGGCAATGCCGCGCGCCTCGCCGGCGGAGAGCAGGATGCCGCTGACGATCGTCTTGCAGCGCGCCACTTCGGCCTGCATGTCGGCGATGTCCTGCGCCAGATCCCTGTCGGCGGCGATGCGCGGCATGCGCTGCCAGTCGCCCAGGATCACCGACAGCGAGGAGAGCGGCGTGCCAAGCTCGTGCGCCGCGCCGCTGGCGAGCAGGCCCATGCGGACGATATGGTCCTCCTCCGCCGCGCGCTGGCGGATCGCGGCACGCTCGGCATCGCCTTCGCGCAGGTTGCGGGCAATGCGGGTGATGAGGAGGACGAGCAGCACCGCGATCAGCGCGAAGCAGATCAGGCTGCCCGCGAGATAGAGGCGGAACGGATCATTGACGCCCGTTGGCAGATCGAGCGGCACCGGGCTGATCGCGACGGCGAAGAGCGCCAGGCTGGCCGCGCCGACGATCATCCAGCTCGATCCCGGCTGGAGCAGCATCGCGCCGGTGACGACCTGGAGCAGGAAGAGCGAGGCGAAGGGATTGGCGAGGCCGCCGGTGAAGTGCAGCTGCCATGCGAGCGCGGCGACGTCCGCCAGCATCGCCACGGTCAGCTCCCAATTGGTGATCGCGGCGCGGCGATCGAGAAGCGGATAGGTGGCAAGGTTGATGCCCGCGAGGATCAGCGGCGCAACGAACAGCGGCACCAGCGGCAAGTGCACGCCCATCACGAAATGGACGAAGCCGATCGTACCCAGCTGGCCGCCCACTGCGATCCAGCGCAGCTGGACGAGCAGCCACATGTTGCGGCGGCCGGGATCGGTGTCCTCCAGCCCCCCGGCGGAGATCATGCCACGGCTCCGTGCCGGCGGGCGACGAGCCATGCCGCCCACAGCGCCATCGCGGCGAGACCGAACCAGGTCAGCGCATAGACGAGATGATTGTCGGCGAAGCGCACCACCGTCAGCCCGCCCACCGGATAGCCGCCGGGATTGGGCGCGGCATCCGCATCGATGAAATAGGGGGCGACCCGGTCGAGACCATGGGCAGCCGCGATAGCCGCCACGTCGCGCGAATACCAGCGATTGCCCCCGGGGTCGTTGGCGCGGAGGAACCCGCCGCCCGGCTCGGTGACGCGCAGCAGCCCGGTGACGCTCGCCTGTGCGGGCCCGGCGGGGATGCGCGGGCGCATGTCGTCGGGGATGAAGCCGCGATTGACCAGGACGGTGAAGGACGGCCCGGCGAGCGGCGTCATCACCCAATAGCCGGAGCCCCGCTCGGTGACGGCCTTTACCAGAGTGGTGCGGTCATTCTCGAACCGGCCGGAGAAGCGGACGCGGCGATAGGCGTCCTTGCCGGCAGTGATCCCGCCCCACGCCGCCGGCCCCGGAGCAGGCACCGGCGCGGCATGGATGCGGACATCCACCGCCGCGACGAGTTCGTGCTTCCAGGCCCGCCGCTCGAGCTGCCAGATGCCGAGCCCCGCCAGCACCGCCGCGCAGAAGAGCGCCGCCACCGCGACGCCCCACCGTGCGCGGGGCCGGCGGGCTTTCGTCACGGAAGCTGGCTCGGGTCGTGCAGCGGCATCATGTTGGCGTTGAGATGGTACATCACCCACAGCGAGCCCGAGAGCATGATCACCACGACGATGATCGTGAACAGCAGCGCGGTCATCGTCCAGCCGCCCTCGGCCTTGGGCTTGAGGTGAAGGAAATAGACCATGTGGACCAGGATCTGGACCACGGCAAACGCCATGATCGCGGCGGCGGTAACGCCGTTCGAGAACGGGCGCTCCATCACCAGGTAGAAGGGGATCGCGGTGAGGATCACCGACAGCACGAAGCCGATGACATAGTCGCGCATCGAGCCGTGCGGGATCTCGACGCCGTGCCCATGATCGCCGTGCCCATGATCGCCGTGCCCATGATCTCCATGAGCGTGCGCGCCGTGCGCGTGCGGATCGTGGCTCATCGCAGCATTCCCATCAGATAGACAAAGGTGAAGACGCCGATCCAGATGACGTCGAGGAAGTGCCAGAACAGGCTCAGACAGGCCAGCCGGCGCTGGTTCGCGGCGGTCAGGCCGAAGCGGCTCACCTGCACCATCAGCGTGACCAGCCAGATCGAGCCGAAGGTGACGTGCAGGCCGTGCGTACCAACCAGGGTGAAGAAGGACGACAGGAACGCGCTGCGCCACGGGCCGGCGCCCTCATGGATCAGCTCGCTGAACTCGTAGAGCTCGATGCCCAGGAAGCACGCGCCGAACACCAGGGTTACCGCCAGCCAGATCAGCACCTGGTTCTTGTTGCCCCGCGCCATGCCGAGCATCGCGAAGCCATAGGTGATCGACGAGAACAGCAGCATCGCCGTGTTCACAGCGACCAGCGGCAGGTCGAACAGCTCCTTCGGGCCGGGGCCGGCCGCGAAATTGCCGCCGAGCACTGCGTAGCAGGCGAACAGGATCGCGAAGATGAGGCAGTCGCTCATCAGGTAGATCCAGAAGCCCAGCATGGTGCTGTAGCCTTCCGGGTGCGGATGCTCGTCGAAATCGTAGAAGCGGACCGGTTCGTCCGCGGCTTGCAGCGTGGTGGTGCTCATCGGTCAGGCTCCGGCGGCGAGCAGGCGCGTGCGCGCCGCCTCGGTCTCGGTAACGGTTTCGGCGGGGATGTCGAAATCGCGCTTGTAGTTGAAGGTGTGGACGATCGTCGACGCGATCAGCGCCACGAAGCCCAGGCCGACCAGCCACCAGATATGCCAGATCAGCGCGAAGCCGATCAGGGTGCTGATGCCGGCCAGGATCACGCCCGCGCCGGTGTTGCTCGGCATGTGGATGTCCTTGAAGCCGGCAAGCGGACGCTCGCAGCCGCGCGACTTCATGTCGTACCAGGCGTCGAGATCGTGGATCACCGGCGTGAAGGCGAAATTATAGTCCGGCGGCGGCGAGCTGGTCGCCCATTCCAGGGTGCGGCCGTTCCAGGGATCGCCGGTGGTGTCCTTCAGCGCCTCGCGCTTCCAGATGCTGACCGCGAACTGGACCAGCATCGCGCCGATGCCGGCGGCGATCATCACCGCGCCGAACGCGGCGATGACGAAGAGGAACTGGATGCCGGGATCGTCGAACACGCGCATGCGCCGCGTCACGCCCATCAGGCCCAGGATGTAGAGCGGCATGAACGCCACCCAGAAGCCGGGGACCCAGCACCAGAAGCTCACCTTGCCCCAGAACTCGTTGAGCTTGAAGCCGAACGCCTTGGGCCACCAATAGTTGATCGCGGCGAACACGCCGAACACCACGCCGCCGATGATCACGTTGTGGAAATGCGCGATCAGGAACAGCGAGTTGTGCAGCACGAAATCGGCCGGCGGCACCGCGAGCATCACGCCGGTCATGCCGCCGATCACGAAGGTCAGCATGAAGGCGATCGTCCACATCATCGGCAGCTCGAAGCGGATGCGGCCGCGATACATGGTGAACAGCCAGTTGAAGATCTTAGCGCCCGTCGGGATCGAGATCACCATCGTCGTGATGCCGAAGAAGCTGTTGACGCTGGCGCCCGAGCCCATGGTGAAGAAATGGTGCAGCCAGACGAGGTACGACAGGATCGTGATGACGATCGTGGCGTAGACCATCGACGAATAGCCGAACAGCTTCTTGCCCGAGAAGGTCGAGGTGACTTCCGAGAACACGCCGAACAGCGGCAGGATCAGGATATAGACTTCCGGGTGGCCCCAGATCCAGATCAGGTTCACGTACATCATGGCGCTGCCGCCAAAGTCGTTCGTGAAGAAGTTGGTGCCGACGTACCGATCGAGCCCGAGCAGCGCGAGCACCGCGGTCAGCACCGGGAAGGAGGCGACGATCAGCACGTTGGTGCAGAGCGACGTCCAGGTGAAGACCGGCATCTTCATCAGCGACATGCCGGGCGCGCGCAGCTTGAGGATCGTGACGATCAGGTTGATGCCCGACAATGTCGTGCCCACGCCCGCCACCTGCAGGGCCCATAGATAATAGTCGACGCCGACGCCGGGGCTGTACGCCAGGCCCGAGAGCGGCGGATAGGCCAGCCAGCCGGTCTGGGCGAACTCGCCGACGAACAGCGACGCCATCACCAGCACCGCGCCGCCGGTGGTCATCCAGAAGCTGAAATTGTTCAGGAACGGGAACGACACGTCGCGCGCGCCGATCTGCAGCGGCACGATATAGTTCATCAGGCCCGTGACGAATGGCATCGCCACGAAGAAGATCATGATCACGCCGTGCGCAGTGAACACCTGGTCATAGTGATGGGCGTTCAGATAGCCCTCGGACCCATTGAACGCGAGCGCCTGCTGGAGGCGCATCATCAGCGCATCGGCAAAGCCGCGCAGGAACATCACCAGGCCCAGGATCATGTACATGATCCCGATCTTCTTGTGATCGACGGTGGTGAACCACTCCTTCCAGAGATAGCTCCAGAGCTTGAAGTAGGTGAGCGCGCCGACGAGCGCGATGCCGCCGAGCGCGACGACCGCGAAGGTCGCCACGACGATCGGCTCGTGCAGCGGCAACGCGTCGAGCGAGAGCTTGCCCAGGATCGGGCTCACGGGTGCGGGTTGCGGGATCATATCTCGATTCGCGATCAGGAAAGAGGACGCGGCCGGGTTTCGGACGCAACGCTGGGGGCAATCGGAGTAGGCTCGGCCGAGGGCTGCTTCATGCCCGCGCCAGTCAGCGGCTTGGGATTGCCGGGCTTCGGCGCGGCGCGGACGGCAATGTCCTGCTTGTCGGCGCAGATCTCGCCGACGAAGCTCTTGCCGCCATGCGCATGGGTGCCGCGGCCGCCGAACTTGTCATAGGCGAGCTGGCGGACATTGTAGAGCCCGGCCTTGCCCATGCCGCCCTTGGCGTCGAGCGACATCATCTGGTGCATGCACATCTTGCCCGGCTCGACGCACATGTTGGTCACCATGTCGAACAGCCCGGTCTCGACGCCGGCGAAGCGGCGGACCGGCTCCTTCTCGCTGGGACGCTCGAGCTTCAGATATTCGGCGCGGTCGAGCGTGGCGCCGGCCTTCTTCGCCTCGGCGACCCAGGCGTCGAAGCCGGCCTGGTCGGTGCTGTGCGCCTTGAAGCGCATCGAGGAGAAGCCATGGCCGCTGTAATTGGCCGAAAAGCCCTGGAACGCGCCCGTCTTGTCGAACACGGCGTTGAGCGGCGTCTCCATGCCCGGCATCGCATAGATCTGGCCGGCGAGCGCGGGGATGTAGAAGGAGTTCATCACCGACGAGGCCGAAATCCGGAAGCGGATCGGGCGGCCGACCGGGGCAGCCATCTCGTTCACCGTGGCGATGCCCTGCTCGGGATAGATGAAGAGCCATTTCCAGTCGAGCGCGACCACCTGCACCTCGAGCGGCTTGACGTCCGCCGCCACCGGCTTGCCCGGCGCGGTGCGCGAAAGCGGGCGATAGGGATCGAGCAAGTGGGTGCTCACCCAGGTGATCGCGCCCAGGCAGATGATGATCAGCAGCGGCGCCGACCAGATCACCAGCTCGAGGCTGGTCGAGTGATCCCAGTCCGGCGCATAGGTCGCTTCCTTGTTCGAAGCGCGGTAGCGCCAGGCGAACAGCACGACCAGCGCCATCACCGGCACGATGATCAGCAGCATCAGCAACGTCGAGACGATCACCAGGTCGCCCTGTTGGCGGGCGACGTCACCGGCGGGGTTGAGCACGACCATGTCGCATCCGCACAACAGCGCGAATGCCGGCAGGATCAGCAGCGCACGGAGGCGTGCGGAGAGCGGACGGGGGCTAGGCATGGCGGGCGCCTAGGCTGCTCATGTTGCACCGCACATAGGACATTTTGTCCAATCCCTGCGTTGTCTGCTATGGCGCAAGAGCGCCGCGCCGGGGGCACTCTAGCCTCCTCCACGGCGTTATGAAACGCGCTCGCGCGGCGCGTGTTGCAGGAAAGTTCGAACTCGATGAGCGGCGATACCGTCCCCACCCTTCCCGCCGAGCGCGATGTCCGTGCGCTGCACAGCGACGGCCACCGCATCCGTCCGGGCGAAATCGCGATCGGCGTGATCATCGGCCGCACCTCCGAGTTCTTCGATTTCTTCGTCTATGCCATTGCCTCGGTGCTGGTGTTCCCGAAGCTGGTCTTCCCCTTTCTCGATCCGCTGCAGGGCACGCTCTGGTCGTTCGCGATCTTCGCACTAGCCTTCGTCACCCGTCCGTTCGGCACGCTGATCTTCACTGCCGTCGACCGCGCCTATGGCCGCGGCGCCAAGCTGACGATCGCGCTGTTCCTGCTCGGCGGCTCGACGGCCGCGATCGCCTTCCTGCCCGGCTATGCCGATGTCGGCATCGCCGCAGCCTTGCTGCTCGCGCTGTTCCGCATGGGCCAGGGCGTGGCGCTGGGCGGCACCTGGGACGGCCTCGCCTCGCTGCTGGCGATGAACGCGCCGGAGAACAAGCGCGGCTGGTATGCGATGATCCCGCAGCTCGGCGCGCCGCTCGGCCTGTTCGTGGCCAGCCTGCTCTTCGCCTTCTTCATCGCTGCCCTGCCTGCCGAGGATTTCCTCAGCTGGGGCTGGCGCTATCCCTTCTTCGTCGCCTTCGCGATCAACGTGGTGGCGCTGTTCGCCCGCCTGCGCATCGTGGTGACGCCCGAATATGCGCGCCTGTTCGAGGACCGCGAGCTGCAGCCCGCGCCGATCGCAGAGACGGTGCGCACCGACTGGCGGATCATCGTGATGGGCGCCTTCGCGCCGCTCGCCAGCTTCGCCATGTTCCACATGGTGACGGTGTTCCCGCTCTCCTGGGTGTTCCTCTACACCAGCAACAGCCCGACGGACTTCCTGGTGATTGAGGCGGCAGCGGCAGTGGTCGGCACCATTTCGATCATCGTGTCGGGCCGGTTGGCCGATCGGATCGGTCGCCGTACCCTGCTCGGCGTCTCCGCGGCGGCAATCGCGGCGTTCAGCGGCTTCGCGCCGCAGCTCCTCGCCGCCGGCGAGGTGGGCGAGATCGTGTTCATGCTGTTCGGCTTCGCGCTGCTCGGCATCTCGTTCGGCCAGTCGTCCGGCGCGCTCTCGTCGATGTTCTCCAAGCCGCACCGCTACACGGGCTCATCGCTCACTTCGGATCTGGCCTGGCTGTTCGGCGCGGCCTTCGCGCCGCTGGTGGCGCTGTGGCTCGGCAGCAGCTTCGGCCTGCTCGCCGCGGGCGCCTATCTGCTATCGGGCGCGATCGGCACGCTGCTGGCGCTGTGGCTGAACCGCGAACTCGCCAAGACGATCGACTGATCCCGATGCAGGGGCGGCCGGCAGTCCGGCCGCCCCTGTTCAGAGCATGATCCAGTCGTATTTTGCGCGGCGGAGCATCGGCGCGCTGCAATAGCGGCACTTGCTCGTATGACGGCCATCGCGGGTCGGGCGGACCGCCTTGCGGTTGCGCTCGTGCCTTCCGACGATGCAGCGCCCCCGCCCCATTATCCAATGTAGCATTCTGTCTCCCGTTTCCGGTGCGCCCCGGGCCGCCGCCAGCGCGGACGCCCGGGGGCTCGGAAACTCACTCGGCGACTTCGCCGCAATCGGCGGACTGGAACGTGCCCACCTGATGGTTGTTGAGCGTCATCGGCTGGCCCTTGTGCTCGAAGCTGAGCACGGCATCGAGCGTGAAGCCGGTGGCGGTGTAGCGGCCCTTGAACGACATCTTGCCCTTGGCCGGCCCGCTCGCTTCGAAATCGATCACGCCGCCCGACGCCCGGTTGCGGATCACCGTCCAGCCGGGCTGCACGTCCCTGGCGGAGACGTAGCCGCCCTTGGCCAGCGTATCGGCGGTGAGGCAGCGTTCGGTCTCTTCGTCCGCATCGCCGGTCTGCACGATCTTGTAGAGACCGGGGCGGAGCGGCCCGCTGAAGCCCTGGAGGGCCGGCTGCGCCACCGCGGCGGCGGCGGCATTGGCGCTGGCCGCGTCCTGCTGCCCGCATCCGGCCAGCAGGCACGGCAGCAGCAGGGAGAGTGTCGCGACCTGGCGCGCGACACGAACATACCCGACATGGAGGCGCATCAGCAGTCGCTCCCTTCGACGGAGCTGTCCTGATCAGTCGGGGCCGGCTGGCTCGCAGCGACGTCGATCGCCGTGCTCGCCGCGGAACTGGCGAGATAGGCGCCACCGCCCACGCGTCCGGCAATGCCGCCGATCAGGCCCGAATTGCGCGCGGCGCGCAGCACGCCGCCGAGCCCGAAGCCCTTCTTCTTCTTTTTCTTCGGCTTGCACTCGGGCGTCGCCTGGCCGGCATCGGCGGAAGCGGCCTGCGCCTGCGGAACGTCCTGGATCCCCGCCTGGGCGGGAATCGCGAACAAGATGGCCGCACAGGATGCGGCCGCGACGATCTTTCTCATCACCTGGTTCTCCTTGAACAAGGCGGCCATGCGTCGAACCATCGAAAAGGGGGGACACGCAGAGCCGCGCCCGCGACCCGTGGCAGCAGGCCGGCGCGGGGCGAACGTTTCTGCGACCAATGCCGCCAGGGTGCGACAAAGCCGGTCGGCGGAACGGTTCTTGTTCGCCTTGTCCGGCACGGGGTTTGGGATAGGCTGGACTCGAAAGGCCTCGACAGCAGGGAGAACCGCGCGTGGCAGCGCCTCCATCCAGGCGGCAGGACGAGATGCGCCCCCCGCTTGGACGCAACCTCACCCATGGTCTGCTCGACCGGCTGGGGCGCGCCATCGTCATCGGCCAGTATGAGAGCCAGCCCTTCCCCACCGAAGCCGAGCTGGCCAGGCAGCACGGCGTGAGCCGTTCGGTGACGCGCGAAGCGGTGAAGATGCTCACCGCCAAGGGCCTGTTGAGCGCCCGTCCGCGCCAGGGCACGATCATCGAGCCGACTGTGTCCTGGAACCTGTTCGACACCGACGTGCTGCGCTGGTTGCTCGAGCGGCAACTCTCGGCCGATCTGCTAGTCCAGCTCGATCAGCTGCGCGTGGCAATCGAGCCGGAAGCCGCCGCCCTCGCCGCGCGCTTCGCCACCGGCGCTGACATCGAAGCGATCGACGAAAGCCTTGCCCGCATCGACGCCGCCGGGAAGGGCCTGGACGGCGCGCTGGAGGCCGACATCGCCTTCCACGTTGCCATCCTGCGGGGCTCGGGCAACCCCTTCTACCTCCAGTTCCGCGACATGGTCGGCATCGCGCTGCGAACCGCCGGTCCTCCGACGGGCTGCGCCGCCGACCCCGCGGATCGGGGCCGGGTGCTTGCGGCGATCAAGGCCCGCGATCCCGAGGCGAGCCGAGCAGCGATGCGCGCGCTGGTCGATGCCCATCGCCCCGGCCCGCGCGGAGACTGAAGGGCACCCCCATCCACAGCCGACCCCGCGGATCTTCCAGACGGTTGCAGACCCCCGGATGCGCATAGTTTGCGCGATCCGATCCCCTCCGCTCAATAACATTCACTCGGTAGAGAATTAGTGTTGCAAGCCCTCGGGCTTTGCGGCATCCTCGCCCGATCGTGCCGAAGAGCGCGTGTGGAGATGGATGTGGGAGGGACCCTGATGGAATATCGTCCGTTGCTGCTCGGCGCCTCGGCGCTGGCCCTGGTCTGGAGCGGCGCGGCCGCGGCGCAGACCGCCGCCGAACCGGCACAAGATGCGCCCGCCGCCGCATCCGCTGCGGACGCCGAAGAAAGCGAGATCGTCGTCACCGCCCAGCGCCGCAGCGAGAATCTGATGACCACGGCGGTCTCGGCCTCGGTGCTGTCGGGCACCCAGCTCGACAACAAGGGCGTCGCCAATGTCGATGCGCTGCAGTTCGCGATGCCCAGCATCGTCGTCAACAATTTCGGCCAGGGCAACGACTTCAACATCCGCGGCATCGGCAAGGCCGAGCACAACACCCAGACCACGACCGGCGTGATCACCTATCGCGATGGCGTGCCGACCTTCCCCGGCTATGTGCAGGGCGAGCCCTATTACGACGTCGCGAACATCCAGGTATTGCGGGGACCGCAGGGAACGATCGTCGGCCAGAACGCCACCGGCGGCGCCGTGTTCGTCAATACCAACGACCCGGTCATCGGCGGCGGCATCCACGGCTATTTCAACCTGAACTACGGCAACTACAACGAAGCCGGCGCCCAGGGTGCGGTGAACCTGCCGCTGAGCGACACCTTTGCCGCGCGCGTGGCGCTCTACGGCTCGCGCCGCGACAGCTTCTACAACATCACCGGCCCGAACGGCGGCCCCTATCCCTATGACAAGGGCAATGTGGGCATCATGGCCGGGCGGATCAGCTTCCTGTGGAAGCCGAGCGACAGCCTGTCGGTGCTGTGGAAGACCGATCTCGGCCATCTCGACATGGGCGCCTATCCAGCGAGCCCCTATGCCAACCACCTCAAGACGCTGCCCGGCACCTCGACGCCGAACCCCAATTATCGCGACCTGTTCGACGTGTCGTTCAACGCGCCCCAGGCGGCGCGCGACGAGTTCGTCCGCTCGACGCTGAAGGCCGAATACGAGTTCTCGGGCGGGGTGAAGCTCCGCTCGGTCTCGAGCTATCAATGGGCCAACACGATGTACCGCGCCGACCTGGACGGCACCGCGACCGGCATCAGCACCTTCTTCGACAGCGTCGACGAGCAGCAGATCACCACCGAGCTCAACCTGATCTCGCCCGACAACCAGCGCGTCACCTGGCTGCTCGGCGCCTTCGGTCTGTGGAACGACTATTATTTCCGCAAGCCCTATCAGTTCGTCGTCGACCTCGCCGATCCGTTCAACCTGCCGACGGCGCAGTACAAGCTCCAGGGCACCAACCCGACGCGTTCGCTGGCGGCGTTCGGCCAGATCGGCTTCGCGATCACGCCCAACCTGAAGATCGACGCGGGCATCCGCTACACTGCCAGCCGATCGACCAACCATGTCGATGTGCTCCAGTACGGCACCTATATCCGCCAGGACCAGACGGTGAAGTCCGACAATGTGTCGTACAAGGTCTCGCTGGGCTGGAAGGCGAGCGAGAGCCAGTATCTCTACGGCTTCGTCGCCACCGGCTTCCGCCCCGGCGGGCTGAACGTGCCGGTGGGCCTGGGCCTGCCCGCGCCGTTCAAGCCCGAGGAAGTGACGTCGTACGAAGCGGGCTGGAAGGCCAATTGGGCCGGCGGCAAGGTCCGCACGACGATCACCGGCTTCTACAACGACTATAAGAACTTCCAGGTCATCATCGGCTATCCGACCTTCCCGACCTTCGGGATCGAGCTCAACGTGCCCGACAAGACCAGGATCTATGGCTTCGAGGCGGAGACCGAGCTGCATTTCGGCGCGCTGCGGATCGATGCCGGCATCAGCGTGCTACACAGCGAGCTGGGCACCTTCTATGCGGTCGACACGCGCAACCCTCCGGCGGGCACGCCCACCGATCCGGTGCTGCCGTGCAACCCGGCGACGGGCCCGGCGAGCGCCAAGTGCATCAACCTCACCGGCCGCCGCCAGACCTATGCGCCGAACTTCACCTTCAATGTCGGCGCCCAGTACGAGATCGAGCTCGGCAATGGCGACAAGCTCACCCCGCGAGTCAATTTCGGCCATGTCGGCGATCAATGGGCGACTCTGTTCGAGAACCCGGCGCGCGGCGACCTGCTCGAGGCGCGCAACATCCTGAACGCGCAGCTGGCCTATCAGCACAAGAGCTGGACGGTGACGCTCTACGGCACCAACCTGACCGACCAGCATTATCCGGCGGCGCTCAATTCCGGCCTCTACTTCGCGGGGCCGCCCCGCCAGTACGGCATCAAGCTGCTCAAGACCTTCTGATTTCCTGCCGGCCGCCGGGGCTCCCTCTCCGGCGGCCTTTCCTTCCCTCCGTGCGCCCCAAGGTTTCATGCAGCCCTACGGACTGACAGTAGACAAGTTCCTCGATCATGCCGCCAAGTGGTTCCAGGACTGCGAGGTGGTCGAGGCGGACGCGGGGACGGTCACCCGGCGGACCAATTATGCGGCGCTGCGCGAGCGCAGCAACCGCCTGTCGGGCGCGCTCGCCGCGCTCGGGCTGGAAGCGGGCGACCGGGTGGGCACGCTCGCCTGGAACACGATCCACCATTTCGAGATCTATTATGCGGCGATGGGCGTGGGGATGGTCTGCCACACGCTCAACCCGCGGCTGACCGCGGCCCATCTGGCCGCGATGATCGATGAGGCCGGCAACCGCGTGCTGGCAGTGGCGGCGGACCTGCTGCCGCTCGCCGGCGACGTGATCGCCCGCTGCCCAACGATCGAGCATGTCGTCATACTGGACCGGCCCGACGCCGGTGTTGGCGCCCTCGGGTCGCACCGGGCACGCATCTGGGAGCATGAGGCACTGCTCGCCGCGCACGGCATGCCGGTGCCCTGGGGGGAGTTCGACGAGAATGCACCGGCGGGGCTCTGCTACACCAGCGGCACCACCGGCAGCCCCAAGGGCGTGATCTACACCCACCGCTCCAACTATATTCACACGCTGCGCGCGTTGCAGGCCGATGCGGTGGCGATCACTGCCCGCGACACGCTGCTGCTCGGCGTGCCGATGTTCCATGCCAATGGCTGGGGCATGCCGTTCGCGGCGCCGGCGGCGGGCACCAAGCTGGTGCTGCCGGGGCGGACGCTCGACGGGCCCAGCCTGGCCCGGCTGATCCGCGAGGAAGGCGTGACCGTTGCCGTCGGCGTCCAGACCGTCTGGTTGACGCTGGCCGACCAGGCCCAGGCGACCGGCGATACATTCCCCACCCTGGAACGCGTGCTGATCGGGGGATCGAGCTGCCCGGAAGCGCTGATCCGGCGGCTGGAGGAACAGCTGGGCGCCGCCGTGCAGACGAGCTGGGGCATGACCGAGCTCTCGCCCATCGGCACGGTGGCGCCGCGCGACCTGCCCGCCGATGCGGCGCGCGGATCGGGGCGGCCGATCCTGGGGCTCGACCTGAAGCTTACCGATGCCGAGGGCAACGCGCTGGCGCCCCAGCGCGGCGTGCTGGGGCATCTGAAGGTGAAGGGGCACAGCGTGATCGAGCGCTATTTCCGTGCCGAGGCGAGCGCCCTGGACGCCGAGGGCTATTTCGACACCGGCGACCTGGCGATGATCGACGAGGCCGGCAACCTGACGATCTGCGGCCGCGCCAAGGACCTGATCAAGTCGGGCGGCGAGTGGATCAATCCGAACGAGATCGAGGCGATCGTCGGCACGCATCCCGCCGTCCGCCACGTCGCGGTGATCGGCCGGGCCGACGACAAATGGGGCGAGCGGCCGGTGCTGATCGTCGAGACCCAGGGCAGCGAAGGCGATCCGCGCGCGCTGCTCGCGCTGCTGCGCGGCAAGGTGGCGGACTGGTGGATCCCTGGCGAAGTCGCCGAGGTGCCGACGATGCCGCTGGCCGCATCGGGGAAGATCGACAAGAAGCGGCTGCGCGACGATTATGCCGAAGGGCGGATCGCGGGGCGCAAGGTGGGACGGTAGAGGCCCTTCCCTGCCCCGCGAAAGCGGGGGTGACGATTGGGGATAGTGCGGCTTTCTAGGGTCAAACCTCGATCAAGACCTTGATTTCTTTCGTCATCCCCGCGCAGGCGGGGATCCAGGGCCAAGCGCGGAGCGAGGGTGGCAGGCCCCGTCCTTTCCGGACGGCGTTCGCGTGGTGGCGCCGACATTCCACATTACCCTGGATCCCCGCCTGCGCGGGGATGACAAGGTTTGCTGAACGAGTCTTGACCCTAAGCCCCTTCCCTGAAGGGGAGAGGCTTCCAAGGACTCAATCGCACCCCGGCGCCTTGGGCGGCAGCTTGGGCGCGGCGAGCCCGGCGTTCCAGTTCCACGCCACCCCGGCGGCACGGCGGCGACAGACCACGGCCTCATACTGGTCGTACATGCCCGGCATCAGGCCGTTCTCGGCCTTGGGACCTTCGGTGATGTGGAGATAGGTGCGGGCCTTGCCGAAGGCCGGCCATGCCGCGCCGGGCGCACCCGTCTTCACGAAGCGCGCCCAATAGCCGAGCATCGCGTCCGAGAGCGGACGATCGCTCTCCGGCATGACCGGCCATTTCGGCGGCAGCGGCGCGAGGTTGCCGAACACATAGGGCAGCTCGCTGGCGTGGAAGGCATGCAGCCCCGCCGCCGCCATCGCCGGATAGCCGTGATCCCAGAGATAGACATAGGCGGGCTGGCCGATCGCCGCCTGCTTGCGGGCGAGCCGCTCGGTCGTCCAGCCATAGAGCGCGTCGCGGCTGGTCGCGAGGATGCTCTCCTTATAGTCCGCGGCGGGATAGAGCTTCAGGAACGCATCGGCGAACTCGCCATATTTCTCGCGGATGCTCTTCTCATAATCCTCCGCCGTCGCCGGGGCCTTGGGCGCCAGCACCATCAGCGAACGGATCTCGCCCTGGTTGAAGCCGGTGAGGATCGGCACCGGGGCCTGCTTGCCCTGGTCGAACGCGTCGACCATCTGCGTCGGCAGCACCAGCCCGTCGACCACCCCGAACGGGAAGAAGCCGAGCTTCGCAGCGCTGTCGGTCAGCGTCTGCGCGTCCATGCCGCGCAGCGCGGCGAGATCGGGCGCCTGGACGCCGGCGGCGAGCATCGTGCCCACCGCCTCGGCCGAGGGCGCGCCATAGGCCTGCTTCTTCAGCTCGGGCATGGCGACCATATAGGCGCTCTGCGCGATCGCCTTGCCGAAGGTGCCGCGGGCAAGCGGGGATTCCATCAGGAACATCACGCTGAGCCCGCCGGCGGATTCGCCCGCGATCGTTACCTTGGCGGGGTCGCCGCCGAACGCGGCGATGTTGTGCCTGACCCAGGCGAGCGCCGCCATCTGATCGAGCAGGCCGTAATTGCCCGAGACCTTTTGCGGCGATTCGGCCGAGAGCGCCGGATGGGCGAGCCAGCCGAGCACCCCCAGCCGATAGTTGATCGAAACGACGATCACGCCCTGCTCGGCCATCTTCCTGCCGTCGTACATCGGCTCGCGGCTGGAGCCACCCGACAGCGCGCCGCCATGGATCCAGAAGAAGACCGGGGCCTTCCTGGCGTCGGCGGGTGCCCAGATGTTGAGCGTCAGGCAATCCTCGCTCACCGGCAGCGGCGCGGGCGGCGAATAGACCGAAACTGGCGTCTTGCTCTGCGACTGGACGCAGGCCGGGCCGAAGTCCCTGGCGTCGCGCACCCCCTGCCAGGGCCGCATCGGCGCGGGCGGGCGCCAGCGCATGCCGCCGACCGGGGGCACCGCATAGGGAATGCCCTTGAACGCGCGGATATCGCCCTCGCGCGTGCCGCGCACGCTACCCGAAGGCGCGGCGACGACCGGCTCCTGCGCGGATGCGGTGCCCGCGAGCAGCAGGGCGGCGGCGATGGCGGCGGGACGGAACGGCTTCATGCGGCCCCCTTGGCGTTCTGCTCGGCGCGCAGGATGCGGGCGAGCGTGAGGAATAGCGCGATCGCGATCAGATAGAAGGGCGAGAGCGTGTAGAGCGCGAGCTGGAGGCCATGGTCCCAGCCATGGTTCCGGAACCAGTCGCTGGCGGCGCCGACATAAGTGGGGCCGAGGCCGAGGCCGATGAAGTTCATCACCAGCAGCAGCAGCGCGCCCGAGAGCACGCGCTGGTCGGGGCGGACTTCCTCCTGCACCAGCGCGACCGAGGCGGAGAGGTAGAAATAGTTGAAGCAGTTGACGATGGTCAGCAGCACCAGCGCCAGCGGCCAGCCTGGCGCCCAGACGAAGGCGATGTAGAAGGGCATGGCGATGGCGAGCGAGATCGCCGGGCCGAGCGCATAGACGAGGCGGCCGCGACGGCGGAGGCGGTCGATCACCCGGCCCGAGACGAGCATCGCCGCGCTCATGCCGATGCCGACGACGATCGCGTACCACAGCGCGATCTGGGACAGGGTCATCCCCTTTTCGCGGATCAGGAACAGCACCGCGAAATTGCCCAGGCCATAAGTGACGAACTGGGTGGCGCCGCTGCCGAGCGCGGCGAGCATCAGCACGGGATGGGTGAGGAACATCCAGCAAGTGCCCCAGAACGGCGCCTTGGCGGTCGGCCGGGCGGCATCGGCGGGAGCCGGGTCGGTCGCGCCGCGCTTCGGCTCGCGCACGACGATGCGGACGAGGATCGCGGTGACCACGCCGACCACGCCGATCGCCAGGAAGGCGTCGCGCCAGTCGAACAGCGCGGCGATGGTCGCGCCGAACGCGATGCCCAGCGCCGCGCCGATCGGGGGCCCCAGGTTGAAGATGCCGAACGCGGTGCCGCGCTGGCCGGGCGGGAAAGTGTCGGTGATGATCGCATAGCTGGGCGGCACGCCGCCCGCCTCGCCGAAGCCCACGGTCATGCGGGCGATGACGAGCTGGGTATAGCTGGTCGCCAGGCCGCAGGCGATCGTCGCGCCGCTCCAGATCGCGCAGGCGAGCGACAGGATCGTCACTCGGTTGGTACGATCAGCCAGCCAGCCCACGGGGATCGCGATGAAGCAGTAGAACATCGCGAAATAGAGCCCGCCGATCAGGCCGAGTTGCCCGTCGGTGACGTGGAGCGAATCCTGGATCGGCTTGGCGAGAATCCCGAGGAGCTGCCGGTCGAGGAAATTGAGCACATAGACGAAAGTGAGCGTGACGAGCACGATCCAGCGGCGGGCGCCGCCTGCCTGAGTTTCCACGCTTCCTCTCTCCCTGACGGTTCTTCCGCCTTCGCCGCATCATGCGGGCAAGCGCGCGAAGCTGTCAACACACACTATCACGCGTGTGAATATATGCGCAAAGGCTTGACGCTAGGCCCTTAGACGGGAAGGAACACAGGCGTGACCGAGACCGCCAAACCCGTCCGCCGCTCCCGCAAGGCCGAGCAGCGCGCCGAGACGATGGAGCAGATCTACGACGCTGCCGAGGCGTTGTTCTCGCAGCACGGGCTCTACGGCGTCACGCTCAAGGACGTCGCCAAGCAGGTGGGCGTCCACCACACGCTGCTCAATTATTATTTCGCCGACAAGAAGGCGCTGTTCGACGCCGTCTTCGCAAGGCGGGCGGTGGTGACCAGCGAGCGGCGGATGCGGGCGCTCGACGCCTATGAGTCCCAATGCGGCGGCAAGCCGACGGTGGAAGGCGCGCTGCGGGCGTTCCTCGACACCGATCTCGACACCTATATCCAGGGCGGCGAGGGCTGGAAGAACTATGCCAAGCTGGGCGCCCAGGTCGCCAACACCCCGGCCTGGGGGGCGGACCTGATGGACGCGCATTTCGACCCCGTCGTCCTGCGCCTGATCGGCCTGCTCAAGCGCGCCCTGCCCGACTGCGCCGAAGAGGACATCTTCTGGGGCTATCACTTCGTCACCGGCGCGCTGATGCTCACCCTCGCGCGCACCGGCCGCATCGACAAGCTCTCCAACGGCCTGTGCCATTCGGACGACTTCGCCGCGGTGAAGGAGCGGATGGCCTCGTTCATGGCCGCCGGCTTCCTCGAGATATGCAGCCGGGGCAAATAACCGCCATTACTCGCTATCTTGCTAGTGAATGATTGCAACGCTACGAAGCGGTCCGTCAAAATCAGAACGGAGAGCGGAATGTCGCTGGCGGGTCGTGTAGCAATGGTGACGGGTTCGGGCGGGGGACTGGGGCGCGCGCATGCGCTGTACCTGGCGAGCAAGGGCGCCCGTATCGTCGTCAACGACCTGTCGCAGCCGGCAGCGGACGCCGTCGCCGCCGAAATCCGCGCGGCCGGCGGCGAGGCGATCGCCTTTGCCGCATCGGTGACCGACGAGGCGCGTGTCGCCGCGCTGGTCGCCGAGACGCTCCACCGCTTCGGCCGCATCGACATATTGGTCAACAATGCCGGCATCCTGCGCGATAAGAGCTTCGCCAAGATGAGCATGGACGATTTCCGCCTGGTGGTGGACGTCCACCTGATCGGCGCGGCGATCTGCTGCAAGGCAGTGTGGGAGGCGATGCGCGCGCAGAATTACGGGCGGATCGTGATGACCACTTCCTCCTCGGGCCTGTACGGCAATTTCGGCCAGGCGAATTACGGCGCCGCCAAGATGGCGCTGGTCGGCCTGATGCAGACGCTTGCGATCGAGGGCGAGAAATACGGCATCCGCGTCAACAGCCTGGCGCCGACCGCGGCCACCGGCATGACCGAAGGCGTGCTCTCCGCCGAGAGCCTGGCGATGCTCGCGCCCGAGCTGGTGAGCCCCGGCCTGCTCGCCCTGGTCGGCGAGGACGCCCCCACCCGCGCGATCCTGTGCGCCGGTGCCGGCCATTTCGCCGCGGCGCATGTGACGCTGACCGACGGCATCCAGGTCGGCCGGAGCGACGATGCGGGCGAGCAGGTCGCCGCCGCATGGAGCGACGTGGCCGACCGCGCGGGCGAGATCGTCCCCGCCTATGGCTTCACCCAGGCCGAGCGCGAAGTGGCCGCCGCCGCGCAGCGCGCGCCCGTCGCCGCGACGGCGCGGTGAGCGACGACCCGCGCCTCGGCCGCCGCGAGCTGATCGCGGCCGCCGCGCTGGGCGCCGCCGGCATTGCGCCCGCGACAGCCGAGGCGCAGGCCGGGGCACGGGCCATCGCCCGCCGCAAGCCGGCCCCGCCGGGCTTCCTGTGGGGCACGGCGATCTCGGCCTATCAGAGCGAAGGCAACAACACGAACGCCGATGCCTGGCTGATGGAGAATCTCCAGCCGAGCATGTTCAAGGAGCGATCGGGCGACGCCTGCGATTCCTATCATCGCTATGCGGAGGATTTCGCCCTCGCCGCCAAGCTGGGCTTCAACAGCTATCGCCTCGGCATCGAATGGGCACGGATCGAGCCGAGCGAGGGCCATTTCTCCAACGCCGAGCTCGATCACTATGCCCGCATGCTCGAGGCGTGCCGCGCCCACGGCCTGCGGCCGATCGTGACGCTCAACCATTTCACCACGCCGCTGTGGTTCGCGCAGCGCGGCGGCTTCGAAGTGGCGGACGCGCCGCAGCTGTTCGCGCGCTATTGCCGCAAGGTCGCCGAGCGACTGGGCGGGCTGATGCACATGACGACGACCTTCAACGAAGCGAACATCCGCCTGCTGGTCGACATGATGCCGGGGATCGCCGCCTTTGCCCCCGTGGTGAAGGCCGCCATCGCCGCCGCGGCGCAGGCGACCGGTTCGCCGAAATTCTCGCGCCTCGCCTATGCCGATCCGGCGGTGGCGACGCCGATCATGCAGGCGGCGCACCGCCAGGCCTATGCGGCGATCAAGGAGGTGCGCCCCGCTTTGCCCGTCGGCATCACCCTGACCACGCAGGACGTGCAGGCCGACACGCCCGAGCGCGCCGCCCGGTATCGCGACAAGCTCTATGGCGACTGGGTGCAGGTGGCGCGCGAGGCCGCCGATTTCTTCGGCGTCCAGACCTATACGCGCTTCGTGTTCGACGCGAACGGCATGGTCGCGCCGCCAAAGGACGCGGAGATGACGCTGGCGGGGTATGAATTCTATCCCCAGGCGCTGGCCAACACGATCCGCTGGGCGCACCGGGAGATCGGCAAGCCGATCTATGTGACCGAGAGCGGCATCGCGGCGAAGGACGATGCCCGCCGCATCGCCTTTATCGACCAGGCGCTGGACGGCGTGCGCGCGTGCCTGGACGAAGGCATTCCGGTGCACAGCTATCTCTATTGGTCGCTGCTCGACAATTTCGAATGGACCTCGGGCTATGGCGTGCCGTTCGGGCTGGTCGCGGTGGACCGCGAGACCTTCAAGCGCACCCCGCGGCCGAGCGCGCTGCACCTGGGCGCGATCGCGAAGGCGAACCGGATTTAAGGGGGGATCCGATCAAGGCCTTGATTTCGTTCGTCCTCCCCGCCCCTTCCGTCGTCATCCGCGCGCAGGCGGGGATCCAGAACAGTGCGGGATATGGATGCCATCATGCGAACGCTCTCCGGAGAGGGCTGGACCTCCCGCACGCACCCCACCCTTGGCCCTGGATTCCCGCCTGCGCGGGGATGACGACGGAGACGCGAGGACAGGCACCCCGGGGCCATTCGGCCGGCGCGGGGTGGAAGCGACCGGAAGATCAGGCGATGCAGGTCTCTACCAGCAGGCACCAGTTGAAGAGCGCCCAGCGCAGGGGACCAAGGATCGTGGCGAGGCCGGTTGCCCAGACGACCCAATGGGATGCCGCCCCCCGCCGATAGCTCCAGCGACATGCCACGCCCCAGGCGAGGACGAAGCATGCCTCCACCGCAAACAGCAATGGTGGACGGGCCAGCATGTTGGCCGAGGCAATGTCAAAGGCGACTGCCGACGCGGCGATGGCTATCGGGACCAGAGGCAGGAACGAGCGCATGCCGCCATGCTGGCAGGGATCCTGCCGATGGCCAAGGTGCATGCGAGGGCATGGATTGTCCCTTCGCCGCCTGCCCTTGGCCAGGGCTGCGCTGCCTGTCCCTGGCAAGAAGAAGCGGAAACCCGGCGCAAGGCCGGGATGACGGATATTCGGCAGCCTTCCCGGCCCGGGTGCAACCGCGTTCGAAATTGCGCAGCGCGCATATCTCGAGCCGGTTTCGCTAGGGTGAGAACCCAAACAAGTATCTGATCTTTCGTCGTCATCCCCGCGCAGGCGGGGATCCAGGGCCAAGGGTGGGGTGCGTGCGGCAGGTCCAGCCCTCTCCAGAGAGCGTTCGCGGGATGGCATCGATGTTCCATACCACCCTGGATCCCCGCCTGCGCGGGGATGACAAGGTTTGCTGAGCGAGTCTTGACCCTAGTCGACCTTCGCGGCGAAATCGAGCAATCGCCTTACTTCCTTGGCATCAATCGCCCCGGTGAATCCATCGAAGGAGAAGTCCACGACATCGGAGCGGCCATCTTCGCTCGGGAACTCCAGCACGACGGCATTCGCGGTGGAGCTTCCGGGGACGAAGACCACGATGCGTGGCATAAAATCGTCCTTCTTCGGCGGGGTCGCGAGCTTCGAACGATCGCAGATCCGGCGCGCAAACCGCTCCCAGATCGGGGAACCGCGGATTACTCTGAAACCTTCTCCCCGCTGGACGATATCGTCCGGGCCCGGCTGGATCCTGAAGGTTGCGGCGGGCCGTATCACACGAATCTCGATGATGTCCGAAGGACTCTGCGGCCGGCAAAGTTCCGGCGTCGCCGCGGATTGCGCCTGGCCGGCGGAACCGCCGGCCTGCCCCCCGAGCGCGACCATGACTGCGAACAGCGCGAATATCACGCGCATGATCGCCACTCTCCCGTCGCTGCCAGCCGTATCAATGCCTGTCCTCAAGAGTCAGCTTGTTGTTTCTCAAGTGGAACACGCTCACGGCCGGCAAGCGGATATTGTCGGAGGCGCCGCGCGAGAAATTGATGACGATGTCGGCGTCAACGGACCTTCGGCTCCTGGCACAGTACATTACTTCCACGGCATCGATTTCTCGCGACCGGGCAACCCCCTGGATAACGCTGCCGGCACCGGGAACCGCCTTCCCATCGACCGACAGGGCCATGAACTTCGAGGGATTGCCCCGATAGCCGTTCCGATACCGTAGCGCGACGATGCCACCCCCGCACGATGCCGATATCGTCGTGTCCACGCGCTCCGGCGCCCTGCGGCCGATGTCCTGAGCGCTTGCGGATGGCACGCCGAGCGCAGCCATGGCGGTGCCAACCAGCTTTAGCCACATGACTGGGCACGCTCCCTTCCTGCCAAGCCGACGCCGTTCTGACGGTCGGTTTCGTTGAGGGCCTTGATGCCATCTCTATCGGAAAGCTTGAACTCGCGGACGGCCCCTCGCGCGTCCATCAGCCAGAGCGATGGATCGGCGGTGCCGGTCTGCTGCGACAGTTGACCCAATGCAGCCCAGATCGCCGACCATATCAAGAGGGAGGGGCGGCTCATCCTGACGCCACAGGTGAAGGGGGCCTGACCTGTATGCCATCGATCTCACTCGAAAGAGACGGCGCCGCGATAGACAGTCATTACAAGCGGACGGCTGGAGGCCTGACGTGACCTGATCGGGAAAGAAATTAAGAAACGGACTGACCCTGAACCCATCGCGCTGCAATCAAGCACCGCCACCTTATCAAGTGTACGACTTGAAAATCTCTTTCGAACCTTGTCAATGGCCGATTTACCTACCGGTGCACCATCGTAGCTTATCTCGATTTGCCTCAGGCCTGTTTTCAGGGACGGAAACTGATCGACTACGAGCTTCGATCGCCCGGTCGCGCAAATTCCCTCAGCACTCAAAGTGACTTGAATAGGCAGATGTTTCTGCGTTGTCGCCACGCTTTGATAGGTTGTCAACGCCAGGAGAAGGGGCATCGTCGATTCTCCAGATATCACCCGGTTCACTAATGTTTCTACGTTACATCCAGAATACACGGCATCACTGTCGAACCCCGTCCGCGGGTTCAACCATCCCGGCCCACACCGCCAATCACAGCCGGCTTCCACCAGGATCGACTACATCCTCCGCAGCAGGATCGCCGGGTCCCGGCCCCGGGGCCGAGGATCGCAGGATCACCCACTATTGGCGCCGCGCTCCGCACCTGCGAGAAGGCGCCGACTGGATCGAAAGGGCGCAGCGATGGAATGCCGGCACGTGATGACCGTCAACCAGGTCACCCCCAGCGCCCACGGCTGCGAGGAGTGTCTGAAGATCGGCAGCCCCTGGGTGCATCTGCGCCTGTGCCGCGCCTGCGGCCATGTCGGCTGCTGCGACCAGAGCCCGCACCGCCACGCCACCGCCCATTTCCACGCGACTCGCCACCCGATCATCGAAGGCTATGACCCGCCGGAAGGCTGGGGCTGGTGCTATGTCGACGAGACCATGGTTGAACTGCCGGACCGGACAC
Organism: Sphingomonas sp. 1F27F7B; assembly: GCF_005503355.1. Lineage (GTDB taxonomy): Bacteria > Pseudomonadota > Alphaproteobacteria > Sphingomonadales > Sphingomonadaceae > Sphingomonas. The sequence continues at coordinate 115,254 of NZ_SCMK01000008.1, forward strand.
CCCAGCTGGGGCCCATTCCGCGCTACATCTGATTCCCCCGGAGCTTCCATGACCACCCCCCTGCCCCAGGCCGCCGGCACGGCACCGGACCGGCTCGGCCGCCCGCTGATCTTCGCAATGGCCGCCGCCACCGGGATCGCAGTCGCCAACATCTATTATTGCCAGCCGATGCTGGGGGTGATGCAGCGCGACCTGCCCGGCGAGCTGACCGTGCTGGTGCCCACCGCCACCCAGATCGGCTATGCGCTGGGCCTGTTCCTGCTCGTGCCGCTGGGCGACCTGGTCGAGCGCAAGCGGCTGATCGCGATCCAGTTCGTCGTGCTCGCCGGGGCGCTGATGCTCGCCGCGATCGCACCCAGCGCCGCGCTGGTGATCGCCGCCTCGGTCGCGGTGGGCTTCGCCGCCACCGTGGCGCAGCAGATCGTGCCGCTCGCCGCGCACCTGGCCGCGCCGGAGCGGCGGGGCGCGGTGGTGGGAACGGTGATGGCGGGGCTGCTCTGCGGCATCCTGCTCAGCCGCACCCTGGCCGGCTTCGTCGCGGCGCATGCCGGCTGGCGCGAGATGTTCTGGCTGGGCGTGCCGCTGGCGCTCGCCGCGGGCGGGACGATGGCGCTGATCCTGCCGCACAGCGCGCCGGATTCGGACCTGCGCTATCACCAGCTGCTCCGCTCGCTCGGCGGACTGTGGCGCGAATTTCCGGCGCTGCGCCGCGCCGCGATCACCCAGGGCCTGCTCTTCGCGGCGTTCAGCGGCTTCTGGACGATCCTGGCGCTGCGCCTGCAGCAGCCCGCCTTCGGACTGGGCGCCGAAGTGGCGGGCCTGTTCGGCGTGGTTGGGGCGGTAGGCGTGCTCGCCGCCCCGATCGCCGGGCGCATCGCCGACCGCAAGGGGCCGCGGCCGGTGATCCTGCTCGGCGCCGCCGCGGTGCTCGCCGGCTGGGCGTTTACCGGTCTGTGGCCGTCGATCGCCGGCATGGTGATCGGCGTGCTCCTGCTCGATTTCGGCGTGCAGGGCGCGCTCGTCTCGCACCAGCACATCGTCTATGCGCTGCGGCCCGAGGCGCGGGCGCGGCTCAACACCATCTTCATGGGATCGATGTTCGTCGGCGGCGCCACCGGATCGGGCCTGGCGACCTGGGCCTGGGCGCTGGGCGGCTGGGGCGCGGTGTCGCTGCTCGGCGCGGGGGTCGCGGCGATCGCGTTGGGGGTCCAGTTCATGGACAGGGGCCCGCGCGCCTAGGCCTCGCGCACCCGCAGCGTCGCCAGCGCCGCCAGCCCCATCACCGCGGCGGCGATCGCCATCGTCCAGATCGGCTCGCCCGGGAACAGGTGGCGCATCACCGTGCCGATCACCGTGGCGACGAGCAGCTGGGGGATGACGATGAAGACGTTGAACAGGCCCATGTACACGCCGAGCTTGGCCTGGGGCAGCGCCGAGGCGAGGATCGCATAGGGCATGGCGAGGATCGAGGCCCAGGCGATGCCGATCCCGATCTCGGCGGCGAGCAGCAGGTTCGCGTCGCGGATCACCAGGAAGCTCGCATAGCCGAGCCCGCCGAGCGCCAGCGCGATCGCATGGGTGCGCACCTTGCCGACCCGCGCGGCCAGCGGGCGGAGCAGGAATAGCGCTGCGACCGTGGCCACGGCATTGTAGGCGGCGAACAACATGCCCACCCAATTGCCTGCCGCATTATAGCCCGCGCTCGCCGGGTCGGGAGCGCGGAAGACATATTGCGCCACCACCGGCGTGGTATAGATCCACATGATGAACAGCGCCGACCAGCTGAAGAACTGGACGAGCGCCAGCCGCTTCATCACCGGCGGCATGCCCGAGAAATCGCCCATGAGATCGCCGAGGATGCCCGCCCTGGTCACCGCGGTAATCATCCGGGCGAGGCCATAGGCGGCGAGCAGCCCGGCCAGCAGATAGAGTTCCTTCTCCAGCTCCAGCGCAAAGACCAGCGCGCCGAGCGCCGCGCCGCCGACCAGCCAGGGCAGGCCCGCGCCGATCGTGGCGGGCGGGGCCGGATGCGCGGCGGGCGCCGCCTCGCCGTCGAACGCCGCGATCTCATCGGGCGAATATTCACGGGTGGTGAACACGGTCCACAGCACGGCGAGCAGCAGCGCCGCGCCGCCCAGATAGAAGCTCCAGCGCACTGTATCAGGCAGGCCGCCGCCCGCCGCGACATTGGACACGCCGAACCGGTCGAGCAGGAACGGCGTGGCCGATCCGATCACCGCGCCGGCGCCGATGAACGCCGTCTGGATCGCATAGCCGGCCGTGTGCTGGCTCTTGTCGAGCATGTCGCCCACGAATGCGCGGAACGGCTCCATCGAGACGTTGAGCGAGGCGTCGAGCACCCAGAGCAACAGCGCCGCGGCGAGCAGCACCGGCGCATTGGGCATGGCGAACAGCGCCAGCGTCGCCAGCACCGCGCCGGCCAGGAAATAGGGGCGGCGCCGGCCCAGACGGCCCCAGGTCCGGTCCGAATAATGGCCGATGACCGGCTGGACGAGCAGCCCGGTCAGCGGGGCGGCGATCCACAGCAGCGGGAGGTTGTCGATGCTCTCGCCCAGCGACTGGAAGACGCGACTCATGTTCGCGTTCTGCAGCGCGAAGCCGATCTGGATGCCGAGGAAGCCGAAGCTGATGTTCCACAGCCCGGCGAACCCCTGGCGCGGCCGCCCCCCGGCTGAAGTCACCGGCGGCGCGCCTTGGCGGCCGGCGCGACGAAGCGGATCGCCTCGCCGCCGCCCGGTGCCAGCGCGATCGTCAGCGTGTCGCCCTTCTGCACCGGCCTGCTCTCGATCGTGATCGAATGGCGGGCCGCGGTGCGATAGTCGGCGCCGGGGCCGTCGCGATAGATCTCGGCGACATAGGTCTTGCCCGCATCGAGGAAGTCGAGCGTCACCACCGAGCTGCGCGCCTGCTCGTCGCCCACCGCGCCGAGATACCAGTCGTCGCTGCCCCTCGCCTTGCGGGCGATCGTCGCATAATCGCCCACTTCGCCGTTCAGCACGCGAGTGTCGCTCCAGTCGGTCGGCACGTCGCGGATGAACTTCATCTCGCGCGGATATCTGGCATAGGTCTCGGGCGTGTCGGCGACCATCACCACCGGCGAATAGAGCACGACGTAGAGCGCCAGCTGCTTGGCGATGGTCGACTGGATGTCGGAATCGTTCGAACCCTTGAGGCTGAGCACGCCGGGGGTGAAGTCCATCGGCCCGCCCATCAGCTGGGTGAACACCAGATTGGCCTCATGCTCGGGCGGGTTCTTGCCGTCCCAGCTGTTATATTCCATCCCGCGTCCGCCCTCGCGCGCGACCCAGTTGGGCCAGGTGCGGCGCAGGCCGGTGTCCTTCACCGGCTCATGGCTGTCGATCGCGACATGATATTTGGCCGCGGTCTGCACGACGCGCAGATAGTGGTTCACCATCCACTGCCCCTCATGCCATTCGCGGTGCTGGGTGCCGTCGGCGTCGGTACGCTCGATCTCGCCGGCATCGGTCACATAGCCGGTCTTCACCACCGGGATGCCGTGATCGCGGGCATAGCCGAAGGCGCGGTCGAGCTGGCCGTCATAATGGCTGGCCGATCCGCCGGTCTCGTTATGGCCGATCAGATAGACGCCCTTCGACTTGGCGTAGCGCTGCAGCGCGACGGCGTCGAAATCCTCGGTCGGCTGGTCGAAGTTCATGTCCTTGCCGTTGCCGAACCAGTCGCCGTCCCAGCCGACGTTCCAGCCCTCGACCAGCACCCCGGGGATGCCGTTGGCCGAAGCGAAATCGATATAGCGCTTCACATTGGCGGTGGTGGCGCCGTGCCGGGGGCCGCGCGACCAGGTCCATTTGCCGGTGATCATGTTCCACCAGACGCCGGCGAACTTGCCCGGCTTGATCCAGGAAACGTCGCCCAGCTTGTTCGGCTCGTTGAGGTTGAGCGTCATCCGGCTGGCATAATAGAGACCGGCCGCATCGTCGGCGATCGCCAGGGTGCGCCAGGGCGTCGAGAAGCCCGCATCGCGCGACACCTTGGGCGCGGCCGAGCCAGGCGTGAGCGACGCAATGAAGACATTGCCCTGCTCGCGGCGCAGGTTCATCCCGGCATAGTCGATCAGCGCGGCCTCGTGCACCGCGACATGCGTGCCGCTGGCCAGCTTGATCGTCATCACCGTCTGCGCGGTGCCGACCGCGTCGAGCGGGGTCTTGTTGTAGAGATATTCCTCGCGGTTCCACAGATAGGCCGGCTTCCACCAGGCGGTGCCGGACTCGGCAAAGGCGAACTCGGTCAGCTCGTCGGCGATGTTGACGCGCTTCAGATTGGGCTGGGCGGGCAAGGTGTAGCGGAAGCCGACGCCGTCATCGAAGATGCGGAAGGTGACGTCCATCTCGCGCTGGAGATCCTTCTTTTCGCGCAACCGGACAGTCATCTCGTTATGGTTGTCGCGGATGGCGCTCCACTCGCCGAAGGGCTGGTTCCAGCTCGCGTCGGACGTGTCGCGCATCGTCTCCACCAGCGCCATGTTGCGGTCCATCTTGGGCGCGTCGGTGAAGAGGAAGCCGAGCCGGCTGTCGGTGAGCAGCGGCTTGCCGGCGCGCTGCACGGCATAGCTCGCCCGCCCCTCGCCATCGATGCTGACCGTCACGGTGATCCTGCCGTCGGGCGATGCGGCGCGGGCGACGACATTGCCCTCCAGCTTCTGCGACAGATCATCCTGCGCGAGCGCGGGCGGCGCGAAGGTGACGGCGGCGAGCGCGAGAGTGAGGGGGGCGAGCTTCATGGTTTCTCCTCAGGCTTCGTAGCGGGCGATCAGCCCGGAATGGGGTGCGAAAGTCCAGCCGCCGACGCTGCCGGTAGCGAGCAGGACGCGCCAGCGCCCCGCCTCCCCGGGCGTCCAATACTGCACGGCATCGCCCAGGTTGAACAGGCAGAGCAAGCGCTCGCCCTCCGCTTCGCGCTCGAAGGCGAGCAGTTCGCCCGGCGCATCGAGGAAGACGATGTCGCCGGTGCGCAGCGCGGGCGAGGCGCCGCGCAGCGCCAGCGCCCGGCGCGTCCAGGCGAGCAGCGACGCCGGATCGCCATCCTGCACGTCCACCGCCAGCGCGGCATGGTTGGGGCCGAGCGGCAGCCAGGGCTTGCCGCTGGTGAAGCCGAGCTCGGGTGCCGCCGCCGACCAGGGCATCGGCGTGCGGGCGCCGTCGCGCGACAGGGTGCGCGGCCAGTTGGCGATCGCCTCGGGATCCCGCAGCGCCTCGAACGGGATCTCGACCTGGTCGAGCCCCAGCTCCTCGCCATAATAGAGGAAGATGTTGCCGCGCAGCGCCGCGAGCAGCAGCATCTTCATCCGCGCGAATGCATCCGCGTCGCCGGGCCCGGCCCAGCGCGACACGGCGCGCGGCGCGTCGTGATTCTCGAACGCCCAGCTCGGCCAGCTGCCGCCGGCCGGCCAGTTACGCAACGCCTCGCGCACGCCCGCCGCCGTCAGGCGGGCGGCATAGAGGAAGTCGAAGCCATAGGCGGTGTTCAGCCGGTTGTTGCCCGCGGTGAACAGCTTCATCTCGCGATCCGCATCGGCGCCGCCCACTTCGGCGACAGTGAAGCGATCGGGATATTCGTCGAACACGCCGCGCAGCCGCTCGAGAAAGCCGGGGATATCGGCATGGCTCTGATTGTAGATGTGGCGCTGGAAATCGAACGGGCGCGTCCGCGGCGTGCCGTCGTCGGGCGCCGGCGGATTGTCGCGGAACCGGGGATCGTGCATCGAGAAGTTGATCGCATCGATGCGGAACCCGTCCACGCCGCGATCGAGCCAGAAGCGCGTGATCGCGAGCAGCTCCGCCTGCACCTCGGGATGGTGGCAGTTGAGCTGGGGCTGCTCCTTCAGGAAATTGTGCAGATAATATTGGCCGCGCCGCGCGTCCCAGGTCCAGGCCGGGCCGCCGAAGACCGATTGCCAGTTGGTGGGCGGCGAGCCCTCCGGCTTCGCATCGTGCCAGACATACCAGTCGGCCTTGGGATTGTCGCGGCTGGCGCGGCTCTCGACGAACCAGGCATGCTGATCCGACGTGTGCGCCCAGACCTGATCGATCAGCACGCGCAGCCCCAGCGCATGCGCGCGGGCGATCAGCGCGTCGAAATCGGCGAGCGTGCCGAAGATCGGATCGACGTCGCGGTAATCGGCCACGTCATAGCCGAAATCGGCCATCGGGCTCTTGAAGAAGGGCGAAAGCCAGATCGCATCTACGCCAAGGCTGGCGATGTGATCGAGCCGCGCAGTGATGCCCGGCAGGTCGCCGATACCGTCGCCGTTCGAATCGAAGAAGCTGCGGGGATAGATCTGATAGATGGCCGCGCCCCGCCACCAGGGCTGCGCATTCCGGGATTCCGCTTTCGCGGCAAGCTGGTTCACGGTTTCGTCTCCGCCGCGCACACCGCATATCCGAGCGGCGGCAGGGTGATGGTAAGGGAGCCAGGAGCACTGGCCGTGGCGGCGCAGCTTCCGGCAAGCGGATGGAAATGGGTGGAGCGCACCTCGACCTGGACCTGACGAGTCAGCGGCTCGGCCGCGGTATTGAAGGCGAGCAGCACTTCGGCCCCGGTAGCCGGATCGAAGCGCGAAAGGGCGAGCAGGCCTGGCTTGTCCTCGCGGGCGCGCAGCAGCTGGCGACCGCGGGTGAGCGCCGGGGTGGCGGTGCGGAGGCGCGCCAGCGCGGCGATCTCGCGGAAGATCGGATGGCTCTCGTCGAAGCGCGGCGTGGCGGTGGTGGCGTCGGTGCCCACCAGCTTGCGGGCGTTATAGGCCGCGACCTTGCTGCCGAACTGGTCCTCGCGCGCATCGACGTCGATCGCGCCGCCGGCGAAACCCTGTTCGTCGCCGGCATAGATGGTCGGCACCCCGCGCAGCATGAGCAGCAGCGCGTTGGAGAGCAGCACGCGCCGGAGCACTTCGTCCTCGCTCGCCTGGGGAAAGGCCTTGCGGACGAACCAGGCGAAGCGGCCATTGTCGTGGTTGCCGGTGAAGGTCGGCAGCATCGCGGCGGTCCCGGCGCCGCCCGCATAGAGCACATCCCCGTCGAACAGCTTCTCGAACACATCGGTGCCCTTGGTCCCGGCAACGCTGTCGAGCACTGCCTGGCGAAAGGCGAAATCGAGCACCGAGGGCAATCCGGCGGTGATCGAATAGCTCGCCTGGGTGGCCGGATCGGCGACTTCGCCGAAGATGTGGAAATTCGGGATGCCCTTCGCCCTGGCCCGCCCCAGCATCGCGGGAACGAAGCCCTGCCAGAATTCGGGGTTCACGTGGCGGGCGGTGTCGATGCGGAAACCGTCGACGCCGAACCGGTCGATCCAGCTGCCATAGATGTCGATCATGCCGGCGAGCACGCGCGGATTCTCGGTCATCAGGTCGTCGAGCCCGATGAAATCCCCCATGGTCGAATTCTCGCCGGCGAAGGTCGAGTCGCCGCGATTGTGATAGTAGATCGGATCGTTGAGCCAGGCGGGATGCTTGGCCGCCTTCTCCGCCTCGGGGACGAAAGGCGTATAGGCGTAGCCCGGATCGGTCAGCTTCGCGAAATTCTCAGCCGTCTGGACCGCATCGCCCGCGAAGCCCGGATTGATCGGCGCGCCGCTCACGCCGCCGCGGCGCTGATAGGGATAGTCCGCCCGGCCGCGATAGGGGCAGGCGCTCGCGCCCACGCACTCGCGATACTGGATCACATCGGCCGTGTGGTTGGCGACGATGTCCATATATACCTTCATGCCCCGGGCATGCGCGGCGTCGACCAGCGCCTTGAACGCCGCATCGGTGCCGAAATGCGGATCGACATGGGTGAAATCGGTGATCCAATAGCCGTGATAGCCCGCGCTCTGCTGGCCCGGCCCGCCCTGGACCGGCTTGTTCACGAAGATCGGCGCCACCCAGATCGCCGTGATGCCGAGCGCCTGGAGATAGGGCAGCTTCGCCGTCAGCCCCTGAAGGTCGCCGCCATGATAATAGCGCGCGTCGCCGGGATCGAAGCCGGTCCTGCCGCGATCGCCGGCCAGCCCGCCGCGATCGTTCGACGGATCGCCATTGGCGAAGCGATCGGGCAGGACGAAATAGATCACTTCGTCCTGCGGCAGGCGCGCGCGGAAATCCTGCGCGGCGGCGGGCGCCGCGGACAGGAGCGCAAGGGCGAGAGCGGTTCCCCGGCAAAGGCCGGGGCCCAGTTTCGGCGCAGCGGGAGAGGTAGCCTTCCCCATCGAACGACATGGCAACTGGGCCCCGGCCTTCGCCGGGGAGCAAATTTGCCGGATATTGCGCCAGCGGATTTTCATGCCGCCACCCCCGCGCAATGCTGCGCCACATAGGCGGCGTGATCGGACATCTGGCCGACTTCACGCGCGTTCAACAGTTCGATCAATTCGAGATACTCCGCGATCTGCTCGCGCGGCGGCGCATCGGCGAGCGGGTGGTGGCCGGCGGCTGCGATCCCCTGCCCGGCCAATAGCTGGAGCCAGGCGACTTCGCTGAACAGATCCGCTTCGCCGCGCACGATCCGCCCCGCGTCGCGCCACAGCGCGATCTTGTGGCTAAGCCCGTCCGGCAGCGCCGCGGCGCGCCGCGCGGCCCAGAAGGGCTCGTCCCGGTCGTTCGCCCAATAGTGCAGCACCAGGAAGTCGCGAATGCGATCATATTCCAGGTGCGTCTGGCGATCATATTCGTCGCGCTGCACCTGGGAGGCACGGCGCCCGGGAAGCAGCTTGAGGATCCGCTCGATCGCCGACTGGATCATGTGGATGCTGGTCGATTCGAGCGGCTCGAGGAAGCCGCTGGCGAGGCCCAGCGCGATCACGTTGCGCTTCCAGAAGCCACGGCGCTTGCCCGCGGTGAAACGGAGCGGCCGGGGATCGGCCAGCGCCGGCCCGTCCAGGCCGGCGAGCAGCCGTGCCGCCGCTTCGTCGTCCGAGAGACAGGCGCTGGCATAGACGATGCCGTTGCCGGTGCGGTGCTGGAGCGGGATACGCCACTGCCAGCCGGCGCCGTGCGCCGTGGCACGGGTATAGGGCGTGAACTCCCGGGCGCGCTCGGAAGGCACGGCCATGGCGCGGTCGCAGGGAAGCAGGTCGCTCCAGGCCGCGAAGCCGGTGCCCAGCGTCTCGCCGATCAGCAGCGCGCGAAAGCCGGTGCAGTCGAGGAACAGGTCGCCCGCCACTTCGCGCTCGCCGTCGAGCCGCAATGCCTTGACGTCCCCGCTTTCGCCGTCGCGCTCGACCGCGACGATCCTGCCTTCCACCCGGGTGACGCCGCCGCTCACCGCCAGGCCACGCAGGAAGCGGGCATAGAGGCCGGCGTCGAAGTGGAAGGCATAGGGCATTTCGGGCAGCAGCTTCGCTGTCCGCGCGGGGCCCCGCTGCATCCGGTTCGCCAGCGCCGCCGCATTGTTGAGCGAATAGGCGCCGAGCGGCCGGGCAACGCCTTCGGCCATCCCGCGCAGCCAGCTGTGCTGAAAGGCGAGCAGCCCGTTCTCGCGGCCGACATCGCCAAAGGCGTGCATGTAGCGCCCGCCCTTCGTCCAGCCGACGAACTCGATGGCGAGCTTGAAGCTCGCCTGGGTGGCGGCCATGAACGCGTCTTCGTCGATGCCGAGGCTGGCGTTGAACAGCCGGATCTGGGGGATGGTCGCCTCGCCCACCCCGACCGTGCCGATCTCTTCGGATTCGACCAGGGTGATCCGGAAGCGAGGGCCCAGGAAGCGGGCAAAGGCGGCCGCGGCCATCCAGCCCGCGGTGCCGCCGCCGGCGATCACGATCCGGATCGGCTGCTCACTCTGCACGTCTGCCCCTCGATAACCGGCGGCCCGGCGCCGGGGCCGGGCCGCATTTCCACGCGTCAGAACTTGTACGTGATGCCGATATAATAGTCGCGGCCGTAGCGCTGATATTCGCGCACCAGGCGCGGGTCGCTCGCTTCGGTCGTGACGAAGGGCTGGTCGGTCAGGTTCTTCGCCTGGGCGAGGATCGACAGGCCCGTCAGCGGGCCGCTGCGGAACTCATAGCCGATCTGCGCGTCGAGCACGCCTTCCGAGCGGCCCTGGCGATATTCGGGATTGGCCGAGAGGCCGGCCAGTTCGGCCAGGAAGCTGTCGCGCCAGCGATAGGTGGCACGCGCCTGGAAGCCGTTCTTCTCGAAATAGGCGGTGCCGGTGGCGACCCATTTCGACTGGCCCGGCAGCGTGATCGGCGTGACGTTGTTGGCGTAGCGGATCTTGCTGTCGACATAGGTGCCGCTGGCGAAGATGCCGAAGCCGTCGAGCGCCTGGCTGAACGTGGCGAAGGGCAGCGAGGCAGTGGCTTCCACGCCCAATATGTCGCCGCGGCCGGTGTTCTTGGGCGAGCTGACCAGGCCGAACTGCGCGTTCTGCGCCCGCACGATCGCCTGTTGCGCCGGGTTGAGCGCTGCGATCAGCGGCGAGAAGTCATAGAGCACCGAATTGTTCGGATCGACGAAGTCGGTCAGGTGCTTGAAGAAGCCCGTCAGCGCCAGATAGCCGCCGCCATTGCCGAGATACTTCTCGAACGAGATGTCGATGTTGGTCGATTTATAGGGGCGCAGGCGATAATTGCCGCCGTTCGAGCTGAACGGGCTGTTCTGCGGCTGGCTGCCCAGCCCGATCTTGGAGAGGTCGATCGACACCGCCTGGGTGATCCGCTCCTGGTCGAGGCGCGGACGCACCATCGTCTGGGCGGCGCCGAGCTTGATGTAGAAGCTGGGCTCCAGTTCGAGGCTGAACGAGGCCGAGGGCAGGACATTGGTGTAGTTCACCGTGCCGGTCACCGGCGAGATGGTGACGACGCCATTGTTCAGCGCGGCGATCTGGCCGGTCGATCCCTGCTTGGTGTGGATCACCTGCACGCCGAGCGAGCCCTTGAGCGGCTTGCCGCCCACCGTGCCGTCGACGGTCAGCTTGGCATAGCCGGTCCACACGTCCTCGCTGACGACATTGTCGCGCACCAGCGAATCCGGCCGGTTGTCATAGACCGAGTTGAGCAGGCCATAGACCTTCATCGGATCGACGGTCAGCATCCTCGGCACGCCGAGATAGGCAAGCCCGACGGTCTCGCCCAGCAGCACATCGTTCGGCACCGCGACGCTGGTCGGCGTGCCGCTGGCGACGGTGCAGTTGGTGCCGCCGCCCTTGGGGCAGAGGAAATAGCTGGTGTAGCGGCTCTGCTTCTCGCGGCGGCTGAAATTGCCGCCCACTTCCCAGGCGCTCAGCACGCTGCCGCCGATCTCGCCCTTCAGGCTGGCGCGCAGCGACTTGAGGTCGTCGACGAAATCGGGCCGGTTGAGAAAGCCCGCCTGCACCACCGCGGTGGTGCCGTTATAGCCCCAGCCGCGCGGATCGGTCAGGCGGATGACGCTGGTGTTCGAATAGTCGATCGTCGGGACGATGCTGTAGGTGCCGTCGCCATTCTGGTGGATCTTGATCGTGTCCTTGGGGCCGCTCGAATTATAGCCGGTGCCCGAATAGGTCTCGAGCAGGAAGTCGGTGCGGGTGGCGCGGCTCCAGCTGGCGTCGACGTTGAGGTGGATCGTGTCGCCGAGCTTCAGATCGTTGTTCCACCCCAGCGAAATGTTCTCGGCCTTGCGCTCGTTCAAGTCGTTGCGCTGGACGGCGACGAGGTTGCTGATCGTCGCGTCGGTGACCAGCCCGGCGCGCACCGTATAGCCCGGCGCGATCACCCCGTTCGAGCCCCAGGCCGGCGCCACGCCGAACTCGATGCCGCGCAGATGCTGGGTTTCCTTGAAGTTCGAATAGAGCGCGTCGAAGGTCGAGTGGAAATTCTCGCTCGGCGCCCATTCGATCGTGGCGACGCCGCCATAGCGCTTCAGCAGGTTCGACTGGACATAGGGCTTGGCGCCGCCGAGGAACAAATTGCCGCCCGCGGCCGGCTCGCTCGGGAAGCCCCAGGCCGCATAGCGCTCGATCTGGGTCGGCGTGTTCTGCGCCGACACGCCCAGCGCGATGCCCAGCGTGTCGCCGGCGAACTTGCCGACATAGGTGGCCGAGGCCTTGTAGCCATAGCGCGTGCCGTCGGGGTTGAGCTTGTCCTGCTCGTTCATCTGGCCGCGCAGCGAGACAACGAGCGTGTCCTTCTTCTGGTCGAGCGGGCGCAGCATGCGCAGGTCGACCGTGCCCGAGACGCCCGCCGCGATCAGCGAAGCGTCGGCCGACTTGTAGACGTTGACGTTCTTGAAGAATTCCGACGGATACTGGTCATATTCGACGCCGCGATTGTCGCCGACGGTGACTTGCTCGCGGCCGTTCAGCAGCGTGGTCGAGAAGTCCGGGCCCAGGCCGCGGATCGACAGGCGCTGGTCGCGCCCCTCCAGGCGCTGCGCAGTGACGCCGGGGATGCGGGCCAGCGAGTCGGCGATCGAGACGTCGGGCAGCTTGCCGATATCCTCCGAGGAAACCGAGTCGACGATCGTCACATTGTTGCGCTTGATGTTCGCCGACGAGGTCAGCGAGGCGCGGATGCCGGTGACGACCAGATTGCCCTCTTCCGCCTGGTCGGCGGGCGCCGGTGCGGGCGTCGCATCCTGCGCGAAGGCCGGAGCCGCGCCCAGCAGCAGCAGCGCGGCGCCGAGCGCGCGCGTGCTGGTTCCCAGCGAAAGCGCCGAACGGGCGCGCAGAATCTCGGCGTGATTGGACAAAGCCATCGTCTTCCTCCCCAAATGTCCTCGCCGCCTTCACGGGCGACGGTTTTTCTAAGCCTCCCCCAATTCGCCGCATGCGGCCGACAAGTGAAGGCAAACGCATACGTATTCAGCGCTGCTTCCGATTCCGGCCCAGTCGGGGTAGTTGCAACAAGCGCGCAACAATTTCGCGCCTGGGGAGCAGGGAGCGGCATGGCCTCGCCGGACAAGCCGACATCATTCGACATTGCGGCATTGGCGGGTGTCTCGCAGCCGACGGTGAGCCGTGCCCTGCGCGGCGATCCGACCGTAAACGAAGGCACGCGCAAGCGGATCGAGGCGATCGCCGCCCAGCTCGGCTACAAGGTCGACAAGAACGCATCGTCGCTGCGCCGCGGCCAGAGCAGCACGCTCGCCCTGCTCTTCTTCGAGGATCCACTGCCCGACGGCACCGCGATCAACCCCTTCTTCCTGGCGATGCTCGGCTCGATCCTGCGCACCTGCGCCAAGCGGGGCTATGACCTGCTCACCTCGTTCCAGCAGCTCTCGTCCAACTGGCACAAGGATTATGAGGACGCACGCAAGGCCGACGGGCTGATCCTGCTCGGCTATGGCGACTACGAGCTGTACCGCGCCCGCCTGCAGGACCTGGTCCGCCAGGGCACGCATTTCGTGCGCTGGGGATCGGTGGAGCTGGACGGGCTCGGTACCACGATCGGCTGCGACAACATGCTCGGCGGCCGGCTCGCCGCGGCGCATCTCCTCGCCCAGGGCCGCCGCCGGCTGGCGTTCATCGGCGAGGCGACCAGCCATTATCCCGAATTCCGCGACCGCTATCACGGCTTTTGCGACATCCAGCTCGAAGCCGGGATCGAACCCGATCCGCACCTGCAGACCGGCGCGCTGTCGATCGAGGAATCAGGGTTCGCGGCCACCCGACAGCTGCTCGCCAACCAGGTGCCGTTCGACGCGATCTTCGCCGCGTCGGACCTGATCGCGATGGGCGCGCTGCGGGCGCTGCAGGAAGCGGGCAAGTCGGTTCCGAGCGACATCTCGGTGGTCGGCTTCGACGACATCCCCGCCGCCAGCCTCACCAATCCCCCGCTCACCACCATCGCGCAGGACTATAACGCCGCGGGCGAGATGCTGGTCGACACGCTGATCGGCGAGATCGGCAACCATTCATCCGAGATGCGGCTGCTCCCGCCCCGGCTGGTGGTGCGGCGGACGAGCTGAGGACTATCAAAGGTGCAGCAGCGGCGCCCATGGATGTTCGTGCGCCGCCGCTCCAGTTCATCGCCGCCCTCACCTCGTTCGGCGATTATCCCCCTAGGCAAGCACCCCTCTTTCATCATCCCCGCGCAGGCGGGGATCCAGAGTCACGGGCGATGCAGCGCAGAAACCCTGGATCCCCGCCTGCGCGGGGATGACGGCCATGAGCCATCCCTCGCTCAAGGGGGATAATCGCCGACTTGTTTCAGGGCGCGGCGCGCCACGAGCCGCGTCGCTCGGGGAACGTTGGATGCCGATGCCGCTCCGCCCGCAACCTCGCGGTTTACTGCACCGCGATTGTGCGCCCATAAAGCGGGCGATGACGAAGAAGACCGCGAAGGAACGGCCCGGCAAGGCGGGCGCCCGACTCACGATGCAGGACATTGCGCGCCTGGCGCAGGTTTCGACGCCCACCGTGTCGCGCGTCCTCAACGGCAGCCCGCTGGTGACCGAGGAGACTCGCGAGCGGGTGATGGAAGTGGCCCGCCAGCACGGCTATGCCGTCAACCGCAACGCCGCCAAGCTGCGGCACACGCGCACCAACACCGTGGCGGTGATGCTCGATTTCGGCTCGCACCGGCACGGCGCCATCGGCGATCCGTTCATCTTCGAGCTGCTCGCCGGCGTCTCCGAGGCGCTGTCGATCCGCAACCAGGACCTGCTCCTCTCCCCGCCGGGGCTCGAGGACGTCCGCGCCTATCGCGATTTCTACCAGGCGCGCGGCGCCGACGGGTTCATCGTGCTTGGCCAGGGCACGCGCGACACGATGCTGCGTGAGCTCGGCCGCAGCGAAGTGCCGCTGGTGGTCTGGGGCGCGGTCGCGCCGGATGCCGGCTATTGCTCGGTCGGCAGCGACAATTTCCTGGGCGGCGAGCTGGCCGGGCGCCATTTCCTGCGCGCGGGACGCAAGCACTGGCTGTTCGTCGGCGACATCCGCCACGAGGAGCTGCGGCTGCGCTACGAGGGGCTGTGCGCGATCGCCAGGGACCATGCGGAAGTGACAGTGGATTTCCTGCCCATCGCCTCGATGGCGTTCCACGCCACTGCCGACACCGTCACTGCCTATCTCGCCGCCGGCCGCCAGCCCGATGCGGTATTCGCCTTTTCGGACACCGCCGCCATGGCCGTGACCGGCGCGTTCAAGGAGCGCGGCCTGGCCGCGCCGCGCGACTATTCGCTGGTCGGCTACAACAACATCCCGCCCGCCGCGCATTTCAGCCCGGCGATCACCACGATCAACCAGAAGACCGATGTGGCCGGCGCGCTGCTCGTCGAGAAGCTGATGCAGCAGGTCGATGGCGGCCGCGCGCGCTCCACCACGCTACCCACCGAGATCGTGGTGCGCGACACCTAGGTCGCGCCGATCTTCCTTCCATTGTCACCCCGGCCTCGATTTCAAACATGTCGCCCCGGCACGGGTGGGGACGCGCGGCGGACGCGAGGCTCCGGCGTTCGCTGGGACAACCAACCGAACCGACCCGGTCGCATCCGGCCGGCTATCCTTTGTTCTTGAAAACGATATCAAAGAGCCTGTAACGCAACTTTTCATAAGAGTTGGGGAGCGGGTGTTGGCTCGACTATTGAACGGCGCGGAAGATGGGGTGCTCTTCGCGGAGGACGGCTGGTCGCTGGACGTGATCGGCGACGACTCGGCCCGTGAGGGCTGGGCCGCGACGATTCTCGCGCTCTCCAACGGCGCGATCGGGGTGCGCGGGGCGATCGAGGAACGCGCCGAGGCCACCACTTTCCTGGCCCATGCCTATGAGCAGGCGCCGATCCACTACCACGAGAAGCTCAAGGGCTTCGCCACCCGTTCCGATTCGCGCGTGCCGGTTGCCGAGTCCCTGGGCATCGAAGTGCGGGTCGATGGTGAAGCAATCGATTTCACGGCACTCCGTTCAGCGACGCGGCGCACGCTCGACCTGCGCGCGGGCATGCTCCGCCGCGAGACGCGCTGGTCGCTTCCGGACGGCCGGCTGCTGCGCATCCGTGCCGAGCGGATCGTCCCGCTCGACGGCAGCACGCTGCTGGTCCGCCGGCTCCGGGCCGAGATCGAAGGCGCGGGCAGCGTCACGCTGCATCCCCGCCTGGCCCCCGCCCCCAGCGGCGCCGCCCAGTCGGACGATCCGCGGATCGGCGTGAACCTTGCCTCGCGCGGGTTCGGTACCGAGCAGGCCGCCGATGATGTGGTCGTCGAGCGCCTGCCCGGCAGCGGCGTCGGCGTCGCTGCCGTGCAGCGTACCCGCGAGAACGATGGCTGGCTGCTGGTGGCGACCGGCTTCGCGGTCGGCCGGGACGCTTCCGAGACGCTCGCCTCCGATGCCAGCGCACTCGCCGGCACCGCCCTGGCCGCCGGCTTCGAAGCCGCCGCGGCCGCGCAGCAGGCGCTGCTCGATCGCTTCTGGGCCGCTGCCGATCTCGCCATCGCCGGCGAGCCGCGCCTGGCCGCGACCCTGCGCGCCAACCTCTTCCATCTCTTCGCCTCGGCCGGGCGCGACGGCCGTTCGAGCGCCGCAGCCAAGGGCCTGACCGGCGAAGGCTATGAGGGCCATTATTTCTGGGACACCGAAGCGTTCATGCTGCCGGTGCTCTCGGTGCTGGCGCCCGAGATCGCCCGGGCGATGCTCGTCTATCGCGCCGGCACGCTCGACGCTGCCTTCGCCAATGCCCGCGCGCTCGATCATCGCAAGGGCGCGCTCTATGCCTGGCGCACGATCGAGGGTCGCGAATGCTCGGCCCATTATCCCAGCGGATCGGCCCAATATCACATCAATTCGGCCATCGCCTTCGCGATCGGCACCTATGTCGACGCGACCGGCGACGAGGGCTTTCTGGTCGAGCATGGCGCGCGCATGCTGGTCGAGACCGCGCGGATCTGGCTGGTGCTGGGCGATTGGGCGGACGGTCGCTTCCACCTGCGCGGCGTCACCGGCCCGGACGAATATACCGCGCTGGTCGACGATAATTGGTACACCAACCGGATGGCGCAGAAGCATCTGCGCCTCGCCGTCTCCGCCGCCGCGCGCGTCGCCGAACTGGCGCCCGAGGCCTGGGCCGGGCTGGCCGCCGAAATGGCGCTGGACGCCGACGAGCTCGCCGAATTCGGCCGCGTCGCCGACGCGATGCACCTGCCCTGGGATGCCGCGCGCGACCTGGATGCGCAGGATGCGAGCTTCCTCGACAAGCCGCGCTGGGACCTGGCCGGCACGCCGGCATCCGAATTCCCGCTGCTGCTCCATTATCATCCGATGACGCTCTATCGGCACCAGGTCTCCAAACAGGCGGACCTGGTGCTCGCGATGGTGCTGGGCGGCGAGGACGTCTCGCTGGAACGCAAGCGCCGCGTGTTCGATCATTACGAGCCGATCACCACGCATGATTCCACGCTCTCCGCCTCCACTTTCGCGATCCTGGCGAGCGAAGTCGGGCACGAGGCACAGGCGCTGCGCTTCTTCGCGGAGACCAGCCTGGTCGATATCGACGATCGCCACGGCAATACCGGGCACGGCGTCCACATGGCGGCGCTGGCGGGCTCCTGGCTGGCGCTGACCTGGGGATTCGCGGGCTTCCGCCCCCAGGGGCCGGTGCTGCGCTTCCGCCCCACGCGCCCGGCATCCTGGGCCGGCTATGCCTTCGGCCTCATTTGGCGCGGCACGCTGGTGCGCGTCGAGGTGGCGGGCGACACGATCACCTATCGCGCCGTATCGGGGCCCGGAATCACGATCGGCCACCATGACGACGAGATCCGCCTCGCCCCCGGCGAGAGCTGGAGCGGGGCGCTGCGCTGATGCCGCTCAAGGGCGTCGCCTTCGACCTGGACGGCGTGCTGACCGACACGGCGCGCGCGCATTATCGCGCCTGGAAGAAGCTCGCCGACATGCTCGGCATCCCGTTCGACGAGGAAGCGAACGAAGCGCTCAAGGGGGTCGACCGGATGGGGAGCCTGGCGCTGATCCTGGACGACCGGCCCGGCCACGACCAGGCCGAGCGCCTGCGCCTCGCAACGCTGAAGAACGACTGGTATCTCGACGAGATCGCCCATTTCGGGCCCGCGGACCTGTTCCCCGGCGCCCGCGACGCGCTCGCCCAGTGCCGTGCCGCGGGATTGGGCATCGCGCTCGCCTCGGCCAGCCGCAACGCGCCGCTGCTGATCGCGCGGATGGAAGTCGCGGACCTGTTCGACGCGATCATCGATCCCGCCACGCTCGCCGCCGGCAAGCCCGCGCCGGACATCTTCCTCGCGGCCGCGCATGCGCTGGGTGCCGCACCGGCCGAGATGCTGGGGGTCGAGGATGCCCCGGCCGGGGTCCAGGCGATCCACGCGGCGGGCATGAAGGCGCTCGGCGTGGGCGACCGCGCCGCCCTGCCCGATGCCGACTGGATCATTCCGGCGATCGCCGATTTCGACCTGGCCGCCTATTCGGCCTGACCGCTCCCTCCCGTCATCCTCCCCCCAATTCGGGATGACGGACCTGGTTCCCCGGCGCCGGCGTCCCACGGCCGCACCGGGGAATCATCTCCATCAGGCCCTGCGGGTCAGCCGCTCCAGCCGGATCAGCGCCAGCGCGATCAGCGCCAGCGGCACCAGCACCAGATAGAAGGCGGTCTGGCCCGAGAAGCGATCGAAGGTAAAGCCGGTGATGAACGACCCGATCGTGCCGCCCAGCGCCGAGAAGATCACCATCAGCCCGACCATCGCCGCATGCCGCTCGCGGGGCAGCGCGCTCAGCACCACCGAGGAAACGATCGGGTAGATCGGCGCCATGAACACGCCGATCAGCGGGAAGATATAGGCCGCGACCGGCGCGTCGAGCCATCCCATGTTCGCGCGCGGCCGCAGCCCCTGGGTGGTCGGCAGGGTGAGCAGCACCAGCACCGCGATCAACGCCAGGCAGCCGAGCAGCAGCCTGAGCCAGCCGAGCCGCGCCACCAGCCCGCTCGCGCTCAGCCGCCCCACCGCCAGCGCGGCGATGAAGATGCTCGATGCCTGCACGCTCATCGCGCCGGGCAGGTGCAGCACCTGGTTGTTGAAGGTCGGCAACCAGGTGCCGACGCCCTGTTCGATCAGCACATAGAGGAAGATCGCGGCGAGGAAGGCGATGGTCGAGGGCAGCACCAGCAGCGCCAGCGCGTCGCGATAGCCGGTGGCCGGTTGCCCCTCCACGGCCTTCGCGGCCCCCTCGTCGAGATCGGCGAACCACCAGAGCACCGCCGCCGCCAGCGCGAGCGCCGCGACCACCCGGTAGACGCCCAGCCAGTCATGGCCGGTGGCGTCCTGGCCGATGAACCAGCCGAACAGCCAGATGCCGGCGAGGATGCCGACCATGAACACGCCCTCGATCAGCGAGGTCAGGCTGGCGTGATGCGCCGGATCGGGGCGGACGAGGCCGATCGAGCTGTAGGTGGCCACCTTGGCGATGCCGAAGCACAGGCCGACGAGCACGAAGAACAGCTGCATCGCCCAGAAGCTGTTGGCGAAGGAAATGGCGAGCGCCCCCGCGGCGACGGCCAGCATCACGCCGATCTGCGCCCGCCGGAAGCCGAAGCGCGGCAAGTTGGTGGCGAAGAGGAAGGAGGCGACCACGACGGACAGGTCCTTGCAGGCTTCGAGCGTCGCTGCCTGCGGCTTGGTGACGCCATAGTGCGCGATCGACTGGAGGATCACCGTGCCGACGCTGTTCATCAGCAGCCCGAGCAGGGCGTAGCTGGTGATCAGGGCGGGTACCGCCCAGGCTGCGCGCTTCATCCGTGATCCTCTCCGTGTCTCTGTCGGCCGCAAGCGAAGCAGATCGTGCAATGCATTTCAACGCCTGCTTCAAACCGCGTCGAATTGGCTGTGGAGTTCCACGCCGCCGGCATCGACCCACAGGTCGAACGCACCCGGCTCGACCCGCCACTGACCGTCCGCGGCGACCAGGGCGAGTTCGGCATGGGGAATGGCGAGCGTCACCACCTTGCGCTCGCCCGGATCGAGGGTGACGCGGGCATGGGCCTTCATCTGGCGCGCGGGCCTTGTACGGCTGGCAACGCGGTCATGGATGTCGGCGCGCACGAACGCCTCGCCCCGGCGGAGCCCCGCATTGGTGACGGCGACGCGCAGCTGCACCGCCTCGTCCTTCGCTACCTTCGCCGGCACCTGGAGGTCGGCCAGGGCGAAACGCGTATAGCCCTGCCCGCTCCCGAACGGGAACAGCGCCCGATCGGGCGCGTCGCGCCAATGGCTGCGGCCGGGTGCCATCGGATCGGCATCGGGCGCCGGGCGGCCGGTGCCGCGCCGGTCGTACGACCAGGGCTGCTGCCCGGTCGCCAGCGGGAAGCTCACCGGCAGGCGGCCGGTCGGCTCGTGCACGCCGAACAATATATCGGCCACCGCAGGACCGGTCTGCTCACCCAGAAACCAGGTGCACAGCAGCGCCGGCGCATCGCGCACCGCACCCTCCAGCGCCAGCGCCCGGCCATGGCGGAGCAGCACCACTATCGGCGTGCCCGTCGCTGCCACCGCCTCGGCCAGCGCCTGCTGCGCCGGCGGCACCGTGATCTCGACGCGGCTGTTGCCCTCGCCCGACATGTCGCCCGCCTCACCGATCGCGAGCAGCACGACATCGGCCGCCCTTGCCGCCGCCACGGCGCGCGCGACACCGCCGGCGAGCGGCTCGTGGATGCCGCTCCCCGCCTCCACTGCCAGCGCGGCCGGATCGGCCAGCATCGCACGGATGCCGGTGGCAAGGTCGATCCCGTCCTTCGCATCGCCGGCAAAGGACCAGGGGCCGTTGAGGTTCGCCCGGTCGGCACCGAACGGGCCGATCAGCGCGATGCGCCTGCCCTTGCGCGGCAGCGGCAACGTATCGCCCCGGTTCCGGAGCAGCACGATCGAGCGGGTCGCCACTTCGCGGGCCAGCGCCTTGATCGCGGGCGTCGCGGTCCGCGCCTTCTCGGCCCGCGCATCGAGCGAGCGGAAAGGATCGTCGAACAGCCCCAGCGCCTCCTTCAGCGCCAGCACGCGCCGCACCGCTTCGTCCACCCGCGCCATCGGCACCTTGCCGCTATCGACCAGCGCCGGGAGATATTTGTTGTAGAGGCCGCTCTGCATCGAGACGTCGACCCCGGCCAGGATCGCCAGCCGGGCCGCGTCGGCCTCGTCCGCCGCCGCGCCGTGCGCGACGAGTTCGCGGTCCGCGTCATAGTCGGAGACGCAGACGCCGGCGAAGCCCAGCTCGCCGCGCAGCATGTCGGTGAGCAGCCAGCGATTGGCAGTAGCGGGCACGCCGTTGAAATCGGTGAACGACGCGATCGTCGCCCCCGCCCCGGCACCGAATCCCGCGGCGAAGGGCGGCAGATAGGTTTCGCGCAGCTCGGCCGCGCTCATGTCGACCGCGGCATATTCCATGCCGCCGCGCACCGCCGAATAGCCGGCGAAATGCTTGGGCGTGGCGAGCAGGCTGTCGGGCCGACGCAGGTCGCTCCCCTGGAGACCTCGAACCCGCGCCCTAGCCAGCTGGCGGTTGAGCAGCACATCCTCGCCCGCGCCCTCCGCCACGCGGCCCCAGCGCTGGTCGCGCGCCACGTCGACCATCGGCGCGAACGTCCAATGCAGCCCGCCCGCGCTCGCTTCCTCGGCCACGGCCCGGGCTGCGCGCTCGGACAGGTCGGGATCGAACGCCGCCGCCTCGGCCAGCGGAATCGGGAAGATCGTGCGGCAGCCGTGGATCACATCGGCGGCGAAGACCAGCGGGATGCCGAGCCGGCTCTTCAGCGCCGCCTGCTGCGCGCGCCGCGCGCCGGCCACGCCATAGCCGTTGAACAGCATGCCCACCCGGCCGGCGCGGATATCGGCGAGCATCGCATCGGCGCCGCGCGGATCGACCACCGGATTGAACACCGCTCCCACCGGCCGGATCTCGTCGTTGAAGCAGCTGAGCTGGCCCGCCTTCTCCTCGATCGTCATCCGCGCAACCAGCGCATCGATCCGCGGCGATGCCGCGCGCGCCGCGCCGGCAAGCATGCCGAGCATCGCCACCTGGGCCGAGCCCGCCAGCAGCGCCCGCCGGGCGATTCGCACGCCTGCCTCGCCCGCTGCCGCTTTCCGTGTCAAAATCTCTCTCCCGCGTAACGCAGCGTTGCGACGAAGCCCGCCGAAATCCGTTGGTTTCGGAACCTGTTGCACCAGCGCACCACTGGTTGGCAAATTCCACGTGACAGTTGCAGAAAACGATTTCATTATACCCCTGTCGGGACTAGTCGAGCGGGATCAACCCGCCGGATGGTCCGGCGATAACTTCGGTTGGGGAGGATATATGTTGTTTTCCGCTCGCGCTGGCGTTCGCGTCGCGCTTCTGGCCAGTGCTGCGCTGCTGCCGCTTGCCGCTCAGGCGCAGACCACGTCGCCGGACACGACGGCCACTGCCGCGCAGGACGACGCCGCCGATGAGGGCCAGATCATCGTCACCGGCCAGACCACGCCCAATCGTCCGCTCATCACTGCCTCGGCCGACATCACGCTCGCCAATCGCGAGCTGATCGACCAGAAGGCCCCGCGCTCGACCGCCGACCTGCTCGAGATGGTCCCGGGCATCTTCGTCGAGGCGACTGCCGGCCAGATCTCGAACAACTATTCCGTCCGCGGTCTCCAGGGCGGCGGCCAGCGCTTCGTCCAGCTCGAAGAGGACGGCATGCCGATCCTTTATGGCGGCGGCGGCGCCGACTTCTTCTTCGACCAGGATCTGACCATCGATCGCCTCGAAGCGGTCAAGGGCGGTTCGTCGGGCGTGCTCACCGTCAACGGCGCGGGCGCGACGATCAACTTCGTCTCGAAGAACCCGAACCACGAGAAGGCCGAGGGCATGGCCCGCTTCACCGGCTATAATTATGGCCTGAAGCGCGGCGATTTCTATTATTCGCAGCCGATCACCGACAAGCTCGCCTTCAACATCGGCGGCTATTTCCAGTCGAGCCCGGGCGTCCGCAAGAACCCGTTCGACTATCAGGGCTGGCGCCTGAAGGGCGCGCTCGAGTACAAGTTCGATGACGGCGGCTATATCCGCCTGTCGGGCAAGGGCGGCAATGTCGAGAACGCCTATTACGCCGATCAGCCCTATCGCTTCCAGAACGGCAAGCCGGCCGGCATCCCCAGCCTCGACACCCAGTTCGGCAATGTCGGCGGCGACGCCTTCGCGAACATCGCCGTGCCGGTCTCGACCTTCGCGCATTCGAGCGGCTATCGCGACTTCAAGTATCGCGACGGCGTGGTCGCCAAGACCTGGCAGGCCCGCCTCGACTTCGAGAAGCCCGTCAGCGACTCGTTCACGCTGTTCGGCCATGGCCGCTACCTGGACTATTCGTACGACTTCAACGGCCTGTTCCCGGGCTCGGGCACCGGCAATGCCGGCCTGACCAGCGCAGTCAACTATCTGACGCCGGGTAACAATTCGCCGATCAACTCGCTGCTGACCGCCGGCCAGGCCGCCTTCCCGACCACCGTGCGCTTCGGCATCAAGAACCTGCGCACCGGCCAGGTGATCGGCTCGAACCAGACGGCGCTGCTCAACGCGCTGAACGGCAACGGCTTCCTGCAGCGCACCACGCTCAACCACGACGCCATCGACGCCTATGACTTCGGCATGAACGTCGGCGGCCGCTGGAGCTTCGAGAGCGGCAGCTTCAAGAACTCGCTGACCGCGGGCGTGATGTACTACAACACCAAGCGCAACCAGGACCAGTCGGCGACCGCCAGCGTGGTCAACGACGTGCGCACCAACAGCGACATCTACGACATCGTCGCGCTCAACGCGAACAACCAGGTCATCGGCACGCTCTCCGACAACGGCCTGGTCTCCTATGGCGACTGGGGCGCGGGCATCCGCAGCCGCAAGGACTCGAGCCTCTCGCTCTATGTGAACGACGAGTTCTCGATCGGCGACCTGCACATCGACGCCGGCGTGCGCTGGGAGCATGACAGCGCGACTGCGTGGGACGGCAACCAGGCGGCGGTCAACCAGCCGGTTCCGGCCGGTACCGCGGGCGTGCTGACCAATGTCGGCTCGACCTGGGACGGCACCTATACGGTGCGCAAGGCGAACAAGAAGGCGGTGGCCTATACCGTCGGCGCGAACTATCTGATCACGCCGAACTTCTCGATCTATGCCCGCTACGCCAACGGCTTCCAGATGAACAACGTCGATCCCATCACCGGGATCGAGCTGTACGAAGCCGGCGTGCGCTACCAGCATGGCCGCCTGTTCTCGGGCTCGGCGACGGTGTTCCGCACCAACTTCCGCAACCAGAACTACAACTTCGCCGATCCGATCAACCCGTCGCAGCAGAGCAACATCAACGCCGATCTGCGCACCAACGGCATCGAGCTCAACCTGAACGTCCGTCCGGTCGACTATTTCTCGATCGACTTCCAGGGCGTGTTCCAGGATCCGAAGCTGGTGAACCTGGCGATCAACGGCGCGAACCAGCAGGGCTTCGAGGGCAATCGCCCCGAGCGCACCCCGGCCCGGCTGTTCACGGTCACGCCGACCTTCAAGCTGCCCAACGGCCTTGGCGAGGTCTATGGCCGCTACAAGTATATCGGCAAGATCTATGCCGACGCCGGCAACGGCGTGGCCCTGCCGAGCTATGGCGTGACCAGCGTGGGCGCCTCGTTCAACCTCAGCAAGCAGCTGCAGGTGAGCGTGAACGCCGACAACATCTTCAACGTCATCGGCCTGACCGAGGGCAATCCGCGCCAAGGCCAGACGCAGGCGATCACCAACGGCTATTTCTATGCCCGCGGCATCGTCGGCGCCACCTATGGCGGCACGGTCACGTTCAAGTTCTGATACCCCGCGAGGGTCGCAAAACGGGGGCGCGGCAACTGAGAGGTTCGCCGCGCCTTTCCGTATCTGGAAACAAGAGGAGGAAGCGGATGCGAGGTTCGATGCGGTTGATGCTGGCGGGCGGGCTGTTGCTCGCGGGCATCGGCATGGGCACGACGGCCATGGCGCAGCAGCGCGGAGCCAAGGCGCCCGAGCTGGCCTACAGCCTGACCGAGGGGCAGAATCTCAATGCCTTTGTCCGCGACGGCAAGGTCGCGGCACACCTGCTGCTGCGCAACGGCAGCGATCCGCGCATCCTGGTCGCCTTCCCGGCCGGCAACAGCGGCGTCGGCCTGTGGTTCGCGCCGCTCGCCCGCCCCGCCACCTGGCGGCTTGACCAGGCGCCGCGTCCGGTGACCTTCGCCGATGCCAAGGGCCGCCCACTCCACGGCATCGAAAGCATCGCGACGATCGACGCCCCCCGCCTCGCCCCCAAGCAGGCGGTGCTCTCCAATGTCCGCTTCCTGCGCGATTACCAGTCGGTCAGCCGCTTCCCCGCCGAAGTGGCCGCGCCGATGCGCGTCGAGGGCAATCGCATCCTCTATGCCCGCGACCGCGTCGACGGCGCGCCGGGCTACAGCCTGGAGATCCAGGTGCTGGGCGGGCGGATCGACAAGGGCGAGATCGTCGCCGGCGCCGATGGCCGCATCCGCCTGCGCATCGTCGCGGCGACGGGCGACACGCCGCTGACCGGCCTGAGCAAAGCCGAATTGCTCAATGCCGGGGCCGCGGCCGATCCCGCCGCGCGCAATGCCCTTGCCTTTCTCAGCTATCGCGAGAAGTTCCTCGCCGGCTCGTGGCGTTTCGATACCTATTTCGGCCGCGACACGCTGATGTCGGTCCGGCTGTTGATGCCGGCGCTCAGGGGCGCGGCGGTCGAGGCCGGGCTCGGCGCGGTGCTCGCCCGCCTCGATGACAAGGGCGACGTCGCGCACGAAGAGGGGCTGTCCGAATTCGCGCTGGTCGATCACCAGCAGCATGGCCAGGGCGGGGGCGACACGCCGACGCTCGATTATGCGATGATCGACGATGATTACATGCTCGCGCCCGTGGCCGCGGAATATCTGCTGGATCCGGCCAACCGCGCCGCCGCGCAGCGCTTCCTGGCGGGCGAGGTGCCGAGCGTGGCGCATCCGGGCACCGCCCAGCCCGCCGGTGCGCTGCTGGTGCGCAACCTGCGCTTCGTGCTCGAGCATGCCGCACCCTTTGCGGACGATCCGCGCTGGGACAAGCTGGTCGCGGTCAAGGCTGGGCGCCTGACCGGCGAATGGCGCGACAGCGAGGAAGGGCTCGGCCGCGGCCGCTATCCCTATGACGTCAATGCCATCCTCGTCCCCGCCGCACTGGAAGCCGCCGACAAGCTGCTGCGCGCCGGGCTGCTGGATCGCTATCTGATGCCGGCGGATCGCACGGCGCTTGCCCGTGCCCATGCCATGGCCGCGACCTGGCGCGGCAAGGCGCCCGGGCTGTTCGCCGTCGAGACTCCGGCCGCCCAGGCCGCCACGCAAGTGCGCGACTATGCCGCCCGCGTCGGCGTGCCCGCCGCGCCGGCGCTCGCCGCGCTCAAGGGCCAGGCGCTGCGCTATCACGCGATCGCGCTCGACGATCATGGCAAGCCGGTGCCGATCATCAATTCGGACGAAGGCTTCGCGCTGCTGTTCGGCCATCCCGATCCGGCTGACCTCCAGGCCTATGTCGGCGCGCTGGCGCGGCCCTTCCCGGCCGGGCTGATGACCGATATCGGCCTGCTCGTCGCCAATCCGGCGCTGGCCAGCACCGAAGTGCAGGACCGCTTCACCCCCGCCGCCTATCATGGCGCGGTGGTGTGGTCATGGCAGCAGGCGCTGTTCGCCGCCGGCCTGGAACGCCAGCTGACCCGCACCGACCTGCCCCCCGCCACCCGCGCGGTGCTGAAGGATGCGCAGGCCAAGCTCTGGCGGGCGATCCAGGCGACGCGGGCGACGCAGAGTTCGGAGCTCTGGTCCTGGGCCTTCGAAAATGGCCGCTACAAGGTCGTCGCCTTCGGCGCGGGCAAGGCGGACGTCGACGAGTCCAATGCCGCGCAGCTCTGGAGCACCGTCTATCTCGCGGTGCAGCCGCCCAAGGCTCCCGCGCGGAAGAAGCGCTGAGCTAATCCAACACCCCACCTCGGCCCGTCATCCCTCCCCGGGGTGGCGGGCGATTTTTTGGGTGCCGCCCGCCTTCCCCTTGGGCACTTGTTCCCTTCAGGCAAATATCCCGCTTCGTCATCCCCACGCAGGCGGGGATCCAGGGCCAAGCACGGAGCCGGCGTGGCAGGCCCCGTCCTCTCCGAACGATGTTCGCGCGGTGGTTCCGATATGCCGTGCTACCCTGGATCCCCGCCTGCGCGGGGATGACGGGGTTCGTTGAATGAATCCTGACCCTAGGCAGCCGACAGAAACGCCGTCACCGTCAGCCGTCCGGCCGCCGGATCGCTGTCCAGCGCTGCCCCCGACGGTATCGCGCCGCTGTGGAGCAGCGCGCTGCGATAGATCACCGCGCGATTGTACCGCGCCTCGACATGCGCGATCCGCTCGAACAGCTTCGTGTCGCCGAACGGATAGGCCGCGGCCGGGGGATCGGCGCGCAGCTCGGCGTTGAGCGTGGCGAGATAGCCGGCCGAACGCGCCGCATCGATCGTCTCGAAGCCGGTCGCGCGGTGACGGAAGAAGCCGGTGCCGTCGCCGCCGTCCGGCGCCAGATAGTGCACCAGCGCGATCCGGCCGGGCTCCACCGCGTCGACATGCGGCAGCCGCTGCTCGATCCCGAGCTCGTCCGGCGGCGTGGTCACGATCGAGAAGCTGGCATCGAGCAGCTCGACACCGGACGCCCCCAGCACTTCGCGCAGCACCGGCACCAGCGCCGGCCGCACCCTGGCGAAATAATCGGCCGGCAGGGCCGCGCGGATGCCCGGATAGTGATGCCGCCCCGGCTCGAATACGGCCATCGCCGCCGCGGCGCGCAGTCCGTCCGGATCCGGGTGGAAGCCATCGACGATCGCGATCGGCTGGCCCTCCCGGCCGATCCGCCGGGCGACGATGTCGGGCCGGCTCACCCGCCCATCGCCACCGCCAGTGCGGCATCGTGCAGCGGCAGCGTCGGCGCGGCGCGCTTGATCACTTCGGCGACCTGGCGGACCTGCGTGCTGTTGGCGGCGCTGTCGAGCACGTCGGCGAGCGGGTTATAGTCCTGCGCCACGATCTCCTGCCCGTTGAGCACCGCCAGCCAGCTCGCGTCGCGGAACAGCTCCTCGGGGCCCAGCATCAGCCGGCCCGAGCGGCGATACTGTTCTTCGCGCGCGACCAGCGTCTCGGGCAGCGCCATCTCGCGCCGCTCGACCCAGAAGGGATCGGTGCGGCCGGGATTGGCGTGGTAATGGAGGATCAGGAAGTCCTTGATATTGTCCATGTCGGCACCCAGCAGCGCATTGTAGCGATCGGCCAGCATCGGATCCATGTCGCGGCCCGGGAACAGCGTCAGCAGCTTGGCGATGCCGCTCTGGATCAGATGGATGCTGGTCGATTCCAGCGGTTCGAGAAAGCCCGAGGACAGGCCGATCGCCACCACATTGCCGATCCATGCCTTGCGCCGCGTGCCGGCGGTGAAGCGCAGCGCACGCGGCTCGGCCAGCGCCTCGCCGTCGAGATTGGCGAGCAGCATGCCCGTCGCCTCGTCCTCGCTCATGAAGCGGCTGGAAAAGACATGGCCGTTGCCGATCCGGTGCTGGAGCGGGATGCGCCATTGCCAGCCGGCCGGGCGCGCGGTTGAGCGGGTGAAGGGCGTGGTATGCTCGGTCCGTTCGCAGGGCACCGCCACGGCGCGGTCGCAGGGCAGCCAGTGCGACCAGTCCTCGAACCCGCCGCCCATGACCCCGTCGATCAGCAGCGCGCGGAAACCCGAGCAGTCGATGAACAACTCGCCCTCGAGCCGCTCGCCACACTGCGTGGTGAGTGCGGAGACCAGCCCGGTCTCGGCATCGCGCTCGACATCCTGCAGCCTGCCCTCGATGCGGGTGACCCCGGCCGCCTCGGCAATGCCGCGCAAGTGCCGGGCATAGAGGCTCGCATCGAAATGATAGGCGTAGCCGAGCGTCGAGAGGATCGAGCGCGGGTCATCCACCGGCATGGCGAAGCGCCCCTGCTTCGCCAGTTCCTCAGCCAGCGAGAAGGCGGAGAGCGGCAGATCGAGCCCCGAAGCCCGCGCCTTCATCCAGCGATGGTGGAACGCAACGCCGGGGAAGCGCACCCCATAGTCGCCGAACGGGTGGAAATAGCGATGGCCGGGCCGCACCCAGTCGACGAACTCGATGCCCAGCTTGAAGCTCGCCCTGGTCTCGCGCAGGAAGGCGGCCTCGTCGAGCCCGATCAGCTGGTTGAACCAATGAATGGTCGGGATCGTCGCCTCGCCCACGCCGACCGTGCCGATCTCCTCGGACTCGAGCAGTGTGATGTCGAGCGAGCTCCCGAACTGGCTGGCCAGCGCAGTGGCGGTCATCCAGCCCGCGGTGCCACCGCCCAGGATGACGACGGAGCGCACGCGCCGCGCGCCGGCCGCCTTGGGGGAAATCGCGTCGCTAGGTGCAGTCATCGGGGCTTCTCGCATGGTTCGAAGCCCGGATTAGCGCGGCCCGGCGCCGCTTGAAATGCATTTCTCCCGGATAGGGATCACCGGAGCGGCCGCGCCGCTCCGGTGAAATCCCCCTCTCCCCAGGGTCGATGCGTGCTTCAGAAGGCAGCGCTTACCGAGAAGATCACGGCTCCGTCCGCGATCGACGCCCCATCCTTCACCCGCGAGAAATTGGGCTGCAGATAGGCGGCGTCGGCCCGGCTGATATTGGTGTCGACATACGCCACGCCGAGCGTGAGCGGGCCGACTGCGGCATCGGCGCCGAGCGACCAGTCGAGATACCTGCCGGTGGGCGCCACGCTGGTGCCGTTAGGGCCCAGACCGGGATTGCCGCGCGATCCGCCCAGATGCGCCTTGAGCGTGATCGGCGTGCCGGGAATGCCGCTGCTGGCGTCCGCCCAGAGATAGAGATTGTCATGCTTGGCGCCGGGGCGGCTCCGGGGCGTGTTGCTCCAGTCGCCCAGCGCTTCCTGGCTCGGCGCATAGGCCACGCCGGCCAGCATCGAGACCGGCCCGATCGAGCTGCTGAGCTTCACATAGGGCTCGGCGAAGTCGGTCTTGTCCGCGCCCGAGGGGTACATGTACCAGGTGACGCCGACGTCGAGCGCCAGCCCGTCGCTCAGTTCCCGCTTGTAGCCGGCGATCAGATCGAGCTCCATGTTCGCGCCGCCGAACGTGCCCCAACCGGCAAGGTTCGAGCCCCAGGTGCCGACATAGAGGCCGCTTTCATGGGAGACGGTGATGCCGCCCTGGATGGCCATGCCCTTGTCGCTCTGCGACACGCCGCGAAAGCGATAGTCGGATACGAGCGCGACATTGCCGGAGACGGTGATCGGCTTGGGCGGCGCTTCTTCCTGCGCGAAAGCCGGTGCGGCCGTGCAGCAAAGCACGGCCGCGATAAGGTGCTTCTTCATGCGGGCATTCCCCTTAGTTCGAGAATGTTCCCGCCTGCGGTCGGAAAGTGCGGCCCTCTCATCCCGGGATGGGTAGTGGGACGGGGGACGCTGCTTTCCGACCTTCAACATGCCAGCCCAGTCAGGCCGGCGAGTTGCTCCTTCGTAAGGAAATGTTGCCGGACCTCAGGCCGGCTGAAGCTTGCGGAGCTGATCGGGATGGCCGCTCAGTTCCACCTTGAGCCCGCGCGCCCGGCGCCGCTGCACCCAGTCGCGCAGCGTTTCGGCGCTGGTATGGTCGATCGCCGGCACCTTCTCGAAGGCGAGATGGACCGGCTTGTCGCCCGGCACCGCGTCGAGAGCGCTGTTGAGCTTGGGCAGCGTGACGAAGGTCGCGGCACCGTCCAGATGGATCTTGGACGCGTCCTCGCCATGCTCGGCATCAACCTTGAGGCGCAGGCGGCGGAAGTGCGGCAGCAGTTCCAGCACCGAGAGGCCCAGGCCAACCAGCACGCCGGTCAGCAGGTCGGTCGCCACCACCAGCACGAAGGTGACCGCCCAGATCGCAGCGGGCAGCATGCCATAGTGATGGAACAGGTGACGGACATGGCTGACGCTCACCAGCTTCCAGCCGGTGACGACGAGCACACCACCCAGCGCCGCCATCGGGATCTCGCGCAGCAGCCAGGGCAGCAGCGCAGCGAAGCCGAGCAGCCAGGCGCCGTGCAGCACCGCCGACATGCGGGTGATCGCACCGGCCTGGACGTTGGCCGAGCTGCGGACGATCACGCCGGTCATCGGCAGCGCACCCGCGAGGCCGCAGAGAAGGTTGCCCACGCCCTGCGCGCGCAGTTCCTTGTTATAGTCGGTGCGCACCCCGTCGTGCATGCGATCGACCGCGGCGGCCGAGAGCAGCGTCTCGGCGCTGGCGATGAACGCAACCGCAACGGCGGCGATGATGATCGTCGGGCTCAGGAACGAGCCGAGGAAATCGCTGCCGGGCAGCGTCACCGCCGAGGCAAGCGAATCCGGCACCGCGACCCGGACCACTTCGAGGCCGAAGCCGAACGCGACCAAAGTCGCGCCGACCACGCCGACCAGCGCGCCCGGAATCAGGCGGAGCGCCTGGGGCTTGAGCTTGTCCCAGCCCAGCATCAGCACGATCGTCAGCACGCCGAGGCCCAGCGCCAGCTCGGTGCCGGCGATGTTGGTCGGATCGAGGCCGAACAGCCGGCCCGGCAACGCCGCGAGATTCTCCAGGCCGCTGGAGAGCGGCTTGGCGTCGAACAGCGTGTGGAACTGGCCGACCACGATCAGCGCGCCGATGCCGGCGAGCATGCCGTGGACCACGGCGGGCGAGATTGCGCGGAACCAGCCGCCGACCTTGACGACGCCGGCCAGCACCTGCAGCGCGCCGGCGAGGACGAGGATGGCGCCGAGCGCGGCAAGGCCATGCTCGCGCACCAGCTCGAACACGATGACCGCCAGGCCCGCGGCCGGGCCGCTCACCTGGAGCGGCGAACCCGCGATCAGGCCGACGACGACACCGCCGATGATGCCGGTCAGCAGGCCTTTTTCGGGCGGCATGCCCGACGCGACTGCGATGCCCATGCAAAGGGGCATCGCGACGAGGAAGACCACGATCGAAGCCGTGAAATCACGGACGATCCAGCCCTTGGGGAGGGTTGCGGAGGTCATTCGGCGGCTTCCACCAGATCGAAGTCGGCCGCGCGGCGCCGGGCCGGCTTCACGGCCACGGGCAGCGGCTGATCGTCACGGACGATCTGGAAGCGGCTGGTTTCGCCGTCGAGCGCCAGGATCTGGCCATGATGGATGTCGACGAACCAGCCGTGCAGCGCGATCTCGCCGCGCGCGATCCCCGATGCGACCGAGGGGTGGGTACGCAGGTGCGCGATCTGCGCCACCACATTCTCCAGGCTGATCGCGCGGACGCGGGCAGCCTCGTCGAGGCCCGGATAGGCATCGGCGACGACCTTCTGCGCCGCGTCGCTGTGGTTCAGCCACACTGCGACATTGGGCATGCCCGCCACCATCTCCGGATGCGCGACGGCCTTCATCGCGCCGCAGTCCGAATGGCCGCAGACGATGATGTCGCGCACGCCGAGCGCCATCACGGCATATTCGACGGTCGCCGAGACGCCGCCGATCTTCTGCGCGAACGGCGGGACGATGTTGCCGGCATTGCGGCACACGAACAGGTCGCCGGGATCCGCCTGCATGATATGCTCGGGGACCACCCGCGAATCGGCGCACGATATCATCAGCGCCTTGGGGCTCTGCCCCTGGGTAGCGAGCTTGCCATAGAGGTCGCTCTGGTTCGGGAAGACGGTCTTCTCGAAGCTGAAGACCCGACCAATCAACTCGTTCACGGTTACAACTCCTATTAACTCGGAGTGCAACCTAAGGACCCAGTTTTGCCGCAGCGCAGCGGAACTGTGAGAAAGTGTTGCCGTCAGCCGGGCAGGCGGATTTCCGCGATGAGCCCCGTGCGCGGCGGGGCGGCATTGGCGAGGACGAGCCTGCCCTTCTCCAGCGCCACGGCCTGCTGGACGATGGCAAGGCCAAGCCCCATCCCCTTGGTATTGCGGCCCCGCTCGACATCGAGCCGGACAAAGGGCTGCAACGCTTCCTCGATCTTGCCGGGCGGAATGCCGGGGCCGTCGTCCTCGACCCGGAAGACCAGTTCCCCCGCTTCCTCCGTCACCGTCACCCGCACGGATTTGCCGTAGTGCAGCGCGTTCTCGATCAGATTGCTCAGCGCCCGGCGGAGCATCGAGGGGCGCGCCACCCATTCCAGGTGCTGCGGCCCCGAATAGCGCGCATCGCGCCCGCGATCGGTGGCATCCTCCACCAGCGTCGTCGCCATCACCGCGACGTCGACCGCGACGGCAGGCTCGGGATCGTCTTCCCCCTTCAGGAAGGTGAGCAGCGAGGCGATCATGTCGTCCATCTCGCTCACATCGTCCTGCATCGCGCGGCGGCTCTCCTCGTCGCGCACCTCTTCGAGCCGCAGCTGGAGCCGGGCGAGCGGAGTGCGCAGATCATGCCCCACCGCCGCCAGTGCCTGGGTGCGATTGTCGATCAGCTCATGGATGCGGCGCTGCATGCCGTTGAAGGCATGGATCAGGCCGCGAATCTCCGCGGTGCCTTCTTCCTCCACCACCGTCACGCCGTCGCCCGAGCCGACCCTGCCGATCGCACGGACCAGCTTGCGCAGCGGCAGCAGCGTGCTTCGGATCAACAGCGCGCCGAGCGTGAGCAGGAGCAGCGCCGGCACCAGCGCGACCAGCGTGCGCTCGATCGCGAACTGCCAGACCTGGACCGCCTCGCGCGTCTTGAACACGACCCAGCTGCCGTCATCAAGGCGCATCTCGCCGGCGACGACCTGGCCATGGGCGCTCGGCGCCAGGCGCAACTGCAGATGCAATTCCTTGAGCCCCTTCTCCCAATTGGTCACCTGCGCTTCCATCCGCTTCTGGCGTGGCGGGAAAGCGGGACGTTCGGGAATGGTGGGCGACCAGCGGACAATGTATCGATCGGTCGTCAGCTCGAGCGCGGCAGCCGCTCGCTCGGCCACCGGGCGCTCGCTCAGCAGTTTCTCCGCGATCACCAGATGCTCGGCGAGCCGGTGCGCATCACTCTCCTCGATCGAATAGCGCGAGGCGCGTTCGTACAGGAAGGTGCTCGCCCCGAACTCGATCGCGACGGTGAGCAGCAGGATGAGCAGGATCCTGCCGAGCAGTCCCAGCGGATGGCGCGGGACGATGCTCAGGAGCGAGTTACCTCTGCACGGAAAATATAGCCGATCCCGCGCACCGTGCCGATCGGCGGCTCGTGGCCGGCGGCGGAGATCTTGCGACGCAAGCGGCTGACCAGCACGTCGACGCTGCGATCCGAACTGTCGCCAAGGCGCACGCGCGACAGCTCGACGAGACGCTCGCGCGCGATAACCCGCTGGGGCTGGCCGAGGAACGCCGCGAGCAGATCGAACTCGGCGCCCGTCAGCTCGACCACGGCGCCGCTCGGCGACTTCACTTCGCGGCGCGGGAAGTTGACCGTCCAGCCGTCGAAATGCGCCTGGGTCTCGCGGTCGCCGCCCGCCATCCGCTCCAGCCCGCCGCGGCGGAGCACGGCGCGGATCCGCGCCGTCAGCTCACGCGTGCTGAACGGCTTGGCGAGATAGTCGTCGGCCCCCAGCTCGAGCCCGAGCACACGATCATGCTCGCTGCCCTTGGCACTGACGAAGATGATCGGCACGTCGCTCTTGCGCCGCACCTCGCGGCACAGATCGATGCCGCTGGTGCCGGGCAACATGATGTCGAGCAGCACCAGGTCCACCGGCCCATTGTCGAACGCCAGCCACATCTCCGGCGCGGTGGCCGCCTGGCGGACCGAATAGCCATTTTCCTGAAGCGCCCGCGCCGTGAGGGTCCGCAGGGCCGGATCGTCTTCCACCAGCACGATGACAGGGGCGCTCATGCCATGGTCTCACAAAAACTCATTGCCGGCACTTAGGCGTCTCCCTGGGCACCCTCAAGGCCGCCCCGGGATTACAGCAATGCTTTGTCACGAACCAGCATCGCTTCGCAACCCTCGGGAAAATCTTCCTTACAGGCGGGCAAAGCACCGCTCAGCCGCCGCCGCTATCTCCGGTCCCTGCACAAAGGAGATTGCATGAAACTCGCCCTTGCCGCGATGGCGGCTCCCCTCCTGCTCCTCGTTCCGGCCGCGCAGGCCCAGTCGCTGCACGAAACGCACCAGCTCGTCTGGGCGCCATCGGGCAAGACCCCGGTCGCGCACTGGCGCATGCGCGGCAAGCCGGCTTGCCAGCCGGCGCAGAGCCATCACCAGGCGGGCAAGACCGCCCTCCCCGTGCGCGCCAAGTGCGGCGTGCAGGACGTGTCGGCCAAGGGCCGATAGGGACACATCCCCCTCCCCCGTGTCCCCAACCCGCGCAGCCCAGGCTGCGCGGGCCGTCCTAGGCCCGGCCCGCCCGCCTGATCTCGGCCAGGTCGATGCCGAACCGGGCGATCTTGTCGTACAGCGTCTTGCGCGGGACGCCGAGCTCGGCGAGCGTCAGCGATACCCGGCCGTCATGCCGCAGCAGCGCGTCGCGGATCAGATTCTCCTCGAACTTCGCCACCCGCGCCGGAAGATCCGCCTGGCCGTTCGGGCCCTGGGCGCCGGGAAAGCTCCGGCCCGCCGCCACTTCGAACGCGAAATTCCTGAGTTCGCGCACATTGCCCGGCCAGCCATGCCCGGCGAGATGGGCGTGCACCGCCGCATCCAGCGCCACATCGCTCACGCCCAGCTGCTGCTTCGCCTCTTCGATGAACGCGGCGAACAGCAGGAACACGTCGCCGGTGCATTCGCGCAGCGCCGGCACGCGCAGCCGCATCGTCGCCAGGCGATAATAGAGGTCGGCGCGGAACCGCCCCTCGGCGACGGCCTGGGCGACATCCCCCTTGGCGGTTGCGATCACGCGCAGGTCCACCGGCTCCGGGCGCTCCGCGCCGATCGGCTGCACCTCGCGCTCCTCGAGCACGCGCAGCAGGCGCGCCTGCATCGCCAGCGGCATCGAATCGATCTCGTCGAGCAGCAGGGTGCCGCCGCTCGACGATGCGATGCGCCCGGTGCGCGACAGCCGGGTATGCGGCACACTGTCGGCGGCGTGGCCGAACAGCTCGATCTCGGCGATCCCCTCGGGCAGGGCCGCACAATTGACCGCGATGAACGGCTTGCCCCGCCGGCGGCCGCTCCGATGCAGCATCCGCGCGACCAGCTCCTTGCCCGTGCCGGTCTCGCCTTCGAGCAGGATGTCGATATCGGTCTCGGCCAGCTGCCCGATCATCGCCCGCAGCCGGACCATCGCCGGGCTCTCGCCGATCAGCGGGCTCTCCTCCTGCGCGGCAATGGCGGCGGCGGCGCGCAGGCGGCGATTCTCGATGACCAGCGCACGGCGATCGAGCGCGCGGCGGACGGCCACGAGCAGCCGCTCGGCGGCGAAGGGCTTGGGAATGAAGTCGAACGCGCCGTCGTGCAGCGCCGCTACCGCCATCGGCACGTCGCCATGCCCGGTCACGAGCAGCACGGGGATGTCGCCGTCGATCGCACGGATGCGTGCGAGGAGTTCCAGCCCGTCCATGCCGGGCATGCGGATGTCGGAGACGACCACGCCGGGGAAGTCCGGCGTCAGCCGCGCCAGCGCCGCCGCCGCGCGATCGAACGACAGGACCTGGAGCCCGGCCAGCTCGAGCGTCTGGACCGTGGCGAGCCGAAGCTGCTCGTCATCCTCGACGAACATCACGATGGGATTGTCGGGCGCAAACATCAGGCGGCCTTCAGCTGGAGGTGGAATGCGGCGCCACCGCCCGGACCAGGCGTGTGCGCGATATCGCCGCCGAACTCACGCGCGATATCGCGGGCGATCGCCAGGCCGAGACCGAGGCCGCCCGGCTTGGCCGAAGTGAAGGGCGAGAAGAGCGTGTCCGCGATTTCGGGATCGACGCCGGGCCCGTTGTCGATCACCGACAGCCGCACCGCGTCTCCATCCCGCGCGCCCTCCACCAGCACGCGCGCCTCCTTCATGCCCTGCACTGCGTCGAGCGCGTTCTGGAGCAGGTTGATCAGGATCTGCTCGAGCCGGATCCGGTCTCCCCGAACGACAAGCTGGCGCAGCCCCCTGGGCATCTTGAGCGCCACCACGCCGCGCGCGCGCTCGCCGAGCAGCAGCAGCGTGCCGTCCAGGATCGAACCCAGCTCGGCATTCCCCTCCACCGGCGTCTTGCGCCGGGCAAAGGCGCGGAGCTCCGAAGTGATCGTGCCGATCCGCTCGGTCAGCGAGACGATCTGCTTCAGATTGGCGCGCGCATTGTCGGGCGCCGCGCGATCGAGAAAGGTCGAGGCGTTCTCGGCAAAGGTGCGGATCGCCGCCACCGGCTGGTTGATCTCATGCGCCACGCCCGCAGTGATCTGGCCGAGCGAACCCAGGCGGCTGGCCTGGGCCAGTTCCTCGCGCGCCGCACGATAGCGGCGATCGGCTTCGATGCGCTCCTCGGACTCGACGATCAGGCGGGCATTGGCATCACGCAGCTCGGCGGTGCGCCGTTCCACTTCCGCTTCCAGCCGCGCCTGGTGGTGGCGCTGCAGGCGGCGCTTCTCGGCCGAGCGCAGCGCGAAGCCGATCAGCATGCCCGCGGTCAGCAGGATCGCCAGCGCGATCAGCAGCGCCTGGGTGCGCGCCGCGGCCAGCGGCGGCTCGAGCGGCGCAAGATGGATCAGGTGTGCGCCCGCCAGCGGCGCCGGCTCGGCGGCGGCGCGATAGCGCTGCGCCTTGCCCCCCGCCGCGACGCTCGCCGCAGCCCCGTCGATCGTCAGCGGCGCGCGTCCGGGCGGCTGCGATCCGAACTGCAGCGTACGGCGGGCATCGGCGAGCGTCGCCGCGTCGAGCGCCCGCGTCGCCTGGAAGCGCCAGCCCCGGATCGAAGTGACCAGGATCACGCCATGCGCATCCGTGACGATGGTGATGCCCGGCGCCCGCGCCCAGGCCGTCTCGACATCGTCGAACTCGACCTTGACCACGACGACGCCGAGCGCCTGCCCGCCGCGATCGACCCGGCGCGCGAGATAGAGGCCGGGCCGGCCGCTGATCGTGCCGAGCGCGAACAGCTCCGAGGCGCCGCGCTCCATCGCGTCGCGGAAATAGGGCCGGAAGCCATAGACCTGGCCGACAAAGCTGGTCGGCAGCTGCCAGTTGCTCGCCGCGACTGTCTTGCCATGGCGATCGATGACATAGATCACCGCGGCATCGGTGCGCGCCGCGAGCAGCTCCAGCGTGGCGTTGAGGCGACGCTGCGCCACCGGATCGCCGCCGCGCAGCGCCGGCGCTATCTCCGGATTCTCGCTGAGGACCAGCGGCAGCAGCCGGAACTTCTGCAGCTCGGAATTGAGCAGCCCGACATGCGCGCGCGCCGTCTGCCGCGCCACCGCATCGGCGGAAGCGCGCGCCTGCCCCGTAGCCCAGCGGCTGCCTGCCCAGGCGAGCAGCAGGATCATGGCGATCATCGCACACGCAAGGAGCAGATGCCGGTAGCGAAGCGGCGCGGATACACTCATTTGTGCGGCTTATCGCACATTCCATGAAAATCCGCGCGGATTTTCACACGCATTTCCGCGACCCGGCGAGAGCCAATTCCATAATAATATATGTAATCCAAATACTTACTCCGAAATAGCCGAAGCTCTGGAGAGCCGTGGAGAGACGGATATGGTGCACGGCCAAGGCCCGAGCACAAGAGGCCGCGCGCGCCATGCCGGCGCGACGAGAGGAGAGTATGATCATCCAGTCGATCCCCGACGGGCAGCCCATCGCTGCCCGCAAGCCCTTCTATCGGCACCTCTATTTCCAGGTGCTCGTGGCGATCGCGCTGGGCGTGACGATCGGCCATTTCTGGCCGTCCGTCGGCGAATCGTTCAAGCCGCTCGGCGAGGGCTTCATCAAGCTGGTGAAGATGGTGATCGCACCGGTGATCTTCCTCACCGTGGTGAGCGGGATCGCCGGCATGCGCGAGCTGGGCTCGGTCGGCCGCGTCGCCGCCAAGGCATTCGGCTATTTCCTGTTCTTCTCCACGCTCGCGCTGATCATCGGCCTGATCGTCGCCAATGTCGTCCAGCCAGGCGCGGGCATGAACGTCGATCCGCGCACGCTCGACGCCGGCGCGGTCGCCGACTTTGCGCACAAGGCGCACGAGACGACGATCACCGGCTTCCTGATGTCGATCATCCCAACGACTCTCGTCTCAGCGCTCACCGAGGGCTCGATCCTGCAGACGCTGTTCGTCGCGGTGCTGTTCGGCGTCGCGATGGTGCTGGTCGGCAAGCCCGCCGAGCCGGTGCTCGATCTGGTCGAGCGCGTGGCCCTGATCGTCTTCCGCGTCGTCGGCATCCTGATGCGCGTCGCGCCGATCGGCGCGTTCGGCGCGATGGCCTTCACCATCGGCAAATACGGCGTCGAATCGCTCGGCAACCTCGTCTGGCTGGTCGGGACCTTCTACGCCACTTCGCTCTTCTTCGTGCTGGTGGTGCTGGGCATGGTTGCCCGGCTGCACGGCTTCTCGATCCTGCGCCTGCTCGCCTATCTGAAGGCGGAGCTGCTGCTCGTGCTGGGCACCTCCTCGTCCGAGGCCGCGCTGCCCAGCCTGATGGCCAAGCTGGAAGGCGCCGGCTGCGAGAAGGGCGTGGTCGGCCTGGTCGTGCCCACCGGCTATTCGTTCAACCTCGACGGCACCAACATCTACATGACGCTCGCCGCGCTGTTCATCGCCCAGGCGACCGGCGTGCACCTGAGCTGGGAAGAGCAGATCCTGCTCGTCCTCGTCTCGATGCTGAGCTCCAAGGGCGCGGCCGGCGTCACCGGCGCCGGGTTCATCACGCTGGCGGCGACGCTGTCGATCGTGCCGAGCGTGCCGGTGGCGGGCATGACGCTGATCCTCGGCGTCGATCGCTTCATGAGCGAGTGCCGCAGCCTGACCAACTTCGTCGGCAACGCCGTGGCCGCGATCGTCGTCGCGCGCTGGGAGAACAAGCTCGATCGCGCCGCGCTGGATGCGGCGCTCTCGGGTCGCACCCTTTCGAAATCAGAAGACCTAGAACAAATAAATCAGGGAGAGAGCACATGGGGAAGGGATATCGGCACATCGTCCTGACGGCGGGCAGCGCGCTCGGCGCGCTGATGATCGCGCAGGCGGCGCAGGCGCAGGAAGCGCGGGCGCCGGCGAGCCAGGGCGCGCAAGCGGAGCAGGAAGCCCCGGCGGCGACCGAGGAGATCGTCGTGGTCGGCACCCAGATCAAGGGCGCCAGCACCACCGCCGCCCTGCCCGTCTCGGTGATCGACGCCAACCAGATCGACGCCACCGGCGCGCTTTCGGGCGACGAGCTGTTCCGCTCGATCCCGCAGGCCGGCGACGTGACGTTCAACGAATCGAACAACCCGCAGACCAGCAACGCGGCGCGCGGCGACGTCAATTCGATCAATCTGCGCAACCTGGGCGTCGGCAACACGCTGGTGCTGCTCAACGGCCGCCGCCTGGTGAACCATCCCACCAGCCAGGCGGGCGACGGCAACGTCCCGGTGCTGGGCTACAACGCCAATTCGCTGCCGGTGGCGGGCATCCAGCGGCTCGAGATCCTGCGCGACGGCGCCGCCGCCATCTATGGCGCGGACGCAGTGGCGGGCGTGG
Organism: Sphingomonas sp. 1F27F7B; assembly: GCF_005503355.1. Classification (GTDB taxonomy): domain Bacteria; phylum Pseudomonadota; class Alphaproteobacteria; order Sphingomonadales; family Sphingomonadaceae; genus Sphingomonas. The sequence goes on from NZ_SCMK01000008.1 coordinate 155,869, forward strand.
TCAACACCGTCACCAGGACCAACATCCATGGCGGCTCGCTCGACTTTCGCTATGGCGGGGCCGAGGGCACGCATCGCCGCGAGTTCCAGGTGACCGGCACGGCGGGCAGCAACTTCGCCGGCGGACGCGGCAACGTCTCGCTGTACCTCGACTATACCCGCCGCACCGCGCAGCTCGCCGAGGACCAGCCCTATACGGCGACGGACAATCTCATGTCCTATTTCGCCGACGATCCCGCCTATGCCGGCAACCTCGCCGCCGACGGGCGCGCCACTCAGTCGCCCTGGGCGAACCTGGCGGTCGTCAACGGGCCCGGCACGATCCGCCGCAGCCCCGGCAACCAGGCGCTCACTTCGTCGGCCGGCGCCTTCCACACCCAGTCGGCCGCCAATCCGGGCTGCCTGGTGACGCTCAGCGCCGATACCTGCCTGGGCAGCGGCACCCGCGCGACGGCATCGACGCTGCGCTCGGAGCGTTTCGACACGCGTCCCGGCACGACGGTCTCGCCGCGCATCAACCGCTACAACAGCTTCGCCAGCGCGCATTACGACATCTCGGACAGCGTCACGCTCTATGGCGAGGCGGGCTTCTATTATGCCGAGACGCGCCGCATCCAGCCGCCGACGATCAATCTCAACGCGATCGTCATCCCGGCCTCCAACTATTGGAACCCGTTCGGTCCGACGACGATCAACGGCCAGCCCAACCCCAACCGCATCTCCGGCCTCACCAACGTGCCTGCCGCCGGCCTGGCGGTGCGCCTTTCCACCTATCGCTTCGTCGATGCCGGCAAGCAGGAAGTGAACGTCACCAACTGGCAGTCGCGCTTCCTGGGCGGCGTGAAGGGACAGATCGGCAGCTTCGATTTCGACAGCGCGATCCTCTATTCGGAAGCGCAGGCGGCCGACGTCTCCAACGCCATCAACATGACCAAGCTGCAGCAGAATCTCGCGCTGTCGACGCCCGATGCCTATAATCCGTTCAGCGGCGGCTGCGCGGCGACGCCGAGCGTGGGAGACTGCTCGCCGGCTTCGTCGACCACGATCGATTCCTTCCAGTTCGAGCTCCGGCGCCGCTCGAAGACGACGCTCGCGCTCGCCGATTTCAAGATGTCGAACGCGCGGCTGCTCGCCCTGCCGGGCGGCAATCTGGGCGTTGCCTTCGGCGTGGAGGGTCGCCGCGAGACGCAGCGCGACGATCGCGATCCCAATCTGAACGGCACGATCGGCTTCGTCGACATGGTGACCGGCGAGACCAACCTCTCGAACGTCGCCGCCGTCAGCCCGACGCCGAGTACCCGGGGCGCCCGCACCGTCTTCTCGGCCTTTGCCGAGCTCGCCGTGCCGGTGGTCTCGCCCGAGATGCACGTGCCGCTGGTCCATCGCCTCGATGTCCAGCTCGCCGGCCGCTACGAGCATTACAGCGACTTCGGCTCGGTGGCGAAGCCCAAGGTCGCCGCGGCCTGGGACCTGGTCGACGGCCTGCGCATCCGCGGCTCCTGGTCGCAGGGCTTCCGCGCGCCGAACCTCGAGCAGACCAACACCGTCGCCTATTCGCGCCTGAACTCGAACACCGACTATTATCGCTGCGAGGCGGACCTGCGCGCCGGGCGCATCGCCAATTACGGCGCCTGCTCGCGCGGCATCAGCTATTCGATCTTCGTCAGCGGCAATCCGAACCTCAAGCCCGAGAACAGCACCAGCTGGACGCTGGGCACCGTGCTCCAGCCCAAGTTCATCCCGGAAAGCGCCGGGCGGCTGACGCTGACCGCCGATTTCTGGTCGATCAAGCAGACCGGCATCGTCGGCCAGTTCGGCGCGCAGAATGCGCTGGTGCTCGACTATCTCCTGCGCCTGCAGGGATCGAGCAACCCGAACGTGATCCGCGCCGCGCCCACGGCGGACGACACGCCGGTCTTCACCGGCACCGGCCTGGCCCCGGCGGGCGTCGTCACGCGGATCAATGACCAGTTCGTCAACCTGCTGCCGCAGACGGTGCAGGGCGTCGACGTGGCACTGCTCTACAATGTCCGCACCGGCATCGGTAAGTTCGACCTGGCGCTCAACGGTGCGCGGCTGACCAAGTTCTCGCGCGATACCCCGCCGGCGGTGCAGGCCCTGTTCGACGCGCGCACTGCGGGCCAGATCAACGCCGCCACCCCGCTCACCGACGCGCGCGATCTGATCGAGGATCGCGGCAAGCCCAAGTGGCGCGTCACCGGCTCGCTCACCTGGTCGAAGAGCGGCTGGCAGATCGGCGCCTTCGCCAACTATATCGGTACGGTCTACGACACCAATTTCCTCGATGCGAACGGCAAGCCGTACAAGCTCGAGGGCCAGGTGACCTTCAACCTCTACACCCAGTATCGCTTCAAGGGCGGCGTGCTGGACGACACGCGCATCCGCATCGGCGCGCGCAACCTCTTCGACAAGCAGCCCCCGATTACCGCCGACGGCTATCTGGGCTCGCTCTACAGCCCCTATGGCCGCTATCTCTACATGACGATCGGCAAGAGGTTCTGATGCGGCTGTTCCTCCTCTCCCTCCTGGCCGCGGTTCTCGCCGCGGCCAGTCCCGCCCTTGCCCAGGACGGGCTGGGGGCGCCCGAAGTCCATGCAGTGTGGCCGGGCAAGGCGCCCGGCTTCGGCAAGCCCGCGGGCCCGGAGAAGGTCGGCAATGAGGGCGGGCAGACCGGCTCCTATTCGAACATCTCGGAGCCGCGCTACGAAGTCTATCGGCCGAAGCACCCCAATGGCGCGGCCGCGCTGCTGCTGGGCGGCGGCGGCTATTTCCGCATCCAGATCGGCTCGGCCAGGGACGTGGCGGCCAGGCTGGCGGCGGCGGGGATCACGCCGGTGATCCTCTATTACCGCCTGCCCGGCGACGGCTGGAACGCGGACGCGCCCTTCCAGGACGCGCAGCGCACGCTTCGCCTGCTCAAGGCCGGCGCCGCGCGCTGGGGCCTGGATCCCGCGCGGATCGGCGTGGTCGGCATGTCGGCCGGCGGGCATCTCGCCGGCATGATGGCGACGCGCGGCGGCCATGACTTCTATCCGCCGCAGGACGAAGCCGACAGGCTGAGCGCCGTCCCCGCCTTTGCCGGGATGATCTATCCGGTCGTGTCGATGCGCCCGCCGATCGACACGACGCAGACGCGCAAGAAGCTCTCGGTCCTGCCCGATTATCGCGACGCCTATTCGGTCGAGGCACAGGTGGGGCCGGATACGCCGCCCGTCTTCCTCGCGCACGCCACCGACGATCCGATCGCCAATGTCGAGCATTCGCTGCGCATGTTCGCGGCGATGCGCGCGGTCGGACGGCCGGTCGAGCTCCATGTCTTCGAGAAGGGCGGGCATAGCTGGGGCGCCGGCAAACCCGGCACCGAGGTTTCGCAATGGCCGGACCTGTTCCTCACCTGGCTGCGGCTCCACCGGGTCCTTCCCTGATCCGGGTGGCGCGCTAGTCGCGCCTTCGGACGCAATCGGCGCAGCGGCCCGGAAGCTCCGCGAAGATCCGATGCGTCCGGAAACCGACGCGTGCCGCCGCCGCCTGGATCGCAGCCCGCATATCCTCGCCCGGCGCCGTCAGGATCACCCCGCAACGCGTGCAATGCAGGTAGAGCGGCTGGTCGCCGTCGCGCAGCAGATAGCCCCGCGCCAATAGCAGCTTCTGCACCTTGCCGGCACCGACCAGCTGCCGCAGCGCCCGGAATACCAGGCTGGGGGCCGCCGGATCGCCGCTGTCCCGCAATCGCTCCACCAGTTCCAGGCCGCCGAGCGGACCGGGCGCCTGCGCGAGCAGCGCCACGATCCGCTCGGCCAGTTCGCCCGCGCGGCGCCTAGCCATGGCGATGGCCGCGATGGCGCAGCCGCCAGTTGCCGATATGCGCCGCCGCGAGGCAAAGGCTGCCGGCGATCGTCACCGGCGCTTCCGCGGCGCTCTCGGCGAAGAGGAGCACCGCCGCGGCCATCAGGGCCAACCCGGCCCCGCCCAGCGCCAGTATCTCCGGCTGGTCGTGGCGGCGATAGCCGGCGATCAGCGCCAGCGCCGAGCTGGGGATGGCGAAGGCGAGCAGCCAGAGGTGCAGCGCCTCCGGTATCGCCACCATCCGCGACAATGCCGGCAGCGCCGCGAGCAACAGGGGCAGCCCGGCGCAATGGACCAGGCAAAGCAGGGACGCGCCGACCGCCGCGCGCTCGACCAGGTCGATCGTACGGGTCCGGCTTGCGTGCGGATCGCAACGCATGCGGTGTCTCCAAGCCGAAGGGGCGGCCAGGCGGCGTCCGTTTCCGGCGCGCCGCCGGGCCCGTCAGAAGCCGAGCCGCAGCGTCGCCCGCAGATCCCGGCCGGCAAGCGGCGCGAAATCCTTCAGGAAGCTCGAATGGCGCCGCGCATCGACATCGAAGATGTTGTTGGCGCTCAGCGTCAGCGAGATCTTCCGGTTCTCCGCGAAGGGCCTGATGCTCAACGAGGCGTTGGTGAGCGTATAGTCGTTGGTCGGCGTCTCGAACGCGGCGATGCGGTCCTGGGCCCAGACATGCTCGACTTCGACGCGGGCCGTCAGCAGGCTCGACTGCGCCTCGAGGCCGCCCAGCACGCGCAGCGGCAGGATGCGGGGCACCGGATCGCCATTATTGCCCTGGCTGGCACGAACATAATCGCCCAGCACGTCGAAGTTGATCGCATAGTCGCCGATCCGGGCGAGCCGGGCGGACAAGTCGCCCTCGAGCCCGTAATAGCGGGCCTTGACCTGCTGGAACTGGAAGCAGGGCAGATCGACGTCGCGGCCGCTCGGCGCCGCTGCCGCCTGACAGACGCTCTGCGCGACCTGGTTCTCGGAGATATAGCCGTTGAACCAGTCATAATAGGCCGAGGCGTCGAAACTGAACCCGTCCTTGTGGATGTGCAGCGTGGTCTCGAGGCCCCAGGATTTCTCCAGCCCGAAATTCGGGTTGCCGAGCTCCCAGGCCTGGGTGCCCGCATGCCCGCCATTCGCGAACAACTCCTCGCCCGAAGGCGCACGCTCGGTCCGCGAGGCGTTGATGCCGATGCGGACATCGTCGGACAGGGCATAGGAAAGCCCGGCCGATCCCGAAATGGCATCGAAGCTGCGCTTCGCATTGGGGAAGCGCAGGTCGCCCGCCGCGGGGTTCGACTGGAGGCTGCTATGCTCGTAGCGGATCCCGCCCTCGGCGCGCAGCTTGCCGAAATCGAACTGCTGCAGCGTGAACAGGCCGATCTGGCTCGTATTGTTCTGCGGCAGGAAGGCCTCGTCGCCGACCACGTTGAAGTTGCGATGATAATATTGGACGCCCGACGCGCCCTGCCAGCCGCCGCGATTGGCCTGCACCAGTTCCAGCCGCCCCTCGAAACCCTTATTGTAGAAGGCGGTGCCGATCGCGCCATCCTCCTCGAGCTCGAAATGGCGATAATTCGCATAGCCGGCGCGGGCGCGGACCTTGCCGATGAAGCTGCCGCCCGTGTCGATGTCCGCACGGAAATCGAAGCGGTTCTGGAGCACGTCGAGGCGCGGTGCCTCCTGCCCTTCGCCCGAAGCCAGCGCATAGCGGATCGGCACGCCGTAGAGGCTGTCATAATGCGAATAGGACACGCCGATATTGGCGCTGTCGCTGACATAGGCCAGGCCGGCGCCCGCGGTCCAGGTCTCGGCCTGGGTGTTGGGCAGCTTGCCCTTCAGCCTCGCGGTCAGCGCGAAATCGGGATCGTCGGGCGTGGTCGGGCCCGCCGCGGCGGCGAGCGCCTGGGCCCGGGCCGTGGGGCTCAGCACATAGCCGCCGATCTTCAGATCGTCGCTCTTCGAATAGGAGCCGTCGGCGTGGAAGACGAAGTGCCCGCCCAGCGCGACATCGCCCGCGCCGGCGATCGAGCGCTCCTTCGCGGCCGAGCCATAGGTGGCGATGGCGTCCACGTCATAGCCGTTCTCGGGCAGCGCACGCGGGATGCGCTTGTCGATCACATTGACCACGCCGCCGATCGCCGAGGAGCCGTAGAGCAGCACCGACGGACCGCGCAGCACCTCGATGCGTTCGGCGAGCAGCGGATCGATGATCACGGCATGGTCGGCCGAGGTGTTCGAGACGTCGATCGAGCCGATCCCGTCGGTGAGCACGCGGACGCGCTCGCCCTGGAAGCCGCGCAGGATCGGCCGCGAGGCGCTGGGGCCGAAGGAAGTGGCCGATACGCCGGGCTGCTTGGACAGCGTCTCGCCGATGCTGGGGCGCAGATCGCGAGTGAGCTGTTCGCCCGAAATGACCGAAGTGCCGGCCAGCACATCCTTCTCGCTGGTCGGCAGGATGCCGGTGACGACGATCTCGTTGCCCTGATTGCTGGCCGTGCTCTGCCCGTCCGGGCCGGCATCGTTTGCTGCCGCCGGATTGGCGGGGGGAATGGGCGACTTGTTGCTGTCGGGACCGGCGGCATGGGCGGCGGCGGGGATGGCGAGCGCGAGCGTGGCTGCGCTCAGCAGGAACAGATGACGCATGGAAATAGACTCCGAGAACCTTGGTTTTTTTCGCAGGTGGAACCGGGACGCGGAGTGCGGCGCAAGACTGCGCCGCGCTGGACGGTCCGGATTCCCTAGGTCTGGAGCGGCAATGGTGGCGCCCGGCTTCGCGCGGTCCTCGGGGGCTTGAAAAAGGATAGAATGGGCAGGTGCGCCGGTGCGGTATGGAATGCGACCGGCGCCGGTGCGGCAAGCGAGACGGACGCGGGAAGCAGCACCGCCGCGACATTCGCCACTTCCCTGCAGATCGGACAGTTCGCCGGAGAATCCGCGGGCGCCTGGCGATCCGCTGCCTTGCCGATGCCAGTCCAGCCCGAATCCGCCGCGCCCAGCACGACGCCGCGATCGAAGTGATTGTGCGTCTGGACGACGGCGCCTTGCCAGACGAACGCGAGCAGCAGGACGCAGAGGAGCACCCACCGCGTCGCGGTTCGATACCCGCCACGCTGCATCCTCGTTTCGCGCAAGCGATTCGGGCGGCTGCCAGTCACGGCCGCCGCGATGCAACAAATATGTTATGTTGTAAAGTATCACACCTTAACCTGCCGCGCGAGGCTTGCCCCTGGCGCGAACATGGCATGCCTCGCCCGGTGCCAAGGGGCGCCCTCGAGCCGAAACCGCCCACCCACCGCGCCACGACCATCGCCCCGGCGCGAGTGGCGTAATTTTGCAACTGCCATGCGGGATGTTCGCGACACATGACGTCCGCATCCCTTTTGGAATTGAAATAGATTTTCACCTATGACAGCTTTACTGCAATCGGGCCCTGGCACCGGCGCCCCGGCACGGGAGGGTCGCGGCCGGACGGCCAAGTCATTGGGGTGATGTTCAGCGATGGAAACGTCTCGCCGCGGCGCAATGGCATTGGGAATGGCAGGCGTCGCCGCGCCTGCGCTCGCCCGCCCTACGCAACGCACGCTGATCCTGTCGACCTGGGATTTCGGCGCCCCCGCCAATGCCGCGGCCTACGCCCAGTGGCGTAAGAGCGGCAGCCTGCTCGACGCAGTCGAAGCCGGCGCCCGTGTTCCCGAAGCCGATCCCGAGAATCATTCGGTTGGCCATGCCGGCTATCCCGATCGCGACGGGCATGTGACGCTGGATGCAATCATCATGGACGATCGCGGCAATGTCGGCGCGGTCGCCGCGCTCGAGGATTTCGCGCATCCGATTTCGGTGGCGCGCCGAGTGATGGAAAAGACGCCGCACACCTTCCTGGTCGGCGAAGGCGCGCACCGCTTTGCCGAGGCCGAAGGCTTCGACAAAGTGGCGATGCCGACGCCCGAAGCCAGGAAGGCGTGGCATGACTGGCTTGAAACCGCCCGCTACAAGCCGGTCGCCAATATCGAGAACCAGCGCGGATCGGCGCTCGACCATGACACGATCGGCATGTTGTTCTGCGCACCCGGCGGCCGGCTCGCCGGCGCCTGCACCACTTCCGGCATGGCATTCAAGCTGCGCGGCCGCGTCGGCGATTCGCCTCAGGCCGGCTCGGGCCTGTTCGTCGAAGCCGGTGTCGGCGGCGCCACCGCCACCGGCGTGGGCGAGGAAGTTACCCGGATCGCCGGGTCCGCGCGCGTGGTCGCGTCGATGCGCGCCGGCATGTCGCCCCAGGCCGCCTGCCGCGAGGCCGTGCTTCACATCGCCAGGCTCCGCGGCGACGCGGTGCGCGACGCGCAGGTGGCCTTTCTCGCGATCGACCATCGCGGCCGGATCGGCGCCTTCGCGCTCGAGCCCGGCTTCACCTTTGCCGCGACCGACCTTGCGGGGCGAACGCGGATCCGAGCCGCCGAAAGCTTGAGGAAGCGCGCCGCGGCCAAATGACTCGAACCGATTTCCAAGGGGGGAAGTAATGAAGAAATCCAATGCATTGCTGCTGAGTTCGACCTGTTTCGCCGTGCTGCTCGCCACGCCCGCAATGGCACAGGACACGGTGCCGGAAACTGGCAGGGACTCCACTGCCAACGCCGGGGACGAGGGCTCCCTCGTCGTCACCGGCACCCGCATCGTTCGCCTGAACAATCGTTCGGCCGCGCCGATCATCACCACCACCGCCGCCGAGATCGCCGCACAGGGCGCGACCACGATCGAGGAAGTGGTCAACCGCCTGCCGCAGGTGCAGGTCAACTCCGAACAGAATTTCAGCGACTCCGAAGGCCGCCAGCGCATCAAGCTGCGCAGCCTGGGCTATGAGCGCACGCTGATGCTGATCGACGGGCTGCGCATCGGCCTGCCCAACACGGTCGACGTAGGCATCATCCCGAACGCGCTGGTCGAGCGGATCGACGTGCTGACCGGCGGCGCCTCCTCGGTCTATGGCTCGGACGCGGTCGCGGGCGTCGTCAACTTCATCCTGAAGAAGAATTTCAGCGGCATCCGCATCGACGGCAACTACAGCTTCTTCAACCACAGCAACCGTTCCAGCGCGGTGACCGACGCCGCGCAGCGGGCGGGGTTCAATCCAGCCAGCGGCTCGGCCAATGATGGCGGCCGTGCCGATGTCAGCCTCGCCGCCGGCACCAACTTGTTCGACAACCGCGTCAACATCTCGACCTTTGTCGATTATCGCCAATCGAGCCTGGTCCGCCTGCGCGACCGCGCCAACGCCGTGTGCGAAGTGGTGACGACGAGCAACACCTCGCCGCTCTCCTGCTCGCGGGCGACCTATACGCCGGCCGGCACGATCATCCCGCGCGCCGGCGCCAGCAGCGGGACGACGCTCGTCAACAACCCGAACGGCAACGGCACCTTCATTCCGATCAACAGCGGCCCGGCGGGCGCTTCGGCCAATCCCTATGACGATTGGGCGTTCCAGCGGCCGTTCAACCGCGTCAACGCGGGCGGCTTCCTGACCGCGCAGCTGAACGACCATATCGAGTTGTACAGCAACGTGCTGTGGTATCGGGACAAGTCGTACAACACGCAGCTCAACCGCACCTATTCGTACAGCGTCTATGGCAGCACGCCCTATCAGGTGAACTGCGACAACCCGTTCCTCTCGGCGTCGCAGGCGCAGACTCTGTGCGGCGCGAACGCCGGCATGGCGGGCCAGTACGCGCCACTGGACGTGCGCTATCGCTTCGATGGGATGCCGCTGGTTCGCCAGCAGTTCACCAACACGGGCTATCGCGTCGTCGCCGGCCTGCGCGGCCGCGTGCTGGACGATGTCTGGTCCTATGACGTGGCGGGCATGCTCTCGCGCGCCCAGCTCGACACCATCGACGTGCCGTTCGCGAAGTTCGACAACGTCAACCGCTCGCTCGACGTGGTGAACGTCAACGGCCGCCCGACCTGCCGCTCCGTGGTCAACGGCACCGACAAGAGCTGCGTGCCGTTCAACGCCTTTGCACCGTTCAACAACGATACGGCGCTCAACAACTATCTCTATGGTGGCGCCACCGGCGGCATCAGCACGCGCATTCCGCGCCTGCTGCAGTTCATCGGCACCATCAGCGGCGATCTCGGCAAGTACGGCATCACTTCGCCCCTCGCCGAACAGGGCATCGCGATCGCGCTGGGCGGCGAATATCGCGAGGAGATGGAACGCACCATCGTCAACGAGATCTACCAGCAGAACAACGGCGGCACGAACCAGCGCGTCACCCAGAGCATCCTGGAGGCCTTTGGCGAAATCCAGGCGCCGCTGGTCGAGAACCGGTCCTGGACCAAGCTGCTCCAGCTGAACGCCGGCTACCGCTTGTCCAAATACAACCGCCTGGACAACAAGTTCGGCACCTGGAAGATCGAGGGCATCTGGTCGCCGGTCGAAGACATCAGCTTCCGTGCTTCGTACAACAAGGCACAGGCAGCCCCAGGCGTCGGCACCGCTGCCAGCGCGTCCAACATCTTCTGGAACCAGGGCTTCTATGCGGACCCCTGCGCGCCCCGGATCGATCCGGCCAACCCCGGCGGACCGCGCATCGCCCCGGCTGCGACCCAGCAGCAATGCGCCAATACCGGCCTGCCGGCGAACCTCTATGGCAGCACCACGCTGATCTGCCCGGACGATCGCTGCACTGTCCGCGAAGGCGGCTTCAACCTGAAGCCAGAAACCGCATACACCAAGACGTTCGGCGTGGTGTTCCGCCCGCGCTTCGTGCCGGGGCTGACCGTCTCGGTCGATCGCTGGCTGATCGACCTGGAGGACCAGCTTGACTTCCTCCAGCCGCAGAACCTGATCAACGACTGCCTCAGCACCGGCAACGATTATTTCTGCCGCGCCATCGTCCGCAATGCGAACGGCACGCTGTACAGCTCGCCAGCGACGCGCCCGGCCACGGGCTGGGTCGCGCGCGGTTCGGCGAACGGCTATCGCTCGCAGTCGCATGGCTGGGACTTCCAGGGACAATATGATGTCGGCATGGGTTCGGTCGGCCGCCTCGAACTGAGCTTCAACGGCACGCTGATGACGCGGGTCGCCTCGCAGGCATCGCCCACCGCGGTGTCGCGCGATTGCGTCGGCTATTGGGGCAATTCGTGCGGCGAGAGCATGCCCAAATGGGCGCACCAGATGCGCACCACCTGGATCCTGCCCGAGCGCATCGCCAGCGTTTCCGTGAACTGGCGGCACCGCGCGGGCATGCCGCTCGACGTGTACGCGCCGGCCAGCACCGGCATTCCGACGGCGGACCCCAGCCAGCGGCGGGACCAGTTCCCGGGCATCAAGGCCTATGACTGGTTCGACCTGGCGCTCACCTTCGACGTCACCAAGCGGATGACGTTCCGGCTTGCCGCGAACAACATCTTCGATCGCGACCCGCCGATCGTGCCGGACAGCCGTTCGCGCATCGGCCTGCTGCGCGGCAACACGATCATGGGCTATGACCTGCTCGGCCGACAGATCGTCGCCGGTGTCTCGCTGCGCCTGTAACGATGGGGTTGCCCCTCCCCCGGAGACCGGGTCTCCGGGGGACCCGGCCGTGAAAGCCGTCGGATGATGGAAACCCATGCCGAGACAACGGCTCGGCTGCGCGCTTCAGCAGTAGCGAAATCTGAGGCGCGGAATGTCCGCCCATGAGAGGCGGACATTCGCGTAAGCATTCGCTTCATTGGCTGGGGCGGAAGGATTCGAACCTTCGGTACACGGTACCAAAAACCGTTGCCTTACCACTTGGCTACGCCCCAGCGGGAAGCGCGCTTATAGGGACTTAGGACAGCCGTTCAACCCAGCCGTGCGGGTCCGGCGCGGTTCCGCGCTGAATGCCGCCCAGATCCCCCCTGAGCTTCTCGGTGAGGATGCCCGGCCCGCCATTTCCGATCACGAATTCATAGCCGCGCCCACGCACCTTGCCGATCGGCGTGAGCACCGCGGCAGTGCCGCAGGCAAAGGCCTCGCGCAGCTTGCCGCTCTGGGCGTCGGCCTTCCACTGGTCGATCGAATAGCGTTCCTCGCGCACTTCGATTCCCTGCGAGCGCGCCAGGGTGATCAGCGAATCGCGCGTGATGCCGGGCAGGATCGTGCCGCCCAGCGGCGGCGTGACGATCGAGCCATCGTCCATCACGAACATCACGTTCATGCCGCCCAGCTCCTCGACATAGCGGTTCTCGACCGCGTCGAGGAACACCACCTGGTCGCAGCCCTGGTCGATGGCTTCCTTCTGCGCGACCAGGCTGGCCGCGTAGTTGCCGCCGCATTTCGCCGCGCCCGTACCGCCGGGAGCAGCGCGCGTGTAATGCTCGGAGACCCACAGGGTCACCGACGGCGCACCGCCCTTGAAATAGGCACCCGCCGGCGAGGCGATCACCATGTAGAGATATTCGCTGGCCGGTTTCACGCCCAGGAACACCTCGCTCGCGAACATGAAGGGACGCAGATAGAGCGAGCCGCCCTCGATCTCGGGGATCCACTTCTGGTCGATGCGGACCAGCTGGCGGATCGAATCCAGGAACAGCGCGTCCGGCAGCGGCGCCATCGCCATCCGCTCGGCGGATTCGCGGAAGCGGCGGGCATTCTCGTCGGCGCGGAACAGCGACACGCCGCCATCCGGCAAGCGATAGGCCTTCAGCCCCTCGAAGATCTCCTGTGCATAATGGAGCACCGCGGTCGCCGGATCGACCTGGATCGGGCCGCGCGGCAGGATCTTCGCATCGTGCCAGCCCTTGTCGGCGCTGTACTTGATCACCGCCATGTGATCGGTGAACACCTTGCCGAAACCCGGATTGGCGAGCACCGCCGCACGGTCGCCGTCGCTGACCGGGTTGGGATGCGCCTCGAACTCGAAATCCAGGATGGTGGTGTCTTCCATAGCACTCGCCTTCGACTCTGCCGGACCGGCTTGCAGCGGGTTAGGCGCGGTGGCAGAAAGCGTCAACATGGCTGCCCCAATTCCTGCCTCCCCGCTGTTCCTGCGCGAGCCCGAGATCCGGCGCGGCGTGGAGCTGCTCTACTTCGGCTACGCCCATCTGACTCGATCGATCGACGCGGGGCTGGCGGCGCAGGGCCTGGGCCGCGCGCACCACCGCGCGCTCTATTTCATTGCCCGCAAGCCGGACCTGACGGTGAGCGAGCTGCTCGCGATCCTGGCGATCACCAAGCAATCGCTCGGCCGGGTGCTGACCGAGCTGGCCGATCGCGGCTTCGTCGAGACCCGCACCGGCGACCGCGACCGGCGCCAGCGCCTGTTGCGGCTCACCCCCGCAGGGGCGAAGCTGGAAGGCGAGCTGTTCGACGCACTGCGCGAGAAGATGGCCAATGCCTATTCGAGTGCCGGACAGGGGGCGGTGGGCGGTTTCTGGGCCGTGCTCGAAGGGCTGGTGCCCGAGGAAGAGCGCAAGCGAGTGGCGGCGCTGGGGCGCTGAACCGCTCGAGCTGCAAGCCGGCCGCGGCCACTTCCTCACCGCCGCCCCGGACCTGCTCGGGGCGCATCCCGCTTGGACAATATCAGTCCTCCATCCAGGCCGGCTGAGGCGTGCTTGCAGCCGCCTCATCAATATAGCATGATATATATCTTGCTATATTGATGAGGCCCGAACGATGGCGGACGTGCTCGAAGATCTCGGCGACCTGTTTCTCGGAAGCCGCCTGAAGCGCCTCGCGGAACGCCTGCAGGCGGGCGCGGGGCGCGTCCTGCGCGACGTGGGACTGCCGATCCAGCCGGCGCAGTTCCCGATGCTCGCGGCGATCGATCGCTATGGCCCGCTCACGGTCGGACAAGCAGTGGAGGCGATGGGCGTCAGCCAACCCGTCGTCACGCGCACGCTTGCGGGACTGGTCGCGATGGGACTGGTGGAGACGACCCGCGACGAAACCGATCTTCGCCAGAAGACGATCCGCCTGTCGAGCGCCGGCGAAGCGATGATGGCACGGGCCAAGCCGATGATATGGCCGCGCGTGGATGCGGCCGTGAAACAACTCTGCGCAGACCTGAACGGGTCGTTCCTCGACCAGGTGGGCCAGATCGAGACGGCGCTCGACCGGCAGTCTCTGGATGCCCGCGTGCGGAACATCCCGCAGGCGCTGAATATCCGGTCCTATTCGGACGATCTCGCCGAGGCTTTCCACCGCATCAATGCCGAATGGGTGCAGGCGATGTTCACCCTGGAGGAGAATGACGTCCAGATCCTCACCCGCCCGCGCGAGTTGATCATCGATCGCGGCGGCGAGATCCTGTTCGTCGAGACGCCCGATTCCGGAGTGGTCGGCACCTGTGCGCTCATCAAGATCGAAGAGGGCATCTTCGAACTGACCAAGATGGGCGTCAGCGAGGCTGCGCGCGGCCGCAAGGCCGGCGAATTCCTCCTTGCCGCGACGCTCGATCGCGCCCGCGAGATCGGCATGGAGCGCCTCTATCTGCTGACCAACCGCAAATGCGCGGCTGCCATCCATCTCTACGAGAAGCTGGGCTTCGAGCATTCTGGGGAGATCATGCGGCTATATGGCGGCCGGTATGCCCGTTGCGACGTCGCTATGGAATATCGCTGGTAGCGCGGAGCGGCGCCGCCCGTATCGCCACAGTTGCGGAGCTTCCCCGCGCCCGCTACCCTGCTGGCTCATCGACTTGGATTTGCCTCTGTCCGTCACTGCCTAAGGTCCGGGAGCATCTGCTCCCGTCCGAACCCGGATCAGCTTCGCCGCGAACGCGGCGGGCACCTTTGGCATGTGAGATCAAGAAATGTCGGACGACAAATTCGAGCTCGTCGCCTGCGCGCGTGATGGAAGCATCGCGTCGTCGTGCGAGCGGACGCGCGAAATCGACCAGGCCTGTACGGCCACCGCAGCACTGTACGATCAACTGGGCTTCGATCCTCCCTGGATCGGATACATTGCCGTGCTGTCCGGCACGGCTGTCGGCGGAGGCGCATTTGTCGGCCCTCCTGCCGGCAACCGAGTCGAGATCGCCTATTTCACGCGATCCGACCATCAGCGCAGGGGCGTGGCCACGCGAACCGCCAGGCAGCTGGTGGAAATCGCGCGGCGCCACGCGCCGGGCATCGAACTCTACGCAAAGACGATGCCGGAGGAGAACGCATCGACGCGCATTCTCGCCGGGCTCGGCTTTCGGAGGATCGGGACCGATATCGATCACGAAATCGGCGAAGCCTGGGCCTGGTTGCTGCGATGACCCGGCGGCCGGGGCGCCTCCAGGCGCTCCGGCCCTCGTTCGGGAACCTGACGGGGTGCCATACGGACATCGGATCGGCGCCCTTCACCCGCCCCGCCAAGCGAGGGGCGCACCGCCGCCCTCATGCCACCTTGAACCCTTCCCGGTTCATCGCCAGCGTCAGCGCCCGGTTCTTCTCGTCGCTCAACTGGGCGCGCAGCATCGGGAAGAGACGCAGTTCCTCTTCCTCCATATGCGCCTCGATCTCGCCGCGGAACCGGTGGAGCCTGGCGATCCAGTCGGGCGACGCCGTGGGCATGTTCTCCAGCTCGTAGAGATACTGCTTCACATAGCCATGCTCCTTGGTGAGCTGATCGGCGGCATCCCGCTGGCCGGCCTCGCGCAGCGCCGGATAGATGACATTCTCCTCCTCCACCGCATGCTTCGTCAGCGCATGCTTCAGATGCGCGAGCAGCAAGTTGCGCTTGGTGGAGGAATGCTCGTCGGTGGCCTCGATCTGGTCGAAGACCTTGCGCACCGCTTCGTGCTCGGTGGCGAGCGCCTCGTCCCAATTGCCGGCGAGTGCAGTCGGTGCCTGCACCACTGCCTTGCGGCCGAGCAGCGCGAGCACGCCCAGCGCCATGCCGCCCGCGGCGGCACCGGCGATCACGCCGAGATTGCTGGTCGGGCGCGTCCGCTTCGAGCCGGTGAAGCGGCCCTTGCTGTCACGGGTCGCGGTGGTGGTCGTCATGCTACGCCTCCGATGTCACGCTATCCACGCAACAACGGCGGAGGCGGGCGGGCGTTCCGGTCTAGCGCCGGGCGGCCGCAGCCATTTCGGCGCTGCGCTTCGCGGCGGCATCGAGCGTGGCGCGCAGCAACGCCTTGATCGCACCATCGGCGTCGAGCACGTCGAGCCCCTTGCGCGTCGATCCGCCCGGGCTGGCAACCCGATCCGCGAGCACCGCGGGCGGTGCGTCGGCCTGGGCGGCGAGCAGCCCCGCTCCCTCCACCGTGGCGATGGCGAGACGCAGCGCCTGCTCCTCGCCAAACCCGATCGAAGTGCCGGCGGCAGCGAGCGCGTCGATGAAGCGATAGACGAAGGCCGGCCCGCACCCGGCGAGCACGCCGAGCCGGTCCAGGCTCGCCTCGTCGCCCCATTCGACCAGCCCGAGCGGCCGCATCAGCGCGTCAAGGGCCTCGCTGCGGCCGCCCGCCAGTCCGACCACGCCCTTGCCGATCGCCACCGGCAGATTGGGCATGGCGCGCACGATCGCCCCGGCCCGGAACCGGTCCGCGAGCGAAGCCAGCTCGACGCCGGCGAGAATGGAAATGAGCAGCGGCACCCCGGCGATGCGGGCGCCGTGCGCCGCCGCGATCTCGTCGATCTGCTGCGGCTTCATGCCGAGCATCACGGCATCGGGCAGCGGACCTTCGGGGAATGCCCGGCCCTGGCGCACCCCTTCGGGCAGCGCGCGGTCCTGGCGATTGACGACGAAGACCCGCGCGGGGTCCACCGTGCCTGCATCGATCCAGCGGCGGAGCATCGCACCCGCCATGTTGCCGCAGCCGACCAGCCAGAGACTGGCCGGGGGCAGGGCGCTCACGCTTCGCCCTGCGTTTCGATGAGCGCGGAAGCCAGCGCGTCCTGCGGGGTCTTGCCGCCCCACAGCACGAACTGGAACACGGGATAAAAGCGCTCGCACTCGTCGATCGCGCTCTCCACCAGCAGCTCGGCCTGGGCCAGGCTGAGCGTCGGCTCCTCGCCGTCGATCAGCGCGGCGTGGCGGAACAACAGGATGCCGCTCTGCGACCAGAGCTCGAAATGGCCGATCCAGAGCTGCTCGTTAACCAGGCCGATCGTCTCGTACACCGCCATGCGGCGCTCGTCGGCCACGCGGATATCCGGAAAGGCGAGGAACTGGAGCACGCCATCGTCCTCGCGCCAGATCGCGCGCAGCTCATACTCCGTCCAGCTGCCCTTCACCTTCGCCACGATCTCGTCTTCTTCGCGGCTGTGCGTCCAGCCATGCGCGGCGAAATAGCTTTCGAGCATGTCGATAGGGGCTGCGTCGTCGCGGTCGAATTCCGCTTCGTCGAGCATCAGTTTCTCCACTGGGGCCGGATTGCTTGGCCGGAATCTGCCAACCGCATCGGGCCCGCACAAGCGCGCGGTTCACAACCCTGCGCAAAAGCTGTGGACAAGGTGTTTATGCTTGTCCCGCCGGCTTTCTGGGCGATTTCGGCGCCTTGGGCGCTGCCGCCGGCTTGGCAGCGCCGCCCAGCTGCGCCTCGAGCGCGGCGATGCGCGCCGCGAGTGCTTCGTTCTCGTCGCGTGCAGCCACGGCCATCGCCTTCACGGCCTCGAACTCCTCGCGGCTGACGAAGTCCATGCCGCCGATCCACTCGCGGGCGCGCTCGCGCGCGGCGCCTTCGGTCTCGCGGGCGACGCCGGCCAGCGTGCCCGCCGCGCCGTTCACGAACTTCACGAAATCGTCGAACAGGCGGTTGTCGGTCTGCATTTCAAATTCCTCGCGCGATCACTTGATTCGTATTTCGTCAGCCGGACGCGAAGATACAAGGCTTCCCGCGTTCGGATTGAGCTCGTGGATCTGATAGAGAAGCACGCCTGCGAACGCGATCCAGGCGAGATACGGGATCAGCAGCACCGCGGCGAAAGTGCGAATGCGCGCGAAAAGGATGAAGGTGATCAGCGCGAGCACCAGCAGTGCGCCGAGAATCGCCAGCGCCGGCACCACTTGGTGCATGCCGAAAAAGACCGGCGACCAGACGAGGTTCGCCGCCATCTGCACTGCGAAGACGACCAGCGCCGGTCCGCGCAGCGTCGATCCGCGTGCGTTGATGATCATCGCCAGCGCCAGGCCCATCAATATGTAGAGCGCGGTCCACGCGATCGGGAACACCCATTCCTCCGGCATGATCGCGGGCTTCACCAGCCGGGCGAACCAGGGATTGGCGCTGCCCGACGGCGCCAGGCGCGCCGAAGTGAAGCCGAGCAGCAGGATGAACGGCACCGTGACCACGGCCCATCGCAGATAGGCGAGCCTCAGCTGCCCCTTCGATGCGATTTCCCTCAACGCTTGCCTCCGGTTCGTTCCACGCGGGCGAAAGGGCTATGTTGCAGCGCGCCGAAACGCAAGCGTTGCCGTTATGTTTCGCGCGTCGCGGCGATCAGGAACTCGACATTCCCCTCGGGTCCCGTGATCGGGCTGGTGGCGATGCCGTGCACGGTCCAGCCCTGCGCGGCGACCCAGTCCGCCACTTCGCGGCAGACCCGCTCGTGCACCGCGGCGTCGCGCACCACCCCGCCCTTGCCCACTTCGTCGCGCCCGGCCTCGAACTGCGGCTTGATCAGCGCCACCAGCCGGGCGCCGGGGCCGGCGAAGCGGAACGGCACTTCGAGCACCTTGGCGAGGCCGATGAAGCTCGCGTCGCAGACGATCAGGTCGACCAACTCGGGAATGTGCTCCTCGGTCAGGATCCGCGCGCTGGTCTGCTCGTGGACGACGACCCGCGGATCCTGCCGCAATTTCCAGGCGAGCTGGTTGGTGCCGCTGTCCACGGCATAGACGCGCGCGGTGCCGTTGCTCAGCAGCACGTCGGTGAAGCCGCCGGTCGAGGAGCCGACATCGATCGCCACCGCCCCCGTCACGTCCCAGCCGAAATGCGCGAGCGCATGGGCGAGCTTGATCCCGCCACGCGACACCCAGGGATGGTCGCGCCCGCGCACGTCGAGCGAGGTCTCCTCCGGGAATTGCTGACCGGGCTTGTCCACCTTGCGGTCGCCCGCGAACACCAGCCCCGCCATGATCAGCGCCTGGGCGCGCGTACGGCTTTCGGCGAGGCCGCGGTCC
Source organism: Sphingomonas sp. 1F27F7B (assembly GCF_005503355.1). Taxonomy (GTDB): domain Bacteria; phylum Pseudomonadota; class Alphaproteobacteria; order Sphingomonadales; family Sphingomonadaceae; genus Sphingomonas. The sequence goes on from NZ_SCMK01000008.1 coordinate 174,803, forward strand.
ACGAGCATCTGGTCGGCGCGCTGCTTGGGCATGCGCTTCCCTTTAGGTCCGTTTCGGCCCGGCGCAACTGGCCATCATTCCATCGCAAGGCTTATTGCCTACTAATTCAATAGGAATAAATTGGAGGTCCGGCCTGCCCTCCCGTTGGAGTGCAATTGCAATGAGTATCTTCGCTCCGTTCGACGAACATTCCCCGATCGTCCTCACCGTCCCCGGGCTCGGTGGCTCGGGGCCCTCCCATTGGCAGACGCTCTGGGAGCAGTCCCGCCCCGATACCAGCCGAGTCGAGCTCGGCATGTGGGACACGCCGCACCGCAACGCCTGGGTGACCAGGCTCGACCAGGCGATCCGCGGCGCCCAGGCGCCGGTGGTGCTCGCGGCGCACAGCCTGGGCTGCCTCGCCGTCGCCTGGTGGGCCGAACTCTCGCCCCAGCCCTTTGGCTGGCCGGTGGCGGGAGCGCTGCTGGTGGCGCCCGCCGATGTCGATCGGCCGGACGTGAAGTCCGAGCTTGCCGGCTTCGCGCCCACCCCGGCCAAGCCGCTCCCCTTCCCCTCGATCACCGTGGCGAGCCGTGACGATCCCTGGATCGGCATCGATCGCGCCCGCGAGCTGGCCAAGGGCTGGGGCAGCTTCTTCGTCGATGCCGGCCCGCAGGGGCACCTGAACGCCGCCAGCGGCATCGGCTGGTGGCACGAGGGGCAGGAACTGCTCGACCGCGTGCTCGATGCCGCGTCCGACCGCTCCGGCCGCGTCCGGACGGCGGCGGACGCGCGCTCCCTGCTCGCGATCAACGCAACCGAAGCCGCCCAGGCGCATTATCTGGGACGGCATGCATGATTCGGCGTGTGGCCGGTGCTTCCGGACGCACGCCACTGGTAACTGCCCGCAAATCCCCTAAATAGGGACTGCGGGCGTGGCCGGGTGGCGTACCCTAGAGCGTCACCCGGCCTACCCGCGCCTTTTTCCTTCCGCCAGCCTGTCGGCCCGGGTAAACCGGTGTCATGGATCGCCGTGACTTGCTCGCCGCCGCCGGACTGACCGGCCCGTTGCTGCCGCTCGCCGCCAGGGCCGCAATCGATGTTCCGCGGCGCCCGGCCGTTCCCGATGCGAGCTTCGCGCTGTGGCCCGAAGAGGCGCCCGGCCTGCTCGACGCGCAGCTGCGGGACCATGTCGTGGTCCGCAATCCCGATCCCGGCTTTCCCGACCGCGCCATGGATCATGTCCGGACCCCGCGCCTCGACCTGTTCCGGGCGGCGGACCCGAACGGCGCGGCGATGCTGGTCATCCCCGGCGGCGGCTATGCGCGGGTAGTGGTCGACAAGGAGGGCTATGAGCTGGGCCCCTGGCTCGCCGCGCGCGGGATCACGGCCTTCGTCCTCTTCTATCGCCTGCCCGGCGACCCCTGGCGCGACTCGGCCAACGTCGCGCTCGCCGACGCGCAGCGCGCCATGCGGCTGATCCGGCACCGGGCCGGCACCTGGAAGATCGATCCGAAGCGCGTCGGCGCGATGGGCTTCTCCGCGGGCGGACACCTCTGCACCGACCTGGCCGCACGCTTCGGGCGCAAGACCTATGCGCCGGTCGATGCGGCCGATGCCCTGGGCGCACGCCCCTGCGTCGCCGCGCCGATCTATCCGGTCGTCTCGATGGATCCGGGCTTCGCGCACATGGGCTCGCGCACCCTGCTGATCGGCACCGGGGCCACGCCCGAGATGGTCGCCGAGCATTCGCCCGATCGCCGGGTCGGGGCGCATTCGCCCCCCTGCTTCCTCTGCCATGCCGAGGACGACGCCACCGTGCCGGTCCAGAACACCATCGCCCTGCGCGCCGCGCTGAAGGCGGCGGGGGTGCCGGTGGAAACGCATCTGTTCGAGGAAGGCGGCCATGGCTTCGGCTGGGGTCCCCGCACAATGGGCAAGCCCGCGCACGCCTGGCCCGAGCTGTTCCTCGCCTGGGCCAGGGCGCACGGCCTGCTCGGCTAGCTTCCTTCAATCGTCATCCCCGTGCAGGCGGGGATCCAGAGTAATGCGGGATATCGGCACCACCGCGCGAACGCCGTCCGGAGAGAGCAGCACCCCGCCACCTCGGCTCCACGCCTGGCCCCGGATCCCCGCCTGCACGGGGATGACGAAGGAAGATATGAGCCCCGACCTGGGCCGCACCCGCAAAGCCCCGCTCGAGATTCGTGCGGATGTTATGTTGTATCTTCAACTTGCTTGCCCTATATCCGCGCCATGCCGGTGAGTCTTCCGTTGGCCCGCGTATGGGGCGGCATTGATGCGCGCCTCGATCGTATCGCGATCGGGATCAGTGGGCTGTGCCTCGTCCATTGCGTCACGACCACCATATTGCTCACCGTGATTTCCTCGGCGGGCGGCCTGCTCAATCCGGCAATCCACGAAATCGGCCTTACGCTGGCGATCGGCGTCGGCGCCTTCGCGCTGGTCAAGGGCGTGATGTCGCACGGCTATATGGCCCCGGCGGTCGTCGGCGCCTTCGGGCTGGGGATCATGGCCGGCGCATTGTCGCTGCCGCATGGCGATTTCGAGATTTTCTGGACGCTGGTGGGCGTCAGCCTCGTCGCTCTGGGCCACGATCTCAACCGGCGCGCCACCTACTGAACTTGCCGCAGGAGGCCCGCGGGCCTACATCATAGCCATGCACGCGCACGACCATCACGAGCATCACGGCAACGACCTGACCAAGGCCGCCCAGGCGACTCTGGAGAAGTCCGGAGAGCAATGGACCGCGATGCGCGAACGCGTGTTCGAGGCGCTGGCGGGCTTCGACAAGCCGGCTTCCGCCTATGACATCGCCGAGGCCGTCTCCAGGACGGAGGGGCGCCGGGTCGCCGCCAACAGCGTCTATCGCATCCTCGACCTGTTCGTCGGCGCCAATCTCGCGCGCCGGGTGGAAAGCGCCAATGCCTATATGGCGAACACCCATCCCGACTGCCTGCACGACTGCATCTTCCTGGTCTGCGACAATTGCGGCCAGACCACGCATATCGACGACGATTCGATCACCAGGACGGTGCGCGCCGCCGCCAAGGGCATGGGCTTTTCGCCCGAGCGCCCGGTGATCGAAGTGCGCGGCAAATGCGCGGATTGCGACTGACCGCTCTCCCTGCACGGCGCCTGCACGCAAAATCCACATCCGCAAGGTTCGACTTCCCGGAATCGGAAGAGTAAGGGCAATCGGATGGCCGATCTACCCAGCACGCCGCTGCTCGATACCGTCGATACGCCCGAGGACCTGCGCAAGCTCGATCCGAAGCAGCTTCGCCAGCTCGCCGACGAGCTGCGCGCGGAGACGATCTCGGCCGTGGGTTCGACCGGCGGGCATCTCGGCTCCGGGCTCGGCGTCGTCGAGCTGACCGTCGCCATCCACTATGTCTTCAACACGCCCGACGACCGGCTGATCTGGGACGTCGGGCATCAATGCTATCCGCACAAGATCCTCACCGGCCGCCGCGACCGGATCCGCACCTTGCGCCAGGGCGGCGGGCTCTCCGGCTTCACCAAGCGCAGCGAGAGCGCCTATGATCCGTTCGGCGCGGCCCATAGCTCGACGTCGATCAGCGCCGCTCTGGGCTTCGCGATCGCCAACAAGCTGGCCGACGCGCCCGGCAAGGGCATCGCGGTGATCGGCGACGGCGCGATGAGCGCGGGCATGGCCTATGAGGCGATGAACAATGCCGAGGCCGCGGGCAACCGGCTGGTGGTGATCCTCAACGACAACGACATGTCGATCGCGCCGCCGGTGGGCGGGCTCTCCGCCTATCTGGCGCGGATGGTGTCGTCGTCCGAATATCTGGGGCTGCGCAGCCTCGCCAAGCGCGCGATCCGCAAATTCTCGCGCCGCCTCACCGCGGCGGCCGGCAAGACCGAGGAATTCGCCCGGGGCCTCGTCACCGGCGGCACGCTCTTCGAGGAGCTGGGCTTCTATTATGTCGGTCCGATCGACGGCCATAACCTCGAGCATCTCATCCCGGTGCTCGAGAATGTCCGCGATGCCGAGGAGGGGCCGATCCTCGTCCATGTCGTCACCAAGAAGGGCAAGGGCTATGCCCCGGCCGAAGCGGCGGCGGACAAATATCACGGGGTCCAGAAGTTCGACGTGATCACCGGCGCCCAGGCCAAGGCGCCACCGGGCCCGCCGCAATATCAGAACGTGTTCGGCGATGCGCTGATCGAGGAAGCGAAGCGCGACGGGAAGATCGTGGCGATCACTGCCGCCATGCCCTCGGGCACCGGCGTCGATCGCTTCGCCAGGGCCTTTCCCGACCGCGCCTTCGACGTCGGCATCGCCGAGCAGCATGCGGTGACTTTCGCCGCCGGCCTCGCCGCGCAGGGCATGCGCCCCTTCTGCGCGATCTACTCGACCTTCCTCCAGCGCGCCTATGACCAGGTCGTGCACGACGTGGCGATCCAGAACCTGCCGGTGCGCTTCGCGATCGACCGCGCCGGGCTCGTCGGCGCCGACGGCGCGACCCATGCCGGCAGCTTCGACGTCACCTATCTCGCCACCTTGCCCAACATGGTGGTGATGGCGGCGGCCGACGAAGCCGAGCTGGTCCACATGACCCACACCGCCGCGCTGCACGATTCCGGCCCGATCGCGCTGCGTTATCCGCGCGGCAACGGCACCGGCACCGCGCTGCCCGAAGTCCCGCAGCGGCTGGAGATCGGCAAGGGCCGCATCGTCCGCGAGGGCAAGACCGTGGCGATCCTCTCGCTCGGCACGCGCCTGGCCGAGGCGCTCAAGGCGGCCGACTTGCTCGAGGCCAAGGGGCTCTCCACCACCGTCGCCGACCTGCGCTTCGCCAAGCCGCTCGACGAGGAATTGATCCGCCGCCTGCTCACCACGCACGAAGTGGCGGTGACGATCGAGGAAGGCGCGATCGGCGGCCTGGGTGCCCATGTCCTGACGATGGCGAGCGACCAGGGCCTGATCGATGCGGGCCTCAAGCTGCGCACGATGCGCCTGCCGGACCTGTTCCAGGACCAGGACAAGCCCGAGCTGCAATATGCCGAGGCCGGCCTGAATGCCGAGAGCATCGTCGATACGGTGCTCAAGGCATTGCGCTACAACGAAGCGGTGGTGACCGACGGCGCGCGGGCCTAGGACCAATCGACATTTGCGAGACTGGCGGTCCCCGGCGGCTCCCCGGCCAAGGCCGGGGCCCAGCATCGGGATGCTATCGAGATACGCGAACCCCTCGAACAATGTCGCAACTGGGCCCCGGCCTTCGCCGGGGAGCAAGAAGGCGGCCCGACTTTCATCGCGCGCCCAAATGTCGATACGCCCTAGGCCAGGTTCGGCGAGCTTCCTATCCCATTCCCGCCATCCCCGCGAAGGGCAGGGATCCAGGGTCGCAAGCCGGCGTCCCAGGTAGCTCTGGATCCCCGCCTGCGCGGGGATGACGAGGAAGAGCGGAGAGGGCAGGCTCCCCCCAATAGCCCCAGGTTATGTCCGTCGAACCTATGTTCCGATGGACAGCGGCATCCGCCCGGACCACCCTCCCCGGCCAAAGCGCCATCCGGGGATATTCCATGCTGAACCGCCGTGCCTTCCTGCTGAGCTCCAGCGCGGCGCTCCTCACCGGTAGCGCCGCCGCCGCCGGGCTGCGACCCCGCCCGGTAGCCATCCGGCAGCAGGGTGTGCGCGGCGCGAGCGCCCCGATCGAGATCGTCGACGACGAGTGGGGCACGCCGCACATCCGCGCCGCAACCATCCCCGATGCGTTCTTCGGCCAGGGCTATGTCGTCGCACGCGACCGGCTGTTCCAGATCGACTTGTCGCATCGCCGCGAGATGGGCCGGCTGGCCGAGGCGTTCGGCGCACGCTTCGCCAGGCACGACGCCAATGCCCGCCTGTTCCACTATCGCGGCGACATCGACGCCGAGCTGCGCCGGGTGCCGGCCGATGTGCTGGCCTGCGCCCAGGCCTATGTCGCCGGCATCAATGCGCGCATCGACGAAGTGATCGCCGATCCCTCGCTGCTGCCGCTCGAATATCGCATCCTCCAGATCGTCCCGATCCGCTGGGACCTGCGCGACCTGGTGCGTGCCCGCGAAGCATCGAGCGGCAATGTCGACGACGAGATCCGCCGCGCCCGCCTCGCCGCCCTCGGGCTGCTCGATCTCGACGCGATCGTCGCGCCGCTCCGCCCGGCCTGGGCGATGAAGGTGCCCGACGGGCTCGACGCCGCGGCAGTGAGCATTGCGGACCTGGGCGTGCTCAACATCGACGGCCTGCCCTGGGCCGAACTCACCGGCCAGGACCCGGCCGCCGCTTCCGCCGAGCGCGCCAATGCCGGCAGCAACGCCTGGACGGTGTCGCCGTCGCGCACCGCCACCGGCCGGCCGATCCTGGCCAATGATCCGCATCTCGGCATCGGCGGGTTCAGCCCGCGCCACATCGCGCACCTGACCGCGCCGGGGCTCGACCTGATCGGCGGCGGCGCGCCCGGCCTGCCCGGCATCATGCAGGGCCATACCGACCGCTTCGCCTTTGGCCGCACCAATTTCCACATCGACCAGGGCGACCTGTTCGTCCTCGAGCTCGATCCCGCCGATCCCGAACGCTATCGCCATGACGGCGGCTGGAAGCGGTTCGACAAGGTCGAGGAAGCGATCGCAGTGAAGGACGGCGCGCCGGCCAAGGTGACTCTGCGCTATTCGGTGCAGGGCCCGGTAATCTCCTGGAGCCCGGAGAAGCACCGCGCCACCGCACTCGCCACCATCGCGATGCAGCCGGGCGGCGACGGCGCCTTCGCGATGATCGCGATCAACCTGGCCCGGGACTGGGAGAGCCTGCGCAAGGCTTTCGCGCTCCACCCCTCGCCCACCAATTTCCACTATGCCGATGTCGACGGGAATACCGGCTGGCAGGTGATCGGCTTCGTGCCGGTGCGCAAGCAGGGCGACGGGCTGCTCCCCGTGCCGGGCGACGGCCGCTACGACTGGACCGGCGTGCGCAAGTTCGAGGCGCTGCCGAGCGCATACAATCCCGCCAAGGGCTGGTTCGCCTCGGCCAACCAGAACAACCTGCCCGCCGGCTGGCCGCGCGACCGCATCCCCGCCTTCTCGTTCCGCGATCCCTATCGCTACGATCGCATCGCCGAAGTGCTCGCCTCCCAACCCAGGCACAGCCTGGCCGACAGCGTCGCGCTTCAGCACGACACGCTCTCGACGCCCGCGCGCCAGTTCCTCGCGCTCCTGCCGGCGGCTCCCTCGGCCGCCGCCAGGCCGGCGGTCGACATGCTGCGCGGCTGGGATGCCCGGATCGACCGCGACAGCGGCGCCGCCGCACTGTTCGAGGCAGTGTGGCGCGAGGCCGGCAAGCGCATGCTCGCCGTGCTGGTGCCGGCCCGCGCCAGGGGGCTGATCAACAGCATCGCGCCCTCGATCCTGCTCGACGCGCTGGCGAAGCCCGATGCGCGGCTGGGCGCCGATCCGGCCGCGGCCCGCGACGCGATGCTCGATGCGGCGCTGGCCGCCGGCTGGGCGGCGATCCGCGAGAAGCTCGGCCCCGATCCCGCCGTCTGGCGCTATGGCGCGCTCCACCAGGTGCGCTTGCGCCACCCGCTCTCCGCCATCCCCGCCATCGCCAGGGCCTTCCCGCCGATCGAGGGCGAAGGCTCGGGCGGCGACGGCTATACGGTGATGGCGCGCTGGCTCGGCTCGGGCCCGGGCTGGCAGGTCGGCGGCGGCGCGAGCTATCTCCAGGTGATCGACGTCGGCGCCTGGGACAATTCGCTGATGCTGATCCTGCCCGGCCAGTCGATCGACCCGCGCTCGCCGCACTATCGCGACCAGTATCGCAACTGGGCGAACGGCCGGATGCAGCCCATGCCGTTCAGCCGCGCCGCGGTCGACGCGCGCGCCGCGTCGCGCACCACGCTGCGGCCGGCATGAAGCGCGCCGCCCTGCTCCTGCTCACCCTCGCCGCCACCCCGGCCGCGGCGCAGGATCGCGGCCTCGATGGGGCGATAGCCGATTTCCGCGCCCTCCACCGCGCCGAGATGGCCAAGGCCGGGATCGCCGGCAGCAGCTTCTATGTGATCCGCGACGGCCGCACGATCGTTGCCGACCATCTCGGCGAGCAGGATGCCGAGGCGCATGTGCCGGTGGATGCGCGGACCATCTATCACTGGGCGTCGATCACCAAGACGATGACCGGCATCGCGATCATGCAGCTGCGCGATCGCGGGCTGCTGAAGCTGGACGATCCGATCATCCGCTACGTGCCAGAGCTCGCCGGCGTTCACGATCCCTTCGGCGACCCTGCCGAGATCACCATCCGCCAGCTGATGAGCCACAGCGCCGGCTTCCGGAACGGCACCTGGCCGTGGCGCGACAAGGCATGGCAGCCCTTCGAGCCGCCTGGCTGGAAGCAGCTGGAGGCCATGATCCCCTACACCGAGCTACAGTTCAAACCGGGCAGCAGGTTCGGCTATTCCAACCCGGGCATCGTCTATCTCGGCCAGGTGATCGAGCGCCTCTCGGGCGAGGATTTCGAAGTCTATGTCGACAAGAACATCCTGCGCCCGCTCGACATGCGATCGAGCTATTTCGACCGTACCCCGCCCTATCTCCTGCCCCATCGCGCTCACAGCTACTATATCCGCGACGGCAAGCGGGTGCCCGCTCCGTTCGACGTCGATACCGGCGTGACCGTCTCCAACGGCGGGCTAAACGCCCCGCTGCCGGACATGGCGAAATATGTCGCCTTCCTGCTCGGCGACCCGAAGCGCGGCGCCGAGTACGACCTGGTCCTCAAGCGGGCCTCGCTCGAGGAGATGTGGCGGCCGGTGATCGGCGCGGGCGAGGATTTCACCCAGGGCCGGATGGCGCCGACCACTTGGAGCGGTCTGTCCTTCTTCCTCGACCGGACCGACGGCATCCGCATCGTCGGGCACAATGGCGACCAGAACGGCTTCCGCGCCTATCTGAGCCTGTGCCCCGACCAGCACATGGGCACCCTGCTCGCCTTCAACACCGAGACGCGCGGCGTGGAGAACGACCCCGGCAATCGCGACATGCCCGAATCCCGCATCGCGCTGGCGACCGACGCTCTGTGCAAGGCGGCGGCCCGGCCCGGGAAGTGATCAGCGCGCCCGCAGCAGCCGCCCGTTCCTCCCCACGCGCGCGCCGCCCTCATAGGCGGGCTTCCCATTGACCATCACCAGGTCGAACCCCTCGGCCCGGGCAAAGGGATCGACATAAGTGGAGCGCGCCTTCACCTTGGCCGGATCGAACAGGATCAGATCGGCCTTCGCCCCCGGACGGATCACGCCGCGATCGCCCAGGCGCAGGATATCGGCCGGATAGCCGGTGCCCTTGCGAACCATCTCCTCGATCGTGAGCTTGCGATCGCGCACGACATATTCCTCGACCAGCTTGGCATAGGTGCCGGTCGCGCGCGGATGGCGCATGCCGGGACCGCCATCGGTGGAGAAGGCGACATGGCTGTCGACCAGCAGCACGTCCTGCAACGCCTTGTCCTGCGTGAAATGCGCGCCCGATCCGCTCTGCGGGCCGATCCTGATCAGGAAATCGGCGTAATGAAGCCCCGCCTCCGCAGCCGCCTGGCCCAGCGTCTTGCCGGCATAGGGCGGCGTGCCGATCAGCAGCGCCTCGGGCCCGCCGCGCCGGGTCATGCGCTGCACCAGATAGTCGCGCAGTTCCTGCCGCCGCTCGGCCACCACCCTGGCATAGTCGGTGGGCGGCAGCGCCCATTTGGGAAAGAGGATCGCGATGCCAGTATAGCCGGCCTCGTACGGATATTGGTCGGCGGTCAGGTCGATCCCCTGGCGGCGCTTCTCCGTCAGATAGGCGAGCAGCTCGCGCGCCCGCGCCTCGCCCTTGCCGAAGACGACCTTGAGGTGCGAGATGTGCGGCCGCGCCGGCAGCGAGGAAGCGATCAGCTCGTCGATCGAGGCCTTGATATCCTCGTCATTCTCCGAGCGCATATGGCTCATCACCACGCCGCCGTACCGCGCCACCACCTTGCCGAGATTGGTCAGCTCGGGCGTCTCCGAATAGATGCCCGGCACATATTCCAGGCCATAGGACAGGCCGAACGCCCCCGCCTTCAGCTCGACTTCAAGCTGCGCCGCCATCCGCGCGAGCCCGGCGGCATCGGGACGGCGGACCGAATCCGGCACGCCCGCCGCGCGCCGCAGCGTGCCGTGGCTGGAAAGCAGCGCCACGTTGAGGTCGATCGCGGCGCGATCGACGGCCGCCATCCAGCTCCGCGGATCGAGGTCCTTGCCCAGCCGGGGCCCGCTGCCGTCCTGGCCGAGCGTGATCGTGGTGACGCCCATCGCAAGAAAGGCCTCGTAGCTGTCGTCGAGCGGATCGCCATGGCTGTGCATGTCGATGAAGCCCGGCGCGAGCACGCGCCCCTCCCCGGCGACCACCCGCATCCCGGAGCTCGCGGCCGAAGGCGCCGCGACCTCGACGATCCGGTCGCCCACGACGCGCACATTGGCTAGGCGCGGCGATGCGCCCGTCCCGTCGACGAGCAGCACTTCGCAAAACAGGATCTCGGGCTCGGCCGCCAGCGCGATGAGGCCGGGCCAGGTCGCCACCCCGCCGGCCGCCACCGCCCCGCCAATGGCCTGCCGCCGTGTCAACCGCTGGGTCATCCCGCTCCCCCGTTATTGTCTTGCCCGGGAGGACTATGCGCGGAAGGAGAGCGAAGACGAATCCCTAAAAATGATTAACCTCATTGCTTCCGCGCATGGGGCAGGATCGGCGTCAGAAGCAGCTCCGGCTCATCCACCGCGACGCCCGGTCGCAACTATGGTTGTCGCTCCGCAATCGACGAAATCGCTCGCGGCATCCTTGATGGGGATGCGGCCGGGCACTTGTTCCCGAATACCCGGCCGCAAGGTTCAGCCCGAAATCAACCCGAGCGATACGAGCGCCGCGTGCAGGCCCGCGGCGGTGGCAGCCACGCCGGTCGGTTTCGCAATGGGTAGCGTGCCGAAGAAACCCAGTGCCGTCGGCTGCCATTGCACCGGTCCAGTCGCGATGCCGCCATTCCCGGTCGCACCGCTATTGACGATGTTAAGATGGAACTTACTGGTCGAGTTATCGATCAGCGCGGTGATATGGCTGCCGATGACCTGCGACTGCGCAGCGCCGATCCGGAAGGCCGCTCCCGCCGAAGGCGCGACGACATTGAAGATGTTGGAGTTTCGGATATCGCCGATCTCCACGTCGCGACCGCCGTCGTTGTTGATCCAAAAGCAATTGGTCAGCATCAGGTTGATCAGGCCATCCTCGCAGACAAAGGCCCTTCCATTGTTGCCCTCGAACCAACAGCCGTCGAAGACGAAATTCGCATAGCCGGACTCGCCGTCCACGCTCTCGCGAATGATGACCGCACCCGAATCGAGGTCGGAGGAGGCCAGGGTGCGGCTCCCGATGTTCTGGGACCGGCTCACCACATAGGTGCCCGTTTCGGCGCCGAGAGCAATGACCATCGTGCCGGGCAGCACGTCTGCTCCAACCAGCTCATCACCGACACGAATTACGCCCGACATCACGTCGGTGACCATGAGCGTCGTACCCGAAATCATACCCGTAACGACCGCTCTGCTGCCGTTCTGTTCAAAGTTCACGCTGCGAAAGGCATGGCCCATGCCTTCTCCCAGATCCACACCCCACGCCAGATTGTCACGGACTTCGCCACCCTCGAAGACCAGGAGGTTCGAGCCCGGGCCACGGACAGTGTTCGACGCATCCCGCTGCCGGCGCACCTTAATACCGGTCCAGTTGCTGTTGATCGTGCAGTCCCGCAGCCGGAAGATCAGGCTCGCCCGCAGTTCCAGCCCCACCTCGCAATTCTTGAACAGGACACGATCCATCTGAATCCGGGCCACTTGCTCCAGCCGCAGGCCAGTCCCGGCCCGCGCGACGCCCTGGAAGCCGATGTCCTCCAAGCCGCCATAGATATCGAGCACGCCTTCCGCACTGAGCGTGAGGATTGGCGCGTCGGTTCCCGCGATCTTCACGAAGGTTGAGAGGAACTTGCCTTCCCCCTTGAACAGGATCGGCACCACGCCGGCGAAGCTCCGCCACAAGCCCGTCACCGCATAGGTGCCCTTGGGAACGAAGATCGTGCCCCCGCCCGCGTCATAGGCCGCATCGATCGCTGCCTGGATGGCAGCCGTGTCGTCGGTGCTCCCGTCGCCGACCGCACCGAAATCCGTAATATCGAAAGCCATGTCATAGTCCCATGTTGATTGGAACAAAACAGGAACTCACAAATGAAACCCTACAAGTCAACCGAACCGATGCCGCCGCCGCGGAGCCTCGCCGCCGATCAAAGCCGTGCGTCCGGCACCAGGACGGGACTCGCCATCGCTCCCCTTCGGCACTACACCGCCGCCCGTGCTGCAGATGACTTCGCTTCCCGCTTCCGCCCGCCCGCGCGCGCTTGCCCATTGGCTGTTCGCCGTCGCGGCGCTGATCGTGCTCATGGTGGTGATCGGCGGCATCACCCGCCTCACCGAATCCGGCCTGTCGATCACCGAATGGAAGCCGCTGTCGGGCGCGATCCCGCCGCTCACCGATGCGCAGTGGCAGGCCGAGTTCGCCCATTACCGGCAGATCGGCCAATATGAGCAGCTGAACCGCGGCATGACGCTGGCCGAGTTCAAGAACATCTTCTTCTGGGAATATCTCCATCGGCTGCTCGGCCGCGTCATCGGGCTCGCCTTCTTCCTGCCCCTGGTCTGGTTCGCCGTCCGCCGCGCGATTCCGAAGGGCTATGGCTGGCGGCTGACCGCGCTGCTCGCGCTGGGCGGGCTGCAGGGCGCGCTCGGCTGGTGGATGGTCCAGTCTGGGCTCAACAAGACCAGCACCGCCGTGGATCATTTCTGGCTGGCCGCGCACCTGCTCACCGCATTGTTCACGCTGGGCGGCATCGTCTGGACCGCGCTCGACCTGCTGGCGCTCGACCGCAGCCCGATGGCGCGCCCCGCCCGGCTGACCGGCGTCGCCGCCGGCGTTCTGCTCGTGCTGTTCGTCCAGCTCTTCTACGGCGCGCTGGTCGCCGGGCTCGATGCCGGGCTGGTCACCGATCAATGGCCGCTGATGAACGGCCATTTCTTCCCGGGCGTCAGCCAGGCGGGCCAGAGCCTCGGCCATATCCTCTTCTCCGATCCGGCGGTGGTGCACTTCATCCATCGCTGGTGGGCCTGGGTGGCGGTAGCCGGGCTGATCCTGCTCGCGCGCAAGGTGCGTCCCGTCAGCCGCCGCGCCTCGATCGCGATCCACAGCGCCTTCGGCACCCAGATCCTGCTCGGCATCGCCACGGTGATGGCCGGAGTGCCGATCTGGCTCGCCGCGCTCCACCAGCTCACCGGCGCGCTCGTCGTCATCGCCACCGTCTGGGGGGCGCACCTCGCCGGCGGCCGGGCCGCCGCTTGAGCGAGCTTGCGCTCTTCTACGTCACCTTCGCCACCCGCGCGGATGCCGAGCGGGTGGCGGAAGCCGTGCTCGCCGAGCATCTCGCCGCCTGCGCCAATATCCTCGCCCCCTGCACCTCGCTCTATCTGTGGCACGGCGCCATGGAACAGGCGGAGGAAGTGCCGGTGCTGTTCAAGACGCGCCCGATGCTCGCCACCCGGCTGCGCGATCGAATCGCCACGCTTCATCCCTATGAGCTGCCAGTGATCGAGAGCTGGACCGCGACCGCCGGCGAACAGGTAGGCGCCTGGGTGGAAGCCGAGACGCGCTGATGCTCCTTGCCGCGATCGTCCTCCAGGCGGGCACGGCCGGCTTCGCCCCGCCGTTGGATGCGCCGATGCACGTGGTGACCGAACGCCGCGACGACGCCCGCACCTATCGCATGGAACGCCGCGTCCGCTTCGCGCGCGAGGGCCTGGGCTATCGCGCCGAAGTGGCCCTGCGCGCCGGGGCCGGCGAAACCGCCGACAGCACCGGTGCCGCCTATGAAGCCGGGTTCGACGCATTTGCCGGCAGCACCCTCGTCTTCCATCTCGATCCGCGCGGCGCCATCCTGGGGATCGACGACATGCCGGCACTGTGGGAGCGTTTCTGCCGGCGCGTCGCTGAAGTCGCCGCCGCCCGGCGCACCCTGGCGCCGGCCGAACGCGAGAAGCTCGCCACGCGCATTGCCGACCCGCTCCGCGCGCTGCCGGCCGAGCGCCAGCGCGCAATGCTCGCTTCGCTCGTCCTGGCGGTGATCGCGGACGAGGCGATCGCGCCCGGCAGCACGCCGATCCGCCTGCCCGGCAACTCGGCCTATGGCAGTACCGCGCCGCTAGAGGGAACGCGGACGGTCGCGGCGCTTCCCGGCGGGCGCCTGCGCAGCGTCACCAGTGCCGCCGGCCAGGGCGTGATGCTCGAACGCATCACCGAGTTCGATCCTCGCACCGGGCTGGTCGCCCGCAACAGCAAGACGCTGCGCGTCCGCGTGGGCACGCTGGAGAAAGTGACCGTCACCACGCTCACCGTGGAGCCGGCTGCCGGCCGCGATTGACGCGCCGCGTGGCGCGTGCGCACCGGGGAATTTGCACTCGGGTATTCCAATACCCGTCAGCAAACCCGCGCTTTTCTTGACTTTCTCTGCGCGAATCGTCAGAGGGCCATCAACCGCGCTGCCCGGAAGGGTGGCGCGCTTGCGTTTCATACTCGAAAGGTCTCGCCCATGAAGGCGCTGATGAAGACCACCAAGTCGGCCAAGCCGGCCGAGGTGGAGAAGAAGTGGCACATCGTCGATGCCGACGGCCTGATCGTCGGCCGCGCTGCCGTCGTGATCGCCAACGTCCTGCGCGGCAAGCACAAGACGAGCTTCACCCCGCACGTCGATTGCGGTGACAATGTCATCGTCATCAACGCGGACAAGATCCGTTTCACCGGCAAGAAGCTGGCCCAGAAGGTGTACTACAAGCACACCGGCTATGCGGGCGGCATCAAGGGCATCACCGCCGCCAAGGTTCTCGAGGGCCGTTTCCCGGAGCGCGTGCTCGAAAAGGCCGTCGAGCGCATGATCCCGCGTGGCCCGCTCGGCCGCCAGCAGATGCGCAACCTGCGTATCTACAACGGCGCCGAGCATCCGCATGAAGCGCAGAACCCCGAGGTCCTCGACATCGCCGGCATGAGCCGCAAGAACAAGGTGGGCGCATAATGTCCGACAACCGCCAGTCCCTTTCCGATCTCGGCGCCATCGCCGCCGGCGAGCAGGCCGTCGCCACCCAGGCCCAGGCTTCGTCGGACAACGCCGCCGAAGCGTATCTCGCCGGTCAGATCAACGAGCCCTCGACTCCGGCCGTGCTCCGCCAGCAGGAGCTCGACAAGTTCGGCCGCGCCTATGCGACCGGCCGCCGCAAGGACGCCGTGGCCCGTGTGTGGCTGAAGCCGGGCACCGGCAAGATCACGATCAACGGTCGTGACCAGGAAGTCTATTTCGCGCGTCCGACGCTGCGCCTCGTCATCAACCAGGTGTTCGGCATCACCGAGCGCGAGGGCCAGTATGACGTCGTCTGCACGGTCAAGGGCGGCGGCCTTTCGGGCCAGGCCGGCGCGGTGAAGCACGGCATCAGCCAGGCGCTCACCAAGTATGAGCCGATCCTGCGCACCCCGGTGAAGCAGGCCGGCTTCCTGACCCGCGACAGCCGTACGGTCGAGCGTAAGAAGTATGGCCGGGCCAAGGCTCGCCGCAGCTTCCAGTTCTCGAAGCGCTAAGCGCTTTCGGGCAACTGCCACCGAATCGGGCGGTCCGGCGACGGGCCGCCCTTTTCGTTCGGGCCGCACGCCGCTAGCTTCGCGCCATGTCGCACGACCACCCCGACACGGTCCGGATCCTCGATTTTCTGGCCGAGATCGGGATTCCGGTGGCCCATGGCGCGATCGGGGACAACAGCTTCCTGCCGGGCATCGAAGTGCGCAACGGCGGGCTGGTGCTCGACCCCGCCCGCTCGCTCTTCCCCGGCGATCTGCTCCACGAGGCGGGGCACATCGCCTGCACGGAGCCGGCGCTGCGCCCGATGCTATGCGAGGTCCGCGACGACCCCGGCGAGGAGATGGCGGCGATCGCCTGGTCCTATGCCGCCGCCCGCGCGATCGGGATCGACACACAGGTCCTGTTCCATGCCGATGGCTACAAGGGCGGCGGCGCGGCGCTGGCGACTGCGTTCGACGATGGCGCCGGGCCGGGCACGCCGATGCTCCAATATTTCGGCATGACCGCCGAGCCGCACCAGGCCGGCAATCTCGGCCTCCCCGCCTATCCGCAAATGGCGCGCTGGCTGCGCTAGGCGCCTTGCAAAGCAGGATTCGCCTGCTTGGCTCACGCAGCCGCGCCCGTGCAGTTGCAGTTAGAGGCGCCTCAGCCAGCCTGTATAGCGCACCACCTCGCCCAGCAGCGGCATCGCCACGCCCACTTCGAAGCGGAAGCGCCCGTCCTCCTGCCACTCCCGCGCGGCGATGCGCGGGCCCAGGAAGCGCGGCATCGGCACGCCGAACGCGGTCCAGCGGCACAGCACCATTGCGAGCCCCTCGCCGTCCAAGGGCAGCTCGAAGACGAAACGCAGCGGGCCGAAGCGTTCGGCGACCCCTTGTCCTGCCTGACTGAGTTCGCTCGAAAAGGCATGGCCGCCGAAATCGCGCGTCCAGCGCTCCTTGCCGCCCCTGACCGCGAAGGTGACGCGCAGCGGATAGCTGCCGCTGGGCGGGAAGCCCATTATCCGCCCGACCAGCCAGGCCAGCCCGGCGCCCCGGCGCACCTCCCCTTCACCTGCCGCGCCCGCATCACCGTGAAGCGCATGCATGGCGCGCACCTGCTCCGGCAGCCGTGCGAAACGCGAACCCATCGCCCGAAGATAGAGCGGCTCGACCGCGTCTTCACGCGCTGCGTGACGGATCGCCAGCCCGGCGAACAGCGGCTCGAACCGGTCGAGCGTCAACAACCCGCTCGCGTCCTGCGCACCCGGAGGCACGCGACCGGCGAGAATGTCTCCTGCGAGCAGCTCCGCCGCCAGGGTGGGAATTTCGGGCCCGTCTCCTCTGTCCGCGATCAGCGTCCAGCGCCGGCGGACCCCTGCGCCCACCAAGGTCACCGACATGGCCGATCGGTCACTCCCGGCCCAGGCGGTGATCCGCTGGAGCTTGTGCAGCCAGGGCGCCGCGCCGCGCAGCGTCCGGAGCCACTCCCAGCGGACCGGCCAGCTCAGCAGCCACAAGGCGAGCATCTGGAAGCCGAGTTCGGTGCCGGCACGGAAAGTCGTGGCGGGGTGGCCGGGCAACAGCGCGGGCAACAGCGACAGGTCCGGCACTTCGGCGAGTGCGATCCAGCGGCGCAGGGGGACTTCTCCTCCATCCACGACGAAGCGCGCGCGGCGGAGTTCCTGCCAGCCGGTCACTCGCGTCCAGTGCTGGCCGCGCCAGACGCGCACCGGCTTGCCGACATAGGAAAGGATCGCCGCCGCCACCGAGGGACCGGCCACGGCCCGGTTCGAAGCGCTGATGGCGATGTCGATGCACTCGACCTGCGACAGTCCCGCCGCCAGGGCACGCGCCACGGCGCCGGAAAGCGCCGGCACGCTCGAGGCGCCGCTGACGATCGGCACCGCCACCGCCGCGCCCTTGTTCAGCGCGCCGATCCCTGCGACGAAATCGCGCGAGTCCGCCAGGTCGAGATAGGGGATGCGCATCGCGATGCACGCTTCGGGCACCGTATAGCCGCTGCCCTGAAACGGTCCCGCGGCGTCGATCACCAGGTCGGGCCGTTCGCGCGCCAGCACCATGCCGATCCCGTTGGTCCGGTCCGCCGCCACGGGTTCGGCGCCGGGATGCCCGGCACAGAACGCCGCGGCCCTGTCGCGGCTCCGCCCGGCGACCAGCACCTCATGCCCCGCCGCAAGCAGTCGCCGGCTCAACCGCGCCCCGAACCCGCCATAGCCGCCGATGACGAGGATGCGGCTCACAGGATGCGGGCCCGTTGCTCGGCGCTCGGCACCCAACAGGCTTCCCGCTTGCCGAACCACCGGTAGCGGTTGCGCGCCACCCACCGGTATACCGCGTCCCGCCGGCGCCGCGGGACTGCGCGCAGCACGCCCAACACCCGCCACGGCCAGCCCAGCCCCTCGGCGATCGCCAGCACGGCGTCGCTGTCGCGCCGCGCCCGGCCGCCCTCGATCACCAGCATCGTGTCGGGACTATCCGGGTCGACGCCGAAGCGCCGGCACAGCGCCTGCCCCGCCGCGCTCTGCACCGAAGCGAGCCGGAAATGCCCGCGCCGGTCGTGCCGCAGCACGAACCGGGCATTGGCGGTGCACAGCAGGCAGACGCCGTCGAACAGGATGACGGGATTCATTCCTCCACCGCCTCCCCTGGCCCGTACATCGCGCGGAACACCAGCCCGCCCAGTTTCAGGAAATAATGATCGCTCACGAACAGCAGCGCGCCACCCGCTTCCTCCAGCCGGAGTGCGATGCCCACGCCAAGCCCCAGATATTCCTCGATTCCCGTCGGCCCGGCAAAGCGCTTGGCGCTGTGGATAACCTGTGGAAAACCCTGTGCACGACCATATTGCCGCGTCCAATATTGCCCCTGGCCATCGGCATCGGCGGTGACGCTTACGCTGGCCGAGACGCCGATGTCCGTGCCCAGCGGCAACGGCGCGCCGATCAACCGCGCGCCCTGCGCCAGCAGCCACCCCGCCCGGCTGATCCGGCATTCGGCGACTTCGCCGAGATAGGAGACACAGGCCCCCGCTTCGATCTTGCGCAGGAAACGGCGGCGCGTGGCGGGCGGCAGGAACAGCCAGCGCTCGCCGAGCAGCCCGGCAAAGGGGCTCTCCGCATCGTCGCGGCACGGCGCTCCCACCCGGTGCCAGTCGGCGTAACGAGCCAGCGCCCCGGGCGCATAACCGATTGCCACGCCCATATGCCACCCTTTCCGCGGCCGGGGGCCGCTATTCGGCCTTGCCCTTGGGCAGGAAGCTCAGGATCCGCTTGCCCAGCCGGATCAGCGTCATCAGCCGTCCCGGCGGCACGCTCATCATCTGCTGGTACCAGTCATCGATCGTGACGACGAAATCCTGCATCGCCTCGATCCGCCCGCGCGCGACGTCCGAGATGCGGCCGTCACGCCTGGCTTCCTCGGTGCACACGCGCAACGCCGCCACCGCAGGATCGATCTCACGCTCCTTGCGGCCCTGCGCGATGCGCGTGAGCATCTGCATCAGGTCGACCTCGGCCTCATAGTGATCGCGCCGATCGCCCATCACGGGCACGCGGCGGATCAGCTTCCAGCCGAGCAGTTCCTTGAGGCTGTTCGAGGTATTGCTCCGCGCAATGCGCAGCGTGTCGCTGATCTCCTCGGCGTTGAGCGGCCGGTCGGAGAGATAGAGCAGCGCATGGATCTGGGCGACCGAGCGGTTGACGCCCCATTGCCCGCCCATCTCACCCCAATGCAGCACGAACTGCTGCACCGCGATCGGCAACTGAACAGCATTGTCCGTAATTTCTGTCATAACAGAAATATTAGATGCGATTGCAGCAGAGTCAACCTTCTTCATGTCAGGCATTCCGTCCCACGCCCGGCTCGCTTCGCCGTCGCTCGTGCCATTGCGCCTGCGCAACCACCGGCCAAGTCCGCGGCATTTCGCCCCATGCAATCGAACTGAACCGTGCCTTAGGTATTTCTGCAGGTTGTTGGGATTCCGCCAGTAACCTATGCATGCCCATGCAGGTCGCGGCTTCTCGTGACGGGCGGGGGAAATTGGTGATCCGGCAAAGAAAACCGGCCGTGCTTGGCGCGGCGCTTGGCTTGCTCGCGCTCGCGGGTTGCGATTCGGGTGGCGGCGGCGGCGCGTCATCGGGCGGCGGCGGCGTGGTCTCGGCGCCCGCCCCTACGCCTGCTCCGGCCCCGTTCACCGATGGCGACGCCGCGCGGCTCGCCAAGCAGGCGAGCTTCGGCCCCACGCCCGATCTGGTGGCACGGATCAGGCAGCTCGGCGCCACTGCCTGGGTCGACGAGCAGCTCGCCGCGTCGAGCAGTTCCTATGCGGATCTCACCACCGAGGTGCGCCGCGATTTCTGCGCCAACGGCGACACGATCTGCGCGCGCGCCCATTTCAGCCGCACGCCGGTGGCGATGCGCTTCTACGCCAATGCCGTCGCCGGTTCCGATCAGCTGCGTCAGCGCACCGCCTTTGCGCTCGGCCAGATGATCGTCGCCTCCGAAGTCGAAGTGAACTCGACCGCGGGCATCGCCGCGTTCAACCAGATCTTCCTCGCCAACGCCTTCGGCAATTATCGCGACATCCTCAGCCAGGTGACGATGAGCGGCTATATGGGCGACTATCTCGACATGGCCGACAGCAACAAGTCGGGCCCGTCGGAGAACTACGCCCGCGAGTTGCTCCAGCTCTTCTCGATGGGCCCGGACCAGCTGAACATGGACGGCAGCCTGAAGCGCGATGGCGCCGGCGCGGCCATCCCCAACTATGCGACCGACGACATCAAGGGCGTCGCCAAGGCGCTGACCGGCTGGACCTATGCCCGGGTCGGCGGCGCCGCGATCACCGACGGCAATGCCCGCGACTATGCCAAGCCGATGATCCAGGTCGCCTCGCGCTACGACACGACCGAGAAGAAATTCCTCAGCGTCACCGTCGCCGCCGGCGCCTCGCAGGAAGCCAGCGTCGCGGCGGTGGTCGATGCCGCGTTCAACAACCCCTCCACCGCGCCCTTCGTCGCGCGCCACATGATCGTCCACCTCGTCACCGCCAATCCCAGCCCGGCCTATGTCGGCCGCGTCGCCGCGGTGTTCGCCGACAACGGCAAAGGCGTGCGCGGCGACATGAAGGCAGTGGTCCGCGCCATCCTGCTCGACGGCGACGCGCGCGCGGCACCCACCGCAGCCAGCGGCAAGCTCAAGGAGCCGGTGCTGCTGATGACCGCGCTCGCCCGCGCGATCGGCTTCGCCACCGACGGCTATGTCTTCACTACCCGCGACAGCAATATCGGCCAGCCGGTGTTCCGCGCGCCATCGGTGTTCAACTTCTATCCGGATGACTTCCCGCTGCCCGGATCGACCACGTTGAAGAGCCCGGCCTCGAAGCTGCTCAACACCTCCAACGTGCTGCGCTGGCACAATTTCGTCTATGACTGGACCGTCTCCGGCGATGCCAATCGCAGCGAATATGCGCTCGATTCCGGCCTGCCCATGTCCTCGCTCACCCAGCCCTTGTGGGCAACCTGGGAAGCCTATGGCACCGATCTCGACGCGATGGTGTCGCGCATCGACCTGACCTTGTTCGCCAACACGCTGAACCAGACGCAGAAGGACGCGCTCAAGGCCGCTGCCACGCCGATCACCAATACCGATGCGAATGTCCAGGCGCGCCGCCGCGCCCAGATGATGCTCTACGTCGCGGCCACCAGCCCGATGTTCCTGATCGACCGCTGAGGAGCCGGACCGATGACGATTTCCCGACGCGACTTCCTCAAGGTCACCGCCGGCACGAGCGCGCTCGCCGCGATCGGCCAGCTCGGCCATACCGCCGCCATCGCGGCACCCAGCGGCAACTATCGCGCGATGGTGGGCGTATTCCTGTTCGGCGGCAATGACGGCTGGAACATGGTGATCCCCACCGATGCCCGGCACCCGCAATATCTCGCCTCGCGCGGCACCGTGGGCATTGCGGCCAACCGGCTGACCGCGCTTACCGGCGCAGCCTATGCGCTCCACCCGGCGATGGCCGCGCTCCGCCCGCTCTGGGACGAAGGCAGCCTGGCGCTCGTCCTCAATGCCGGCACTCTCTATGCGCCGCTCACCAAGGCGACCTATCAGTCGCGCGCCGATCTGCGCCCGATGAACCTGCTCAGCCACTCGGACGAACAGGCGCACTGGCAGGGCCTGCGCGCCCGCGACTTCGCGACCGATGGCTTCATGGGCCGCCTGACTGATCGGATGGGCACGGGCGCGGTCCCGTCGATGATCTCGATCGCCGGCTCGAACCTGGCGGTGATCGGCAAGACCAGTTCGGCGCTGGTGCTGCCTTCCACCGGCACGCTCACGCGTTCGGGCTATTCGACCATGAGCAACGCGGCGAACAACGCCAAGAACGCGGCCCTCACCACCTTTTCCTCGGCCGCCGGCCTGGGCGACGTCGCGGAGGCAAGCGCGCGCGACATCAATGCCAGCTATGACCAGGCGACCACTGCCAACACGATCATCTCGGCGAACAGCGCGCTCGACGGCTATTTCGTCAACCCGACGACCGGCGCCGTGCTCACCAGCGACGTCGCGCGCCAGCTGATGCGCGTCGCCCGGATGATCGATGCACGAGGCAGCCTGGGCCATGGCCGCCAGACCTTCTTCGTCAGCCAGGGCGGCTATGACAATCACTCGGGCCAGACCAATGGCGGCACCAACGACAGCGGCACGCACGCCAATCTGCTCGGCGACCTCGCCATGGCGCTGGCCGGCTTCCACCGCGCGATGCAGGCGATCGGCATGGCCGAGAACGTCACCAGCTTCACGATGAGCGACTTCGGCCGCACCTATCGCGGCAACGCCCAGAACGGCACCGACCATGCCTGGGGCAGCAACCATCTGGTGGTCGGCGGCAATGTCGCGCCCGGCGGCATCTTCGGCGCCTATCCGGATCCGGTGCTCGGCGGCGCGACCGATGTGAGCAGCGAGGGCCGCTTCGTCCCCGCCGTGGCGCAGGAGGAATATATCGGCGCGATCGCCCGCTGGCACGGCGTCAGCGATGCGGACATGCCCTATGTCTTCCCCAACTGGTCGACGTGGAGCACGGGCGGGCGCGGGCCGATTGGGTTGTTTCGCGCTTAACTGCGTATCGGGATTGCGCTATCGTTCCGCTCCGGTAATGGGGCGCGCCTTCCGGGGAGGCGAACGATGGCCAATCTCTATCGCGTTACACCGTTCATGCACGTGCCGGACTTCGAGAGAGCCGTCTGGTTCTTCACCGAGGTGCTGGGCTTCACGCTCTATTTCCGCACTGCCAACTATGCCTATGTCCAGCGCGAGCAGGCCGCGTTCCGCCTGCTGGAGAATGCCGGCGACGATGGCGCCCCGCCGGGGAACCGCCGCTTCTGCTATTATGTCGACGTGGAGGACGTGGAAGCGGTCGCCGACGAGCTGAGGCCCAAGGCGTCCCTGCTCAACGATGGCGACATCCATGGACCCGTGGACCAGATCTACGGCCAGCGCGAGCTGATGGTGGTCGCGCCGGACGGCAATCTGCTGGTGTTCGGCCAGGATATCTCGAAGCGGTGATCAAAGGGCGACGCTCCCCTCGCCCATGAACCGCGCCCGGGTGACGAAGCCGCCCCCCTCCACCAGGATCTCGTTGAACGAAGGCGGCCGCGCCCGCACCCGCTCGGACAAGGTGCCCGCCCCGATCAGCCGCACGGTGCGCTCGCCGATCCGCCGCTCCACGTCGAACGGATCATGGACATGGCCGGTGAGCACCGCATCCGCACCCGCCCGGGCGAGCGCGGCCAGCGCCTCCGGCCCTCGATGGGTCTCGCTGGTCATCCGCGTGCCGCCCTCCACCAGTGGATGGTGGCAGGCGACGAACACCAGGTCGCCCGCCGGCACCCCCTCGACTTGCGCCAGCGATTCCCGCAACGCCCGCATGCTGACATAGCCCTTCGACCAGTTGAGCCGCCACTGGAAGCGCGCCGTCGTCTTGAGCGGCACCACCGCCACGCCCCGCACGTCGAGCGGCTTCTCGATGATCCGCTCGAGTGTCCGGTAGCGCTTGTAGGGCGTCACGAACCGCGCCCAGAGATTGAACCAGGGCAAGTCGTGATTGCCCACTTCTACCGTCACTGGCCGACCAAGGCTCTTGAGCCACTGCGCCGCGGCCGAGAATTCCCTTGCCCGCGCCTGCATCGTCAGATCGCCGGTCACGATCACCGCGTCCGGCTGCTCCTCCCGCACCCGCGCGGCGAACCAGTCGATCGCGGCGCGGTCCTCCCGCCCGAAATGGAGGTCGCTGACATGGAAGAGCCGCGTCATCGCGATTCCCCGCACGTCGCGATAAAGGCCTTGCGGCTCAGCCCCGCCCTGATCGCGGTGCCCGGCACCAGCGATACCGGCTCGCCGTCGAACAGCGCCAGCACCGGCTTCTTCCCCCGCGGCGCGAGCTCGCCGGCGAGGCTCTCGCTCACCGCCTGCGCCGCCACCCAGTCGCCGGTCAGCCATTCCCAGCCCAGCTGCACGATCGCGCTCCAGTCGCGCGCGTCCACGGCCGCGACGTGCAGCGCGCCTTCCTCGGGCCGGACGAACACTGCCTGATAGCGGCCACCGAGCGTCGGCACGCCGGAGATGCGGATACCGCTGCCGCCAAAGGTACGGTTCCAGGCGACATGCGCCGCCTGGAACAGCCGCTTGAGCGCGCCCTTGCGCACCGCCTCGCGCGCGCGGAACCAGGCAGTGGCAGGCCCCATGATCAGCCCGACGAACGCGCGATGCCCGGCCGCCTCGACATAGGGCAGCGCAATCTTCCGCGTCGCATGGTGCGCCGCCTGGACGATCGCCTGGGGATCCAGCGTGCCGTGCAGCGACCTGGCGAGAAGGTTCATCGTCCCGCCCGGCAGGATCAGGAAGGTGCCCTCCCAGTCCTTCAGCGCCGAAAGCGCGGCGTTGATCGTCCCGTCGCCGGCGAACAGCACCACCGTGTCTACGTCTTCACGCGTGAGCGACGCGCCCTTCGGCATCGCCTCCGCGGGAAATTCGGTGCGGCCGATCAGCGTCAGCCCGCGCGCTTCGAATATCGCTTCGAGCGCGTCGCACTTGGCCCTGGTGGTAGATCCCGAGCCGGGGTTGGTAATGAACCAGAGTCTTTCCATCGGGTTCGCAACGCTCGAGAAACGATATGGCTCAATAGCGGTAGAGCCTGAGCTTCTGGATGCCGAACTGCCCCGGCGGCAGGCGGACGTGCCGTCCCTGATGCGTCTCGTCGCCGTTGAGCTTGCGCCCGGCGATCCATTTGCCGCCGTCGAACCGGCCCTCCTCGACGAAATCCAGCCCCACGCGCGGCTCGAACGTCACCGTGATCCCGCTGCCGGCGACCAGATAATCCTCGCCGCCCAGCCACAGGATGATCCCGCCATGCTCGCCCGGCTCCTGCTTGTCCTTCGGTGTCCAGGGATCGACGAAGTTCACGCTGAGCGCATGGCCGCCCAGGCGCGACAGCTGCGGCATGGTGTCGACCAAGCCCTCGAAGCTCACCGGCGGCGCAAACCCGTCGCGCGCCCTGGCCGCGAACAGCGACGGCGTCAGCTGATCGAGCATCGCGTAGAAGGCACCCAGCCGATCCCTGTCGGCAATGTTCTCGATTGCGAAGGGACTGAAGCCGATCGCCCCGTGCCTGCCAATCGCGCGCATGGCGTTGGCCGGCGCGCGCGGATCGCCCGCCTGGTTGGCCTCGGGCACGAACAGCGGATTGCCGGGCACGGAATAGCCCTCGGCGATGCTTGCGAAGTTCGGGAAATAGATGTCGGGCGAGAGCATGTCGATCGCGGGCGCCGCCGCCTTCCACACCTGCATCAGATGCGCGAGCGGGCCGCCGCTCGGATAGTCGCCCGGCAGCTTGCCGGGCCGTCCCTGCGCACCGTTCACGTACATCGGCAGCCGATATTCGCGCTTGCCGGCCTCGGCCACGGCATTGGCCCAGCTTGCATAATGATGTGCGGTGAACGCCTCCTCATCGCCCTTCCACTGGGCGAAGGCGGCATCGGCCAGCGGACCGTGCTCGCGCGCGGTGGGCAGGAAGCCGATCTCATTCTCCACCTGCACCATCAGCACGGTGTGCCGGCCGCCATCAATCGCCTTCAGATGTTTCATCATCGCCGCAAACGCCCGCGCATCGGCATCGCGCGTCGCCTTGCCGAACACCGACAATATGTCCTGCGGCTGGCCGTCCCTGCCGGTCGAGCGGAGGAAGCGCCTGCCGTCACGCTTCACCCAGGCGGGCGCATAGGTCGACATGCTGTTCTTCCAGCTGCCGAACCAGAGCAGCACCAGCCGCATGTCGTTTGCCCGCGCATCCTCGACCAGCCAGTCGAGGCTGGAAAAGTCGAACCTGCCCTCCTCCGGCTCGATCGCTTCCCAGGTCACCGGCGCGAGCACCGTGTTGAGGTGCAACGCCTTCAACCGCTGCCAGTGCGGCCTGAGCCAGTTGCGATCGGTAGCCGACGAATTGCCGAGCTCGCCCCCGCGAATCAGGAACGGCTCACCGTCGACGATCAGTCGCCCGCCTTCCAGATGCGGTGCCTGGGCCAGGGCAGGTGTGGCCAGGAAAAGGGCGAGCGCGGAGAGCCAGCGGAGCATGGCCCGCACAATAGTCTGATTTAATCGACCATTGGAAGGCGGAGCTTGCGCCGCGCCGTTACCGCGAACGGTACAGCGCTCAAGGTGGCGGAGCAGTGTCCAAATATGTGGGAAAAGCTGGAGCGGGTAGCGGGAATCGAACCCGCGCTAGAAGCTTGGGAAGCTCCTGTGATACCATTTCACCATACCCGCTCGGGCCTGCCGAAATCACCGCTTTTGCCGATTCTGTCAAGCCGCCCGCTCAGTGCCGGAGCTTCAGATGATGCGGCAGCGAGCGGCGCTTGCGGAACAGCAGCTTCAGGCACACCCAGAGCAGCGGCCATTCCCATAGCGAGGGCACGCGATCGGCACACATCATGGCAACAGCCTTTCGATGAAGGCGGGCGGGACCATTTCGGTCAGCCACACCTGGTTGCTCGTCACGAAGAAGGCCCGGCCCGCAGCGGCGAGATCGGCGGCGCGCACGGCGAGGATCACCGGGGCGCCGCGCCGGAGCCCTACCCGCGTCGCGGTGTCGATGCTCTGCGAGAGATGGACATGATGCCGCCGCATCGGCTTCAGCCCCTCCGTCAGGATCGCGGGCAGGAAGATGGCGACCGTACCGTGATAGAGCAGGGCCGGCGGCGCGACCCGCGGCCAGTCGAGCGCAACTTCCACCGAATGTCCCTGCCGTGCCCGGATCCGCGCGGTGTCGCCGGAAAGCTCGAAGCGCTGCTTGTCGCAATTCCCGACCACGCGGAGCAGGTCGAGCCAGTCGCACGCCATGCGTTCGCGCGCAAAGGCGGCGAGCACCGCATCGACATCGGTCCAGCCCTGCGGATCGAGCGTGAGCCCGCCTGCCTCGGGATCGTGACGCAGCCAATAGGACAATGTCTTGGAGCGCCGGATGTCACTCACCGCCGCGCCTCCCGGATCGCGACGGCCAGGCCGTCCCATTCCTGCGCACGCACGGCGTCGATCTGCCGTGCAATGCCGCGTGTCAGCGCTTCCGGCACCGTCACCGCGAAGCCACGCTCGATCAGCCCTTCGACGGCCCAGCGCACGCAATAGTCCGCCGCCACGCCGATCACCACGGCTTCCTCGATTCCGTCATGGCAAAGATAGCTGAAGAAGCGCTCGCGGCCGACCCAGCGATCGCCGCCGATCGGCGCAATGCCGATTCCCGGCTCGGCCCACATGTCGAACACTCCCTTTTCCAGCCGGTAGCAGGGGATGTCGGGATGCACCGCGCGGGGATCGACCACCAGTTCCCAGCCCGGTGCGCCCTTCACGCAATGCGGCGGGAACTCCTTCGCCTCTTCGGAGACAGCATAGATTTCGGGCACGTGCGTATCGAAGGTGAACAGCACGGCAGCCGTCTCCTCGGGCCGCAGCCCGGCCAGCCAGTCCCGCATCGGCGCCACGATCTCCTCCGCGCCCGGCACCGGCAGCGCACCGTCCGCCGCCACGAAATCCCGCTGCATGTCCACCACGATCACGACGTTCTTCATCGAACTTCTCCGTTTCTGCATTTGACATATATCTGATTCGCACATAAGTAAAGCGCAGAACGAATATAAGGGTGATGCAATGGATGAAGCCGCCTTTCTCGAAACCTATGATCCGGCCGCGTTCGAGCGCCCGTCGGTCGCGGTGGACTTGATTCTGATGAGCGTGGTCGACGGCACCCCCGCCGTGCTGCTCACCCGGCGCGACCGGCATCCGTTCCAGGGCAATTGGGCGCTGCCCGGCGGCTTTGTCGGCATCGGCGAGAGCCTGGACGCCGCCGCCCGGCGCGTGCTCGCCGAAAAGGCGCACATGGCCGACGCCTATGTCGAGCAGCTCTACACGTTCGGAGCGGTGAATCGCGATCCGCGCATGCGCATCGTCAGCGTCGCCTATTTCGCGCTGATCCCCGCCGCCGCATTCGCCGCGGCGCTCAAGGCCGCGCCGGCGCTCGCGCTGGCCGAGCTGACCGTGCCGTGGAAGGGCGAGGCTGGCGGCCCGGTCGAAGTCCGCCTCGCCGAAAGCGAACCGCTCGCGCTGGCCTTCGATCACGGCGAGATGCTCGGCATCGCGATGCTGCGGCTACGTGGCAAGCTCGACTATTCGAGTGTCGCCTTCGCGCTGCTGCCCGAGCGCTTCACCCTGCGCGCGCTGCAGGACGTGCATGAGGCGATCCTCGACACCCGCCTGAACAAGCCCGCGTTCCGCCGCCGCATGCTCGATCGCGGCTGGCTGGAGCCGACCGGCGAGCGCGAGACCGGCGCTTCGTTCCGCCCCGCCGAACTCTATCGCTACCGCAACGCCAACCAGGGAGAGCAATGATGGCCCATATCCGCAATTTCCCCTTCCTCGCGCAGCTTCGCGCCGATGCGAGCAACCATGTCCTGCGCTATCGCAAGGGCCGGGTGCGCCAGAGCGGGCGCGGGCTGGTCTTCTGGTTCCGCCCGGAGACCGCCAGCATCGCCGAGCTGCCGATGGACGACCGCGAGACGGCGATCTTCGTCAAGGGTCGCAGCCAGGATTTCCAGACGGTAGCAGTGCAAGGCACGCTCACCTGGCGAGTAGCCGATCCCGAACTGCTCGCCAGCCGCGTCGACTTCAGCATCGGGCTGCGCTCGGGCATCTGGCTGGCCGAGCCGATCCAGCGGATCGAGACGCGCCTCGCCGGCCTCGTCAATCAGGCGGTGCTGCAATATCTTGCCCAGGCACCGGTCCGCGCGCTGCTCGATTCCGGGCCCGAGCCGCTCCGCCTCGCGCTGGAAGCTGCGCTCGCCCGCGATCCCGCGCTCAGCGAAATCGGTATCGGCGTCGCCGCGATCCGGCTGACCAACCTCGCGCCGTCGAGCGAGCTCGAACGCGCGCTGCAGACGCCGACCTTCGAGGCGCTCCAGCAGAAGGCGGACGAGGCGACCTTCGAGCGTCGTGCCCTCGCGGTCGAAAAGGAGCGCGCCATCGCCGAGAACGAGCTCGCCAACCGCACCGAGCTGGCCCGGCGCGAAAAGCAGCTGATCGCCGAAGAGGCCGAAAATGCCCGCACCCGCGCCGCCGGCCTCGCCGAGGCACAGCAGGTGGAAGCCGCTGCCGAGGCCGAGCGTATCCGCACGGTCGAGGGCGCCAGGGCCGAGACGGAGCAGGCGCATATCGCCGTCTATCGCGAGCTGCCGCCCGCGGTGCTGCTCGGCCTCGCCGCGCGCGAGCTGGCCGGCAAGCTCGACACGATCGAGCATGTCAACGTCACGCCCGATCTGCTCGCGAGCCTGGTCGGCGAGTTCCGCCGCGAACCCGCCGCCCCGGCGGCGCTGCCGGCGGCCTGAGACAGGCCATGCCCACCAACAGCCCCCGCGCCGTTTTCGTGACGCGCGAGAGCGACTATGCCGGCCTGCTCGCGCGCCATGCCACGCGCGAGCAGGCGCGCTTCTTCCTCGAGAGCCGCGGCCAGAAGATCGAGACGCTGGAGGAGCGCGACCGCCAGCTCCAGGAGGCGTTCAAGCAGGCCCGCGCCCAAGTGCCCGAAGACTGGCGCCAGACCCATGTCCGGCGCGACGACCTCGATCGTTTCCTGTTCGGTCCCGAGGATGTGATCGTGCCCGTCGGCCAGGACGGACTGGTCGCCAATGTCGCCAAATATCTCGCCGGCCAGCCCGTGCTCGGCATCAACCCCGCGCCGGACCTGTACGACGGCGTGCTGGTCCGCGTGCCGCTCCGCCACCTCGCCCGGCTGCTGCGCGCCAGCATCGCCGGGGCCGCCCCGGTCGAGCATCGCACCATGGTCGAGGCCGTGCTCGACACCGGCGACCGGCTGCTCGCGCTCAACGAAGTGTTCGTCGGCCATCGCAGCCACCAGTCGGCACGCTATGGCATCGCCGACGGCGCCGCGCACGAGGATCACAGCTCGAGCGGCCTGATCGTCGCCTCGGGCACGGGCGCCACCGGCTGGGCCCGCTCGATCATGGAAGCGACCGGCAATCGCCTGCCGCTCGCCCCCCAGGAGCGCGCCATCGCCTGGTTCGTCCGCGAACCCTTTCCCAGCATCGCCACCGGCACCGCGATGCGCGCCGGCAAGCTCGCCGATGCCCCGCTCCAGGTCACTTCGCGAATGAATGACGGCGGCGTGATCTTCGCCGACGGCATGGAGCAGGACTTTCTGGCGTTCGACTGGGGTCGTCGCGTATCGCTGGGCCCGGCGGCCCACGCCCTGCATCTCGTCACCGGCTGAATCCGGAGGAAATCTTGCCCGTCACCGACATCGCCACTCGCGTCTACAATCATGGCTGGCGGCTCGATCCGATCGTCCGCAGCCTGCTCGACACCGATTTCTACAAGCTGCTGATGCTGCAGATGATCCGCCACCTGCACCCGGACGTGCGGGCGACCTTCTCGCTGATCAACCGCACCAAATCCATCCGCCTGGCCGAAGTGATCGACGAGCAGGAGCTGCGCGACCAGCTCGATCACGCCCGCTCGGTGCGCTTCTCGAAGAAGGAGCTGATCTGGCTCGCCGGCAACAGCTTCTACGGCAAGCAGCGCATGTTCGCGCCCGACTTCATCGCCTGGCTCGCCGATTTCCAGTTGCCCGAGTACGAGCTCCACAAGGTCGACGGCCAGTTCGAGCTGCATTTCGCCGGCCCCTGGACGCATACGATGATGTGGGAGATCCCCGCGCTCGCCATCGTCAACGAGCTGCGCTCGCGGGCCGCGCTCAAGGGCAAGGGGCGGTTCGAACTGGACGTGCTATATGCCCGTGCCAAGGCCAAGATGTGGGACAAGGTCGAGCGGCTGCGCCGGCTCCCCGATCTCGTCATTTCCGACTTCGGCACGCGCCGCCGGCATGGTTTCCTGTGGCAGCGCTGGTGCGTCGAAGCGCTGAAGGAAGGACTTGGCAATCGCTTCATCGGCAGCTCGAACGTGCTGCTCGCGATGGACAATGACCTAGAAGCGATCGGCACCAATGCGCACGAGCTGCCGATGGTCCTCGCCGCGCTTGCGGACAGCGACGCGGAAGTCGCCGCCGCCCCCTATCGCGTGCTGGAGGAATGGCGCGCCCATTATGACGGCAACCTCCTGGTCGCTCTGCCCGATGCGTTCGGCACCACCGCGTTCCTGCGCGACGCGCCGGACTGGGTTGCCGACTGGACCGGCTTCCGCCCGGACTCGATGCCGCCGATCGAAGGCGGCGAGCAGATCATCGGCTGGTGGCAGGCGCGCGGGCGCGATCCGCGCACCAAGCTGCTGATCTTCTCCGACGGCATGGACGTCGACAGCATCGAGGCGACCTATCGCCACTTCCATGGCCGCGTCCGGATGAGCTTCGGCTGGGGCACCAACCTGACCAACGACTTCCGCGGCTGCGACCCCGCCGGTGGGCACGACCTCGAGCCGATCTCGCTCGTCGCCAAGGTGACCAGTGCGAACGGTCGCCCGGCAGTCAAGCTCTCCGACAATCCGTCCAAGGCCACTGGCGACCCGACCGAGATCGCCCGCTACCTGCGCATCTTCGGCGGCGAGGGCCGGACGGCGCAGGCGGTGGCGGTTTGAACCGTCTCCCCTCCCCTGCAGGGGAGGGGAGACGGAGCGACGCGCCGAGTCAGAACCCGATCGGGGACGCGGTGCCGGGCCGCGCCGCCGCCTCTGCCCGCAACCGCGCGAGGATGTCCGCCACGCCCTGCGCCGGCCGGTGCCGAAGCTGCCGCGCCACCACCGCGAAATCGCCGGGAGTCAGCCCGTCGAGCCCTGCCGGAGCGTCCATCCCGAAGAAGCGCGCGAACGCCTTTGCCGCGCGTTCGGCCCCGAGCGGCCGCAACGCCAGCTTGAACACGAACCGCCGCAACGTCGCCGGATCGAGCTTCCCCGGATGGTTGGTTGCCGCGACCACCGGCAGCGGGTGCCGGTCCAGCCAGGTGAGCAGCTCGTTGACTTGCCCGACCTCCCAGCTCGCCTGCGCCGTCGTCCGGTCGAAGAGGAGCGAATCCGCCTCGTCGAACAGCAGCACCCCGCCTCGCCGCCGTGCCTCGGCAAAGGCGTCGGCGATGTTCGCCTCGGTCTCGCCGACCCATTTCGACAGCAGGTCCGAAGCCCGCTTGACCACCAGCGGCCGGTCGAGCCGCCGCGCCAGGTGCCAGGCGAGCGCGGTCTTGCCCGTTCCCGGCGGCCCGGTGAGCAGCAGCGAGACGTCGGCCACGCCCGCCCCCGCGATGCCTTCGATCACTTCCGCCACCGGCGGATCGCTTTCGTAGAGCGCCACGTCGAGCGCGCCCGGCCCCGGCTGCGGCAGCTCGCCGCCCCGGAGCGCCTTCACCAGCGCCTCGGCCGAGCGCACGCCGCCATCCGCCTCGCCCGCCAGCCGCCCGGCCCGGGTCGCCACCCGCAGCACCGTCGCCGCCTCGGGCGCGGCGTCGAGCAGCCGGGCGAAGCCGTCGCCCGGCGCCACGCCCTCGTCCGCCGCCACCCGCGCCAGCATCCGCTGCCCGGCGCTGCGCGAAGGCAGGCCGAGCCGCAGCACATGGCTCATCCGCCGCAGGATCGCGCCGTCGACATTGCCGATCGCGTTGGTCGTCCAGATCACCGGCACCTTGTTGGTCTCCAGCATCCGGTTGACGAACACCTTGCTGCCCGTGCGCTTCTGGAACCAGTCGCCGTCGCTCGGGCTGGACTCGCCGATCAGGTCCTCCATCTCGTCGAACAGCAGCGCCGCGCCCCGCCGCCCGCCGAGCACCCGCTGCGACAGCTGCATCGCCGCGATGCGTTCCCAGCGCTTGGGCTCGGCACCGTCCTCGTCCGCTTCCGCCACCGCGTGCAGCCGCGCGCCCGCAGCCGCCGCCAGCGTCCGCGCGAACTCGGTCTTGCCGGTGCCCGGAGGCCCGTGAATCAGCAGGTTGATGCCCACGGCCCGTTCGGCGATCGCGCCGCGGAGCAGCCGGACGAGATAGTCCGCCTCCTCCACCGCGAAATCGTCGAGCCCGAGCCGCGCGACCTGGCAGGTGCCGGCCAGCGCCTCGAGCAGCGGCCGGCCCGGCCGGGGCGCCGCATCGAGCACCCGCTCCAGCGACCAGCTCAGGTTGATCTGGTCCCGGCCCTGATAGTCATGGCCGAAGCTCGCCAGCCCGAGCCGCACCGCCGCCGAGCGCCGGGCCAGCCGCCCGGCATCGACCGGCTCGGCCCCGGCCAGTGCGCCGAACAGCCCGGGCAGGTCGATATCCGCCCGGCACATCGCCTCGACCAGCCCATAGACGCGCGGCACCCGTTCGGCCGCGATCATCAGCTCGAGCAGCGCATGGTCGAGCGGACCGAAGCCGAGCAGCAACGCCAGCTCGTCGGCGATCTGGAGCACCTGCGGGCGCACCTCGCCCAGCGGCTGCCAGCGCAGCGTCGCCGCCAGCAGCGCCTCCCAGCCGATATCCTCGCTCGCTGCCGACGAGCCTGTGAGCCAGTCGACATGCGGCAGCGCCCATTCGTGCACCGCCTTGGCGAGCGGCGCGGTGGCCGGCAGATTCCGGCCGATCCGGCGGAGCATCCGCCGGACGATCTGATGTTCGTGCATAAATTCCCGTGCTCGCCCCGGGCGCAGGCGCGCGTCTTCGCGACGCGCGGCTCGGCCGGCGCGGTTCTCTGATTGCGTTATCGAGACGGATGCTGCGGGCGCCGCTCGGCCCCCACAGCGCTCAGGCGAGCACTATCGGAACGAAGCGACGCAGGGCAGAAGGCCGTTTCGGGCGTTCGTGGCCAACACGTCATTTCTCCACATCGCCGGGCGGAAATGTTCCCCCGGTCGGGGCGGGCTCCTAGCCGCGTTCGCGCCCAAATTCAAGTTTGACCTGCCCCGGTCCGACGCTAGCGTCGCGGCCAGGCAATGGGAGAGACGGGTAATGCGGGTTCTTGCAGGTGCGGCGCTGGTCGCGATGGCGTTCACCGGAACGGCAGCCCGGGCGCAGCAGAACCCCCAGGCCGAGGCCCAGGCACTCGAACTGCTCAAGCGCGGCATCGCCTTCCGCACCGTTGCCGGGCCGGGCAACCAGACGCCCGACTATGCCGCCTATCTGAAGGCCCAGCTCGTCGCCGGCGGCTTCGATCCTGCCGACATCCGCATCGAGCGGATCGACGACACCGCCTGGCTGGCCGCCCGCTATCCGGGCACGGACCGGGCCGCCAAGCCGATCTACATCTCCGGCCATATGGACGTGGTCGAGGCGAAGCCCGAAGACTGGACCCGCGATCCGTTCACGCCGATCGTCGAGAACGGCTATATCTTCGGCCGCGGCGCGACCGACATGAAGTACGACCTCTCGACAATGGTCGCCACGCTGATCCAGCTGAAGCGCGAAGGCTACAGGCCGTCGCGCGACATCATCCTCCTCGCCTCGGGCGACGAGGAAACCAGCATGAAGACCACTGCCGCGATGGCCGAGCAATATCATGACGGCGAGCTGCTGCTGAACATCGACGGCGGCGGCGGCGCGCTCGACGAGCATGGCAAGCCCGAGATATTCGGCCTGCAGGGCGCCGAGAAGACCTATGCCGATTATGAGCTGACCTTCACCAATCCCGGCGGCCATTCGAGCGCGCCGACGAAGAGCAACGCGATCTATTCGCTCGCCCATGCGCTGGCGAAGATCGAAGCCTATCAGTTCCCCGGCGAGATCAACGACATCACGCGCGCCGGCTTCGTCCAGGGCGCCAGGACCGCCGATCCGGAAATGGCCGCGGCGATGCGTGCCTTCATGGCCAATCAGCGGGACGCCAAGGCGCTTGCCGTGCTGCGTTCCGAACCCGGGCTGATCGGCCAGACGGGCACCACCTGCGTTGCCACCATGGTCAATGCCGGCCATGCGACCAATGCGCTGCCCCAGCGCGCCACCGCCAACATCAATTGCCGCATCTTCCCCGGCACCTCGGTCGCGGCCGTCGCGGCAACCCTGACGAAGGTGGTCGGCGATCCCGAGCTCAAGCTCCGGACGCTCGACAGCGGCACCGTCGCCAGCCCCGCCTCGCCGCTGCGGCCCGACTTGATGAAGCTGGTATCGGACGGCATCCACGCCCGCTTCCCCGGCGTGCCGATCGTGCCGGCGATGTCGGCGGGCGCCAGCGATTCGATGTGGTTCCGCGCCAAGGGCGTGCCGAGCTACGGCGTCAGCCCGATCTTCATGAAGGGCTCGGACAGCTTCGCCCACGGCCTCAACGAACGCACCCCGCTCAGCGAGATCGCGCCGTCGATCGTCTATTACAAGTTCCTGCTCAAGGGCCTGACGAAATAGCCTCGCCGCGCCGGCATGCGCTGCCCTCGATCCGCCGCAAGCGTATTAGCTTGATAATACGCATCGGATCGTGCAGAAATCGTCTCCAGCGGGCATCGAGACTGAAGCCCTGGGGGAATCACATTGTCGACAGACGAACCTGGCGGCTCGCCGGCACTGGAGTTGCGCGCGCTCGGGAAGACCTATGGCCGCGGTGCCGGCGCCAAGCGGGCGGTCGATGACGTTTCGCTCACCGTCCGCGGTGGCGAGGTCTATGGCTTTCTCGGCCCCAATGGCGCGGGCAAGAGCACGACGATCCGCATGGCGTTGGGCCTGATCCGCCCGAGCGATGGCGATGCCCTGCTGTTCGGCCGGCCGGTTTCGGACAGGCAGGCGCTGCGCCGGGTGGGCTCGCTGGTCGATGGCGGCACTTTCTATCCCTTCCTTTCCGGGCGCGACAATCTGCGCGTGCTCGCCCGCACCCAGGGCCATGACGGCGCGCGCATCGAGGCGGTGCTGGAACGCGTGGACCTGGCGCGGGACGCGAAGCGCAAGGTGAAGGGCTATTCGACCGGCATGAAGCAGCGCCTGGGTGTCGCGGCGGCGCTTCTCGACGATCCCGATCTCGTGATCCTCGACGAGCCGGCGAACGGTCTCGACGCCGCCGGCATCCAGGATATGCGCACCCTGCTGCGCGGCCTGGCCGCGGACGGCAAGGCAGTGTTCCTGTCGAGCCACCTGCTCCACGAAGTCGAGCAGATCTGCGACCGGGTGGCGATCGTCCATAAGGGACAGTTGCTTCGCGAGGCGACGGTTCGCGAAATGCTCGACCAGGGCGAGGCGCTGCGCATCGAGGCGGAGCCGCTCGATGCCGCGGCCGCCGCACTTGAGGGGCGGTGGCCGTTCGAGCGCATTGCCGGCGCGCTCAAGGTGCGCGCGCGCCGGGCCGAAGCGCCTTCGATCGTGCGCATGCTGGTCGAGGCCGGCGCCGACATCTTCCATATGGGGCCCGACGATCAGAGCCTCGAGGAAATCTTCCTGACCATGACGAGGGACTCCGATGCTTGATGCCGTCCGTGCAGAGGCGCTGAAGCTTCGCCGCCACCGGGCGACCTGGATGATGGTCTGGATCTATCCGATCGCCGTCACCCTGATCGTTGCCGGCGTGCTCATCTACGGCGCGTTCCGGGCGCATGGCGTGCCGGCGCCCGCCCAACCCGCCCTGGAATGGATCCGGGAGAGCACGCCTCTGTGGAAACTCCCGGCCTCGCCTCCCGGACGCTTTCTCCTCGCCGGCTTCTTCGCCGTGGTGTTTGCCGGCCAATATGGCCGGAATACCGGGCAACTGATCATTCCTGGCGGCGCGCGCGGGCCAATCGTCCCGGCCAAACGGGTAGTTTCGCTGGGCATCAGCACGATCGCCCTGTT
>NZ_SCMK01000009.1 GCF_005503355.1 Sphingomonas sp. 1F27F7B
ATCCGGGTGAGGTCGTCCGCGGCCGGAACCGGCACCGGCCGCCCCGGCCGCGGACGACCTCACCCGGATGAAGGGCGTCGGTCCGCGCCTGGCCGAGCGGCTGGGCAGTGTCGGCATCACCAGCTTCGCCCAGCTCGCCGCGCTCACGCCCCAGGAAGCCGATGCGCTCGACGCCAGGCTGGGCGATTTCCAGGGCCGCATCCACCGCGACCGCTGGATCGAGCAGGCGAGCTTCCTGGCAAAGGAAGACATTGCCGGCTTCGAGGGCGTGTTCGGGAAACTCTAGTCGAAGAGTTGCGGTGCCTGGGCGCGGACAGCTTCGATCAGTTCGCTGGGCCGGCGGTCCGCCAGCCAGGTATCGACTCCCAAATCTGCTCTATCGCCGTCCCGGCGGAGCGCCCGATTGGTCCGCAGGATATGGTCGAGGCCCCTACCCGGCGGAATGACGGCGTCCTTCGCCAGCCAGAGTTGCAGCCTGCCCTTCACCACCGCAGCCCGCGCAATGCTGCTCCACGGCAAGACGCCCTGATAGCAACGGGGCATCTGGATGCCCTCGGCATCGACGGAGAGGAGTTCGCCTCGGTAGGACAATATCCCGCCGATGCGAAAGGCTCCGTAGAGGAACATCAGCATGCAGCCTGTCGCCAAGAGCATCGCTGCCCAATCGACGGCACGAACCGGCCATTGCCAGATCATGAGCACCATCATCGAACCTGCCGCGGCCAGCATAAACAGCACATTGCCGATCACCTTACGCCGCGAGATGAGCGCAACGAAGCGCGCGTCGCTCACCGCTCCGCCCGCTGGACCAGCAGCTTGTCGATCTTGCGCCCGTCCAGGTCGACGATCTCGAAGCGCCAGCCCTGCTCGATGAAGCTGTCGCCCTCATTGGGCAGCCGCTTGAACACCGCCAGCGCCAGGCCGGCGACCGTGGCATAGTCGCGGTCCTCGTCGAGATCGAGGCCGAGCCGCTCGGCGAGCAGGTCCGCCGCCATCTGGCCCGAGACGAGCAGCGAGCCGTCCTCGCGCGTCACGATATTGGGATTGTCGCCGGGCTCCACGTCGGAAGCGAGCTCGCCCGCGATCGCGGCGAGCAGGTTGGCGGGCGTGACGATGCCTTCGAAATGGCCATATTCGTCGTGCACCAGCCCCATCGGCACCTCGGCGCGGCGCAGCGCGCCCAGCGCGTCCATCGCATCGACGGTATCCGGCAGGATCGGCGCCTCACGCATCAGCTTGCGCAGGTCGAGCGCCTCGCCGCGGAACAGCGCGGCAGCGATGTCGCGCGCCTGGACCACGCCGATCACCGTGTCGACCGATCCTTCGGCCACCGGCAGGCGCGTGTGGGGCGTGAGCAGCAGCGCCTCGCGGATGCCGTCGGCGTCCAGGTTCACATCGACCCAGTCGACCTCGGTGCGCGGCGTCATCACTTCGCGCACCGGCCGGTCGGCAAGGCGGACGACGCTGGAGATGATCGAGCGCTCATGCTCTTCGATCACGCCCGACTTGCTCGCCTCGGCGACGAGCAGATGCAACTCCTCGGCGGTGACTCGGTTCTCCGATTCGCGGTTGAGGCCGATCAGGCGGAAGATCAGCCGCGTGGTCGAATCGAGCAGCCAGACCAGCGGCGCGGTCGCCCGGCTGGTCCATAGCAGCGGCACCGCGACCAGCACCGCGATCGGCTCGGGCGAGCGCAGCGCGAACTGCTTGGGCACCAACTCGCCTGCGACCAGCGAGGCGAAGGTGGTGAGGCCGATCACGATCGAGATGCCGAGCGTATGGGCAAGCTCGTCGCCCACGCCGAGCAACGCGATGCGCTGCGCCGTCGGCTCGCCCAGGCTGGCGCCCGAATAAGCGCCGGCGACGATGCCGATCAGCGTGATGCCGATCTGCACGGTGGAGAGGAACTTGCCCGGATCGGCCGCGAGCTGGATCGCGGTGCGCGCGCCGGCGCCGTTGCGCCCGGCACGCGCCATCGCCTCCAGCCGCGCCGTGCGCGACGATACGATCGCGAGTTCGGACATCGAAAAAAGGCCGTTCAGAACGATCAGCGCGAAGATGATCGCTACGTCTATCCAGGGGAAAGGCGCCAACATGATGTGGGGCCCTCATATCCGCAGATGGTGCCGCGCGGCAACCGGCGTTGCATCCGCGCAATGAAACGTAAGACTAACCGCGCCGTTCGCGGAAGAAATCGCGCAATATTTCTCCCGCCTCGGCCTCGCCGATGCCGGGATAGAGTTCGGGGCGGTGGTGGCAGGTCGGCTGGGCGAAGAAGCGGGGGCCATGCTCCACGGCACCGCCCTTGGGATCGCCGGCGCCGTAATAGACGCGCGCGATCCGGGCATGCGCGATCGCCCCGGCGCACATCGCGCAGGGCTCGAGCGTCACCCAGAGGTCGCAATCCTCCAGCCGCTCGCGCCCCAGCTGCTCCGCCGCCGCGCGAATCACCCGTATCTCGGCATGGGCGGTGGGGTCGCGGAGCGTACGCGGGGCATTGGCCGCCGTGGCGATCACCTTGCCTTCGCACACCAGCACGGCGCCGACCGGCACCTCGCCCGCCTCGGCCGCCGCACGGGCGGCATCGAGCGCCAGGCGCATCGGTTCGGGGAGCGGGAACATCGGGATCAGGTAGCCGAGCCGGACTTCCCCGTCACCCCGGCCCGTCACCCCGGCCCGCCACTCCGGCCCATCGCCCCGGCCCGGCCCGGCCCGGCACTGTGGTGCCCGCACGGTGCCGGGATGACGATCCAAGCAGGCAAGGGCTCGACGGGCTGCGCCTTCGGATCATGGAGCACCCTCCATAGCGGGATGGCACCGCCGGGGAAGAACCCCAGCGCCGCCGTCCCGCAGGCGATCCGGAAATCGCGCCCCGGCCCGCCAGGCCCGGGGGCGCATCCGCTATTTCGCGGCGGGCGTCGGCGTCGGAGTGGCGCCGGCCTGCTTCACTTCGATGGTGGGCAAGGTGACGGTGGTATTCTTCATCTCGACCGTCGGCACCGCGACGGTCGTATTGGTCGATCCGATCCCCACCGATCCCGTTTCGGCCTTGAATTTGGGCAGCTGGCCGCCCTTGGCGTCGAAGGTGATCGTCGGCATCGTCGCACCCTGCTGCTGCTCGATGCGCAGCATGCCGACCGACATGAGCACCACCACGGCAAGCGCGATCAGGCCAATAAGCACGAGAATTCCACGCATCGCTTCATCTCCCCAATTGAATCGGTTGCGTAATCAACGCCGCATCAACCATGGTGGTTGCGTCGGCACAAGGCGTTTCTTCGGGCGAATCGGTTGACGCACCGTCCCATTACGGCTATCGGCGCCACCTTTCCGGCCCCAGTTCGCTGAGGCTCAAACCAGGATATCAAGCGATGTCGCGCATTTGCGAGCTGACCGGCAAGGGCCGGCAGGTGGGTAACAACGTTTCCCACGCCAACAACAAGACCAAGCGTACGTTCCTGCCGAACCTGCAGAACGTCACGCTGATCAGCGATGCGCTGGGCCGCAGCGTGCGCCTGCGCGTCTCGACCCACGGCCTGCGTTCGGTCGAGCACAATGGCGGCCTCGACAACTGGCTGCTCAAGACCAGCGACGACGATCTGTCGCTGCGCGCCCGCCGCCTGAAGCGCGAAGTGCGCAAGGCGTCGGCCGAGAAGACCGCGGCCTAACAGCCCGTTTCTTCGACGGCTCCATGCGAGCCCGTTCTCTGCACCGGAGGGCGGGCTTTTCGCATGTGGATGCATCGAGTGGCGTCATGTTAGGTTGTAGCGATGCGGCCGCATGCTTTCCTGGTCCATCTTGTCGCGTTGCCCGCTCTTGGAGCGTGCTCCGCATCGTATCCCGACGCGTACCGAGGACGTGACGGGAAGGCGGAGGCGCTAGCAGATTACCAGCACGGCGCGCTCCTGAAGATCTATTCCCATATCTTCAACGGCTTCGTGCCCGGCTCAAGGAGTCCGGGCCTGACGGAATGCTCGCCGTCAGCGAGCGATGGCGGGCATCCGCGCAGCCGATTCGTCTTCATCCCCGAAGCAGCCTTCCAGGAAGGAGCCCCGACGACGCCCGCTCAGGATGCATCGGCAGCGTCCGCGATTCGCTTCGCTCGGGACTACAACATGACCACGCTAAGGTTGCGCAAGCGCGAGGTTCAGGCACTGTGCCCCCGAGTCCGGCCCGAGATATAGGCACCGGCTTCCGCGCTCACACTTCAGCGCTTCCTGAACTCGATCCGGAACTTGAGCAGCAGCGACCATTCCCAGAATTCCTGGTTGTCGTCCGACGCGATCCACAGAATCGTGTCCTCGCCCTCACGCGTGATCGCCAGCGCCTCGTAATTGTCGTGGATCAGCGGGGCAGCGAGCGCCGCAATCTCCGTGCCGCGCACCACGGCGCCTGGGCGGAAATCCTTCGGATCCACCAGGGTCAGCCGCACCGTGAACAGGCCCGGCACCGCGAAGCGCCGGTTGAGCACGATCAGCCGCCCGTCCGGCAACTGGACGGCATCGCTCGGATCATAGCGCTCGTCAGGCGGCATATAGACGAATCGGATCGGCTCGACACCGGGCGCCGTAGGATCGCCCGGGAAGAGCAGGGCTTCGCGGCCGATCCGGCTCCCCCTGGGCCGCGACGTTTCGCCAATCGCCACGAACCGGCCGTCGCGCAGCCGCACCATCGATTCGGGCCCGCCATTTTCGGACCAGTCGCGCATCGCCGCCGGCTCCACGCTTCGTTCCGCGCGGGTCAGCCCGTCATCATAGCGCCAGATCGCGTTGTAGCGCTCGAAACCCACCCAGATCTGCCCGGTGGCCGGATCGCTCGTCATCGATTCCGAATCGCGGTCCGATTTCAGCCAGCCGGTGCCGGGGCCATCGGGCAAGTCACCGAACACCAGCTCGCGCGGCACCCAGTCGGCGCCCATCCGGAAACGGATGAAGGTACCGCCATCGCTGAGCAGCGTGAAGCGGTCGCCCTTGATCTGCATCGAGGAGAAGCCGCCAAAGGCGCGATCCGGGCTCCTCAGCCGGATGCCGCCCAGATATGTGAGCGCGCCCACTCGCGTCCGCCCGGGATCGCGCGCATCGAGCGGTACCCGCTCCACGGTCATGCGCGGCGGCCCGCCCCTCCATATATCGCGCCCGTCGCGCCCCGATGCGGAGAGCAACAGGATGAAACCGAGAGAGAACAGGGCAATCGCGAGGCGGAGCAGCATTGCGTCCGCTCATAGCGGCTGGCGGCGGAAGGACCAGCGCCTGAAAGATGAACGCCAGATGACCAGTCCGTTCAGAAGAAACTAAAGGGAACCGGGCTAGGACGTCGTTGGTTGTTCGAACAAGAGTTTCCCTCGCGTAGCGTATCGAGGGTTGGGGGCCGCCCTGAAAGGGGCGGCCCTCATCGCATCAGTACATGTGCTGGCCGCCGTTGATCGACAGCGTCGATCCGGTGACGAAGCCAGCCTCGTCCGAGCAGAGGAAGGCCACGCCGCGCGCGATCTCGTGCGCCTGGCCGAGTCGGCCGACCGGGATCTTCGCGACGATCTTCTCGAGGACTTCGGGCGGCACCGCGGCGACCATGTCGGTATCGATATAGCCGGGCGCGATCGCGTTCACCGTGACGCCGAAGCGCGCGCCTTCCTGCGACAATGCCTTGGTGAAGCCGTGGATGCCCGATTTGGCGGCGGCATAATTGACCTGGCCATATTGGCCCGCCTGGCCGTTGATCGAGCCGATGTTGACGATGCGGCCCCATTTGCGATCGCGCATGCCGGGGAACACCGCATGCGCCATGTTGAAGCAGCCGCCCAGGTTGATGCGGATCACATCCTCCCACATGTCGCGGCTCATCTTCAGGATCGTGCCGTCGCGCGTGATGCCGGCATTGTTGATCACGACGTCGACCGGGCCGAGCTCGGCTTCCACCTTCGCCACGCCTTCATGACAAGCGTCGTAATCGCCCACATCCCATTTGTACGCCGCGATGCCGGTGCGATCGGTGAAGGCGCGGGCCTTCTCCTCATTGCCCGCATAGTTGGCGGCGACGATCATTCCCGCATCCTGGAGCGCGAGGCTGATCGCCTCACCGATGCCGCGGGTGCCGCCCGTCACGATCGCTACGCGTGCCATGCTCTTCCTCTCCTTCGTGGTGCGCCGAAACGCTAGGCAGGCTCGATCCAGCCCGCAAGCTCCCCGCGCAAAATTGTGCGCAGCATCGCGATGCCGCCGGCGCTGTCGTTGAGACAGGGGAGATAGGCGAAGCGGGTTCCGCCTGCGGCGAGGAACGTCTCCCGCCCGCGAATCGCCAGTTCCTCCAGCGTCTCCAGACAGTCGGCCGAGAAGCCCGGCGCCACGATCGCAACCTTCCCGACGCCCTTGCCCGGCAGCGCGGCGAGCGTGGCGTCGGTGGCGGGCTCGAGCCATTTCGCCCGGCCGAAGCGCGACTGGAAGGTGACGACGAGTTCGCGCCCCAGCGCCTCGCCCAGCAGCCGCGCCGTCTTCCGGCACTGGCAATGATAGGGATCGCCGAGGTCGAGCGTCCGCTGCGGCATGCCGTGGAAGCTCGCCAGGATCGCATCGGGCTCGAAATCGAGCCGGGCGAGGCTCGCCTCCACCGACGCCTTGAGCGCGGCGATATAGGCGGGATGGTCGTGATAGGGCGGCAGCGTGCGGATCGCCGGCTGCCAGCGCATCTTCGCGAGCGCGGCGAAGGCTGCATCGTTGGCGGTGGCAGTCGTCGCCGCGCAATATTGCGGATAGAGCGGCGCGATCAGGATGCGCCGCACGCCCTCTGCCTGCATCGCGGTGAGCCGGTCCGCGATCCGCGGTTCGCCATAACGCATCGCCCAGTCGACGGAACTGCCTTCCCCAAATGCGCCCTGCAATGCCCTGGACTGCGCGGCCGTGATCGCGGCGAGCGGCGAGCCGTCCGCGCGCCACACCTGCCGATAGGCATGCGCCGATTTGCTCGGCCGGGTGCGCAGGATGATCCCGTGCAGGATCGGCTGCCAGACGAGCGACGGAATCTCCACCACGCGGCGATCGGACAGAAACTCGGCGAGGTAGCGCCGCACCGATGCCGGGTCGGGCGCGTTCGGCGTGCCGAGATTGACCAGCAGCACGCCGATCCGGTCGGGAGGAAACAGGGGCGGATGCCCGTCCGGAATGTTCATTCGACGTCCGAGAGCAGGGGCAGCACGCGGAAGCGCACGCCGCTCGCCGATTGCAGCGCATTGGCGATGGCGGGAGCGACCGGCGGCACGGCGAGCTCGCTCACCCCGCCCGGATCGGCGGCGTTGCGGATCAGCTCCACGGTGATGTCGGGCGCATCGGCCAGGGTCGGCAGGCCGAGTTCGGAAAGGTCGCGCACGTCCGCGACATTTTCGGTAAAGCCAGTCGATCCGGCAAGCGCCGCCGCCATCCCGAACAACAGCCCGCCCTCGATCTGCTGGGTGACCAGGTCCGGGTTCACCACTCTCCCGCAATCGACCGCGGCAACCAGCCGCTCGACCTTCACCTTGCGCCCGTCGAGCCGCGCCTCGGC
This sequence comes from Sphingomonas sp. 1F27F7B, assembly GCF_005503355.1. GTDB lineage: Bacteria > Pseudomonadota > Alphaproteobacteria > Sphingomonadales > Sphingomonadaceae > Sphingomonas. Next base: position 7,534 of record NZ_SCMK01000009.1, read on the forward strand.
CATCACCGCGACATAGGAGCCGCGAAAGGCGTGGCAGGCAATGCCCTGGCCGCTGCCCGGCTGGCCGCCCTGCCAGCCGCCCAGCTGGGCCGCCATCTGCAGGCACCGCGCCAGCCGCGTCTCGCCCCCCAGCATCGCCATGCGGAACGACACCGCATCCTGCTCGGCGGCATGGGCCAGCTCGTCCATGAAGCTCTCGACGAAGAAGCAGGTGTAGCTGTGGGCGCCCGAGCGCCAATAGCCGGTCGGCACGCCGATCGCGGCGACGTGGTGATCGACCGCGTAATTGGGAATGGCATAGAAGGGCTGCGCCCCCGCCACCGCCGAGGGATCCCCCTTGCCGGGCAGCGCGAGCGAAGCCTGCACCACCGGATCGCTGCCCAGCAGCCGGGTCGCCAACTCGCGGCCCGTCTCGGGCGCGGCGACCTTGGCGAGCAAGCCCGAGACCTGGCCCCGCTGGTTCAGCTTGCCGGTCAGCCGCCCGATCGCGGGCGGGCGATAGCGATCCTGGCGCATGTCCTCGCCGCGCGGCCAGGTGAGCTGCACCGGCCGGCCGATCCGCTCGGTGAGCAGCGCCGCCTGTTCGGCCACCCGATGCTCCAGTTTCGCTCCGAACGAGCCGCCCGCCATCGTCGCGTGCACGGTCACCGAGCTCTCGGAGATGCCGATCGCGCGCGCCGCCGCCGCCCGCGCCAGCCCCGGCGCCTGGGTCGGCAGCCAGAGCGACAGGTGCCCGTCCTGATAATTGGCCGTGCAGGTCATCGGCTCGAGCGCGGCATGGAGCGCCACGTCGACGCGATATTCGGCGGATACCACCTTCGCCCCGCGGAAATCCGCCGCCAGGTCGCCGGCCTCGTGGATCCGCGCACCATCGGCGTTCAGCGCGTCGCTCAGCGCCGAGGCGATCGAATCATTGTTGATCACTTCCTCGGGCGTCCTGAAGCGCGGGCGCATCGCATCGATCGCCCGCTCCGCCGCCCAGCCATTGTTGGCGATCGTCGCGACCCAGTCCCTGGTCGTGACGATGGAGAGCATGCCGGGGATCTTGTTCGCCGCCGCCCGGTCAAGCTTCACCAGCTCGGTCTCGCCGATCGGGCCCATCCGGATCGAGGCGAACACCATGTTCGGCAGCCGCACGTCCGCCGCGTAGAGCAGGCTGCCGTCCACCTTGGCCGGCGCGTCGAGCCGGGGCAGCGGCTGGCCATAGAGCCGGTTCGCCTCGCCGGTGCGCAGCGGCACGTCGCCGGGCACGCGCTCGTCCGCCGCCTCTGCCGCCAGCGCGCCGAAGCCGAGCTTCGAGCTGCCGTGGATCACCTGGCCGCCTGCCGTGTCGCAGCTCTGCCACTCGGCGCCCCAGCGCCGCGCCGCCGCCTTGCACAGCAGCACCCGCGCGGTGGCACCGGCATGGCGCAGCTGGTCCTCGAAGCTGCGGATCGAAGTCGAGCAGCCGGTGAGCACCAGCCCGGTGCGCGCGGCATGGCTGCGCCGCAGCTGCTCGGGCAGCCCGCCCAGCGCCAGCTCGAACAGTTCCTCGGCCGCCAGCGGATTGGCATAGAGCGGGTTGAGCGGCGCCGGCTCCACGCCCACCAGCTTCCAGTCCGCGCCCAGCTCGTCGGCGATGATCTGCGGCATGGCGGTGAACACGCCCTGCCCTTCCTCGCATTGCGGCACCGCGACCGAGACGTGCCCGTCGGTGCCGATCTTGATCCAGGCGCCGAACAGGCTCTCGCCCGGCGCCGCGGTGAGATTGGGAAGATAGGTGCGCGGCCACACCGCCCAGGCGACGACCAGCCCCACGCCCACGCCGCCGCCGATCAGCAGCGTGCGCCGATCCAGCTTCTGGAGCCTGCCGAAATCGACCTTCATGGCACCGGCTCTATCGCGCGGCCGGAGCGGTGTCATCCCTGCCTTCGACGGGCGCGCGTCGCATGGCGGGCATCCCGGCTTTCGCGGGCATGGCGGAACGGGCCTCTTGGGTTTGCGGCGCGCCTGTTCTATCGGAACCGGATATCCGGAGGGACCCCCCGTGCTGATTTCCACCCTGGCCGCCGCCGCGGCCGACCATATCCAGTTCAAGGATCTCGGCCTCGACAAGGTCGCGCTCGATCTCGGCTTCTTCCAGATCAAATGGTATTCGCTGGCCTATATCGCCGGCATCCTGGTCGGCTGGTGGTATCTGCTCCGCCTGCTCCGCGTGCCCGGCGCGCCGATGAGCAAGCGCCATGCCGACGACCTCGTCTTCTACGCCACGCTCGGCATCATCCTGGGCGGGCGGCTCGGCTATGTCATCTTCTACGCGCCCGACATGTTCCTCAATCCGATCCGCATCCTCAAGCTGTGGGACGGGGGCATGTCGTTCCATGGCGGCGTGATCGGCACCACGCTGGCGATCATCCTGATGTGCCGCCGCCAGGGGCTCAACTGGCTGCGCGTGCACGATTACGTCGCCTGCTGCGCGCCGTTCGGCCTGTTCTTCGGCCGTCTCGCCAATTTCGTGAACGGTGAACTGTGGGGCAAGCCCGCGGACCTGCCCTGGGCGATCGTCTTCCCCGGCGCCGGCCCGCTGGCCCGCCACCCGAGCCAGCTCTACGAGGCCGGGCTCGAGGGCCTGCTCCTCTTCGCCATCCTCGCCTATGCCTTCTGGCGCACCAAGGCGCGCTACGAGCCGGGCAAGCTCGTCGGCATCTTCCTGCTCGGCTATGGCGCCTTCCGCTTCTTCGTCGAATATTTCCGCGAGCCCGACGCGCAGTTCGCAGGCACGATCTTCGAGCATGTGATCCACATGGGCCAGGTGCTGTGCCTGCCGATGATCGTCGGCGGCATCTATCTGATCGTCACCGCGAAGGGGCGGCGCCAACGAGTCGAACCGATCGCGGGCGTGGAGAGCGTGGCCTGAGCAACGGGAACCCCCTCGACGCGCCCGCCGGGGAGCGCGGTGCCAACGCCGCCGAGCCGCTGCTCGCCGAGCGGCTGGCCCGCGCCATAACCATGGCCGGGCCGATCCCGCTCTCGCAGTTCATGGGCGCCGCCAACGCGCATTATTATGCGACGCGCGATCCGCTGGGCGCCCGCGGCGACTTCACCACGGCGCCCGAAGTAAGCCAGATGTTCGGCGAGCTGATCGGCCTGTGGGTGGCCGACCTGTGGCAGCGCGCCGGCGAACCGCCGATCCGCTATGTCGAGCTGGGCCCGGGCCGCGGCACGCTCGCCGCCGATGCCCTGCGCGCCATGGCCAAGGCCGGGCTGGCGCCGCCGGTCGACCTGGTCGAGACCAGCCCCGTCCTGCGCGCCGCCCAGGCCGAGCGCGTGCCCGGCGCCGAATTCCATCTCGATCTGGTCGGTTTGCCCGACGACGCGCCGCTGGTCTTCGTCGCCAACGAATTCTTCGATGCGCTGCCGATCCGCCAGCTGATCGCCACCCAGGAGGGCTGGCGCGAGCGGCTCGTCGCCTGCCAGGACACGCTGTTCCTGCCGATCGCCGGCGACCGCAGCTTCGACATGATCATCCCGCGCGACTTCAAGGATGCGGCGCCCGGCTCGATCCTCGAGACGTCGCCGGCCAGCGTCGCCGTGCTGCGCCAGCTCGCCAAGCGGCTCACCGAGCAGGGCGGCGCGGCGCTTATAGTCGACTATGGCTATTCGGGCCCGGCGATCGGCGACACGCTGCAAGCGGTGAAGGGCCATGCCTATGCCAATCCCTTCGACGAGCCGGGCGAGGCGGACCTCACCGCCCATGTCGATTTCGCCACGCTTGCCGAAGCCGCGCGCGCCGAGGGCCTGGTCGTGCATGGCCCGGTGACGCAGGGCGCATTCCTGATGCGGCTCGGCATCGCCGAGCGCACTGCCGGCCTCTCGCTCGCCGCCCCCGATCGCGCCGGCCGGCTCGCCACCGATCGCGACCGGCTGACCGATCCCGATCAGATGGGCGAGCTGTTCAAGGTGATTGCGCTCACCGCGCCCGGCTGGCCGGCGCCCGCGGGGTTCGAGGGATGATCTACCGCGACGCCACGGCCGCCGACCTCCCGGCGATCGACGCGCTGTTCCGCGCGAGCTTCGTCGCGACCTTCGGCCATCTCTACCGGCCCGAGGATCTCGCCGCCTTCCTGGCCGGCTTCACGCCCGAAGCCTGGGCCGGGGAGCTGGCCACGCCCGACCTGCGCTTCCAGCTTGCCGAGGACGAGCAGGGGCTGGCCGGCTTCGCCAAGACCAGCGCACTGACGCTGCCGGCGGAAACCCAGGCCCGTACCCATGAGCTGCGCCAGCTCTATCTCGACGAGCGCGCCAAGGGCAGCGGCGCGGCGCAGACCTTGCTCGACTGGGCGCTGGACGAGGGCCGGGCGCGCGGCGCCGAGGAGATGTGGCTCTCGGTCTATGTCGACAATCACCGCGCCAGGCGGTTCTACGAGAAGAACGGGTTCGAGGACCGGGGCACCTATGCCTTCATGGTCGGCGAGCATGCCGATGAGGACCGGTTGATGAGGCGCAAGCTGTGAGTGAGGCAGAAGTTTTCCGCGCGCGGGCGCTGGCCGGGGTCGCGCACGGCTTTCTCGGCCGCCAGGGCGGCGTCTCGACCGGCGACATGGCCAGCCTCAACGTCGGGCTGGGCTCGCGCGACGATCCCGCGCTGATCGCCGAGAATCGCCGGCGTGCCGTGGCAGCGGTGCTCCCCGGCGCGCGCCTCGTCTCGGTGCATCAGGTCCATTCCGCGGACTGCATCACCGTGGTCGAGCCCTATGAGGATCGCCTGCGCCCCCATGCCGATGCGCTGGTCACCGATCGGCGGGGCCTGATACTCGGCATCCTCACCGCCGATTGCGCGCCGGTGCTGTTCGCCGACGCGAAGGCCGGCGTGGTCGGCGCCGCCCATGCCGGTTGGAAGGGCGCGATCGGCGGCGTCACCGATTCGACCGTCGCCGCGATGGAGACGCTGGGCGCCAGCCGCGACCGGATCGTCGCGGCGATCGGTCCCTGCATCGCCCGCGCCTCCTATGAAGTCGATGCCGGCTTCCTCGCCCGCTTCGCCGAAGCCGATCCCGATAACGAGCGCTTCTTCACCGAGGGGCGCCGCGAGGATCACTGGCAGTTCGACCTCGAAGCCTATGTCGCGCACCGGCTGGCCGCAGCGGGCGTCCGCACCGTCGAGATGCTCGGGCAGGACACTTATGCGCAGCCCGGGCATTTCTATTCCTATCGCCGCGCCACGCATCGCGGCGAGCCGGACTATGGGCGGCAGATCAGCCTGATCGGGCTATAGGGTCCCGCTCCCGGCGGGTGAGGGGGAACCGCCAAGGGCGGCGCGGGCAAGGGGACGAGAGTCCGCTCTTGCCGCGCGCGACGCGGAACATGCGGGCCGCCCGCATGCGCCGCGACTTTTGTGACTTTCCGCGGGTTTTGGGCTGCCCAACCGCCGGCAAATCGTTACAGCTGATACGAAATAGATTCCCATCGGAGAGCCTCCATGACCGACGAGACCGAAGCCGACCTGACCGGTGCCACGCCGCGGCGCCGCCCCAAGGCATCGGCCGACAGGATCGGCGAGCGCCAGCTCAAGCCGTCGACGATGATGATGGGGCACGGCTTCGACCCGATGCTCTCGGAAGGCTCGCTCAAGCCGCCGATCTTCCTCACCTCCACCTTCGTCTTTCCCAATGCCGCCGCCGGCAAGCGCCATTTCGAAGGCGTCACCGGCAAGCGCCCGGGCGGCGCCGAGGGCCTGGTCTATTCGCGCTTCAACGGCCCGAATCAGGAGATACTCGAGGATCGCCTGGGCGTGTGGGAAGGCGCGGAGGACGCGCTGGCCTTTTCCAGCGGCATGTCGGCGATCGCCACGCTCTTCCTGTCGATGGTCAAGCCCGGCGACACGATCGTCCATTCGGGCCCGCTCTATGCCGCGACCGAGACGCTGATCGCCCGCATCCTCGGCCGCTTCGGCGTGCACTGGCTCGATTTCCCGGCCGGCGCCAGCCGCGAGGAGATCGACGCGGTGCTGGGCAAGGCGGCGAGCGGAAACGTCGCGCTGATCTATCTCGAATCGCCGGCCAACCCCACCAACGCGCTGGTCGATGTCGAGGCCGTGGCCGCCAGCCGTGACGCGATCTTCAAGGGGCCGAACAAGCCGCCGATCGCGATCGACAACACGTTCCTCGGCCCGCTCTGGGCCCAGCCGCTCAAGCAGGGCGCCGACATCGTCGTCTATTCGCTGACCAAATATGCCGGCGGCCATTCGGACCTGGTGGCGGGCGGCGTGCTCGGCACGAAGGAGCACATCAACACGATCCGGCTGATGCGCAACACGATCGGCACGATCTGCGATCCCAACACCGCCTGGATGCTGCTCCGCAGCCTGGAGACGCTGGAGCTGCGCATGAGCCGCGCGGGCGAGAATGCGGCCAAGGTCTGCGCGTTCCTGCGCGCGCACCCCAAGGTCGAGCATGTCGGCTATCTCGGCTTCCTCGAGGAAGGATCGCGCCAGGCGGATATCTATCGGCGCCACTGCACGGGCGCGGGCTCGACCTTCTCGCTCTATCTCAAGGGCGGCGAGAAGGAGGCGTTCGCCTTTCTCGACAGCCTCAAGATCGCCAAGCTCGCCGTGTCGCTGGGCGGCACCGAGACGCTGGCCAGCCACCCCGCCGGCATGACGCACCTCTCGGTGCCCGATGCGCGCAAGCAGGCGCTGGGCATCACCGACAATCTCGTCCGCATCTCGATCGGCGTCGAGGATGCCGACGACCTGATCGCCGACTTCGACGAGGCGCTGAAGGCAGTCTAGCGCCGGGAAGCGATCGAGCCGGTACGGTTGCGTGCTTGATTGAGGTCAAGGGCCGGCGGGTATATCCTGCCGGTTCGAGGGGGAACTCGCCATGACCGGAATTTCGCGCTTCCTGGCTCTGCTCGCCGCGGCGCTGCTCGTCCCGCCCGCCGCGGCGCAGACCGGCGACATGGCCGGCATGCATGCGGGGCACGGCTTCCCGCAGACACTGGCCGATTGGGCGCATGGCGCGCAGCTCTTCCCCGATCTCGGCGATTTCCGCCGCGATGCCGGAACCAGGGTGCCCGCCGCCCAGGCCTATTTCGACCAGGGCATGCGCCTGCTCTGGGCGTTCAATCACGACGAGGCGGCGCGCAGCTTCGCCAAGGCGGCCGAGACGGATCCCCGATGCGGCATCTGCCATTGGGGCGTCGCGCTGGCGCTGGGCCCCAATTACAACATGCCGATGATGGCCGGCGCCCGGGCCCGGGTCGCATGGGAATCGCTGAAGAAGGCGGAGACGCTGGCGCCCGGCGCCACGCCCGCCAACCGCGCGCTGATCCTAGCACTCGCGAAACGCTACACGGGCCCGCAGCCGGTCGATGCCGGCAACAGCGCGCCCCTGCTGGCCGCGTTCGGCGACGCAATGCGCGCCGCGGCCAAGGCCTTCCCCCAGGACGACGACATCCTCACGCTCTTCGCCGAGGCGCAGATGAACCGGAACCCGTGGAAGCTGTGGAATGCCGACGGCACCCCGGCCAGGGATACGCCCGAGATCGTCGCCACGCTGGAGACGGTGCTTGCCCGCAATCCGCATCATCCGGGCGCCAATCATTATTACATCCACGCCGTCGAGGCATCGACCGCGCCGGCCAAGGCCATCGGCGCGGCCGAGCGGATCGGCACGTTGATGCCGGGCGCCGGCCATGTCGTGCACATGCCCTCGCACATCCTCCAGCGCGTCGGCCGCTACGCCGAATCGGCCGAGGCCAACCGCCTCGCCGACGCGGCCGACAGCGCCTATTACGCCAGGACCGCGGCCATCGACTATTACCCGATGTATTCGGCGCACAATCTCCAGTTCCTCGCGGCCTCGACGGCGATGGAGGGGCGCGGCGCCGAGACGATCAAGGCCCTGCGCGACGTACGCAAGGTCTTCACCGACGATCAGGCCGCCGCCATGCCCGGCATGGATTGGGGGATCGGCTATCTCTACCAGGCACTGATCCGCTTCGGCCGCTGGGACGAGATGCTCGCCGAGCCCAGGCCGGACGCGCGGCTGCTCGACCTGACCGTCAACTGGCTCTCCGCCCGCACCATCGCGCTCGCCGCCAGGGGCAGCATCCCCGAGGCCGAGGCAGAGCTGGCCGGCCTGAAGGCCAGGATCGCCGCCGCTCCCGCCGATGCGCTGGCCGGCATGAACCTGGCAGCGCCGCTCTTCCGCATCGCCGCGCTGCGCGCCGAGGCGCGGATCGCGCTCGCCCGCAAGGACGGTCCCCGCGCCGTCGCGCTGCTGCGCGAGGCAGTCACCGTCGAGGACGGGCTCTCGTACAACGAGCCTTCGGACGAATTCTTCCCCACCCGCCACCTGCTCGGCGCGGCGCTGCTCGACGGCGGCAAGGCGGCGGAGGCCGAGACGGTGTTCCGCGAGGACCTCGATCCCCGGCGCAATCCGCGCAACGGCTGGGCCCTGCTCGGCCTTGCCCAGGCGCTCAAGGCCCGGGGCAAGGACGCAAGCACGGCCGAGAAGGACTTCGCCGCCGCCTGGGCCCGCGCCGACGTGAAGCTCAGCGCGCCGGCCTTCTGAGCGCCGCCTCGATCAGGTCGGCCATCACCCGATGGTCCTGGATCGACGGATGCCAGTTGCACCCCGTCATCTCCAGGGCGGGCACCTTCACCGCGGTCACGCCGGCAGCCTCCGCCACCGCGGCGACATCGGGATAGAAATTCTCGGCGCCCATCAGCAGGATCCGCGCCCGGGGCTGCGCGGCCTGCCGGGCGCGGACAAAGGCGATATACTGCTCGCGGTAATCCGCCCGCAGCGCCGCCGCATCGGCCCAGGCCTCGCCGCCGTGCACCGGCGTCGAGAAGTCGTTGGTGCCGAGATTGATGACGATGGTCTCGGGCCGCCAGCCGTCCGCCCGGGCCGGGGCCGGCTCGCCGGGAATGGCACGGGGATAGAGGAAGGGCAGGCTCTCGCCCGGCTTGCTGCCGGCATAGTTGCGGACGATCCCATAACCCGAATAGGCAATCAGCCGGTAGTCGGCACCCAGCCGCCGCGCCAGCACCGGCCCGAACGCCTGGCTGGTATCGGTCGTGTCGTGCACCTTCTGCCGGTCGCAGTCGCGGGTCGGCGAAGCGTTGCCATAGCCGACGGTGTGCGAGTCCCCGATGAACTCGATCCGGCGCGGCCGCACCGGCGCGGGAAGCGGCACGCCAGAAGTGAAGAAGCCGAAAAAGCTGCTGCTGCCCGACTGGCTCTCGGTCAGCTTGTCGATGCGGATATCGTGCACGCCGGGCTGCAGCCCCGCGATCCTCACCGTGGCCGGCCCGGGCGATACCAGCGTCTGGAACGGCTTGCCGTCCACGCTCACCCGCAAGAAGTCGCCATGCGTCTCGACCCGGGCCGTGACCTCGGTGCCGCGAAAGCGCGCCTCGACATAGGTGCCCGGCCAGCCGAACCGCATTTCGCTCCCCTTGGCGACGATGCGGCCGCCGACATGAACGGCCAGCCGCTTGCCCCCCGGCACCGGCGCGGTGGAGAGGATCAGCGGCACGAGCAGCACAAGGGATACGGGCTTCATCGCATCACCCTAACCCGTCCCGCCGATGCGCGAAATCGCCGCATCGCTTGCCCGTATCGCGCCCGCAGCATGCGAAGCTTGCACTCGTGCGCAGGCCGGGCGGTGCGCTAGCGAAGGGCGGATTTCCGCAAGAGGACGCCCATGGCTTCGCGAATCGCGCATCCCGGACTAGCCGCCAAGGTCACCAGCGCCGACCAGGCGGCCGGCTTCATCGACGACCGCATGACCGTGGGGATGAGCGGCTTCACCGGGTCCGGCTATCCCAAGGCCGTCCCGCTCGCACTGGCCAGGCGCATCGCCGGCGAGCGGGCGGCGGGGCGCGATCTGCGGGTCAAGGTGTGGACCGGCGCTTCCACCGGCCCCGAGCTGGACGGCGCGCTGGCCGAGGCGGACGGCATCGAGCTGCGCCTCCCCTATAATTCCGATCCCGTCGCCCGCGAGCGGATCAATCGCGGCGAGATGGAATATCTCGACATGCACCTGAGCCAGGTCGCGCCCATGGCCTGGGAGGGATTTCTGGGCCCGCTCGACATCGCCGTGATCGAGATCGCCGGCATCCGCGCGGACGGCGCATTGATCCCCTCCTCCTCGGTCGGCAACAACAAGACCTGGCTCGATCGCGCGCAGGGCGTGATCCTCGAGGTCAATCGCTGGCAGAACCCCGCGCTGGAGGGGATGCACGACATCTATTACGGCACCGCGCTGCCGCCGAACCGGGTGCCGATCCCGCTCACCCGCCCCGACGACCGGATCGGCCAGCCGACCTTCCGCTGCGACCCCGGCAAGGTGATCGCCGTGGTCGAGACGGATGCGCCCGATCGCAACCTGCCCTTCGCGAAGCCGGATGACGCGGCGCTGGCGATCGCCGGCCATCTGATCGAATTCCTCCGGCACGAAGTCGGCATGGGCCGCCTGCCGCCGTCGCTGCTCCCGATCCAGTCCGGCGTCGGCAACATCGCCAACGCCGTGCTCGCCGGGCTGCTCGACGCGCCCTTCGCCGGCATGACCGCCTATACCGAAGTGCTGCAGGACGGGATGCTCGACCTGCTCGCCGCCGGCAAGCTGCGCATGGCGTCGTGCACCGCCTTTTCGCTCAGCCCCGATGCGGCCGAGCGGCTCAATGCCGAGATGGCCGATTTCCACGACCGCATCCTGCTGCGCCCCCAGGAGATCAGCAACCATCCCGAGATCGTGCGCCGCCTCGGCTGCCTGGCGATGAACGGGATGATCGAGGCGGATATCTACGGCAACGTCAATTCGACGCACATCATGGGTTCGCGCATCCAGAACGGCATCGGCGGCTCGGGCGATTTCGCGCGCAACGCCTTCATCTCGATCTTCATGACGCCCTCCATCGCCAAGAGCGGCAGGATCTCGGCGATCGTGCCGCATGTCAGCCATGTCGACCACATCACCCAGGACGTGCAGGTGATCGTCACCGAGCAGGGGCTGGCCGATCTGCGCGGCCTGGCACCCCGCCGCCGCGCCGAGCTGGTGATCGAGCAATGCGCGCATCCCGATTATCGCCCCATGCTGCGCGACTATTATGCGCGCGCGATCAAGGGCAGCTACGGCCTGCAGACGCCGACGCTGTGCGGCGAGGCGCTGGCCTGGCACCAGCGCTTCGTCGAGACGGGCAGCATGCGGCCCTGATCCGGGTTGGAGGCGTGGCGCGGCTCTGCTCTAAGAAGGGCATGACCGCGCCTCTCCGCACCGGCCTCGCCGCGCTCGCCGCCCTGTCGCTCCTCGCCGCGCCGCTCGCGGCCCAGACGTCCGGCGGATCCACTTATGACGCCGCCGACCCGATGATCGGCACCGGCGGCGAGGGGCATACGTTCCCGGGCGCGGTCGCGCCCTTCGGCATGATCCAGCTGAGCCCGGACACCGACACGAGCTGCGTGATCCGCAAATGCTACAGCCACGCCGCCGGCTATCGCCACGAGGACCCGACGATCCAGGGCTTCTCGATGACACATTTCTCGGGCGCCGGCCATTCGGACCTGGGCGACTTCCTGATCCAGCCGATCGCCGGCGACGACGTTCCGCTGGAGCCAGACGGCTATCGTTCGCCCTTCGACCACGCGAGCGAAGCGGCCGTGCCGGGCTATTACGCCGTCACGCTCGCGCGCCAGGGCATCCGCGCCCAGATGACGGCGGGCATCCGCATCGGCGTGCAGCGCTACGAATTTCCCGCCGGCCAGAGCGCGCATCTGGTGCTCGATCTGCGCAGCTCGCTCTACAATTATCCGGGCAAGACACTGTGGTCGTCGATCCGCGTCCGCGCCGACGGCACGATCACGGGATCGCGCGAGACGCGCGGCTGGGCGCCGGCCCGGAAGCTCTTCTTCGCAATCCGGCCCTCGCGCCCGCTCGCCGGCCATGCCTTCCTCAACCGCGAGGAGAGGATCGACTATAAGGGCTTTCAGGGCCCGAGCCGCGGCGCCGACGATGCCCGCCAGCTCGCCGGGCGCGCGCTCGTCGCCCGGCTCGACTTCGGCCGGATCGACGGGCCGCTCGACGTGAAGGCGGCGATCAGCGCAGTCGACGAGGACGGCGCCATCGCCAATCTCGACAGCGAGCCCGGCGGCTTCGACACGGTCCGCGCCGCCACCCGCGGGGCCTGGGAGCAGGCGCTCGGCGCGATCGATATCGAGGCACCCGCAGCGATGAAGAAGACCGTGGCGACCGCGCTCTATCACAGCCTGATCGCCCCCAGCGTCTTCTCCGACGCGGACGGCCGCTGGCGCGGGCCGGACGATCAGGTCCATGCGGCGAAGGGCTTCACCTTCCACTCGACCTTCTCGCTGTGGGACACGTTTCGCGCCGAGCATCCGCTGCTGCTGCTCGTCCAGCCCGAGCGGAAGAATGCCGACTTCGTCAATTCGCTGATCGCCAGCCGGCAGGTCAGCCCGTTCGGCATCCTGCCCGTCTGGCAGTTCCACGGGCGCGAGACCTGGACAATGATCGGCTACCACGCCGTGCCCGTGATCGCCGATGCCTATCTCAAGGGCATTCGCGGCTTCGACGCAGACGCAGCGCTGGAAGCGATGGCTGGGAGCGCGACCTATGGCCCCTATGGCGGCTTGGACTCATATATGAAGCTCGGCTACGTCCCGATCGACAAGGAGCCGGAAGCAGCCTCCAAGACCGTCGAATACGCCTATGACGACTGGACCATCGCGCGCATGGCCAAGGCGATGGGCAGGGCCGATGTCGCCGCCGCCTTCGGGAAGCGCGCCGGCAACTGGCGCAACAGCTTTGACGCGAAGACCGGCTTCCTGCGCGCCCGCAAGTCCGACGGGACCTATCGCACGCCCTTCGATCCCACCGCGATCAACTATGGATCGGACTATACCGAGGGCAATGCCTGGCAATATTCCTGGTTCGTCCCGCAGGACCAGGCCGGCATGTTCGCGCTGCTCGGCGGCGACGCGGCGGCGGTGCGGAAGCTCGACGCGATGTTCGATTTCGACAATTCGAAGCTCGACTACAGCCATGCGGAGGACATTGCCGGGCTGATCGGCCAGTACATCCACGGCAACGAGCCGAGCCACCACGTCGCCTATCTCTACAGCTATGCCGGCCAGCCCTGGCGGACGCAGGAGCGGCTGAAGCAGATCGTCGACAGCCAGTACAAGCCGACGCCGGACGGGCTGTCGGGCAATGACGATCTCGGCCAGATGTCGGCATGGCTCGTCTTCACTGCGCTCGGCTTCTATCCCGTCGCGCCGGGCTCGAACGAATATGTGATCGGCCGCCCCTTCGTGAACCGCGCGACGATGAACCTGCCGAACGGCAAACGCTTCACCATCGTGGCGGAGGGGCTGTCGGACGCGAACGGCTATGTCGGCAAGGTCGTGCTCAACGGCAAGCCGCTGGCGCGCGGCTTCCTGACTCATGCCGAGATCATGGCGGGCGGCGAGCTGAAGTTCACCATGCAGGCGACCCCGAACCGAAGCTGGGCGACCGCCAAGGCGGCGCGGCCCTATTCGATGAGCACCCAGCCGAGGCACTGATCCTTCGCCTTCGCTCCAGACCCCTCAGGGTGTCCCGATCGTCCCGCGCAGGAAGCCGCCCACCCGCCGCGCCCATTCGGCGTCGTGCAGGTTGCTGACGTCGCCATGCGAGAGCCCCGGCACCAGCCATAGCCCCCTGCGGTTCGGCGCAGCCTCATGGAGCGCGCGCGTCTCTGCCGGCGGCGTGTAGCGGTCCTCCGCGCCGCCGATCACGAAGACCGGCCCCCGATAGTCCCGGATCGCCGCGAGCGGCGCGATCCGTCCGGGCCACACGCCGTAGCGGGGCAGCGACTGGAAGCTGAGCAGCGGCTCGGCAAGCGTCCCGCCCACCGGAGTCAGCACCGCCGCCATCCGGTTGTAGATCGCGTGGCGAATGTCCGGGAACACGGCGACCAGCACCATCGCATCGGCCGGCACCGCGCCGTCGCGCCCGATCAGCGCCGCCGCACCGCCCAGCGAGACGCCGACCACCGCCACTTTCGCGCCGTCCTGCCTTGCCTTGAGCCAGTCGAACGCCGCGCGCGCGTCCAGCCCCTCATCGAGCCCATAGCTGTGATCGGTGATCGTGGAGGCACCATGGCCGCGCAGGTCGATCGCCAGCGCCGCATAGCCTTGCGCCACCAGCGCCTTGGCCATCGGCGCGGTCTGGTCGCGCGAGGCACCGACACCGTGGAGGAGGAGCACCGCCGGCGCATCGCGGCGTCTGCCGGGCCAATAGGTGCCGGCGACGACGATGCCGTCCCGAGCCGTCAGCGTTACATTCCGTGCAGGGGGCGGGACCGGTGCCACCGCAGAGGGATGGCCCGCCGCGATCATCGACGCGAGCGACCAGCTTCCCGCAAGCACCAGGAACGACAGCAGTGCCGCTACGCCGATCGCCAGCTTCGTCCGCGGCCTCCGCATCGGTCCTAGCCGTCGCCGACGCGCTCGATGTCCGCGCCCACTGCCTGAAGCTTCTCTTCGAGCCGCTCATAGCCGCGGTCGAGGTGATAGACGCGGTTGACCTGCGTCTCCCCCTCGGCCGCAAGGCCCGCGAGGATCAGGCTCATCGAAGCGCGCAGATCGGTCGCCATCACCTGGGCGCCGACCAGCCTGGCCGGTCCGTGCACCACCGCGGTGCGCCCGCGCACATCGATATGCGCGCCCATCCGCGCCAGCTCGGGCACGTGCATGTAGCGATTCTCGAAGATCGTCTCGGTGAACACGCTGGCGCCCTCGGCCATGCACTGCATCGCCATGAACTGCGCCTGCATGTCGGTCGCGAAGCCCGGGAAGGGCGCGGTCGACAGCGTCAGCGGCTTGAGCGGCCCATTGGCGGCGACGCGGATGCCGGCCCGAGTCTCTTCCACCGTCACCCCGGCCTGGACGAGCGCGTCCAGCGTCGCGCGCATGTCGCCCGCCGCCGCGCCGAGCAGCTCGACATCGCCGCCCGTGATCGCCGCCGCGCAGGCATAGCTGCCCGCCTCGATCCGATCGGGCATCACGGCATAGGTCGCGCCGTGCAGCCGCTCGACGCCTTCGATCTCCAGCCGCTCGGTGCCGATGCCGCCGATGCGCGCGCCCATCGCGACGAGCAGGTTGCACAGGTCGACGATCTCGGGCTCGCGCGCAGCATTGTCGAGCACGGTGGTGCCCTTGGCAGTGACCGCCGCCATCAGCGCATTCTCGGTCGCGCCGACCGAGACGACCGGGAAGCTGTAGCGCCCGCCGGGCAGCCGCCCGCCCGGCGCAGTCGCCTTCACATAGCCGGCGGCCAGCTCGATCTCGGCGCCCATCGCCTCGAGCGCCTTGAGGTGCAGGTCGATCGGGCGGTTGCCGATCGCGCAGCCGCCGGGCAGCGACACCGTCGCCTCGCCGGCGCGGCCGAGCAGCGGCCCCAGCACCAGGATCGAGGCGCGCATCTTGCGGACGATGTCATAGGGCGCGACCGTCGAGGTCAGCTTGCCGGCCCGCACCGTCATCACCCGGCCGAAGTCGCTGGGCCGCGTGCCTTCGATCGCGGTCGAGGCGCCGAGCTCGTTGAGCAGGTGGCCGAAGCTGTCGACGTCCGCCAGGCGCGGCAGGTTCCGCAGCGTCAACGGTTCGTCCGTGAGCAGCGCGCAGGGCATCAGCGTGAGCGCTGCGTTCTTGGCGCCGGAGACGGGAATCTTGCCGGAAAGGCGATTGCCGCCGCGAATGAGAATACGGTCCATGCCGGGCTTCTAATCTTTGTCCCGGCGTGCGCAAGGGCAGGCGTTTTTAGCGCCCTTGATCGATTTTAATGCATTGATTCAATTGCACTGCTTTGCATCGGCACGTGGGGGGAAGCCATCGCGTGTCCGGCAGTTGTTTCGCGGAGAGGCTGAGCGAGTTGATCGACCTGACCGAGGTCGAGCAGAAAGCGCTCGAGAAACTGGAGGAGCGCCAGCGCCATCTGCGTCGCGGCGCGGTGCTCCAGCGCGAGAACGAGGCTGGCAACGAGCTCTACATCCTGCGCAAGGGCCTGATGATGAGCTATGTGCTGCTCGACGACGGCAGCCGCCAGATCCTGCGCTTCCTCTTTCCCGGCGACATGCTCGGCATCTCCAGCGCAGTCTATCGGGAAGCGCCCGAGACGCTGGCGACGCTGTCCGAGTGCGTGGTCTGCCCTTTCGACCGCGCCGCGCTCGCGGACTTGATGCTCGCGCATCCCCGGCTCTCGGCAATGGTGCTCGCCTATTCGCAGATCGAGCGCGTGGCGCTCACCGACCGGCTCGCCGCCCTGGGCCGCACCAGCGCCAAGGCGCGGGTCGCCGCGCTGCTGCTGGAACTGCGCAATCGCCTGCGCGCCACCGACAAGAGCCTGGCCAATGTCTTTTCGCTGGGGCTGACGCAGGAGGAAGTGGGCGACGCCACCGGACTCACCGCGGTGCATGTCAACCGCATGCTGCGCCAGCTGGAGGAAGAAGGGCTGATCGCGCGCGAAGGCGGGCGCGTGACGCTGCTCGACGAGCGCGCGCTCGTCCGCGCGGCCAATTATGTGAACCGCTATGAAGGGCTGGACCTCAGCTGGCTTCCCAAGGCGGGCTGAACGGCGGCGGATCGATTGCGGAAGGGGAAGGGCCGGACGCCGGCGGTGACAAGTCGCGCCGTCCGACCCCCAAGAACTGCGCGGCTTCTACCAACTTGCCGGCGCGCCGTATCGCCCGGGAAAAGCCTATGCGGAGAATATCTTAGTCGGGGATGGAACGAAAATGCCGCCACCGCCGCCCGGGCCGGACGACGATGGCGGGGACATGCGTTCCCGGCCTGGGGTGCGGACTCAAGGATACGTCTGATTTGCCCTCGTCATCCCCGCGCAGGCGGGGATCCAGCGTAATGCGGGATATCGGTGCCATCGCGCGAACGCCGCCCGGAAAGGACAGAACCCGCCACCCTCGCTCCGCGCTTGGCCCTGGATCCCCGCCTGCGCGGGGATGACGACGGAACGGGCCGGGATGACGAGAGAAGAATCCCCTAAGCCTTTTCCAGCGTGCACTGGAGCGGGTGCTGGTTCTGGCGGGCGAAGTCGATCACCTGCGCCACCTTGGTCTCGGCGACTTCGTAGCTGAACACGCCGCACACGCCCACGCCGCGCTGATGGACGTGGAGCATCACGCGCGTCGCCTCTTCCATGTTCATCCGGAAGAAGCGCTGCAGGACGAGCACGACGAACTCCATCGGCGTATAATCGTCGTTGAGCATCAGGACACGGTAGGGCGTGGGCTGCTTGGTCCGCGTGCGGGTGCGCGTGGCGATGCCGACCGCGGGGTCATTGCCCCGATCGTCGTCATTGCCGTCCTCGGCCATGCGGAAATCGAATTTCACGGGATCTGTCACGCCGCCGAAAATATGGGCTCGCGCTCCCAAGGGCAAGGCCGCCCGCCACGCCCGCACTCCGATGGGACATGGACAAAGGAAAGGGCGGCCATCCCGAAGGACGGCCGCCCTGATCTTGTCTCCCGGCAAGCCGGAAGCACCGGCTTACGCGGCGGTCTTCACCTTTTCGGCGGCAACGGCGACGCGGTTCGACAGCGGCTGCGCGGCATCGCTGGCGAGCTTGATCAGCGCCTCGGTGTTCTTCGACGCTTCGGCGACATACGAGTCGAACGCGCCGCGGAAATAGTCGCTCTGCAGCTTGAAGAACTCGGTCGGCGACTTGACGGCGGCCAGGTTCTTCAGCGCGGCGGTCGCGCTCTCGAACGACTTGCGGCCATATTCGGCGGCGTCCTGGCCCAGGCCCTCAAAGCCCTTGGCGGCGATGCGGCCCGACTCGACCAGCGCCTCGACATTGCCCTTGGCGAAGTCATTGGCTTCCTCGACCAGCTTGGTCGACTTCTCGACGGCGGCCTTGGTACGGTCGTTCCACTCGGCGAACAGAGCCTGGGCCTTGTCGGTGGCGTTCTCGATGGTGGTCATCTTCCAGCTTCCCTTCACTTCCGGCGCGGCGACCGTCTCCTCGACGGCTTCGACGACGGTGATTGCGGTTTCCGCGGCAACCTCGGCGATCTGCTCGACGGGGGTCTCGGCCACGGCTTGGACGGTTTCGGTTTCGGTCACTTCCTGCGGTGCTGCCTCAAGGACCGGGACCGGCTCGGCGACGACGGGAGCCGCGACGATCGTCTCGGCAGCCTTCACCGGCTCGGGCTTCTCAGCCTTGGGCGCAGCAACTTTCGGCGCGGGCTTGGCGCGCGCCGCAGGCTTCGGAGCGACGGGCTTGGGCGCGCCGGTCTTCGGTCCCTTGGTGGCCATGATGTGCCTTCCCCATAAAGCTATTGCTGCGATGCAGCATGTAGGCCTTCTTGCACTGCAATGCAAGTAGCTTTTGTGCAGTGCACAAAAACAAGTAAAGGCCTGGGAAGGCGCGGGAAATCAGCGCATCCGGACATAGCTGCCGGGCGCGTCCTCCAGGGCCTTGAGCTTGCCCTTGCCCGGAATCCGCGCGCCCTTGGCCGGAACCTTGGCGGCGTCGAGCGCGTCGAGCCAGCCGATCCAGTCGGGCCACCAACTCCCCTTGGTCTCTTTTGCTCCCGCGAAAAACTCGGCGAGCGATTCGACTCGCTCCGAATTGGTCCAATATTGATATTTCTGCGCAGAGGGCGGGTTCACCACCCCGGCGATGTGCCCCGATCCGGCCAGCACGAACTTGAGCGGCCCCTTGAAGTGATGGGTGATCTTCCAGACGCTCTGCGCCGGCGCGATATGGTCCTCGCGCCCGGCCTGGACATAAGTCGGCGTCACTATCTTCGACAGGTCGAGCGGCGTGCCGCCGATCGCCAGCGCGCCGGGCTGGACCAGCTTGTTGTCGCGATAGAGGTCGGTCAGGTAGCTCATGTGCCAGCGCGCCGGCAGGTTGGTGACGTCCGAATTCCAGTGGAGCAGGTCGAACGGGGCATAGTCCTTGCCCATCAGGTAATTATTGGTGACATAGTTCCAGATCAGGTCGCGCCCGCGCAGCAGGTTGAACGTCGCCGCCATGTAGCGCCCGTCGAGGAACCCCTCGGTCCCCAGGCTGCGGATCATCGCCAGCTGGTCGTCGTCGATGAACATGCCGAGCTCGCCCGCATCGGCGAAATCCACTTGGGCGGTGAAGAAGGTCGCGCTCGCCACCTTCCCGGCCTGATCCCTCGCATGGAGCACCGCCAGCGTAGCGGCCAGCGTGGTGCCGGCGACGCAATAGCCGATCGCATGCACCGCCCCGACGCCGAGCAGCTCGCGCACCGTGTCGATCGCGTCGATCTGTCCGCCCTCGACGAAATCGTCCCACAACAGGTCCTTCATCGTGGCGTCGGCGGACTTCCACGAGACGACGAACACGGTGAGCCCCTGCTCCACCGCCCAGCGGATGAAGCTCTTCTCCGGATTGAGGTCGAGGATGTAGTAGCGGTTGATCCAGGGCGGGAAGATCAGCAGCGGCGTCGCATAGACCTGTTTCGCGCCTTCCGCCGGGGCATATTGGATCAGCTCGTAGAGCGGCGTGCGCTTCACCACCTTGCCGGGCGTCATCGCCAGGTTGCGGCCCAGCTCGTAGACGCCTTCCGCCGTCTGGGTCATCTGGCCCTTGGCCAGGTCCGCCAGCATGTTGGACAGCCCCTTCAAAAGGCTTTCGCCCTTGGTCTCGACGATCTTCTCGAGCACCTCGGGATTGGTCGCGGGGAAGTTGGTCGGGCTCACTGCGTCGAGGAAGCCCCTGGTCGCGAAGCGCACCTGGTCCTTCTGCCTGGGGTCCATCCCCTCCAGCGCATCGACGCCGCGCAGCATGTGGTCGGCGATGACCAGATAGCTCTGGCGGAGAAAGTCGAACACCGGCTCCTCGCGCCATTGCGGTGCCTTGAAGCGCTTGTCGCGCGCCTGCTCCGCCGTCTCCGCGAAGGGCGCGGCGTTCTGCGGGTCGAGGAAGCGCTGCCACAGCTGCATCGTGTCCGACCATAAGTCCATGCCGGCCTTCATCGCCGCCCCCGGATCGAGCAGCGCGCCGAAGGGCGGCGCGGCGGGCAGGTGCTCGATCATGTCGAAGCCGTGCTCCAGCATCATCTGCTGCGCCCGGCCCAGCACCCAGGTCCAGTGCTGCAGTTCTGCGAGATCGGGAATCGGCGGGGTGGTCGTCTCGGCCATGCTCATCCTCTTCAAGCGCCGCTTTAGCGCACCACAGGCAACTCGTCATTCCCGCAGGCGCGAACATGGCGTAGGACGGGTGCACGGCACAAGTTCGTGTCGCGCTCCAACCCCTGAGAGACGAGGAAATGTCCGAAGAATTCTACCGCATGAAGCGCCTGCCCCCCTATGTCATCGCCGAAGTCAATGCGATGCGGGCAGCGGCGCGGGCGGCGGGAGAGGACATCATCGATCTCGGCATGGGCAATCCGGACCTGCCGCCGCCGCAGCACGTGATCGACAAGCTGATCGAAGTGGCCCGCAAGCCCGATGCGCACGGCTATTCCCAGTCCAAGGGCATTCCCGGCCTGCGCCGCGCCCAGGCCAACTATTATGCGCGCCGCTTCGGCGTCGACATCGATCCCGAGACCGAAGTCGTGGTGACGATGGGCTCGAAGGAAGGGCTGGCCAGCCTCGCCACCGCGATCACCGCGCCGGGCGACGTCGTGCTCGCGCCCAACCCGAGCTACCCGATCCACACGTTCGGCTTCATCATCGCCGGCGCCACGATCCGCGCGGTGCCGACCACGCCGGACGAACATTATTTCGAAAGCCTCGAGCGGGCGATGGCCTTCACCGTGCCGCGCCCGTCGATCCTGGTCGTCAACTATCCGTCGAACCCGACCGCCGAGACGGTGGACCTCGCCTTCTACGAGCGGCTCGTCGCCTGGGCGCGCGAGAACAAGGTGTGGATCCTCTCCGACCTCGCTTATTCCGAGCTGTATTTCGACGGCAAGCCGACCGTGTCGATCCTGCAGGTCAAGGGCGCCAAGGACGTGGCGATCGAGTTCACCTCGCTCTCCAAGACCTATTCCATGGCCGGCTGGCGCATGGGCTTCGCCGTCGGCAACAAGCAGCTGATCGCGGCGATGACGCGCGTGAAGTCCTATCTCGATTACGGCGCCTTCACCCCGATCCAGGCCGCCGCCTGCGCCGCGCTCAACGGCCCGCAGGACATCGTCGAGGCGAACCGCCAGCTCTATCACAAGCGCCGCGACGTGCTGGTCGAGAGCTTCGGCCGCGCCGGCTGGGAGATTCCTTCGCCGCCCGCATCGATGTTCGCCTGGGCGCCGCTGCCGCCGGCGCTCGCCCATCTCGGCAGCCTGGAATTCTCCAAGCAGCTGCTCACCCATGCCAAGGTCGCGGTCGCGCCGGGCGTCGGCTATGGCGAGAATGGCGAGGGCTTCGTGCGCATCGCAATGGTCGAGAACGAGCAGCGCCTGCGCCAGGCGGCGCGCAACGTGAAGAAATATCTCCAGTCGATGGGCGTCAACACCGCGGCGAAGGCAGGCTGAGCCCCCGCCGGTGCTGCACGTCGATCCGCTCTATTCGCTTGCCGGCGTGCTGGTCGGCATGCTTGTCGGACTGACCGGCGTCGGCGGCGGATCGCTGATGACGCCGCTGCTCGTGCTCGTCTTCGGCTTCCATCCGGCCACCGCCGTCGGCACCGACCTGCTCTACGCCTCGGGCACCAAGGCGGTGGGCACCGCCGTCCATGGCTGGCGCGGCTCGGTCGACTGGCGCGTGGTGCGGCGGCTGGCGACGGGCAGCGTGCCGGCGACGATCGCCACGCTGCTGTTCCTCAGCGCCGCCCATCGCAGCGCGCAGGATACCGGACATCTGATCTCGGCCATCCTCGGCGCCACGCTGGTGCTTACGGCGATCGCGCTGTTCTTCCGCACCCGCATCGTGCGCGCGGCGGGACAGCGCTTCGCCCGGCTCGACGAGCGCGCCATCGCCGGGCTGACGATCTTGCTCGGCGCGGTGCTCGGCGTGCTCGTCTCGCTCACGTCGGTGGGCGCGGGCGCGCTGGGGATGACGGCGCTGCTTGTCCTCTATCCCGGCTCGCCGGTGGCGCGGCTGGTCGGGTCGGACATCGCGCATGCGGTGCCGCTCACCTTCATCGCCGGCATCGGCCATTGGACGATGGGATCGGTGGACCTGGGCCTGCTCGTCGCGCTGCTGCTCGGCTCGATCCCCGGCATCGTGATCGGCAGCCTGATCGCGACGCGCATCTCCGAGCGCATATTGGTGCCGATCCTGGCAGTGACGCTGGCGATCGTCGGGACGAAGCTGCTGTTCTAGGGTCAAGACCCGATCAAGGCCTTGATTTTGTTCGTCATCCCCGCGCAGGCGGGGATCCGGGGCCAAGGGTGGGGTGCGTGCGGCAGGTCCAGTCCTCTCCGGAGAGCGTTCGCGGGATGGCATCGATGTCCCATACTGTCCTGGATCCCCGCCTGCGCGGGGATGACAAGGTTTGCTGAACGAGTCTTGACCCTAGCAAGGCCCGCCGGTTGACGCGAAGGCCCCTTCGCGCCAACCCGTCGCGATGCGCCCCGGCTTCCCCTTCTCCACGCGCTTCCGCGTCCGCTATTCCGAAATCGACGGCCAGAAGATCGTCTTCAACTCGCGCTATCTCGAATATGCCGACGTCACGCTCGGCGAATTCTGGCGCTGGGCCGATCTGGGCGATATCGGCCCGGACTGGCTCGACGCCGAGTTCAACGTCGTCCGCGCCGCCATCGACTATAAGAAGCCGTTCGTGTTCGACGACATGGTCGAGGGCTTCGCCCGAGTCGAGCGAGTCGGCACGTCGAGCATGACGATGCGCGTGGAGCTCCGCCACGCCGAGACGGGCGAACTCCATACCGAGATCGAGATGGTCAGCGTCCATGTCGACCTGGCGACGCGCAAGTCGAAGCCGATCCCGGAGAATGTGCGGGCGCGGCTGGAGGGGCTGGGGACCGGGCGCCGCGACGAAGCTTGAGACCGAGCCCGAGCCGGTCCTATTCCGCCGCCTTCACTTCGGCCGCTTCGTCCTCGCGCACCACGTCCTCGGCCAGCGCCCAGAGCAAGTCGCCCTTGCCCAGCACGCGCCCGTCATGGCTCAGCACCTGGACCTGGCGGATCGGGCGGCTGTCGCGCGCATCGACCAGCACCGGAAACGCCGGCACGCCCGTCTCCCAGCGCTCGCCCCATTGCCGGAGCGAGATCATCACCGGCAGCAGCGCATAGCCCTTGTCGGTCAGGCGATATTCGATCTTGCGGCGATCGTCGGCACAGGGCTGGCGCTGCAATATGCCCTTGTCGACCAGCCGCGCGAGCCGGTTCGCCAGGATGTTGCGCGCAATGCCCAGCTCGGACTGGAATTCCTCGAAATGGTGCAGCCCGTTGAACGAGCCGCGCAGGATCAGGAACGACCAGCGTTCGCCCATCGCTTCCAGCGCCGCCGGCAGGCTGCAGTCATTCGCCAGCTGGCGCAGCGACTCTCGAATGGCACCACCCATAACTTGTCATCCTACCGTAAAAGCCGACGCTACGGAATGGCGTAACTTCTTGCGCCGCAGCAAAAGTTTCTCGTTGCAACTTACTTTCATGTCAATTAAAAACTGAGTCGCAGCTTCGGCTGCAGGTTCTGACCCCAGGAGGATTTCCCATGACCCGCTTCTTC
Source organism: Sphingomonas sp. 1F27F7B (assembly GCF_005503355.1). Lineage (GTDB taxonomy): Bacteria > Pseudomonadota > Alphaproteobacteria > Sphingomonadales > Sphingomonadaceae > Sphingomonas. The sequence continues at coordinate 31,204 of NZ_SCMK01000009.1, forward strand.
GCCGCAGCGGCTGCGGCCACGCTGGCCCTCGCCCCCGCCGCCGGCATCGCGCAGGGTGCCCCGAACGGCTATTATGCGGCGACCCCGATCGCCGCGCCGGCCAAGACCAGCCTCGTCACCCGTTCCACGCTGTGGAAGTGCGGCGCCGGCACCTGCACCGCCGCCAAGGCGAATGCGCGCGACGGCATCGTCTGCGAACTCGTCGCCCGCGAAGTCGGCAAGCTCTCGGCCTTCCGCGCCAATGGCGCCGATTTCGACGCGGCCGCACTCGAGAAGTGCAACGCCAAGGCGAACTGAGCCTATGGCGCCGGCGCCACACCGGTTCGGATAAAAGATTGAGCGCGGTCCGGAAAAAGCCGGATCGCGCTCAATCTTATTGCAAAGCAGCAGCAGCGGGCCCCATCTAGTTGCCGTGCTGCGCCAATATGAACTTGTCGACCGGGTCCTCAGCTACGACCCCGATGCCGATGAAGCCATGCTCAACCGGGCCTATGTCTTCTCGGTCAATGCGCACGGCACCCAGAAGCGCGCCAGCGGCGATCCCTATTTCAGCCACCCGATCGAAGTGGCCGGCATCCTCACCGACCTGCATCTCGACGACGAGACGATCGTCACTGCGATCCTGCACGACACGGTCGAGGACACGGTGGCCACACCCGAGGACATCCAGCGCCTGTTCGGCGACAATGTCGCGCGCATGGTCGACGGCGTCACCAAGCTCTCGAAGATCGAAGCGCAGACCGAGAGCGAACGCGCCGCCGAGAATCTCCGCAAGTTCCTGCTCGCCATGTCGGACGATGTCCGCGTGCTGCTCGTCAAGCTCGCCGACCGGCTGCACAACATGCGCACGCTCGTCCACATCAAGAACCCGGACAAGCGCAAGCGCATCGCCCGCGAGACGATGGACATCTATGCCCCGCTCGCCGAGCGGATCGGCATGTACGAGTTCATGAAGGAGATGCAGACGCTCGCCTTTCGCGAGCTCGAGCCCGAAGCCTATGAATCGATCGAGAAGCGGCTCGACAGCCTGAAGATCGAAGGCGAGGACCGCATCGCCAAGATCGCCTCGGGGCTCAAGCTGCTCCTCTCGCGCGGCGGCATCGACGCCGAGATCACCGGGCGCGAGAAGCATCCCTATTCGATCTGGAAGAAGATGTCCGAGCGCCACGTCTCGCTCGAGCAGCTCAGCGACATCATGGCCTTTCGCGCGATCGTCGACACCGAGGAGGAATGCTACCGCGCGCTCGGCGTGATCCACCGCCGCTGGCCGATGGTGCCGGGCCGGTTCAAGGACTATATCTCCACGCCGAAGCGCAACGGCTATCGCTCGCTCCACACCAGCATCATCCATGCCGGCGACACGCGCATCGAGATCCAGATCCGCACGCGCGACATGCATGCCCAGGCCGAATACGGCCTGGCCGCCCATTGGGCCTATAAGGCCAGCAACGTGCGACCCGACACGCAGGTCAGCTGGATCAAGGACCTGATCGAGATCCTGGAACATGCCGACAGCCCCGAGGAGCTGCTCGAGCATACGCGCATGGCGATGTACCAGGACCGGATCTTCGCCTTCACGCCCAAGGGCGAGCTGATCCAGCTGCCCAAGAGAGCGACGCCGATCGACTTCGCCTATGCGGTGCATTCGAACCTGGGCGACCAGGCGGTAGGCGCCAAGATCAACGGCCGCGTGGTGCCGCTGCGCACCGAGATCGAACAGGGCGACCAGGTCCAGATCCTGCGCTCCAAGGCGCAGGAGCCCCAGGCCAACTGGCTCAACTTCGCGATCACCGGCAAGGCGCGCGCCGCGATCCGCCGCCACATCCGCCACAAGGAGCGCGAGGAGACGATCGCGCTCGGGCACAAGCTCTATGACGAGATCGTGCTGCGCCTGCCGACGCCGCCGGGCGACGGCGCGATTCCCGATGCGCTGAAGCGCCTGAAGCTGCAGGACGAAGCCTCGCTGATGGAAGCGATCGCCCGCCGCCAGTTCACCGATTTCCAGGTGATGGAGGCGCTGATGCCCGGCTCGACCGAGGGCGAGGACGAGCATGACCTGCCGCCCCAGCAGCACGCGATCGAGATCAAGGGGCTCACCCCGGGCGTGGCGTTCCACTTCTCGGTCGATTGCCGCCCGGTGCCAGGCGACCGCATCGTCGGCATCCGCCGCGCCGGCGAGCCGATCGAAGTCCACCGCATCGACTGCCCCAGCCTCGCCGACACGATCGAGGAGGACTGGGTCGACCTCACCTGGGGCGACAAGGCGGAGGGCGGCATCGCCCAGATCGAGATCACGCTGAAGAACGAGCCCGGCGCGCTCGGCGCGGTCGCCACGCTGATCGGCCAGCACAAGGCCAACATCCTCGGCCTGCGCATGGACAATCGCGACACCACTTTCCACACCAACACGATGGACCTGGAAGTGCGCAACGCCGCGCACCTGATGCGCCTGCTGGCGGCGCTGCGCGCGGCCGATGCAGTGAGCTCGGCGGAACGGGCCTAGGTTGGGGATTCATTCAGCTAACTCCATCATCCCCGCGCAGGCGGGGATCCAGAGTTATGCGTGGAGCGGGTGCGGCACGTCCTGCCCTCGGACGGCGTTCGCATGATGGCGCCGGTATCCCCTGCTACCCCGGATACCCGCCTGCGCGGGGATGACGAAGGAACATCAGATACTTGTTTGGGTTCTCAACCTAGGGAACGAGGACTCGAACCAATATCTGATTGCGCGCAGGCTTCACCGAACATCCCTGTCGCCTGCCCCGGCCCGACTCTGTAGCCTCGGCCATCGTCCCCGACATGCGCGGTGGTTCCGGAATGAAGTTCAAGGCGAGGATCGGGCTCAAGGGGATCAATCCCTATGTGATGGTGAGCGCCGCGCGCGCGCAGCGGATCAAGGCCGGCTGGAAGAAGCCGATGCCCGTCCTGGTCCAGGTGAACGGAGCACCGGATCCCGCCTGGCGGATCAACATGATGCCGGCGGGCGACGGCAGCTTCCATCTCTATCTTGACGGCAGCGTCCGCAAGGCCTCGGGCACCGGCACGGGCGATCTCGTCGACGTGTCGGTCGTCTTCGACCCCGCCTATCGAGGCGGGCCCCAGCACGACATGCTGCCGGAATTCGCTGCGCGCCTCGAGGCGGATCGCCCGGCCAAGGCGCGGTGGGAGAGCCTGTCACCCAGTCTCCGGAAGGAGATATTGCGCTATCTCGCCACGCTGAAATCGGAAGCGGCCAGGCAGCGCAATGTCGAGCGCGCCCTCCACGTCCTGGGCGGCGCGGCGGGACGCTTCATGGCGCGGGACTGGAACTGAGCGGCACCGGCCGCGGCCCGGTCGCAAGCGACTTGATGCCCCGGCACCGGAACCGCGATAAGAGAAGCAGGCGGCAGGGGATGGCGATGCGCACAGGGAAGAGGAAACGGCTGGCCGCGGGCGCCCTGGCACTGGCGCTGGCAGCATGCGGCGGCGAAGGCACCCGGCAGCCCGCCACCCCCACGGGCGTCGCGAAGTTCACCACCATCGATTTCGGCCATGTCGCCGATTATTCGCCGGCAGGCCTCCCCGCCTATTTCGACCGTACCGTGACCGTGCTCGACAACAGCCCGGCGTCCAACCCGATCGACGACAAGGTGGCGACGCTCGGGCGCGTGCTGTTCCACGATCTGCGGCTGAGCACCAACAACCGGGCCTCGTGCTCGGGCTGCCATCAGCAGGCGATCGGCTTCACCGATTCGATGCGGTTCAGCAACGGCATCAGCACCGCGGCAACCACCGATTTCCACGCGATGCGGCTCGGCAATCTCCGCTATTGGCAACCCGGCTCCACGTTCTGGGATCGGCGCGCGGCCAGCGTGGAGGCGCAGGCCAGCCATCCGTTCCACAGCCTGGTCGAGATGGGCTGGGGCGGGGCCGCGGGCGGCTTCGACGCGCTGATCCGGAAAATGAACGCGACGCCCTATTATCCAGACCTGTTCGCCTGGGCGTTCGGCAGCGCCGGGATCGACGAAACGCGCATCCAGCAGGCGCTCGCCCAGTTCGTGCGCGCGATGGTCTCCAGCTCCAGCCGGTGGGACACGGGCTATGCGAAGGTCTTCTCACCCACGGCGCCGAACCGCGCGCTGGACGTCGACCTGCCCAATTTCACGCCACAGGAAAATCGCGGCCGGCACTTGTTCATGGCTCCTGTCGGACAGGGCGGGGCCGGCTGCTCGTCCTGCCACCTCCCGCCCAGCTTCGCCCTGGCCGCGAACGCGCGGAGCAACGGCCTGGACGCCGGCGAGACGCGGCTGTTCAAGGCGCCTTCGCTGCGCAGCGTCGGGCTGACCGGGCCCTATATGCATGACGGCCGCTTCGCCACGCTGGCCGAGGTCGTCGATTTCTACGACCACGGCGTCCGGCAGGGCCCGGCGCTCGACGATCGTCTGCGCCAGGGCAATGCGCCGCGCCGCCTCAACCTGGGCGCGGCGGACCGGGCGGCGCTCGTCGCCTTCCTGATGACGCTGAGCGACCAGGAACTGACCAGGGATCCGCGCTTCGGCGATCCGTTCCGCCGATAGGCCGATCAGGCGCGGATCGCGTACAGCGTCGCGTTGCTGATCGCATACACCGTGCCGTCGGCGCCGACGAGCGTCGGCGTATAGGCCTGGCCGAGCCCGGCATTGAGCCGCACGCTCTGCGACAGGGTGTTCGTGGTGAGGTCCCAGCGATACAGCACGCCGTCCTCGCTGTTGGCGATGATCGACCGGCGCACCGGGTCCGCGGCCATCGTGTTGATGCACCATTCGACTCGCGAATTGGCCGAGGCGCCGTCCCGCGTCGGGCCAAGGATCGTCAGCACCTCGCGCATCACCTGCACGCTCGGCACGATCGTGTCGGCCTGGCCCGTCTTCGGATCGACCACGGCGATCCGGTTGAGCCCGTCGCCCGTCCCGACGCCGAAATAATTATTGTACTTCACCGCGAGCAGATAGGCCGAGGTGCCGGTGTAGGACGGCACCATCGAAGCCGGGATCACGCTGGGCGACACGTCCCAGCCGAAGCTGCCCGGCACGCTCGCCGGATTGAGCTGGGCATCGAACTGCAACAGCCAGCCCCGCGCATTGTGCGTCGGGAACTGAGTCTCCAGCACGCCGTAGAACACGCGGCCGTCCGGGCCGACCACCGGCGACGCCGTGCCGTCGTCGCTGAGCCGCGCGGGCGTGCCCAGATTGGGATCGGTCAGGGCAACCTTGGCGCGAGTCGCGAGCGTCGTGCTGTCGAGCGCGAGCAGATAGCCGTTCTGCGTCGCGGCGGTCGAGCCCCGGTTCACTGCGATATACACCGTGCTGCCGTCCGGCGAGAGGGCAGGCGCGCAATTCATCACGGGCTTCTGGACCGAGGGATCGCCCGCCGCTGTCGCGGCGCCGACCCAGGTGCCCGTACCGTCGGGAGCGCTCCGCGCGATGCCGCTCACCAGCCCCGCCGGGTTCGTACCGGTCACGACGAAACCGAAGAAGATGTTGCCGTTCGCATCCGCGACCAGCGGCGTGTTGATGAAGACGGTGCCGTCGAACGCGGCGGGATTGGCGTTGTACGTCACCGCACCGTAGAACAGCTGCGCCGCGAAGACTCCGCTGGCCGCATTCGGATCGGTGCGCACCAGCACCTTGCCGCCGGCGCCGGGCACATAGAGGCGGCCTTGCGGGGTGAGGACCGGGTTGTAGGGCGGCAGCCAGTTGCGCGGCGGCATGATATAGTCGGTAGTCGCCGACCACAGGAGCGCGCCCGTCGCGCCGGCACGGCCCTCGACCCGGTAGCTGCCCGTCGCCGCCGTCTTCACCGGGATCACCACGGTGTTGCTCGTCGTCACGACCGGCGAGCCGTAATGGGTGAACAGCACGCCGTACGACGCATATTGCGGCGCCAGGTCCATGGGCGTCGTCCAGGCGACGCGCCCCAGATCCTGCGTCGCGATCGCGCTCAGGGAAGTGTGCTGCGCATCGCGGCCATAGCCGGACCAGGCTGGCCCCGAGATCGGCGTGGACGTCGGGGACGGCGTCGGCGTGGGAGTCGGCGCGGCGCCCGGAGAGGATGATCCGCCGCTGCACGCGGCGACCATGGCGGACGACGACAGCATCGCCAGCGCGCTGCGGCGCGAAACAGGGAAGACGGAAGGAAATTGGCGGTGGCTCATGACGGCGCTCGCTCCCTGTTCGAGACGGCGCCGGCGCGCGCTGTTCACGCACGAGCGACTGTCCCCTCCTCGCCATGTTCCGCAGACATTGCGTGAACCTGACTATCCACTCATTGCGCGGACTTTCTCAAATGATTGCGATAATCGCAACTGCCCATGTGAATCGTCGACGCCGGCCGCTTCCAAGATCTGGACGCTGAAGGCCCAGGCAAACCCCCGCAATCTATTTGCTTCAAAATGGCGATATCCTGCGGCGAAACCCGTGGTCGTCTTGGACGCTACGGCAATAGCCACTCCTTCCGACGCAGGATTTCGCCCGGCACGCTCAATCGGCTCTTTCGTCCGCCGAAGCCATCTTCCCCGCCGCGCGCATCCATGCGGCGGCCCGGCACGCTCTTCGGTCATCGAATGGCGCGCCCGCGTGCATGTGCGTCAGCCGAGTCGATGAAGCGCACGCCCATCCGGTTGAATGCCCATCGCCGTCGCCGGGCAAAAAAAGGGGGCGAGCCAGGCGCGCTTGGGATACGCCCGGCCCGCCCCCAGCCCGCTCCGACCAAGGAAAGCGGGCCTTTCCCGAGGGGGAATCAGTTTGCGGCCCTGGTCGCCTGGTCCATCAGCGCCTTGGCGGTCCTGATCGCATCCGCCTCGCGGGTCTTGCCCGCCTGGATCTCGTCGGCGATCTCGAGCACGCGGCCGGCAATCACCGTGCCGTGATCGGCTTCCTCGGTGATGCGGATGCCCCCCTTGGCCGCGGCGATCCTGTCCCATTCGGCGCGGATCGCGGCCCAATAGCCCTTGGTCGCCGCCCAATAATCGTCCGCCGCCTTCACGTCGAAGCCCGCGAATTTCGTATAGCTGTTGAGGACATATTCCTGGACAACCGGCACGGTCCTGCCGTCCATCTTGAGATTGTCCTGCCAGTGGATCCAGCCGGCCGGCGCGATCGCGTGGCGGTTGACGCCCAGATAGCGGTCATAGACGGGGCCGCGCACTGCGTCGCGCCGGGCGAGCGGCCGCCAGCTGCGGTTCGATTCCCAGCGGCGCACCCCGCCGACATCGGTCCACTTGCCCCACCCGCCATAGCGCGGGGAATCGTCGACCTGATAGACGGTCTGCGACCAGGCGCCCTTGCGCTCGGCGGCGGGCACTTCGGCCCAGGTCCAGGCATCGCGGTCCGAATAGACCAGCACCTTGGCCGGCTCATATTGCCAGTCCTGGCGCCAGTGCTTGATCACCATCTTCTTGCCGTCGCCCATGTCGACCACCAGGAGATGCTGGAGCCGGATCGTCCCGCCCTTGTCCTCGATCACCCGGACGACTTCGTCGCCGCCCGAGACCTTGGCCGGGATCGGAACATAGTCGGCGCGCCAGGAAGTGCTCTCCTGCATGTCGAACTTCACCTTGTAGGTCCCCGCCATGGCGAGGATATCGGCCCGGTCGGCCTCGAAGGCGGACCGGGCCGCCGGGGCAGGCGCCGCCTGGGCGAGCGCCGGCACCGGCGCCAGCAGGAACAGGGCGATCGGAAGAAGCTGCTTCATGTCTTGGTCCTCAGAAGCGGTTAGAAACGATAGCTGATCGACACCGAGCCGTTGCGGCCCGGCTGGGTATAGGCGTCACGCACCGTGGAGCTGGCGGCCAGGCCGCGAATGTCCTGCCACAGCCAATATTTGCGGTCGGTCAGGTTGAACACGCCGCCGCGCACCGTCACGCCCTCGGCCACGCGCACATAGGCAGTGATGTCGAAAGTGACGAAGTCGCTGCCGGTGAAGCAGTTCGGCACGGCGCCGGCCGTGGCTGCATAGCAGCCCGATCCGCGCGTCCGGGCGATTTCCTTCTGCCCGCCATAGGTGGCCATCAGCCGCCCGCCGAAGCGCCGGTCGGCCGCGTCATAGCCGATGCCGGCCACCGCCTTGAGCGGGTCGACCGACTGGAGCGGCAGCCTGGCGCCGTTGGTGCCGATCGTGTCGCCATGGGCATAGGAAACCGCCAGCGTGGCGCTCAGCCCCCGCGCCGGCCGCACCTCGGCCCGCGCCTCGATGCCGCGGATCTTCACGCCGCCCAGGTTGCGCCACTGGTAGATCCAGGGATTGGCCGGCGACGGGAAGGGCCGGCCGGTGGTCTCCACCTGGTCGATGAAGTCGTGATAGCGGGCATAGAAGCCGGTCAGGTCGAACGAGACCAGCGTGTTGAAATAGCGCAAGCCGCCCTCGAAGCTCTCGCTGTTCTCCGGCTTCAGGTTCGGGTTGGCGATGCTGGTATAGCCGACCGGCGGGTTGGCGAAGAAATTGTTCACCTGGCTCGGCTCGGGCGCCTTGAAGCCCTGCGCGTAATTGGCGAACAGCCGCACGCCGTCGGACAGCTTGATCACTGCGCCGACCTTGGGCGAGACGCGCGAGCCATCCTGCCCCGAAGCGGCGAAGGTGGGCAGCAGCGGATCCTTCTCCGGCGTCAGCCTGTACGCGTCGAAGCGGAGCGCCGGATAGAGCGTGACCGGTCCGAACGAGACTTCCGCCGCAGCGACCAGGCCGGCCAGCATATAGTCGGTCACGGGAAAGGCGCGGGTCGGGAAGGTTTCCCCTGCCGGCGGCACCACGCCGTCGCGCAGGCCCTTTTGGTTGGTCCAGCTGATATCGCCCGCCAGCGTCAGCTTGGCGCGCAGCCCGTCATCCGCGCCGAAGCCCAGGCGCACTTCGCCCGATGCGCCATAGACTCGGTTCTCGAAGGTGTTGAGCCGTTCGCGATCGGCGACGGGGCTGCGGTCCTCGTCGGTGAACTGGCGATCCTTGCTGTTCTGCCAATAGCCGCTCAGCCGGGCGAATTCGAGCGTGCCTTCGCCGTGCCAGGTCCAGTCGCCGGCGATGCGGCCGCGCCTGCTGGTGTCGCGCGCCTGCAACAGGTCGATCGTGGTGCCGGTGGCGGGGAGCGGGGTCAGGCCGGTGAGCACATTGGTGAAGAGGCGGCTGTCGACATATTCGCCGGTGATCCGGAAGCGGCTGTGCGCGTCCGGCTCATAGACCAGCCGGCCCAGCGCGGCGTTCGAATGGCCGTTCTGCGGATTGGGTTCGGTGCGGGCCGTGCCGATGCCGCCGGTCGTGCCCTTGTTGTCGAGTTCATGATAGTCGCGGCGGGTATAGGCGACCATCGCCGAGAGATCGCCGAAGCGGCCGGCAATCACGCCGGTCTCGGAGAATTCATTGTCCGCCGAGCTGTATGCGGCGCGCGCCAGGCCGCCGACCTTCTTGCCGCCCTGGAGGAAATCCGAAGGGTCACTGGTGGTGAAGCTGACCGCGCCGGCCAGGCCGTCGCTGCCGTACAGCGCCGAAGCCGGGCCGCGCAGGATCTCGACCGACTTGACCAGGCCGAGATCGACATAGTCGCCGCGCCCGGTCGATTGCGCGCCGAAGCTGAAGCCGTCGGGCACGCGCACGCCGTCCACCTGGATCAGCACGCGATTGCCGCCGATGCCGCGGATGACGAAGCCCTCATTGCCGGCGCGCCCCGTGGTGCCCAGCGCCGCGCCGAAACGGGTCGGGCCGCGCGGCACGCTGATGCCCGGCTCGTAGCGGACCAGATCCTTGATGTCGGTGGTCAGCTCGTCGGCCATCCTCCGGTCGTCGATCACCGTGACGGTGGCCGGCACTTCCTTGACGTCGGCCGGAATGCGCGTGGCGGTGACGGTGATCGTCGAATCCTGCGCGGCCGCCGGCTTCCTGTCCTGCTCGTCCCGCGCCTGGGCCGGCAACGCCGCCGCCACTGCCAATATGCTCACCCCCAGCGCACTGAACCGCCCCATGCTTCGAAACCCCTTTATGCTAATGCAAGTGATTCTCAATCTCGATGTGCGTTAGGGGGCATGCGCGGCAGCGTCAACCCGGTAACGCAGGCCGATCCTGGGGCGCCGGCTGTCCTACAGCCCGGGATTCCGCTATTGCCCGGAATGCCTCCGGGCTGCTCTTTGACTCAGTGGATCCCGCGCGCAGCACCGCGGCGCGCCCGGAAATGCGCGGGTTTCGCCGCACCCGGCCCGGGGCCGTGCGAACTTCCACGATCGCGACCGTCCGCTCGCGCGACGCATCGCTCTCCGCGAACCGTTCCGATGCAGAGCCCGCCCTCCTGCGACTCGCGTGAACAACGCCAATATCGGCGCGCCCAACCGTCTGGCCGGCGGAACCGCGATGCGCTGACCCCGCTCGACGGCGGCTCGTCGCGCCGCTAAGGCGTCCGGTCATGCAAAAGCGCCCCAAGCTCTCCGTCGTCATTCCCTGCTACAATGAAGAGGCGTGCCTCGAGATGCTGCACGGCCGCGTCTCCGGCGCCGCCCGCGCCGCGGTGGGCGACGATTATGAAATCGTGCTGATCAACGACGGCTCGCGCGACCGGAGCTGGGAAGTGATGCAGCGCCTCTCGGCCGGCGATCCGCGCCTCGTCGCGATCAACCTCTCGCGCAACCACGGCCATCAGCTCGCGCTCACCGCGGGCCTGGACCTGTGCGCGGGCGAGGAAATCCTGATCATCGACGCGGACCTGCAGGATCCGCCCGAGCTGCTCACCGACATGCGCGCCGCGATGCGCTCGCAGGGCGCCGACGTGGTCTATGCGGTGCGCCGCAAGCGCGAGGGCGAGACGATCTTCAAGAAGATCACCGCCGCCTTCTTCTACCGCATGCTCGACCGGATCACCGACACGCCGATCCCGCTCGACACCGGCGACTTCCGCCTGATGACGCGGCGCGCGCTCGACGCCTTTCTGTCGCTGCCCGAACAGGCGCGCTTCATCCGCGGCATGGTCGCCTGGGTGGGCTTCAAGCAAGTGCCCTTCCCCTATGACCGGCACGAGCGCCATGCCGGCGAGACCAAATATCCGCTCGGCAAGATGATCCGCTTCGCCCTGGACGCGATCACCGGCTTCTCGACCGCGCCGCTGCGCTTCGCCAGCCATGTCGGCCTGATCCTTACCGGGCTCTCGGCGCTGCTGGTGCTCTACATCGTCGCCGGCTGGCTGATGGGCGCGGCGATCCCCGGCTGGACTTCGCTGATGCTCGTCGTCGTCGTGCTGGGCGCGGTGCAGATGTTCGTGCTCGGCATGATCGGCGAATATCTCGGCCGGCTCTATGTCGAGTCGAAGCGCCGCCCGCTCTACATCGTCGCCGACGTCGCCGGCCCGGTGATGGGCCATGCCTCGCTCGGCTATCGCTATGCCGATTCGGGCGAAGTCAGCGTCTCGCCGGTGACGCCGCGCGGCGAAAAGGCGGAGTGATCCGCCGCGCGGCTGGCTGGACCCCGGTTACTTGGACCCCGGTTGCTTGGGCCCCGGTTGCTTGGGCGACGCCAGCACGATGATCGACAGGCCCGGCGGCATCGGCAGCCGGCCGAGGATGTGCCGCTCGATCCCGAACACCGCTTCGAACGCCGCGTTGAGCGGCCGCGGCGGCGGCGAATCGTCGCTGTCGTCCTTGCCGGTCAGCTTGCCGACGAACCGCGCCGCGACCGCCACCGGGAAGAGCAGCGAGTTGAACCAGCGCAGCTTCTGCCAGCCGAGCCCCGCCTCTCGCAGCGAAGCGGTCAGCGTCGCCTTGGAATAGCGGCGCTTGTGGTGGTTCACCACGTCGTGCGCGCTCCACATCCATTGGTGCGCCGGCACGGTGATCAGGATCTTGCCGCCCGGCTTGAGCACCCGCGCGATCGCCCGCAGCGCCGCGACGTCGTCCTCGACATGCTCGATCACGTCGAGCACCGCGACCATGTCGTAGCTGCCGTCCCGGACTCCGGTCAGCTCCGGGAGCGGCGAGGCGCCCACCTGCTTGCCCAGCCGCTCGCTCGCCTTGGCGGCGGCGATCTCGTCGATCTCGATCGCGTCGATCTCGCCGAACTGGGCCAGCATCGGCAGGTTGTGGCCGGTGCCGCAGCCGATCTCGAGGATGCGCGCTTCGCCCGGAATGGCGGCATAGCGCTTCAGATAGTCGGAAAGGATCTCGCGGCGCGCGCGATACCACCAGTGGGTGGTGTCGTGCGCTGCCATGCGCTCGTAGACGATGCGGTCCATCTTATTTGAACACCAGATAGCGGTTGAGCGCGAAGGTAATGACAGGGGTGACGAACACCACCGGGAGCAAGGGCACCCAGGTCGGCTGGTGCAGCGGCCCGGTGATCACCCAGGTGAAGGCCGCGTTCATCGCCATGCCGACCGATTGCACCGCGACGAACTTGGACTGGGTGCCCATGCCGCCCTCGGCCTCGTGCCCCTTGAAGCTCCAGCGGCTGTGGAAGACATAGCCGAACACCACAGCGACCAGGAATCCCGCGATCGAGGCGAGCACCGGCGGGATCGCATAGGTGGCGAGCGGCCAATAGACCACGGCATAGACGAAGGTCGATCCCAGCCCCACGATGCCGAAGCGCACGAGTTGCCCGAACACCCCATTCGCCCACATCTCTTCAAATCGCTTGATTACAGCCGTCACAACCGCTTGCCCAAGAACCGCCGGTCGCCCTAATGCGTGGCGCGGAGCGAGGGAAGCGATTTTGACGCCAGAAGCCAAGGGCGGGTTCCGCCTCGACCGAGAACTGGATCGCCACTGGCTGCGCTGGATGGCGCTCTTCTGGTTCTGCGTGGTCGCCTGGTTCCTCCACGACCGCCAGGGCAACATCTATTGGCTGCTGCTCGGCGACACCGACGACAATATGCGGCTGATGCAGGTCCGCGCCTGGCTGGCGGGCCAGGGCTGGTACGATCTCCGGCAATATCGCCTCGATCCGGCGCTGGGCGGGTTCGACATCCACTGGTCGCGCCTCGTCGACTTGCCGATCGCCGGGCTGATCCTCGCCTTCAAGCCGTTCGTCGGCACCGCCACCGCGGAGAAATGGGCGTGCGGCCTCGCCCCGCTGCTGCCGCTGGCGCCGGCCATGGCGGGGCTCTCGCTCGCCGTGCGCCGGCTGGTGGCGCCCTGGGCCTGGCCGCTGGCGCTGATCGTCCTGATGGGCTGCGCCTCGACCATGTCGATGTACGCGCCGATGCGGATCGATCATCATGGCTGGCAGCTGGCGTTCCTGGCGATGACCGTCGCCGGCCTGGCCGATCCGCGCCGCGCCCGCGGCGGCGCCACCGTCGGCCTGTCCAGCGCCGCCTCGCTCACCATCGGGCTCGAGATGCTGCCCTACTGCGCGATGGCCGGCGCGATCATCGCCCTGCGCTGGATCTGGGATCGCGACGACGTGCGCCGCATGCAGGTCTATGGCCTGACGCTCGGCGGCGGCTCGGCGCTCGGCTTCGCGCTCTTCGCCTCGAATGCCAACCAGGCGATGCGCTGCGACGCGCTCACGCCGGTCTGGCTCAGCGTGATGATCGCGGCCGGCGCGCTGCTGTTCGGACTGTCCCTGGTCAATCCCGCCAATCGCTGGGTCCGCCTCGCCCTCGCCGCGCTGGCGGGCGGCGCGATCGTCGCCGGCTTCGCGCTGCTGTTCCCGCAATGCCTCGGCCGGCCCGAGCAAGTGTCCGACGAGCTCGCCAACACCTGGCTCAACAATGTCCGCGAGGCGCGGCCGATCTACAAGCATGCCTTCAAGACGGCCTTCCCGATGGCGGTGCTGCCGGTGATCGGGGTGATCGGCGCGATCTTCGCCACCTGGCGCGCGCGGCGCGGCGAGGCGCTGGTCGGCTGGGTCGCCGTCGCGCTCTTCACGGCTTTCGCCAGCGCGATGCTGCTGTGGCAAGTGCGTGCCGCACCCGCCGCCCAGCTGCTGGCGGTGCCGGGGTCGGTGGCGCTGCTGGTGGCGGCGGTGCCCTGGTTCCTCGGCATCCGCGCGCCTTTCGCGCGCTGGATCGGCGAGATCCCCGCGCGGCTGCTCGGCATTTTCGTCCGGGTGTTTGGCACGGTCTTCGCCTTCCTGCTGCTCTCGGGCCTGTGGGCCGGCCTGGTCGTGCCCTTCTTCTCCGCCGGCAACGACGCCAGGCCGGGCAAGCCGGCACCGCCCGACAAGATCGCCGCCGCCAACGCCGCCTGCGCGCGCATGAGCAACCTGCGCGTCCTCGACGACGTGCCCGCCGGGATCGTCTTCACCCATGTCGATCTGGGCCCGCGGCTGATCACCGTCACGCATCACAGCGGCATCGCCGGCCCCTATCATCGCAACGGCCGCGCGATCCTCGACGTGCACCACGCCTTCACCTGGGCGACGCCGAACTTCCGGCCGATCGCCGCCGCACACAAGGCGCAGTATCTGCTGGTCTGCCCGAACATGTCCGAGACCACGCTCTATCGCAGCCGGGGCCCGAACGGCTTCTATGCGCAACTGGCCAAGGGAGACGTGCCCAACTGGCTCGAGCCGGTCACGCTGCGCGAAGTCCAGCCGGGCAAGCCGCTGCCGTTCAAGCTGTGGCGGATCCGCTACGACCTGCCGGATATGGCGGGAGTGCCGGCGACGCGCTGAACGCTTCGCTGGAGCGTGCTAGTGGCCGCCGACGGCCCGTCCGGCGACCAGCGCGGCGCTGATCCCATCGATCACGAACTGCACCGCCAGCGCCCCCAGCAGCACGCCGAGCAGCCGCGACACCACCGCTTCGATCTTCGCCCCGACCACCCGCATCAGCGGGCCGGCGGCGAGCAGCGCCAGCATGGTGAGCAGCAGGATCGCAGCCATCGCCGCGAGCACCACGGTGGTGCGCTCGAAGCCGTTGTTCTGCGACATCAGCAGCATCACCGACGCGATCGAGCCCGGCCCGGCGATCATCGGCATCGCCATCGGGAAGATCGAGATATCGGTCGGCTCGCTCGCCTTCACTTTCTCGGCCCGGTCCTCGCGCCGCTCCGTGCGCTTCTCGAACACCATCTCGAGCGCGATCAGGAACAGCATGATGCCCCCGGCGATCTTGAAGGCGTTCAGACTGATGCCGAGCGCGCGCAGCAGCGCCTCGCCGAACAATGCGAAGCCGAACAGGATGATCGCCGCGACCACCACCGCGCGCACCGCCATCGCGCGGCGATGCGCCGGGCTCGTCCCCGCGGTCAGCCCGGCGAAGATCGGCGCGCAGCCGGGAGGATCGATCACCACGAAGAAAGTGATGAAGGCGGAAATGAAGAGTTCGATCATTTGCCCGGCCCGGTGATCCGGTCGTCGACCACCTGGACCATGGCCTTGCCGTCCCAGATCCAGGCGACGAACTGGCGCGCGCCGCTCGACGATACATGCCAATGCCAGGCGAGCGTCCCGTCAGCCGAGGCGCCGCTCTCGCTCGGCCCTTCGCGATAGCCGAACCGCGGCGGCTGCACGGCCTTTCCCGTGCAGGAAGCGCGGCGCAGCCTCGGCTCGGCGGGGCGTTCCCGCGGAGTCTCGAGCACTTCGCCTCCGTCGATGGTCCACTTCCAGCCGCCCTCGGCCTCGAGGCGCCACACGGTACTGAAAAAGCCGACCCTTCCCTCGGGCAGCTTCCACCCGCCGGTGTTCACCGCAGACTTGCCGTCGCACGAAACCCAGCTTTCGGTCGGCCACCATTCGATCGACCGGGGCGGGTCCTTGCGATCCTTGAGCCATTGCCGTGCCTGCACCGGCTGCGGCACGAACATCGTCGCATCCTCGGCCGCGAACGCGCGGAACGCCGTCCACTGGCCCCTGGCCTGCGCCGCGGCGTTGAACGCGCGCTCGGCATCGACCGCGCTCTGGGGCGCGGCGGCCTGCAGGACCAGGGCGGCCAGGATCATATCGCCCCCTTGTCCAGCGGCACCCCCGCGGCACGGTGCGCGGCGACCAGAGTATTGCGGAGCAGGCAGGCGATCGTCATCGGCCCGACCCCGCCCGGCACCGGCGTGATCGCGCCGGCCACGCTCGCCGCGCTGTCGAAATCGACGTCGCCGACAAGGCCCTCGTCGGTCCGGTTGATGCCCACGTCGATCACCGTCGCGCCCGGCTTCAGCCACTCGCCCTTGACGAAATGCGCACGGCCCACCGCAGCCACCACGATGTCGGCATGCTTCAGATAATGCGGCAGGTTGCGCGTCTTCGAATGGACGAGCGTCACCGTCGCGCTGGCCCGGGTCAGCAGCGCCGCCATCGGCTTGCCGACGATGTTCGAGCGGCCGATCACCACGGCGTCGAGCCCGGAGAGATCGCCCAGCCGGTCCTCGAGCAGCATCAGGCAGCCGAGCGGCGTGCAGGGAACGAAGCCATGGAGACCGGTGGCGAGACGCCCGGCATTGACCGGGTGGAAGCCGTCGACGTCCTTGTCCGGATCGATCCGGGTGAGCACCGCCTGCTCGTCGATGTGATCGGGCAGCGGCAGCTGAACGAGGATGCCGTCCACTTCGGGATCGGCGTTGAGCTTGTCGACCAGCGCGATCAGCGTTGCCTGGGTGGTATCGGCGCCGAGCTTGTGCTCGAAGCTCTCCATGCCCGCCTCGCGCGTCTGCTTGCCCTTGGAACGGACATAGACGGCGGACGCCGGATCCTCGCCGACCAGCACCACGGCGAGCCCGGGCGCGCGGCCGGCCTTCTCGCGAAATGCGGGAACCAGTTCCGCCACGCGGGCGCGCAGGCCAGCGGCGAACGCCTTGCCGTCGATGATCTCAGCCGTCATGCGCCCCGCCATAGAGCCTGCGCGCGATATCTTCCAGCGTCGCGGGATCGCCTTCCACACGAAGCCGCTTCAGCCGCGCCGCATCGCCGGCGATCAGCGTCACGGCGCGCTTCGGAACGCCGAAGGCCCCGGCCACCAGCGGCACCAGCGCGGCATTGGCCGCGCCGTCCACCGGCGGTGCGGCGAGCCGGGCCGCGAAGTGCGCATCGGTACCCGCCGCGAACGCCTCACGCGATGCGCGCGGCGTCACCCTGACGGCGATCTCGATCCCGGTCGCCACGCGCCGCCAGGCCGGCATCCCTGCCTCAATAGGCAGTGGAGGCCAGCTGCGCGGCGAGCGTCGGCAGGACGAAGTTGTTGAGGATGTAGATGATCAGCAGCGCCACCAGCGGGCTCAGGTCGAGCGCGCCGAAATCGGGCAGGATCTTCCGGATCGGGCGATAGATCGGCCGCGTGATCACCTCGAGCGCCTGCCAGACCGAACGGACGAACTCGTTGTAGAGGTTGATCACGTTGAAGACGATCAGCCACGACAGGATCGCCTGGACGACGATGACGATGCTCAACGCCGACAGCAGGAAGCCGATGATGTCGAGGATCATGAGTAGGAAGGGGATCAATGCGCTCTCCGAGGTCTCTTGCGACACAGATTAGGGAATGCGGTGCCCGGCAACAACCCCGGCGCTGCGCCGGATCGCATTCCTCGCGGAAGCCGCCGTCTCCGGAAGCTACACCAATCCCCGGGGCGGCTGGCCGGGCAGATGCCCGGAACGCATCACCGCAATTGCCTCGATTATCCGCCGCGCGAGATCGGTTGCCGTATCCTGATGGCGATATTCCAGCGCCACGAGCGTTTCCTCCACGACGTCATCGACCTCGCCGCCGCTCAGCACGCCCTTTTTCTCCAGGGCGTTCATCAGCGACTTCACCAGGGTGAACGCACTGAGGGCCAAGGCCCTGTTCTCGTCCTCGAAGTGGCTGCGCTCGCTCATTTCACTTCCTCGCTAGCAAAGGGACTCGCCCGCGGGCCGGCGCGGACCCGGGATCCGAGCCGGTCCAGGCCGCGGCGAAACGCACGCGGCCGATACTTGCCGATCCCGGCGCAGAAACCGCGCCGTCGGATCAGGCGTGGACGAGCGTGCCCGCGCCGCGCCGCGTGAAGATCTCGAGCAGCATCGCATGCGGCACCCGGCCGTCAAGGATCACCGCCGCATCGACGCCCTGCTCGACGGCGTTCACGCACGTCTCGACCTTCGGGATCATGCCGCCCTTGATCGTGCCGTCGGCCTTGAGCGCAGCGATGCGCGCCGGATCGAGGTCGGTCATCAGCTCGCCCGCCTTGTCGAGCACGCCGGCCACGTCGGTGAGCAGGAAGAAGCGCGACGCGCCGCACGCGCTGGCGATCGCGCCCGCCATGGTGTCGGCATTGATATTGTAGGTGTGACCGTCCGCGCCCAGCGCGATCGGGGCGACCACCGGAATGAAGCCCTGCGCCGCCAGCGAATGGAGGATCGCCGGATTGACGCCCACCGGCTCGCCCACAAAGCCCAGGTCGACATGCCGCTCGATGCCCTGGAGCGGATCGGCTTCGCGCCCGGTCACCTTCTCGGCAGTGACGAGGCCGGCATCCTTGCCCGAGATCCCGACCGCGCGGCCGCCCGCGGCACCGATCCAGCTCACAATCTCCTTGTTGATCGATCCGGCCAGGACCATCTCGGCGATCTTCGCGGTTTCGGAATCGGTCACCCGGAGCCCGCCGACGAAGTTCGATTCGACGCCCAGCCGCTTGAGCATCGCGCCGATCTGCGGGCCGCCACCATGGACGACGATCGGATTGATGCCCACTGCCTTCAGCAACACCACGTCCTCGGCGAAATCGCGCTGCAGCTCGGGATCGCCCATGGCATGGCCGCCATATTTCACGACGAAGGTCGCGCCGGCATAGCGCTGCAGATAGGGCAGCGCCTCGACGAGCGTTTCGGCCTTGGCGAGCAGCACGGGTTCGGGGGCGTTGGTCATGCGCGGCCCATAGGGCCGGCGAGCCCGCCCCGCAACTTGTCGCTCAGCGGAACACGGGCTCGGCGCGCCAGACCGTGAGCCAGTTGGTCGAGCCGCGGCATTCGTCCATCATCCGCATCTCGATCAGCCGGAAGCGGGTCCCGTCCCACACATAGCGGGCGCCGAGGCCGCAATCGCCGACGCCGCGACCCTTATAGTAGCTGGAGAGCACGCCCTTGTCCCAGCCGGCATTGACCAGCGCATTGCCCTCGCCCTCGCCCGAGGAAAGGTCGAAGCCGGCCTCGACCGCCTTGCCGCCCGTGAGGATGAAGGCCAGGCTGTTGTAATTATAGGCGCCGGCACCGCAGGGAATCAGCACCAGCGTCTTGCCGCCGCCCAGCGCATGAACCTGGGTCTCGGGCCGGCTCTCCGTGCCTTCATACCAGTCGTTGCAGCCGCCCTGCTGTTCGAGGCTGGCACGCAGGGCGGGCGGGAGCGCCGCCGCCGCGCCCGCGGGACGGAGGGCGGCGATGCGCGGCGGGCCGGCGGCTCCCGGAACGGTGCTCACTGCCTTGGCGCCCGTGGCCACCACCGCGGTGACGGTGCCGGCGCGGCCCTGATCGGCATCGATGTGGCGGAGCGCCGCCGAGGAGCCGGCAAGCGAGATGCGCGCCACGAGCTTGCCCGAGGCGTCGGCGAGGATGAGCTGCTTGCCGTTCGCCATCGCGGCGGCCAGCCGAGCGGAGTCCGCCGCGGCCAGCGTCACCGTGTCGCCCGCCGCATTGGCCGGGACGCTTGCCACCGGCACATCGTCAACGCGCACCGATACGCGGCCCTTCACGGTGTTGGCCGGATAGAGTTCGACGGCGAAGCCCCCTTCGGGCCCGGCCGCTCGGGTCAGCGACGCGGTCGCCTGATAGTCGGCGTCGGCATCGGACGGGCCGTCGGGCGGATAGAGCGAGGTCATCTCGCAGCGATGGGTGTTGTCGCAGGCCACGGCCCAGTCGCCATAGAGCTTGAGGGCACCGGGTTGCGGATCGTCGGCAAGGGCGGCGAGGAGCGCGAGCATCAGCATGGCGGGCAGCCTAGCCGATTCGCCAATCTCCCGGTAGGAGCGAGCGACGAAGGAGATTGAGATGAAGACGGTTGGCGTGATCGGTGCGGGGCAGATGGGCGCGGGCATCGCGCAGGTTTCGGCGCAGGCGGGCTATGCCGTGCTGCTGTCGGACGTCGATCAGGCGCGGGCCGAGGCCGGCAAGGCCGGCATCGCGAAGCAACTCGCCCGCGCAGTCGAGAAGGAGAAGATCGCCGCCGCCGATGCCGAGGCCGCGCTCGGCCGGATTGCCTGTGTCGGCGGCACCGATGCCTTCGCCCCCTGCGACCTGGTCATCGAAGCCGCGACCGAACGGGAAGCGATCAAGCGCCAGATCTTCGAGAATGTCGGCAAGGTGCTGGGCCCGCAGGCGATCCTGGCGAGCAACACTTCGTCGATCCCGATCACGCGCCTTGCCCAGGCAGCGCCCGACGCCGGCCGGTTCATGGGCGTGCATTTCTTCAATCCGGTGCCGGTGATGGGCCTGATCGAGCTGATCCGCGGTCTCGCCACCTCGGACGCGACGGTGGCGGCGGTCGAATCCTTCGGCCAGTCGCTCGGCAAGCGGATCGTCCATGCCAACGACGCCCCCGGCTTCATCGTCAACCGGGTGCTGATGCCGATGCTCAACGAAGCCTGTTTCGCGCTGGGCGAAGGCGTGGCGACGATCCCGGACATCGATGCCGCCTGCCAGCTCGGCCTCAACCATCCGATGGGCCCGTTCACCCTGGCCGACTTCATCGGGCTCGACACCTGTCTCGAGATCACCCGGGTGCTGTTCGAGGGGACGGGCGATCCCAAGTTCCGCCCGGCGCCCCTGCTGGTGAAATATGTCGAAGCCGGCTGGTATGGCCGCAAGACCAGGCGCGGCTTCTACGACTATTCGGGCGCGGAGCCGGTGCCGACGCGCTAGGTTGAGAACCCAAACAAGTATCTGATTTTCCGTCGTCATCCCCGCGCAGGCGGGGATCCAGGGCCAGGCGCGGAACGGGTGTGGCGAGTCCTGTCCTTTCCGGACGGCGTTCGCGCGGTGGCGCCGATATCCCGCATTACCCTGGATCCCCGCCTGCGCGGGGATGACGATTGAGGGAATATGAGTCCCCAACCTAGGCGTCGGCTCCGGCCAGTTCGCTCTGGCGGTCGAGCGCCCATCTGGCGAGCGTGTCGAAGGGGATCGCGACGAGGAAGCCGATCCCCGCCCGGCCGTCATGCGCCCAGCGCACCACGCCGCGGCGCGGCTCGAGGCCATGGACACCCACCGTCACCGCATCGCCCTCGCGCAGGAAATCGGCCTCGACCTTCACCCCGCCCTGCGACACGTCGACCAGCGTGACGCTCACCCGCATGCCCTCGGCCACCAGGCTCACCGGGCAGGTGATGCGCAGCCGCGGCATGCGCTGGGTGAGCCCCGGCTCGCCCTGTACCGGCGCATGGAGCACTTCGAGCACGTCGATCCGCTCGTCGAACTGCACGCCGATCATCCCGTCCGCCGACCAGGCGATGCGCCCCGATATCGCGCTGCCCGAACGGATCTCCACGGTTACCGGCTCGTCGGGCGGCAGGCTGGTATGGAGCTTGCCCATCAGGCCGCCGGGCGAAATGTTGCGGATAAGGCAGAGCGCCTCATAGCCGCCCCATCGCAGCATCGCGGACCGATAGACGGAGATTTTCGAGCGATCGTCGATTCGACGTTCCATGACAGGCACTTCGGGCTGGAAGGAGATTTCGGTGCGGATGTCTGCCTCCGACGGCGTGATGGTGGTGACCCGCGGAGAACATGCGTCCGTCAGATGTCTGTGACGTTTCGAAGATGCAACGATCCGCGGCAAATGCGGACGCACCGGACGCGCTCCCGCACCTGCGGGCTGAAAGGCGAGTTGCAGGCAATCCCCGATCCGGCCGAGCGCTTCCTCACCCGGCGTGGGCGGGGATCGTCGCGGGATACGCGGCGGACGCACGTCCGGGCCGGAAGCAAGCAAGCTGGTCACGCAACACTCCAGTAGAATGTCTGGAGAACGCACATCCGGATCCGTTCCGCGGCGCAGCGCGCGGCACGATCGTTCGATGGCGCGCGACCCGCTCTCCATCCCATATCGGTTGTTATCACGGGCCCAGCGCGCCCCCGGCGCAGCGTTGTTCCCGCGGATTTAGGCGATTTCTACCGACCGGCCGGTAACCAAAAGGTTAACGCGGCCGGGCTCGGTCAGGGAAGCAGCAGCCCCGCCAGCGCGGCGCTCATCAGGTTGGCCAGGCTACCCGCGATCAGCGCGCGGATGCCGAGCTTGGCGATCATCGGCCGCTGGTTGGGCGCCAGACTGCCCGTCGCCGCCATCTGGATCGCGATCGAGCTGAAATTGGCGAAGCCACACAGCGCGAAGGTGATGATCGCCCGGGTGCGCGGAGCGAGATCGGTCATCGCGCCCAGATCGATGAAGGCGACGAACTCGTTGAGCACCACCTTGGTGCCGAACAGCCCGCCCGCCGCAGTCGCCTCGTGCCAGGAGATGCCGAGCAGGTACATGACCGGCGCGAAGACCGTGCCGATGATCTTCTGGAAGCTGAGGTTGCGGAAGATCTCCGCCCAGGCGGCATGGCCGCTCAGCTCGTAGATCCAGTTGCCTGCCCCGGCGAGCAGCCCGTTGGCGAGCGCGACCAGCGCGACGAAGGCCAGCACCATCGCCCCCACCGCCACGGCGATCTTGACGCCGGTCGAGGCGCCGGTGGCCGCCGCCATGATGAGGTTGGCGGCGCGCTCTTCCTCGATGTCGTGCTCGGCGATCCGGATCGCCTCGTCCTCGGGCTGGTCGCCAAGCGGCAGCGCACCGTCCGCCACCGGCGCGTCGGGCATCATGATCTTCGCCATCAGCAGCCCGCCCGGCGCCGCCATGAACGACGCGGCCAGCAGATAGGGCAGCGCCGTCGGCCCGAGCAGGCTGGCATAGGCGGCGAGGATCGTGCCGGCGACGCCCGCCATGCCGACGCTCATCACCGCGAAGAGCTGCGAGGGCGTGAGCCGGGCGAGATAGGGGCGGATGACCAGCGGCGATTCGCTCTGGCCGACGAAGATGTTCGCCGCCGCGCACAGCGATTCGACCTTGCTGGTGCCCACCACCTTCTCGATCGCGCCGCCGATCCAGCGGATCACGAACTGCATCACGCCGAGATGATAGAGGATCGAGACGAGCGCGGCGAAGAAGATGATCACCGGCAGCGCGGCGATCGCGAAGCTCTGGCCGCCCAGCTCGGGCTTGGCGAGCGGCCCGAACAGGAAGGTGGTGCCGGCCTTGGCATATTCGAGCAGCGCCGAGACGCCGGCCGACAGGCTGTGCAGCGCCGCCTGGCCCCAGCTCGTGCGCAGCACCAGCGCCGCGATGCCCGCCTGCAACACGAAGGCCGCACCGACGACGCGCAGGTTGATCGCGCGCTTGTTCGACGAAAGCAGGAAAGCGATGGCGAGGATCGCAATCACGCCGAAGATGCCGACCGGAAACTGATTCAACTGCCCATTCCCCCAAGGCGTACGCCCAAGTCTTCCACCATACACGCTCGATGCCGCATGGCCATAGCCCCCACCGAACCAGACGCCTCCGGACGCCGAAGTTGGCGAACTTCACGCGGATCGACTCCCGCCGTTCCGCGCGCCGCTCGGCACAACCGCCGGGGAAACGCGGCAATTTCGGCGAGTCGATGCTCGCATGCGGATCGGAACGGCGCCGGATGTTAGCGCGCCGCCGCCCCGATCGCGGCACAAGGCATTGATCCCACGCGCATATCCAGGCGCGCAATTCGGAATCTCGACAGTTCAAAGAGCGGTACCGACCCGGCGGGACGGCACCGGGGAACGCTAAGGGAACATTTCCTACATTGACAGCCCGGTCCGCCGCGGGACTTGCGGCGCGGGCATTTCCCGCTAGCGTCCCGCCATGGACACTATTCGCATCCCGCGTTCGCTCTTCTTCCTCTCGATCTTCTACGGCGGCATGGTCTGCATCGCCGGCGTGCTCGGCAACAAGCAGGTCTCGCTCGGGCCGGTCTCGCAGATCGGCAGCTGGGTGGGCGTGGGCCCGCTCGCAGTCGAGGCGGGCATCTTCGCCTTCCTGCTGCTCGTCTCGGTCTCCAGCGCCGTCGCCGAGCTGCACGGGCCCGACACGGCGCGGCGGCTGGTCCTGTTCGGCTTCGTGCCGCTGGTCACCTCGGTCCTCCTCTCGATCCTCGTCCTCAGCCTTCCGGCCTCGCCCAGCATGGAGCCGGACCGGCTCCACGCCTTCGAGCTGATGATGTCGGGCACGCCGCGCATCTGGCTGGGCGGGATCATCGCCTATGGCATTTCGCAGATCCTCAACGTCACCATCTTCTCGGCACTCAAGAGCGGCGGCGGCCGCCTGCTCTGGCTGCGCGCCGCGATCGCATCGGTGCTGAGCCAGATCGCCGATACGCTGATCTTCGTCTCCGTGGCCTTTTACGGCGTGTTCCCGATCGGCGAACTGCTGGTCGGCCAGATGCTGACCAAGGTGGTGCTGAGCATCGTGCTGGTCCCGCCGGCGATCTATCTGTTCGTGGCGCTGGGCCGGATGCTGGACACGCGGCGCGCGCTGAACTGAGTCTCCAGAGACCCAGCCAAGTCCTCGACATATCCCCGTCATCCCCGCCTTGGCTGGGATGACGAGGGCGGGTGGCGGAAGGGTTGCTGCCGGGCTCCCGCCTACGGGGCCATCCGCAGCGGCTGCGCCTCGCAAAGCAGCAGTGCGAACCAGTCGTTCGGATCGGTCCATTCGCGGATCGGCGTCCAGCCGCCGGCGCGCAGCAGCATGCGGGCGCCGTTGCGGCCATATTTGTGGCTGTTCTCGGTGTGGATCGTCTCGCCCGCACCCATTGCGAAGGCGCGCCCGTCGACAGCGAACGCCACGTCGCGCACCGCTTCCAGGTGCATCTCGATCCGCGCGGCATCGTCGTTCCACAGGGCGACGTGGCGGAAGGCATCGACGGGGATCGTGCCGTCCAGCTCGCGGTTGATCCGCGCGAGCAGGTTGAGATTGAATGCCGCGGTGACTCCCTGGGCGTCGTCATAGGCGGGGACCAGCACCTCCGCCGGCTTCACCCGGTCCATCCCGATCAGCAGCCGCGCGCCCTCCCCCAGCCAGTCGCGCATCGCGCGCAGCAGGTCGACCGCATGAAAGGCCTGCATGTTGCCGATCGTCGAGCCCGGGAAGAAGCCGAGCTTGGGCATGCGGGCCACCTGCTCGGGAAGCGGCACCGGGCGAAGGAAATTGGCTTCGACAGGATAGACGGGCAAGCCGGGAAAGGCCTGGCCCAGCTCGGCCGCCGACTGGCGCAGGAAATCGCCGGAAATGTCGATCGGCACATAGGCGGCCGGATCGATCGCACGCAGCAGCAGGGGCGTCTTCACCGACGAGCCCGAGCCGAACTCGACCACTGCCGCCCCCCGCGCCGCGAGCGCTCCGAGCTCGGGCCCGGTCTCGCGCAACAGCGCCGTCTCTGTGCGGGTCGGATAATATTCAGGCAGCCGGGTGATCTCCTCGAACAGTTCCGAGCCGCGGCGATCGTAGAACCAGCGCGCCGGGATGGCGCGCGGCCGCGCCGCAAGGCCGCTCAGCACGTCGGCGCGGAAATGCGGATCGGCGAGACTGGCCTGGCCGTCCTCGAGTTCCTGCTTCAACATGATTGGCCGGCCTTTCTGTTTCGATGACGACGGGGGAAGTGAGGTGGGAACTCGTCACAGATCCTTCGCCAGGCGCACGCCGGTGAACTGCCAGCGCTGATGGGGGTAGAAGAAGTTGCGATAGCTGGCGCGCGAATGGCCGCGCGGCGTCGCGCAGCTGCTGCCGCGCAGCACGAACTGGCCGCTCATGAACTTGCCGTTATACTCGCCGACGGCGCCTTCGGCCGGCCTGAAGCCGGGATAGGGGCGATAGGCGCTGCCCGTCCATTCCCAGACATCGCCGAAGAATGCCGGGCCACCCGCCGAAGGGCGCGGCTCGACCGGGCCGGCCGCGTCGAGCTGGTTGCCGTCCGCCGGATCATGGGCCGAGGCAGCCGCTTCCCATTCGAACTCGGTGGGCAGGCGCGCGCCCGCCCAGCTGGCATAGGCGTCCGCCTCGAATAGGCTGACATGCGTGACCGGCGCGGCGGGATCGACCGGGCGACGGCCGTCGAGCCCGAAGCGGGTCCAGGCACCTTGCCCCTGCTGCCAGTAGAGCGGTGCCTCGATGCCTTCCTTCTGCACCCAGGCCCAGCCGTCGGACAGCCAGTGGCGCGGATCGCGATAGCCGCCATCGGCGATGAAGGCGGCCCATTCGCCATTGGTGACGGTGCGATCGGCAAGCGCGTGGGGGGCGAGCAGCGCCTGGTGACGGGGGCCCTCGCAATCGAACGAAAATGCGGATCCGCCCAGCCCGGCCCCCACCTGCACAAGGCCTTCCGGCCCCGCGATCCAGCCGATCGGGCCGGGCATCGCCACCGGCACCTTGGGCGCGCCCTGCCAGATCGCGGGCTCGAGCGGGTTGACCGAGAAATGGTGCAGGATGTCGGTGAGCAGCAATTCCTGATGCTGCTCCTCGTGGTTGCAGCCGAGCAGCACCAGCTCCACGGCGGCCGGCGGGAGAGCGGGCAGCGCATCGATCAGCGCGGCGTCGACATGGGCGCGCCAGGCGAGGATTTCGTCCAGCGCGGGGCGCGACAGCATCCCCCGGCGCGGGCGCGCATGGCGCTGCCCTTCCGCCTCGTAATAGCTGTTGAACAGGAAGGGCCAGCGCGCGTCGAACAGCACATAGCCGGGCAGGTGATCGCGCAGCACGAAGGTCTCGAAGAACCAGGTGGTGTGCGCGAGGTGCCATTTGGCGGGCGACGCGTCGTCCATCGACTGGATCGTCGCATCGGCATCGGAAAGCGGCCGGACCAGCGCCGCGCTCAGCGCGCGGATGTGGAGGAACTTCGCGCCCAGGGCGCTGGGAGCCGGCGCCGATCCCGTTTCCGTTCGCATTATGTTCTCCTAGTCCAACAGGCTGCCGCCCGTCAACCCGGAGAAGATAAGGTCAGCGGGACGCCCCCGGTACCCATAGAACGTCCCCCGCCTCGCTTTGGTTCACCGCGCGGGCGGCGACAAAGAGCAGGTCCGACAGGCGGTTGAGATAGGCAAGCGGCAGGCCGCCCGCGCCGGCGGCGACTGCGGCGCGCTCGGCCCGGCGCGTGACGGCGCGGGCGAGGTGGAGCTCGGGCGCGCCCGGGGCTCCGGCCGGAAGCACGAAGCTGGTCAACGGCGCGAGCGCCGAGTTGATATGGTCGATCCGCTCCTCGATCCAGGTCACCTGGGCGGGGGTGATGCGCAGCGCGCCGTCGATACCCTCGGGCGTGGCGAGATCGGCGCCGAGATCGAACAGGTCGTTCTGGATGTGCGCGAGCATGCCGCCGAACGCATGATGGCCCAGCGTGGCGCGGGCCACGCCGATCGCGCAGTTCGCTTCGTCGACATCGCCGATCGCCGCCATGCGCACATCGGCCTTGGAGATGCGGGATCCGTCGACCAGCCCGGTGGTGCCGTCGTCGCCGGTGCGGGTGTAGATCTTGTTGAGCTTGACCATGCGCGCGAGGATAGGCGCGGCGGAGGCGCTTCTCAATTCCCCTCCCGGGCGCGCCGGGAGGGGAATTCGCGGTCAGGCCGCCACGTCCAGTTCCCCGCGGGCGGGCGGGAGGAAATGCTCGGCGCCGAGCAGCGGGTGCGGATAGAGGAAGCTGTTGGCCGCCATCGGCAGCACCACGCCCTCGGCGACGCCGGGCATGAAGTAGTTGCCCTGATAGCGGTTGGGCCGAGTCATTTCGTTGTCGCCGTGATAGGCGGCACCGATCGAGGCATAGTTCAGCTCGGTGCCGAACACGGCATAGAGCGCCATGTCGACGAAGTTCATGAAGTGCGGCGTGCCGCGCAGATGCGTGTCCTGGGCGATCAGCGCGACGAGATCCTCGCGCACGAAGGAGAGCGCTGCGAGATCCTTCACCACCTGCTCGAAATTATGGTCGCCGTCATGATGGACGATGTTCCGGCGGCCGCGCTCCTCGAGCATGACGTGGCGGACATAGCTGGGCACGTCGCCATGGAAGAGCCGCATGCGGCGCGCAGCCTCGGGGAACATGCGGCGGACGCGCTCATGGGCGAAGCGCAGATAGTCCGGAGAGATGTCGATCAGATCGAGATCGAAGTCGAACGCCTCGATGCAACCCGCGAAATAGGCGGTGGAGCCGCCCATGAACACGCCGACTTCGACGACGCGGTCGAACTGGCCGTTATAATCGCGCAGCGTGCGGACGATGTCGTAATAATATTGCGGCGAACATTGGTCCTCATAGGCGAGGCTCAAGTCGCGGACCTTGCCGGCGATGCGATCGAAGATGCGGTTCACGCCGAGCAGCGGGTTCATCTGCGCGCGCGCCTGATAGCCCGAAGGGATGGCGATGCCGAGCGCCGCGGCGGGGTCCGAGGCATCGTTCAGCATCGCGTCGGGAGCAATGAAGGTTCCGAAGGTCATGGGGACATCCTGCTGGTTGCCTCCGACTTATAGAGGCGCGGCGCCGCTCAGGCGTGGCGGAAACGCAGCAGCAACATACCGAAGCCGATGAAGATCGTGCCGGTCAGCCGGTTGAACCATTTCTTGAGCGCGGGCCGCTCGAGATGGCGGGCCAGGCCGCGACCGCCGAGCGCATAGACCATGTACCAGAAGCATTCGACCACCGCGAAGGTGAGCACCAGGATCGCGAACTGGGGCGGCTTGGGCGCGGCGGCGCTGACGAACTGCGGAAAGAAGGCCGCGGCGAAGAGCAGCGCCTTGGGATTGGAGATGCTGATCGCGAAGCCGCCGCGGAAGAGCTGGGCGGGCGTGAGGCGGCGATCGGCCAGCGCCTTGTCGTCGCCGATGTCGAGCGGCGTCGGATCGGCGCGCCAGGCCTTGATGCCAAGCCACACCAGATAGGCGGTGCCGAGCCAGCGCAGCACTTCGAACGCGCCGGGGATGGCGAGCAGCAGCGCCGTGAGGCCGGCGGCGGAGGCAGTGAGGATCGCGACCAGCCCGGCCAGGCAGCCGGCCATCGCCGCCACGGTGCGCCGCACGCCGAAATCGACGCTGCGCTGGAGGATGTGGAGCATGTTGGGGCCGGGCGTTCCCGACAGCAGGAACACGGCCATGACGAACAGCCACCAGGTCTGGAGAGTCATCGCGTCACCTCGCGATCGATGTGCTTGGGAAGAAGGGCCGAGCGGCCCGGCGCGTCAGCCCTTGGCCGACATGGCGAACAGGATGATCGCCGCCACGGCAATCGCCACTGCCTGAAGCAGGATGCGTTGCTGCATCAGCTTCTGCGACTTGAGCGCGCGCGGGCTGGGGCCGTCGCCATGGCCTTCCAGGTCCTGGCTGGTGGTGCCCGCCATGTTCACCAGCCCCTTGATGAGGACGAACAGAGTCGCGAACATCGCGGCGAGCAGCAGGATGGCCAGGAAGAACATGGCGCGAGCTTACGCCTGTGCGGCGGCGATGCCAACCGGCAGTTGCCCCGCGCGCAACCGCGCGGCGAGCGCGGGGCCGTCCTCCCCGGCGAGACGCAGCGCCTCCAGGCTCGGTGCGCCGTGGCGCTTGGCGAGGCGCGTTCCGTCCGGGCCCATGAGCAGCGGGTGATGCCGATATTCGGGCGTGGGCAGGCCGAGCAGTGCCTGGAGCAGACGGTGGACATGGGTGGCGGCGAACAGGTCCACCCCGCGCACGACATGGGTGATGCCCTGGGCGGCATCGTCGACGGTGACGGCGAGATGATAGCTGGCGGGTGCGTCCTTGCGGGCGAGGACCACGTCGCCGGCGGCTGCCGGATCGGCACGGACCCGGCCGGCAAAGGCGTCGTGCCACCATAGATCCTCCCCGGCACGGGGAGGGGGACCAGCCGCAGGCTGGTGGAGGGGGCGCTCCTCATCGGGAATAGCTCGCGGCACGCCCCCTCCACCACCGGCTTCGCCGGCGGTCCCCCTCCCCGTTCCGGGGAGGATTTTAAGCGCCCTTCCCATGTCCAGCCGCCAGCAATGGGGCCGGCCCAGGTCCGGCGCTTCGCGCCCGCGGCAGGTGCCGGGATAGAGCGCGCCCTCGGGCCCGTGCGGCGCGGTGAGGCTGGCGGCGATGTCGGCGCGGGTGCAGAAACAGGGATAGAGCAGGCCCGTCGCACGCAGCCGGCCGAGCGCCTCCTCGTACAGATGCAGGCGCCGGGACTGGAAGACCGGCTCGCCGTCCCATTCGAGCCCAAGCCATGCGAGGTCCCGCAGGATCGCGGCGACATGCTCGGGGCGCGAACGGGTGCCGTCGATGTCCTCGATGCGCAGCGTGAAGCTGCCGCCGCGTGCCCGCGCGAAATCATGCGCCAGGATCGCCGACCAGGCATGGCCCAGGTGCAGCCGCCCCGTCGGGCTCGGCGCGAATCGCGTGTGGATAACCATCAAACCGGCCCTTGACCACGAGTCGCGGCATATGCTGTCATCACTGCGTCACGCTTCTCGGCGAGATGCGTGCCACCACGTAACGGGCGAGGGAGCGCATGTATCATCCCGATCTGATCCGCCATCCGGACAGCTGCCCCGCCCTTGTGCTCAACGCCGATTATACGCCCCTGAGCTATTATCCGCTGAGCGTGTGGCCCTGGCAGACGGCGGTCAAGGCGCTGTTCCTCGAACGGGTGGACGTCGTCTCCTACTACGAACGGGAAGTGCGAAGTCCCAGCGCGAGGCTGAAGCTTCCTTCGGTCATCGCGCTCAAACAATATGTGAAGCCTTCGCAATTCCCCGCCTTCACGCGTTTCAATCTCTTCCTTCGCGACAAATTCTCCTGCCAATATTGCGGCAGCCATCGCGACCTCACCTTCGACCATGTCATTCCCCGCGCCCAGGGCGGGCGCACCACCTGGGAAAATGTCGCCACCGCCTGCGCGCCGTGCAACCTCAAGAAGGGCGGGCGCACTCCGCAACAGGCCGCGATGCCCCTCTATCTCCAGCCGATCCGGCCGACCAGTTGGCAGCTCCAGGAGCACGGCCGGCGCTTCCCCCCCAATTATCTCCACGAGACCTGGCGCGACTGGCTCTACTGGGACGTCGAGCTGCTGGCCTAGGGTGAGAACCCAAACAAGTATCTGATTTTCCGTCGTCGTCCCCGCGCAGGCGGGGATGACGATTGAAGGAATATGAGTCCCCAACCTAGGCGCGTCCAGCTATCCGCATTCCCCGTCATCCTTGACTCAAGCCGGGATGACGAGCTCGTTTGGCGACGCTAGCATTCCCCGCGACAACTGACTCGCAGGGGAACGGGCATGAGCGGCTTCACCATCGACCGGCGCACGGCGCTGGCACTTTCGCTGGGCGGCGCCAGCGCGCTGGCGTTCCCGCGGCTGGCCCTTGCGGCTGAACTGGACGAAGCCGCGGTCGATGCGATCGTCCAGCCCTTCATGGCCGCGTTCGAGACGCCGGGCATCGCCGTGGCGATCGTCCGCCCGGGGGCGCCTGCCTTCGTCAAGGGCTATGGCGTGCGCACGCTCGGCAAGCCGGGCGCGGTGGACGTGCACACGCGCTTCGGCATCGCTTCCCATTCCAAGGCGTTCACCGCCGCCGCGCTGGCGCTGCTCGTCGACGCAGGCAAGCTCGGCTGGGAAGACCCGGTGGTGAAGCACCTCCCCGAGTTCCGCATGTCCGATCCCGCGGTCACGCAGATGATGACAGTGCGCGACCTGCTGGTGCACCGCTCCGGCCTGCCGCTCGGCGCGGGCGACCTGATGTTCTTCCCCGCCGGGAGCCATGTCGCCGCCGACGTGCTCAACGCGCTGCCCCATCTTAAGCCGGCGCGCGGCTTCCGGGCCGGCTATGACTATGACAACATCCTCTACATCGTCGCCGGGCTGCTGATCGAGCGCGTGGCCGGCATGGCCTGGGACAAGTTCGTCGAGGCCCGGCTGTTCGCGCCGCTCGGCATGGCGGATGCGGTGGGATCGCGCGGCTCGCTCCATACCGATAATGTCGCCGGCCGGCATGCGCGGCTCGGGCCGCCGGTGCGCGGGATCGGCAAGCTGGAAGTGGTGCAGCCCGACGAGGGCGCGATGGTCGACGCCGCCGGCGGGATCAACGCCAGCATCGCCGACATGGCAAAGTGGCTGCAGGTACAGCTGGCGCAGGGCAAGCTGCCCGACGGCAAGCAGCTCTGGTCGCCCGAACAGGCGAAGGAGATGTGGAAGCCGCAGACGATAACCTCGGCAAGCGACGGGCCAACCGAGAACAATCCGACCCGGCCGGTGCTCGCCGCCTATGCGCTCGGCTGGTTCGTGCAGGACTATCGCGGGCTGCGGATGATCCAGCACAGCGGCGGACTGTCGGGCCAGGTCACCTATAGCGGCATGCTCCCGTCGCGCGGCATCGGCGTCTCGGTGCTGAGCAATGTCGAGGAGAGCGTCTCCGCCGCGATCCGCAACGCGATCCTCGACCGGCTGATCGACGCCCCGGCCTTCGACTGGGTATCGAGCTACCGCACGCGCCAGAAGGCGGCACAGGACGAAGCGCTGGCAAGCGTCGAGGGCGGCGTGGACAAGGCGCCGGCCGGCGCGCCCTCGCTGCCGCTCGCCCGCTATGCGGGCCGCTATCGCGACCCCTGGTACGGCGATGTGGTGGTCAGCCAGAAGGGCGGCAAACTGTGGATCGACTTCGTGCCCACCCCGGTCTTCAAGAGCGTGCTCGAGCCCTGGGGCCCGGACGCCTTCCGCACCCGCTTCGCCAAGGACGCCGGCGAGGACGCCGTGGTCAGCTTCGAGATCAAGGACGGCAAGGTCACCGGCGTGGCGATGAAGCCGCTCTCGCCGCTCGCCGACTTCAGCTACGACTATCAGCACCTCGCCTTCGTGCCGGTGCCGTAATCAACTGTATTATTGTAGTAACACAGATGCTGCGCTAGAAGGACGCCATGCGCATGGCAGATTCGACGACGGGCTAGATGGCTGACGGCAGCGACCCGAGGAACGTGCGCTTTCCGCTGCGCCGGTCGGGCAACGATTTCGAGCCGAGCCCGGCGCCGAAGCTGGAGCCGCGCGCCTGGCGCCCGCCTTCGATCGACGCGCTGGGCGAAGCGTTGCGCCGGGTGAAGCCGCGGCGCCCGGAGCCCCCGCTCGAGCTTTCCGGGGGCATGCCGCCGCCCGGCGACTATGCGCCGCGCTGGCGCCGCGCCGCGCCGCCGCCTCCCCCATCGCCACCGCCGCCGATCCAGCCCGGCCATGCCGAGCCGCTGCCGGCGGGCGGCTACACGACCAACCTGCCGGTGGTGGTCCGCAAGCGGAACTGGCTGCGCTGGGCGAGCTGGGCGATCGCCGGCCTGATCCTGCTGTTCTTCGTCGCGATCGCCTGGCTGGCGCTGACCGCGCCGCTCTCCAAGTCGCTGCAGCCGCCGGCACCGCCCTCGATCACCCTGCTCTCCGCCGAGGGCAAGCCGATCGCACGGCGCGGCGCAGTGATCGCCGAACCGGTGGATGCGACCAAGCTGCCCCAGCATGTCCGCAACGCGTTCGTCGGGATCGAGGATCGGCGCTTCTACAGCCATTGGGGCGTCGATCCGCGCGGCATCCTGCGCGCGCTGGTCCACAACGTCACCAGCGGCGGCGGCTCGCAGGGCGGCAGCACCATCACCCAGCAGCTCGCCAAGAACGCCTTCCTCAATTCGCAGCGGACCTTCGGGCGCAAGGCGCAGGAAGTGCTGATCGCCTTCTGGCTGGAGGCATGGCTGAGCAAGGACGAGATCCTCTCGCGCTATCTCTCGAACGTCTATTTCGGCGACAATGTCTATGGCCTGCGGGCCGCGGCGCGCCATTATTTCAGCACCGAGCCCGAAGATCTGACCCTGAGCCAGGCCACGCTGCTGGCCGGGCTGGTGCAGGCGCCTTCGCGGCTCGCCCCCACCGGCAATCTGAAGGGCGCGCGCGAGCGGCAGAAACTGGTGATCGGCGCGATGGTGGATGCCGGGCTGATCACCAAGGCGCGGGCGGAGACGATCCGCCCGGGCGTGCTCCATGTCAGCAAATCCCGGGAAGACCTGCCCAACGGCACCTATTTCGCCGACTGGGTGCTGCCCCAGGCGCGCGACCGGGCGGGCGGCGTCGGCACCGAGCAGACGGTGCAGACGACGCTGGAGCTGAGCGCGCAGCAGGCGGCCGAGCGCGCGGTGCGCGGCGCGGGGCTGAAGAAGTCGCAGATCGCGATCGTGGCGATGCGCCCCGACGGGCGGGTGATCGCGATGGTGGGCGGGAAGAGCTATGGCGAGAGCCCGTTCAACCGCGCCACCCAGGCCCGCCGCCAGCCGGGATCGACCTTCAAGCTGTTCGTCTATCTGGCGGCGCTGCGCGGCGGCATGGATCCCGACACGATCGTCGACGACAGCCCCGTGCAGATCGGCGACTGGAAGCCCGAAAATTCGCACGGCAGCTATGCGGGCAGGATCACGCTGCGCCAGGCCTTCGCCAAATCGTCGAACGTGGTCGCGGCGCGGCTGACTCAGAAGTTCGGCGTGCGCGCGGTTACCCAGGCAGCGCGCGACCTGGGCATCTCCACGCCGATCGGCGACGATGCCTCGATCGCGCTTGGCACGTCCACCGTCTCGCTGCTCGAGCTGACCGCCGCCTATGCCGCAGTCGCCAACGGCGCCTATCCGGTGCGGCCGCAGGGGCTGAGCGAGGACGAGGCGGCGAGCGATTGGCTGGCGCGGCGGCTGGGCGGGCCGACCCGGTTCAACGGGCGCCAGCTCGACGATCTGCGCAGCCTGCTCGGCACAGTAGTGGAGGACGGCACCGGGCGCGGCGCGGCGCTGCCGATCCCCACTTATGGCAAGACCGGTACCACCCAGGACAATCGCGACGCGCTGTTCATCGGCTATGCGGGCGGCATCGTCTGCGGCGTGTGGCTGGGCAATGACGACAATTCGCCCAATCCCGGCCTGTCGGGCAGCGGCCTGCCCGCGCGGGTGTGGCGCGACTTCATGACCCGGGCGCTCGATCTGCGCATCCCGCCGCCCGAGCCGACGACCGAGCCCGAGGGCAATGACGTGACGCTGGACGATGTGCTGAACGGCGTGGGCGACTTCATCCACGGCACGGGCATCGAGACCCAGGTGGTGCCGCAGGGCGTCGACCCCGACGAGCAGGGCGAGGCACCGATTCTCGGCCGGCCGGGCGACGCGCCCGGGCGACGTCCCCGCCGCGAGCAGGCGCCGGACGGACCGCCCCCGCCGGATCGCTTCCGGCCTGACGATCGGCGCGGCGAGGAGCGGTAGCGCGCGCGTCATCCCGAACTTGTTTGGCCCTTATCCCCACGCGACAAGCACCCCCTCTTCGTCATCCCCGCCCAGGCGGGGATGACGGTGTGGGTATCGATGAAGTGTCTGGAAAGGGTTGCGCGACACTCTGGCTGTTGACGCCGCCCGGCACCCCCAGCATGGACCTCCCCATGCGCTTCTTCTCCGACAATGCCGCCGCCGTCTGCCCCGAAGTGCTCGCCGCGCTGACCGGCGTGAACCAGCTCGACACCGCCTATGACGGCGACCAATGGTCGCAGTCGCTCGACGGCGCCTTTTCGGACCTGTTCGGCACGCCGGTGCGCGCACTCTGGGTGCCGACGGGCACCGCGGCGAACAGCCTCGCGCTGGCGGCGCTCTGCCCCCCGCATGGCGGCGTGGTCTGTCACCGCGAGGCGCACATCAATGTCGACGAATGCGGCGCGCCCGAATTCTACACGCACGGCGCCAAGCTGCTCGCCGGCGAGGGCCCGGGCTCGAAGCTGACGCCCGACGCGATCCGCGCCGTGATCGATCCGATCCGCCCGGACGTGCACCAGGTGCAGCCGCATGCCGTCTCGATCACCAACGCGACCGAATATGGCCTGGCCTATACGCCCGACGAAGTCGCGGCGATCGGGGCGCTGGCGAAGGAACGCAAGCTCGGGCTGCACATGGACGGAGCCCGCTTCGCCAATGCCGTGGCGCATCTCGGCTGCCATCCCGGCGACGTGACCTGGCGCGCCGGCGTCGACGCGTTGAGCTTCGGCTTCGTCAAGAATGGCGGGATGAGCGCCGAGGCGCTGATCTTCTTCCGGCCCGAGCTGGCGGAGGCGACGCTCTATCGCCGCAAGCGGGCGGGGCTGCTCTTCTCCAAGGGCCGCTATCTGGCGGCGCAGATCCTGGCGCTGCTCGACGGCGATCTGTGGCTGCGCAACGCCCGTGCGGCCAATGCCGGGGCGGGGCTGCTCGCCCGGGCGGCGGGCCAGCGGCTGGTGCACCCGGTCGAGGCCAATGAAGTGTTCCTCAAGGTGAGCGCCGGGGAAGCGGCGCGCCTGCGCGCGCTCGGCTTCGATTTCTACGACTGGGGCGTGGGCGAGGCGCGGCTGGTGATCTCCTGGGATCAGGCCGAGGAAGCCATCAGGCCGCTGGCCGACGCGATCGCCGCGCTGTGAGCACACGGCCCGCGCCCCAGTCGACGCGCCTCTCCGTCCTGATCCCCTTCGCGATCGTCACGCTGATCTGGGGATCGACCTGGATCGTGATCCGCGACCAGCTTTCGGTGGTGCCGCCGAGCTGGTCGGTCTCGTATCGCTTCGCGGTGGCCGGGGTGACGATGCTGGCCTGGGCCGCGCTGCGCGGCGACGGACTGCGGCTCGACGCGCGGGGCATGCGCTTCGCGGCGCTGCTCGGGCTCGCGCAGTTCGTGTTCAACTTCAACTTCGTCTACCGCGCCGAACAGCACATCACCTCGGGCGTGGTGGCCGTGGTCTATGCGCTGCTGCTGGTGCCCAATGCAGTGCTGGCGCGGATCTTCCTCGGACAGAGGATGGGCCGCCAGCTGATCATCGGCTCGGGGATCGCAATGGCGGGCGTCGCCCTGCTGTTCCTGCACGAGGCACGGCTGAGCCCGGTGGGGCCGGCCCAGGCGCTGCTCGGCATCGGCATCGCGCTGGCCGGCGTGATGTGCGCTTCGATCGCCAATATCATGCAGGCGACCGACGCGGCCAAGGCCTATCCGATGGCGACGATGCTTGGCTGGGCGATGCTGAGCGGCGCGGCGATCGACGCGCTGTTCGCGCTCGCCACCGCGGGGCCGCCGGTATTCGATCCGCGACCCAGCTATGCGGGCGGCATCCTCTATCTCGGCGTGCTGGGATCTGCGCTGACCTTCAGCATCTATTTCCGGCTGATCCGCACGATCGGCCCGGCCAAGGCGGCCTATACCAGCGTGCTGATCCCGGTGATCGCGATGCTCTTCTCGACCTTGTTCGAAGGCTATCGCTGGTCCGCGCTGGCCGAGGGCGGCGCCGGGCTGGTGATCGCCGGGCTGGTGGTAGCGCTCAAGGCACGCAGGCCCGAGCGATAGTCGGCATGGCGGGGGGCCCAGCCCAGGACCCGCTTCGCCTTCTCGTTCGCAACGCGGCGGCTCTCGGCATAGAAGGCCCGGGCCTGCGGGCTGAGGCCCGCCTGCTCCAGCGGGACCGGCGGCGGGACCGGCAGGCGCAGCAGCCCGCAGCCATAGGCAATGACGTCGCTCTGGGGGGCGGGACAATCGTCGGCCAGATTATAGGCGCCGGGCGGCCCGGCGAGACCGGCAACCACGCCCGAGACGATGTCGTCGACATGGATCCGGCTGAACACCTGGCCCGGCAGGTCGATCCGCGGCGCCGCGCCGGCACGGATGCGATCGAGCGGGGAACGGCCCGGGCCGTATATGCCGGGGAGGCGGAAGACCCGCGTGCCGGCAAGCGCCAGCCAGGCGGCATCCGCCCGTGCCCGCGCGGTGCGGCGGCCGGTGCCGATGGGGGCGGTCTCGTCCACCCAGGCGCCGCCGGTATCGCCATAGACGCCGGTCGAGGAAAGATAGCCGATCCAGGCACGCGAGGCAGCGATTTCGGCACCATAGGCGGCGAGGACGGGATCGCCGTCATCGCCCGGCGGGACAGTGGAGAGGATGTGCGTCGCGGCCGCGATCTCGCCCATGGTGCGAGTACGATCCTCGAAGCGCGCGCGGTCGATCGCGGCGACGTCGGCGTGCCCGACAAGCCGCGCGATCAGGCGCTTGGCGGCATAACCGGGGCCGAGGATCAGCAGGCGCACGCGCTAGATCACTCCGCCCCGCGTCCTCCGAACTGGACTCCGAAGAAATCCCCCTTGTTCCAGCGCGGGCGCTCGGGCGCGTCGGTGAGCGCGCGCGCGACGGCATAGTTCAGGCGCATATATTTGGCGGCCGAGTTCCAGTCGAAGGGCAGGTCGATCTGGTCCGAGGGCTTGTGATAATTCTCGGCGAGGAACTTCTTCTGCGCCTCGGCCCCCTGCCCGCCCGGACCGGTGTCGATCGACACGGCCGGAATGCCGGACTTGACGAAGCTGTAATGGTCCGAGCGGACGAAGAACATCTCTTCCGGGCTCGGATCGGGGACGACGGCGAGGCCCTCGCCGGCCGCCGCCGCCGCGATCACCGGGCCCAGGCTGGAGCGCTCGCCCCCCAGCGCGACGACATCGACCAGCGGATAGGTGAGGATCGGCATGTCCATGTTGATGTCGGCGACCAGCCCGTCCTTCGCCACCGGCGGATAATGGACGAAATAGTCCGAGCCGAGCAGCCCCTTCTCCTCCGCCGCCAGCGCGACGAACAGCATCGAGCGCCGGGGCTTCTCGCCCGAGGCGACGAACTTGCGGGCGACCTCGAGCATCGTCGAGACGCCGATCGCATTGTCCATCGCCCCGTTGTAGATGCGGTCGCCATTGACCGGATCGCCCACGCCGACATGGTCGAGATGGGCGGAAAGGACGACATATTCGGCCTTGAGCGACGGATCGGCGCCCGGGATCAGCCCCACCACGTTGCGCGTCGCCTGAGTCACCAGCTTGGTCTTGCTCGCCACCTTGAGCGTGCCGGTGAGCGTGCCGGTGGGGATCCGCGTGCCCCGGCGCTGCGCGGCGAGCACGTCGGCCCATCGGATCTTCGCGCCCTGGAACAGCTTCTCCGCGCCCGCCGGGCCGACATAGCCGACCGGCGGCGCGCCCGGCGCGGTCGCGAAGGGAGTGCCGTCCGGACGGGCCCAGGTCGTGCGTCCGTAATCATAATAGGGAACGATCGCCTCGAACGGGAACTGCTCGCGTTGGGCGAGCGATTCGAGCACGATCACTGCCACCGCGCCCCTTTTCTGCGCGATCGCCGCCTTCTGCTCGTCGTCGCCGAAATGCGCCTCGACTTCGTTGGGCAGCCCCTGGGGCACGCCGGGAAGGATCGCGACGATCTTCCCCTTCACGTCGAGCCCCTTGTAATCGTCCCGCTTTCCTTCGGGATAGACGATGCCATAGCCGGCGAAGACGACGCCGCCTTCGGCCTTGAAATCGGGCGTGGCGGGCACCGGAGTGTTGACATAGTCGATGCCGAACTGGAGCGGGATCTCCATCGAACCGCGCACCAGGCTCCATTTCGCCTTCTCGGCCGGCTTGTACGAGACGAGCTTGAACGGCTGGAACCAGCCTCCCTCCGCACCGGGCACCAGGCCGATCGCCAGCATCTGTGCCGCGACATATTCGGCCGCCACGTCATAGTCGCGCGTCCCCGCCTCGCGCCCGCGAAGGACATCGGCGGCGAGGAACTGGACATGCGCCTTGAGCGCCGCCTGATCGGGCGGAAGCTGCGGCGCCGTCTGAGCCTGGGCGAGCGGCGCCGCGAACAGCGCCGCCGCGGCGAGGAGGAAGCGGCGCAGGATCACTTTTCCGAAGGTCCTTGCGCCATCGGCCCCTTGTAGAGCGTGCCGAAGAAATCGCCCTTGTTCCACACCGGCCTGTCCTCCGCATCGGCAACGGCGCGGGCGATCGCATAGTTGAGGCCGACGAAGCGCAGCCCCTGCTTCCAGTCGATCAGACCCACTTCGTCCGAAGGCTTGTGATAGTGTTTGTCGAGGAATTCCTTGGTCGCGGCCGCACCCGGGCCGCCGGGACCGAGATCGAGCGAGACCGCCGGGATGCCCGCCTTGACGAAGCTGTAATGGTCCGAGCGGACGAATGAAGCTTCCTCGGGCGTGGGATCGGGGACGAGCTTGACGCCCTCGGCCGCCGCGGCCGCCTCGACGATCCTGCCCAAGGTGCTGCGATCGGCGCCATAAGCGACGAGGTCGACGAAATCATAAGTAAGGATCGGCATGTCGAGATTGACGTCGGCGACAATCGATCCCCTGGGCACGACGGGGTTGGCGGCGAAATATTCCGAGCCGACCAGCCCCTGCTCCTCCGCAGTGACCGCGACGAACAGGATCGAGCGGCGCGGCGCCTTGCCCGAGGCCTGGAAGCGCCGGGCGACTTCGAGCATCGCGGCGGTGCCGACGGCATTGTCCATCGCGCCGTTGTAGATCCTGTCGCCCTTCGCATCGGGCTCGCCGACGCCGACATGATCGAGATGCGCCGAAAGGACGACATATTCGCCCTTCTTGTCGGTGCCTTCGAGCACGCCCGCGACATTGCTGGCGGTGAGCGTGCGAATCTCGGTATTCGAAGTGCCGGTGGCGATGACGCCGAGCGGGCCGCGCGGCAGCGGCTTGTCCGCCTTGTCGGCGGCGAGCACGGCGTCCCATTGGATCTTCGAGCCGGCAAACAGCTTGGCCGCGCCATCGAAGCCGACATAGCTGAACGCCGGGGCGGCGGCGCCGTCGGGCGACCCCTGCCAGGTCATCGCGCCGCTCTGCCAGCGCGGCACGGTCTGGCCGAAGGAATAGACGGCATGGCGGGCATTGCCCTCGACCAGGATCATGCCGATCGCACCATGTGCCGCGGCGACGCGCGACTGCTCGACGGGGATGCCGAGATGGGCGCGCACGTCGCTGGGCCCGGAATGCGGCGCGTCGCGCAGCACCGCGACGATCGCGCCCTTGACGTTGAGGCCCTTATACTCGCCCTCGCTGCCATAGCCGGCGAAGACCACCGGCCCCGACAGCGCGACCTTCGGATTGGAAGGGACGCTGCGGGTAAGATAGTCCTTGCCCCATTCCATCACTGTCTCGACCGCGCCCCGCCTGAGCACCAGGCTGCCATGATCGGCGGGCCGATAGGCAATCAGCGGCACCGGCTGGAGCCAGCCGCCATTCGCGCCGGCGGGCTTGAGGCCCGCGGCGAGCATCTGGGCCGCGACATATTGCTCGGCGATCGCCAGTTCGGGGGAGCCGGTGTCGCGGCCCTTCATCGCATCGGAAGCGAGGAACTGGACATGCGCCTTCAGCGCCGCGGCGCCCGTGCCGAGATCCTGGGCGAAGGCGGGAACGGCGGCGAGCAGCGTCGCCGCGAGCAGCAAGTGGCGCTTCATGATCACTTGGCCCCCGCGCCGTCATAGGTGAGGCCGAAGAAATCGCCCTTGTTCCACATCGGCCGCTGGTCGCCATCGGCGATCTCGCGCGCGATCCGATAGTTCACATCGACGAAGCGCACACCCGATTCCCAGTCGATCGCCGGCAGCTGGCCGATTTCGTCCGAGGGCTGATGATAGTGGTTCTTCATGAAGTCGTCGATCGCGGCACGGCCCGGACCGCCCGCGCCCGGCCAGAGGAAGACCGAAGGCACGCCCTTGCGGACGAAGTTGTAATGGTCCGAACGCACGAAGATGTTCTCGCCGGGCAGCGGATCGTCGGACAGCGGCACGCCGATCGCCTTGCCCGCGCGCTCGACGATCGGCCCCAGCGTCGAATGGCCGGCGCCGTACACCACGATGTCCTGGAACTTGTAGGTGATGATCGGCATGTCGAGATTGACGTCGGCGACGATGCTCGACATCGGCACGGTGGGATTGTTGGCGAAATAGTCCGAACCGACCAGCCCCTTCTCCTCGGCGGTGACCGCGAGGAACAGGATCGAGCGGCGCGGCTTCGTCGCGGCGGTCTTGAAGCGCTTGGCTTCCTCGATCAGCGACGCAATGCCGACGGCATCGTCGAGCGCGCCGTTGTTGATCGTGTCGCCGGTCTTGTCGGGCCGGCCGACGCCGATGTGATCGAGATGCGCGGAGAGGACCACCACTTCCCTCGACAGCGCCGGATCGCTCCCGGGCAGCATGCCGGCGACATTGTAGCTCTTCACCGGCGTCAGCGCGGTCTTGGCGGCGACAGTGATGCGCACCGGCAGCGCCTCTGCCTTGAACACCGCGTCGGGCGCCGCGGCGGCCTTGGCGATGTCGGCCCATTTCTGCCGGGCGCCGGC
Source organism: Sphingomonas sp. 1F27F7B (assembly GCF_005503355.1). Classification (GTDB taxonomy): domain Bacteria; phylum Pseudomonadota; class Alphaproteobacteria; order Sphingomonadales; family Sphingomonadaceae; genus Sphingomonas. The sequence goes on from NZ_SCMK01000009.1 coordinate 73,286, forward strand.
AAACAGCTTCTCGGCGCCGGCCAGGCTGATCACGCCGGCCGAGGGCGTGCCCGGCGCGGCGATGTGGCCGGTGCCGTCCGGATTGCTCCAGGTGAAGCGCGTCCGCGACGCGGCGTTGACGTACAGGCTGAAAGGCGGGGCCTTGCCCGTGCGCGGCGATTCGAGCGTGATGGTGGCGATCGCGCCGCGCTTCGCCGCGATCCCGGCCTTGGCGGCGGGGTTGGAGAAATGCGCGGCGACTTCGCCGGGGAAGCTTTCGGGCGCGCCGCCGAAATAGACGACGATCCTGCCCTTCACATCGACGCCCTTATAGTCGTCGCGGCCCTGGCCGACGATGCCATAGCCGACGAACACCACCGGCGCGGTGACGGCATAGCTGGGCGTCTCGGGATTGGCCGAGGAAACGAAGTCCTTGCCGAATTCGAGCGCGACCGGCGTGCCGCCCTTGCCCGTCACCGTCATCGTGCCGGGGCCGTCGAGCTTGGCGCTGACCAGCGGCACCTTCTGCAGATAGCCGCCCTCGCCCCCCGCCGGCTTCAGCCCGGCCGCATAGAATTGCGACGCCACATAGTGCGCGGCGATATCGAACTCGGGGCTGCCGGCTTCGCGGCCCTTCATCACGTCCGAGGCGAGGAACATCACATGGCTCTTGAGCGCGGCCTGGTCGGCGGGCAGTTCGGCATTGATGATCGCATTGCGCTCGGCAGCGGTGGGAGCCGGGGCGGGCACGGGTGCCGGCGCGTTCTGGGCATAAGCGGGCATCGCCAGCATCAGCGCAAGGGCCAGCGGCGTGGTGGTGCGGATCATGTGGGGGAACCTCTCGGCGGTAACTCGGTATATCGCTTCGGTAGCACGGCTTGGCGCAGGCGCAAGCCGGCAGATTTTCAAGGTGGCGAGCGCCGAGCTTGCGCCTATATCCGAGGCACCATGGCAGACGCTCTCAACGCCCCGCAGACTCCGCACGTCACTCGTCGCGAGGAGTATCGCGCGCCCGACTGGACCGTTCCCGAAATCGCGCTCGACTTCGATCTCGATCCCATGGCGACCCGGGTGCGCGCCACGCTGAAGGTGGCGCGCAGCGGCGCGCACGACCGGCCGCTGGTGCTGAACGGCGACGGGCTGGCGGCGGAAAGCGTGAAAGTCGACGGCGCCGAAGCGCAGGGCTGGCGCATGGAGGGGCCCGACCTCGTCATCCCGCTCACCGGCGACGCGCACGAGATCGAGACCGTCGTGACCATCGCGCCCGAACGCAACACCCAGTTGCAGGGCCTTTATGCCTCATCGGGCATGCTCTGCACCCAGTGCGAGGCCGAGGGCTTCCGCCGCATCACCTTCTTCCCCGACCGGCCGGACGTGCTCTCGAAGTACAAGGTGCGGATGACCGGCGACAAGGCGCGCTTCCCGGTGCTGCTGGCCAATGGCGATCCGGTCGCGCGGGGCGATGCGGGCGACGGGCGCCACTGGGCCGAGTGGCACGACCCGTTCCCCAAGCCGAGCTATCTGTTCGCGCTCGTCGCGGGCGACCTGGTCGCCAATCGCGGCACCTTCACCACGATGCGCGGGCGCAAGGTCGATCTGGGCATCTGGGTGCGCGAGGGCGATCTGCCCAAGACCGATCACGCGCTGCACGCGCTGAAGCTGTCGATGGCCTGGGACGAGAGCGTCTATGGCCGCGAATATGATCTCGACGTGTTCAACATCGTCGCGGTGGACGACTTCAATTTCGGCGCGATGGAGAACAAGGGGCTCAACGTCTTCAACAGCCGCTACATCCTCGCCGATCCCGACACCGCCACCGATTATGATTATGACGCGATCGCCGCGGTGGTCGCGCACGAATATTTCCACAACTGGTCGGGCAACCGCGTCACCTGCCGCGACTGGTTCCAGCTGAGTCTGAAGGAAGGTTTCACCGTCTTCCGCGACCAGAGCTTCTCGGGCGACCAGGGCTCGAAGGCGGTCAAGCGGATCGAGGATGTGCGCGGGCTGCGCGCGTCGCAATTCCCCGAGGATTCGGGCCCGCTCGCGCACCCGGTGCGCCCGGATTCGTACATCGAGATCTCGAACTTCTACACGGCGACCATCTACAACAAGGGCGCCGAAGTGATCCGGATGATGTCGACCATCCTGGGACGTGAGAAGTTCCGCGCCGCGACCGACCTGTATTTCGACCGGTTCGACGGCACCGCCGCCACCTGCGAGGATTTCGTTCGCTGCATGGAGGAGGCGGGCGGCGTCGACCTCACCCAGTTCCGCCGCTGGTACAGCCAGGCGGGCACGCCGCGCGTCTCGGCGACGCTGAGCCAGGAGGGCGGCCGCGCGCGCCTGAAGCTCGCCCAGACCGTGCCGCCGACGCCGGGCCAGCCGGCCAAGGAGCCGATGGTGCTGCCGCTCAAGCTGAAGCTGTTCGGCGGCATCACCGGGCGGCCGATGTGCGACGAGCAGCTCGTTCTCCTGAAGGACGCCGCACAGGAGATCGTCTTCGAGAACCTGTCCGAGGCGCCGGTGCTCTCGATCAACCGCGGCTTCTCCGCCCCCGTGATCGTCGAGACCAATCGCACGGCCAGGGATCTCGCCTTCCTCTCGGCGCATGACGACGATCCCTTCGCCCGCTATGAGGCGATGCAGCAGCTGATGCTCGACACGCTGGTCGCCGCGGTGACCGGCGGCAGGGGCGAGCATGGCGCGGTGATCGAGGCGGTACGGAACACGCTGCTCGATTCGGCGCTCGACAAGGCGTTCGTCGCCGAAGCGGTGCTGCTTCCATCGGACAGCTTCATCGGCGACCAGATGGCGATCGTCGATCCCGACGCGATCTTCGCCGCACGCGAAGCGCTGCGCGCGGACCTGGGCAAGGCGCTGGAGAGCGAATGGCGCGCCGCCTATGACGGGGCGCAGGCCAATCGCTTCGAATATTCGCCGGCCGCCAAGGGCGCGCGGCGCCTGAAGACGGTCGCGCTCGGCTATATCGCGGCGAGTGGCGCGGACGATGCCGCCGCGCTTGCCTTCGGCCAGTTCGAGGCGGCGGACAACATGACCGACCGCCAGGGCGCGCTGACCACGCTGGTCAACGGCAGTTCGGACAAGCGCGAGGCGGCGCTGGCGGCCTTCTACCAGCGCTACCAGGGCAATGCGCTCGTGCTCGACAAATGGTTCCAGACCCAGGCGCTCTCGTCGCGCGACGATGCCGCACAGGCCGTCGAGGCGCTGGCGGCGCACAAGGACTTCACGCTCGCGAACCCGAACCGGGCCCGTGCGCTGATCGGTGCGTTCAGCGTCAACCAGCGGGCGTTCCACGATGTCTCGGGCCGGGGTTATCGCTTCGTCGCCGACCAGCTGATCGCGCTCGACCGGCTCAATCCGCAGACCGCGGCCAGGCTGGTGCCGCCGCTCGGCCGGTGGAAGCGCTTCGACGCGGCGCGCGCGGCGAAGATGCGCGCCGAGCTGGAGCGGATCATCGCCGCGCCCGGGCTGAGCAAGGACATGTTCGAGCAGGCGAGCAAATCGCTCGACTGACGCTTTGACGACAAGGCGCGGGAAGCGGCGGCGCGCGTGCCGGCCCATATCGGCAGGGTAAGGAGAGACATATGACCTTGTCGACCAAGACCATCCCCTCGCCCGTCGGCGCGCTCACTCTCGTCGCGAGCGACGCGGGCCTCGTGGCGATCCTGTGGGAGAATGATTCCCCCGACCGCGTGAAGCTGGGCGCGGCGACCGGGGACAGCGGACATCCGGTGCTGATCGCGGCCGAGAGCCAGCTGCGCGAATATTTCGCCGGCACGCGCACCCGCTTCGACCTGCCGCTGGATTTCCGCGGGACCGATTTCCAGAAGAGCGTATGGGCCGAGCTGCTCGCCATCCCCTTTGGCGAGACGCGCTCCTATGGCGAGATCGCCGCGAAGCTGGGCCGGCCCAAGGCATCGCGCGCGGTGGGCGCCGCCAATGGGCGCAACCCGATCTCGATCGTCGCCCCGTGCCACCGCGTGATCGGATCGACCGGCAAGCTCACCGGCTTCGCGGGCGGGCTGGACGCCAAGGAATATCTGCTCGCCCTGGAGCGCCGCGCCGGTTGACGCGGGAGCGTTCGCGCCGGACCGGCGTTGGCGCGGCATGATCAAGCTGATTGCCACCACTGCCCGCGACCGTGACCGGGTGGGCGAGATCGCCGCGGTCGCCGCGCGCTTCGGGCTGGGCGTGCTGCTCGCCCGGCTGGGCTTTGCGAGCGAGGGCGAGGACACGGACGCCGACGCGCCGCCGCTGCCGCGCCGCACCCGGCTGGCGCTCGAGACGCTGGGGCCGAGCTTCGTGAAGATCGGCCAGATCCTCGCGACGCGCGGCGACCTGCTGCCGCCCGAATGGATCGCCGAACTCGAGCAGTTGCACAGCGACGCGCCGACGCTGGACTTCGAGGCGATCCGCGCGGCAGTGGAGGAAGCGCTGGGCGAACCGCCCGAAGCCGCCTTCGCACGCTTCGATCCGGCACCGCTCGCCGCCGCGTCGATGGCGCAGGTGCATCGCGCCCAGCTGAAGGACGGGCGCGAGGTGGTGCTCAAAGTCCGCCGGCCGGGCATACGCCGCGCGATGGAAGCCGACATGCGGCTGATCGCCGAGCTGGCCGCGCTGGTCGAGCGGAGCAGCACCGAGGCGCGGCGCTTCGAGCCGGTGGCGCTCGCGCGACAGCTGCGCCAGGCGATGCTCGAGGAGCTGGACTTCACCCAGGAGGGCCGCAACGCCGATCGGATCCGCGAGGACCTGGCCGGTCAGCCCGATGTGCTGGTGCCCGGCATCCATTGGGAATGGACCAGCGAAACCCTGCTGGTGATGGACTATGTCGAGGGCGTGAAACCGCTCTCCGCCGCGGCGCTGGAGGCGCGCGGGATCGATCCGGCGGCGATCGCCGAGCTCGGCGCCGATCTCGTCATCGAGATGGTGCTGGTCCATGGCCGCTTCCACGGCGACCCGCACCCCGGCAACCTGCTCTGCCTGCCCGGCAACCGGCTGGCGCTGCTCGATCTCGGCTCGATCGGCCATATCGGGCCGGGGCGGCGCGAGGAGTTTCTCGGCTTCGTGATGTCGCTGGCCTGGGGCAATCCGCGGGCGCTCGCGGAGACGCTGGCGCTCTGGTCCGAAGGACATGGCGTGCCGCGTGGCCGCATCGACCGCGCCGCCGAGCAGATCGTCCAGCGCCATGGCGGCGGGCGCATCGTCATGGCGGAGATGGTGCCCGATTTCCTCCGGCTGCTGCGCGAGGAAGGGCTGGTGATGCCGCCGGACCTGCTGCTCGTGTTCAAGGCATTTGTGACGATGGACGGCGTGCTCGCGCGGATCGCGCCGGGCTTCGACTTGTCCGATGCGATCCGACGAGCGGCGGCGCGGCTGGTGGCGGAGCGCTTCGCGCCGGGGCGGCTGGCGGCGAGCGGCGGCATGCTCGCCTGGACGCTGGCGGGGCTGGGCGACGATGCGCCGCGGCTGGTGCGCGCCGCGATCCGGCGGATCGAAGCCCAGCCGCCGAACGACGCCGCGACCGCCGCGGCGATCCGGCGGGGCGCCGGCTGGATCGCCGCCGCGCTGCTCGGCGGAGCGGTTATCCTGGCGGCGGCGCTCACGCTCAGCTAGCTTCGTCATCCCCGCCTGCACGGGGATGACGAAGCAACGGCGACTAGGCGCTCATCACGTTGCGGCCGCGCGCGACCACGGCGGTGTGCCCGACGCTGGCCTTGGTCGTGCGCTGGGTGATCGTGTCCATGAACACCCAGTCGTTGCTCGCCCTTTCCGGAGTGAGCGTGAGCGCCATATAGCCGCGGCGGCTGGTGTCGCACCATTTCAGCTCGGGATTGGCGGCGACGAGGCCGGCGGCGATGATCTTCGGATCAGTAGTGGTGCTGTTCTCATAGCCGGGCGAAGTGACGCTGTGGCCGGCGAACTCGACGCCGGCCGGCTTGCCGTCCTGTCCCAGGTCGAACGCCCAGGCATTGTGGCTGTCGCCGCACAGCACGATGAGATTCGCGCCCGCAGCCTGGGCGGACTTGAGGAAGCGCGCACGCGCCGCCGGGAAGCCGCCCCAATTGTCGAGGTCCGACGGCACGCCGAGCTTGCTCGCGATCACCCCGGCCTGGACATAGGCGCGGGTGCGGGCGGGGGCATCGGGCTTGATCCAGTCGAGCGCCTGCTCCGGCATGCGCTGCTTGCCCATGATCGTGCCGAAGCCGACCAGCTGCCATTTCTGGCCGGCGCGAACCGACTTCTTCATCGCATGGCCCAGCCACGCCTCCTGCTCGGTGCCGAGCATGGTGCGCGCGGGATCCTGCAGCTCGCCGTCGCGAAAGGCGATCAGGGCCTTCTGCGCATCGGCCGAGCGGAACAGCGGCGCGAGATCGGGCTCACCGCTGCGCGCGAGGAGGCGGCTCTCGGTCCGGAACAGGGTGGCAAGGCCGCCGATATCGTAGCTGCCCCACGGCGTCTCCGAGACGGGCAGCCATTCCTTGAACGCCTGCAGCGCGGCCGCCTTGCGGATGCTCCAGTCGCCCTCGTCCGGCTGATGGTTCTGCGCGCCGCCTTCCCAGCTGTTGTTGGTCGATTCGTGATCGTCCATCTGGATCAGCATCGGCTTGACGCGGTGCAGCTCCTGCAGATCGGGGTCGCTGCGATAGCTGGCATAGCGCAGGCGATAATCGGCGAGATGGACCATCTCGGTCGCCGGTTCGGGCCAGCGATCCGCCACCGCGCCGCCGGCCGGCGCATAGCCGCCCTTCTTATACTCGTAGAGATAATCGCCGAGATGGACCCACAGGTCGATATCGGCACGCGCCGCGGCATGGCCATAGGCGTTGAAGAAGCCGAACGGCATGTTCGAGCAGGAGAAGACGCCGATGCCGAAGCGGCCGACATTGCCGGCGGGCAGCGTCTTCGTCTTGCCGACCGGCGAGAAGCCGCCATCGGGCGCCACGAAGCGGTAGAAATAGCTGGTGCCGGGTTCGAGCCCGTCGACGGTGATCTTGGCGGTGTGATCGCGCCATGGGCCGGTGATCTGCTCGCCGCCCGAGACGATCTTCGCGAAATCCGCGGTCTTCGAAATCTCGGCCCTCAGCTTCACGGCGCCGCCATCGGCGGGCACGTAGCGCGTCCAGAGCAGCATCATGTCCTGCCCGGGCTCGCCGCTGGCGACCGAGTGGGTGAAGCCGGTGGCCAGCGCCTGGGCCAGGGCGAAGCCGGGAATGGCGAACGCGCCCAGGCCCAGCGTGCCGGTGAGAAGAAGCGAGCGGCGATCGGTGCGAAGCGTCATTCGTGGCGTTCCCAAGCAATTTCGTCGCAAGCCTTGCCGCGCTCTCGTGGCGAGTTCGTGACAGAACGCGCCCTCGGCGCTAAGCACGGATCAGAATTCACCGGGAAGGGCCCTTTCGAAAACCATGCTGCATCTCCTTCCGCCCGGGGCGCCGCGCTCCTGATGGCAAGCAAGTCCGAAGTGCTGGGGAGCCGGACTGCTCGCCTTTCCGATCTGGTCGCCGCGATCGCCGCCTTGCCGCGCTGGTCGATCCTGCTGCTCGCCGCCGTGGCGGTGCGCGCGATCACCTTCGGCAATCCCGTCGTCCATGTCGATGAGGAATTCTATTTCGTCACCGCGCAGCAGATGCTGCACGGTGCCGTTCCCTTTGTCGACATCTGGGACCGCAAGCCGGTGGGGCTGTTCCTGATCTATCTGCTGCCCGCCGCCTTCGGGGTTCCGGCCGGCATCTGGATCTATCAGATGATGGCGCTGGCCGCGGTGACGGGCACCGCGCTGCTGATCTGGCGGCTCGCCGACAAGGCGGGCTGGGGCCGGGGCGGCCTCGCCGGCGCGCTGCTCTACCTGTTCATGATCAATTTCGCCGACGGCCAGGGCGGACAGGCGCCGGTGTTCTACAATCTGCTGATGGCCTGGGCCGTGCTGCTGATCGTGCCGCGCCCCGATGATGCGAGCGGTGACCGCCGGCGCATTCACCGTGCCACTGCGGCGATGCTGATCGTCGGCCTGGCGATGCAGGTCAAATATTCGGTCGTCTTCGAGGCGATATTCCTCGGCCTGTGGCTGATGTGGAACGAAGCGCGGCTCGGGACCAGCATGGTGCACGTCATGCGCCGCGGCGCGCTGTGGGCAGCGGCGGTGTGGCTACCCACCTTCGCCGCCTGGGCGACGTTCATCCTCCTGGGCCATGGCGACCCCTGGTTCTACGCCAATTTCGGCTCGATCCTGGCGCGGCAGAGCGATCCGCCAAGGGTGCTGCTCAACAATTTCCTGGAAGTCGCGCTGATGCTGGCGCCGCTGCTGATCGTCTCCGGGCTCTCGCGCCATGTGCCGGTGGGCGAACGCAGCGAGCATCCGGTCCGCGCATTGCTCTTCGGCTGGCTCATCGCCGCCGTGATCGGGCTGCTGCTGTTCGGCACCTGGTTCAATCACTATGCGCTGCCGGTCCTGCTGCCCGCGAGCCTGTGCTGCGCCGGCTATCTGGGCGGCACCCGGACCGGTCGCAAATGGGTGGCGCCGGCGCTGCTGATCGTCGCCGCCATCGGCGGGGAAGCGAGGCTGGTCGGCACCAGATTGCATCGCGGCAATGCCGCGCAGCTACAGGCGCTGGCCGACGGCATCGGCCGCGGCCCGGGCTGCATGTACGTCTATTCGGGCAACTCGATCCTCTACGGCTATACCGGCCGCTGCACGGTGTCGCCCTGGGTCTTCCCGAGCCACCTCTCGCGCGAGCGCGAGAATGGCGCGCTGGGCGTGGACCAGCTCCAGGAGATCGACCGCATCTTCGCCCAGCCGCCGGAGATCGTGGTGATGCGCCCCGCCTATTTCGGCGAGCGCATGGAATCGCATCGGCGGGCGGTGCAGCGGATGGAGGAGCTGGGCTATCGCCTGCGCGGCCGCTGGCCGCTCGGCAATCTCAACATCTCGGTCTATGCGCTGCCGACGGCACGCAAGCCGGCACCGCCGCGCCTCGCCGCAAGCAAGCCTTCATAATAGGCCATCAGCTCGGCGGCATGATCGGCGTCGCTGCGCACCTTGCCGGCGGCGACGCGGGCGGCATTGCGCAGGATGGCCTGCTCGCGGCCGAACATCCGGCGGATCGCGGCCGCGGCCGAATAGGCATCGCGCGCGCGATAGGTTTCGGCGAACAGCGGGTCGGCGAGCTCGGCGAAGCCGCCTTCGTCGGGCCCGATCAGCGGCAGGCCCGAAGCCAGCGCCTCGGACGCGACGAGACCGAAGGGCTCGGCGTCGGAACCATGGATCAGCGCATCGCAGCTGGCCATGATCCGCGAGAAACGCACCCGGTCATAGACCGGGCGGAAGATCTTGATGTGCGGGCTGCCGGCGATCCGGTCCTCCAGCTGGCGGCGCTGCGGGCCGTCGCCGATCAGCATCAGGCCGACGGGCAGATCGTTCGCCGCCGCCTCGACCGCGTCGATCACCAGCGGCCAGCGCTTCTCCTTGTGGTGCCGGCCGAGGCCGAGCAGCAAATGCCCTTCCGGCGGCAGGCCGAGCTGGGCGAGCAGCGCGACGCGCAGCTTCTCGTCGCGCAGTTGGGGCGAGAACCATTGCCGCTCGATCCCCAGCGGCATCGAGGCGTGGACCGTCATGCCCCGCCGGCGAAAGCGCTTGGCCAGTGCCGGACCGTTGGTGACGAACGCGTCGTAATGCTGGAGGAAGCGGCTCATGTACCGGGTGTACCAGGCAAAGGCCCGCTCGACCTGGATCGGCGTCGCCACGCTGTCGAGCCAGCGCTGCGGATAGGCGCCGATATTGTCGCCATGCGCGAAGAACACCTTCACCGCATCGCCCTGCCAGCGCGCCACCGTCCAGGCGGGAAGCCAGGGCGAGCTGGTCTCGACGATGTCGGGCTTCAGCGCGTCGAGCAGATCCCATACCGGCTCGTCATGGACGAAGATGCCATAGTTGCGATCGAGGATCAGCGGCGGCGCCTTGACCCAGAAGATGCGGCCGCCGCCGGGACGCTCCTCGACGCTCGATTCGAGCGCGGGGGCGATGACGGTCAGCTCATGGCCCATATCGGCCATGAGCCCCATCTTGCGATCGAGATAGGTGCGCACGCCGCCGCCGGTCGGCGAGTAGAACTCGTTGACGTCGACGATGCGCATGCGCCCCCGCCCCTCAGTCGTCCAGCGGCGCGAAACCGCCCAGGCCCTTGAGATATTGGGCCTTGATCGTGATCTGTCCACCCCCGGGGCCGACATTGACCAGCGCCTGGCGCACCTTGGGCCGGCTGCGGCCAAGCTTCTGGTTGCTCGGGAAGCCGGCGCCGTCCTCCCAGAAATTGAACTTGTTCTTGCCGTCGCGATCGTGGGTGAACAGCACCGCCCAGGTGCCCGGCCCCGGCGCGCGGATGCACAACCGGACGGGCCCCGAGGGCGGCGTCTGCGCCCAGATACGGCGGAACGGCTTGTTCTCCCGCTTCAACGACGTGTCGTCGCGCAGGAAATCCTCCTCGTTCGGCGGATAGATTTCGAGCTTCAGGCGCCCGGTCCGATCCTTGAGGCCGGTGATGTTGACGTAGAGCGGCACACCGGCACGCGTGGCGCAATTGCCGTCGACCGGATCCTGCTGCGCGGCTGCGGCGGCGGGCGTCGCGACGAGGAAGAGCGCGGCCGCCATCGGGGCGATCGAAGAGCGGATCATGGCTGCTTGTTCCTCGTGACCAGGGCCTGCACGCTGAAACCTCCGATCAGGGCGACGTGGATGAGAAGCGTGAGGCCGGCGATCAGCGCCATCAGCTCGGACATGGCCGAACCCTGGCCGATAACCACCCCGGTGATCGCGGCGAAGGCGGCTTCCTTGCTCGGCACCAGCGGCAGGCGCCAGACGAGCAGGCGGCCTGCGGCCATCATCAGCCACACGCCGATCGAGACGTTCGGCATCGCCAGATGCCAGGCGATGGAGACCAGCAGCGAACCGGTGACGATGCGCGCGCAATGTACCAGGAAGACCCACCACAGCTCGCGGCGCGGCAGGGAGAAGACGCGCTTGGAGAGGAGCAGGAACGGAACCGACATCAGCACCAGCACGACGACCGAACCGAGCACCGCGCCCTTCCACTGCGGCGGCACCAGGCCCAGATAGAGCGGCAGGCCGACGATCATCATGATCAGCGTGATCGCATTGCCGGCAATGGCCGACAGGATCATCACGTCCTTCACCGCGCCGAACGGCGCCGCGACCATCTGGGTCCGCTGGCGCGCCCAGGCGTAGAAATAGGCCTCGCCCGAATAGCCGAACAGCACTTCGTTCGAGATGCGCTTCTTGTGAAGCGCGACAAGCCCGGCGAGCGGGATATGCCACAGCCGCTTGAAGATCACATAGTCGAAGGTCGGCGGCCCGACATAATAGAGTGCGAAGACCAGGTAGAAGAGCGGGTTGGTCGGCAGGCTGCGATAGAGGCCCTGCAGCCCCGAGCCGAACAGCTCGCGGCCCAGCGCCACGATCATGAGCAGCGTCAGCGCGCCGCCGAGAATCGCCGGCCAGCGGCGCCTGATCCTTTCGACGGGTTCGAGACCCGCAAGGTCGGGCGCACCCGGGAGGGGGACGGCCTCGACTACGCTCGTGTTCAACGAAGCCTCCAGACTTGGTTCGTTCACTGCTTCACATTCCGCCGCCCAAAACGGGCATTTCCAGTATTTTATCCGCGTCTCGCGACGTACAGCCCCCCAGTTCGTACAAGCACGAAAATGGCTGGTGGCAGCAGATTGCGGTTTATTGCGGGGGCGATTTGGGCTTAAGGATGGCAATCCGCAAGGCCTATGTTGCACCGCACCCATTCCGAAACCGCACAGCATATCCTCACCTATGCCCAGCAATTGCAGGGCGGCGGCGTGGAGCGGGCGATGCTGCGCATGGCTGCCGGATGGCGCGCAGCGGGGCGGCGCGTGACGCTGGTGCTGGGCAGCCGCGAGGGGCCGCTGGCCGCGGAAATCCCCGACGGGATCGAACTGATCGAGCTGGGCGACGGACGGCACCAGGCGCTGTTCCGGCTTGCCGAGGAAGTGCGGCGCGCGCGCCCGGACCTGCTGTTCTGCCCCGGCAACCGCTATACCGGAGTCACTGCGCTCGCCCGGCTGCGGCTGGGCCGCGCCGCGCCGCCGATCGTCGGCAAGGTCTCCAACGCGCTGGTGCGCCCCGAACTCTCGCAGGGCGCGGCATGGCGCTATCGGCGCTGGTTGCGGCTGCATCCGCGCTTCCTGACCCATGCCGTGGCCATGACCCCGGCGATGGCGGCGGAAGCGATGGCCGAGATGGGAATGTCGCCGGAGCGCGTGAGCGTGATCGCCAATCCGCCCGCCCGCACCATTCCAGGCGCCGCCCCGGTGGCGCTGCCCGAGGGCCGCTATCTGATCGGCGTCGGACGGCTGGAGCCGCAGAAGCGCTGGGACCGGCTGCTGACTGCCCTGCCGCAGCTGGCCGACAAGCAGGTGAAGCTGCTGCTGCTCGGCGAAGGCGGCGCGCGCGGCACGCTCGAGGCACAGGTCGCCGCCCTGGGGCTGGGCGACCGGGTGACCATGCCCGGCCATGCCGGCGACCCGCTGCCCGCGCTCAGGAGCGCGGCGGTGGCGGTGCTGACGTCGGACTATGAAGGCGTGCCGGGCGTGCTGCGCGAGGCGCTTTCGGTGGGGACGCCGGTGGTATCGACCGAATCGAGCGTCGCGGTGCGCGAGATCGTCCATGCGCCCGAACTGGGCACGGTGGTCGAGCGCGAGGATGGTGCGGCGTTGGTCGGGGCGCTCGACCATTGGCTGGCGCCGGATGCGGTGCGCCCCACCCCGGTAGCGGCAGCCGGCGACTCGATCGCAGAATATCTCGCCCTGTTCGATCGCATGGTGCGCGAACGCTCGCCCATCCGGTAGCGGCTCAGCGCAGCTTCAGCCGAGCGCCCAGCCACAAGGTTCGCGGCAGGGCGCGCTCGATCACGCCCGGGCCGCTGATCCCGGCCTGGACCTCGGCGTCGAAGATGTTCTCCGCCCGCGCTTCGAGTGCGAAGCTTCGGGTAAGCGGCAGCGCGGCGGCAGCATCCAGCGTGAAGGCGCCCTTCAGCGTGCGGCTGTTCTGGTCGTCCTCGAACTGCGGGCCGGCATAGCGGGCAGTGAGCGACGCCCCGGCATCGCCCCGCGCCCAGCCGAGCGCGGCGCTGGCCTGGTGCCGCGCGGTCTGGGCCGGGCGCAGGCCGTCGAGCGACGCCGCAACGCCAGATGCCGAGACGCGCGAATCGGCAAAGGCATAGGATGCCGCCACGCTGAGGGCGCCGGCCGCCCAGCGCCCGTCGAGCTCGATACCCCTGGCGGTCACGGCATCGAGATTCTGCCGCCGGCGATAGAAGCCCGCTGCCGAGACGAAGCCGATGCCGGGAAAATTGCCGGGCCCCTGGGCAAGAGTCACGTTCGCGATCGCGCCGCGCAGCCGGTTCCAATAGCCGGTGGCGCGGAGCGTCAGCGAAGGCATGGGGCGCCAGTCCATGCCGATCTCCGCTCCGGTCAGCCGTTCGGGATCGAGCGCGGCATTGGCCGCAGTCGCGTCCGCGCCGGCGCGGAAGGGGCGATAAAGTTCGTTGAGCGTCGGCAGCCGCCAGCCGCGATAGGCGGCGGCCCGCAGCGTGACGCCGCCCAGCCGATAGGCGGCGCCGGCGCGGCCGGTGGCTTCCCAGCCGCGGCGATCGGGGAAATGGCTGTCGGTGAGCACCGGGCCGGGTGCCAGCGACGTCTCGGCCAGCGCGCCGCCGGTAATGTCCCAATGATCGAGCCGGCCGCCCAGGCTGAGCGTCAGCGGGCCGCTTTCCCGGCTGGCATCGGCAAAGACGCCGATGGTCGCGCTCGCCCCGCCCGCGACCCGGCGGCGCGTGGGCAGGCCGCCGGCATAGGCGAACAGTTCCTCGGTCCGCCCCGAGACCCGGCGCAGATCGCTGCCCAGGCGAAGTGTCATGCCGCCGCCGATCGGCGGCGCGATCTCGAGCCGCCCGCCCAGGCCGGTGGCAGGCACGGCATATTGATCGAGCGTCGGCGCGACGATGGTGCGCGCATCGTTGACGCTGGCGAAGCCCGAGGCGAAGCCGCGCGTCTGGAGCCAGGCCAGCGCCGACCAGCCCCAGGCGCCGCGGCCGACCAGGCGAAGGCTCGCATCGGCGCCCTCGCTCCGCACGCGGGTGAAGTCGACGCCCCGGTCGCGGCGATCGGTGAAGGCGGAGAGATTGGCCTGGAGCTCGGTATCGGCGCCGAGGCCGGTTACCGCGCGCAATGCGATGGCGGCCTGCTCATAGGGCGCCGGGCGGTCGACGGGGCCGCGATCTCCTGCGACGATCGGCGTGAAGCCATCCCCCCGGGCATATTGGCCGGCAAGCGTCACGAAGCCGCGCCCGAGATCGGCGGCGCCCACGCCCGACAGGTCGAGGCTGTCGCGGCTGCCGTAGAGCGCACCCAGCGAAAGATGGCCGAGCTGCGCCGGGCTACCGCTCTCCAGCTCGATCGTGCCGGCGAGCGCGCCGGGTCCGGCATAGCCGCTGCCCCCGCCCCGCACGATCCGCGCGCCCGCCAGCCGCACGGGGAGATAGGCGGGAAAGGCGACCCAGCCGCCGAACGGATCGGCCTGGGGCACGCCGTCGAGCAGCAGCAACGCGCGGCTGGAGGCATTGCCGCCCAGGCCGCGCAGCGTGATGCCCTGCGAGGTCGGATGCGCCGAGCGCGAATCGGAGCGGCGGAACTGGGCGAGGCCGGCGGCGTCGCGCAGCGCATCCTCCAGCCGGCCGCTGGCGGTGCCGGCGATGCGATCGCGCGATATCGTCACCACGTCATAGGCAGCGTCGCCCGGCGGCGCCGCGAGCCCGCGGCCGGTGACGACGATCTCGGCCCGGTCCTGTTCCTGATCCTGTTCCTGTGCGAGAGCGGGGCCGGCGAGCAGGAGGCCCGCCGCCAGCCCGGATATCCTCACTTTGGCGCCACCGCGTCGGGATGGGCGGCGGCGAAGGCCGGCAGCGCAGTGGCCGCCGCGTCGATCGCGACCAGCCGGGGGAAATCGTCGAGCGGCGTTGCGAAGCGCCGGGCATTGTACATCTGGGGCACCAGGCAGAGATCGGCGATTCCGGGCGCGCCGCCGCCAAGGAACGGCCCTTCCCCCGCCATCGCCTCCAGCGCGGCGAAGCCCTCCGCGATCCAGTGGCGCGTCCAGGCGTTCCGCCCGTCCTCGTCCACGCCCATCTCCTTCAGCCGCCGCATCACGCGCAGATTGTTGAGGGGGTGGGTATCCGCCGCGACGACGAGCGCCCGGGCCATCGCCGCGGCGCGGGCATCGGGATCGGGGGGGATCAGCCTCGGCTCGGGATGGCGCGCATCGAGCCATTCGATGATCGCCAGGCTCTGGGTGATCACCTTGCCATCGGCTTCCAGCGCGGGGACGAAGCCCTGGGGGTTGCGCGCGAGATGCTCGGGCGAACGCTGCTGGTTCTCGAGCAGCATGATGTCGCGTCGCGCATATGCCACGCCCTTCAGGTTCAGCGCGATGCGGACGCGATAGGCGGCCGAGGAACGGAAATAGTCGTAGAGGATCATGCCGCACCTGCCGGCGGCTCGAGCGGCGTGGGCGCCTCCTCCTCATATCCGCGGCGCAGCCGGACGCGCCATTTGGACCGCGGCGACGGTTCGTCGGCGGCACGGGCCGCCCGCTCCGCCTCGCTCTCCAGCGCGACCTTGATCATCGCGACGATCGGATCGGCAAGCGCCAGGCCGAGCACGCCGAACAGGGTGCTGGCAAGGATCTGCGACGAGAGCGTGAGCGCCGGCGGCATGTCCACCGTGCGCCGCGCGACCATCGGGATCACGACATAGCCGTCGAAATTCTGCACGCCGAAATAGATGATGATCGCCCAGATCCCGGTGTCGGTGCCGGCGCTGAAGCCCACCGAGACCATCATCACGCCGGAGATGAAGGCGCCGATATTGGGAATGAAGGCGAGCACGCCGGTGATGATGCCGAGCAGCAGCGCCATCGGCACGCCGGCCAGCCACAGGAAGAAGGCGGTGACCACCCCTTCGAAGAGCATGCCGAACAGGCGCCCGGCGAGCAGGCGGCGCATCGTCGTTGCCATGCGGCTGATCGTGAGCGCGAACGCGTCGCGCGCGTCCCTTGGCACCATCCATTGCAGGCCGCGCTCGTAGATGCGCGGCTCCAGCGCCACGAACAGGCCGATGATCACGATCATCAGCAGCGACGAGACCGCACCGAACACCGTTCCCACGGCGGAAGTAAGCCGCCCGACGCTGCCCAGCGCCTGCTGGACGAGGCCGCTGAGATCCGAGCGCCCGGGCATCAGGCCCAGATCGGCAACCCATTGCGCGACCTTGTTCGCCTGCACGTCCAGCGTGGTGCGCAGCTGCTCGGCCTGGGCGGCGATCTGCACGCCGGTCAGGTAGAAGATGCCCGCGAAGAAGGCGATCACCAGCAGGACGACGATCACGATCCGCAGCGCGCGCGGAATGGGCAGGATGCGGCCGAGCAACCGCGCGCCGCCGTCGAGCATCGAGGCGAAGACGAGCCCGCCGAAGATGATCAGGATCGGCTGGACCAGCAAGACGAAGAGGGCGACCGCAATGGCGAGGCCGAACCAGACGCTCGCCTTCTTCAGTTCGGCACGCACCATCGGGTCGCGCAGCTCGTTGGGGCCCGGCTCTTGGACCACATGGACCTTCGCGGAGGCAAGCGGATCGCTCATCAGTGACTGTCCCGTTGCGGGTGGAGGGAAGTGCCGGCGCGGCCGGGGCGGAAGGATCGGGGCCAGGTCAGCGGGTTCCAGCTGGCGCTGCCGTCGAGGCTGAAGGTGATGAACTCGGCGCGGCCGCCGATATTCTCCCAGGGCACCGGGCCGCCGAGTCCGTTCTGATACAGCGGGAAGCGGCTGTCGGCCGAATTGTCGCGATTGTCGCCCATCAGGAAGACACGGCCCGCACGCACGGAGACCGGCCCGTAATTGTCGCCCTCCGACACGCCGAGATCGGCGACGTCGTAGGAGCGGCCATTGGGCAGCGTCTCGCGGAAGATGGTCAGGCGGCAATAGGGCTTGCCGTCGGCGGCGGTGATTCGGCGCCCCGCATAAAAGCGCGAACCGCCCTTGTCCGGATCGGATTCGCAGCGCGTATTGGCGTCGACCGGGATCAGCCGGTCGCCCATCGCGCGGCGCGGGACGGCGCGGCCGTTGAGATAGACGATGCCGGCGCGCACCGCGACGGTATCGCCCGGCAGGCCGATCACGCGCTTGATATAATCGGTGCTGGTGCCCGGCGGCGTGACGATCACGACGTCGCCGCGCTCGGGCAGGCGGCCGAACAGCCGGCCGGGGATGAAGGGCAGCACGTGGAAGGTCGGCGTCACCCAGCTATAGCCATAGGGGTATTTGGTCACGACCAGGCGGTCGCCGACAAGCAGCCCGGGCAGCATCGATTCGCTGGGAATGAAGAAGGGCTTGGCGATCAGGCTGTGGAAACCGAGCACGGCGAGCACGAGCCAAAGGATGCCGCGCGCCTCCGCCCACCAATCGGTGCGCGGGCGGCCTTCCGCTTCCTCGATCGCTTCGTGACTGGCCTGGTGATTCAGGGCCGATTCCTCCGCCGCCATCAACCTTCCTTCACCGCCTCGATCATCACCATGGCGAACGCCCAGGGATGATCGTCCGTCAGCGTCAGGTGCACCTTGGCGACGTGACCCGCCGGGGTGATGGCGTCAAGCCTCGCCCTGGCCCCGCCGGTGAGCGCCAGGGTGGGGGCGCCGGAGGGCGAATTGACGACACCGATGTCCTTCATGAACACGCCTCGCTTGAAGCCGGTTCCCACGGCCTTGGAGAAGGCTTCCTTGGCAGCGAAGCGCTTGGCGAGCGTAGCGGCATAGTTATGGGGGCGGGTCTTCGCCTTGGCGATCTCGATCTCGGTGAAACTGCGCGCCTCGAACCGTGTCCCGAAACGGTCCAGCGACTTCTGGATCCGCTCGATATTGCAGAGGTCCGAACCGAGGCCGAGGATCATGGCCGCCCGTCCTCGCCCGACGTCGCCTGCACGAATTGCAGGATCAGGCCGGAAACGAAGTAGACCACGCCTCCGCCAACTGCGATTCCCGTAGCAATCAACAGGTTCTGCCAGCCAAACGGCTTGCCGTCCGATGCATCGCTCAGGATCGCGCCCAGGGCGATGAGGGCGCACATCGGGAAAAAGAACAGGAAGAAGTGGCGGCGCGCGCGCAGCTGGGATCGGACGAAGTCGGCGCGCCGGCTCACCGGGCTTCGTCCATCAGCGCACGCATGTGGCGGATCACCGGGGCGAGCCCGTCGAAGATCGCCTCGCCGATCAGGAAATGGCCGATGTTGAGCTCCAGGAGCTGCGGGATCGCGGCGATCGGGATCACATTGTCGAAGGTCAGGCCATGGCCGGCATGCGGCTCGATCCCCGCCTTGGCCGCCAGCGCCGCGGCGTCGGCGATGCGGCGCAGCTCCGGCGCGCGATCGGCTTCGGCCAGCTCGCAATAGCGGCCGGTGTGGAACTCGACGACCGGCGCGCCCAGGCGCAGCGCCGCGTCGATCTGGCGCTCGTCGGGCTCGACGAACAGCGAGACGCGGCTGCCATTGTCGCGCAGCCGCGCGACCATCGGCGCCAGGTGAGCGGAATGCCCGGCGACGTCGAGCCCGCCCTCGGTGGTGCGCTCCTCGCGCTTCTCGGGCACGATGCACACGGCGTGCGGGCGGTGGCGCAGCGCGATCGCCAGCATCTCGTCGGTCGCCGCCATCTCGAGGTTGAGCGGCACGGTGAGCTCGGCGGAAAGCCGGGCGATGTCGTCGTCGGTGATGTGCCGGCGATCCTCGCGCAGGTGCGCGGTGATGCCGTCGGCTCCCGCCTCAGCCGCGAGCAGGGCGGCTCGGACTGGATCGGGATAGCCCGAGCCGCGCGCGTTGCGCACGGTGGCGACGTGATCGATGTTGACCCCCAGGCGAAGACGTTCGCCCGACGACTCCCGAAGCTTGCCGGTCACCGCTGGCGCCTCCTCATGCCGTGATCGCCCGGCTGCCCGGCTTGATCGCGGGGATCGCCGCCAGCTCGGGCGGGAGCTGGTCGGCCGGATAGGCCGGCACGTCCATTCTGAGCAGCGACACCAGGGGCACGCCGACATCCGCCTTGCCGTTCGAGCGGTCGACGATGCAGGCGGCGCCGAGCAGCTCGCCCGGATGCTTGCGGATCGCGGCGATGCACTCGCGCGACGAAAGGCCGGTGGTGACGATGTCCTCGACCATCACGATCCGCGCGCCTTCGGGAATCTCGAAGCCGCGGCGCAGCTGGAACTCGCCGTCCTCGCGCTCGACGAACACCGCCTTGCAGCCCAGCGCCCGGGCCGTCTCATAGCCCGGGATGATTCCGCCGATCGCCGGCGAGACGACCATGTCGACCTCGCCGAATGATTCGCGGATCAGCTTTCCTAGTGCACCGCACACACGCCCGGTGCGCGCGGGATCCTCGAAAATACGCATCTTTTGCAAGAAGATGGGAGAACGAAGGCCGGAAGACAGGATGAAATGGCCCTCGAGCAACGCACCTGCAGCACGAAACTCGTCCAGAATTGCGTTGCCTTCCAATGCGCGCTCCATCGTCGTCGGGATTGTCGATTTCCCTTAGGACCAGCCTCCAACGACCGCAACGGGCGATCAAAAAGGGTTGAGAATGGATGCGTGGCTCGTATACGCCAGTTGCACTGGGGGTAATCCTTTCCCAGCCCGGGGCTCTTGCGGAACAGGGTGAAGATAGACGATGCGCATGCTTGGGTTGACTTCGATCCTCCTGGCGGCGGGGATGGCGTTCGCCACGCCCGCCTCGGCCCAGGAGCCTGTTGCAAACACCGCGGCGCCGGTCGCGAACGCCGCCGCTCCGGCAGCGGCCGCCACGCCGGCAGTCGCCGATCCCACGCTCGATGCTTCGGGCAAGCCGTTGACCAAGGCGGCACCGGGAATCGGCCAGCCGACGGCCGACGCGATCACGCTGCAGCCGCAGGTGACCGCCACCGGCCGCGAGGCGCATGATTTCCACAACTACATCCTGCTGCCGCTGATCACCGCCATCTCGGTCTTCGTGCTGATTCTGCTGGCGTGGGTGATCTTCCGCTATCGCCGCGCCGCCAACCCGACGCCGTCGCGGACCGCGCACAACACCGTCATCGAGATCGTCTGGACGCTGGTGCCGGTGCTGATCCTGGTCGCCATCGCGGTGCCGTCGATCAAGCTGCTCGCCGCGCAGTTCAAGCCCGCGCCCAAGGATGCGATCACCTTGAAGGCGATCGGCAACCAGTGGTTCTGGAGCTATGAATATCCCGACAATGGCGGCATCCAGCTGACCGCCAACATGCTCAAGGAGCAGAGCCAGGTTCCGGCCGGCCAGCGCTATCGCACCGATGCCGACGGCCCGCGCCTGCTCGCGACCGACCAGCGCGTCGTGCTGCCGGTCGGCGTGCCGATCCGCCTGATCACCACGGCGCAGGACGTGATCCACAGCTGGGCGGTCCCCGCCTTCTGGATCAAGCTCGACGCGGTGCCGGGCAAGCTCAACGAGACGAGCTTCATCATCGAGAAGCCGGGCCTCTATTTCGGCCAGTGCTCCGAGCTGTGCGGCGCGCGCCACGCCTATATGCCGATCGCGGTGGAAGCCGTGTCGCCGGCCGAATTCGCCCAGTGGGTGAAGTCGAAGGGCGGCACCATGCCGGCCGAGGTCGCCGCCGCGGCGGCTGCCGAGGCCGCGCAGAACGCCGCCGCGCCGGCCGCCGAGGCCAATGCCGCCGCCGAACCGGCCGCCACCAACGAGACCGTGCCGGCCGCCAACGCCGCCGCCGGCAACATGACGGGCAAGTGAGACCATGACCGATATCGCCCTCCACGCGCATGATCACGACCATGGGCATGCGCATGACCACCATGATGCCGATCACAAGCCGGGCTTCTTCGCCCGCTGGTTCATGTCGACGAACCACAAGGACATCGGCACGCTCTACCTGATCTTCGCGATCGTCGCCGGCATCATCGGCGGCTTCATCTCGGGCCTGATGCGCATGGAGCTCGCCGAGCCGGGCATCCAGTATCTGCCGACCTGGCTCGGCATGCTGCACGGGCACGGCACGTTCGACGACGCCATGCACTTCTGGAACGTGCTGATCACCGCGCATGGCCTGATCATGGTGTTCTTCATGGTCATGCCGGCGATGATCGGCGGCTTCGGCAACTGGTTCGTGCCCATCATGATCGGCGCGCCGGACATGGCGTTCCCGCGCATGAACAACATCTCGTTCTGGCTGCTGATCCCGGCCTTCCTGCTGCTGCTCGCCTCGCCCTTCGTCGGCATCGGCGCCGGCACCGGCTGGACCGTCTACGCCCCGCTCTCCACTTATGGCGAGCCCGGGCCGTCGGTCGACATGGCGATCCTGTCGCTCCACCTGGCGGGCGCCAGCTCGATCCTGGGCGCGATCAACTTCATCACCACCATCTTCAACATGCGCGCGCCGGGCATGACCCTGCACAAGATGCCGCTGTTCGTCTGGTCGGTGCTGATCACCGCCTTCCTGCTGCTGCTGGCGCTGCCGGTGCTCGCCGCCGCGATCACCATGCTGCTGACCGACCGCAACTTCGGCACCGCCTTCTACGATCCGCAATATGGCGGCGACCCGATCCTCTACCAGCACCTGTTCTGGTTCTTC
The DNA here is from genome assembly GCF_005503355.1 of Sphingomonas sp. 1F27F7B. Classification (GTDB taxonomy): domain Bacteria; phylum Pseudomonadota; class Alphaproteobacteria; order Sphingomonadales; family Sphingomonadaceae; genus Sphingomonas. Next base: position 95,022 of record NZ_SCMK01000009.1, read on the forward strand.
GGCCACCCCGAAGTGTACATCATGATCCTGCCGGGCTTCGGCATCGTCAGCCAGATCATCGCCACCTTCAGCCGCAAGCCGGTGTTCGGTTACCTGGGCATGGCCTATGCCATGGTCGCAATCGGCCTGGTCGGCTTCGTCGTGTGGGCGCACCACATGTTCACCACCGGCATGAGCGTCACCGTGAAGATGTACTTCACTGCCGCGACCATGGTGATCGCGGTGCCGACCGGCGTGAAGATCTTCTCGTGGATCGCCACGATGTGGGGCGGCTCGATCAGCTTCAAGACCCCGATGGTCTGGGCGATCGGCTTCATCTTCATGTTCACCGTCGGCGGCGTGACCGGCGTCGTGCTCGCGAACGGCGGCGTCGACGATTACATGCAGGATACCTACTACGTCGTCGCGCACTTCCACTATGTGCTGTCGCTCGGCGCGGTGTTCTCGCTGTTCGCCGGTTTCTACTACTGGTTCCCGAAGATGTCGGGCCGTATGTACAGCGAACTGCTCGGCCAGCTGCACTTCTGGATGTTCTTCATCGGCGTGAACATCCTGTTCTTCCCGATGCACTTCCTGGGCCTGCAGGGCATGCCGCGCCGCTATCCGGACTATCCGGATGCCTATGCGCTGTGGAACCATGTCGCGACGGTCGGCTATTTCATCATGGCCGTTTCGATGCTGATCTTCTTCGGCAACATCCTGTGGGCGCTGTTCGCCGGCAGGAAGGCCGAGGGCAATCCCTGGGGCGAAGGCGCGACGACGCTCGAATGGACGCTGTCGAGCCCGCCGCCGTTCCACCAGTTCGAGACGCTGCCGGTCATCGAGGACGGGCATCACCATTGAGCCCGGCCGAAAGGCTGAATCACGAAGCGCCCCGGGAGGAGACTCCCGGGGCGCTTTCGTTGCGGCTTCCCGTATCGTCCGGTTTCGTCGCGCCATTGTCGGCATTGATCGCGCGCAACCTTGCGGTTCATCGCAGCGAAGCGATGCGCAAGGAAAACGAACGCCGGAAAATTCTGGGAGATCCGAGATGAAGTTCCTGCCGGGCGCGCTCGCGCTGCTCTTCGCCGCCATGCCCGCCGCCGAGGCGCAGACCGCGCCGCCCGCCGCGCCCGAGGCGGTGATCCAGATGAAGCCGTGGCGCACGCGCTGGGCAATGGAAGCCGAGATCGCCGGCAAGAAGGGACTGTATCTGCTCGATACCGGTGCCGGCATCACGCTCGTCTCGCGCGAGACCGCCACCCGGGCCGGCTGCACCCCCTGGGGCCGCCTGACCGGCTACAACATGATGGGCAATCGCAGCCAGGGGCCGCACTGCGCCGACAGCATCGCGATCACGGTGGGCGGCATCACCGCCAGGCCGCCGATCACGGGCCTGATCAACATGGCCGCGGAACCGCGCAACGCCGCGCTCGACGGCGTCATCGGCCTGAACCTGTTCGAGGGGCGCACCGTGACCTTCGATTTCGCGGCGGGCATCGCGACGATCGAATCGGATGCCAGCCGCGCCGCGCGCGTCGCAGGCATGCGCCCACTGCGCATCCGGCTGAAACGCGAGATCGACGGCGGCGCGCTCGCGGTGACGACGGCGGTGCCGACGAAGAAAGGTACGCTCTGGTTCGAGCTCGATTCGGGCAATGGCGGCACCGTGCTCGTCTCCCAGCCTGTCGCCGAACTGGTGGGGATGGATCCGAAGCAGGAAGGCAAGCAGCCCGCCGATTTCGAAGTGCTGGGCGACATCCGCGCGACGACTCCGGATGCGTTCACGCCGGACATGATCATGGACGGCAATCTCGGCATGCCGTTCCTGCGCAACTGGGTGGTGACGATCGACCTTGCCCGCGGCCTTGCCTGGATCGGCAAGCCGCCCGTGCCGCCCAAGCCCGCAATCCCGCTCGAGGAGGCGGTGAAGCAGTAAGCGGCGGCGCCTGCCGCCTAGGACTACGGCCACTATCGGGCCGGATCGGAAAGTCGAGACAGCAGCACCCCATGAGAATCCCCGGGGCGCTTCTGTCTCAGGCCCCACCGGACAAGCGCCGCGGCCGGATCAGGCGATCAGGCCGTGCGACTGGAGCCGGGCGATGCGATCGCGGTGCCGCGGCGCTTCTATGGCAAAGCCTCCACTTCCCCCCGCGCACGCCTGGGCCTATAGCCGACGCACGACCATGAGCACCGCTTCCGCCACCGTCACCCTGCCCGCCGACTGGCGCGACTTCCTCGCCCTCACCAAGCCGCGGGTGATGACCCTCGTCGTCTTCACGGGGCTGTGCGGCATGCTCGCCGCGCCCGTGCCGATCCATCCGGTGCTGGGCTTCACCGCCATCCTGTGCATCGCGCTGGGCGCCGGCGCGGCAGGGGCGCTCAACCAATGGTATGAGGCCGATCTCGACGCCAAGATGAAGCGCACCGCCAAGCGGCCGCTGCCGGCGGGACGGATGGACCGCCAGTCGGCGCTGCACTTCGGCGTGGGACTGGCGGGCTTCTCGCTGGCGCTGATGTATTTCGCGATCAACCTGGCCGCGACGATCATCCTGGCCGCCTCGATCCTGTTCTACGTCTTCGTCTACACGATCTGGCTCAAGCGCCGCACGCCGCAGAACATCGTGATCGGCGGCGCGGCGGGCGCCTTTCCGCCGATGATCGGCTGGGCGGCGGCGACCGGCGACGTGAGCACCATGCCGGTGCTGCTGTTCGCGCTGATCTTCCTGTGGACGCCGCCGCATTTCTGGGCGCTCGCGCTGTTCGTGAAGACCGATTACGCCAATGCCGGCGTGCCGATGCTGCCGGTGGTGGCGGGCGAGAAATCGACGCGGATCCAGATCGGCCTCTACACCCTGCCCATGATCCTGTGCGCCGCGGCGCCCTGGCCGCTGGGCTTTACCGGCGCGATCTACGGGATCACGGCAGCGGTGATGTCGGGCCTGTTCCTCGCCATGGCGGTGCAGGTCGCGATCCGCCGTTCCGAGCCCGACGACACGATGGTGCCGGAAAAGCGGCTGTTCAAATTCTCGATCCTCTATCTGTTCATTGTTTTCGGCGCGCTCGTCGTCGACAGGTGGTTCGCATGACCGATGATCTGATCCAGGCCCCGCCCCATGTTCCGGCGACACCGATCGAGGAGGCCGAGCTGATTCGCGCCCGCCAGCGCAGCCGCGCTACCGTGATGGCGGTGCTGCTCGGCCTGTTCGTGGTGCTCGTCTTCGCCATCTCGATCGTGAAGATCCAGCTGGGCCATACGGGGTGATCCGGCTGAGCCGGAACCTGCGCGTCGCGATCCTCGCCGGGATCGGCGTGTGCTCGATGACCGGGCTCGGCTTTGCTGCCGTGCCGCTCTACCGCATGTTCTGCGAGGCGACCGGGCTCAACGGCACCACCCAGCGCGGCGTGCGCGCGCCGGGCAGCGTCGGCCAGAAGATCACCATCGCCTTCGACAGCAATGTCGCCAAGGGCATCCCCTGGAAGTTCCAGCCCGAGCGGCGATCGGACACGATCGACATCGGCGGGCGCGACATGGCGTTCTTCACCGCCACCAACACTTCGGATCACGAAGTGACCGGCACCGCGACGTTCAACGTCACGCCGGTGTTCGTCGGCAAATATTTCACCAAGATCCAGTGCTTCTGCTTCACCCAGCAGACGCTGAAGCCCGGCGAGACGGTGCGCATGCCGGTGATCTTCTATGTCGACCCCAAGATCCTCGACGATCCGGACGCCCGCGACGTGCAGGAGATCACGCTCTCCTACACCTTCTATCCCGCCGAATCGCCGGCAGTGAAGGAAGCCGCGGCCCAGGCCCGCTGACACGCGAACCGCGCGTGCGCGAGGGTTGTTGCGGGAAGCGATTTCGCACCGTAAAGCTTGCTGCAAAATAGGAGCAGGGAAGTTCGATGGCCGGGGCAAAGAATCACCAGTACCATATCCTTCCACCCAGCATCTGGCCGCTGTTCGGCGCGTTTGCGGCGCTGGTGCTTGCTTCGGGCGGCATCATGGTGATGCACAGCTATCCGAGTGCCTATCTCGTCTTCTTCGCCGGCGTGGCGCTGGTGGCGATCACCATGTTCGGCTGGTGGAGCAAGGTGATCCAGGAAGCGCATGCCGGCGATCACACGCCGATCGTGCAGCTCCATCTGCGCTACGGCATGATCCTGTTCATCGCTTCCGAAGTGATGTTCTTCGTCGGCTGGTTCTGGGCCTGGTTCGACTTCTCGCTCTTCCCCAGCCACGTCGAGGCGGTCGGCGGGCAATGGCCGCCCAAGGGCATGGAAGTGCTCGATGCCTGGAAATTCCCGCTGCTCAACACGCTGATCCTGCTGCTCTCGGGCTGCACCGTCACCTGGGCGCATCATGGGCTGATCCACAATGAGCGCGGCGGCGAGAAAAAGGGTCTCTGGGGCCTGATCGGCGTGGGCGAGAACGACACCGTGCTGAAGGGCCTGTGGCTCACCGTGGTGCTGGGCCTCACCTTCAGCTGCCTGCAGGCCTATGAGTACAGCGAGGCGCCCTTCCCGTTCAAGGCGGCATCCGAGGGCGGGTCGAGCTATGGCGGCGCCTTCTTCATGGCGACTGGCTTCCACGGCTTCCACGTGATCGTCGGCACGATCTTCCTGTTCGTGAACCTGGTCCGCGCGTACAAGGGCGACTTCACGCCGAAGCAGCATTTCGGTTTCGAGGCCGCGGCCTGGTACTGGCACTTCGTCGACGTGGTGTGGCTGTTCCTCTTCGCCTCCATCTATGTCTGGGGCGGCTGGGGCGCGCCGGTCCACGGCTGACGTGACCGACAGCGCGAACGACATTTCCGGGGGAGGCGGTCCAGTACCACCTCCCCCGATCCTTTCGGGGACCAGGGGTGCCTGCCCCTGCTGCGGCGCGCCCACGCTGTTTCGAAGCCTTGCGGGCTTTGCCGAGCGCTGCGGCGCCTGCGGGCTGGACTTCACGCGGTTCAACGTCGGCGACGGGCCGGTCGTGTTCCTGACCCTCGGCATCGGCGCGCTGGTCACTGCGCTGGCGCTATGGGTGGAGTTCCGCTTCCAGCCGGGCCTGCTGGTCCATGCGCTGCTCTGGATTCCGTTCACGGCGGCGCTGGTGATCCTGGCGCTGCGCTTTTCCAAGGGCCTGTTGCTCGCGCTCGAATATCGCAACCGCGCCGGCGAAGGGCGCGTTCGGGGCGAATGATGCCGCGATTTCCCCTGGTCCCGACGTTCCTCGTCGCCCTCGCCGTCGCCGCGATGATCGCTCTGGGCGTGTGGCAGCTCGCGCGCCGCAGCGAAAAGCTCGTCGCGCTCGAACGCTATGCCGCCAATTTCGAGAAGCCGGAAATGGCCTTTCCCCGCCTGCCGGTGGGCGACGAGAATCTGTTCCGCCGCGCCAGCGCCTTCTGCCTCGAAGTGACGGGCTGGCAGAGCCAGGGCGGCCGCGCGGCGAGCGGCGCCAATGGCTGGCGCCACATCGCCCGGTGCCGCACCGGCGCGGAAGGCCCGGCGCTGCTGATCGACATGGGGGTGAGCAGCGATCCCAAGTTCGCCCCCATATGGAAGGGCGGCCAGGTGAAGGGCACGATCACCCATGCCCCCGATCACCGCCCGCTCCTCGCCGGACTGTTCGACAGCGAGCCGAAGCATCTGATGCTGATCTCCGAAGCCGCCGCGCCCGGCCTGGTGCCCACGGCCAGGCCGGACCTTTCGAGCGTGCCGAACAACCACCTCTCCTATGCGGTGCAGTGGTTCCTGTTCGCGCTGGTGGCGTCGGTGATCTATGTGCTGGCGCTCAAATGGCGGCGGAAGCCGAAGGCGCCCTAAAGCTCGGCTTTGTTGCCTGCGGCATTGCACCCCGCTAACGCCACCCGCATGCGATATCAGAGCACCCGAGGCGGCGCGCCGCTGCTTGGCTTCCGCGACGTGACTCTCGCCGGGCTGGCGAGCGACGGCGGCCTGTACGTTCCCCAGAGCTGGCCGCGCTTCAGCCGCGAGGATATCGAAGCGCTGAAGGGCCTCTCCTATGTCGAGACCGCCGTCCGCGTGATGGCGCCCTTCACCGGCGAGGATCTGAGCGAGGATGAACTGCGCACGCTGTGCGAGCAGGCCTATGGCCGCTTCGCCCAGGCGGCGGTGACGCCGCTGGTCCAGCTCGACCATCGCCATTTCCTGCTCGAGCTGTTCCACGGGCCGACACTGGCCTTCAAGGATGTCGCGCTCCAGCTGCTCGGCCTGCTCTTCGAGAAGTTCCTGACCGGCAGCAGCGAGCCGCTGACCATCGTCGGCGCGACTTCGGGCGACACCGGCAGCGCTGCGATCGACGCAGTCGCCGGGCGGCACGGCGTCGACATCTTCATGCTGCATCCCAGGGGCCGGGTCTCGGACGTGCAGCGCCGCCAGATGACGACGGTGCTGGCGCCGAACGTCCACAACATCGCCATCGAAGGCAGCTTCGACGATGCCCAGGCGATGGTGAAGGCGCTGTTCAACGACGCCGCATTTTCCGGCCGCTTCCGGCTCAGCGCAGTCAACTCGATCAACTGGGCCCGATTGATGGCGCAGGTGGTCTATTATTTCTACGCCGCGGTCCGCCTGGGGGCCCCGGCGCAGAACATCGCCTTCGCGGTGCCGACGGGCAATTTCGGCGACGTGTTCGCCGGCTATGTCGCGGCGCGGATGGGGCTGCCGGTCGAGCGGCTGATCGTCGCGACCAACGTCAACGACATCCTTCATCGCGCGCTTTCCAGCGGCGACTATTCGGCAGGCAGCGTCACCCCGACGGCAGCGCCGAGCATGGACATCCAGGTGAGCTCGAACTTCGAGCGGCTGCTGTTCGACCTTGCCGACACCAGCGTGGCGGAGCAGATGCGCGGCTTCGAAGCTTCCCGGGCGATGCGCCTCACCGACGCGCAGCAGAAAGGCGCGGCGAAGCTGTTCGCCAGCGACCGGATCGATGCGGACGCAATGAACGCGACGATGCGCTGGGCCTCGGCCGAAGCGGCGCAGGTGATCGACCCGCACAGCGCGATCGGCCTCGCCGCCGCGCGACGGGCGGACCTGCCGGCCGACGTGCCGGTCGTCACGCTGGCGACGGCGCATCCGGCCAAGTTCGCCGACGCCGTCGAGCGCGCCACCGGCGTGCGGCCGTCGCTGCCCGCGCGTGTCGGCGATCTGTTCGACCGGCAGGAGCGCTACGACGTGCTGCCGGGCACGCTGGAGGCCGTGCGCGAATACATCGCCGAACGCGCCAAACCGCGTGCGTAGATCCTCCCCGGGCGGGAGGGGATTTGCGGCGGATGACGAGAGAGGATTGCGCGTCTAAGACGCCTTCCATGGACCTGATCACTCTCACCGGCGAGCCCTGGGCCGATTACGGGCTCGTCGACAGCGGCCATGGCCGCAAGCTCGAGCGCTACGGCAAATATCGTTTCATCCGCCCCGAGCCCCAGGCGATGTGGGCGCCCGCGTCCGACAATTGGGACGCGCATGGCGAGTTCATCCCCGGCTCGGACGAGGATGGCGGCGGCCGCTGGAACCTCACCAGGCCGGTGCCGCGCGAAGGCTGGCCGCTAAGCTGGGAGGAAGTGCGCTTCACCGCGCAGAACACGCCGTTCCGCCACCTCGCCTTCTTCCCGGACATGTCGCCGGTCTGGCACTGGATGCGCGCGCGGATCGACGGGATGGACGCCCCCGAATGCATGAACCTGTTCGGCTATACCGGCGTCGGCAGCCTGGCGCTGGCGGCGAAGGGCGCGCGTGTCACCCATGTCGATGCCTCGAAGAAGTCGGTCGCGGAAGGAAAGGCCAATGCCGCGCTGTCGGGGATGGAGGACAAGCCCATCCGCTGGATGATCGACGACGCCGCCAAGTTCACCGCGCGCGAGGTGCGGCGCGGGCGGCGCTATGACGGGATCATCCTCGATCCACCCAAATGGGGCCGGGGCCCCAATGGCGAAGTGTGGAAGCTGGAGGAGGGCCTGCCCGGGCTGATCGCCGACACCGCGAAGCTGCTCGATGCGGATTCGCGCTTCCTGTTCCTCACCGTCTATGCCGTGCGCATGTCGGCGCTGGCGATCGGCGAGCTGCTCCGCCAGCATGTCGCGCACCTGCCCGGCAAGGTGGAATGCGGCGAGCTGGCGGTTCGCGAGGAAGCGCGCGGGCTGGCGCTGCCGACTGCGATCTTCGCGCGCTGGAGCCGCTGATGGGGCTGTCGGTCTTCCTCGCCACTGCGGTGGCCGACGCCGTCGAAGGCCGCCGGCCCGGCGCGCGCCATGCCATGCTGATCTATGTTTCGGCCGACAGCTTCGAGGAGGCCCAGCCCAAGGCCGCCGGAGTCGCGCTCGGCGCGGGCTGGATGCTGGTGCGCCTGGAAAAGGGCATGGAAGTCGCCGATCCCGCCGCGACCGAAGACCCGGTGCTGCGCGCCGCCGCCGCGACGGCGCTGGCCGAGGGTTCGGCGATGGTGGTGTATGGCGACGAGCTTCCGCCCGAGGCTTAGGCTTCAGCGGCGCCGGCGTGCCGCCTCGCGCGCATTCCAATTGGCACTTCGGCCGCCAATGCCCGGGCAGGCATAGGTCGCATCGTCGGTCTGCACGAGCACGACCAGGATATGGCCGAAGAGCAGATGGTCGCGCGACGCCGATTCGAAGATGTCGAGCAGCGCATGCGCGCGATCCCGATCCGCGTCCGCGATCAAATGAAACCCGTCAAGGACCAGCGCGCTCTTGCCCGACGATCCGAAGGGATAGCCGGCCATCGCGTCGTTCAATGCATCGAGATTGCCAGACCAGGGCAGGTAGCCAAACTGATCTTGCCAGCGCAACAGATCGGCGAATTGCCGCTCGAAGCCGGGGCTCCCGTCGCGACAGGATATCTCGGCCAGCGCATAGCCCAGCGCAGCCAGATCGGCACAGGCATCGGCCAGTATCTCGGGGCTGTGGAACAGGTTGACCGCACCGTTCTGAAGTAGCGGCCAATCGGCCCGGTCATGACGATCGCCTTCGGCGAACATCAGCTCCGCCCCATCCGGATCGCCGCACCCGCCACGAACGGGCAGCCGGCCACCAGCACCAGGCTCACTGCGCCGAGCAGCTTGAGTGCGCCGGGTTGATCGGCGGTGGCGCCGAAGATCAGCAGCGGGACGGCGAAGGGCAGCATCACCAGACCGGCCAGCGCGCCCGCGCCGCGCAGGCCCGCGACCAGCGCCGCGGTGGCGACGCCCAGCGCCGCCAGCCCCGGCGTGCCGGCCAGCAGCGCGAGCAGCAAGGGTGCCAGCGCCGCGCCGGGAAGCTGGAGCAGCCCCGCGGCGATCACCGTCGCGGCGAGCAGGGCGGGCGCGAAACCGAGCCAATGGCCGGCGACCTTGGCGGCGGCCACCCCGGCATCGGGCAGGCCGCGCACCGCGAACTGATCGAGCACCCCGCTCTCCAGGTCGGGCGACACCAGCCGCTCGACCGGCAGCAGCGCCGCGAGCAGTGCCGCCGCCCAGATCACGCCTGGCGCGATACGCCCGAGCAGTTTCGGATCGGGGCCGATCGCAAAGGGAAAGAGGATCGCCACCAGCAGGAAAAAGACCAGGGGGAGCACCATCCCGCCGGTGCTCCACGCACGCCGCAGCTCGCGCCGGACGATCGCGGCATAGGGGCTCACAGGCGCACCGCCCGGGCGTCGGGAAGCGCGATCGGCAGATGCGTCGCGACCAGGGCGATGCCGCCGGCTGCCCGGTGACGGGCGATCAGGCCCTCGAGCAAGGCGACCGAAGCGGCGTCGAGCCCGTTGGCCGGCTCGTCGAGCAGCCAGATCGGCGCGGCGCTCGCCACCACCCGCGCCAGCGCGGCGCGGCGGCGCTGTCCGGTGGAGAGCATGCGGACGGGAACCGGGGCGAGATCGGCGAGATCCACTGCCGCCAGCGCGGCACCGATCGCGTCGCGGCGGCCGTCGAGCCCCGCCCAGAAGCCCAGCGCGGCGCGGAGCGGCAGCTCGGGGTCGAGCGCGGCGGCCTCCGCCATCAGCGCGCAGGCGCCTTCCCGCTCGATTCGGCCCGCGGCGGGCGCGAGCAGGCCGGCGGCGATGCGGATCAGGCTCGATTTGCCGATACCGTTCGGACCGGTGACGAGCGCGGCCTCGCCGGCGGCGAGCGCGAGGTCGAGCCCCTCGAACAACAGCCTTCCCCCGCGCAGGCACGCGACGCCGCGAAGGGCCAGGGCGCTCACTCGGCCGAATCTTCCAGCGCGTGCATGTCGTCGTCGGAAAGCCCGAAATGATGGCCGACCTCGTGCACCACCACATGCGTGATCAGCGCTTCGAGCGTAACCCCGGTATGCACCCATTCGTCGAGCAGCGGGCGGCGATAGAGATGGATCTCGTCGGGCATGGTCACCCCGTCCCAGGCCGATTTCTCGCCCATCGGCCGGCCGCGATACAGGCCGGTCAGGTCGAACGGATCCTCGATGCCCATCGCGTCGAGCGTCTCGTCATCGGCGAAATCCTCGACCATCAGTACGATGTCGGCAAGGTGGTGCTGAAACGGCTCGGGGATACGCGCGAGCGCGGCGCGGGCAAGCGCCTCGATCATGGCGGCGTCTGGGGCTTGCCCGGTCATGCCGCCGGGAATAGGCCGGGGAACGGAGCTACGGCAAGGAGGCAGTGAATGGTGGCGCGTCTGACGGATGGACTTCGCGAGGAATCGCTCGCGGCGCTCCCGGACTGGACCTGGGATCCGGCGCGCGACGCGATCACCCGCCGCTTCGAGTTCGCCGACTTCAACCAGGCGTTCGGCTTCATGGCCCGCGTGGCGCTGCTCGCGGAAAAGGCGGACCATCATCCCGAATGGTCGAACGTGTGGAACAAGGTCGACATCCTGCTGACCACGCATGACGCGGACGGGCTCTCCACTCGCGACATCCAGATGGCGCAGGCGATCGACGCGCTGCTCTAGGGGCTGTCGCCATTTGGTTTGCAATGCCGGATCGCCTGCTTGGCTCGACCGGCCGGACTTCCGCCCGGTCGCTCTTCGACCAGTCGGAAATGGGATCAGCGCACGTAACAGGATTGCGCGCTGCGCGCCGATCCGGCCGAATCGGCGGGATCGGGCCTAGCCCCCGCAGCGCAGCTTGCTGGCGCGCGCATAGTCCGCCGCCAGCCGGTCGGTGTCGGCGGCATAGGGCCTGGGCAATTCGGCCTTGATCCGGGTCCAGACGGCCGCGCCGCCGGGCGTGCAGATCACCCGCACGAAATCCAGTCCCTGGCCCTGCTCGTAATGCGCGCGTGGCATCAGCCCTTCCTGGACACGGGCCCAGATCTGATAGGTCGCCCAGCCATGTTCGCGCATCAGATAGTCGAAGCGCAGCTTGTCGGCGGGGTCGAGCGGCCGGCTGCCGTCCATGCCCGCCCGGAACATCTCGGCAATGTCGCGCGAGCCGTAGATCGAAGCGCGGAAGGACGCCCATTGCGCCTGGGTGTCGTTCGCTTCGCTGCGCGCCGCCACGCGGTTGCTCTCGTAGAGCTGGATCCCGACGAACACGAGCGACAGCACCACCGCGAGCGCGCTGACGATCTGCCCGACGAACGCCCAATATTCCATCCGGTCGCGGTGAAAGATCGGGCGCCGGGAAGCGCCCCCTTCCCGTCCGCTCACTTGAACGCCCGGCGCTGGAGCTTGCGCAGCGTGCCGGGCATCCAGCGCGCCATGAACCAGAGGCGATGCGCGGTCTTGCCCACGCGGGTGTGCACGTCGCGGCGGATGTCGAGCATGTGGCGGACGGTCTTCACCACTTCCTCGACCGGCGTGATCTCCAGCCCGGCCGCGCGCACCGATTCGCGCACGTTGCGGTTCGAATCCTGGGTGACGTGGTTGAGCAGCGGCGTCTCGATGAAGCTCGGCATCAGCGAGCCGACATAGATGCCCTCCTGCCCCCATTCGGCATTGAGCGCCTCGGCGAAGCCGCGCATCGCGAACTTGCCGGCGCTGTAGATCGACATGCCCGCATTGCCCGAGATGCCGGCGGCCGAGCTGGTGACGATCATCGCCGATCCGGGCGTTGCCTTGAGCAGCGGGTGCGCCGCGCGGGCGCCGTTGACGACGCCGTTGATGTTGATCGAAAGGCCGCGGTCGATGTCAGCGTCGGACATGGTCTCGAGCTGGCCGCCCACCGCGATGCCGGCATTGTTGAACAGGAAGTCGAGCCGGCCGCCGCTCTTGCCCGCGAAATCGGCGAGCGCGGCCCTCCAGGCATCGCGGTCGCGCACGTCCATCGCATAGGTCTCGGCGCCCGGGATCGCGGCCTTCGCCGCCTCCAGCCCCGCCGCGTTGACATCGGCCAGGCCGACCAGCCAGCCGTCCGCCGCCAGGCTCCTGGCGACGGCGAGACCGATACCCGATGCGCCGCCCGTGATGAATGCCGCCTTGGCCATTGCCTCACCCTCCATCTTTGACCTTTGGCATTTCATCCCGCACAAAGCGCCGCGATGCCAGAGCAAAGCCGCTCCGTTACCTTCAAAAATGTCAGCAAGGTCTGGCCTGGGGGTGTGAGGGCCGTGGACGGCGTGTCGCTGGACGTGGCGGCGGGCAGCTTCGTGGCGCTGGTCGGGGCCTCGGGATCGGGCAAGTCGACCTTGCTCAAGATGGTCAACCGGCTGATCGAGCCGAGCACGGGCGCGGTGCTGGTGGGCGACGCACCAGTGGACGCCGGCCCCGCGCCGGAGCTGCGGCGGCGGATCGGCTATGTCTTCCAGAATGTCGGGCTGTTCCCGCACATGCGCGTCGCCGAGAATGTCGCGATCGGGCTGCGGCTGGCAGGCGAGAAGGACACGGCCGAGCGGGTTCGCGAGCTGCTGGAGCTGGTCGAGCTTTCGCCCGAAATGGCCGGGCGCATGCCGGATGCGCTTTCGGGCGGCCAGCGCCAGCGCATCGGCGTGGCGCGGGCGCTGGCGACGGGGCCCGGCATATTGCTGATGGACGAGCCCTTCGGCGCGCTCGATCCCGTCACCCGCGACGGGCTTGGCACGGCGATCCGCGCGCTGCACGATCGGATGGGCCTCACCACGATCCTCGTCACGCACGACATGGCCGAGGCGCTGCTGCTCGCCGATCGGGTGCTGGTGATGGAGCAGGGCCGGATCGTTGCCGATGCCACGCCGCGCGAGCTGCTCGCCGGCAAGGGCGGCGCGGTGGCGGACGCGCTGGTCGCCGTGCCGCGCGCGCAGGCGCACCGGCTGGCGGAGCTGGAGGAATGAACGCACTGGCCCGGGTGCCCGAGCTGCTGGCGCAGCATCTGCTGCTGGCGCTGGCCGCGCTGCTGCTCGGACTGGTAGTGGCGCTGCCGCTGGCGGTGTTCTCGGCACGCAACAGGATCGTGGGGCGAATCGCGCTGGGCTTTGCCAGCCTGGTCCAGACCATTCCGAGCTTGGCGTTGCTGGCGCTCTTCTACCCGGTCCTGCTCTCGCTCTCGGCCCTGGTCGGGGGCGGCATTCCTGCGCTGGGCTTTCTGCCTTCGCTGCTGGCGCTGTCGCTCTACGCATTGCTGCCGATCCTGCGGAACGGCGTGACCGGGCTGGCGAACATCGATCCCGCGGTGATCGAGGCGGCGGACGGCGTGGGGATGACGGCGGCGCAGAAGCTGCGGCTGGTCGAGGCGCCGCTGGTGCTGCCGGTGCTGATGGCCGGCATCCGCACCGCCGCGGTGTGGACGATCGGCGCGGCGACGCTCTCCACCACGGTCGGCCAGCCGAGCCTGGGCGACCTGATCTTCGCCGGCCTGCAGACGCAGAACTGGTCGCTGGTGCTGACCGGCTGCATCGCCGCCGCCGCACTCGCGCTGGCGGTGGACGGGCTGCTGGGGCTCGCCGAGCACGGCATCGCGCAGCGGAAGCGGGGCCTGATCTGGGGCAGCCTCGGCACGCTGCTGGTCGCCGTGGCGATCGCGCTGATCCCCGCCCTGCCCGCGGCGCGCGGCACCGTCACCATCGGCGCCAAGGGCTTTTCCGAGCAATATATCCTCGCCCGGCTGATCGGGCACCGTCTGGAAGCGGCGGGATACAAGGTCCGCTACCGCGAGGGGCTGGGCTCGGCAGTCGCGTTCAGCGCGCTCGCGAGCGGCGATGTCGACGTCTATGTCGATTATTCGGGCACGATCTGGACCAACCAGATGCAGCGCCGCGACGTGCCGCCGCGCGACGCCATCGTGCGCGGCGTCACGGATTGGGCCCGCGACCGGCACGTGACGCTGCTCGGCTCGCTCGGCTTCGAGAACGCCTATGCCTTCGCCATGCGCGGGGACGACGCCAGGAAGCGCGGCATCGCCAGCATCGCCGATCTCGCGCCCGTGGCGGGCAGCCTCAACCTCGCCACCGATGTGGAATTCCTCGAACGCCCCGAATGGGCAGCGGTGAAGAAGGCCTACGGCCTGAGCTTCAAGTCCGCCCACCCCTATCAGCCGACCTTCATGTACCGCGCCCTCGCCTCCGGCACGGCCGATGTGATCCCCGCCTTCTCATCGGACGGCAGGATCGCGGCGGACAAGCTCGCCATATTGACCGATCCGAAGGGCGCGATCCCCGGCTATGACGCGATCCTGCTGCTCGCCCCCGCCCGCGCCAACGACCTGCGCTTCCAGGCCGCGCTCAAGCCGTTGATCGGCGCGATCCCGGTCGAGCGCATGCGCGAAGCCAATTACATGGTCGATCGTGACAGCGGCAAGGCCAGCCCCGACGATGCGGCGCGCTGGCTCGAACGTGGACTCGCCCGATGAATTTCTGTTATCGCTACCAGAATATAAAAAGAGGAGAGTGAAATGCGGCCTGGCCTGAAGCTTCTGCTGTCGACCACCATCATCTGGGCCGCATCGCCGGCTTTTGCGCAGCACGCGCCGACAGCGCTGTCGGAGGCAGGCACGGCGCATCCCGGCAAATGGCCGGCCGCCGGCTCGCAGGGCCTGGTCGATCCCGCGACCGAGAAGTTCGTCACCGATCTGATGGCGCGGATGACGCTGGAGGAGAAAGTCGGCCAGATGATCCAGGCGGACATCGGCGCGATGAAGCCCGAGGAGCTGCGCCGATATCCGGTGGGCTCGATCCTGGCGGGCGGAAGCTCGCCGCCGCTCGGCGCGCCGGACCGCTCGCCCCAGGCACCCTGGGTCGAGACCGCCAACGCCTTCCGCGCAGTGGCCATGGAGCCGCGCGGCAAGCATCAGCCGATCCCGCTGCTCTTCGGCATCGACGCGGTGCACGGCAACAACAACGTGATCGGCGCGACGATCTTCCCGCACAATATCGGCTTGGGCGCGATGCACGATCCCGCACTGATCCAGCGCATCGGCAGGGCGACCGCCATCGAGACCGCCGCGACCGGCCCCGACTGGGCGTTCGGCCCCACCCTCGCCGTGCCCCAGGACGATCGCTGGGGCCGCAGCTATGAAGGCTATTCGGAGGACCCGGCGGTGGTCCGTTCCTATGCCGGCGCGATGATCCGCGGGCTGCAGGGCGAGCCGGGCACGAGGAACCGGATCCAGCAGGGCTATGTCGCCGCATCGGCCAAGCATTTCCTGGGCGATGGCGGCACGTTCGAAGGCGTCGACCAGGGCGATACCCGGGTCAGTGAGGACGAGCTGATCGCGACTCACGCCCAGGGCTATGTCCCCGCGATCCAGGCCGGCGCGCTCACCGTAATGGCCAGCTATTCGAGCTGGAACGGCGTCAAGATGCACGGCAACAAGTCGCTGCTCACCGATGTGCTCAAGGGCAGGATGGGCTTTCAGGGCTTCGTCGTCGGCGATTGGAACGGCCATGGCCAGGTGCCGGGCTGCACCAAGGAAGATTGCGCCGCCACCTTCAACGCCGGGCTCGACATGGCGATGGCGCCGGACAGCTGGAAGGGCCTGTTCGAGAGCACCGTCCGCCACGCCAGGGACGGCACCATCCCGATGCCCCGGATCGACGACGCCGTACGCCGCATCCTGCGCGTGAAGGCGAAGCTCGGCCTGTTCGATCCCGCCCGCCCGATCGAAGGCAAGGCCGACGTGCTGGGCAGCCCCGAGCATCGCGCGATCGCGCGCGAGGCCGTGGCCAAGTCATTGGTGCTGCTCAAGAACCAGGGCGTGCTGCCGGTGAAGGCCTCCGCCAACGTGCTGGTCGCCGGGCCGGGCGCCGATTCGATGCCGCTACAGACCGGCGGCTGGACGCTGAGCTGGCAGGGCGACGGCAACGACAATTCCATGTTCCCCAACGGCCAGACGATCTTCTCCGGCATCGCCCAGGCCGTGCAGGCCGGCGGCGGCACCGCGACGCTCTCGCCCGACGGCAGCTTCACCGCCAGGCCCGACGTCGCGATCGTCGTGTTCGGCGAGCAGCCCTATGCCGAGATGCGCGGCGACATCCCCACGCTCGAATTCCAGCCGGGTGACAAACAGGCGCTGGCCTTGCTCAGAAAGCTGAAGGCAGCGGGCGTGCCCACCGTCTCGGTGTTCCTCTCGGGCCGGCCGCTCTGGGTGAACCCCGAGATCAACGCGTCCGACGCGTTCGTCGCCGCCTGGCTGCCGGGCAGCGAAGGTGCCGGCTTGGCCGACGTGATCATCGGCGACAAGGCGGGCAAGCCGCGCCGGGACTTTCACGGCACGCTCTCGTTCAGCTGGCCCAAGACCGCCGGTCAGTTCACGCTCAACAAGGGCAAGCCGGGCTATGATCCGCAATTCGCGCTCGGCTACGGCCTCAGCTATGGCAAGCCCGGCAAGGTCGGCACGCTCGACGAAGTCGCCGGCTTCGATGCCTCGGCGCTCAACACCAGCATCTATTTCGCCAAGGGCGTGACGCCCGCGCCCTTCTCGTTCGCCACGGACTCGAAGATTGCCCGCGCGCCGATCGACGGGCCGCAGACGCAGGAAGGCGCACAGCAACTGTCCTGGCCCGAGGGCCCTGCGGCGCTTCGCATCGGCGGCAAGCCGATCAACCTGGGGCGGGAGGCCAATGGCGACTTGTCGCTCGCCCTCACCTATCGCCTCGATCGTGCGGCCATGGGCACGGTGACTCTCGCCATGGGCGAGGGCAAGGGCATCGACGCAACCAGTCTGTTCACCGGCGAGACCGGCAAGTGGCGCACGGTGAAGATCCTGCTCAAATGCTACCAGGCCAATGGGACCGACATGAACGCCGTCTCGGCGCCGGTCGTGATCCGTGCCGCGGGCCCGCTGATGTTCAGCCTGTCCGATGCGCGGATCGTGTCCGATCCCGCCAACTCGATCTGCCCCGGCACCAAATGACGGGCGGAACGGACGATCCGATCGAGACGGTCGCGATCGCCCGCGGCCCGTATCGCGCCGAGCTGATTACGCTCGGCGCGGCATTGCGGGTGCTGGAAGTGCCGGATCGCCATGGAAGGCCTGCGAACGTGGTGCTCGGCTTCGCGAATCTCGACGACTATCGCGGGCCGCCGCGCTTTCATGGCACAGTCACCGGGCGCTACGCCAACCGGATCGGCGGCGCGCGCTTCACCCTCGACGGCATCGAGCATCGGATCGTGGCGAATGACGGGCCGAACAGCCTCCATTCGGGGCCGGGCGGCCTCGACCAGCAATTCTGGAAGCTGGTGGCGCGATCGGACGACACGGTCAGCTTCCGCCACATCAGCCCCGCAGGACATAACGGCTTTCCAGGCACATTGACGGTCGAGGCGCGCTACACGATCGAAGCGGACGGGCTCGCAATCCGGCTGACCGCGACCACCGATGCACCGACGGTCGTGAACCTCACCCATCACGCCTATTTCAACCTGGCCGGGGAAGCGAGCGGGGCGACGATCCTCGATCATCTGCTGCGCATCCCCGCCAGCCGCATCACCTCGGTCGATGCCGGGCTGATCCCGACCGGGGCGCTTGCCGAAGTTGCCGGCACTCCCTTCGACTTCCGCACGGCCAGGCGAATCGGCGATGCGATCGACGGCAACGACGAGCAACTGCGGCGCGGCCATGGCTATGACCATAATTTCGTGATCGACGCGGCGAGCGGACGAAACCGCCCGGTGGCGACACTGTTCGATCCGGTCTCGGGCCGCGTGCTCGATCTCCATTCGAGCGAGCCGGGGCTGCAATTCTATTCGGGCAACCATCTCGCCGGTGGCGCGCCGGGAACGAGCGGGCGCGTCTACGCGGCGCGCGGCGGGCTGTGCCTGGAGCCCCAGAAGTTCCCGAACAGCCCGAACCAGCCGGGCTTCCCCTCCGCACGACTGGATCCTGGCCAGGTCTATCGCCACGACATCCTCTTCCGCTTCCGGACCGCGGACGACGCGGAAGCGGCTTTCGGCTTCTGATCCCCTCCCCTATCGGGGGAGAGGCGCGTGTCATTTCCGCTCCGCCTGGAAGACCCCAGAAGAATCGGGCCCATCCCCTTGAGACAAATACCCCGCTTTCGTCATCCCCGCGCAGGCGGGGACCCAGAGTCACGGGCGATACAGCACAGAAACCCTGGGTCCCCGCCTGCACGGGGATGACAGTCATTGAACCATCCTGGCCTGAAAGGGATAAGTGCCGAGTAGGATGGCAGGGAGGATGCGAGGAATATTTGCCCGAGCGGGATAATCGCCGAAGAATCCGGGGGGTGAGCGACCCGACGACTATTGCCGGCCGACGCGCCGGCCCACCCCTGGATCAGCCAAGGCGCATCAAAGTACCGGCTTGCCGTCGATGCGGCGCGGAATCCCCGCATCGCCGTCGCGCAGCTCCGCGGGCAGCAGCGCCGCCGGCAGGTCCTGATAGGCGACGGGGCGCAGGAAACGGTCGATCGCCAGCGTGCCGACCGAAGTGCTGCGCCCATCGGCGGTCGACGGGAAGGGGCCGCCATGCACCTGCGCATCGGTGACTTCCACGCCGGTCGGCCAGCCATTGGCGAGGATGCGGCCGGCGAGCCGCTCGAGGATCGGCAGCAGGCTGGCCGCCATGTCGGTATCGCCATCGTCGAGATGCAGCGTCGCGGTGAGCTGGCCCTCGAGCAGCGCGACGACTCCGAGCAGCTCCTCCAGATCGGCGCAGCGCACCAGCAGCGAGGCGGCGCCGAAGACTTCCTCGGCATGGCTGGGATCGGCGATGAAGTCCGCGCCGGTCATGGTGAACAGCGCGGCGCGGCCGCAGCTGGCCGAGCCCTCCTGGCCCTGGGCCAACCGAGTGAGCCCGGGCGCCGAAGCCCAGCGGGCGACGCCGGTTTCATAGGCCTTGAGGATGCCGGGGGTGAGCATGGTCTGCGCGGCCACGCCCGCCACGGCTTCGGCCGCCGCCGCCAGGAAGCGCTCGAGCGCCGGACTATCGAGCGCGAGGACGAGACCGGGATTGGTGCAGAACTGGCCGGCGCCCATGGTCAGGCTGGCGATATACGCCTTGCCCAGCGCCTCGGCGCGCGCTTCGAGCGCGTGCGGCAGCAGGAACACCGGGTTGATGCTGCTCATCTCGGCATAGACCGGGATCGGAACCGGGCGGCTCGCGGCGAGCTTCATCAGCGCCGTGCCGCCACCGCGCGAACCGGTGAAGCCGACTGCCTTGATGCGCGGATCGGAAACGAGCGCCGAGCCGACTTCGTTGCCGGCGCCGTTGATCAGCGAGAACACGCCCGCGGGCATGCCCGTCTTCTCGACGGCGCGGGCAATCGCGCCCGCTACCAGCTCCGACGTGCCGGGATGCGCCGAATGCCCCTTGACGATCACCGGGCAGCCCGCGGCAAGCGCCGAGGCGGTGTCGCCGCCAGCGACCGAAAAGGCGAGCGGGAAATTGGAAGCGCCGAAGACGGCGACGGGACCGAGTGGAATCATGCGGAGCCGCAGGTCCGGCTTGGGAACGGGCTGGCGATCGGGGAGCGCATGATCGATCCGGGCACGGAGATATTCGCCCAGGCGCAATTCCCTGGCGAACAGGCGCAGCTGGCCCGAGGTGCGGCCACGCTCGCCGGTGAGGCGCGCATGCGGCAAGCCGCTTTCCTGCATCGCACGCTCGGTGAGCGTCTCGCCCAGCGCGTCGATCTCGTCGGCGATCGCCTCTAGGAATGCGGCACGCTTGTCGCGCGGCAGATTGGCATAGACGGGGAAGGCAGCTTCGGCAGCCGCGGCGGCGGCTTCGACATCGTCGCGCGTCGCCATGCTGAAGCTCGGCTCCAGCGGCGTACCGGTCGAGGCGGCGACCGCCTGGAAGCCCGGTCCGTCGCGGCGGACCCGCTTCGATGCAATGAACAATTCGCCGGTCAGCGCCATGCCTGCTCTCCTGTCTGCCCGATATAAGTTAGCGGTAACATCGCTCGTGCGGGACTTAGGCAGCGCCATGGCAAAAAGCAATCGGGCGCGCCTGCGAAGTTGCGGAACGGAGCGATCGGAACTGTACTCAGTGCGCGATACGGCGGCCGCCGACGCTGTTCACGGGCTTGCGCGCTTCCATCGTATCCTGGAAACCGCGCTCGACCAGCCGCGCCATCGCATCGTGCGCGCGCTCGGCATCCTGCGCCTCGATCGCTTCGAGCACCGCAAGATGGACCGGCAGCGCATCGTGCGGAGCCGGCAGATGCCGCTGCTTGAACGCCGTGGTCAACTCGATAGCCGCGGCGACACCGCTGGTCAGCGACATGATGAAATCATTGCCCGAGGCCTCGAGCAAGGCGGAATGGAATGCCTCGTCGCAGCATCGGCCCTCCTCGGAATCGAAGCCGTGACGATCGACCCCCGCAAGCCCTTCCTGCATGCGGGCCAGCTGCTCCGGCGTGCGGCGGAGCGCGGCGAGACGGGCGGCGTCGGGCTCGACGATGCGGCGCAGCTCGAACAGGCTCTCGATCAGGGCATCGTCGGGCGCGCCGGCGAAGATCCAGCTGAGCACGTCCGGATCCAGCAGATGCCACTCGCGACGCGGGCTTACCTGGGTGCCGATCTTCGGGCGAGAATGGACGAGACCCTTGGCCGCCAGGATGCGGATCGCCTCGCGATAGGCGGTGCGGGAGACCTTGAACTGCTCGCTCGCGGCAATCTCCCCGTCGAGAATTTCGCCGGGCGCGATCTCGCCGGAGACGATGCGGACGCCGAGCGTCCGGGCGACGGTGCCGTGCAGGCGCAGCGAACGCGGCCGGGGCTTGCGCGAGCGGGGCTTTTTTCCGGTGAGATCGAGAGGCGCGCCTCGCATCGAATTTCCTAGGCGACGGCGAAGACGGAAGGGTTCGTCTGCCAGCTGGGCATGGTTCGAATCCCTAGGCCCTTTGCGCGCCACTGCCAAGAGCCGGGCGGCATCCGCGAATCACTTCGCGCACGCGCCCGTGCGCGACGGGCGGGGCAAGCCCACACCGGCCGGCGCCGGAAAATTCGCCTGCATGCGAATCGCGGCCCCTCAGGCTCGGGCTCTCGGATCGATCCACAAGAGACGATGGGGCAGGTCGATGACGATATAGCGCCCTTCGAAGGCGCCGAGATTCAGGACGATCCTGCGCCTTGCATCCGGCAAGGCCTCACGAGCGGCATTGGGCACCGAAAGCGTGGCAGCTCCCGAGGCAAGCGTGAGCAGCGCGGCGCCGCTTGCCGATGCGGTCGCCGCACGATCCGGACCGGACAGATACAATGCCGCTGAAACCGGCTTCCCGTCGATGCTGGCCGGGAAATTCCAGCTTCCATCCGGAGCCGGCGTCAAATCGACTCGAACCAGACGACGTGTCGCGTTGCCATATTCATAGGGCAGCACCATTCTGAGCTGCCGGCTGCGGAAATTCAGCGCGAAGACATGGCTTCCGAGAATATCGCGCCCGATGACGAAATCGACGTCCGACTCCAGCGGCGCGCGCGCGACCGGGAGCGCATCGACGGGAAATGTGCCTGCCGACAGGGCGATCAGCATCGGACGGCTGCGCTGGAGCACGCTACCGGGCGGATGGGGTCTGCCGTCCTTGTCGATCCGGTCCGCGGCGCGCTGGCTTACGACCGAGGCTTCGGAACCCGGATCGATCCGTGCGCGCAGCGGTTGTCTTTCGATCGAGGCGGAGACCAGCAGTCCCGTCGCCAGCAGCACGAACTTTCCGCTTACCGCTCCGATCACCCCACCCATTCGACAATCCTTCTATCGCCCCGGCTCGGCGCTTCCGCCGAGCGCGAGGTAGAGGGCGGCCACGTCGCTGAACCGCGCCGCGCGGGCATCGACCAGTGCAGTGGCGGTCTGGACCCTGGTCGCAGTCGCATTGAGAAGCGCCAGCGATCCGACCTGGCCGAGCCGCAGCTGGTAATCGAGATAGCCGAGATTCTCCGCTGCCGCGGCATCGGCCCTCTCCGCGGCGGCCAGCGCCGCGGCATCGGCATCGAGAGCGGTCAATGCATCGGCGACATCGCCGAACGCGCCGAGAACCGCGGCGCGATATTGCGCCTTGGCGCCATCCAGCGCCGCCTCCGCCGCTCTTTGCTGGTTGCGCAGCGCGCCACCGTGAAAGAGCGGCTGGGTGATGCCGCCGATCAGCGACCAGAAGGGATTGCCGTCCCGGAACATGTCGCCGAAGCGCACAGCCTGGCCGCCGGCCGAGGCGCTGAGCGTGATCGACGGAAGCCGCGCGGCGATCGCGGCGCCCACATCCGCGCTCGCCGCGTGAAGCGACGCCTCCGCTGCGCGGACATCGGGACGCTGGCGGACCAGAGTGGATGGCAGCGAGACCGGCAGCGTCGCGGGCAACGCCAGCTGGTCGAGCTCGATCGTCGCGGGCAACGGCTCGCCGGGATCGCGCCCGAGCAGGATCGACAAGGCCGATTGCTGATGCCCCCGCGCCTTGACGAGGGCGGGCAGGCTTCCCTCGGCCTGGGCCAGCACCGCGACCTGCGCCGCGATATCGGCCTTGCCGATCGCCCCGGCATCGAACTGGACGCGCAGCAGCGCAAGCACATTGCGACTGGCCTTTATGCTTGCCTCGGTCGCGGCGATCTTCCGGCGGAGCGCGGCTTCCTCGATTGCCGCCACCACCGTGTTGGCGGCCACCGCCGCCTTGGCGGCTTCGAGCCGAAAGGCCGCCGCCTCGGCGCTGGCCCTCGCGGATTCGACCCGCCGCCGTGTCCCGCCGAACAGATCGAGCGGATAGGCGATGTTCAGCGTCGCGGTGTGCAGGCTGTAGAGGAAGATGCCAGGGTCCGAGAGCGGATCGGACAAGGCGCGGGATGCGCGAACGCGCGACGCCTGATACTCGACATCGGCCTGGGGCAGGCGGCTGCCCGCCACCGTCGCCGCCTGGGCGCGTGCCTGGCGCAGATTTGCGTCGGCAACGGCAATATCGGTGTTCGCCGCCAGCGCCATGTCGACCAGGCGGTCCAGCCCCACATTGCCGAACTGGGTCCACCAGCGCGCCGGCAGCGCCGCCCCGGCTACCAGCGTTTCACCCGGCAGGCCGGCCGTGGCGGGAATTGCGGTGGGCGGCGGATCCGGCGTGTAGCCCTTGCTCGAAGGTGCCGCGGGCGGCGCGAAATCCGGACCGACGGTGCACCCCGAGAGCAGGGCCATGCCAAGCAGGACGAGCGCGCGCTTCACGATATCGCCCCCTCTTTCGCGACCAGAACCGGCTCGTGCCGCGAGAAGAGATCGATCAGCACGGGCAGGACGAGCAGGATCAGCAGCGGCGCCAGCATCATTCCGCCGACCACCACGATGGCGAGCGGCTTCTGCACCTGGCTGCCGATGCCGCTGGAGAATGCGGCGGGCACCAGCCCGATCGCGGCAACGAGGCAGGTCATGACGACTGGCCTCAGGCTCTGGCTGCAGGCCTGAGCCAATGCCCTGGCACGCGCCATGCCTTCGTCGATCGCCTGGTTGAAGGCTGACAGGACGATGATGCCGTCCATCACCGAGATGCCGAGCAATGCGACGAAACCGATCGCAGCGGAGATGCTGAACGACGTGCCGGTGAGCACCAGCGCGAGCACGCCCCCGATCAATGCCATCGGCATCACCGAGGCCGCGAGCAGCATGTCGCGCGCCGAACCGAAGTTGAGGAACAGGAGCAACAGGATCAGCCCGAGGCTGATCGGAATGACGACCTGCAGCCGCGATACCGCATTCTCCAGATTGCCGAGTTCGCCCGCCCATTCCAGGTGATAGCCCGGCGGCAGCTTCACCTGCTCCGCCACCGCCCTTTGCGCGTCACTCACCGCCCCGCCCAGATCGCGGCCACGCACCGCGAACTTGATCGGAACATAGCGTTCCTGATGCTCGCGATAGACGAAGGACGGCCCGGTGGTCAGCTTGACCTCGGCGACCTCGGAAAGCGGCACCTGCACGATCGCGCCATTCTCGCCAGGGGCTCCGACGGTGATCCGGCGGATGCTGTCCACGCCGTCGCGCTGCCCGGGCTGCAGGCGCACGACGATGGGAAAATGCCGGTCGGTGCTGCGTTCATACAGGTCGCCGGCCTCCTCGCCGCCGATCGCCGCGCGCACCACCCGGTTGATATCCTCCGGCGTCAGACCATAGCGCGCTGCCCTGTCGCGATCGGGGACGACCTGCACGGTCGGCTGGCCGAGCAGCTCGAACATGCCGAGGTCGGTGATGCCGGGCACCTTCGCCATCACCGCTTCGATCTGCTTGCCGGTCTTCTCCAGCGTTTCGAGATCGGGGCCGAACAGCTTGATCGAATTGGCGCCCTTCACGCCCGAGGCGGCCTCCTCGACATTGTCCTGGATATATTGGGAGAAGGCGAATTCGACTCCCGGGAAGCGGTCGGCGAGTTTCTTCTGCATGTCGGCGGTCAGCTTCGCCTTGGTCATCCCGGCCGGCCATTGGTTGCTGGGCTTGAGCGGCGTGAAGAACTCCGCGTTGAAGAAGCCGGTCGCGTCCGTGCCGTCATCGGGGCGGCCGTGCTGCGAGACGACGGTTTCCACCTCGGGATAGGCGCGGATGATCCGCCGTGCCTCGTTGACCACCCTTTGCCCCTCCTCGAGCGAGACCGAAGCGGGCATGGTCGCGCGGATCCACATGTTGCCCTCCTCCAGCTTGGGGAGGAATTCGACGCCGAGCGTCCAGGTCGCGAGGCAGGCCGACATCAGCAGCGCCGCGCCGCTGCCCAGGGTGAGCAGGCGATTGGCGATCGCGAAGCGGACGGCGGGTTGGTAGACCGCGCGCAGCTTGCGGACGATCCAGGTCTCCACTTCGCTCAACCGATCGGGCAGCAGCAGTGCCGCAAGCACCGGAGAGACCGTGAAGGTCGCGATCAGCCCGCCGGCGATGGCATAGGCGTAGGTCTTGGCCATCGGGCCGAAGATATGCCCTTCGACGCCGGACAGGGTGAACAGCGGAATGAAGCTGGCGATGATGATCGCCGCTGCGAAGAAGATGCCGCGATTGACCTCGCTGGCGGCACTGAGAATCGTCGAGAGCCGGCTGCCGGGCGTGTAGTGGCCCGCACCGTGCTCCACCGCATGGCTTCGCGCGACCAGATGGCGATAGATATTCTCCACCATGATCACCGTCGCATCGACGATCAGCCCGAAATCGAGCGCGCCGACCGAAAGCAGGTTCGCGGATTCCCCCTGCAGGGTCAGGATCAACACAGCGAAGCACAAGGCGAACGGGATCGTCGCCGCGACGATCAGCGCCGATCGCAGATTTCCCAGGAACAGCCACTGGAGGAAGAAGATGAGGAGGATGCCCTCGATCATGTTGTGGATGACGGTGCGGGTGGTCAGTGCGATCAGGCCCGACCGGTCGTAGATACGCTCCAGCTTGACGCCGGGCGGCAGGATCCCGGAGGAATTGATGTCCTGGATCGCATTTTCCACCGCCGTGATCGTCGGGCTGGATTGCGCGCCGCGATACATCAGCACGGTGCCCTGGACGATATCGTCGTCGCCATCCTGCCCGGCGATGCCGAGCCGCGGCTGGTTGCCGACCTTCACGGTCGCCACGTCACCGAGCTTGATCGGCGCACCGCCCCGCGTGCCGACCAGCACGCCGTTCATGTCGGAGACCGAGTGGATCAGCGCGACACCGCGCACGATCGCGTTCTGCGGACCGAACTTGACCGTCTGGCCGCCGACATTGGCGTTGCTCTTGCCGAGCGCATCGATCACGTTGGCGACGGTGACGCCTTCGGCGACCAGCTTCTCGTTGTCGATCACCACTTCATAGGTGCGCGTCTTGCCGCCCCAGCCGGTCACGTCGATTACACCCGGCACCGCCTTGATCCGGCGCTCGACGATCCAGTCCTGGATCGTCTTCAGGTCCATCACCGAATAGCCCGGCGGCCCGACGACGCGGTATCGATAGACTTCGCCGATCGGGCTCACCGGCGAAATGCCGGGCTGCACGCCCGGCGGCAGCCCGTCGATCTGGCTCAGCCGGTTGATCACCTGCTGCTGGGCCTGTTCGAACGTATAGTCGTAGCTGAACTGGATCTTCACGTCGGACAGGCCGAACAGCGAGATCGTGCGCACCGAGGTAATGTGCGGGATGCCTGCCATTCCCACTTCGATCGGAATGGTGATGCTGCGCTCGATCTCCTCGGCGGAGATGCCGGTATTCTGGGTGACGATCTCCACCGCGGGCGGCACCGGGTCCGGATAGGCCTCGATGTTGAGCCGCAGGAAGGCGAAACCGCCGGCGACGACCATCGCCACCAGCATCAGGACGATCAGCACGCGCTGGTGCAGCGCGAAGGCGACGAACCGGTTCATCGCGATCAGCCCGGAATGCCGGCTTCGTTGACGAAGATCGCCCCCCGCGTCACGATCCGCTCGCCGGGACGAAGGCCGCCGATGATCCGGATCGTGCCGTCGCCCGGACCTTCCGCCACGGTGACGCTACGCGCGACGAGGCGGCGGCCGGCCTGCGCGACCCAGACGCGGGCGCTGTCGCCCTCGCGGATCACTGCTTCCGCGGGAACGCTGAGCCCGGTGCTCGGCACCGCCCCGGCCGGCGCGGCGATCGCGAAGCTCGCGAACATCTGGGGCTTCAGCACACCGTCCGGATTGGGGATGACGGCGCGCACCGGCAGGCGATGCGTGCTCGGATCGAGCGCCGATCCGACCATCCGCACCTGCGCGGTGAAGCTTCGGCCAGGCGCTGCCGGCGTCGTCACCGTCAGCCGATCGCCGACATGAACCCGTCCGGCATCGCTTTCGGTCACCTGCGCCACCAGCCATACGGTGGCCGGATCGGTGATCACGAGTGCCGGCCCGTCCGATGCCGCGCCGAGATACTGCCCGGCGCTGACGGAACGGCTGGCGACGACGCCGCCGATCGGGGCACGCACAATGGCATTGCCGGCCAAGCCACCGCGCGCGATGCGGGCGATGTCGCCCGACGTCCCGCCCTGGACCGCGATCTGGTTGCGCGCCGCAGTATAGGCGGCATCGGCCGCACGCATCGTCGCCTGCGCGGCGACCAGCTCGCTCTGCGCCTGCTCATGGTCGCGCAGCGCGCCGCCACCATTTCGGTAGATCAGGTCCTGCCGCTGCGCATTTTCCCGCGCGATGCCGAGCTGGGCACGCGCCGTCTCGCGCTGGGCGGCGGCCGCGACCAGGCCATTGGCGCCCTGGATCCGTTCGGTCGATCGGATCTCGAAAAGCGGCTGGCCA
Source organism: Sphingomonas sp. 1F27F7B (assembly GCF_005503355.1). GTDB lineage: Bacteria > Pseudomonadota > Alphaproteobacteria > Sphingomonadales > Sphingomonadaceae > Sphingomonas. The sequence continues at coordinate 122,529 of NZ_SCMK01000009.1, forward strand.
CGCACGACCCGCTGCCCCGCCTCGACGAATATGCGAGTGACCTGACCGGTAAGCGGCGGCAGCACCGGGGTGGAACGGTCCCCGTCGACCGAGATCACGCCGGTCGCGCGGATCGTGGAGCCCGGTGCCGACGTCCCTACCGTGCGGATTTCCATGGCGGCATACTGATCGGGAGTCGCCTGGAATATGCCGGGCTCGCCATGGGTTTCCGCCGGATCCGGATCCCGCCGATACAGCAGCGAAGCCAGCAGAATGACGATGGCCAGGACGGCCGCGCCGGCCAGCACATAGACGGCCTGCCGCCTGCGGGACAGCGGTTCCGGCGGCGGCGCGGGCAGGATGGTTTCGGTCAAGGCCACCTCGGACGGCAAGAGATCCGCCGCCGATAGATCGCGAAGCTGATGCGAAGCTGATGCCGGGGATCAATCCGGCAAGAGCATCGTCGCGCGCAAGCCCGGCCCGTCGGTTCGGTTCTCCAATTGCAGCGCACCGCCCAACACCGCCATGGCCCGCCGGGCGATCGCCAGGCCCAGCCCGCCGGAAACGCCCGGCTGGGGGTCGCCGTCCCGCCCCATCAAGGCCGGCAGGCGTTCGGGAGCGATGCCGGGGCCGCGATCACTCACCACCAACCCCAGCGTCCTGCGGAAATGGCGTATCTCGACATCGATCGTTCCGCCGCTTGCCGCATGCGCCACCGCATTGTCGACGATCGCCGCGAGTGCCACGCGCAGCGGCGTCGGATCGGTCGACGCGATCGCGACGTCGGGCGCGCTCAGCGAGAAATCGGCGCCGGCCCGCGCCGCGAACAGCGCGCGATCGGCGATGACTTCGCTCGCCAGCCCGCGCAGGTCGACGGGCTCGCGCGCCAGAGTCGCCGCATCGAGCCGGGCGAGTTGCAGCATCTGGGTGATCGTATCGCTGCCGCGATCGACGCTTTCCAGCAGGTCGGAAAGCGCGTCATGATCCTCGGATCCGGGGGAGGCTCGACGGAGCAGCAGCTGCATGCGCACCTTGAGCGCGGCGAGCGGCGTGCGCAGTTGATGGGCGGCATGATCGGCAAAGGCCTGCTCGCGCCCGACCGCGGTTCGCACCCGTTCGAGCAGTCCGTTCAGAGCGGCGACGATCGGGGCCAGGTCGCTCGGCATGGTATGCAGATGCAGCGGTTCGAGCTCGGTCGCGGACCGCTTGCCGAGCATGGCGCTCAGCTGCTGCACTGCCGACAGCCCGCGGCGCAGCGTCAGCCACAGCAACGTCGCGCTGGCCAGGATCAGGAGCATGATCGGCAGAACCAGCTGCTCGCCGACGCGCAGGATCAACCCGCCACGGACCTGCATCGGCTCGGCTACCACGATCAGCAGCTTTCGCTCCGGAATTTCCAGGCCATAGCTTCGCCACTGCTCGTCGCCGACGCCGAAGGTGCGGAACCCGGGCTGCTGCGTCACGCCGCTTTCGATATCGCGCCGGGTCGGCGGCACCGTCATGGTGCCGAAATGAAAGACCGCGAATTGGCGCCAGGCAGCCGAAGCCCGGAATGCGCTGAGATCTTCGTCGCTCAGCAGGCGCTGATAGCGCAGGTTGCGTGGCGTATGAGGCGCGAGATCGGTGCCGCTGAACTCCTCGCGCATCAGCAGATACAGCACGCGCGTCGCGGTGATCAGTTGCTGGTCGGCCCGGTCGTTGATGTCGGCGCGCACGATCGCAAACAGCACGCCGGCCATCAGCAGGCCGGTTATCGCGACCAGCAGCAGCGTTCGGATGTACAGCGCGCCGGTAAGCGACTTGCCGATCGCCGCCTTCATTTTGCGACCATGTAGCCGAGGCCGCGGGCAGTGACGATGAAATCCTTGTCCAGCTTGCGCCGCAGCGCGGAGATGGCAACCTCCACGGTGTTGCTCTCGACATATTGATCCTGGTCGTAGAGCGTCGCTTCGAGTTCGGCCTTGCTGACGAAGCGGCCCGCCCGCCGCATCAGCAAGGCGGCAATCCGAAATTCCTTGGCAGTAAGCGCGACCGGCTGATCGCGCAGTCGAACGGTGCGGCCACTCAGATCGAGCGTGACTTCCCGCGCAACCAGGAGATCGGATCCGCGTCCGTCGCGGCGGCGTAGCTGCGCACGCACGCGGGCAGCCAACTCGTCGATGTCCAGCGGCTTGACCAGATAGTCATCCGCGCCGGCATCGAGCCCCGCGATACGCTGGGTAATGCGATCCTGCGCCGTGATGACGATGACCGGGACCAGCCGGTTCTCGCTGCGCAGCCCCCGCAACAGCTCGAGCCCCGAGACATCGGGCAGGCCAAGGTCCAGCAGGACGACACCATAGGCTTCGCTGCGATAGGCGAGCAGCGCCTCCTCGCCCTTCCTGACCCAATCGACGGCGTGTCCGGCATCTTCCAGCGCGGCCTTCACCCCCTTGCCCAACGGCAAGTCATCTTCAACGAGGAGCAGGCGCGCCATGAAACTTTGTCTTGTTGTCACTTTCGGCCGTCACACTAACGCGACCGGGAGGATCGATCCAGATGGTCGCCCCTATTGAATCCCGCGGCGCGGCGCGAGAACGCCATGCGCTCGACAGCGGGCGCCGGCCGCCCGCGGGCATCGATGCGCCACGCGCCGCGGCCGCAATACGCGCTATCCCTCGTCGTTCGGGATAGGTGCAACACGTGCCGAAAGCCGTCATTCGCCACAACTCGGCAAATGCGACAGCCGCCGAATGGCGACCGGGGGCGGGATTGAATTGGGGAACGTTACAACATACACAGTGGCTGCGCTGTCGACTGCGCGTCGCGACAAAGGCCGATGATGTGCCGATGAGTGATCCGGAATAGATGCGAGCGAGACGCTCCGATCTCCGATCGCGGCGCCATGCCGGCCTGGGCTTCGCCGGTGCGCATCCCGCTCCCGAACATGCCGATCGGGGCATTTGGTCGACCATCATATTGCTGACCGCCATTCTGGCCTTCCTTTGCCAGAGCCTGGTGATCCAGGGGCATCTTCACGCGAATCCCGTCACGCACGCGGCCGGCGCCAGCCCCGTGGAAGCATCGAGCATATCGACTGCTGCATTGTCGGGAGAGGATCAATCACCCTGCCCGATCTGTCAGGAGATCGCGCAGGCCGGCACCTATCTTCCCGTAGCTTCGGCCACGTTCGTCCCGCCCACGCCGATCGCGCTATGGCGGGCGGTCACGTCGTCGCTTGAATTGGCCCTGCGCCAGCGTTCCCACGCTTGGCAAAGTCGCGCGCCACCGCTCCTCCAGGCCTGAGGTGCGCGGGAAGGGCGCAACTGCGCCTCCCGCATCTCGATAGACTCTCGTCCTGCGAGTCCGTTTTCGAAGACCCGGAGCTCATGATCATGAAATATCTCTTCCTGCTGGCCGCCGCCGGCGCCGCGCTCGTTCCCGCCGTCGCCGGTGCGCAGACCGCCGCCCCGCAAGGCGCCGCCCCGTCCGATGCCTCTGCCACGCCCCAGGCGCAGGACGCGCCCGCCGACAGCGGCGGCAAGTCGAACGACATCGTCGTTACGGGGCGGCGGCTCGACGAAGCGCGCGACGCGATCCTGCCGTCCCTGGGCGCGAGCGACTATCGCATCGACCGCAAGATATTGGAGAATCAGCCGGGCGGCGTCGACCGCAGCCTCGTGCAGGTGCTGGTCCAGGCACCCGGCGTCACGCTCGACAGCTACGGCTCGATCCATGTCCGCAACGAGCACGCCAACCTCCAGTACCGGCTGAACGGGATCATCGTGCCGGAAAGCATCTCGGGCTTCGGGGCGACGTTCGATCCGCACATCGCGGATTCGGTCGATCTGCTGACTGGCACATTGCCCGCGCAATATGGCTATCGCACCTCGGGCGTCGTCAATCTCAAGACCCGCACCGGCGCGTTCGAAGACGGCGGCGACATGGGATTCTATGGCGGCAGCCGCGGCATGCTGCAGCCGAGCGCCAGCCTGCACGGCACGAGCGGCAACCTCAATTACTTCCTTTCGGGCAGCTATCTGGAAAATGACCTCGGAGTCGAGAACCCGACCGCCGCCCGCGATGCCATTCACGACCATACCCGCCAGTACCGGGGGTTCGGCTATCTTTCCGAGATCTTGTCCGACACCAGCCGGCTGACGGTGTTCGGCGGCACCTCGATCGGCTATTTCCAGATCCCGAACAATCCCGGCCAGGGCGGCGCCGCGCCAGGGGGCGGGAACTATGTCCTCAACGGCAACTCGACCTTCGATTCGGCGAAGCTCGACCAGAACCAGCGCGAGATCACGCATTACGGCGTCCTCGCCTATCAATATGCGGGCGACGCGCTGAACTTCCAGATCGCGCCGTTCATCCGCTATTCGCAGACCCGCTTCACGCCCGATCCGCAAGGCGGCGACCTGATCCTGACCGGCGTCGCGGACCGTTCCCGCCTGTCGAGCCTGACCACCGGCGTGCAGGCCGATGGCAGCTACAAATTATCCGACAGCCACATGCTGCGCTTCGGCCTGTTCTTCCAGAACGAGCGGACCCGCTCCGATATCGTCTCGCGGGTGTTCCCGGTCGACGCCAACGGCAATCAGACCTCCGACATCCCGCTGACCATTGCCGATACCGGCGGCCGCAATGGCCAGCTCTACGGCATCTATCTGCAGGACGAGTGGTCGCTGACGCCCAGGCTCACGCTCAACTACGGCGTCCGCTTCGACGCGGTGCGCGCCTATACCAGCGAACAGCAGCTCAGCCCGCGGGTCAACATGGTGTGGAAACCGCTGGAGGGGACGACCTTCCATCTCGGCTATGCGCGCAACTTCACGCCGCCGCCGCAGGAACTGGTCGCGGCGCCGACGCTGGCGCTGTTCGCCGGCACGACCAAGGGTCCGGCAATCACCACCGACGATCCCGTTCGGGCGGAGCGCGAGCATTATTTCGATGGCGGCGTCCAGCAGGTCCTCGCACCGGGGCTGAAGGTCGGCATCGACGCCTATTACAAGATCAAGCGCAACCTGCTCGACGAAGGGCAGTTCGGCCCCTCGCTCGTCCTGTCCCCCTTCAACTATGCGAAAGGCTATGCCTGGGGGGTCGAACTGACCGCCAACTACACGCACGGCCCGTTGGATCTCTACGCCAATGTCGCGCGGGGCGAGGAGAAGGGGCGCGACATCGTCTCGAGCCAATATTTCTTCGCTCAGGACGAGCTCGACTACATCGCGGCGCACAGCATCTTCACCGATCATTCGCAACGCTGGACCGCTTCGGGCGGCGGCAGCCTGACGATACGGGACGGGATCGGCACGCTCGTACCCTCCGTCGACTTTCTCTACGGTGATGGTCTGCGCGCGGGCGATCCGGCCGGCATCGTGCCCAATGGCGGCAAGTTGCCGTCCTATTTCACTGCGAATATAGGCATCACGCAGAACATCGACGGCCCCGGCTTGCTGAAGGGCCTGTCGATCCGGCTCGACGTGGTGAACCTGTTCGACCGCATCTACCTGCTGCGCGATGGCTCCGGCGTCGGAGTGGGCGCGCCGCAATATGGTGCCCGGCGGGGAATCTTCGCGGGCATCCGGAAGACGTTCTGACTCGCGCAGGTTCCTGGCGGGAATATCGCATCCCCGGCCGATGGCCGATATTCCCGCTACGCCGCCACGCTCATTCGGGCTCGAGCCCGGCCTTGGGCGGTATCGATCGCGACGTGGAGGGCATCCAGCGGCGGAGCATGGGCAAATAGGTCAGCGGCCACAGGGCGATGTGCGCCGCGATGGTGAGCGCCGCGACGAGCGCGATGGCGCGCGAGGTATCCGATCCAGCCCCAAGCGCGAGTATCGTCGCGCCCGCGAACAGGGCGTCCTTGTTCGGGAAGAGCGGCAGGCGCGAGAGCATCAGGCGAATCGTCGCGAGCAGCAACAGCCAGGCCAGCGTCGCCTGCGGGACCAGCACGTGCCACATCACCGCGAGCAGGAGGATCGAGATGAAGAGCCGCGCCAGGTGCACGGCGAAGATCCCCCAGAGCTGGCGGCGCGGAAGGCTGAACAACGCACCGCGGAACAGGAAGATGGCCAGCGAGACCAGCGTCACCAGCCCGATGGATATGCCGAGCGCTCGCAGCCAGCCGCTATCCATCATCGACCATAGCATCGGCGCGGTTGCCGCCATCATCGCCAGCGTCGCGATGTTGCCGGCGGCGGCCGAGAGCAGCGCGACGTCCTTGACCGCAGCCGCCGCATTCGTGCCCCCCGCGTTCTGGCGGGCCCATAGATAGAGTTGGGCGTCACCCGAATAGCCAAGCAGCAATTCGTTGGCGATCTGCTTGCGCAGCAAGGGCAACAGGCCGTTTGGAGGGAGGTGCCAGAGCTTGCGATAGATCAGCCATTCGCTGCCCGGGACGAGCAGGTATGAAGCGATGAAGGCTGTCCAGAACAGCGGACTGCCAGGAGTGGATCGCAGCAGGCCGGCAAAATCCAGGCCGCGAACCGCGAGCACGATGGCAATCAGCGTTATCACGGACAGAGTGATGCTCAGCCAGCGCACCAGGCGCTGACGCAGCGCGGGCGGCTGATCCGGCGGCAGATCTACGGTCATCGCATAGCTTCCATCGAGGCGTTCGCCGGCCTCACCAGTGGACGGCCAGACCAAGGCGCGCGCTGCGCGGTCGCAGCGGCGTCACCTGATTGCGGGCCAGGAGCGTGAAGGGATTGCCGAACGCGAATTGATTGGCAGTCCCGTTGAAGAGGTTGTCGACGTCCAGAGACAAATCGACGCGGCCGAGGCGGGCGCCCGCGGACAGGCCCATTACCCAGTAGCGACCTTGGCTGATATCGAGAAAATCGCCGGTGCCGAGCACGGAGCGCCCGACATAGTTGGCCGTGATCCCGAAACGCGGCGCGTACCGATGGTTGGTCGCGCTGTAGGAGAGGCTGGCGGTGGCGGCGAATGGCGGAGTTTCCGGAAGACGCCGATTGTCGCGCTTCGACGCGCTGGCGATCGGGCCCAGGACCTGGTTGGCGGTGTAGAATATCGATCCGCGCGCATGAAGGCCAGGGATCGGCACCCAATCGAAACTGGATTCGATTGCCCGAATTCGCGCATCGCCGATATTCGCCGTATAGGGCTGCCCGCGCTGGGTAACGAGGTCGGCCTGGATATTGCTCCAGTGCGCGATCGAGAAATCCAGCGAGAAGGCAAGGCCGGTGGGGCCCGTGCGCAGCTTGCGAATGCCGACTTCTCCCACCTGGATGACGTCCGACAGATAGTCCGCGACGCGGCCGGTGCCAGCCGCGACGGCTAGACCGCCGGTGCGATAGCTGGTCTGGAAGCGGCCGAACATCGCCAGCGCCGGCGCCAGCCGCCACGAGAAGGCGATGGTCGGGTCGATCCGGTGCGTCGAGCGCCCCCTGGTGAAGCTGCCCCCGCGCGGCGTGCTGGAAGGCTCGCCGTCGTTCCGGCCCATGGTGGCGCGCGCACCCAGGGTCAGGGAAATGTCGTCGAACACGGCAAAGCTCGCCTCGCCGAACACGGACGCGGCACGCGACACGTTGGTGACGCCGATAAGCGAACGGTCGGTGACGGAAGTCTCGATCGCGCGGGACAGGATGTCGCGGTCGCTGACCAGCGTGAAGCCGCCCACCCAGGAATTGCCGTTCCCGAGCGAACGCGAAAGGCGGGTTTCGTGGCTGACGAGCAGCTTGTCGCGGTCCGCCCGATATTGCGTGGTCGGGCCTGGCCCGCGTGGCGACGCATCGAACTGCTCGACCGAATGTTGCGCGACGATGCCGTTCGCGACGACCAGGCGCAACCCGCTGTCCCAGTCCTTCGAGATGACGGAGCGCCCCAGCCATAATGCGCTATGGAAGGGCTGCGGAAGGCGCGAGAGCCGGACCAGGGGGCGCCCGACAGCGTTCGCATATTGACCGTCGCCCATGTCGATCGACTGGATCGCGCCGCTCAGCTCGACTCGCCAGCCGTCACCCGGTTCGAGGCGCAGCGCCAGTCGCCCGCCCAGGGTGTCGATGCGATTGGTGTCGCGCACGTGCCGCGTCGTGTCGTCGATATAGCCGCCGTCGCGCACCCGATAGGCGACCGCGCGCAAGCCCAGCCGCTCCCGCATCACGGGCACATTGACGATGCCGGCCATATCGAACCCCGGCTCGCCGTGATCGGTCGCGGTCGCGCCGCCGATCATCGAGGCGGAAGTCTCGGTGACGCTGGCCGGATTGGAAGTGAGCCGGATCACCCCGCCGATCGCCCCCGAGCCATAGAGCGTGCCCTGCGGCCCTTCGAGCACCTCGACGCTGCGCATGTCGTAGAGCCGCAAGCCCGCATCCGGCCCCGAATAGTTCAGCTGGACATCGTCGAAATAGACGCTGGTCGGCGATTGAGTGCTGCCGTTGAAGCTGCTGTCGGCCACGCCGCGGATGAAGATCTTGTTTCGGCCCGGGCCAAGCAGGGTGCTCTGCAGAATGGGGGTGGAGGAGGCGATGTCGGACAGGCCGTTTCCCGGCGGCGCCGGTATCTCGTCGCCGCGCAGCGTGGTCAGGCTGCCCGGGTAGCGAAGCAGCGGGACACGCTGCTTGTTCGCCTCGACGACGATCTCGTCGGCGTTCTCGCTCTTCGGGGGCGGGGCGGGGGCCGGCTTGCGCTTGGGCCGCGGCGGCGCCGGGGCAATCCTGGCGCGCACGATCCGATATCCCCGGCCCGCGCGCTCGGCCCGGTAGCCGGTGCCGGCGAGCAGGCGGGAAAGCGCCGCCGCCAGGTTCGACCTGTCGCTGACCGGCAGGGTCCGCACGCGCGACAGACCAGGCTCGGTGCTGATGATCTCCACGCCCGCCTGGCGGGCCAGGATCAGCAACGCCTGGTCGAGGGTCGTCGCCGGAACCGAAAATGCGACGCGCTGGGCGAGCGCGGGAGATGCCGGCAGCGCCAGCACCAACGCCAGCGCACACGCTCCGCCTCTACGGCGTTTCCGACAAAATCCAGCGCTTGCCTTCACGTCGCGACGTTGCCCCGATCAGTTCGGCCAGATGCGGTACGTCGCGTTCGGCGGCCCCGGTGAAGCGGATCATGCCCGTAAAGGGTCTGGTGGACAAGTTCGGGGCAAGTATCAATTCGGTACCATAGAGGCGCGTCAGCGCGGCCGCGACGTCGCCGACCCGTGCTCCGTCGAACGACAGGTCTCCGGTGCGCCATCCGCCCACCAGCGCCGGCGCCACCCGCATGCGCGCGATCCTGCCGGTCCGCGTGTCGAGCGCCGCGGCTTCTCCGGGCCCCAGGCGCAGCGCCTCGCGCTCCGGCCGCAGCATGACCGAGCCTTCGGCCACGGCGATCTGCACACGCGTATCGACAACCCCGAGATCGAAGACAGTGCCGAGGTCCCGCACCGCGACGCCGCCGGCGGTAACCGTGAACGGGCGCGCCGCATCGTGGCGCACATGGAAGACGGCCTCGCCGCGATCGAGCGACGCGACGCGATCGTCGGCACGGTCGAGCGTGACTGCGGTGCCGCCGCCGAGTTCGATGCGCGTACCGTCCCCGAGCATCACCGTCTTGCGCTCGCCATTGGCGGTGGCGACGACATAGGTGCTCGACGCCTGCTCGACCGGGCGCGGCTGGAACGCCACCAGGGCGATGGCGGCCGCGACCGCGCCGCCCGCGCCCAGCGCCCACCACCAGCGCCGCGGCTCGGGCGGGTTGTCGTTGTCGGCCGTGTGCACGGGCGCCGCGGGGAAGACCGTCTCGTCCAGCCGTCGATCGGCGACGGCAACGCGGTCATAGGCCGCAGCGTGCGCCGGGTCGCTTTCGAGCCAGGCGATGAACTCCGCCCAGCCCGCCTCGTCGACCTCCGCAAGCCGCAGGTGCCAGGCGATCGCCTGATCGGGGATATCCACTCGGTCAGTGGTCATTGGTGCCCCCTTCCGCCTCGATCACCGCGCCCGGCTCCGACAGCGAATCGTGAATCTTGCGATAGGCGCGCGCCAGCAGCTTCTCGACGCCACTGACGCTGATGCCCAGATGCTCCGCGATCGCTCGCTGCGGGCGCTCCTCGAGCCTGAACATGCGCAGCGCCGTTGCCATGCGATCGGGCATCGCCGCGATCGCGCGTTCCAGCGCCCGGCGGTCGTCCGCGGCGGCGATCACGCCCTCTGGATCCGCGACAGCCGGCGGCGGCGCCTGGACCGCGAGCCACGCACCGTCGCGGGCCACCCGGCGGGAGGCCGCGATGCGGCGATCCGTCGCGTGGTTCGCCGCCATCCGGTACAGAAAGGCCGCGGGCTGCGCGATCGGCGCCTGAATATGGTCCAGCTTCAACCATAGGTCCTGGAGAGCGTCCTCGGCATCATCGCGGCTACCCAGCCGCGCGGCCAGAAGCCGCAGCAACATGGGCCTCTGCGCGAGGAAAATGGCCTTCAGATCTTCTTGCGACACTTTCGCGCCGACCCTCCGCTCGACCAGGGAACGCCATTCCGGCACGCGCAGCCATGTCGGCGATCGGGAGTTTGATCAAGGTCTCGGCTTCACGGCACCGCGCATCGGCGATCACGTCGTCCTCGCGTTCTCCGGCGCCCGGATGACACATGACCAGGTGCATGCCCCGCCCGCCGCGCAGGAAGCGGCCGAACAGGTCCGCATAATCGCTGGCGAAGTCATAATGGCCGCCAAAGCTGTCATTGGTGGCGATGCCATAGGCCGCCGCGGCGCGGCGGAAGCCCCGCGTATGGAAGCTGCTTCCGATCGCCTTGCCCAGGAACGGGCGCCGCACCATCGACGAGAAGCGATCCGAACAGGCGCGAACCCAGCTGCGGGGCGCGCGGCACGCGACTTCGGCAAGCACGAGCTCGCGTATTCCGGTCAGGGCATGGGCGTGCTGGTGACCGTCGACGAAATCGGGTGCGCGGCCCATCGCCTGCGCGAACGCCGCGAATTGCGCGCGAATCTCGTCGGCGATCTCGCCGAACGGCAGATTCCAGCGCGCCGCCCTACGCTGGAGCGTATTGATGTCGGGCAGCACGCCGCGCGGCGCCAGCTCGGGCATGTGAGTGAGCGGCTTCTCGCCGGTGAGGGTGAGGTGGAGGCCGATCTGGACGTGCGACGGGACGGTCTGAAGCAACAGGCTGTCGCGGTGCCAGCCGGGCATGCCGGTCATGCAGCTGATGGCATTGATCTTGCCTGCCACGGCGAGCTCGACAATGGTTTCGCTCACTGCCCGCGAATAGGCGAAATCGTCAGCGCACAGAATGAGTCGGGACAAGCTTGGTCTCCTCTGTCTGCTGGAACTGGCGCTCACGGATGTTGTGGCTGAGCAGCCGGCGCTTTCGCAGGCGGGCCGAAAGGAACGAATAGAAGAACCAGTCGCCGGCCCAGGGCGCGGCCACGGAATAGGCAAGCCGCTCGAACAGGGTCCAGCGGATCGAATCGCGGTCCCGCTCGCGGGGCGAGGGCATGCACCATAGGGCATCGGAATAGTGCATCGTGCCCTTGCGCATGATGCGGTGGATCACTTCATGATCCTCCAGCACGAAGTTCCAGCGATCGGGATCGAAGCCGCCTACCGCGCGCAGCGTCGCGGTGCAGAAGGCCTGACCGGCGCCCCCGGTATGCGATTGGCGCGGAAGCAGGCGCGCGGCCTTGCGGATCGTCTCGGCGCGTGCCGCGCGGTCGTCGGCATCGGCGCCCGGCGCGACGAAATAGGCGCCTGCGGCCACGCAATTGCGCCGCGACAGCAGCTCGCCCGCCGCGGCGAGATAATGCGGGGGATATAGCGTGTCGGCGTCGCAAGTGGCGGTCCAGCGCGTACGGGACCAGCCGAAGCCGGCACGCAACGCGGCGACCTTGCCGGGCGCGCGCTCGGTGACCAGCATATAGTCGAGCCCGTGGCGCCGCGCCGCCGCCTCCGCGATCGCCCCGCTGCCGTCGCTCGAGCCATTGTCGACCAGGACCAGCCGGAACGGCACGGTTTGCCGCGCAAGGCTGGCGATCGTGCCGGCCAGCAATTCCCGTTCATTGAAGAACGGGACGACCACCGTCCAATCCACAGCCATATCCGGCGCGGCGCGGTTCGCCGATGGCGGCAGCTCACGCTCCAGGTCGATGTACATACTCTGCCCCAATCCCCGACAGTCCACCGGGATCGAGCTCGAGCGCGGCGGCTGCGAAATCATCTGCCGGCGCCGCGTTTGGCTCTCCCCGATACCGTCCTGACGATGCCGCGAGGGGCGACCCCCACATCGCCACCGAAAAATAGTTTCCATGACGCTGGGAGCCGAACCTCATAGGATTCGATGGGAACCAACGGGGAAGGGCGAGCGGGGGATGATCCGGGCAGGGACGTATCGAAATGCGGTGACGTTCTTGATCTTGCTGATGTTCGCGGTGGCGGTGCGCGCGCGCGATTTCGGCAATCCGTCGATCCATGTCGACGAGCAATTCTATCTGCTCGTCGGCGACAGGATGCTGCACGGGGCACTGCCCTATCTCGATATCTGGGACCGAAAGCCGATCGGGCTGTTCCTGCTCTTCGCGGGCATGCGGCTGCTGCCCGGCGACGGCATCCTCGCCTATCAGCTGGTCGCGACGCTGTGCGCCGCGCTGACCGGGTTGATCGTGGCGCTCGGCGCGCGGCGGCTCGGCGCGCGTCCGCTCGGGGTGCTGCTCGCCGGTTGTGCCTATATCCTGTGGCTGTCGTTCCTGAGCGGGCGCGGCGGCCAGTCGCCGGTCTATTATAATCTGCTGATGGCGGCGGGCGGGTATCTGACCCTGTGCCTGCCCGAGCGGGCACGGCACGGAAAGATCGGCGCGATACTTGCCAGCGGCATGGTCGCCTGCCTGCTCGCCGGCCTTGCCATCCAGATAAAATACACGCCGCTGGTGGAAGGTGCGTTCTTCGGGATCGCCCATCTCTGGTACCTGCATCGCGCCGGCGCCCGGATCGCCCTGACGATCGGCGCCGGCATGCTCTGGGCAACGCTCGGAATCGCGCCCACCCTGGCGGCGATCCTCTATTTCAAGGCGCAGGGAGCCGCGGCATTCGACGCCTTCTGGTTCTCGAATTTCACTTCGATCGCCCTGCGGCGAGGCTATCCCGCCGGCAAGATCGCCGCGCGGCTCGCGGGGTCGGCGGCGCAGCTCTCGCCCTTCGTCCTGGCCGCCGCCATGGCCCGGCGCTTCTCCGATCGCGACGAGGCGCTGGCGATCTGCTTCGCCTGGCTCGCGGCGGCGCTGATCGCCTTTGCGATGATCGGCGCGTTCTTCGATCACTATGCGCTGCCGCTGCTCGGCCCGCTGGCGATGATCGCAGGGCCGGCGCTGGGCCGATCGCGGCTTGCGCAAGGGCTGGCGGCCGCAGCCGCGCTCATCCTGGCCGTCTTCCACCTTTCGACCGAGCGCGACTATCGCACGAGCATCTACACGGCGGCACGGGTGATCGAAGCGCATTCGGCCACCGGCTGCCCCTATGTCTTCGCCGGAGATTCGGTGCTCTATGTGCTCGCACGCGCCTGTGTGCCCACGCGATATGCCTTTCCTTCGACACTGGCCTATGCTGCCGAACAGGGCGCGACCGGAACCGACGAGGCGGCCGAGGTCCGGCGGATCCTCGCGCGCCGGCCGCCAGTGATCGTCACGCTCGACGCGCCGCTTTCGCCCTGGAACACAGCCAGCAAGGCCGTGATCGACGCGGCGTTGCAGCGCGACTATTCGCTCGCGCTCTCGCAGTGGCGCGAGGAGGAGCATCTCCTCGTCTACGTCCGCCACGACCCGCCGGCGCGCCGATGAGGATTTTTCGCGGCCCGAAGTGAGAGTCGACCCCTGCCGTGTCGTCTGTCCCTGAAAGATCGGGGGAATACGCGGAATGCACTTCGCGCGGATCGTTATCGCTTCGGCACTTGCCTGGATTGCCATCGCCCTCCCGCCGGCTGCGAACGCGCAGATCGGCGAGGATTCGGACTATTGCCGGACCGGCCGAGGACCGGCGATCCAGGTCAACGTCCAGGGATTGAAGGATCGCAGCGGCGAGCTCTGGCTCGAGCTCTATCCGCCGAACGACACCGATTATCTGCGGACCGACACGGATCTGGTCGCCGAGGGCAAGGTTTTCCGCCGCACCCGGTCGCGGCTGCCCGCCACCGGCAATGTGGCGATCTGCGTCCGCGTCCCCCAGCCCGGCACCTATGCGGTCCTGCTTCGGCACAACCGGGTGGGGCGCGACAAATTCTCCTTCTGGAGCGACGGCGCCGGCATACCTGCGAACCGGGCGCTCGTGCGCAGCAAGCCGACCGTGGAACAGGCCAAGGTGATCGCCGGCGCCGGCATCACCACCGTAAGCGTGCAGATGCAGTATCTGCACGGCTTCGGTTTTTCGCCGCGCAGCTCGAAATGATCGGCGGCATCTTCGATCGCTACTGGACCGCGAAGATCGCGGTTCGCTTCGTCGTGATCGTCTCGATCATTCCGGCGATCCTCCAGCTGGAGAATTTGCGGCGCCTGCTCTCGGAGGTGCAGAAGAGCAGCGATGCGATGCTGCTGCTGGTCCGGCTCATCGTCGCGCTGATCCCGGAGCATCTGAGCGACGCGGTGCCCGTCGCGCTGATGCTGGCCTCGGCCATGGCGGTGCGGCAGATGGTCTTGCGCGGCGAATGGCAGATCGCCGCGGCCGCCGGCATGAGCCGCCTGCGCATCATGGCCGTTCCGCTCGCCTTTGCCGCACTCGTCGCCGGTGCTCAATTCGTCGTCGGGTTCGAACTGCGGCCCGCCGGTGAGCGCACGCTCGATACCATTTATCGCGAGATGCAGACCGGGGAACATGGCCTGCCCCTGCCGCTTGGCGAGCCGATCGAGCTCGACGCTTCGACCACGCTCTTCGTCGGCGGGCTGGGAAGCGGGAGGGAGCGCCGGCTCGAGGAAGTCGTCGTCCGCCGCGGCGAGGACAGCTTCAGCGCGCCGCGCGCCGATATCGGCTTCTCGCCCGACGGCGGCGTGCGGTTGCGGCTTCGCGACGGCGTCGGCGTGATTCGCGCGGAGGGGGATCAGGTCCGTGCCGTCCGCTTCGAACGCATGGACTTTTCCGGCAAGCCGGCGGGGATCGGCATGGTCGACGAAGACCCGATGCACCGCTTCGATCGGCTTTCGACCGCGGACCTAATCGCGAAGATGCGCAATGGCCCTCCGCTCGATCGCCAGTCGGCGCTGACCGTATTGGTGATGCGCATGGACAGCGTGCTGTTCTGCCTGCTCATCCCCTGGTTCGCTATTCCCCTGGGCAAGCCCCCTCGGCGCAAGGAAAGCGCAGCCGGAATCCTCGCATCGATCGTGCTGGTCGTGCTGCACCTGAAACTGGCCGCATCGATCGAAACGCATTTCGCCGCGCAGATATTGCTGGCGGAGGCACTGCACCTGTGCCTTTGGATAGCGGCGGCGGCCATGCTGATCCACCTCGAACAGGTCCATGGCGAAGGCGTTGTCGACCAACTCGCCAACCGGCTGGGGGCGACCCTGCAACGCCTGCGCAAGCGGCATCGAGCGGCTTCCTCCACTATCCATGCCGAGGCCGTTCATGCCGAGCCCCTCCATGCCGATGGCCGGGGATCGCCCGGCCCCAGAATTGGTGCATTCTGGATGGCGCAGCTGGATGAAGCGGATAATCGGCGCAGACGGCGGCAGTCAGCGTCCGCGCGTCCGGAAGTCGCGGTTCCGCTTTCAGCCGCACTGTGATCCGCGAAGACTTGCCCGCTCTGCCGGCTCGGCCATCGCGGCTGGTCCGGCAGGCGCTGCAAGAGCCCGGCAATGCCGGCACCGCGAATGCCCGATCATGGTTTCCGGGCAGGTCGCTTGCGAAAATCGCTCCACCATTGAAGGCGCCGATCTCGGGCGGGGCCTGAGAGGGCTCGTTCGCGCCTCGCCGCCGCAGCGCCTCTGCAAGTGCAGGCGAATATACCATGGTAGCGTTGAACCATACCGGGCACCGGGAATAGTCCGAGTGCGGCACGGGGCACTTTCGCGCCCGTGCGGCCAAGGGGATGCGATGAACTCGCGAACCGATAACCCGTCGGACGA
Source organism: Sphingomonas sp. 1F27F7B (assembly GCF_005503355.1). Lineage (GTDB taxonomy): Bacteria > Pseudomonadota > Alphaproteobacteria > Sphingomonadales > Sphingomonadaceae > Sphingomonas. Next base: position 138,552 of record NZ_SCMK01000009.1, read on the forward strand.
TTGCGACAGTAGGCGCGCGCCGCGCGCCGGTCCGCATCGTGCCATCCCGATCCCGTCCCGGAGGACGGAAGGTCGATGAGCCTCGACGCCGCGATACGGGCGAAGGGTTGATCGCCTTCGCCTTCCGGGTTGTTCCCGAGAGGCAAGAATGAGCAACGCCTGATCTCTTCGCCGCCTGCTCGCCGCGCGCGGCTGCCGCGACATCCGTTTCCTGCCCGCACCCCACCATCTGCCGCTCCCACGCGGCGGAGCGATGGCGCGTGCGCCGTCTTCAGAAAGAATTCCTGTGCTCTCATTCTCCAAAATCCTCATCCATTGCAGCCAATCCGCGCTGGCGATCGGCGCGATCGGCAGCATCGCCACGCCGGCCTGGGCGCAGACATCCGCGGTCGCGCCGGCGCCCGATGCGGAAGCGCAGCCGGACGCGGAAATCACCGTGACCGGCAAGCGCTCCACGCTCTCCGACGGCACCAGGCGCCCGATCGAGGCAGGCGACTATGCCCTCACCAAGGGCGACTGGTCGGACGTGCTTTCCGGCAGCAGCGCCCTGGCGCTGGTGAAGAATCTTCCGGGCGTAACCTTCACATCGACCGATGCCTATGGCCTCGATCTGTCCGACGGGTTTCTGCTGGTGCGCGGGTTCCGCCAGAATGAACTTGCGATCACCCTTGAAGGCATTCCGCTGAACGACGGCAGCTATGGCAGCGTGACCGGCACCGCGCCGCTCAATATCGGGGTCGCCGCCAATATCGATTCCGTCAGGATATCCCCTGGCTCCGCGGCGGTGAGCACGTTCTCGAACACGGGAAACGGCGGCGAAATGCGCTATGCCATCGCCGATCCCAAGCCGCATTTCGCGATGGAGGTGACGCAGGGCCTCGGCGGGGACCACACCCTCGTGACCAGCGCCACGGTCAATACCGGCCGGATCGGCGAGGACGGGCCGCGGATGCTGTTCGGCATCGAGCGGATATCCAAGGACAAATATACCGGCGCGGGAACCCAATATATGCTGCGCGCCAACGCCAAGCTCGTCCAGGACCTTCCCTGGGGCGATCTAACCGCCTTCCTCTCCTTCGCCCGCGCGGAGATCTGGGGCTACAACAACACCTCGTTCGACATGCTGGCCAAGCTCGGCTGGAACGGGACCGACATCTTCTATCCCAACTATGCGCGCGCAGTCTTCATCGCGGCGCCCGAGAATGCGAGCAAGTCGTGCGGCGCGTACAGCTGCGGGGAGCTGGCGTCGCTCATCCCCTATGACACCGGCCAGGCGACCGGCGATTTCGTCGGAAACATCACCCATCGCTTCAATCTGACGGACCGGCTTTCCGGCAGCGTGACGGGCTATGCCGCGATCAGCAAATCCGACATCGAGATCTCGGATGTCTCGACGCCCTCGCAAACCGGCGCACCGTTTTCCTCGCAGGTCTGGCAGACGCGCCCCCGGCGTTTCGGGGGCACGGCGGACCTCAGCTGGAAGGGCGACCGCCACACCATCTCCGTCGGAGCCTGGGTGGAGCGCACTTCGTCCACCTCGCGCTTCGCCTATTATAATCAGCCGCTTCCGGGGCAGGGCGCGCCGCTGCGGGCGATCGGGCCCTATGATGTCTATGGGCCGGCCTTCCAGATCGCCAACGACTCGCGCTGGAGGACCAGGTCGTTCCAGCTCTATGTGCGCGACGTCTTCAAGCCCAGCGATGCGCTGACGATCGATGCCGGCTTCAAATCGGTGAACTTCTCGACCAGCGGTGGCGGCATCGGCCCCGACCGGGCGCCGAACGGGACGCTCAGGACCATCGATCCCTTCCTGCCGCATCTGGCGATCGATTGGCATCCCGACGCCGGTACGTCGCTCTACCTCGACATCGCCAAGACGGCGATGGGCTATCGCGTGTCGTCACGCGGCAATATCGGGCCGGTGTCTTCCGCCTGGGCCGCGGACAACCAGGAGCTGTTCGATGCGGCACGCGCCACGCTGAAACCGGAGAAGGACTGGAACTTCACGGTCGGCGGATATCGCCGGTTCGGCGCGCTGAGCATCAATATCGACGCCTATTACGGCATCATCCTCAATCGCCTGCTCAACGGGACCAGCGGGCCGCAGTTCAATCCGGTGCGCACCGTCGGGATCGTGCCGCGATCGGAGCTGATCGGCGCCGACGCGATCGTCGATCTGAAGCCCGCCCCCTGGCTGGACATCTCGCAGTCCGTTTCCGTCAGCAAGCTGCGCTATGCCGATGATCTGGTGGTGGCGGGGGAAGCCATGCCGCTCAAGGGGCATTTCCAGCCGGGCTATCCGGGCGTCTCGCTCATTTCCCAGGTCTCGGCGAAGCGCGGCCGGTTCGAGGCGGGGGCGACGAGCACGCTCTATCTCGACGATCCCTTCACCTACAGCAACGACATCCATGTCCCCGCCTATTGGCAAGTGAACGCGCACGCCTCGTATCGCCTGCCGAAGCGCACCGGCCTGCCGGAACTGCTGTTTCGTCTCGATGTCAGCAACCTGCTCGACCGGCACAATATCGGGTCGGTGGGGATCGGCGGCTATTCGGTTTCCGGCGACTATCAGACGTTCATGCGCGCCGCGCCGCGCACCGTCCTGTTCAGCATGAACGCGAAAATCTGACAGATGGAGGATGGCCATGCCGCCGGATCATTTCCACAAGCCGATGCCGCTGGCGCTCCGGCTGCGACTGCGGCTGCTGACCGGCCTGGAGCTGCTGCTGCTGCCGCATCGCCGGAGGAGCCGCACGGCCGCGAGCCTGCTGGCATGGATCGATGCCGAGCATGTTCGCATCCATGATGCGGTCCATCGCGACGACGGTGGCCGGGCCTAGCCGTGGATGCGATCAAAGGCGCGGACGAGATCGGGCAGCGTCCGCGCCTCCATCTTGCGCATCATGTGGCCACGGCGGACCTTCACCGTGATCTCGCTCAGGCCAAGCTCGGCGGCGACCTGCTTGTTGAGCAGACCGCGCACCACCAGCCGCGCCACTTCGCGCTCGCCCGGGGAGAGCGCTTCCCACAATTCCCGCACGCGACGCGTTTCCGCCGCAGCCGCGCGGCGCAAGCGATCGATCTCGATGCCGCGATTGATCGCGTCGAGCAGATCCTGATCGCGAAAGGGCTTGGTGAGGAACTCGATCGCGCCGTCCTTCATCGCGCGGACGCCCATCGCGATGTCGCCATGGCCGGTGATCATCACCGTCGGCAGGACGATGCCGCGTTCGGCCATATGGGCAAGAAACTCCATCCCGCTCTGGCCCGGCATGCGCACGTCGAGCACAAGGCAGGACGGCACCTCCGCCCGCGCCGCGCCGGCGAATTCCTGCACCGAGGCGAAGGATCGCGAACCCAGTGCGACGGAGGAAAGCAGATCCTCCAGCGCCTCGCGGACCGAGCGGTCGTCATCGACGATATAGACGATCGGGGATTCGGGATCGGTCATGCTCCGGCCTCCTCTTCGCCTTCACCTTCGGCGGGCGCGATCGGCAAGGTGAACGACAGGGCCGCGCCGTCGAGATCGCTTTCCTCGGCCCAGATGCGGCCGCCATTGGCCTCGACGATCGCGCGGCTGATGGTGAGCCCCAGCCCGATGCCGTCCTGCTTGGTCGTCCAGAAGGCATCGAACAGCCGCTCCGCCTCCTGCCCGCGAAAGCCGATGCCGGAATCGGCAACCGCGAGCGTCACGCTCGACCCGTCCTTGGCGACGGACGCGATCATCTCGATCTCGTGCCCGCGGGCCGGATCCGCCATCACGGCGTCGATCGCGTTGAGCAGCAGATTGCCGATGACCTGGCCGATCTGCACCCGATCGCCGAACACGCGCGGCAAGTCTTCCGGCAAATAGAGCCGCAGCAATATGTCGTTGCGATCGATCTGTCCGCGCGCCAGCCCAACGATCTCGTGAACCAGCGTGCCGAGGTCGAACGCCCCCCGTATCGGCGACTTGCCGCTGGCAAGCCCCCGCACGCGCGCGATCACTTCGCTGGCGCGGCTGGCTTCCGCGACGATCCGCTCGGCAGCGCGCTCCGCCTTTTCGATATTGGGAGGGTCGGCGGCCAGCCAGCGCCGGCACGCCCCTGCGCTCGTCATCACCGCAGCGAGCGGCTGGTTCACTTCATGCGCGATCGAGGCAGTGAGCTCGCCCAGGCTGGTCACCCGCGCGATACGCGTGAGCCGCTCGCGCGCATCGTGGATCGCTGCCTCCGCCGCGACCAGCTTGAGCGAGAGATACGTGGTCACCGCGATTGCGACGAGGCTGATCCCGGTGTTGATGATGCCGACCTCGTACAGCCCGGAATGCGTGAGCCCGAAGCTGACAACCGTCAGCGTTCCGCATGCCGATGCCAGGACGACGACCGATCGGGGGCGCATCAGCCGTGTGGCGAGCAGAATCACCGCGACGTAGAATACTGCCGCCGCAATGGCATAGTTGGTCACCGTATCGATGACGAAGATCGCTGCGATGGCGGCGATCAGCAGCGCGATCCTGATTGCCCGCCCGCGCTCCAGGCCGCTCCCGCGCCTTCGCGTCATGACCTTGTGCCTGAGTTCATCGCGAAGCCCTTGGGTGTGCCTGCGTCGTGTGCGTCGACTGTCTTCCCTATGCCGCGCGGCGCGCCTTCCGTCGATCATTCTGCGCCCTTCGCCATGGCGACGCCCCGGAAACCCCGCGCGCATCACTCAGCCGGCCCTGCGCAGGATGTGGAGCGCCGCGCGCTGAAGGCGATGGCAGAACCGCGAGGCACGCAGCCATTGTCGTCGCGAGATCGCGCCGTGCCGTGCGAGCATCGCCGCCATCGCGAACAGGAGCATCGCGATGGCGGCGACAGCCCAGGCGGTCAAGCGGGCCAGGCGCTCCCGCCATGATGGTTCGGGCGGGCGCCTGGACCCGTCGGGCTGGCCGCCGGCGCCGTCTCCATGCCGGCCGCCCTGCGGGACGGTTCCCTGAAACGCCCACGCACCGCGCTTCAGAACCATTGCCCGAACCGCCGAATGTAGAGCGCCTTCATCGATTGGGCGACGACGCAGTAGCTCAACAGGATCCCGGCCAGCCACGGGAAATATTGCCAGGGCAGCGGCTGAAATCCCACCATCGCCCCGAAGGCGGAGAAGGGGAGGAACACGCCAAGCGTGCAGATCAGCGCCGTCATCACCAGCACCGGCAGCGCCGCGATGCTCTGAAAGAAGGGGATGCGCTGCGTGCGCAGCATATGCACCACCAGAGTCTGGGACAGCAGTCCCTCGACGAACCAGCCCGACTGGAACAGCGATTGATGCTCGGGGGCGTTCGCGCCGAATATGAACCACAGGAGCGCGAAGGTGGTCACGTCGAAGATCGAGGAGGTTGGCCCGATCCACAGCATGAAGCGCCCGATGTTGCGCGCATCCCATTTGCGCGGGCGCATGAGGAACTCGCGGTCCATCCTGTCCCACGGCAATGCGAGCTGCGACACGTCGTACAGCAGATTCTGGATCAGAAGCTGAATCGCCAGCATCGGCAGGAAGGGGATGAAGGCGCTGGCGATCAGCACCGAGAAGACGTTCCCGAAATTCGAGCTGGCCGTCATGTTGAGATATTTGATGATGTTGCCAAAGGTCTCGCGCCCCTTCAGCACGCCTTCCTCCAGCACCATCAGGCTCTTCTCGAGCAGGATGATGTCGGCCGACTCCTTCGCGATGTCGGTGCCGCTGTCGACGGAGATGCCGACATCGGCGTCGCGCAGTGCGGGCGCGTCGTTGATCCCGTCGCCGAGGAAGCCGACGGTGTGGCCATTTGCCTGCAACGCCTTGAGCACCCGCGATTTCTGGAGTGGCGTGAGCTTGGCGAAGATCGTCCGCTCATCGACCAGCCTGCGCAGCCGCGCATCGTCGAGCGCTTCGATGTCGCGTCCGAGCAGGGGCTGGCCCGGCTCAAGCCCCACCTCGCGGCAGATGCGCGCGGTGACCACCTCATTGTCGCCGGTCAGCACCTTCACGACCACGCCATGCTCGGCGAGCGCGGCGAGCGCCGGCGCCGCGCTTTCCTTCGGCGGGTCGAGGAAGGTGAGGAAGCCCTCGACGATCAGATCCCGCTCGTCCGCGATGCCGTAGAGAAGCTTGCGCTCATCCTCCGGCACCACCCGCGTCGCGAGCACCAGCACGCGGAAGCCCTCCGCGTTCATCGCGCGGGCGCGGGCGATCAGCGTATGGCGTTCCGCATCGCCGAGCGGACGCACCACACCGCCATCGCGGATGGCATGCGCGATGCCGAGCATTTCTTCCACCGCGCCCTTGCAGACGATCAGATGCCGGTCCTCGGCGTCCTCGACCACTACCGAGAGGCGACGGCGGACGAAGTCGAACGGCAGTTCGTCGATCTTGAGATAGGCTTCCACCGGGCGGATCACGTCCGGCAGTTCGCTCGCGAAGCGGACCACCGCCTGATCCATCAGGTTGCGCACACCGCTCTGATGGTGGCTGTTGATCCAGGCATAGCGGAGCACGGCGTCGTCGCGCTCGCCGTGAATATCGAGATGCCGCTCGAGGATGATGCGATCCTGAGTCAGCGTGCCCGTCTTGTCGGTGCACAGCACGTCCATCGCGCCGAAATTCTGGATCGCGTTGAGCCGCTTCACCACCACCTTGCGTCGCGCCATCGCCACTGCGCCCTTGGCGAGATTCGACGAGACGATCATCGGCAGCATCTCGGGCGTGAGGCCGACCGCGACTGCGAGCGCGAACAGGAAGGCGTTGGTCCAGTCGCCCTTGGTGAAGCCGTTGATCAGCAGCACCACCGGCACCATCACCAGCATGAAGCGGATCAGGAGCCAGCTGACCGAATTCACGCCGCGATCGAATGCGGTTTCCGCACGCGAGCCGACGATCGCCTTGGCCAGCGAGCCGAAATAGGTCCTGGCACCGGTGGCGACGACGATCGCCGTGGCGGTGCCGCTCACGACATTGGTGCCCATGAAGCAGATCGTCGGCAGATCGAGCGCATTGGCGTCGTCGTCGGTTGCCGCAGTGGCCGATTTGCCGGCCACCGCGCCCAGCGTGTCATATTTCTCCACCGGCAGCGCCTCGCCGGTCAGCGCGGCCTGGCTGACGAACAGGTCGCGCGATTCGAGCAGCCTTATGTCGGCCGGGATCATGTCGCCGGCCGAAAGCTGGACGATGTCGCCGACGACGATCTCCGCCATCGGGATCTCGCCGATATGCGCCTCGGCATCCTCGTCCCCGCGTCGCCGCACCGTGGCGGTGGTGCGCACCATCGCCTTCAGCGCGTCGGCCGCCTTGCCGGAGCGATATTCCTGCCAGAAGCGCAGCAATCCGCTCAATACCACCATCGTCACGATGATGAGGACACCGGTATAGTCCGCCGGCTCGCCCCGGCGCAGCGGGAGGATGATATCCGTCACCGACGAAATCGCCGCCAGCGTCATCAGCACCGCGATGAACGGATTGGCGAAGGCATGCAGGAGTTGGGCCGAGACGGGCGGGCGGCGATCGTGCGCGACTTCGTTCGGCCCGTCCTTGGCCAGGCGGGCCGCCGCTTCCGCCGTGGTCAGCCCCGCATCGCTGGCGCGGAAGTTGGTGAGCGTCGTTTCCACGCTGTTCCGCGCCTCGCGGATCGCGCGCACCGATAGCTTGGGATCGCGGGAGCGTGCGGCGGCGCCCGGCGCGGCCTTCGTCATCAGGGTCATGTCGGTTTCCTGGCTCTAGCAAGCGAGCTTCGTCAGTGTGAGGTGCATCGAGGCATCGCCCGGATCCGCGCCGCGAATGCGCGTTTCATCCATCCAGGCGATGCAGCGGCATTCGAGTTGCCGGGGATATGCGTCCGTGCGCCCGCCAGCTGGTCGGCGGAACCCAGGCACGTTTCGCTTCAAATGACGTCCATGTCGGCACCTCGCTGCGACGCGACCGCGGCCGCCGGCGAGAAGCCGAACTTCAGCTCCGACCAGACGACGACAGTGGCGTGGTTTCTCGACTATTGTCGCATTGCATGGTTGTTGGTTCCTCGAAGCGATCCGAAGCGAACAAGGCCCGGGATTGCTGCACGCGGCTTAGTTTCCGGCGGGGCGCTCAGCCATAGATACCAACGGTGCCGCCAGTATCTCTTCGTCGCCTCGGCATATACGAAGGTAGCGCCGCAAGGACCGTGCGCAGGCGTTGCCGCATCGATCGCTTTGAAGCCAAGGAGAACTTGGCACCGGCCATGAGCGCGACCGGGAACTGCACAAGAGGCTGACCGCGCGGGCAAGACACGACATTTCCTCGATGTTTTCGAGAATCGAGATGAAGCCAAAGCGGTGGCAGATGCGAATTTTCTACGGAAAGCCATTGGCAGCGGCTAACCCGGTGCGCATTATCGACATTCGAATCAGGGGGTAAGCGGCGTGTTGAACCGTGTATTTTGGGGGTGCTCGCTAAGAGCCGCGGCGATGCTGCCAGCATTGATGCCCAGCGCCGCCTTGGCGCAGGAATTGGGTGCAGATCCCGCGGGATCGGGGGTTATCGTCTCCGCAGTGCACTGGCTGCAGGGCACCTTGCTCGGCACCGTCGCCACAGTGGTTGCGGTGATCGCCGTCGCCTCGGTCGGCTTCCTGATGCTCACCGGCCGGATCAACTGGCGCTATGGGGCGACCGTGATCCTGGGCTGCTTCATCCTGTTCGGTGCCGCAAGCATCGTTGCCGGCATCCAGTCGACTGCCCAATCGGGCCTTTGAAATGAACGGGCTGGAGCGCGACCCGCTGTTCGTGGCGCTAACGCGCCCGCAGATGTTTGCGGGCGTCACCTACAGCTATTTCGTCGCCAATGCGATTGTGGCAACCGAATTGTTCCTGATATTCAAATCGGCCTGGTCGCTGATCGCTGCCTTGGTGGTCCATCTGATCGGCGTGCTCGCCTGCCTGCGCGAACCACGCTTCTTTGATTTGTGGCTGGCGCGGGTGAGCCGCTGCCCCCGGGTGCGCAACCACAAGATTTGGCAATGCAACTCCTACCGGCCCTGACACGTGATCCCAAGGTCGTCGCGCGGGAGGCGCCTGCCGGGCGCCACCTGCCCTATGCGCGCCATGTCGACGACCATACGATAGAGACGCGCGACGGGATGCTTCTCCAGGTCGTCCATCTGCGCGGCCTGCTCTTCGAAACGGCCGACACGGAGGAACTCAACTATCGCAAGCGCTTGCGCGACGCGATGCTCCAGTCGATCGGCTCCTCGCGCTTCGCGGTCTATTATCACGTGGTGCGCCGGGCGATCGAACCCCAATTCGACGCCGAGTTTCCCGATGCCTTCTCCACGCGGCTCGATGAAGTCTGGCGCGCGCGGCTGGCGGAGCGCCGGCTCTATACCAACGACCTGTTCCTCACCTTGATCCGGCGCCCCCTCCAGGGGCGGATGGGCCTTCTCGACCGGCTCCGCGGCAGCCCGGCCGCAGCCAATACCGGACACGACCTGCGCGCGCTGGACACGGCCCGCGATGCGCTGATCGCCGCGCTCGGCAGCTATGAACCCCGGCTGCTCTCGGTCTATCAGACCGCGCAGGGCAATTGCTCGGAACCGCTCGAATTCCTGTCCTCGCTCTACAATGGCGAGGTTCGACCGGTATTGTTGCCGATGCAGGACGCGGGCGCCTATTTGCCCTATCGCCGGATCAGCTTCGGACAGGAGGCCATCGAGCTCGGCGCCGCGGGTCCCAGCCCACGCAGCTTCGCGGCGATCGTCTCGATCAAGGACTATCCCGGCCAATCGGCGCCCGGCATGCTCGACGAGTTGCTTCGCCTGCCCTTCGAGATCACGATCTCGCAGAGCTTCGGCTTCGTCGAGCGCCAAGCCGCGCTCTCGCGGATGAACCTGGCGCTGCGGCGGATGCGCTCGGCCGAGGACGAGGCGGTGAGCCTGCGTGCCGATCTTTCAGGCGCCAAGGACGATGTCGCCGCGGGGCGCGCCGGCTTCGGCGAGCACCACATGACGATCGCCGTGCGCGGGCAGACGCTGGCGGAAGTCGATCGCGGCGTGGCCGAGATACAGGCGACGCTGGCCGATCTCGGCATCATCGCGGTGCGGGAGGAGATCGCGCTCGAGCCTGCCTTCTGGGCCCAGTTCCCCGGGAACTTCAAATATATCGCCCGGCGCGGGCTGATCTCCACCGCGAATTTCGCCGGTTTCGCCAATGGCCACAACCTGCCTCAGGGCAAGGCGTCGGGAAACCATTGGGGAGACGCGGTGACTCTGCTCGAGACCACCGCCGCCGGCCCCTATCACTTCAACTTCCACCACGGCGATCTCGGCAACTTCACCATGATCGGGCCCTCGGGCTCGGGCAAGACGGTGGTGCTCAACTTCCTGCTCGCGCAGAGCCGCAAATTCGCGCCGCGCATCATCTTCTTCGACAAGGATCGCGGTGCGGAGCCCTTCCTGCGCGCGATCGGGGGGCGCTACGACCTGTTGCGCCCCGGCACTGCTTCGGGTCTCAACCCGCTGCAGATGGAGGACGATCCGGCCAACCGCCAGTTCCTGATCGATTGGGTGGCGCTGCTGGCCGGCGGCGCGGACATCGACGAGCTTGCCCAGATCAGGGACGCGATCGACGCCAATTTCGGCCAGCCGCGCGAACAACGACGGCTGCGCCATCTCGTCGAGCTGTTCCGGGGCAGCCACCGTCCGCATGGTGCGGACCTGTGGGCGCGGCTGCGCGCCTGGTGGGGCGATGGCGAACGCGCATGGCTGTTCGACAATGCGGAGGATCTCACCGATCTCACCGCCGATACGGTCGGCTTCGACATGACCCAGATCCTCGACGATCCCGCGGTCCGCACGCCCGCCATGATGTATCTCTTCCATCGCGTGGAGGAACGGCTCGACGGCACCCCGGCGATCATCGTGGTGGACGAAGGCTGGAAGGCGCTCGACGACGATGTGTTCGTCCGTCGGATCAAGGATTGGGAGAAGACGATCCGCAAGCGCAACGGCATCGTCGGCTTCGCCACGCAGAGCGCGCAGGACGCGCTGGAGAGCCGCATCGCGAGCGCAATCATCGAGCAGGCGGCGACTCAGGTCTTCATGGCCAATCCCAAGGCGCGCGCCAGCGATTATATGGAGGGTTTCGGGCTCACCGCGCACGAATATGAGCTGGTTCGCACCCTGCCGGACAATGCGCATTGCTTCCTGATCAAGCACGGCAATGAGAGTGTCGTCGCGCGTCTCGATCTCAGCGGCGAGCGCGAGCTGCTCACCATACTTTCCGGCCGCGAGCGCACGGTGCGATTGCTCGACCAGATCCGCGCCGAACATGGCGAAGATCCCGCGCAGTGGCTGCCCCGCCTGTTGGAGGTGGCATGAACAGCTGCCCCGGCATCACGGACGGCGCCTATCTGCAAAGCGTCCTCGACTTCGTCGATTGCCAGGCGCAGACGATCGGGGCCGCGGGCTATGAGGCTGCCGCGGCGCCGGGCTCGCCGCTCTCGCTGCTGCTGACCGGGTTCGTCACGCTGTTCGTGGCCTTTTACGGCTATCGCCTGCTGTTCGGCGACACGCCGGGCATACGCGAGACCGTGCTTGCGCTGGTGAAGGTCGGCATCGTGCTGGCGCTCGCCACCAGCTGGGGCGCCTATCGAACCCTCGCCTATGAGGTGGCAATGCACGGCCCCGCCGAGCTTGCCTCGAGCGCCGGAGCGCCCGCCGGATTGCCGGGGGCGACCGGTGGGCTGGCCGAACGGCTGCAACAGGTGGACAATGCGCTGATCGCGCTCAACGGACTGGGGACCGGTCCGAACGGCATCGCCACCCGGGCGCGAACCGATGCGAACGGCCAGCCCGTGGCAGTCACCGAAGCCAATCCCGAGCCGGCGAGCATCGTCGGCCCCTTCGCCCTGGGCACCGCACGGGTCACCTTCCTCACCGCGACCATTGCCGCCTATGCTTCGGTCCGGCTGGTCGCCGGCCTGCTGCTCGCACTGGGGCCGCTCTTCATCGCGCTGCTGCTGTTCGAAGGTACGCGCAGCCTGTTCGAAGGCTGGGTGCGCGGGCTGGTAGCCGCGATATTGGGCGCGGTGGCAGTCACGATCCTGCTGGGAGTGGAACTCGCCCTGCTGGAACCCTGGCTCGCGACCTTGCTGGCCCGTCGGCAGGCCGGATTGCCGATCGGCGGAGCGACGAGCGAACTGCTCGTCACATCGCTCGCCTTCGGGCTGGCGATGCTGGCGGGACTCGGCATGGCGGCGCGCGTCGCGATCGCCTTCAGGCTCGGCGCGCTGTGGCGTCGCCTTGCGGCGCATGTCGCCACCACCACGGTCAATACCGACCGGACATCATCGCCCGCAACGCTCCCCGCGCGCCAGCCGCCGGCCGAGCACCAGTCTCGCGCCGTCGCGGTGGCGGAAGCGGTCGCGCGCATCCAGCGCCAGGAAGCGGTGCTCGCAGGTACTGCGGCCGGGCCCGCTCGCACACCGGGCGCCACGAGCCTGCGCGATACGCCCGTCGCGGCGCCGACACCGCTCGGGCAAACTCATCGCCGTACCCGAAACCGGATCTCGGCCAGTGCAACACGACGGGATCGTCAATCATGAAGAACAAGGCGCGCGAGGCGCTGGACGCCTATTATCGCGAGGCCGGAAGCTGGGCCGAAGACAGCCAGGCCGCGCTGCGCGGCTCGCAGCGCACCGCATGGATCGTCGCCGGAGTCGCCTGCGCCATCGCCCTGATGGAGGCTGCGGCGCTGCTTGCGCTCACACCGCTCAAGACCGTCGAGCCCTATACCCTGCTCGTCGACCGGCAGACCGGCTATGTCCAGGCGCTGAAACCCCTCGACGCGCAGCAGGTAAGCGCCAATGCCGCGCTCACCCAGTCCTTCCTGGTCCAGTATGTGATCGCCCGCGAGAGCTTCGACGCAGCGGCGCTGCAGTCCAATTATCGCAAGGTGTCGCTCTGGTCCGCCGGCGAGGCACGCAACGCATATGTCGCGGGCATGCAGGCCTCGAATCCCGAAAGCCCGCTCGTCCGCCTGCCGAGAATGAGCGTGGTGGAAACGCGAGTGAAGAGCGTGTCGCCGCTCGGCGGAAGCGCCGCGCTCGTCCGCTTCGAGACGGTGCAGCGCGACGCGAATGGCACGACGCAACCGCCGCGTGCCTGGGCATCCGTGGTCCGCTATCGCTATTCGGGCGCGCCGATGAGCATCGAGGACCGGTTCGTCAATCCGCTGGGTTTCGAAGTGACGCGATATCAGCGCGATGCCGAAGCGCTGCCGCCGGCCGAACCCGTCGCCGCGGCGCCTGCGGTTTCGCCGGCACCTGCACCATCGCCCAGCGCCAGCCCGCTCCCCGGCTCGACACCGCGATGAGAGGCGTACCCGGCCTGATTCTGCTGCTCGTGCCGATAGCGGCTCCGGCCCAGGTGCGTCCGCAGCCCGGCATCGGCAATCCGCACATTCAGGCGGTCGATTACAGGCCCGACCAGGTCGTCACGCTGGAAGCGGCGCCCGGCTATCAGGTCACGATCGAGCTGGCCCCCGACGAACATGTCGAGAATGTCGCGCTGGGAGACAGCGGCGGGTGGCAGGTAACTGCCAATCGCCGGGGCGACCGGCTGTTCGTCAAGCTGCTCCGGCCCGATGTCTCGACCAACATGCTCGTAGTGACCGACGCGCGGCTCTATAATTTCGAGCTGTCGCCGCTTTCCGCACCGCGCGCGGACACGGCCTGGACTATCCGCTTCCGCTATCCGGGGCCGCTGGCGGGATCGGGCGCAGCCACGCCGGTCGCAGAGAAGGTCGTCGGCCGCTACAAGGTTCGCGGCAGCGCGGACCTTCGCCCAAGCGGAATCCATGACGACGGCGTTCACACCTATCTCGAATGGCCGGAGGACCGCGCGCTGCCGGCCATCTATGCCGTGAACGGTCGCGGGCAAGAGACGCTCGTCAACGGGATGATGCGTGACGGGAGGATGGTGATCGACAGCGTGCAGGACAAGCTGGTGTTCCGCATCGACAATCGCAGCGCCGAAGCGGTGCGCTCGGCGGCCGGGCAGTGACGGATCCCGTCCCTTCCGCCTCGGCTGGCCCCCAGCCCGTGGCCGGTACCGGCATGCTTCCCATGGTCGCGCGCCCGCGCTCGGGGCCACCGGCCTGGGTCCTGTTGCTCGTCGCCATCGGTATCGGCCTGGTGCTGTTCGCGATCCTCGATGCGCGCCGTCGCTCGCTGAGCGCGCCCGCGGTTCGTCCGCGTGCCGCAGATGCCGTGTCGACACCCTCCACCGTTCCTCCGCTCTATATTCCTCCCGTGGCAGAGCCTCGCCCCGCGCTCCCGCCGGCGCCGCTGCCCGCGTCCGGCCTCGCCACGCCGCTTCCGCCCCAGCGCACCACGCCGCAGCCCCAACCTCCTGCCTATGTTCCGCCGCCAGCCAATACGCCGCCGCAACAGGCACCGGCACCCACGCCGCCCGCGCGCATTGCGAGCGAGCCGACGCTGGTGATCGATACGACCGGTGCCGAAAGACCGCGAGCCGCCGGTGACGGCAGTGCCACGCCCGCTACCGGCCAGCCCATGAAGAACAGCATCGCCGGCACCCGCACCGCCGCGGGGGTGCTCGCCAACAAGGCGACGACGGTGCCCCAGGGCACATTGATTCCCGCGGTACTCGAGACCGCACTCGATTCGACCAGTTCCGGCCTGGCCCGCGCTCTCGTCTCGCGCGACATCCGCGGCTTCGACGGCACGCGGGTGCTCATTCCGCGCGGCAGCCGGCTGATCGGCGAATATGGCTCCGACACCGAAACCGGCCAGAAGCGGATGCTCGTCAACTGGATCCGCCTGATCCGCCCGGACGGCGCCACCATCGCGATCGGCTCGCCGGCTACCGATCCGCTCGGCCAGGGCGGCATTCGCGCCAGCGTCAACTCGCATTTCTTCGAGCGCTTCGCCGGCGCGATCCTGCAATCCGCACTCGATGTCGGCGTGAACCTCGCCGCCCGCGCGGTGGACAGTCCGGTGATCGTGGCGGTGCCTGGCTCGATCGGCGGCGCCGTGCGCCCCGTCGCGCCGGCCCAGATCAAGCCGACGCTGAAGGTGAAGGCCGCGACCAGCATCTCGGTCTTCGTCGCGCGCGATCTGGACTTCACGGGCGTCGAAAGCCGGTGAGCGCCGCCGCCGCCGCGAACGACGCGCGAGTCTATCTGAAAGCCTATCTGGCGCCGCTCGCCGAAGTGCTGGCCCGGCCCGACGTGACCGATATCTATGTCAACCGGCCCGGAGAAATCTGGGCGGAAACGCTGGGCGGCGCAGTGGAGCGCCACACGGCTCCCGACCTCGAT
The DNA here is from genome assembly GCF_005503355.1 of Sphingomonas sp. 1F27F7B. Taxonomy (GTDB): domain Bacteria; phylum Pseudomonadota; class Alphaproteobacteria; order Sphingomonadales; family Sphingomonadaceae; genus Sphingomonas. The sequence goes on from NZ_SCMK01000009.1 coordinate 153,849, forward strand.
ACCGCCACGCTCAACCGGCTCGCGCGCCAGATCGCCGCGCTCTCGCACCAGGGGATCAGCCGCGAGCACCCGCTGCTTTCCGCCAGCCTGCCCGACGGATCACGCGTCCAGGTCGTGGCGCCACCGGCAACGCGCGGCCCCATGGCGCTTGCCATCCGCAAGCACGTCTCCTCCGACCTCACGCTTGACGATTATGTCGCTGCCGGCGCATTCGCCGCGACCAGCCGGAGCACGGCACCGGGAAGATCGGAGACCGACGTGCAACTTGCCGCGCTGCTCGAAGCGGGCGACATCGCGGGCATGCTCGCCGCCGCCGTGAGGGCCCGCAAGAACATCCTTGTCTCCGGCGGCACCTCGACCGGCAAGACCACCTTCCTCAACGCGCTGATCCGCGAGATCCCGGTCGGGGAGCGCCTGATCCTGATCGAGGATACGCCCGAGCTCCACCAGCATCACGAGAACCTCGTCGGCTTGCTGGCGGTGCGCGGCGCGCTGGGCGAGGCGCGGGTGACCGCGACCGATCTGCTGGCGGCGTCGCTCCGCATGCGCCCCGACCGGATCATTCTGGGTGAGCTGCGCGGCGAGGAAGCCTATACTTTCCTGCGCGCGATCAACACCGGCCATCCCGGCTCGATGACTTCGGTCCACGCGGACTCGGCCGAGCGGGCGATCGAGCAGATCGTGCTGCTCGTGCTGCAGGCGGGCACCCAGCTCAGCCGCGACGATGTGCGTCACTATGTGCGCAGCACGGTGGACGTATATGTCCAGCTCGCCCGCACCGGCGGGCAGCGGCGCGTGGCGGAGGTGTTGCTGGCATGACTGCGCCTGCGCTCGCCTATGCGATCGCGCCTTCACTGGCCGACCCTGCGGGATCGAGCCCATTCGTGGCCGCGATCGGCTGGATCCAGGGCGTCGCTCTGGGCACCATCGCAACCAGCATCGCACTGATTGCCGTGGCGAGCATCGGCTTTCTGATGTTCAGCGGCCGCCTGCAGGTTCGTCGCGGCGTAACCGTGATCGCAGGCTGCTTCGTGTTGTTCGGCGCGCCGGTGATTGCGGCGGGCCTGCTGGGGTCGTTGCGGTCCGGCCGCAATCCTCCCGTGCAGGCAGCGCCTCCGCCTTCACCGCTCGTCGCCGCGATACCGAAACCCACGCCGATGCCGACGTCTGCATATGATCCCTATGCCGGCGCCGCCGTTCCGCAACGATAGCCGGCTCGCATTCCATACCCGGCGCGGTCTCGAGCCGGAAAGGATTGCCGTATCGGCGATACCAGTCAGAGGCAGCGGGCATCCCGCACGGGCGCATCGCCGCCGCGGGTCAGCCAGCGGCCGTCGGGGGCCCGGTATTTCTCTCCGGGCGCAGTACGCGAGATCAGGTTGCAGCCGGTGACGAACGCCATCTGCTCCACCGTCGAGCTCGTCGTCGCCTGCTGCGTATATTGGCGCTTCCGCTGGATGTTGATGTTGTTCACCATCGCCTGGAGTTCCGGCGTCGCGCTGCCGACGATGCCGAGATAGCCATCGGGCTGCTCGCCGACGAGCCCGCCCTGACGCGCCGCCTGATAGGCGGGGTCCCGCTGGGCGGAAGCGGGCGCGACCATGGCGACCGAGAGCATGGCGGCCAGGCCGAAGGTGGGAAGCAACTTGCGCATCAGAATATTCCCGGATTGTCCTGGATGAGAGCCTTCGCCTTGTTGTCGAGACGATAGACCACTTCCTGGGTGATCGAAATGTTGAGGTTGATGACGATCGGCTTGTCAGGCGCGGTCACGTTCACGCAACCGCCTGCAAGCACCATCGGCGCCACCCCAAGGTACCTCAGCCAATGCGGCACCGCCTGTGTCATGCTTCGAAACTGCATATGCTTGCCTTTCATGGGACAGGGGCGCTTTCATGGGGCTGAACGACGGGCCTGGCCGCTTCCTCTGCACGATTCTGCTCTTCGATCAATGACCGCAGGTTGCGCTCGACGAGGCGGCGAGGATCATACCAGGATTGGACCGAGTCCAGCAGCTCGCGAAAGGGCGCGCTGATCCGCACGTTGAATATGAAGGGCAGCCGCGCCAGCCTGCGGATCAGGAAATTGGACTTGGTGCCCTTGCCCTGGCTCACCCCCGCAAAGCCGATGTCGGTGATCATCTCCCCGGCGAGGGGGCCGTTCATCCGAATGGTGAGCTGTTTGTAGTTCAGCGATTTCAACGCCTGGAACGCCATGTTGCCCCAGAGGCCGACATCCTGCCGCGAGACTTCGCCGACATAGGCGATGTGCCCGCCCGCCCGGGCGTGCAACTCGCCGCCTTCGATCCGGCCTCCGTTCGCATCGAAGATCATCGGGAGGGTGCCGTCGAACGTTCCGGTGGCGTCGAGATTGTCGAACGCCATCTCCTTCAGGAACAGCGCGGCGTCGGCGCCCTTCACATGGAAGGTCAGCCGCCGCTCGCCCGCCACGTCGAAGTCGAGAATGGTGGGATCCAGGACGAGTTCGCCGCCCGCGAACGGCCAGCGCGCGCCCTCCACGCGCACGCGACGGCTGTCGAGCAGTTGATAGCGCAGGACGCCGCCGCGAACCGGAACGCCGGGATTGATCTCGGCTATTTCGGCCACCTGCCCGGGCGCCGTGCGCAGGTTCAGCAGGTCGACGAAGTCGAGTTGCGTCCTGAGCCCCTGCACCGGCCCGAACGCCGCCGCCAGATCGACATCGGTCGCAGTGAAGTGGCCGGTGCTGGTGACCGCATCGCCCGTCCAGTCGAACCGGCCCGACCCGGCGACGAGGCCGGCCACATCGGCGATCACGCCATAGGTGAGCGGGGTGAGATTGTTGGGCTGGAGGCCGTCGGTATGGAAGCGGATGCCCGGGACCTCGATCAGCGCCGAGCCTTTCCCCTCGGTCAGATCATGGGCGATGCGCACCGTGCCCACCATCAGTTGGTGCTGGGGGCTGACCAGCCCGGCCTGCGCGTCGATCTTGCCGCCGCTCAGGCGCAAGGTTCCATTCGGTGCCGCCAGCGGCAGGAAGCGGGCCGGCGTCTCCGTATCGGCAAGTGCGAAGCTGCCCTGCAACAGGAGGTCGCCGCGCGCGACATGCCAGGTGCCCTTGCCCTCCGAGAGAAGCAGCGGCACCGCGCCGATCTGGCCGCGCAGCGCGTCGAACTCGCCGTTCGGATCGGAGCGGAAGCTCCCGCTCAACTGGCCGATGTCGAGGCGCGTCGGCCGATCGACGCCCAGGCGGACTTCGGCCTTGGCGATCGCGAAGCGGCTCCCGGCCAGATCGAACTGCGCCGCGTCCGCCGAAAGGCGCAACGGGCTGTCGCCCACCTTGCCCTTCAGATCCGGTTTCGAGGTGCGAATGCCGCCGGCGAGCCCGTGCGGACCCCAGCGCACCATTGCCGGCCCGAGCGGGCACAGCTCGAGGCGATTGCCTTCCAGAACCGCCCCCGCCGCGGCGATGCGCGAGAAGCCGATCGTGCCGCACCCGGGGTTTACTTCGAGCATCGACGCATTCCAGCGGGCCAGGAGCGGCATCGACAGCCCGTCCACGCGCCCGCCGCCCAGCGGCCCCGACAGCGCCATCGCCGTCCGGACTTCGCCGGTATCGCCGCGCAGGCTGAAGTCGAGGCGGGAAAGCGCGAGGGCAGCGCCGCCCGCCGTATAGGGCCGGACGAAGCCGGTGCCGCGCAGCTCGGGGCTTTCCGCGCGCCGTGACAGCTGCACCGTCGTATCCGGCAGCCCGCCACCGCCGAGCGAAAGCCGACCCGCGAGATCGATGCCGCCATCGAGCAGGGCGAGCCCGACGCCGGGCCCCTCACCGAAGCGCAACCGCGCACCCGAACGCGCGGCGAGGTCGAGTTGCCGCAGGCGGAGCGCCGTCCGGCCGGCGCGCATCTCCAGTTCCAGGCCCGCGGAACCCCCGAAATCGCGGCCCGCGTCGCGCATGGCGCGCACAAGCTGCTGGATCAGGGGCGCGACCGGCGTGCCCTGTCCGGCATTGCCATAGCCCCCGACGCGGTCGAGCAATGGCCGCGGCAACGCCGCGCCTTCCACCACCGCCTCGCCCTGGAAGCTGGTGGTTTCTCCGAGCGCATAGCGGCCGGAAAGAACCGCCGCACCAGCATGCATATCCTTCGCGGCGAGCATGCCGGTGTGGAGCGCGACGCTGCCTTCGGTACGGGCATGATCTCCGGCGAAGCCGATGCTGCCGCTCAGCCCGAGCACCTGGCCAAGAGAGGAAGCGACGCTTGCCGCGCCAAGGTCGGCATCGCCCTTCCAGCGCGCCAGCGATGCTGCCAGCGACGCTCGAACATCGATGCGGGGCCGCGCCGCGCGCATATCCGCGCAAGCGACCTGCGCGGCCTGGGCCGGCCCATCGAAGCTCGGCGCTCCGCGCTTGATGCGTATCCGCATCCGGGCGGCGACGCCGTCCAGGGTACAATCGGAGATACGCAGCCGGGTCGCGTCGGCGCGCAGCATGCCGGCGAACCCGTCGGTCAGCATCCCCTTGCCGCTGAGGGCGAGTTCGACCATGCCGCCGCCGCTGTCGAGCCGGAGGCGGGCATCGGCAACGTCGACGATCAGGCGCGGCAGCGAGAATGGCTTGCCGGACGGTGGCGGCAGCAGCCGGTCCAGCGTGCCCAGTGAAAGCGTGCCGTTCGCGATCCGCCCCTTCACCCGGACCGTGCCCGCCCTCACTACCAGTATCTCCGCGCGCCAGGGATAGAGCGACGTGCGAAGCTCGATCCAGTCAGCGGCGAGATCCGGATCGCGCGGATCGCCGATCGACACGTTGGTCAGTCGTTGCCGCCAGGGTGACAGCTGCTCGATCTCATAGCGGGCAGGAACGCCGCGCCTGGCCAGTTCACGATCGACGAAGCCGCGCGCGATGATGCGCCGCTGCAGCCACGCCGCCCCGATCGCAACGGCCAGGACGACGAGCACCCCGATCGCGGCACGGCGCCACCGCCAGGCCGCGCGCGGAGCAGCCGGTTGCGCGTTCCCGCCATTCGACTCTTCCACGCTACGGTCCACGCCCGCTCCAGCCAACAAGCGCCCATCTCGTTGCGGCGCGGTGATCAACTAGAGTCGTTTCATCCCGCAAAGGTTCCGTCAAAGGCAAGCGGCGCGGGGAATCGCCAGGCCCGGGATCATCGGCAGGCGGAAGATCGGCTTCGCGATCCCCGCGCGGTCGCGCGATCAGTTCGCAGTGAAGGCGGTCGCGCCGGCGGCGTTGTACTTCACGGTGACGTAGGAATTGTCGCAGACGTTGATGCCGCTCCACACACCGTTGCTGTTGTCAGCGAAGTTGAGCTTCACGTCGTACTTGCAGCCTTCACCCTTGTTGAAATGGACGGTCATCCGCGCGCCGGGCTTCACCGTCGCATCTTCCTTCTTGAATTCGGGATCGACCTTGTTGGGCTGCCAGTTGGTCGTGCCCGTCGGCGCGATCTCGACCGTCTTGATCGCCTTGCCGCTATTGTTGATCAGCACGAAATCCCAATCGTCCGCCATCGCGGGTGTTGCAATCACGATTGCGGCAATTGTCGCCAGACCCAGTTTCAGCATGATAGCCCCTCCTGCCTTTTGCGGGCAAAATGCGCCTGTCCGCGGCGCTCCGCAAGCCGATTCAGAGCAGGCGGACCAGGCGAATCGCTTCGGCGATCCAGGGCGGGTCGGCCACCACCTGCTGGCGTGCGCCGGCGCCGAGCGGGAGGAGGTGGAGCCGGTCGCCCTCGCGCCCGATCAGCCGCCCGAACAGGAAGCGCCCGGCGGGGCGCGGCACGAGCACGTCCCGGTTGAGCGCTCCCGCGAAACCGTCGGGCGCGAGCATGCGGCACCAGATCTCGTCTCCCGCGCGATAGTCGCCGATCCCGGCCGCCACCGCTACCGCCACCATGCCCGGCTCGGCATGCGGGGGCACCACTGCCGCCGGTCGGCGCGGGGCCTGGGCGCCGGCAGTCTCGAGCATGGCCGCCACCGGAATCTCCGGCCGTTCGGGCAGCTTGACCAGGTCGGCGCTGTCCACACCGAGCGCGGCGGCGATACGATTGAGCCACCCGACCGAGACGGTACGCGTGCCCATCTCCAGCCGGCCGATGGTCTGCGCCGTGGTGGGAGGCTCGCAACGCGCCGCGACTTCCTCCAGCGTAAGCCCCTTGGCGCGGCGCACTTCGCGGATGGCAGTGATCATCGGTGCATTCTCCTAACCAAATCGGTTTTTTTCTTTCCTACAATCGATCCCGCATGGCAAGGGAGGCGAATCGGAACAAAAGGAGATCATCGATGCGCGAGCTGGTGGAGCGGACGATTGAGGACGCGGCCGGGCGGCGGCGGGTCGCGGTGAACCAGGCCGAATCGCCGATGGCGTGGCTCGCGGCGCGCGGCCATGTCAGCGCGCGGCAGCTCGAGGCGGGCGAGCGGCTGCGCGGCGACTATGAGATGGCGGCGCTGGGACCCCGCATCACGATGCGGTGGGACGGCGCGCCGTCGGCACGATCCCCGGGCGGCGTACCGGAACGGCTCGATCCGACGCTGACGCAGATCGCCGCGCGGCGGCGCTTCGACGGAGCGGTGACGGCCGCGGGCGCCGGGCTCGCCGACATATTGTGGCGCGTGGTCTGCGCGGGCGAGGGGCTGGGGCCGGCGGAGAAGGCGCTGGGCTGGCCGAGCCGCGCCGGCAAGCTGGTGCTCTGCTTCGCGCTCGATCGCGTCGCCGATTTCTACGGGATCAAGTGAGCGGCTCCGGGGCTCCCTTGCCGACGAACCGGCCATAGGCCCAGCCGATCCCGATCAGCGCAAGGCCGAGGCCCAGGAAGGAGAGGATGCGCAGCAGCCCGTCGAGCGCGGCGGCGTCGATCAGGAACACCTTGAAGGTGACGCCGGTGAGCAGGGCGAGGCCGAAGACGCGCAAGTCACGCGCGCCCGTGGCGATGCCGCGCCACAGCCAATACAGTGCAAGCGCCAGCATCGCGGCGCTGTACCCGCCATTCTCGGCCGTGCCGATCGGACCGGCGAGCAGGTCGCCATGCGCCGCCTGACGCACCGCCGCGAGCGCGGCCAGCAGAGTCAGCAGCGCCGCGCCCGGCCGCCAGCGCGGGGCCAGGGTCCACAGCCAGAAGCTCGCGAGCGCGAAATGGAGCACCGCTGCGTTGAGGAGCGGCAGCGAGCCGACCGCCTGGGGCTCGACCAGGGCGGAGAGCAGGAAGAGGTCGAACCACAGGATGCGGAACAGGCCGAGCGCGAGCAGCGCATGGCCGAGCGCAGCAAACCCGCCGCGGCGAAGCAGGAGCCAGCCGGCGGCGAGGCAGGCCTGGGTGAGCAACGCGCGCTCGACGAAGCCGAACGCCTGGAAGCGCGGCAGCGTGGCAATGGCGAGCGGCTGCTTGGCGACCGCGTAGAGCAGCAGCACGCCAAGGGCGACGGCGAAGAGCGAGGCGACGCGGCGGACCCGGCCGAACTGCGCGGGATCGAAGAGCAGCGCGACGGCAAGCGCCACCGGCAGCGCCAGCGCGCGCAGCAGCCCGGGCAAGGCGGGAAGCAGCGGATAAGTGAGCCGTTCGCCGGAAAGCGAGGCGAGAATCAGCTCGCTCAGCGCGCCCAGCGGCAGCGCGGCGGCAATCAGCGCGGCGGCGAGGGGATAGGCAGGAAGCTCGTAGAGCAGCGGCACACGAAGCTTGCGCGCCCACCAGGCCAGGGCCGCGGCGGTGCAGCTGAGCGGAAGGGCCAACCAGTCGTCCGGCACGAACTGGCCAAGGCCCAGGCCGGCGAGGAAAGCCGCGAGCGCGGTCGCCGGGACGAGAGTCGACCATTCCCGGTCGGCGCGGCTCCGCCATGCAAGACCGAACGCCACTGCCGCCCCCGCCAGTTCAATCCATCCCCATTGCACCGCGGACAACAGCTCCGGCGCCCGCAAATGGGCGATGAGGAGCGGACCCGCCGTGCCGAGCAGCGCAATGCCCGCCCAGAGCCTATGGCGACGCGCCAGTACATGGCCGGGAACGGCGAACAATGCCGTGGCGAGAATCGCCGCGATCGGCGTGACTCCCGGCGGGCGCGGATCGATGGCGAGCAGCTCCAGCACGAGCAGCAGCACGCAGGCGGCAAGCGCGCCGGGAAGATAGGCTGTGTCGCGCCAGGCAAGGAACAGTGTGGCGGCCGCGAGCGTGAGATAGAAGGCCCAGGCGAGCCAGCTGAAGTCGAGCGCCGGGGCGAGCAGGGCGAGTTGCAGGCATCCCGCCACCAGAGGGGCGAGACGAAGCCAGCGATTGCCCGCTCCTGTGGCCGGCAGCGCCGCGCTGGCACCGATCGCGAGCAGCAGGGTAAAGGCGCCGACGGCGGAAAGATCGCCCTCGCGCGCGACCAGCACGGCGATCAGGAAGTTGATCCAGGCGAAGCCCGCTGCGCAGGCAGTCAGCGCCAGCCAGGCCCAGCCGCGATGGGCGGCCAGGCCGAACAGGGCGGCAATGAACAACGCGAGATAGACGAGCAGCGGGCCGATCCCGGCCGCATCGAAGCCGGCGACCAGGGGCGCGGCGAAACCACCGATCAGCGCCATCACCGCAGTGGGCGGCCCGTGGCGCAGCGCCAGGGTGAGCGCGCCGCCGGTGACGGCCAGCACCAGCAGGAACGCGATGAGGGGCGTGATCAGGTGATAGAGCGCGGCAGCCATGTAGAGCGTGCCGTAAAGGCTCGCGACTCCTGCCCCGGCCAGCGCCTGCGCCACGCGCGGATCGTCGGCGGTCGCAGGCAGGCGCCGCGTGATCTCGCTGCCCGCGACCAGCACCGCGCCGAACAGCGCCGCGAGCAGGGTCCGCGTTCCCGGGCCGAGCAATCCGCTTTCGATCGAGTAGCGGACCAGGAAGAAACCGGCGAGCACCAGCGCCGCGCCGCCGATCCAGATCGGCAGTCTTCCGCCGATCAAGGTCTCGAAGCTGAACTGCGGCAGAGGCCGCGGCTCGACGGGGCGCCGCCCCGGCCCGGGGCCCGCCGGTGCCTCAACGACCGGGGCGGGCGGATCGGCCGCGGGAGCCGGCAGGGTCGAGGGCTCGGGCGAGGAGGCCGGCGTTTCGCGCGCGTCCCGGCCGCGCAGGGCGATCAGCGATTCGACACGGCGCAGTTCTTCCTCCAGAAAGGCGATGCGCCGCAGCACGATATAAAAGGCCGCAGCCGCGCCCAGCGCGAGGAGGAGCATGAGAGCAATCACGCGTCCCTTCTTCGCACAGCGGAGCGCACCTGTCGCGCATAAACCAGTTGCAAATAACAACTGATTTGATAGCCTGATGTCCAAGCCGAGGAGAGGTTGGCATGATCGTGTTTGGTTCGACGCTTTCGCCCTATGTGCGCAAGGTCATGGTGTTCGGTGCCGAGAAGGGGCTGGATCTCGAGTTGGAGGCGGCCGGCATGGGCCGGGGCGGACCGGAATTCATGGCAGCGAGCCCGTTCGGCAAGATGCCGGGCTTCAAGGACGGCGATTTCCTGATTTCGGACAGCTCGGCGATCGTCGCCTATCTTGACGCCAAATATCCGGAGCCGAGCCTGATCCCGGCCGAGCCGCGGGCGCGGGCGCGGACGATCTGGTTCGACGAGCTCGCCGACACGATCATGATGGCCGCCGGCGGGGCGATCTTCGGCCAGCGCTTCGTGCGTCCGCGCGTGCTGAAGATGGAGTGTGATCATGCCGCGGCCGACACCGCCGAGCGGGAGCTGATGCCGCCGATCCTCGCCTATCTGGAAACTGCGATCCCAGCGAGCGGCTTCCTCGTCGACGACCGGCTGACCCTGGCGGACATCGCCGTGGCGAGCCCACTCGCGACTCTTGGCTGCATCGGGGTGACCGTGAATGCCTCGACCTATCCGCGGCTGGCCGCGTGGGTCGCCGCGATGCACGCACGGCCGAGCTTCGCCGCGATCATCGCGCGCGATCGTGCGATGATCGATGCGATGGGCGGCCCGGTGGAGCGCGAGGCAGTTGCCGGCTAGCCAGCACGCCACGGCGTCCCTAGATGGGCGCCATGCGGCTCGCCTTCATCAAATGCCATGGTTCGGGAAATGATTTTCCTCTGATCGACGCTCGCGCGCTCGCCTTGTCCGATCCGGACTGGGCGGGCGTGGCGCGCGCGCTCGCCGACCGCGCCGGGCCGGTCGGCGGCGACGGGCTGCTACTGCTCACCGCGGGCGACGATGCCGGCCATGATTTCGGCATGCGCATGTTCAATTCGGACGGTTCCGAAGCAGAAACCTGCCTCAACGGCTTGCGTTGCGTCGCCCGGCTTGGCTTCGAGCTGCTCGGCCTCGATGCGGCACGGGTGCGGCTGAAGACCAGCAGCGCCGAAGTCGCCCGCGCCGAGCCGCTCGCGCCGGGCGTGGTGACGATTCGCGAGACTGCCGGCCCGGCCTCCACCCGTGCCGCCGCCGTCGGCCTGCGCATCGCGGCAGAGACGGTGATCGACCAAGCCGTTCCGGGCCTGCCCAGCGCGCGAACCTTCACTGCAGTCGCGATGCCCAATCCGCATCTCGTCGCGTTCGTCGACACGGTGGACGAAGCCGAGCTGGTGGCGCTCGGCGAATGGTGCGAGGCTGGGCCCGATCTGATCCCGGCACGCGCCAATGTCTCCTTCGTGGAAGTGCGCGGGCAGGACCTGTTCGTGCGCACCTATGAGCGCGGCGTCGGCCTGACCGATAGTTGCGGCAGTGCCATGGCCGCCTCGGTCCATGCCGCGGGGCGCACCGGGCGCCTGCCCTTCGGCACCATGATCAAGGTGTTCAACAAGGGCGGGCTGGTAATGGGATCGTCAGACGCGGCCGGCATGGTCACGATCCGCGGCAATGCAACGTTCCTTTACGACGCAGCGATCGAAGTCGATCCGGCCCGCGCCGCCGCCGAGCCGCCGCTCGTCCATGCCCGGCGCGAGGACGAAGCCGCCGCCTGGGCGGCCGCCATCCCCTAGCCGCCGACAAACGCCGCGAGATTGGCAAGCGACGACTTCAACCCCTGGAGGTGATCCTGCTTGCGGATGCCCTGCGGCACGTCCTCGCAGGTGATCGCGACTCGGGTGCCGACTTCGGTCGCCTCGAAGGTCCAGGTCATCCGCATGGTGCCGGCAAAGGCCGGGTCCTCCGATTCGAACATCGCCGTCTGGACGATTTGCCTGCCCGGCTTCAACGCGACGAAGCGCGTCTCGACCACATCGCTGTGCTCGTCGGTCTTGCCCGGCGTGCCGTCCCGATAGTGTAGCGCCATCCGATAGCCGCCGCCGGGCTTCGCATCGAATGCCAGCATCTCGCCGGTCATTCCCTCGGGCGGCAGCCAGCGCACCAGCGCCTCGGCATCGACAAAGGCTTGATAGACGCGCGCGGCCGACGCCTTGATCAGCCGCGACGCGCGATCGGTACGCGAAACCGTCCTCACCCGAACTCGACCGCCTCGAAGCGCACCGGCTTGCCCGTAGCCTGGTTGGCGAGTTCGGCTTCCCACATCACCCGGTTGCCGCGCACGATCGTGCCGATCGGCCTGCCGGTGATCTGTGTGCCGGTGAAGGGCGACCAGCCGCAGCGTGAAGCGAGCCAGCTCTCCTCGATCGTCCAGCGCGCCTTCAGGTCCACCACGGTGAAGTCCGCGTCATAGCCCACGGCGATCCGGCCCTTGCCGGCGATGCCGAATATGCGCTGCGGACCCGCGCTGGTCAGGTCGATCACGCGTTGCAGCGTCGTCCGCCCCTCGGCAACGTGATTGAGCATGAGCGGCAACAGCGTCTGCACGCCCGGCATGCCGCTGGGGCTGTCGGGGTAGGGCCTGGCCTTTTCCTCGCGCGTGTGCGGCGCATGGTCCGACCCGAGCACGTCGGGAACGCCCTGATTGAGCCAGTGCCACAGCCCGGCACGATGCGCGGCGGATCGGATCGGCGGGTTCATCTGCGCGAAGGTGCCGATCGTGGGATAGGCTTCCTCGCCGGCCAGCGTCAGGTGCTGCGGCGTGACTTCGCACGTGGCGATGTCCTTGTTCGCGCCGAGCAGTTCCAGCTCGGCGGGCGTCGTCACGTGCAGCACATGGATCCGCCGCCGCGCCGCGCGCGCCAGACCCAGGATGCGCCGCGTCGCCAGCATCGCGCTCTCGTCGTCGCGCCAGACCGGATGGCTGGCGGGATCGCCGGGCACGCGCTCGCCCAGCCGATCCTGCATGCGAAACTCGTCCTCGGCATGAATCGCCACGCGGCGATGGCCCGAAGCGAGCACGCGGGCCAGGTTCGCATCGTCGGAGACGAGCAGGTCGCCGGTCGAGGCGCCCATGAAGATCTTCACGCCGGCCGTACCCGGCAGCCGCTCCAGCTCGGCGAGATGTTCGGCATTGTGGTTGGTCGCGCCGACATAGAAGGCGTGGTCGCACCACATCCGGTCGCGGGCACGAGCGAGCTTGTCCTGCACCGCTTCGGCCGAATCGGTGTTGGGCTTGGTGTTCGGCATCTCGAACACCGCCGTCACTCCGCCCAGCACCGCCGCACGCGCGCCGCTCTCCAGGTCTTCCTTCGCCTCGAGCCCGGGCTCGCGGAAATGCACCTGGCTGTCGATCACGCCGGGCAGCACGTCGAGCCCGGTGCAGTCGATCGTCTCGCCCGCTTCCAGCGGGCCGCCGATTGCGACGATGCGCCCCCTGGAGACGCCGATGTCCGTTTCGGCCGGACCACCGGGCAAGTGCACGCGCCCGCCCTTGAGCTTCAGATCGACATTCATATCCGCGCCTCTTCCGTCGCCCCCGCCTACCCCCTACCTGTTCGGCATGATCGATACCAGCATTGGCGATTGCGGCACCTGGCTTGCCGATCGCGCCCTGATCCGCATTTCGGGCGAAGACGTGCGCGGCTTCCTCCAGGGCCTGGTGACACAGGATCTGGCAACAGTGGCCGCCGACGCGCCGCAATGGGCCGCGCTGCTCACGCCACAAGGCAAGGCGCTGTTCGATTTCCTGCTCTGGGAGGCGGGCGACGATATCGTGGTCGATTGCGAGGAAGCGCAGGCCGAGGCGCTGATCCGCCGCCTCACGCTATATCGCCTGCGCCGGCCGATACGCATCGGCCACGAACCCGCGCTGGGGGTGCATTGGTCGCGCGCCGCGCGGCCGCACGCGGCCGCGGATCCACGCCTCGCCGCGCTTGGCTGGCGCTGGCTCGATGAGAATGCAGGGAGGGATGCCGGCCTCGCCTGGCGCGCGCACCGCCTGTCGCTCGGCGTCACCGAGGGCGCGGCCGAGCTCGGCCAGGACAAGACACTGTGGCTTGAATGCAACGCTGCCGAGTTGAACGGCGTCAGCTTCGGCAAGGGCTGCTATGTCGGTCAGGAGAATACGGCGCGAATGCACTATCGCGCCAAGGTCAACCGCCGGCTCGTGGTCGCGCCGCTCGGCGAGCCGGGCGAACGGACGCGTGCGGCATATCCCGATCTCGGCCTGATGGTGGAGCTGCGCCGAGTCGAAGCGCTCGGTGACGCATGCGTGCCGGAATGGCTGGGGGAGGCACTGGCCGAGTCGCCGGCCAAGGGCTGAAGCGCGTCGATCCGGGCGAGCACCCTCGCCCGAGGAACAGGCTCGAAAGCTGACGCCGGCCCGAAGCCGGGGTGACGGCAACCGCCCCTGCAGCGGGTACCTTCCCGGGAGAGAAAGCGGCGGCGCCAAAGAAAAAGGGAGGCCGGTTTCCCGACCTCCCCGATTCTCAGTCCTTGCGGACGGGTCTGGCTTAGTTGCCCGAACCCGGACCGTAGGTGACTTCCACGCGACGGTTCTGCAGTTCGCGAACACCGTCGGCAGTCTCGACGCGCGGCTTGCTCTCACCGAAGGCTTCGGTCGAGATCACGCCGGCGGCGATGCCACGGGCAGTCATATAGGCCTTCACCGAGTCAGCACGACGCTGCGAGAGGCCGACATTGTAGCTGGCCGAGCCCGAGCGGTCGGCGTGGCCGGCCAGCATCACCTGCGCATTACCGCAGTTCTGATAGTTGCTGATGGCGTTGTCGAGGATGCTCGCGGCTTCCGGCGTGATATCCGACTTATCCCAGTCGAAGAACACGATGTACGGTCCCGGGGTGCAGACGACGGTCGGCGTCGGGGTCGGTTCCGGAGTCGGCGTCCAGGTCGGCGTCGGAGTGGGCTCCGGCGTCGGAACCGGCGTCGGGGCCGGGGCCGGGGCGCCGAAGTTGAAGATCAGGCCGCCCAGGATCGAGTGCGAACGGAAGCGGCCGTCCCACACGCGACCCGAAACGTCGGTGATCTTCACATTGTCGGCATTGAAGAAGCGATACTTCAGCGAGATGTCGATCGAGTCGGTCAGCGGCGCGCGGATGCCCGCGATCGCCTGCCAGGCGAAGACCGTGTCCGAATCGTCGATCGTGTCCTGATAGGTGTTCAGGCCGACCTTGTTCTTGACGCGCGCCACGCCGACACCGCCGCCGACGAAGCCCTGCACGCCGGTGTCTTCACCGAAGTCGAGCAGGCCGTTGACCATGAAGCTCAGCGCCGAGGAACGGCCGCCGGCATAGCCGTAGTTGCCCGGAGCCGCGTTGAGCGCGGCACCGGCCGAATTGCGGATCGGCATGGTGATGGTGCTCTGGAGCCGGTTGACCGAAGCCTGGCGATAGCCGACCTCGGCTTCCGCACGGAACGGACCGAAATCGTAACCGACAACGGCGTCGGCATCCCAGCCGGCCTTGTGGTGCACGGTCGCGGCCTGCTTGGCCGTGCCGACGTCGAACTTGATGTCCTCGACGAGCATCGCGCCGCCTTCGACACCCACATACCACGCATCGTCGCGGGCGAGGGCGGGCGTGCTGAGCGCGGTAGTCGCGAGTGCCAGAGTAACGGCAAGCTTCCGCATCTTAATCCCCTTTCATGATTGTCACTACGGACAGCGAAAAACTCAGTACCGAAACGAAAGTTTCTACGCAAGCGCACAAATCCCGGTACTGTTGCATTAACGTCACAGCCCGCCACCTTCGATCAGACCATGTGTGCGCAATGCAGCCAATACCGCCGAGATCGCGGCCCGCGCTGCCGCATCAACCACCGTGCCGCCTTCCGGTTCCGGAATCGCGGCGGCGCGGGCGCCGACGACCCGTTTTCCCTCGACGACGAGCCGGCCATGCACCTCGCCCGCGTGCCAGTCGCCATTGGCGAACAGCGCATGCCCGGCGCCCTGGCCCAGCCACAGCCGCATGCCTTCCGGCGGAGCGACGAAGCGCCAGCCACCTTCCGTCCAGCCCGCGACTTCTCCGGCATGTCCCTGCCAGTCGCCTTCGGGCGCGTCGCCGATGATCCAGCACCGGCCGGGCAGCGGATCGCGGGGCGGCACATTCGCGCCGATCGCTTCGGCGGCCGCCTGCGTGAGCAGGTCGAGACGCACAAGCGCTTGCCATGCAGCAGCAGCTGCGCCGCCAGCGTCTCGATCAGCGGCTGCCCGCCCGAGCGCGCCGTCACCAGCCTGAGCAGCGCGGGATCGCTCGCGTTCAGCCCAGCGCTGCCCGCGCCTTCGGCGACCAGCTTCACGGCGCGCTGCGCCACCGGATTGTGGCAATAGGCCTCGCGCACCTGCGCTTCGTAGCTGCGCGGCCATTCGCCGATGCCGCCCGTGAAGTTCCCGCCGCGCGACAGCGCCGGCCGCGCACCGTCGCGCGCGGACTTCCGCCCGAACCATTTCATGCCATTCCTCCCGAAATTGCCGGACGTTCCCTTCGAATCACGCGCAGGGGGCGTCCGTCGCCAGCTCGGCGGGATCCAGCCGCCCGTCGCGATTGCAGTCCCGCGTCCAGTATCCCGCCGCCAGCCCGGCACGCAGCGCGTCGCGCGCCACGCCCTTGCCGGGCACCATGGCCGCCGCCATCGCCGTCACTTCCGCGCGATCGAGCCCGCCGTCGTGATCCGCGTCGAAGCGCGCCACCCATGCCGCGCTTCCCATATTCCGCAGCGCCGCCCCGCTGGTCGCGCAGCCGCACAGCCCCAGCGTCCCGGCGAGCGCGATCGCCCGCCGGAACATGCTTCGTTCCGTCATCTCGATTCTCCCGTTCAGTCGCTATTCTCGGCGGGCGGCACGCCCTTGCCCGTCATGCCGACCCCGGGCTTGATCCGGGGTCGGCATCCAATGCTCCACGAGCGGAATCGCGCGTGGCTCCTCGGGCCCTGAAACAAGTTGGGGCTTGTCCCCTTCAGACAAGCATCTCTCTCGCTCTCCCGGCCCTCCACCTCTCGTCATCCCCGCGCAGGCGGGGATCCAGAGTCACGGGCGATATGGCGGAGAAATCCTGGATCCCCGCCTGCGCGGGGATGACGAAAGCGAGATACTTGTCCGAAGGGGATAATCGCTAAACAAGTTCAGAGGGACAATGGAAATTGGCCGCCAACTGCATCACTGTCGAACTAGGCCGTAGACTCATGAAAGCAGCCCGACGGCAAACGCCCCATTTGCGGGCGTTCCCTTCTCTGGCAAGATCGCAATATGAAGAACGTTCAGATCATCGACGGCGCATCGAACGCGACCTTCAGCATCTTCCAAGCGACGGACGAGGAATACGCCGCGATTTTTCCCGACGGTCGCGACATGGAACTAGCGGAAGACCTGTGGGAGCGGCTCGGCAGCGCGGCCGGCCGATTTCTCACGCGGCTGTGGGAACGTCCGATCCTGAAGTCAGAGGCGAACGGCATCCACGGAACCCTGTTCTACAACAACGAGCATCGCAGCATTCCACCGTCGAAGCGGGAAGTCGATTGGGACGCTGCCTCGATCAATGCTGCTCAACGGGAGCTATTCTCTCGACATCGCGATTGACCGCTTCCCACCCAAGCTCGGCCGTTCCGCCCTCGTGCCGACAGCGGTCGTCTATGAGTTTACGACCCAAACCGCTAACGACTTCCGGTTCGTTCCGAAGCCTTGCCGCCCCCTACAGCATCCGTATCGCCGCCAGCCCGCGCCGGCTCAGCATCAGCTCGGTCAGTGCCCAGACCAGCGCGTCGGCGCGGTCCGGCGAGCGGCCGGGGCCCTCATAGCCGCCGCCCGCCACCAGCCCGCACAATTCATCCTCCAGCGCCGGGAAGGCGCCGGCATGGCGCACCTTGCCCGCCTCGTAGAGCAGGCTCACCGGCTCGGCGCGCGCCGCCTTGCCCTGGCTGGCATGCACGAGCGTCACCGGCAGGCCGTCATCGGCGCCGAGCAGCACGCTCTTCACCATGGCGCCGCCCTGGTTCTTCTCCGCCACCACCCGGTCGG
The DNA here is from genome assembly GCF_005503355.1 of Sphingomonas sp. 1F27F7B. GTDB lineage: Bacteria > Pseudomonadota > Alphaproteobacteria > Sphingomonadales > Sphingomonadaceae > Sphingomonas. The sequence continues at coordinate 171,082 of NZ_SCMK01000009.1, forward strand.
CGCCGTGCCGCGCGGCGCAGGCCGCCACGGCGCGTGCCCAGCCCTCGGGCGTGGCGCCCGCGACGCTGGCGTCCTCGATCACATATGCCTTGCCGTCGCGCCCCAGCGCCGCCGCCACGATCCCGCAGGCATCGCCGCCGACGCCCGCCGGCGGATCGACGCCGATCACGCAGCGCACCCGCTCGGGCACCGCCTCCGCCCGGCATTTCTCGATCAGCGCGCGGCTCCACAGCGCGCCCTGCGGCGCGTCGATCATCTCGCCCTCGAGTTCCTGCCGGCCCAGGCTGGTGCCGCCATAATCGGCGGTCATCGCCTCGACGAAGCTGCGCGGCAGCCACGGATTCCCCCGCGTCCGCCCGCGCGTTTCCACCAGGCCCGGCAGCGCCATCACCTTGCGCATCAGCTTCACCGGGCGCGGCGTGGTCGTCACCAGCACCTGCGGCGCCTCGCCCAGCCGCAGGCCGAGCATCAGATTGTCCCAGGCGACCTCACCCGCCCGACCCCATTTCGCCAGCTCGTCGCACCAGGCGAAATGATGTTCGGGGCCGCGCAGCCCTTCGGCCGCCGCCGCCGAATAGATGCGCGCCCGGGCGCCGCTGGGAAAGCGCAGTTCGCCCGAGCTGCGAACCCAGATCATCTCCTCGTCCTCGCGCGCCGCCGCCAGCAATCCACTCGATCCCTCGATCATCACGTGCCGCACATCCTCGACGTTGCCGCCCACCAGCGCGATCCGGGCATCGGGATCGGCGCGGGCACGGGCATGCACCCATTCGGCGCCCGCCCGTGTCTTGCCGAAGCCGCGGCCCGCGCGGATCAGCCAGATGCGCCAGTCGCCCTCGGGTTCGAACTGGCCCTGGTGCGCCCATTGCCACCAGCGCTCGTCGAACTCGCGCTTCTGCGGGCCGCTCAGGATGCGGATCGCCTTGGCGCGGTCCTCCGGCGTGCGGGCCACCAGCGCCTCGAACGCGGCGCTACTGCGCACGCGCTTCCTCCGCCTCCAGGGCGCGGGCCCGGTCGATGGCCGCCAGCTTCCTGAGGATCGCCGCATCGGTGTCTTCGGGCCGGGCGCGCTCGAGCGGCCTCCCTCCGCGCTTCCGGTCGCCCTGCCGGTGCGCGCGATGCATGCTGAGCAACCGCATCGCGTCGCCCAGATCGATGGTCCGCCCGTCGGGCCGCTGGATCCTGCTGCCTCCGCCGGCCAGCACATGGCCGAGCAGGACGGTCTCGAGCATTTCGTAGCCGAGGATCAGCGCCTTGCGCCAATCCTCGGCGAACGCCTCGTCCTTGCGCCGCAGGCGATAGACGCTGGACGTGCTCACTTCCGCGATGGCGGCCGCCTCGCACACACTGCCCGTCGCGGCCAGGTGATCGAGAAATACGGTGCGCTCCTTCTTGGTCCAGCGCACCCAGCGCCGTCTAGCCTCCTCCACAGCTCCTCTCCCCGAAAGAAGGGCGATCCCGTCGATTGCGAACGCCGGCCCGCCGATCCGGCCCGGCCGTCCGCGGATCAGCCCGGAGGGACGATGGCATGGGCACATGCCGTTCTCCCCGGCGGGTTCGTTCGCAATTGATGGGATCGCCCAAAGAAAAGGGCCGGAAGGCGTTGCCGCCCCGGCCCGACTCGCAATTCTTCAGCGTTCCTGCTTTGTGCCATATCAGCGTGACGATGTCAAGCTAAAAGTGCCTATTTGGTTCGTCATCAGCCGCACCCCCGGGATTTGCGGGGGAGAGCGAAAGGGGGGATGCGGGCCCTTTAGAAGGGCAGCCAGCGCTTCTTCTCGCTGAACTTCATATAGCCGGCGTTCACGCCCAGCCGCCAGCCCACGCCCAGACGGACGGGGATCAGCACCACGTCGCCGCGGCGCAGATAGGAAGCGGAGAGGCCGCCGACGAAATAGGCCCGGCCTTCGCCCTGGGGAAAGCGCTTGTAGAGTTCCTGGCTGTCGTAGAGATTGTAGACGAGGACGAACACCTTGTTGGCGTCGCCGCCCAGGTCGAAGCCGATCGACGGGCCGGTCCAATAGACTTTGCGCTGGCCCTCGACCTTGTGGAACATCATGCCCGATCCGTAGCGCAGGCCGACGCCGACCGCGCCGGCGGCCTCGCTGCCGGCGATATAGGCGTTGGGCTGGCCCTGGTCCTTGAGAATGTCCTCGATCAGCTTGCCCAGGCCCGATGCGCCCTTGCCGAACACGCCCTCGGCGGCGCCGACCAGCTCGTCGCGCTGATAAGTGGTGGCCTGCTGGCGGGCGCTGCCGCCGGGGCTGTACGGGGCCTGGCCTGCGGGGGGCGGTTGCTGCGGCTGATAAGGATCGTCCTGCGCGGGCGGCGCGTCCTGCCGCTGCTGCGCCGGCACGGCATAGGGGTCGCGGGCAGGCGGCGGGGTGTGCAGGTCCGAATCGATCGCGGTGTTGGGGTCGATCGTGGTCATCTGCTGCTGTTGCTGCTGCTGTGCCGCCGCGGGCAGGGCGCCCGTCGCGAGTGCGGCCGTCGCCGCCATCAACACCAGATCACGAACGCGCATGGTCGAATTACCCCAGCCCAGCAGAAGCCCGATCTATAGGGGGCGCGGCTGTCACGGCAATGAACGAGCGGCGGATTGAGTCGATTTCACGTCAAGCTGGGCGTTGATTGCTCCGAAACCCCCCGCTATAGCCCCCGCTTCGAGCCGTTATCCGGAGACGTGGGTGAGTGGCTGAAACCAACGCTTTGCTAAAGCGTCATACGGGAAACCGTATCGAGGGTTCGAATCCCTCCGTCTCCGCCAACACCCCATAACACATTGAAATTACTTGCTAATTTCCGGGGGCGATCAGGCCGCATCGAAATCGCGATGGAGATCGCAGCCCTTCTTCGGTGTCGCGATAATCCCGCCGTGCGACGAACCGAGGCGCAAGTGGATGCGGCGAGCCCGTCAGGTCCTGAACTGCCGCCCGCGCGTCGTTCCGCAGCCGCATTCGTGATGGCGCACGCCGAAACCCGTGGCACGCGGCTCCTGCGTTGAACGCCGTGCGCGCGCTCAGAAAGCCGCGTTGAGGCCCAGACGAATGGTCCGTGGCCGCAACGGAGTCATCTGATTGCGCTCGGCCAGGCCGAACGGGTTGCCAAAGGCGAAGCTGTTCCCGCGAACATCGCCAAGATTCGTAACGTCCAGCGAAACGCCGAACCTGCCGAAACCCAATCGGCCGCCGAGATCGCCAACCGCATAATTGCCTTGCGGGATATCGAGCAATGGCCCGACGCCCAGCCGCGACGCCCCGACATAGCGCAGAGAAGCCTCGCCGCTCAGCGTGACGCCCGACGCAATCTCGCGCCGCCACGCCGCGACGGCGCGCGCGCCGTTGCGTGCCACGTTCGGCAGGGTCCGCTCGCCCGCGGCCACGAACTCCGCCTCGGGCGCGTACAGATCGCTATTGTTCAGGAATGCCGATGCGGTGATCGTCAAGCTTGGCGAAGGACGCCATGCGATGTCGCCATCCAGGCCATAGATCCTCCCGCTGCCGATATTGGCGGTATAGGGGAGGCCCGAGCGGTCGATGAGATCGGCCTGGATATTGTTCCAGTCGGCAAAGAATAAGGCGGCCCGGATCGACAGGCGATCCTGCTCCCGGTGGCCGAAGCGGATGCCGAACTCGCTCATGATCAGGTCGTCGGTCGCGAACTTGCGGGCTTCCAGCGTCGACCCCGCTGGCGCGACGGCCAGGCCGCCGGCGCGATATCCCTGCTGATAGCGGAGGAAGGCCGAGAATCTTCCATCGGGATGCCAGTCCAGCGCCAGGGTCGGCGAGAAGCGCAGCTCGTTGCTGAACGGCTCCTTCGACTTCTCCACCGGGCTGTCGAGCAGGTTGCCGACGCTGCGCGCGAACGTGACGCGGCCGCCGACCGTGCCGGTCAGCCTGCGGAACAACGGCCGCGACAGCTGGCCGAATATGGCCCCTTCCACCTGCTGGTTGACGACGCCCGCGATACGGGCGGGAGCGTCGGGGGAACCCAGCGCGCGGGACAATGCGCTGATATTGTAGATGCTCGAAATGCCCAGGACCCAGGGGTAGTTCCTGCCGCCGCCGGACAGCCGCGTTTCCTGGTTGAACAGCGTGATGTTGTTGTTCTCCTCATAACGCGCGGTCGAGCCGGAGCCGTCATGGCCCGTCGCATCGAAGACGGTCCGCAGGTCGTGGCGGACGACCGACGTGGTCGAAACCAGCTCGGCCCGCCCCAGCCACCGTCGCGCAGTGAGATAGGTCAGATAATAGGTGTTCCGGAAAGGCTCGGCGATCGCATTGTCCCGAGTCAGCGGCGGATCGCCGCGACGCGTATACTGCCCGTCCCGGGTGGACGTGTTGTGCGTGGCGGTGCCGAAATCGACGGAGAATCCCCAGAGATCCTCGACGCGCCCGGCCAGGCGCTGGCCGTAGCTGGTCGTATTGTTGATGTTGCGCCGCTTGCGGGCGGGAGCATCGATATACCCCGCCTCGCGCGTCGCGAACACGACGAAGCGGACGGCGACCCGGTCGTCGGCGATCGGGAGGTTGAGCATGGCGGCGGCGTCGCCGCCCACGCCGCCGAATCGGGTGCCGCTGATCCCCGCCGACACCGTCGTCGACAGCGTATGCGTGTCCGGTTCGTTGGGCACGAGGCGAATGATGCCGCCGAGCGAGCTCGCTCCGTAGAGCGTGCCCTGGGGCCCCACCAGCACTTCGATGCGCTTCATGTCGTAGAGGTTCAGGTTCGGATCCGGCGCGTTGTAGTTGAGCCGAACGTCCCCGAGATACTGACCCACCGTGGCCTGGGTCGGACCGTTGAAGCTGCTGTCGGCGATACCGCGGATGAACAGCTTGTTGCGCGCCGATCCGAGATTGGTGGAACCGACCGAGGGCAGCAGCTTCGTGATCGCGGCCGTGCCCCCGGCGGCATTGCCCGCCACCCAGCCGGGGTCGAGCGCGACGAGCTTGACCGATCCCGGATAGCTGTCGATCGGAATATGTTGCTTGCTGGCGGTGACGACGATCTCCGGGGGCGGATCGGGCGCGATCGGCGGAGCAGCCGGCGGCTGCGGTTTCCGAGGCGTCCTTATCGGCTCCCGCTTCCGGACGATGCGAACGGTATTGCGGTCGTAGAACATCGCTTCCGTGCCGGTCCCCCGCAGCGCGCGGTCGAGCGCGGCGCGCAGGCGGAAACTGCCCTTGACCCCGGGGGATCGCCTGGCGGCGAGATCCGGATCGGTCACCGTGATGGTGGCGCCGCCCTGCTCACCAAGGGCCGCCGCAACTTCACCGAGGCGACCGGGCGGAACGTTGAATCGCTGCGCATGGGCATTGTCGATGCCGAGAATGCCAGCCGCGGCGAACGCCGCCCAGCTAACGCTCCGCACGGGCAGCGGTCATCGTCCAGCCGCCGGCACGCGGCACGAATGCCACATTCAAGGCCGGCGTCAGGCGCTTGAGCTCGTCCGGGCCCGTCCCGCGCAGCGCGATCGCGCCAGAGAAGGGGCGGTCCGCAACATCGGGTGCCGGGGTGATGCGCATGCCGAGCGCCCTGCCGAGATCCTCCGCCACCTGCGAGAGGGGCTCTCCAGAATAGACCAGCCGCCCCTTGCGCCATGCCCCGACCGAGCCGATCGCGGTTCGAGACACGCGAGGCTCCCCGGCCGAGGAGGGATCGAACACCGCCTGCCCGGCATCGAGGGAAATTGTCCGTCCGCCGGATTCGTAGCGGACCTTGCCTTCGGCCACCGCCACGCGGACCGCGGCCGCATCGTGCACGACGTTGAACACGGTTCCCAGGTCCACGACTCGGCGGCCGGCAACCTCGAGCGTGAACGGCCTGGCACCGTCGTGCCGGACCTGGAAGAGCGCCTCCCCGGCCTCCAACGATGCGAAGCGCGGATCCTTGCGATCGAGGCGCATCCGCGTCGCGCCGTTGAGCGTGATCTGGGTGCCCGCCTCCAAGTTGATCGTTCTGCGCTGTCCTGGATCGGTCGTCACTTCATATCGGCTGGTGGCGGCCTGGGGCATGAAGGCCAGCGCCGCAGCGACCGCCGCGACTGCAGCCCCGCCCCCGATCCCCCACCAGCGCCATCGCGAGCCCGGCCGCTGCGGGTCACCGATCTCCGCGTCATTGGCGGCTTCCCGAAAAGTCACCGCGGGCAACAGCGGCTCGAGGGCAAGATCGGCCTGCTCGATCTCATCGTAGAGCGCCGCATGCACCGGGTCCTCGGCCAGCCATTCCGCGAACCCTTCCCACGCCGCGTCGTCGCCGTGACGCAGCCGGATATGCCATTCGATGGCGCGCGCCCGCGCGCTGCCTTGTCCCTCAGATGTCATGACGACCTCTCTCGATCCTGAGATGCCGCGGGCCGCCGACATCCGCATCAAGACGAAACCTTGCGACGGCGATGGCCTCATAGGCACGTGCGAGATGCTTTTCGACAGCGCTGATGCTGATGCCGATGTCCGCGGCGATCTGGCGCTGGGGTTCGCCGTCGATCCGGAAGCGCCGGAAGATGATGCGGGTTCGCTCCGGCAGCCCGTCAAGCACGCGCTGCAGGAGCGCGAGCTGCTCGCGGGCGATGAGATGCGTCTCGACCGATGGCTGCTCGTCGATCTCCCGCTCTTCCCCGCTATGCGCGTCGACCCAATCCTCCTCGCGCCGCACCCGCCTTCCTGCGGTGCGGCGCCATCCGAGGAAATGGTTGTTCGTCATGCGGTAGAGATAGGCACGCGGCTCGGCGACAGGGCCGACCTTCTCTTCCAGGAGCTTGAGATGAACCTCCTGCAGGATGTCTTCGGCCTCGTCCGCAGTCGCGCCGCGCAGCGAGAGGTAGCGCGACAATGCGGAGCGTGTTTCGGTGAAGGTCTGAACCAGCCCCCCACCGGCGAGACTCTGCCCATCGCGCTCGTCCTCCGACATGCCGCGGTACTAGCCGCGGAGCCGCCCTCTAACAATCCGGTGTCGCAGCCGTAATGAAATGCCCCCGGGACCGGTCGGCGCACCGGGCCGGCTCGGCCGGACGCCCGCCGTTTCCCGGCGCGCAGGCATGTCCATTTTTTTGATGAGGGTGGTCGAAGACGCCGGTGTCTCAGGCAGGAAAGGAGACGAACGGTGCGCAACGAAACGCTGACGGCCCTGGAAGTCACGGTGCTCGCACTGGCCTGCCACGATCCCTTGTCGAGCATCCTGCCGAGGAAGGGATTTGCGCGCTATCCGCTCGGCCCACGCCCCCATTCGCCATTGGCCAATCCGCGCCTGGAGGCGCTTCGCCGCTTTGCGATCCTGCGTCGTCTTCATGGCCGGGCCATGGCCGCGGCCGAGCGCGAGCGCATCCGCGACGCCGGCTATGACCCGCGACAGATCGACGCGATCGAGGCCCTGATCGAGCAGGCGAGCGGCCGGCAAGGCGGCGCCGGGCGCTCCATCGTGGGTGTTGCCGCAGGCTGGGAGGCGATCTTCACCGGCTGGCGACGGTCTCGATCCCGGAACGCGCCCCACCCCATCCCCAACGG